>NZ_CP102950.1:1200000-2400000 GCF_024741795.1 Arthrobacter sp. CJ23 | reverse complement strand
GTTCTGCACCACGGCGCCGGAGTTGAAGTCCTTGAAGTAGAGCATCTCGGTGTCGCCGTTGGCGTACGTGACTTCGAGGTACTCGTTGGACTTCTCGGTGGAGTACATGGCTTCCACCGTCCGCTGGACCATGGCGTCCACGGTGGCCTGGACGTCTCCGCCGTACTCGGCCAGGTCGGTGGCATGGAACGGGAGGTCGGTGGTGATGTATTTGCTGAAGATATCGGCGGCGGCCTCGGCATCGGGGCGCTGGATCTTGACCTTCACGTCCAGGCGGCCGGGACGCAGGATGGCCGGGTCGATCATGTCCTCACGGTTGGAGGCACCGATGACGATCACGTTGTCGAGCCGCTCCACGCCGTCGATCTCGCTCAGCAGCTGCGGCACGATGGTGGTCTCGACGTCGGAGGACACGCCGGTGCCGCGGGTGCGGAACAGGGAGTCCATCTCGTCGAAGAACACCACCACGGGGCTGCCGTCCGAGGCCTTTTCCCGGGCGCGGGCGAAGATCTGGCGGATGTGCCGTTCGGTTTCACCAACGTACTTGTCGAGGAGCTCGGGGCCCTTGATGTTCAGGAAGTAGCTCTTGAGGTCGAGGTTGCCGGCACGCTCGGCGGCACGTGCCGCCAGCGAGTTGGCCACGGCCTTGGCGATGAGGGTCTTGCCGCAGCCCGGCGGGCCGTACAGCAGGATGCCTTTGGGGGCCTTGAGGCCGTGTTCGCGGTACAGGTCCGGGTGCAGGAAGGGAAGCTCGACGGCGTCGCGGATCTGTTCGATCTGCGGGCCCAGTCCGCCGATGTCCTCGTAGGTGATGTCCGGGACTTCCTCGAGGACGAGGTTCTCGACTTCTGCGCGGGGCACCTTTTCCAGGGCGTAGCCCGTTCGGGAATCCAGCGACAAGGCGTCACCGATTTTCAGGTGCTGGCCCTGCAGGGCGCCCGAGAGGCGCACCACGCGTTCCTCGTCGGCGCGGCCCACCACCAGGGCACGGTCCTTGCCCAGCAGTTCCTTGAGCGTGACCAGTTCGCCGGCGCGTTCGTAGCCGAGTCCGGCGACGATCAGGAGGGCCTCGTTGAGCAGGACTTCCTGGCCCACGGCGAGCTGGTTGACGTTGACCAGCGGGCTGATGCCGACGCGCATCTTCCGGCCCGCGTTGAAGATGTCCACGGATTCCTCCGTGGCGGCCTGGCCGGAACTGCCCGCGGTGGGCAGCCGGCGCGGGTTGATCTGGACCACGGTGCCGAAACTGTAGGGCGGCTGGCCTTCCTGTTCCAGGGCGCCTTTCAGGCGGAGGATCTCGGCCTTGGCCGCCTCCAGCATCGTCACCAGCTTGGTGTTGTTCTGGGTGGCTGCGGCCAGTTGCCGGTCAATGTGGCGCAGTTTGTCGCGCAGGATGTTGATCTGGCGCTCGGCCACGGTCATGTCGCCGGCAGGGTCCGACGGCGGCACGGCGGCCGGTACGCGGGCCGTCACCCCTTCCGCTGCTGCGGTCGGTTCCTCCGGAGTTGTCCGTCCGAAGTCGTTGTTCGACGTATCCACGATTCATCAGCCCCTTCCTGCGCTTAACAAGACCTTAGACCCGAAAAGCGCAGGGAGGACGCTGACATCCGGAATGCGGACTACTTTGTGACCTTTGCTCAGCTTGTGACCGAGGGGTCGTCCTGGACATTGGTGCCGGCGATGGCATCGCGGGCGGCACGGCGGAGCTTCTTGTCGGAGACGGCGCGCTCCCCCACGGCACCGGGGGTCCAGGCGTTGAGGTCCTCTTCGCTGAATTCGGTCTTGGACGGGCGGCGCTTGACGGAAATGCCCGTGACGCCGTCCGCCAGGCGGCGGGTCACCAGCAGGAAGCCGGTGTGGGCCACCATGCGGTGGTCCGGGCGCACGGCCAGGCCTTCAAGGTGCCAGCCGCGGACCATGGATTCCCAGGCGTCGGGCTCGGTGAAGCGGCCGTCGGCGCGGATGGCCTCGGCGGTGCGGGACAGCTGGGTGACGGTGGCGACGTAGTTGATCCATACGCCGCCGGGTGCCAGCACCGTGGCCACGGCGTCCAGGCACTCCCAGGGAGCGAGCATGTCCAGCACCACGCGGTCGACGGAACCGGGCTCTTCCGCGCGGACCACTTCCTCCTGGAAGTCGCCCAAGGAGATCTTCCAGGCCGGGTGCGCGCCGCCGAAGATGGTCTCCACGTTGCCGCGGGCGATGTCGGCGAATTCCTCGCGGCGTTCGAAGGAGTGCAGGTAGCCGCCGTCGCCGACGGCGCGCAGCAGCGAGATGGACAGCGCGCCGGAGCCGACACCTGCCTCCACCACGCGGGCGCCGGGGAAGATGTCCGCCATGGTGACGATCTGGCCGGCGTCCTTCGGGTACACCACGGCCGCGCCGCGGGGCATGGAGAGCACGAAGTCGGAGAGCAGCGGGCGCAGGGTCTGGTACTGCTGGCCCACGTTGTTGCTGACCACGGAACCGTCCACCTTGCCGATGATTTCGTCGTGGTTCAGAAAGCCGCGGTGCGTGTGGAACGCTCCGCCGATTTCCAGGGTGACGGTGTTCATGCGGCCGCGTTCGTCCGTGAGCTGGACCCGCTCGCCCACCCGGAAGGGTCCACGGCGCCGTGCGGCGCCGGTCGGCTGGACGGCAGGGGTGGCCGCGCCGATGGCCGTGTCGTTGATGGCCAAGTCGTTGGCGGCGGTTTCGCTGCTCATTGGTGTTTCCTCGCTCCTGTACGGCGGTTGCCGTCAATTATTGCTGCCTCGTGGCGCGTCAAAGCTGTCCGGGATATTTCACGGCCGGCACGTAACTCTACCGGCTGGGGCGTCAGGGACGCCCGTTTCGGCGGGGTTCTTTACCTGTAATCGCTGTCACTACCGCCTGTTGCCGCAGCAGGCCCGTCACCGTTCCGTTGTGGTCCACTACGGCGTACTCGCCGCCGTCGAGCCGTGAAAGGTACTGGATCAGTTCCTGCCCCTTGGACCATTCAGGCACATAGGCGCCCGCGGCAAGCGCGTGGGCTACGGCGGTGACGGGTGTGGCCGCCGCTGCGCCGGGAGGGACCGCCGCGGTTGCCGCACCGTCGACAAGGCCCTGCGGCTTGCCGTCCGGGCCACAGATCACGACGGCGGGCGTTCCGGCGGGCGCGATCCTCAGCACGTCTTCCACGGTGGCGGAATTAGGGATCCCGACGGCGGGTTCGGCCAGCGCGACGGCGCTCACCAGGTGCAGGCGGCTGCGGAAGCGTCCGCTTTGGATGGCTCCCGAGGCCCCCACCCACAGGAACCCGCAGACGAGGACCGTGATAAGCAGGATGCTGACCTCGGGCAGCGTTCCGCTGAGCAGCGGCAGGCCGATGAACCAGATGACCAGGCCCGCGACGATCACACGGCCGGCCCAACCGGCCGCCACCGTGCCCTTTTCCTGGCTTCCCGTGGCTTTCCACACGGCGGATTCGACCAGGCGGCCGCCGTCCAGGGGCAGGCCGGGCAGGACGTTGAAGATCCCGATCAGGAGGTTGGCCCACATGAGGATGTTGGCCAGGATCTCCACGACGCCCGAGACAGCACCGGAGAGAAGCAAGGCCCACGTCAGGCCGGCGAGAACGAAGTTCGCAGCCGGACCGGCGAGGGCCACCAGCACGGAACGGCCGGGAGAAGCGGTGAAGCTCTCAAACTGGGTATGCCCGCCCCACAGGTTCAGGACGATCTTCTCTGTGGGCCACTTGAAGGCCTTCGCGCTGAGCGCATGGGCGAGCTCGTGGACCAGCACGGAAAAAGCCAGCAGCAACGCATAAGCGAAGGCCACGAGGTAGGCGCCGAACCCCAGCCCGGGCATCCGCAGGAGCAGTGCCGGACCATAGACGATCACGGTGAAACCCGCGATGACAAACCACGAATAGGCCAGGAACACGGGAATACCGGCGATGCGGCCCAGCGGTATGCCCTCTCTTTTCCTGCTGTGGGCGCCGTGCTGCGCTGTACCAGGGCTGCTCACTTAGTTGACTCCTTCAACGAGCAGGCCGGCATCGGCATCCCGCAGAGCGGCCCTCGCGGCCACCAGTTCTTCAAGGTCGGCGACGCCCCGGCCCCGCAGCGAGTCCCACGTGGCGCGGCGTGCATCGTCCGGTAACGGCATCTGGTGCGGGATGCCTACGGTGACCACGCCCGAGGCAATGGCTGCTGCCACGCCGGGGACAGAGTCTTCCAATGCCACGCAGTGGTCCACGGTCACGGCCGAGTCGCTGGCGCGCAGGCGCTCGACGGCGGTGAGATAGGCCTCGGGGTGGGGCTTGCCCTGGGTCACGGTGTCGCCCGTGACCAGGAATTCGAAGTACGGCTTAGGCAGGCTGTCCACAACGACCTGGGCGAGCGGACCCTCGGACATGGTGACCAGGGCGCAGCGGACGCCGGCGCCGTGAAGGTCATCGAGCAGTTCGCGGGCACCCGGCCGCCACGGCACTTCCGTGCGGACCTGCCGGATGACTTCGGCGCTGAGGAGGTCGATGATGTCGCGGGCCTCCATGCGGACGCCCGCCTGCTGCAGGATGCCCGCGGAGTGCAGCAGCGACTGGCCCACCAGTTGCATGGCCTGTTCGTGCGACCAACGCCCTCCGTGGGCTTCCACGAGCGCATACTCCGCAGCGATCCAGTACGGCTCCGTGTCCACGAGAGTGCCATCCATATCCCAGAGAGCTGCTTTGAGGAAGGGCTGGGTGGCTGAGGATTGCATGGCTTCAAGTCTACGTGGAAGCCCGGGGCCGGCTGGCCGCCTTGCCGTGCGGACCCTCACCGGCATGCCGCAAGCCGGAATGCCATGCATCCGACCGCGTCTTGGACGTAGGGTGAGTGGATGAACAGTGTGGACGGGACCCCCGAGGGACAGGACAGCGCACCGGAGCCCGAGCGATTTCTCCAGGCCGGACCGGAAGGCGGCCGCGTCACCGTGATGCTGGCGGCCTTTGAGGGCTGGAACGACGCGGGAGAGGCGGCCAGTGATGCCCTGCACTATTTGAACAAGCTCTGGGACGGCAAGAAGGTCGCCACGGTGGATGCTGAAGACTACTACGATTTCCAGTTCACCCGGCCAACGGTCCGCCGTACATCCACCGGCGCGCGCAAAGTTAAATGGCCATCCACCCGGATCTACCGGGCGTCCGTCCCGGACAGCAATGTGGACGTTGTCTTTGTCCTCGGCAGCGAACCGTCCTACCGGTGGCGCGCCTACACGACGGAACTGCTGGTCCATGCCGAGGCCCTCGGCGTGGACGCCGTGGTGCTCATCGGGGCGCTGCTGGCCGATGTGCCGCACAGCCGCCCCATCCCGGTGAGCACCACCACCGAGGACAGTGGCCTGCGGGAGCGCATGAACCTGGAGTCTTCGCAGTATGAGGGCCCCGTGGGGATTGTGGGCGTCCTGGCGGAATTCGCGCTGCTTGCCGGCCTGCCCACAGTGTCCCTGTGGGCAGCCGTGCCGCATTACGTGGCGCAGCCGCCGTCGCCGAAGGCCCAGCTGGCCATCCTGCACAAGGTCGAGGACCTCCTGCAGGTGCCGCTGGACACGCACAGCCTTGCCGAGGAATCGGAGGCCTGGGAGCGCGGCGTGGACGAGCTCGCCACGGAAGACCCCGAGATTGCGGCGTACGTGCGGCAGCTAGAGGAGGCGAAGGACACCGCCGATCTCCCCGAGGCCACCGGCGAATCGATCGCACGCGAGTTCGAGCGCTACCTCAAGCGCAGGGGCAAGGAACGCCCCTGACGGCCGGGGCCCGGCGCCGCAAACGCCGGGCCCCAGTACTCAGGAGCTCAGTACTCCGGAGCTCAGTGCTCAGGAGCTGTCAGAGCTCGACGCCGAGCAGGGCGTTGACGGCGTCACTCACCAGGGCGCTGTCGATGGGCGAGTTCGGGGTTTCGCTGCGCACGGCCCCGGCAGCCCAGGCGTCGACGGCGGCAATTGCCCCCGGCGCGTTGAGGTCGTTGGCGAGTTCGCGGCGCATGAGGGCCAGCAGCTCCGCGGCCGAACCCTCCGGTGCGTTCTCACGGGCGGCCCGCCACGTGCTGAGCCGCTCCTTCGCAGCGTCAAAACCTTCGCTCGTCCAGGACCAGTCCGAGCGGTAATGGTTGGCCAGAATGGCCAGGCGGATTGCCGCCGGTTCCTCGCCGGCCGCGCGCAGCTTGGAGACGAGGACCAGGTTTCCCTTGGACTTGCTCATCTTTTCGCCGTCCAGGCCCACCATCCCGGCGTGCGCATAGTGGCGTGCCAGTGGCACACCCGCCAGGGAGTAGGCGTGCCCTGCACCCATTTCGTGGTGCGGGAAAATCAGGTCCGAGCCGCCGCCCTGCACCGTGAACGGTGCGGGAAGGTACTTCTGGGCGATGACCGTGCATTCGATGTGCCAGCCAGGACGTCCGTCGCCCAGCGAGCTGCCGGGCCAGCTGGGTTCGCCGTCGCGGGCCACCCGCCACAGCAGCGGATCAAGGGCCTGGCGCTTCCCGGCACGGCCGGGGTCGCCGCCGCGTTCGGCGAAAAGCTCCAGCATTTCCGCCTCCCCGAGGCGGGAAACGTCACCCAGCGTCCAGGCGTCAGGGGCATCGGACTGCTTGCCGGCGGCCTCGACGTCGTAGTAGATATCGCCGTCGGGCTCTCCCCCGGTGCCCGCCACGCGGTACGCAAGCCCGTCCTCGATGAGTTTCTCAATGGCGGGAACAATCCCGGGGATCGCTTCCACGGCGCCGATGTAGTGGTTGGGTGCCAGGACGTTCAGGGCGTCCATGTCCGTGTGGAAGAGCTCGATCTGGCTCGCGGCGAGCTCGCGCCAGTCCACGCCGGTGGCCGCGGCCCGCTCCAGCAGGGGATCGTCGACGTCGGTGACGTTCTGGACGTACGAAACGCGCTGGCCGCCGTCCCGCCAAGCCCGGTTGAGAAGGTCGAAGGCGACGTAGCTGGCCGCATGGCCCATGTGGGTGGCGTCATACGGGGTGATGCCGCAGACATACATGGACTGCTCGCCCTGCGGTTCGACGTCCGTGATCCTGCCAAGGGCCGTGTCAAAGAGTCGGAGTTGCGGCATGCTGCCGGGCAGTTCAGGCACAGGGCGGGAGGTCCACGATTTCACAGCTCAACCTTAGTGCTAGGCGCTGATGACATTGAAACCGAGCAACACATACAGGGCGAGGCCGAGCACGATCCGGTACCAGACAAACAGCCGGTAGCTGCGGGTGGAAACGAACTTCAGGAACCAGCCGATGATGACATATCCCACGACGAAGGCGATGACGGTGGCCATGGCTGTTTCCGGGAGGCCATAGGGCCCGGTGATGCCTTCGTTGGATACGGTTTTGTACAGCTGGTACAACCCGCTGCCGAAGACCGCTGGAATGGCCAGCAGGAAGGAGTACCGGGCGGCTGCCTCACGGGTGTAGCCCATGAGCAGGCCCGCCGTGATGGTCCCGCCGGAGCGGGATACCCCGGGGATCAGCGCCATGGCCTGGGCAAGGCCGAACAGGATGCCGTGCTTGTAGCTCAACTCGCTGAGCTCGCGCTCTTGCCTGCCGACGGCATCGGCCACCGCGAGGATCATGCCAAAGACAATGAGCATGGTGGCCACGATCCACATGCTGCGCAGTACGGATTCAATCTGGTCCTGGAACAGCAGGCCGAGGACGATGATCGGCAGGCTTCCCAGGATCACCAGCCAGCCCATGCGGGCGTCGGGGTGGTTGCGGGCAACAGTTCCGCGGAGCGAACCAAACCATGCGCAGACAATCCGCACAATGTCCCGCCAGAAGAACACAATGACGGCGGTTTCCGTGCCCAGCTGCGTGATGGCCGTGAAGGCCGCCCCCGGATCGGCCGCTGTCGGAAGGAACGAGCCGACAATGCGCAGATGCGCACTGGAGGATATCGGGAGGAATTCGGTAAGGCCCTGCACCAGGCCAAGCAAGGCTGCTTCTATCCAGTTCACGTGAATAGACCCTACGTCATGAAGTCGGGGAACTGCCCGTAAGCTTGCAGTCATGCAGCAGCGTTACGTCGGCAACAGCGGTTTTCGAGTCTCTTCGGTGTCCCTGGGGACCATGTCCTGGGCTCAGGAAACGGATGAGCAGGATGCCGCCGAGTTGCTCCACACTTTCATCGCCGCCGGGGGCACCCTGATCGACACCGCGGCCTCGTATGCCCAAGGCCAGGCCGAGGCCATGCTGGGCGCCATGCTGGGCGACGTAGTGGCGCGCTCGGAAGTGGTGATCTCCACGAAGGCGGGGGTCTCGACGTCGGACGCGCGGCGCAGCGTGGATGCCTCGCGCGGGGCGATGCTCTCCTCGCTCGATGCGAGTCTGGCACGGCTGGGAACCGACTACGTGGACATCTGGTTCGCCCATGCTTGGGACGACAACGTGCCGTTGGACGAAACGCTCTCCGCGCTTGAATTGGCGCAGCGCAGCGGCCGGGCCCGCTATGTGGGCATCTCCAACTACAACGGCTGGCAGACGGCCAAGGCCGCCGCGGTCGCAGGCCTCACCTTGGTGGCCAACCAGTCCGAGTATTCGCTGCTCCAGCGCAAGCCTGAGGATGAACTCGTTCCGGCAATCGAGGACGCCGGACTGGGACTCATGGCCTGGGCGCCGCTTGGCCGCGGAGTGCTGAGCGGCAAGTACCGCGGCCAGATCCCCGGAGATTCCCGGGCAGCGCAGGGCCGTTTGTCGGCCTACGTGGAACCGTATCTGGAAGCCAGAGGCTCCCGCGTGGTGGAAGCCGTGGCCATGGCGGCACGCGGCCTGGGACGCACGCCTCTGGATGTATCCCTGAGCTGGCTGCTGTCCCGTCCGGGCGTTGCCACGGCAATCGTGGGGGCACGCAATACGGTCCAGCTCAAGGAACTCCTGGATTCACAGCTGACGCCCTTGCCGGCAGAGATCGCCCGTGCCCTCGAGGATGTTTCAGCCGTCTAGCTCATCATCCGCGGCCTGACCGGCCCACTTACTGGTCCTCGCTACTGCTGGTCGACGATTTCGAGGTCGTCCTCGTCGATCAGTTCATCATCGTCGTCGTCGGCTTCGTCTTCGTCCTCGTCGAAGACCTGCAGCGGTGTCACTTCCGAGTAAGCCTCGTACAGTGCGTCCTCGTACACTTCGAAGGCATCCGCGACGGCGAAAAATGCTGCCTCCACGGCTGGATCACCCTCGCCTCTGCGGGCGGATGCGGCCACCAAGTGTTCTTCCAATGCGGCGGTCAAGGACTGAAGCGCGACACGCGGATCGATGCTCATGACTTCACGTTAGCCCGAAATAGACGAAAATGGAGAGGGATGAGAGAACAATTTCTGAGCAGCTCGGTTGAGCGCCTGCGGGACTATGCCAAGCAGTACGAGTACCTCGTAGTGTCCGTCAGTCCTGACGATTCCTTGCCGGATGTCCGCCGCAGGATCGTGGAACACGCCGAGTACGGCAAGTGGGAACTGGAGCGCAGCATCCTCTATGTGGGCGGCGGACGCCGCTTCTGGCTGCGCCGCAAGGTGACCACGGTGCAGCGGACCGTATAAGGTCCTGGCGCTGCAGCGCAGCGCTGCAGACGCCCTGCAGCGCCCTCCCCTGCCTTCACTGCTCGAGCGGTCCCAGCCAGGCGTTGGCCACCGTGCTGTGCGCCGATTCCTCGTTCGAGGGGTGGAAAATCCCTGCCAGCACGTCGCGGTACAGCCGTTCAAGCTCGGAACCACGGAAGTAGCTGGAGCCTCCGGAGACCCGGATAGCCGTGTCCACCACGGCCCGGGCGTTCTCCGTGGCCCGGATCTTGAGGCCCACCAGCTTGGGGAACCACTGCGGTCCGTGGTCCACCAGCGCATCCACATCGTGCGCGATGGAGGCGAGCTGTGGCTGGATTCCGTCCATCGCCATGGCCGCTCCGGCAATCTTCCAGCGGATGTCGGGATCCTGCGCGTAGCTGCGGCCACCGTACTTGGCCGAGCTCCGTCGTTTCGCGGCTTCCACGGCCAGGGTGAAGGCACGTTCGCCGATGCCCGTGTAGACGGCGGCCAGGAGCGTTTCGAAGCAGGCGAAAATGGCAAAAATCAGGGGATCCTGGTTGGGTCCCACCGGCAGCTTCCGGAAGATCCGCTCCGCCGGAACCATGGCACCCTGCAGGAGCGTGGTGTTCGACTGGCTGGCACGCATGCCCAGGGTGTTCCAGTCCGTGAGGGTCTCATGGCCAGGGGTCGCCCGTTCGATGAAGCCGAACACCAGCTCGCCGTCGCCGTTGCGGGCGGCGGCGTCCTTGCCGAAGATCCCCAGCCGGCTCCAGCCAGGGGAGAGGCTGGTGAAGATCTTCCGGCCGGTGAAGCTGTAGCCCCCATCGTCCTGCGGTGCGGCCGTGGTCCCGGAGTCGAAGAGCATGGAATCGTTGCCGGCTTCTGAAATGCCAAAGGCGAACACTTCCCCCTGCCCTGCCTCCTTCAGCACGAAACCCAGCGAGTCGTCGCCGCGCGCCGCCAGGACGTGCGCGACGCCGGTCCACACCAGGTGCATGTTCACGGCGAGCGCCGTGGCCGGGGCCGCCGTCGCCAGCCTGCGCTGCAGCGCAGCCGCCGCTTCCAGCCCAAGGCCCAGCCCTCCGTCGGGGACAGGGACGAAGACCTTGAGGTACCCGGCGGCGGCAAGTTCCGCCAGATCCTCGTGGAAGAAGGAATTGTCCTGGTCATAGCCCGCGGCGCGGCCGCGGATGCGTTCCAGGAGCTCGTCGGGCAGGATCTCCTCGGGAGTCAACGCACCGCTCCCCTAGTAGTTGCTGAGCAGCGTGTTCAGCACGCGGCTGCCGAACTTCAGGGAGTCCGCCGGGACCCGTTCATCCACGCCGTGGAACATGCCCGTGAAGTCGAGATCGTCGGGGAGCATGAGGGGCGCGAAGCCGTAGCCGGTGATGCCGATCTTGCTGAGCGATTTATTGTCGGTGCCGCCGGACAAGGTGTACGGCAGCACCTTGGCGCCGGGATCCTCAGAGTGGAGTGCGTCGATCATGGCGTCCACCAGGTTGCCTGCGAAGGGAACCTCCAGGGACACGTCCTTGTTGACGTAGCTGACATCCACGCCCTCCCCGGCCAGTTGCTTGATGGTCTCGAACACGAGTTCCTGCTGGCCCGGCAGGGTGCGGCAGTCCACCAGGGCCTCGGCCGATTCCGGAATGACGTTGTGTTTGTAGCCCGAGCGCAGCAGCGTGGGGTTGGAAGTGTTCTGCAGGGTGGCACCGACAAAGCGGGCCACGGTGCCGAGTTCCTTGAGCAGGATGTCAGGGTTGCTGGCGTCGAACTCGACGCCGGTCAGTTCCGTCACGCCGTCCAGGAACTGGCGGGTGGTGGGCGTCAGTTCGATGGGCCAGTGGTATTCGCCGATCCGGGTCACAGCTCCGGCCAGGCGGGTGATGGCGTTGTCCGTATTGATCTGCGAACCGTGGCCTGCGCGGCCGTGGGCCATCAGCCTCAGCCAGGAGATGCCCTTCTCTGCCGTCTGGAGCAGGTAGGTGCGCTGGCCGCCGATGGTTGCCGAGAAGCCGCCCACCTCGGAGATGGCCTCGGTGGCGCCATCGAACAGCTCACGGCGGTGTTCGATGGCGTAGCGGGCGCCGTACGTACCGCCGGCTTCCTCATCGGCGAAGAAGGCAAAGACGATGTCGCGTTTGGGCTTGCGGCCTGTCCGGGCGAAATCGCGCATGACGGAAAGGATCATGGCATCCATGTCCTTCATGTCCACGGCACCGCGGCCCCAGATAAGGCCGTCCTTCAACTCGCCGGAAAAGGGATCGACGCTCCACTGGTCCTTCAGCGCCGGCACGACGTCCAGGTGGCCATGTACCACCAAGGCCTCCGCGGAGGGATCCTCGCCGGCCAACCGGCTCACCACGTTGGCGCGGCCGGGGGCGGATTCGAAGATTTCGACGTCCAGACCGACCTCGCTGATCAGCGCGGCCGTGTATTCGGCGGCGGCACGCTCACCCGGTCCCGAATCATCGCCGAAGTTCGAGGTATCGATCCGGATGAGTTCCTGGCAGATCCGGACTACTTCGTCCTCGGGGCGGATGGCAGACATGGAACTCTCCTTGCTTGGCGGGCTGTTGGTCCGGGGACACCGGACGGTTCCCCGCCCGCAGGCTGCCCCACGTCCCTTCAGCCTACCCACCGGCGGCCGGGTCAAGGTGGTGGATTCCGGCGATTCACGACGCGGAAATATGGGCAACCGGGCCCTGACCAGCACCGATTTTTTCATGGCCGGAATCCGTGTTAGAGTTTTTCTCGCTGCTTCGAAGGAAAGAGAAGCGCCGGAAGGCGCAGAACCGGACTTTGAATACCACCTGCGCGGGTGGCGGAATGGCAGACGCGCTAGCTTGAGGTGCTAGTCCTCGAAAGGGGGTGGGGGTTCAAGTCCCCCTCCGCGCACAAGTACAAGGCCTGGAATCCACGGATTCCGGGCCTTGTTTGTTTTGGCGTTTGCTTGGGCAGGAATCGAGAAATGGGATCCCGGCTCTTTGCGCGTGCGAAAGAGCCGGGATCCCACGTCCGGATGATGGCCCTACAGGGCGGCCACGCTCCCGCTGAAATGCCGGCGGCCGCTGCGGGGATTCCAGGCGACGTAGTCGGAGCGCTCCCAGGCCCCTGCGCTGGACTGCGTGGTGCCGATGCCCAGAGCCACCCGTGCGGGAAGGAACACGGGCGCCTCGAAGGCGACCTCCCAGACAAAGGATTCACTCTTCACGGCCCCGACGTCGGCGAGCGCCCGCGAGGCCAGGTACATGCCGTGCGCGATGGAACGCCGCAGGCCCAACGCCTTGGCGGACAGCACGCTCAGGTGGATGGGGTTGAAGTCGCCCGACACGGCGGCATAGCTGCGTCCGGCGTCCAGCCCCAGCTGCCACACAGCAGTGGGGTCCGGTGCCTTGAAGTCCGACGGCACGGACGGCGCCGTCGGCTTGTCGATGCCGGGCAGGAACACTCCCTTGGACAGGTACGTGGAAACGCCCCGCCACAGCAGTGCGCCGCTCCCGTGGCTGCGCACCTCGGCGACGACGTCCAGCTGGGTTCCGGCTCGGTGTCCGCGCAGATCTTCCGCCCAGGCACGGATGTCCAGGGATTCGGTGAAGGGCACCGGCGCGTGCTGCACCACGTGGTTGCGGAGGTGGATCATGCCCAGGAGGGGCAGAGGAAAGTTGTCCCGGTTCATGACGCTCATGGCCACGGGGAACGCCAAGGCGTGGATGAAGCCGGCCGGCAGCAGGTCACTGGCCGTCTCCCCCACGAGGTGCTGGTAGCTGGTCAGGTTCCCGACGTCGGCCAGCACGCCCCGGACCTCGTGGCTCTCTGCCGGGAGCGCGGTTCCGGCAGCGGACCCCAGCACGCGGCGGCGGGCGGCCATGGCTGCCGCGTTGACGTACAGCTTGGACAGCGACGGCAGTTCGCCGAGGATGATGGTCTGCGCCGCGCTCATGCCCCCACCAGATTCTGCCCGCACACCCTCAGCACCTCGCCGGAGATGCCCCCGGCAGCGTCGCTGGCCAGGAAGGCGATGGCTTCTGCAACGTCGCCGGGCTGGCCGCCCTGCTGGAGGGAGTTGAGCCGGCGGGCGATCTCGCGCGTGGCGAAGGGGATCCGTGCGGTCATTTCGGTTTCGATGAAACCGGGCGCGACGGCGTTGATCGAACCACCGCCGTCGGCAAGCAGCGGTGCCGTGGCACGGACCATTCCGATCACACCTCCCTTGGAAGCAGCGTAGTTGCTCTGCCCGCGGTTGCCCGCGATGCCGCTGGTGGAGGCGACGGAAACTATCCGGGGGTGATCCGTGAAGTGGCCGGATGCCATCAAGGCCTCGTTGATCCGCAGCTGCGAAGCGATGTTCACGGCCATCACCGAGTTCCAGCGGCCTTCATCCATGTTGGCCAGCAGACGGTCCCGCGTGATGCCGGCGTTGTGGATGACGATGTCCAGGCGGCCGTGCCGTTCCATGGCGTGCCCGATGATCCGTTGCCCGGCGTCGGTACGGCTGATGTCCAGCTGCAGCGCCGAGCCGTGGACTTCGTTCGCGACTTCCGCCAGATGGTCACCGGCGGCGGGGATGTCCACCACCACGAGCTTGGCACCATCGCGGTACAGGGTCCGGGCAATCGCCGCACCGATCCCGCGGGCCGCGCCCGTGACGACGGCGACCTTGCCCGCAAGCGGCTTCCCGGCGTCGTCGGGCAATGCGCCCGCGGCGGAGGTGACGGTCAGGAACTGGCCGTCCACGAAGGCCGAGCGTCCGGAGAGGAAGAATCGCAGAGCACCAAGCGCCGAGGGGCTGGTGGACTCGACGCCGTCGGCAAGGATGATGCCGTTGGCCGTGGCGCCTGCCCGCAGTTCCTTGGCAACGGAGCGCAGGAGGCCATCGACTCCCTGGCGGGCCGCCGCCACCGCCGGCGTCGCGGCCGAGGATGCTGCGCGGGAGACGGTGACCAGGCGGGCGTTCGGGGCCAGATCGCGCAGGGACGCCCCCACGGTCAGCACGGGCTTGCCGAGGTCATCAGGATGCTCGACGGCGTCGAGCACCAGGACGATGGCGCCCAGTTTTTCCTTGGGAAGGGCGTTGCGGCGGACGTCGAGGCCCCAGGCCAGAAGTTCGGTGGCCAGCCCGTCCGCGCCGATGCCCTCGCCCTGTACCAGGACAGGGCCGGTGAGCAGCGGATCGCCCGGATTGTGCCGGCGAAGCACCACGGGCTGGGGCAGGCCAAGTTTCCTGGCGAGGTCCTTGCCGAAACCCCGGCTGACGAATTGCGTGTATTTGTCCGTCACGGTTCCTCCTAGTGGGCTTCCAGGATGGCGACGACGCCCTGTCCGCCGGCGGCGCAAATGGAGATGAGGCCGCGTGCCGGACGGCCGTCCACCTGCCCCTTGTCGTGCAGCATCTTGGCGAGCGAGGCAACGATCCGGCCACCGGTGGCAGCGAACGGGTGTCCCGCGGCCAGCGAGGAGCCGTTGACGTTGAGTTTGGCGCGGTCGATCTTGCCAAGGGCGCCGTCCAGGCCGAGCCGGGCCCGGCCGAAATCCTCGTCTTCCCAGGCGGCGAGGGTGCTGAGCACGGTGCCGGCGAAGGCCTCGTGGATTTCGAAGAAGTCGATGTCCTCGAAGCCCAGCCCGTTGCGGGCCAGGAGGCGGGGCACGGCAAAGACCGGGGCCATGAGCAGGCCGTCCTTTCCGTGGACGAAATCGACGGCGGCCGCCTCGCCGTCCAGCACGGTGGCCAACTTCGGCAGGCCGCGGGCATCCGCCCACTCTTCACTGGCCAGAAGGACCGTGGAGGCACCGTCGGTGAGCGGCGTGGAGTTTCCGGCGGTCATGGTTGCTTCGGAGCCGAGGTTCCTGCCGAAGACAGGCTTAAGGCTGGCGAGCTTCTCCAGGGTGGTATCGGCACGGAGGTTCGAATCGCGGCTCAGGCCCCGGTAGGGCGTGATGAGATCGTCGAAGAAACCGCCCTCATAGGCGGCCGCCAGGTTGTGGTGGCTGTTGTAGGCGAGTTCGTCCTGGGCTTCACGGCTGATCTTCCACTGGGCCGTGGTGAGTGCCTGGTGTTCCCCCATGGACAGGCCGGTGCGGGGCTCCCCGGTGTTGGGGGCGTCCGGGGCAAGGTCCTTCGGACGGATCCGGGCCAGCGTGCGCAGCTTCTGGGTGGTGGACTTGGCGCGGTTGAGGTCCAGCAGGATTTCCCGGAGGCCCTCACTGACGGCGATGGGGGCGTCCGATGCCGAGTCGACGCCGCCGGCGATCGCCGAGTCGATCTGGCCCAGCTTGATCTTGTTGGCCAGCCCCAGGACGGTTTCCAGGCCCGTGGCACAGGCCTGCTGGAGGTCGTAGGCGGGGGTCTCGGCCGAGAGTGCGGAGCCGAGCACGGCTTCACGGGTGAGGTTGAAGTCGCGGGAGTGCTTCAGCACGGCGCCTGCGGCGACCTCGCCGATGCGCTCTTCCTGGAGCCCGAAGCGGGCAATCAGCCCGTCAAGTGCTGCGGTCAGCATGTCCTGGTTGGAGGACTTGGTGTAGGCGCCGCTGGTGCGGGCGAACGGGATGCGGTTGCCGCCCACCACCACGGCCTTGCGCAGGCGGGGAGCTGCGCTGGGGGTTTCCTGGGCCCGGAATGCGGCCTCTTCTGCTGCAGCCATGGCTGTCTCCTTTGATCACAACGGTTACTGATACCCAGCGTACCTGATACGCTGGGTATCGTGAACGTGTCCCACCCGGAAAATTCAGCTCCCGCCGGCGCCATCATCGACGCCGGCGCCCCGGCCGTCGACGGCCGCGCTTCGCGCTGGCAGAACCACCGCGAGGAGCGCCGCCGGGAACTCATCAAGGCCGCCCGCAAGGCCGTCCACGCGCTGGGCAGCGATGCCTCCATGGAGGACATTGCCACCGCCGCCGGCACCTCGAAGTCCGTGTATTACCGCTATTTCGGAGACAAGGCCGGGCTTCAGCAGGCCATGGGCGAAGTGGTCCTGGGGCAGATGCAGCGGCGCATGCGTGAGGCGGCCCAGTCCGCCGAATCCCCGCGCGAGGGACTGTTCGCCATGGTGTCGGCCTACCTGCAGATGGCCGAATCCAGCCCCAGCGTCTATGCGTTCGTGACGCGCCTGACCCCCGGGGAGGCGTCGGCACAGGATGCGATAGCTGCCTCAGGCGCGCTCGGCAACTTCTTCGAACAGATCACGGCGATGATCGCGCGGCCCATGCGCGAGTACATCGGTGCCGGGAAGGAACCACTGATCGACTACTGGCCGACGGCGGCCATCGGCCTGGTGCGCAACGCCGGTGAAATGTGGTTCGGCTCCCCCGCCTCACCTGAAAAGCCGGATCAGGCCGCCATGGCCGCCCGCATCACCGACTGGCTGTGCGTGGGAATCGCACCCGAACTCAAGACCAACACCCAGAACCAGCAATGACCCATCAGTTGTCCGGAACCAAAGAAGGAATCACCATGACTGAAGTAGCTGACCGCACCACTGCCGGCGCCCCGGCAACTTCTCCGGAAGAGCCCGAAACCGTCCTGCCCGCCGTCGACGTCGCGGCCCTGGGCGAGCTCCTGCTGGGCGACTGGGCGGACATCCGCCGCGCGGCCAGGGAGCTCGCAGGCCGCCCGGAGGTCCACAAGATCGAAGGGCTCACGCACACGGAGCACCGCGAGCGCGTGTTCAGCCAGCTGAAGTACCTCGTGGACAACAACGCCGTCCACCGCGCTTTCCCCACGCGGCTGGGCGGCTCCGATAACCACGGCGGCAACGTAGCCGGCTTCGCGGAACTGGTTACCGCCGATCCCTCCCTGCAGATCAAAGCCGGTGTGCAGTGGGGCCTCTTCGGCTCCGCCGTCATGCACCTGGGCACCCAGGAGCACCACGACAAGTGGCTCCCGGGCATCATGAGCCTGGCCATCCCCGGCTGCTTTGCCATGACCGAGACCGGCCATGGCTCGGACGTGGCAAGCATCGCGACCACCGCCACCTTTGACGAGGACAGCCAGGAGTTCGTCATCGACACCCCCTTCCGTGCGGCATGGAAGGACTACATCGGCAATGCCGCCAAGGACGGCCTGGCCGCCGTGGTGTTCGCCCAGCTGATCACCAAGAACGTCAACCACGGCGTGCACGCCTTCTACGTTGAACTCCGCGACCCGGACACGAAAGCCTTCCTCCCGGGCATCGGCGGGGAGGACGACGGCATCAAGGGCGGCCTGAACGGGATCGACAACGGCCGGCTCCACTTCACCGGCCTCCGGATCCCGCGCACGCACCTGCTCAACCGCTACGGCAACGTCGCCCCCGACGGCACATACTCGTCCAGCATCGAAAGCCCGGGCCGCCGCTTCTTCACGATGCTCGGCACGCTGGTCCAAGGACGCGTCTCGCTGGACGGCGCCGCGGTCGCCGCCAGCAAGCTGGCACTCAAGACAGCCATCCAGTACGCCACGGAGCGCCGCCAATTCAACGCTTCCTCCCCCACTGACGAGGAAGTCCTGCTGGACTACCAGCGGCACCAGCGCCGCCTGTTCACCCGGCTGGCCACCACGTATGCGGCCGGTTTCGCCCATGACCAGCTGCTGCAGAAATTCGACGACGTCTTCTCCGGCGCCCACGACACCGACGCCGACCGCCAGGACCTGGAAACACTCGCCGCAGCCCTCAAGCCGCTGAGCACCTGGCACGCGCTCGATACGCTGCAGGAATGCCGTGAGGCCTGCGGCGGCGCTGGTTTCCTGATCGAGAACCGCTTCGCCTCCCTGCGCGCGGACCTGGATGTCTACGCCACCTTCGAAGGCGACAACACCGTCCTCCTCCAGCTCGTGGCCAAGCGCCTGCTGGCCGACTACGCCAAGGAATTCCGCAACGCGGACTTCGGCGTGCTGGCCCGCTACGTGGTGGAGCAGGCGGCCGACGTCGCGCTGAACCGCACCGGGCTCCGGCAGGTGGCCCAGTTCGTTGCCGACACCGGTTCCGTCCAGAAGTCGGCCTTGGCGCTGCGCGACGAGGAAGGGCAGCGCACGCTCCTGACCGACCGGGTGCAGTCCATGGTGGCCGAGGTGGGCTCGGCGCTCAAGGGGGCAAACAAGCTGCCGCAGCACCAGGCCGCGGCACTGTTCAACCAGCACCAGGATGACCTGATCGACGCCGCCCAGGCCCACGCCGAACTCCTGCAATGGGAGGCCTTCACCGAGGCCCTGGGCAAGGTCACCGACCCCGGCACCAAGCAGGTCCTCACCTGGCTGCGCGACCTCTTCGGGCTCTCCCTGATCGAGCAGCACCTGTCCTGGTACCTTATGAACGGGCGCCTCTCCATGCAGCGGGGCCGCACCGTGGGCAGCTACGTCAACCGGCTGCTCACCAAGATCCGGCCGCATGCGCTGGACCTCGTGGACGCCTTCGGCTACGGCCCCGAGCACCTGCGAGCGGCAATCGCCTCCGGCGCGGAAGCCACGCGCCAGGACGAGGCGCGCAGCTACTTCCAGGCCCTCCGCGCCAGCGGAAGCGCCCCGGCCGAGGAGAAGGCGCTGCTCGCCCTGAAGGGCTCCAAGAGCCGCTAACACGCAGCGATGTCCCGTTGGTGAACTCTTGCGGAATCCTTGATGGACGACGACGGCGCCGCTCCCCTCCTGAGGGGAACGGCGCCGTCGTCGTTTGCTGTCCTGCGTTGATGTTCCGGGTTGCTGCCCCGGTTGCTGTCCCGGCGGTTTTCCGGTCTAGCGGCCCGCCGGCCCTAGGGAACGGCCGGAGCGGCGGCGAGCACCGAGCGGTAGACCTCAAGGGTGGTTTCCGTGATGGATTCCCAGGAGAAGTGCTCCTCCGCGCGTTTGCGGCCGGCCGCTCCCATGGCGCGGGCCCGGGCCGGATCCGACACAACCTCCGTGAGGGCGGCGGCAAATTCGCTGACGAACTTTTCCGGGTCCAACGGGGTGCCGGTACCGTCCGTGACCTGCTCCAGCTCCACGAGGAGGCCGGTTTCGCCGTGCTGGACGACCTCCGGGATGCCGCCCGTTGCGCTGGCGACCACCGCCGCACCGCAGGCCATGGCCTCGAGGTTCACGATGCCGAGCGGCTCGTAGATGGACGGGCAGGCAAAGGCCGTGGCATGGCTGAGCACCTGGATGAGTTCGTGGCGGGGCAGCATGCGTTCGATGAGCACCACGCCGTCGCGCTGGCTCTGCAGTTCCCCGATGAGCCGAGCCGTTTCTGCGGCGAGCTCGGGCGTGTCGGCCGCGCCGAGGCACAGGACAAGCTGCACGTCCGCCGGGAGGCTGGCGGCTGCCCTGAGGAGGTAAGGAACGCCCTTCTGCCGGGTGTTCCGGCCGACGAAGACCACGCTGGGCCTGGCCGGGTCGATGCCCAGGGCCCGGATGGCGTCGTCTTCCTCGTCACGCTGCCACAGCCCAACGTCGATGCCGTTGTGGACCACGCGCACCTTGGCGGGATCCACGTTGGGGTAGCTCCGCAGGATGTCCTTGCGCATGCCGTCCGAGACAGCGATGATGGCCGCCGCGGCTTCATACGCGGTCTTCTCCACCCATGAGGACAGGGCATAGCCGCCACCGAGCTGCTCGGCCTTCCACGGGCGCAGGGGCTCCAGGCTGTGGGCACTGAGCACATGCGGGATCCCATGCAGCAGCGAGGCCAGGTGCCCGGCCATGTTCGCGTACCAGGTGTGCGAGTGGACGAGGTCCGCACCCGCAATGTCCGGGACTATCCGAAGATCGACGCCCAGCGTCTGCACGGCGGCGTTGGCCTCGCCCAGGTCATCCGGCGTCGCATACGACGTCACCGAGGCCCCGTGGAAGCCGGGATCGCGGGGCGCACCGAAGGCCCGGACGTGCAGATCGACGTGCTGGGCGAGCACGCGGCTGAGCTCGGCTACGTGGACGCCGGCACCGCCATAGATTTCGGGAGGGAATTCTTTAGTCACAATGTCTATTCGCACGGTACCCAACGTAGTCGTTCCCGCGTATGTGTTCTAGTGTGAAAGGGTCCGGAAAATCGGACCTTTGGGGGCACAAAGACGTACGGGGAGCGACCACCATGGCGTTAAAGAAAGTATTGGCAATCGTACTGGCAGGCGGCGAAGGCAACCGCCTCATGCCCCTTACCGCGGACCGGGCCAAGCCCGCCGTCCCGTTTGCCGGGGGCTATCGGCTCATTGACTTTGCATTATCGAATCTGGTCAATTCCCGCTATCTGCAGATCGTGGTGCTGACGCAGTACAAGTCGCACAGCCTTGACCGGCACATCTCGGAGACCTGGCGCATGTCCACGCAGCTGGGCAAGTACGTGGCTTCCGTCCCCGCGCAGCAGCGTGTGGGCAAGAGCTGGTTCCTCGGCAGTGCCAACGCCATCTACCAGTCGCTCAACCTGATCCACGACGCCGACCCCGACATCGTCGTGGTGGTTGGCGCGGACCACGTCTACCGCATGGACTTCGAGCAGATGGTGGAGCAGCACGTGGCAAGCGGCGCCAAGGCAACGGTTGCCGCGGTACGCCAGCCCCTGTCCATGGCAAACCAGTTCGGCGTGATCGAAGTCGATCCGAACGATCCCCAGAAGATTGCCGCTTTCGTTGAGAAGCCTGCCAGCACGCCGGGCCTGGAAGCGGATCCCACCCAGTTCCTGGCCTCCATGGGCAACTACGTCTTCAATGCCGATGCCCTGGTGGACGCGCTCCGCATCGACGCCGAACGCCTCGACACCAAGCACGACATGGGCGGCGACATCATCCCCTACTTCGTGGACAAGGGCGAGGCGGGGGTCTATGACTTCACGCTCAATGACATTCCCGGTGCCACGGACCGCGACAGGACGTACTGGCGCGACGTCGGCACCATCGACTCCTTCTATGACGCCCACATGGACCTCATCTCGCCCGTGCCGGTGTTCAACCTCTACAACACGGAATGGCCCATCTACACGCGGCAGAGCATTTCGGCACCGGCCAAGTTCGTCCGTGGCGAAGGCAACGCCGTGGGAACGGCCCTTGACTCGATCGTCGCCAGCGGCGTAGTGGTCTCGGGCGGCATCGTGGAGGGTTCCGTGCTGTCCAACGATGTCTACATCGGCACCGGTAGCCGCGTCCAGGACTCCGTGATCATGGACAAGGTCCGGGTGGGCGAAGGAGCCGTCATCAAGCGTGCCATCATCGACAAGAACGTGAAAATCCCGGCCGGTGCCGCCATCGGGCTCGACGCCGAGCTGGACCGCGCGCGCGGCTTCAAGATCACGGAATCGGGCATCACGGTCCTGGCCAAGGGACAACACGTCCCCGAGCCGGACGCCGCCGAACTCGCACTGTCCGCGGACTACCGGCACAGCCTCCCGGAAGCCGTCCGGGCGGCCACGGAAAACCACCCGGACATCCGTGATTCGGCGGAGAAAATAGCCGGCATCCAGGCGGCGGCCGCCATCGTTGCCCCGTCCGCCGGACCGCGCGTGTCCGCACAGGTCTAGGCACCAGGCCCGGCCACCAGCACCGCCGGAAACCGACGCGGAACCTCGAGGCAGGCCACCGGCCTCCAAGGCTGTAAAATCAGGTCAATGAGCTCCACCGATCTGACGCCTGAAGAGATCCAGGCCTGCCTCAAGGTTCTGACCACGATCCACGTCTATGACGAGGAGCATCCGGACTATGTCGCGGTCCGCCGCGCCACCGGCAAGATGTTCAAGGCCGTCAAACGGCACCGGCGCGTCACCAAGCGCGATCTGATCGCCGAGGCCGACCGCGCCGTCATCGCCCTGACAGCCACAGCCGCCCCGGACCGGATCGACGACGAAACCCGCGGCAACAAGCTGGCCACCTCGGCCACGGGCGAGGTCGCGGGCCACCTGATCCGCTCCCGCCCCTGCTACATCTGCAAGCAGCACTACACACAGGTGGATGCCTTCTACCACCAGCTGTGCCCCGAGTGTGCCGCGTTCAGCCACTCCAAGCGCGACGCCCGCACGGACCTGAGCGGACGCCGGGCACTGCTGACGGGCGGACGGGCCAAGATCGGCATGTACATCGCGCTCCGGCTCCTCAGGGACGGCGCCCACACCACCATCACCACCAGGTTCCCCAAGGATGCGGCACGCCGCTTCGCGGCCATGGAGGACAGCGCGGAATGGCTGCACCGGCTGCGGATCGTGGGCATCGACCTCCGCGACCCGTCCCAGGTGATGGCACTCACAGACTCCCTGAACGAGGCCGGCCCGCTGGACATCATCATCAACAATGCGGCCCAGACCGTCCGCCGCTCCGGCAACGCCTACAAGCCCCTGGTCGATGCCGAGGACGAGCCCCTGCCCGCAGAGCTTCTGCCCGCCAACGGCGGCCCGGAGTTGGTGACGTTCGGCCATGCCCACGACAAGCACCCCCTGGCCCTTGCCAGCAGCGTGACCGAGCATCCGGTCCTGGCCGGTGACGCCATCACCTCGCTGGCGTTGTCGACGGGCTCGGCCTCGCTGGAGCGCATCGCGGCCGGCACGGCAATTGACGCCGGCGGCCTGGTGCCGGACCTGGCGGCCATCAACAGTTGGACGCAGGTCGTGGATGAGGTGGATCCGCTCGAAATGCTTGAGGTGCAGCTGTGCAACGTCACGGCCCCGTTCCTGCTGGTCAGCCGCCTCCGCGGCGCCATGAAGCGTTCGACTGCGCACCGCAAATACATCGTGAACGTTTCCGCCATGGAGGGGCAGTTCTCCCGGGCCTACAAAGGCCCGGGCCACCCGCACACCAACATGGCCAAGGCCGCCTTGAACATGATGACCCGTACGAGTGCCCAGGAAATGCTGGACGCCGACGGCATCCTCATGACCGCCGTCGATACCGGCTGGATCACCGACGAGCGCCCGCACTACACCAAAGTCCGGCTCATGGAGGAAGGCTTCCATGCGCCGCTGGACCTCGTGGATGGGGCGGCACGCGTGTACGACCCCATCGTCATGGGCGAAAACGGCGAGGACCAGTACGGCGTCTTCCTCAAGGACTACAAGCCGTCCCCCTGGTAGCTATTGCGTAGTCCAGATGGAGAGAGATATGGCCCTTGGGAGCGTTCCCAGGGGCCATATCTCTCCATGAACCGCCTATGCCAGGCGGGTGATCTCCACGGTGACCGTGAGCGCTGATCCTCCGCCGCCGGACAGCACGCCCTTCAGCGGCGGCACATCCCGGTAGTCGCGTCCGCGGGCAACGGTCACGTGGAAGTCTCCGGCCGGCTTGTGGTTGGTGGGGTCCCAACTGCGCCATTCTCCGTCCCACCACTCCAGCCAGGCGTGCGACTGCCCGGCCACGGCTTCGCCGATGGCCGCCGAAGAGCGCGGGTGGATGTAGCCCGACACGTAGCGTGCGGGAATCCCGCAGCTGCGCAGGGCTCCGATGGCCAGGTGTGCGAGGTCCTGGCACACGCCTTGGCGCTGGTTCCAGGCCTCCTCGGCGTTGGTGGTCACGCCCGTGGTGCCCTTCATGTAGGTCATCTCACCGCGCATCCATTCGAAGACGGCCAGCGCGGCCTCGTGCGGATTCTTGCCGGCCACCACGCCGGGAACGATCGCCAGGACTTCCTCGCCGGGGCCGCTGAGCCGCGACTGCGGCAGCCAGTCGCTGAATTGGTCGCGGGTCTCCTCGGAGGCCATGACGTCCCAGCCGACGATGTCGTCCTCGGTGGCCACCCGCTCGGTGCGGTGGACCTCCACCGTGGCGGTTGCCACAACCTCGAGGCGTTCGTGCGGAACCTGCATGTCAAAGGCCGTCACACGAGTGCCCCAGTAGTCCCGGTAGGTGCTGACGGACGCGTGCGACGGCGAGACCTTCAGGGAGGATTCCAGCACCACCTGCTGCGGATCCGTCAAAGGGGTCATGCGTGCCTCGTTGTAGGACAGAGTCACCCGGCGGTTGTATTTGTAGGCTGTCTTGTGCACGATGCTCAGACGGGTCATGAAACTTCTCCCACCCAGGCATGCTCATCCGCCTGATTGAAGTACTTACGGGAAATCGCATCGGACGCCTGCGTGACGGCTTTCTGCACACGTTCCATGTGTTCAGGGAGCTCTGACATGAGGTCGTCCGTGCGGTGGAACTCGAGGAAGGTCCGGGCCTGGCCCACGATGCGCCGGGCGTCGTTGATGAAGCCGACGCGCTGGGCGGAGGGGTCCAGCTTGGCCAGGCATTCATCGGCGTCGCGCAGGGCGAACACGATGGAGCGCGGGAACAGCCGGTCCAGCAGCAGGAATTCGGCAGCGTGCTGGTCACCGAAGGCGGCCCGGCGTGTCCTGAGGAAGGACTCGTAGGCACCCGCGCAGCGCAGCATGTTCACCCAGGACATGCCGGCGGACTGGACGTCCCGGGTGGAGAGCATCCGGGCAGTCATGTCGGCCCGCTCCAGGGAACGGCCCAGAACCAGGAAGAGCCAGCTTTCGTCGTGGCTCACGGTGGAGTCGGCGAGGCCGCGCACCATGGCGGTCCGTTCCAGGACCCAGTTGCAGAAGCGGTACGTGCCCACCACGTCCTTGCGGTGCTGGTTCAGCCCGTAGTACGTGGTGTTCAGCCCTTCCCACATCGATGATGACACCGTCTCGCGGGCACGGCGGGCGTTTTCGCGCGCAGCGCTGAGGGCACCCGCGATGGACGAGGCGCTCTGTTTGTCGTAGGCGAGCGAGTGCAGGAGTTCCGGCAAGCCGAAGTCCTCGCTCTGCGGCCGGGCCCCCATCACGGCAAGGAGTTCGCGTGCCACGCTGCGCTGTTCTTCCAGGGGCAGGTGGTTAAGCCGTTCCAGGTGGACGTCCAGGATCCGGGCGGTGCCGTCGGCACGCTCAACGTAGCGTCCGATCCAGAAAAGTGATTCAGCAATACGGCTCAGCATGGGACTGTGCCTCCTTCGCGTCCTGCAGGTCGACGTTCAATAAGTTTCGATGCGGCCATCCCGCGGCTCACTGCTGCTGGTCCGTCTGGCGGTCACGCCAATTGCTTTCCACGGGCCACACGGAGACCTGCTCGCGCACGGTGACCGTCTGGCGCGGCAGCGCCTCGTCGGGAAGCTGCGGGGTGTCCGCGAGGACCCAGGTGTCCTTGGAGCCGCCGCCCTGGGAGGAGTTCACGATCAGCGAGCCCTCCTTCAGGGCCACCCGGGTGAGTCCGCCGGGCAGCACCCAGACGTCCTCGCCGTCGTTGACCGCGAACGGCCGCAGGTCCACGTGCCGCGGGCCGAACCGGTCCCCGGACAGCGTGGGCACCGTGGACAGCTGCAGCACCGGCTGCGCGATCCAGCCGCGCGGATCGGCGAGCACCCGCTTGCGCAGGGCCTCGAGCTCCTCCCTGGACGCGTCCGGGCCGATCACCAGGCCCTTGCCGCCGGAACCGTCCACGGGCTTGACCACGAGCTCGTCCAGGCGGTCCAGCACATGCTCCCGGGCGTCCTTTTCCTCGAGCCGGAAGGTGTCCACATTGGCGATCACCGGCTCCTCGTGCAGGTAGTACCGGATCAGGTCCGGCACATAGGAATAGACGAGCTTGTCATCGGCCACCCCGTTGCCCACCGCGTTGGCGATGGTGACCCCGCCGGCCCGGGCGGCGTTGACCAGCCCCGGGCAGCCCAGCATCGAATCGGAACGGAACTGCAGCGGATCCAGGAAATCGTCGTCGATGCGCTTGTAGATCACATCCACGCGCTGCTCCCCCGCCGTGGTGCGCATGTAGACGCGGTTCCCGCGGCAGATCAGGTCCCGGCCCTCCACCAGCTCCACGCCCATGAGCCCGGCCAGCAGGGTGTGCTCGAAATACGCGCTGTTGAACACCCCCGGGGTCAGGACCACCACCGTGGGGTCATCGACCCCGGACGGCGCGGTCTTGCGCAGCGCGGACAGCAGCCGGCGCGGATACTCCTCCACGGGCCGGATGTGCTGCTGGCCGAAGGCCTCCGGCAGGCCCTTGGCCATCGCCTGGCGGTTCTCCAGCACGTAGCTGACCCCGGAAGGGACCCGGACGTTGTCCTCCAGGACCCGGAACGTGCCCGCCGCGTCACGGACCACGTCGATGCCGGACACATGCACCCGGACCCCGCCCGCCGGCTCGAAACCGTGCACGGCACGGTGGAAGTGCGCGCTGGTGGTCACCAGCTGCCGCGGAATCACCCCGTCCGAGACCACCGACATCCGCCCGTACACATCGTTCAGGAACGCCTCGAGCGCCCGCACCCGCTGGGCCACCCCGCGCTCCAGGACATCCCACTCATCGGCCGGGATCACCCGCGGCACGATGTCCAGCGGGAACGGCCGCTCCTCCCCCGCATAGTCGAAGGTCACGCCACGGTCCAGGAACGTCCGCGCCATGGAGTCAGCCCGGGCGGTGACATCCGCCAGCGACAACTCACTCAGGGCACCGGCCACCTGGCCGTACGATTTTCGGGCCTCTTGGCCGGGAGCAAACATCTCGTCGTAGGCACCGCTGCGGGCCGCGGCCTCGGAGTAACCCTGGAATAGCTCAGACATGGGAATTAGACAATCACCTTTTTGATTCGAACGCATTACGCACTAGTTGTGTTGCGCGGTCCGGGTCCTCACCGGTTCGCGTTTTCCAGCCGTCATCGGGCAGGGTTGGAGCATGCCGTTCAACAGGTACCTCAGGCCGCTGGCCCGTTTGGGGCCCGGGCTGGTCCTGGCCGTTGCGGCAACAGGGCTTGCCTTCATCGTCCATGCCATGCTGCCCGCCGTGCCGGCCATGACGGCAGCTGTTGCTTTAGGTTTGCTCTCAGCAAATATACCGGGCACAGCCGTGTGGACCGCAGGACGCGCCCGCCCCGGCCTGGACTTCGCCGGCAAGCACCTCATGCGGGCCGGCATCGTGTTGCTGGGGCTGAAGGTCAGCATGGTGGATGTGCTCGGCCTGGGCTGGACCGCGTTGCTGCTGATCACCGGCGTGGTGCTGGCCAGTTTCACCGGAACGTACGGCCTGGCCCGGCTGCTGCGTCTCCCGCGCGAAACGGCCCTCCTGATCGCCACCGGGTTCTCGATCTGCGGCGCCTCGGCCATCGGCGCCATGGCCGCCGTCCGCCGCATCAAACACCAGGACACGGTGCTGCCCGTGGCCCTCGTGACCCTGTGCGGGACGCTTGCCATCGGAGTGCTCCCGCTCCTCATGCACCCCCTCGGACTCAGCCCGGAGCGTTTCGGTGCGTGGACCGGGGCCTCGGTCCACGACGTCGGCCAGGTGGTGGCCACAGCGCAGACTGCCGGTGCCGCGGCACTGGGGATCGCCGTCGTCGTCAAGCTGACAAGGGTGATCCTGCTGGCCCCCATCACGGCGGCGGCCGGTGTCCAGCAACGGATCGTGCACCGCAGGGAGCGGGCCGGCATCCTCGCGGCGGGCGGGCCGGACGGCGGCGGCGGCGCCTTCCCGCCAGTGGTCCCGCTGTTCGTGCTCGGCTTCATGGCCATGGTGGGCATCCGTTCGCTGGGCTGGGCATCCCCGGTGGCTCTCGAGGCCGCCGGTGCGGTGCAGGACCTGCTCCTGGCAGCAGCTCTGTTCGGGCTCGGTTCGGCCGTGCGCATCCGCACCCTGCTGCACACCGGGGGCCGGGCGCTGCTGCTCGCTTTGGGTTCCTGGCTGCTCATCGCAGGGCTGGGCCTGGGCGCCGTCTGGATCATGATTAGATAGCTGTGTGTCGAATCACAATCTCTCGCGCGATGAAGCCGCCACCCGTTCAGCCCTGATCAGCACACACCGCTACGACGTCTCCCTGGACGTGCGGCAGGCGGCAGATCCCGCCGTCGCCGGCTACACCAGCACCAGCACCATCGCCTTCGCCGCGGCGCCCGGATCGTCCACTTTCCTGGACTTCATCTGCGGCGGGGTGCACCGCGTGGTCCTCAACGGCACCGAACTGGACAGCGCCCGGGTGGTGGACCGCGACCGGATCCTCCTGGCGGATCTGCAGGCCGAGAACGAGGTGACCGTCACGGGCACCGCACTCTACAGCCGCTCCGGCGAGGGCATGCACCGTTTCGTGGACCCGGCCGACGGCCAGTGCTACCTCTACACGCAGTACGAACCCGCCGATGCCCGGCGCGTCTTCGCCAACTTCGAACAGCCGGACCTCAAGGCCGAGTTCACTTTCCACGTCACCGCCCCCACCGGCTGGCACGTGGCGTCCAACGGCGCCGAGGCAGCACGCACGGTCCTGGCAGAGGACCCGGCGGCGAGCCGCTGGGATTTTGCCACCACCAAGCGGATGTCCACCTACATCACCACGGTGCTGGCCGGCCCCTACTTCAAGGCCGAGTCCCACTGGAGCAAAGCGCTCGAGGACGGCAGCACCCTGGACGTGCCGCTGGCCCTTTACTGCCGGGCCTCGATGCAGGACTCTTTCGACGCCGATGAGCTCTTCCGGCTGACCAGGAACGGCCTGGACTTCTTCAACGAGCTCTTTGACTACCCGTACCCCTGGGGCAAATACGACCAGGCCTTCGTGCCCGAGTACAACCTCGGCGCCATGGAAAACCCCGGCCTGGTCACTTTCACCGAAAAGTACGTCTTCGCCTCCCGCGCCACGGATGCGCAGTACCAGGCCCGTGCCAACACGCTGATGCACGAGATGGCGCACATGTGGTTCGGCGACCTCGTCACCATGCGCTGGTGGGATGATCTGTGGCTCAAGGAGTCCTTCGCCGATTACATGGGAACCCTGGGCGTGGACGAGGCCACCGACTGGGACAGCGCCTGGGTGAACTTCGCCAACAAGCGCAAGGCCTGGGCGTACCTCCAGGACCAGCTGCCCACCACCCACCCGATCGTGGCGGACATTCCGGACCTCGAGGCCGCCAAGCAGAACTTTGACGGCATCACCTACGCCAAGGGCGCCTCGGTGCTCAAGCAGCTCGTGGCCTACGTGGGCTTCGAACCGTTCATCGAAGGGTCCCGGCAGTACTTCCGCGACCACGAGTTCGGCAACACCTCGCTGCAGGACCTCCTGTCCGCCCTCAGCGCCGCCTCGGGCCGGGACCTGGGCGAATGGGCCGGGCAATGGCTGCAGACCTCCGGGATCTCCACCGTCACGGCGAACGTCACCGACGACGACGGCACAATGGGCGCCGTGATCCTCGAACAGGACTCCGTGGACCCCCTCACGGGCAGGCAGGAGCATCGGCCGCACCGGCTGCGGATCGGGCTGTACGACTTCAACGCCGCACGAGAGCTCCTCCGGACCGGGAGCATCGATGCCGACGTTTCCGGCGCGTCCACGCTGGTGGCCGGCCTGGCGGGGCTCCCCCGGCCGGCCCTCCTGCTCGTCAACGACGAGGACCTCAGCTACGCCAAGGTCCGGCTCGACGCCACGTCCGAGGCCACCGTGCGCGCTTCCCTGGACCGCATCGCCGACCCGATGGCACGCGCCCTGTGCTGGACGGCCCTCTGGGACTCGGCGCGCGACGGCGTCACCCCCGCGGAACTGTACGTATCCGCCGTCGAGCAGTTCGCCCCGGCAGAGAGCGGGATCGGCGTACTGCTGAACGTGCTCGGAAACGCCGCCACCGCCGTCGAGCGCTATGTTCCTGCTGCCGCCCGCGGCACGGTCCGCAACGGCTTCCTTGGCGTCGCGGCACGGCAGCTGCGGACGGCAGACGCCGGAACAGACCAGCAGCTCGCCTGGGCGCGGACCGTTGCGGACGTTTCCCGGCACGACGCCGCCGAACTGGGACTCGTACGCGGAATCCTGGACGGCAGCACAGTCATCCCCGGCCTGACCGTGGACGCCGAACTGCGCTGGAGCCTCTGGCAGGCCCTCGCCGCCAACGGCGCCGCCACACAGGACGAGATCGACGCCGAGCTGGCCGCCGACAACACGGCCGCGGGCCGCGAAGGGCATGCCACGGCTTCGGCCGCCCGCCCGGACGCCGCCGTCAAGGCCGCGGCGTGGGACGCCGCGGTCAACGGCACCTCGCTGTCCAACGAGATCCTCAGCGCCACCATTGCGGGCTTCGCCACCGGCCCGGCCCCCTTGCTGGAGCCCTACGCGGAGCCGTACTTCGGATTGCTGGAGCGGATCTGGGCGGAGCGCAGCATCGAGATTGCCGGCAGGATCGTGCGGGGACTGTTCCCGGCGGGCCAGGACCTGGCCGAGGGCATGGCGCCGCTGGATCACCCCGTGCTGCAGCGCTGCGACGAGTGGCTGGCGGCCCGGACCGAGGCGCCGCGGGCCTTGCGGCGCATCATCATCGAACAGCGCAGCCACCTGCTGCGTGCCCTCACGGCGCAGGCGGCAGGGGTACCCGTCCGCTGACGGCCGCCGTTCGCCGAAACGTCAGGGAACCCTGTTCAGCCATTCCGTGGTCCCGAACTTGGCGGCGACGCGTTCCTTGGCGATGGCCAGTTCGGCCTCGGACACGCTGGATTCAACGGCGCCGTAGCGTTCGGTGAAGACGTCCTGCATGGCGGCAATGATCTCCATGCGGGACAGGCCCGTCTGCCGGCGGAGCGGGTCCACGCGCTTCTTGGCGCTGCGCGTGCCCTTGTCCGAAAGCTTTTCCTTGCCGATGCGCAGGACCTCCACCATCTTGTCGGCGTCGATGTCGTAGCTCATGGTCACGTGGTGGAGCATGCCGCCGTTGGCGAGGCGCTTCTGCGCTGCGCCGCCGATCTTGCCCTGTTCCGTGGCGATGTCATTGAGTGGAACATAGAACGCGCTGATGCCCAGCTTTTCCAGTGCGGCCATGACCCATGCATCCAGGAAGGCGTAGGAGTCGGCAAAGCTGATGCCGTCCACCAGCGTCTGCGGCAGGTACAACGAGTACGTGATGCAGTTGCCGGCCTCCATGAACATGGCGCCGCCCCCGCTGATCCGGCGGACCACGGTGATGCCGTGCCGGGCCACGCCGCCGGGGTCCACCTCGTTGCGGACGGACTGGAAGCTGCCGATCACCACGGATGGTTCCTCCCAGTCCCAGAAGCGCAGGGTGGGGTTGCGCCGCCCGGCACCGACTTCCTCGGTGAGGACCTCGTCCAGGGCCACGTTGACGTGCGTGGGCAGGACCGAGGGCGGGATGATTTCCCACTGGTGGTCCGCCCAGCCGCTCGCCCGGGACAGGGCCCGGCGGACGGTGACGGCGACGGCATCGGCGGAGAAACCGAACAGCACGGTGTCGGCGGGAAGGGCTGCGGTGACGGCGGCGGAGATGTCGGCCGCGGGGGCGGACTCGGGAAGTCCGGTGAGCGCGCGGTTGATGTCCAGCAGGGCCTCGTCCGGTTCGAGGAAGAAGTCGCCGCTGAGCGAGACCCCGGCCAGGTGGCCGTCAACGACGTCGAGGTCCACCACCACCAGTTTCCCGCCGGGGACCTTGTATTCGCCGTGGAGGCGGGTGCCGTGGTCGGGCGCTGCGCTGGAATCGGAGGTCATGCGCTCCATCTTGCCGGAAAACACAAATGCCCGCATTGCCGGATAATCCGGCAATGCGGGCACTCGCGAAACGCTTGGGTGAAGTGTATTACTTCTTGCCGAAGCCCGCGAAGCGAGCGTTGAAGCGCTCGACACGGCCTGCGGAGTCCATGATGCGCTGCTTGCCCGTGTAGAACGGGTGGGACTCCGAAGAGATTTCGACGTCGATAACCGGGTAGGTGTTGCCGTCTTCCCACTCGATGGTCTTCGAGGAAGACACGGTGGACTTGGTCAGGAACTTAACGCCGGAAGCCAGGTCGTTGAAAACAACAGCTTCGTACTTCGGGTGGATATCAGACTTCATAATGGGACCTTTGTTCACGCAACTGGATTTTGCCAGCTGCCAGGTATGAATGGGAGTGGTCCTGCGCCTGCCGTTCAGAACGATTGCCAGGTGCCGGGCCAACAATCAATCATAGCCGAAGCGGCAGCGCCCCACGAACACGCCTGCTGTTCGGCGGGTCCGGGAAACGGGTGCTCAGTCCTGCGGCCGCAGTTCCCAGAACGCCACCGCCGAGGCGGCTGCCACGTTGAGGGAGTCGACGCCGGCGCGCATGGGGATCTTCACGGCAAGGTCGACGGCGGCGAGCGTCTCGGCGCTCATGCCGGCGCCTTCGGTGCCGAGCACCAGGGCAAGCCGCGGGATCCTCCGGGCGGCGAGCTCGTCGAGGTCCACGGCGTCGTCCGTGAGTTCCATGGCGGCCACGGTGAAGCCCTGCGCCCTGAGTTCTTCCAGCGCGCCGGGCCAGCTGTCCAGCCGCGCCCACGGGACCTGGAAGACCGTGCCCATGCTGACGCGCACACTGCGCCGGTAGAGGGGGTCCCCGCACCGCGGCGAGACCAGCACGGCGTCCACGCCGAGGGCCGCTGCGGAGCGGAAGATGGCGCCCACGTTGGTGTGGTCCACGATGTCCTCGAGCACGGCGACGCGCTGTGCGCCGGCCAGGAGTTCCGCCAGCGGCACGGGGGCCGGGCGGTGCATCGCCGCCATGGCGCCGCGGTGCAGGTGGAATCCGGTGATCTCTTCCAGGAGCTGGGCCTTGCCGATGTAGACGGGCACGTCCGGGAAGTCCTGGAAGACGTCGTCGAGGTCCTCCAGCCATTTCTCGGCCAGGAAGAAGGAGCGGGGCTGGTGTCCGGCAGCCAGGGCCCGGCGGAGCACCCGGGAGGATTCGGCGATGTACATGCCTTCCTCCGGCTCACGGAGCTTGCGCAGGTGCACGTCGGTCAGCCGCGTGTAGTCGGCCACACGCGGGTCATCGGCGGTTTCGAGGTAGTGGAAGGTCACCGGGTGATTATTTCAGCAGATTGGCGATCATGAAGCCGAGGGCCACCAGGCCCAGGGCGAAGATCACCGTTCTGAGCACCACGGGCTTGAGGCGCCGGCCCACTTTGGAACCGACCACGCCGCCGATGAGCGAACTGACGGCAATGAGGCCCACCACGGGCCATTCGATCCGGCCGAAGGCGAACAGCAGATAGGAACATGCAGCCACAATGTTGACGGCCAGCACGAGGATGTTCTTCATGGCGTTGGCGTTCTGGATGGTCCCGGTCATGAAGACGCCCAGGATGCCGACCAGCAGGATGCCCTGGGCAGCCACGAAGTAGCCCCCATAGATGCCGGCCAGGAAGACGAGGAGCACCAGGATGGCGCCGTGGCCTTTGTCGTGGAGGGCGTGCTCCGGGTTTTCGGCGCGGTCGCGGACCCATTGCTGCAGCTTCGGCTGGAAAACCACCATGAGCAGTGCGAGCACGATCAGGATGGGCGCGGCATAGTGGAACACCTTCTCCGGCAGGTGCAGGAGGAGCCAGGCCCCGGTGATGCCGCCCAGAATCGAGGCAGGCAGCAGCCGCAGCAACTGGCGGCCGCGGCCCTTGAGTTCATGGCGGTAGCCCCAGGCCCCGGAGGCGTTCCCGGCCACCAGCCCCATGGCGTTGCTGATCGAGGCCGTCACGGGCGCATAGCCCAGGGCGATCAGCACGGGGAAGGTCACCAGGGTGCCGGAACCGACCACGCTGTTGATGGTTCCAGCCCAGAGGCCGGCAAAGAAGATGATGACGCCGTTGAGGATCTCCACAATAAGACGCGCGGCGGCTAGCGGCGGGCGGTGGCCGTGTATCGGCCGGAGCTCTCCGTCACGTCCAGGGGCAGCCCGAAGGTGGTGCTGAGGTGGTCGGCGGTCAGGACGTCGCCTATGGGGCCTGCGGCCACCACGCCGCCGTCGCGCAGCAGCATCGCGTGGGTGAAGCCCGGCGGGACTTCCTCGAGGTGGTGGGTGACCAGGACCATGGCGGGTGCGTCCTCGTCGTGGGCCAATTCGCTGAGCCGGTGCACGAGTTCCTCGCGGCCGCCCAGGTCCAGACCGGCTGCCGGCTCGTCTAGCAGGAGGAGTTCGGGGTCCGTCATGAGGGCGCGGGCGATCTGGACGCGCTTGCGTTCGCCTTCGGACAGGGAAGCGAAGGAGCGGTTCAGGAGCGGGCCCATGCCCCACTCGTTGAGCAGGCCGAAGGCGCGGCGTTCGTCGTCGCGCTCGTAGCCTTCGCGCCAGCGGCCGGTGACGCCGTACGCCGCGGTCACCACCACGTTGAGCACATTTTCGTGTTCCGGGATCTGGGTCGCCAGTGCGGCAGAGGACAGACCGATGCGGGGGCGCAGTTCAAAGACGTCAACGCGGCCCAGCGTCTCGTCGAGGATGCCGGCGGTGCCGGAACTCGGGTGCAGGCGGGCCGCCGCAATCTGGAGGAGAGTGGTCTTGCCGGCTCCATTGGGGCCGAGGATGACCCAGCGTTCGCCTTCATTGACCTGCCAGTCGACCTTGTCCAGCAGAGTCTTGGTACCTCGGACAACGCTGACGGAAGCCAATTCAAGAACATCACTCATAGGAGTAGACACTAGGACAAAAAGCAGCGTGACTGATAACCGGATCCGGCGGTGCCCGGGGGCGGCGAAACGAATTCGGGGCGGCGTGCCGCGCTCGATAGGATTGGGGACATGACTTCGAACTTGGCTGCGGTCAGCTATGGCGTGAATTTGTCCCCGGTGGAGCTGGAACACCTGCGCAAGGTGCTCTCCGACGTGGGGGCCTCCTTCACGTCCGAGGCCCGCTCGGGCGATGAGCGGTTCGGGGTCTACACGATCGGCCTGGCCGTCGACGGCGGCACCGCTGCGGACCTCGCGGAGATCCGCCGTCGCGTAGCCGACGCCGCAGGCGAGGGCGTGGACACCGCGATCGTTCCTGCCGGTCTGCGCGGGGCGCCGCGCAAGCTCCTCATCATGGATGTCGACTCCACCCTCATCCAGCAGGAAGTCATCGAACTGCTCGCCGCCCACGCCGGCAAACGCGAGGAAGTCGCGGCCGTCACCGAAGCCGCCATGCGCGGCGAACTGGACTTCGCCCAAAGCCTGCACGCCCGCGTGGCCGTGCTGGCCGGGCTGCCCGCCGCCGTCGTCGACTCCGTGCGCGAGGAAGTCCGCCTCAGCCTGGGCGCCGCCGAACTGGTGGCCGCGTTCAAGGCCGCAGGCCACGTGGTGGCTGTCGTATCGGGCGGCTTCAACCAGATCCTCGGCCCGATCGCCGGTCAGCTCGGCCTGGACTACTGGATCGCCAACGAACTGGAAATCGTCGACGGCGTCCTGACCGGCAAGGTCCTGGGCGCCGTGATCGACCGGGCCGCGAAGGAAAAGTACCTCCGCGAATGGGCTGCCGCCGAGGGCATCAGCCTGGAGCACAGCATCGCCGTGGGCGACGGCGCCAACGACCTCGACATGCTGGGAGCGGCAGGGATCGGGATCGCCTTCAACGCCAAGCCCGCCGTCCGCGCCGTGGCGGATGCCGCCATCAACATGCCGTACCTGGACGCCGTCCGGCACATCGCCGGAGTCTGATCCGGCCCCACGCAAGGCAGCAGACACGAAGGAGCGGCCCGGGACTGATGTCCCGGGCCGCTCCTTTATGTTGCTGCGGACGTTACTCGGCGGTCTTGCCGAAGTAGTCGGCGCCGCCGACGTACTCGGTGTGGCCGGACTCGACGTCGGCAGTCACCATCTTGGCGACCTCCGCGGCGAACTCCTCCACCGAGTAGAGCTTGCCGGCCTCGGTGCGGCGGGCCTCGATGGCGCCCGGGTTGGAGCGGTCCAGGAGCGTAGCCGTGACGGTGCCTTCGATCATGTCGCCGGACACCACCACCAGGGAGATGCCCTTGTCGGCCAGATTGGGGAGCAGCTCACGCAGAGCCACTTCGCCGGCGCGCTTGCTGCGGGCAACCGGTTCGTATTCGGGCATGGTGGGCACGGTGTCCACGAAGTGCGCCTGGTGGCTGGTGACGAAGACCACGCGGGAACCTTCCGGCATGAGCGGCACGGCGGCGTTGAGCATGTTGATCTGGGCGTCGCGGTTCAGCTTGAGGGCGTAGTCCGCCTCCATGCCCGACTCCATGCCGCCGGATGCGTTGAGCACCAGCACGTCGAGGGAACCGAATTCCTCCATGGCGGTGCTGGCCAGGGCGTGCACGCCCTCCGCGGTGGTGAGGTCAGCGCCCACTGCTGCGGCGCGGCCGCCGGCAGCCTGGATGTCCGCCACGACCTTGTTGGCGCGAGGCGCCTTCTGGCGGTAGTTGACGACGACGGCAGCGCCCTCGCCTGCCAGGATCCTGGCTACCTCTGCGCCGATTCCGCGTGAAGAACCGGTGACGATCGCGGTCTTGTTGTCCAGCAGTCCCATTCGAGCTCCTTTTGTTCAAAACATCCAAAATACTGTGGGTTCAGGAACCATCATGCCAGCGGGCAAGGGCATTGCCTTTGTCCGTGACCCACAAAAAACGCCTGGCGACCTGGTTGGCCGCCGGTGCCGGAAAGATCTAGTGGCCCATTCCCAGGCCGCCGTCCACCGGGATGACCGCGCCGGAGATGTAGGCGGCCTCGTCGCTGGCGATCCAGCGGACCACGTTCGCGACCTCGGAGGCTTCGGCGAAGCGGGCCGCCGGGACGCTGGCCAAGTAGGCCTTCTGCGTGTCCTCCGGAAGGGCCGCTGTCATGTCCGTGTTGATAAAGCCCGGTGCCACCACGTTCGCCGTGATGCCGCGGCTGCCCAGTTCACGGGTCAGGGAGCGGGCGATGCCCACCATGCCCGCCTTGGACGCCGAGTAGTTGATCTGGCCCGGAGCGCCGTAGAGGCCGGAGACCGAGGAAATCAGGACCACGCGGCCCTTGCGCAGGCGGATCATGCCCTTGGAGGCGCGCTTGATGACGCGGAAGGCACCTGTGAGGTTGGTGTCGATGACCGAGGCGAAATCGTCCTCGCTCATGCGCAGCAGGAGGGTGTCCTTGGTGATGCCCGCGTTGGCCACGAGGACCTCCACGGGGCCGTGTGCTTCTTCGACGATCTTGAAGGCTGCGTCCAGCGAGGCCTCGTCCGTGACGTCGGCCTGGACTCCCAGGATGCCTGCCGGGAGCTCGGATTCGCTGCGGTACGTCACGGCCACCTTGTCGCCGTTGGCGAGGAAGGACTCCGCGATAGCGAGGCCGATTCCGCGGTTGCCGCCGGTGATGAGGACGCTGCGGCCGGTGGATACTGCTTCAGACATGCTGTGGCTCCGGATTCTGCGGCACGCCTGTGCCGCGGTGAAAGAGGGATTTTCCTGCCTTTGATCTTAGCCGCCAGCCATGGCAACGTGCCGGTAGCCGCGTCCCGCGTGGTTTGGGCGGCCCTGCCGTTGGTGAGAGAATTGAGGGGAGCCTTATTGGAGCGTGATGATTCAGCCGTGACACGAGAGAACAGTCCCCTGCAGCAAGTGCCCGGGGATCCGGACGCGGTTTCAAGCGACCCCGAAGTCCACAGCATCACCGACGCCGCGGCTGCCCACTCGGACGACATGCGGGACCGCATGATCAAGTACGCCGTGGCCATGGGCATCCGCATGGTGTGCATCGTCCTGATCTTCGTGGTGGACGGCTGGTTCAAGATCATCGCCGTGGCGGGCGCCGTGTTCCTGCCGTGGATCGCCGTGGTCATCGCCAACGGCAGCGACAAGGCAGAAGTCCACAGCGATGCCCTGCTGGACTACGTTCCGGCGGTCGAGATCGAAGGTTCCACGGCGGCGACACCGGCCCCTGAGACCCCGCCGGTGACCGTGTTGGAGGGCGAACTGGTCGACGACGACGATCCCGACGGCGGCGCGGGCACGGACGGAACGGGCACAAACCAGGCCACAAACCGGTCCGGCAGACAGCAATCCGGCACACACCGGGACACAGACAGCGGCGAGGAACGGGCAGCTTCATGAACATCTTCAACCTTGGCGGCCTGGGACCGGGCAGCCAGGAGGACGGGCGTGCGCCCGGAACCCCCTCCGAAGCCCTCTGCTCCCGCAAGGGCTGCCGCTCCGGCGCGGACTGGCAGCTGCTGTGGAACAACCCGCGTATCCACACCCCCGAACGCCGCAAGGTCTGGCTCGCGTGCCAGGAACACCGGGAATGGCTGGAGGACTACCTGCAGACCCGGGACCTCTGGAAGGACACCATCCCCTTCGACGCCACGGCCGGGGCAGACGCCACCGCCGGCACGGGCGGAGCCGGCTGAATGTACCGTTTTCTGTTCTCCAGCAAATGGCTGGGCTACTTTGTGCTGGCGCTCATCTTCGCCACGGCCTGCGTTTTCCTGGGCCGCTGGCAGATGGACCGCCGGGCCGAGACGCTCGCCGAAATCAACCGCGTGGTCAGCAACTACTCCGCCGCTCCCGTTCCTTTTGCTGACGTCAAGGAGCAGTTCGCCGGCCTGGATCCAGAACGTGAATGGACCCAGGTGGAGCTGCGCGGGCACTATGACGTCGCCGGACAGCGGGTCGTACGGAACCGGCCGCTCAACGGGCAGCCGGGCTACGACGTCGTGGTTCCCTTCCGCCTGGCCACCGGCGAGGCCGTGGTGATCGACCGCGGCTGGCTGCCCATCGGCAACAACACGCCGGGACACCCCGACGTCGTGCCGGCACCTCCCGCGGGCGAGGTCACCGTGGTGGCCCGCCTCAAGCCGTCCGAACCCAAGCTGGACCGCGGCGCCGTCGACGGCCAGCTGGCCTCGATCGACCTGCCCGGCTTCGCCGCCGAACTGGACTATCCGCTGCAGACCGGCGCCTACGGCCAGATCGCCAGCGAGACGCCTGCCGTGGAGCCCATGCCGGCGGCGTTCCCCAAACCTGCCACGGAGGAGGGCACGCACCTGTCCTATTCGCTGCAGTGGTTCGCGTTCGGCGTCCTGATGTTCATCGGCTTCGGCTACGCGGCGCGCCAGCAGGCCCGGAATGCGGCCATCGACGCCGAGGACGATGACGGCGAGGATATCCCCGCGGCGGGCGCGCCACCGCGCCGCCGGACGCCGCCGGCACGGAAGGGCAAGCGGCCCACGTCCGAGGAAGAGGAAGACGCAATTCTGGATGCCCAAGGATACTGAATGATCCCCGCTCCCGTTCTCAATGTGAAGGCCGCGCTCACCCGGGCCGGCGCCGCGGACACCGTCCGGATCTTCGAGGACGCGGTCCCGACGGCGGCAGCCGCGGCTTCGGTGCTGGGCTGCGACGTCGCAGCAATCACCAACAGCTTGGTGTTCGAACTCGACGGCGGCCCGTTGCTGATTCTTGCCAGCGGCGCAGCGAAAGTGGACACCGCACTCGTGGCCGGGCTCCTGGGCGCAAGCAAGATCCGCCGGGCCTCCCCCACCTTCGTCCTGGAACACACCGGCCAGGAAGTAGGAGGAGTGGCGCCTGTAGGCCACCCGGAGAAGCTCAGGACCCTCCTGGACGAGTCCCTCAAGGACCACGAGATCCTCTGGGCAGGCGCCGGAGACCACAATTCAATGTTCAGCATCAGCTACGAGCAGCTCAGAAAAATCACCAACGCCGAAGAACTCCAGGTCCGCTAGTTCCCGCAAGGGTGACGTGCCCGCCAGCGGAGGGACGCGTTTGATTTGCGTAGCGTGCGTCCAAGCGGGGGCCCACGCCGTCAGGGTTCCCTGGCCGAGCTTGCGAGGCTAGGGAGACGGTGGGGAGTACGAGCGAGCACGCGGCAAATCGGGCGCGGCGCGCAGCGGAAGGCGAGCCCGGGCGGCCTACGCCAGCGTAATCAGGTCCAGGTAGTCTTCGTTCCAGTGGTCCTCGACGCCGTCCGGCAGCAGCACGACGCGTTCCGGGTTCAGTGCCGAGACGGCTCCTTCGTCGTGGCTGACCATGACGACGGCGCCGCTGTAGTTCTTCAGGGCGCCCAGGATCTCGGCGCGGCTGGCCGGGTCAAGGTTGTTGGTGGGTTCGTCCAGCAGCAGCACGTTGGCGCTGGAGGCGACAATCGTGGCGAGGGCCAGGCGGGTCTTTTCACCCCCGGAGAGCACACCGGCGGGCTTGTCCACGTCATCGCCGGAGAACAGGAACGAACCGAGGATGCCGCGGACTTCGGCGTCCTTCATGTCCGGGGCGGAAGAGCGCATGTTCTCCAGGACCGTGCGCTCGACGTCGAGCGTCTCGTGCTCCTGGGCGTAGTAGCCCACCTTGAGGCCGTGGCCTGGGATGATCTCGCCGGTGTCCGGCTTGTCCACGCCGGCCAGCATGCGCAGCAGGGTGGTCTTGCCGGCACCGTTGAGGCCCAGGATGACCACCTTGGAGCCGCGGTCGATGGCCAGGTCCACGTCCGTGAAGATCTCGAGCGAGCCGTAGGACTTGCTGAGGCCTTCGGCGGTCAGCGGGGTCTTGCCGCAGGGCGAGGGATCCGGGAAGCGCAGGGCTGCCACGCGGTCGTTTTCGCGCACGGCCTCCAGCCCGCTGAGGAGCCGCTCGGCGCGCTTGGCCATGTTCTGGGCGGCAACGGCCTTGGTGGCCTTGGCACGCATCTTGTTGGCCTGGTCGATCAGGACCTGGGCCTTCTTCTCGGCGTTGGCGCGTTCGCGCTTGCGGGCGCGCTCGTCCGTTTCACGCTGGAGCACGTAGCGCTTCCAGTCCATGTTGTAGTAGTCGATCTGGGCGCGGTTGGCATCCAGCAGGTACACCTTATTAACCGTGGCCTCGAGCAGTTCGGTGTCGTGGCTGATCACGATCAGCCCGCCCTGGTGGTTCTTCAGGAACTCCCGCAGCCAGGTGATGGAGTCGGCGTCGAGGTGGTTGGTGGGTTCGTCGAGGAGCAGGGTCTCGGCGTCCGAGTACAGGATGCGCGCCAATTCCACACGGCGGCGCTGGCCGCCGGAAAGAGTCTTCAACGGCTGGTTCAGCAGCCGGTCCGGCAGGGCGAGGTTGGAGGAGATCGCGGCGGCTTCGGCCTCGGCGGCGTAGCCGCCACCGGCCAGGAACTCGGCTTCGAGCCGGTCATAGCGGTTCATGGCCTTGCGCTGCACAGCGGCGTCGCCGCTGGCCATTTCCTCATGGGCCTTCTTGAGCTTGCCGACGACGACGTCCAGGCCGCGGGCGGAGAGGATGCGGTCGCGCGCGAGCTGCTCCATGTCCGGGGTGCGGGGATCCTGAGGCAGGTAGCCGATCTCGCCGCTGCGGGTTACCTTGCCGCCGGCCGGAAGGCCTTCGCCTGCGAGAACCCGGGTGAGAGTGGTCTTGCCGGCACCGTTTCGGCCGACGAGCCCGATCTTGTCCCCTTTGTCCACCCTGAAGTTGACTTGGTCCATGAGCAGGCGTGCGCCGGCGCGGAGTTCAAGGTCCTGGACGGTAATCAATTCGGGTGATGCCTTTCAATGGGGAACGCCTGCTGAACCGGTTGGCCCGGTATGTGCGGCGGATTCGGCCATGAGAACGGCCTAGTCAAGTCTACCGGCTGCCCGGCACCTGACCAGCATCGGCGTGCCCCGAGTCCCGAACGGCCCTTCCGGAAGCCGCTTTTGTCTCCGGCCTGAGAAGACCCGGCAGCAGAACTGTAGGGACCCTCCAAAATGTCCCCTGTTGTTCCTCCGTATTCTCGGAGTCAGGGGAAAGCAGTTCCGCAATTCCACACCCTTCACAGCACTTCCCGATAGGACCTGTCATGAGCCAGCCTGACACCGCAGCCGCACCGCGCGCGGCCTCCCGCACCCGCTGGGGCGCCACCGACCTTGGATTGATCGCCGTCTTCGCCGCCCTCGTGGCCGCTTCCGCGCTCATCCCGGGAATCCCCGTCGGCGCCCTGGGCGTGCCGATCACCCTGCAGCTGCTCGCCGTCGTACTGACCGGACTGGTGCTGGGCGGCGGGCGCGGTTTCGCCGCCGTCGGGCTCTATCTCCTCCTGGGCCTGGCCGGGCTCCCGATCTTCAGCGGCGGCCGCAGCGGACCGGGCATCCTGGCCACCCCCTCGGCCGGCTACATCATCGGGTTCCCGCTGGCCGCCGCCGCGGCGGGTTGGCTGGCCGGCGTCGTGATCCGCAGGACCGCCAAGTACCGCACGGTCTTCCTGTTCCTTGCCGCCCTGGTGGGCACCGTTGTCCTGGTCCACGGCCTGGGCGTGCTGGGCATGATGGTCAACGGCAAGCTGGACTTCACCAAGGCCTTCCTGGCGGACCTCCCCTACTACCCGGGGGACATCCTGAAGTGCTTCCTGGCGTCCGTCATTGCCGTATCGCTCCACAAGGCGTTCCCGGACGTCCTGGTCCGCCGCGTCCGGCAGCTGCGCTAGCGCGGGGTCGGTTTCAGCGGCAGGCTCCGGGGCAGGAACAATCGGTACATGAACACCATCATTTTCAACGGGGTCGCGGTGCGTGTGGCGGTCGACGGCAGCCACACGGCCAAGACCCTGCTGCAGGACGTCTCACTTGAACTCACGGAACGCAGAATCGGCGTCATCGGGGCCAACGGCTCCGGGAAGTCCACCCTGCTGCGGCTCCTGAACGGACTCGTGGAGCCGAGCGAGGGCACGGTGACCGTCAACGGATCCGACACTGCGTCCGAAGTGCGGCACGTCCGCGGCCAGGTGGGATTCGTGTTCACCGATCCCCTGTCGCAACTGGTCATGCCCACCGGCCGTGAAGATGTGGAGCTTTCCCTGCGCCGCTCGATCAAGAATGGCCGGGAACGCGCCGCCCGCGCCGAGGCCGTGCTGGACCGTTTCGGGCTGCTGCGCCTGGCGGACCAGAGCATCTACGAGCTCTCCGGCGGCGAACGCCAGCTCCTGGCACTGTGCGCCGTCCTGGCAGTGGATCCCAAGGTTCTGGTGCTCGACGAGCCGTCCACGCTGCTGGACCTGCGCAACCGCGAACTCCTGCGCCGCACGCTCGCCGGACTGGAGCAGCAGATCATCATGTCCACCCACGACCTCGAGCTCGCGCTGGACATGGAACGCGTCCTGGTGGTTGACGACGGCCGGATAGTGTTCGACGGCGGAGCGGCCGAGGCCGTGGCCCGGTACCGCGCGCTGTGCGCCGCCGGGCTCGAAGCAGTTCCGGAAGGCGTGCACAGGCCATGAGGGGCCACGGCTTCCTGATCGCCAACTACGTCCGTGGCAACTCTGTCGTCCACCGGACGCCGCTTTGGCTGAAGTTCCTGCTGGTGGCCGGCTGCGGGACGGCCTCGTTCCTGATCGTCGACTGGCTGGTGTCCGCAGCCGTGCTGGCCGTGATGTGCGGCCTGTTCCTGCTCACCGGAGCCGGGGCAGGCCGTTTGTGGCGGGCGGTCTGGATGGTGGCGCCGATCCTCATTGTCATTGGCCTGTTCCAGTGGTGGCAGCTGGGCGGCCCCACCGCGGCCAGGATCGTGCTCAACGTGCTGGTGTGCGTGGTTGCGGCGTCCGTGCTGACGGCCACTACCCCGGTGCAGGACCTGCTGGACGGTGTGGTGTCCTTGGCCAAGCCCCTCAAGCGCTTCGGCGCCGACCCCGAACGCTTTGCCCTCACCATCGCAGTGATGCTGCGCAGCATCCCGTTCATTGCCGGCGCCTTCTCCGACGTCAGGGATTCCGCACGGGCCCGCGGCCTGGAACGCAATCCGCGCGCACTGGTCTTGCCGGTGTTCATCACCACGGTGGCCTACGCCCGCCAGACCGGTGACGCGCTGGCCGCCCGAGGCCTGGGCGAAGCCGAGGACTGAGTCCGGCAGCCTCAGAGGCGCGAATACCGCAGCAGGGCCGCGGTACCCATGCCGCCGGCAATGCTGATCATCGCCAGGGCCAGGCTCTCCGCTCCCGTGGCACTGTGCGCAGCACGGGCCTGCGCGAGCAAGCGGGTCACCAGCACGGCACCGGACGCACCGTAACCATGCCCGAACGCGAGGGCCCCGCCGTCGGCGTTTGCCCGTTCCGGATCAAGTCCCAGCTCGTCCATGCAGGCGATCGTCTGCGAGGCGAATGCCTCATTGAACTCCACGAGATCGAGCTGTGCCGCCTCCACGCCGTGGGCTGCGAGGAGCCGCCGCGCCGCCAGGGCGGCTCCGATGCCCAGCAGCGTGGGGTCCACACCTGCCGTGTCGCAGCCCAGAACCAGCAGCCCGTCCGCCGCACCCAGCTCCCGGGCGCGTTTGAGGGAGGTAACCACGACGGCGGAGGCGGCGTCCGCGTCGAAGCAGGAGTTTCCGGCGGTGACGGTTCCGCCGGCCACGAAGGCGGCCGGGAAGCGGGCCATGAGCGCCGGCTTCAGCGAGGCCCGGGGGCCGTCGTCGGCATCGACCGTCTTGCCGGAGGCCTCAAGCGCCACGGTCTCGCCTGCAAAGACCCCGGCCCCGGCAGCAGCCACGGCCCGGCCATGGCTGCGCAGGGCGTACTCGTCCTGCCGTTTGCGGGTCACCCCGAATTCGCGGGCCACGTTTTCGGCGGCCACGCCCATGTCCGGATCACCCAAGGAGGGCGGCACGAAGCGGGCCCTGGTGTAGAACTCCAGCCCGCCGTCGTCGTTGCGGTCGGCACGGGCAGGGGCGGTGCTGATGCTTTCGACTCCGCCGGCCAGGAACACCGGATCCCCGCCGGCGGCCACCAGGCGCGCGGCCAGGGAAATGGCGTCCAGGCCCGATCCGCACTGCCGGTCCACGGTGAGGCCCGGGACGCTGGCGGGCATTCCTGCCTGGAGCGCCGCGAACCTGGCCACGTTGCCGCCGCCGCCCACGGCATTGCCGATCACGACGTCGCTGACCCCGGCCGGATCGATCCCGGTGGACTCCACGAGCGCCGCCAGCACGGGTGCCAGCAGATCGTGGGCGCGCAGTGACTTGAGCTGGCCGTTGGCGCGGCAGATCGGGGTGCGTAGTGCCGCGATGATGACGGGCTGGCGCGATGCGGCGTCACGGCCCGGCACGGGGGCAGTGTCGTCCCAAACCGGGCCCACGCTAGGCAAGGGGTTTGGCCCGGGGATCATGGTTCTTGATCCAGTCGAGGAACACCTTCCGGCTGACCTTGCCGCGGTCCGTCATGGGAAGCTCGGACAGGGCGAAGTACTGCAGGGGCCGCTTGTCGCGGGCGAGCAGTCCGTCCAGGCCGGTCCTCAGCTGCGTGGCGGTGACCGCCCCGTAGGCGGGCAGCACCCCTGCCACCACCTTTTGGCCACGGATGTCGTCCACGGCACCGGCGGCGACGGCCGCCGAGATCCCCGGGACCGAAGCCAGCGCGAGCTCCACCTCGTGCGGGTAGACGTTTTTGCCGGAGGTGATGATCATGTCCGAGCGGCGGCCCAGGATGTGCAGGACACCGTGGTCCAGGTAGCCCTGGTCCCCTACCGTGTACCAGCCGTCGAAGCACCTCAGCGCCTGGCCGTCGTCGCCCCACAGGTAGCCGTTGCTGACCATGCCGCTGCGGACGCTGATGTTGCCGTGTTCGCCGTCGGCCAGTTCCGCGCCCGAGTCGTCCAGGATCTTCAGCTCGACGCCGGGGAACGGCTTCCCGATGCCGGTGCCGCCGGCGTCGAGCGGTTCCCCTGCGGCAAGCCGGGTACCCGAGACGAAACTGAGCTCGGAGGCACCGTAGTACTCGAAAATGGCGGCGTGCGGCGCCCAGCGCCGTGCGGCCTCGAGGGTGCGGGCATCCAGTTTGGAACCGGCGCAGATGATGCTGTTGATGCCCGAGGCGTCCACACCGCCGGCCAGGCCGCGTTCACTGAGCAGGCGCAGCATGGTGGGTGCCAGCACGAGCCGGGTGATGCCGTCGTGGCTGATGGCCGCATGGGCCTCGCCGACGTCGAACGATTCCAGGGTGTGGAACGCGGCCCCGGCGTAAAGGCACTCGGACAGGGCGTACAGGTTGAGGCTTGCCGAGAGCGGCCCCGGGGCAAGGGTCCGGTCCTGCGGTGTCAGGCCGAAAAACTCGATGGAGGCGTCGAAGGACGCCTGCCAGGACTGCCTGGAACGGGTGAAGGCCTTCGGTACGGAGGTGGTTCCCGAGGTGAGGCCGATCAGGAACGTCGACGCCGGATCGCCGTCCGCCAGTTCCCCGCCCGCTTCGCCGGCAGGCCCGCCGATGCGGTCCCGGACGTCGTCGATCATGGGCTGCGGCCACAGCGAGTCCAGCACGGCACAGCGCCGTTCGCCGGCAACCGCCGCAGCGTAGGACTCCACGAAGGACAGGGAATTGGGCTCGGCAAGGATGGTGGTGGCGGTGGTGGCGCGCAGCCGCTGCGTTGCGGCGTCGCGGAGACCGCCCCAGTTGAGCCGGCTGCTGCCCACTACGACGGCGGTGTCGTGGGGGCGCTCATCGGCCCAGAGCTGAAGTTTGTCCAGGAATGGCATTGGATTGATTTTACCGGCAGCCTTGCCTTCCGGTCTGCTCCGTGACGGCTATCGTGGCAATATGAGTTTCAATGACGGGGTCCAGCTGGACCCATCCCAGGTGGAGGACCGCCGTGGCGGCGGCATGCGGCGCGGAACCAAGATCGGCGGCGGCATTGGCGGCGGCATCGTGGTCCTGCTGCTGGCACTCCTGGGGATCACCAACCCCCAGCTGATCGAAGGCCTCGCCGGCAGCGGAAGCCAGCCACCCGCCGTCGGAAGCGGCGCTTCCAGCGGCGGCACCCAGGAATGCAGGACCGGCGCCGACGCCGACCAGCGCCTGGACTGCCGCATCACCGGCACCGCCAACAGCCTCAACAATTTCTGGCCGGCGTACCTGGCCGACTACAACGTCAAATACCCGCGCCCCAGGACTGTGCTGTTCAGCGGGGCCACGAACACCGGATGCGGTCCCGCCTCCACCGCCGTGGGGCCCTTCTACTGCCCGGCGGACAGCACCGCCTACTTCGACCCCGGCTTCTTCGAGGAACTCGTCACCCGCTTCGGTTCTTCCGGAGGGCCGCTGGCCCAGGAATACGTGGTGGCCCATGAATTCGGCCACCACGTCCAGGACGTCCTGGGCAACCTCGACCTCGCCCAGCAGGACCCGCAGGGGCCACAGTCAGGCGCCGTGCGGGTTGAACTCCAGGCCGACTGCTACGCCGGCCTCTGGGTCCGGTACGCCACCACCCAGAAGGATCCGCAGAGCGGCCGGCCGTTCCTTGACCCACTGACCGAGAAGGACCTGCAGGACGCCCTGTCCGCCGCCTCGGCCGTGGGCGATGACCGCATCCAGGCGGCCGCCACTGGCCGGGTGTCCCCGGAATCCTGGACGCACGGTTCCAGTGCCCAGCGGCAGAAGTGGTTCTACACCGGCTACAGCACCGGCGACATCAACAAGTGCGACACCTTCGGGGTGGCGGCGCCCTAGCCGATACGGCCCGGATACGCCGACGGCGGGTGCCTGGCTCATATGAGCCGGGCACCCGCCGTTTCACGTCAGGGGCCTCCGCCGCCGAGGGTTCCCTGGCCGAAGCGAAGCGAGGCTAGGGAGGCGGTGGGGACCTAGATGTTGAAGCCGAGGGCCCGCATCTGGTCCTTGCCGTCGTCGGTGATCCGTTCCGGACCCCATGGCGGCATCCATACCCAGTTGAGGCGCCAGTCGTCCACGACTCCGTCGAGGGACTTGCCCACCTGCTCTTCGAGCACGTCCGTCAGCGGGCAGGCCGCCGTCGTCAGCGTCATGTCGATCAGCAGGGCACCGTCGTCGTCCGAGTACTTCAGGCCGTACAGCAGGCCAAGGTCAACCACATTGACGCCGAGTTCGGGGTCAATGACGTCCTTGAGTGCCTCCTCGACGTCCTCAAGGCTGGTGCGCGCCGTGTTGGTATCGGTCATGGCGGGTCCTAACTAGGCCTGTGCAGCTGCGGCGATGGTGGCTGCGCCGGCGCCGGTGGCGTAGCGGTCGTAGCCCTCTTCTTCGAGACGGTCGGCCAGCTCGGGGCCGCCCTCCTCGACAACCTGGCCGTCAACGAAGACGTGGACGAAGTCCGGCTTGATGTAGCGCAGGATGCGGGTGTAGTGCGTGATGAGCAGCGTGCCCATGTTGCCGCCTTCGTGGGCGCGGTTGACGCCCTCGGAGACAACCTTGAGGGCGTCGACGTCCAGGCCGGAGTCGGTCTCGTCCAGGACGGCGAACTTCGGCTTGAAGAGCTCGAGCTGCAGGATTTCCACGCGCTTCTTCTCACCGCCGGAGAAGCCTTCGTTGACGTTGCGCTGGGCGAAGTCGGCGTCGATGCGCAGCTGCGCCATGGCGGCCTTGACGTCCTTGGTCCAGGTGCGCAGTGCCGGTGCTTCGCCGTCGATGGCGGTCTTGGCGGTGCGCAGGAAGTTCGTCATGGTGACGCCCGGAACCTCCACGGGGTACTGCATGGCGAGGAAGACACCGGCGCGGGCGCGCTCGTCAACGCTCATGGCCAGCACGTCTTCGCCGTCCAGCGTGATGCTGCCGCTGGTGACGGTGTAGCGCGGGTGGCCGGCAATGGTGGAGGCCAGGGTGGACTTGCCCGAACCGTTGGGGCCCATGATCGCGTGGGTCTCGCCGGTCTTGATGGTCAGGCTGACGCCCTTCAGGATCTCCTTGGTGCCCTGCTCCGTCTCAATGCTGACGTGCAGGTCCTTGATCTCAAGAGTAGACATGCTCTTCTTTCTTTCGTTCGTAAGTCTCAGTACTTCTCAAGCAATGGATCTCAGTAGTTCTCTACCGAGGCGCCGTTCACAACGTTGCTCACGTCCACGTAGACGTCGTCACCATCGAGGGTGACGGCGAAAACGGGAACGGGGTCGTAGGCGGGGAGCTGGAGCGGCTGGCCGCTGCGCAGATCGAACTGGGAGCCGTGGCCCCAGCACTCGATGGCGCAGCCTTCAATCTCGCCCTCGGACAGGGAGATGTCCGCATGCGAGCAGGTGTCCCCGATGGCGTGGATCTCTCCCATCGAGTCCCTCACGATGGCTACGGGGTAGTCATCGATCAGGATGCGCAGCGCCTGCTTGACCTGAATGTCGTTGGCGTTGCACACCAGTTCGCCTTTTGGCTGTTCGCTCATGTGGATTTCTTCCTGCCCGGCCGTTGTTAGTTGTCGCTCGCAGCGAGCTCACGCTCAACAGCCGCGGTCAGGCGCTCTTCGAGAGCCGGGACCTTGATCTGCTGGATGATCTCGTTGAGGAAGCCGCGCACCACCAGACGGCGGGCCACATCTTCCGGGATGCCGCGTGCCATGAGGTAGAACAGGTGTTCGTCGTCGAGGCGGCCGGTGGCGCTGGCGTGGCCGGCACCTTCGATCAGGCCGGTCTCGATCTCAAGGTTGGGAACCGAGTCGGCGCGGGCACCGTCGGTCAGCAGCAGGTTGCGGTTGGCCTCGTAGCTGTCCGTGCCTTCGGCTTCCTTGCGGATCAGGACGTCGCCGACCCAGACCGCGTGGGCGTTGCGGCCCTGCAGTGCGCCCTTGTACAGGACGTTCGACTTGCAGTTGGCCACGGCGTGGTCAACGAACAGGCGCTGCTCAAGGTGCTGGCCGGCGTCGGCAAAGTACAGGCCGAACATTTCGGCCTCGCCACCGGGAGCCGTGAAGCGGGTGGACGGCGTCACGCGGACGAGGTCGCCGCCCAGGCTGACCACGATGTGCTTGAACTTCGCGTCGCGGCCCAGCTTGGCCTGCTGCGAGGAAGCGTGCACGGCGTTGTCGTTCCATTCCTGGAGCGAGATGACGGTGAGCTGCGCACCGTCTTCGACGATGATCTCGACGTTCTCGGACACGACCGCGGTGCCCTGGTGGTCCAGGATCACCACGGACTTGGAGAAGCGCTCGGCAACAATCACGATGTGCTGCGCGGATGCCTCTTCACCGGCACCGGTGACGAGCACGGAGATTTCGTCCTCGGCCTCAAGCTCGGCGGGAACGGTGACGACCGTCGCTTCGGCGAAGTTTTCCCAGGCATTGGCGGACACGCGGTCCTCCGGGATGCCGGCCTGGCCGATGCGCTGGTCATCGCGGCCGACGGTCTCGACGACAACGCCGGCGGGGGCCGTGACGGCGACGGACGGGGCCGCGCCGTTGAGGACGCTGTTGTGGAGGCCGCGCAGTCGCTTGAGCGGGGTGAAGCGCCAGTCTTCCTCCAGGCCCGTGAGGGGCTTGAAGTCCGCGAGCTGGTAGGAGGTCAGGCGGCCGGCGCGGGAGCTGTCCGGGATGCCGACGCCGCCGCCGTGCGAGTGGCTCTTGGCGGAGTCCCCGGCGAGCGGACCTGCCGACGGCGCTGCCGCCGTACCGGCGTTGATCGGCGAGAGGCTCTCGCCTTCCTCGGTGAAGCCGTCGATGAACGGCTGGGCCGAGGGCGCGCCGATGCGCGCCTTTTCAGTAGTGATGTCAGTCATTAACCGACCGATCCTTCCATCTGCAGTTCAATCAGGCGGTTCAGCTCAAGGGCGTATTCCATGGGCAGCTCACGGGCGATCGGCTCAATGAAGCCGCGCACGATCATGGCCATGGCCTCGTCCTCGCGCATGCCGCGGGACATCAGATAGAACAGCTGCTCTTCGCTGACGCGGGAAACGGTGGCTTCGTGGCCCATCACCACATCGTCTTCACGGATGTCGATGTACGGGTATGTGTCCGAACGGCTGATGGTGTCCACCAGCAGGGCGTCGCAACGCACAGTGTTGGCGGAGTGCTTGGCACCCTCGCGGACCTGGACCAGGCCGCGGTAGGCGGCACGGCCGCCGCCACGGGCCACGGACTTGGAGATGATGGAGCTCTTGGTGTTCGGCGCGATGTGCACCATCTTGGAGCCGGTGTCCTGGTGCTGGCCTTCGCCGGCGAAGGCGATGGACAGGGTCTCGCCCTTGGCGTGCTCGCCAACGAGGTAGACGGCCGGGTACTTCATGGTCACCTTGGAGCCGATGTTGCCATCGATCCATTCCATGGTGGCGCCCTCTTCGCAGATGGCGCGCTTGGTGACCAGGTTGTACACGTTGGTGGACCAGTTCTGGATGGTGGTGTAGCGGACGCGGGCGCCCTTCTTCACGATGATCTCCACCACGGCGGAGTGCAGCGAGTCCGAGGTGTAGATCGGAGCCGTGCAGCCTTCGATGTAGTGGACGTAGGAGTCCTCGTCGGCGATGATCAGGGTGCGCTCAAACTGGCCCATGTTTTCCGTGTTGATGCGGAAGTAGGCCTGCAGCGGGATGTCCACGTGGACGCCCTTGGGCACGTACACGAAGGAACCGCCGGACCATACGGCCGTGTTCAGCGAGGCGAATTTGTTGTCGCCCACCGGGATGATGGTGCCGAAGTACTCCTGGAAGATCTCCGGGTGTTCACGCAGTGCGGTGTCGGTGTCCAGGAAGATGACGCCCTGGGCTTCCAGGTCCTCGCGGATCTGGTGGTACACAACCTCGGACTCATACTGCGCGGCGACACCGGAGACGAGGCGGCTGCGCTCTGCTTCCGGGATGCCCAGCTTCTCGTAGGTGTTCCGGATGTCTTCCGGAAGGTCTTCCCACGTGGCGGCCTGCTTCTCGGTGGAGCGCACGAAGTACTTGATGTTGTCGAAGTCGATGCCCGAGAGGTCTGCACCCCAGGTGGGCATGGGCTTGCGGTCGAAGTACTTCAGGCCCTTCAGGCGCAGGTCCAGCATCCATTCCGGCTCATTCTTCTTGGCCGAAATGTCGCGGACTACCTCGTCGTTGATGCCACGGCGTGCGTTGGCGCCGACGTCGTTCTTGTCGGCCCAGCCGTACTCGTAGTTTCCGATACCGTGCAGTTCGGGATTCTTCTCCAGAATCTCCGAGATCACAGTGCCGTCAGCTACCGCTTTCTCTGCTAGTTGGTCCGTCATCACGGCCTTTCTTGCTGGTTGTTTGATTCCTGGTACGGGCTGTCCGGCTGCACTGAGGGGCCGTCAGGCTCCTTGGCAACCGGGCGCCCGGTAGGTATGTGGGTGGTGCAAACGTGGCCGCCGCCGGCGAGCGTGGACAACCTGCGGACGTCCACGCCGACCAGACGCGAGAACACCTCGGTCTCGGCGTCGCAGAAGACCGGGAACTCCGCGGCCAGGTGCTGGATGGGGCAGTGGCCCTGGCACAGCTGGATGCTGGACAGCGCCGCGGGGAGCGGCGCCTTGGCCTCGATGGAGTGGGCGGAGGCGACGTAGCCGTCGCGGCTGAGCGCCTTGGACAGCGCCATGGCGCGCTCGGCGATGTCCGGTCCGGCGTCGTTGACTTCCGGCGCGTAGCGCCGTTCCATGTCGGCAAAGCGCTCGACGGCGTACTCACGGACGGCTTCGTCGCCCGCCAGTTCCTGCAGGCGCCTGAGGGCGGAGCTGGCGATGTTGAGGTAGTCGTCGCCGAGTTTCGATTGGCCCTGCGAGCTCAGGACGTAGCGGCGGGCGGGACGCCCGGCGCCCGCGCCGGCCCTGGCCACGCGCTTGACCTCAATGACGCCGCTGCGTTCCAGGTGGTCCAGGTGGCGGCGGACGGCGGCGGGGGTGAAGCCGAGGAGCTCCCCCAGCTCGGCGGCACTGACCGGGCCATGCTCCAGCACGGCGCCGAGGACGCGGTCGCGCGTGCGGTCTTCCGCGTCAGGCAGCGCCGGCGTGCCCGCAAGGGGCTCGGCCGTCAGTGCGCCATGCCGCTTGGACGGCACGGAAACAGGGCTGCTCATGGAATACACAACACAATCATGTCGTAATTTCATCCTGGCAGCCAGTAAGGCAAGGCTGGCCTGAGGCGCCCACGGCGGCGGCCGTACTACTTCACGTAGAATACTCTGGTGCGATCCCCCGATTCCCCTGTCCTCGTTATTGACGGACTCATTAAGGATGTTGGCCCGCTGGCCTCCCTTGACGGCAAGATGCTCCGGGTGGTCGGAGGCCTTTCCCTCGTGGCCGAACGCGGCCAGATCACCGCGCTCCTGGGCGCCAACGGTGCCGGCAAGACCACCACGCTCGAATGCGCCCAGGGCCTCCAGCGGCGCACGGGCGGAAGTATCTCCCTCCTGGGCGAAGACCCGGACACGGCCGGGGCATCCCTGCGGGCACGCGTCGGCGTCATGCTCCAGGACGGCGGGCTGCCGCCGTCGGCCCGTCCCATCCCCCTGCTGCGCCACGTCGCCGGAATGTACCGGAACCCCATGTCCGTGGACCTCCTGGTGGAGCGGCTTGGCATCTCCCAGTTCAGCCGGACCAACATCCGGCGCCTGTCCGGCGGGCAGAAACAGCGGCTGGCCCTGGCCGCCGCGCTGGTGGGCAACCCCGAGATCCTGTTCCTGGACGAACCCAGCGCCGGCCTTGATCCCCAGTCCCGCCAGATCGTGTTCGAACTGATCGCCGAGCTCCGGGACTCCGGCATGGGCATCGTCCTGACCACCCACCTGATGGACGACGCGCAGCGGCTGGCAGACTACGTCTACATCATCGACGGCGGGCACAACGTCGCCGAGGGCACCGTCGCCGAACTACTGAGCGGCGACCACTCCACCGGCGAGGACATCACCGAGCGGACCCTGTTCTTCGATGCGTCCGCCGGGCTTGATTTCTCCGCCGCCCTCGGCGCGGGCCTCACTGTCAGCGAGAGCCGTGCCGGCAGCTACGCCGTCACGGGCACCCTGACCCCGGCAGACCTTGCCGCGCTCACCGCATGGTGGGCAGCGCGGGACATCATGCCGGCTTCCCTGCGCCTCGAAGCGCGCAGCCTCGAAGACGTTTTCCTGGACATCTCCGGAAGGGACATCCGATGAGCAACGCACTGGCCGGCCAGCAGGCAGGCCGGGACGGACACGCCGGACCAGCGCCCATCCTGCGCCGGATCCTGCTCCAAGGCCGCTACGAAACCCTGGCGATGATCCGCAACGGCGAACAGCTGATCCTTGCGGTCATCCTGCCCCTGCTCGCGCTGGTGGGCCTGACCGTCACGCCGCTTCTGGACGGCCTGGGCGGCAGCCGCATCGACGTCGCAGTGCCGGGCATCCTGGCGCTCTGCGCCATGTCCACGGCCTTCACCGGGCAAGGCATCGCCACCGGCTTTGACCGCCGCTACGGTGTGCTGCGCTTCCTTTCCACCACGCCGCTCGGACGGACCGGCCTGATCGCCGGGAAGATCCTGGCCGTGCTGGTGGTCTTGGCCCTCCAGGTCATGGTGGTCGGCGCCGTCGCTGCCATGCTCGGCTGGCAGCCGAGGCCCGAAGGCTGGCTGCCGGGCCTGGCCCTGCTGGTCCTGGGCGCCGCGGCATTCACCGCGCTGGGCCTGCTGGTGGCCGGCACGGTACGGCCCGAAGCCACCCTGGCCATCACCAACCTGCTGTGGATCCTGCTCGGGGCGTTGGGCGGCATCGTGGTGCCCGCCGAGCGCCTGCCCGCACTGGCCCAGGGCATCGTGCACTTCCTGCCCTCGGGGGCACTGGGCCAGGCGCTGCGGGATGCCTTCCTGCATGGCGTTGTGCCCCTGCCCGCCGTCATTGTCCTGGTGCTGTGGACGGTCCTGGCCGGTGCCGCAGCCATCCGCTGGTTCAAATGGAACTGAGAGCCCCGTTGTGGGCCCGAACCGTCAATTGGAATTGAGAGAAACTTTGAGCACGGCTTCCCGCCTCCCGAAAACCATCCAGCGCCTCGCAGCCAAGCTTCCCACGCAGCTCAACAGCAGCATCCGGCGCCTGGCGGTGCTCTCCCTCATCGGCCAGACCGTGCTGGTGGTCACCGGCGGCGCCGTCCGCCTGACGGCCTCCGGCCTGGGCTGCCCCACGTGGCCGCGGTGCACCAGCGACTCCCTGGTGAACACGCCCGAAATGGGCATCCACGGCTTCATCGAGTTCGGCAACCGGCTCCTGACCTTCGCCTTGGCCGCGGTGGCCGTCGCCATGCTGGTGTACCTGTGGAACCTCCGCAAGGAACGCCGCGACCTCTTCCTGCTGGCGCTGGGGCTGCTCGCCAGCATCCCGGCGCAGGCCGTGATCGGCGGCATCACGGTGCTCTCGAACCTCAACCCCTGGGTGGTGGGCCTGCACTTCCTGGTGTCCATGGCCCTCGTGGTCCTCGCCACCCTGCTGGTGAACCGGGCCTACGGCCGCGCGGGGCGCTTCATGAACCGCACCCTGCCCGCCCTGCCCGGCGTTGCTTCGCCGGTGATGGCCGCCGTCGCCGCGTTCTCTGCCCTGGCCGTGATGCTCGGCGTGGTGGTGACCGGGGCCGGCCCGCACGCCGGCGACGCCGACGCGCCCCGCAACGATCTGGACTGGGACCTGTTCTCCCACATCCACGCCGTCCCGGCCTACCTCATCACCGCCGGAACGCTCTTTGCGCTCTACCTGGTGCTCCGCAAGCGCATCCCGGGCATCTTCCGGACTGCCGTGTTCCTGCTCCTTGCCGTGACCCTGCTGCAGGCCGTCATCGGCTTCACCCAGTACTACAACGGCATCCCGGCGCTCCTGGTGGGCGCCCACATGCTCGGCGCCGCGCTGCTCATGAGCGCCGCCACGAATGCAGCAGACATAGCCCGCTTCAGCCCGGTCAAGTAGCCGCAGCTTAAACAACAACGCGGGGTCACTCCGCGCCCATCCACCTCGTTGGCATGGGCCGGGAGTGACCCCGCGTTGTTGTTTGGTGAGGCCCTTAGCCAACCAGCGGGGAACCGATGAACGGATCCACGGCGAGGGCGATGAAGAGCAGCGTCAGGTAGCTGATGGAACCGTGGAAGACCTTCATGGCGCCCTTGTTGGAGACGTCGCCGCCCTGGGCGCGGTTGTACAGGGCGTGGGACTCGTAGAGGAACCAGGCTCCCGCGGCGACGGCGGCGATGGTGTAAACCCAGCCGGCCCGACCGACGGGAACCATGAGCAGCGAGCAGGCAACCATGGCCCAGGCGTAGAGGACCACCTGCACGGAAACCACTTTGGCCCCGGCGATGGCGCCGAGCATGGGGACGTTGGCGTTGCGGTAGTCCTCGCCGTAGCGCATGGACAGCGGCCAGTAGTGCGGCGGCGTCCAGAGGAAGATCACCATGAAGAGCACGACGGCGGGCCACTCGAGGGTGTTGGTGACGGCGGCCCAGGCGATGAGCACCGGGAAGCAGCCGGCGGCTCCGCCCCAGACGATGTTCTGTGCCGTGCGGCGCTTGAGGATCATCGTGTAGATGACCACATAGAAGAGGATGGCGCCGAGTCCCAGCCAGGCCGCGAGCGGGTTGGCACCGAACCACAGGATGGCGATGGACGCCGCGCCCAGGATCCAGCCGAAGATGAGGGCTTCCCGGGGGGTCACTTCACCGGTGACGAGGGGCCGCTTCTCGGTGCGGTGCATGAGCTTGTCGATGTCTCGGTCGATGTAGCAGTTGAAGACGCCGGCGCTGCCGGCGGCGAACGCTCCGCCGACGAGCGTGGCCAGGATGAGCCCCAGCGAGGGGAAGCCGCGCTGGGCGAAGATCATGGTGGGCAGGGTGCTGACCAGGAGCAGTTCGATGACGCGAGGTTTGGTGAGGGCAAGATACGCCTTGAACTTACGGGAGATTCCGTTGCTCCCCCGGGCGGGGGACGCGTTGATGGGCGTATCTGTTGTGCTCACGGTGGCAGTCACTCTGTTCTATGCTCTGGTGTTCTCGCAGCGGCGGCTGTCCAAATTCAGGGGATGCACATGCCGCTGGTGGCCTCCAGATATCATACCGTGGCCCGAAGTGGGCCGTGGCACCGAAAATTCCCCAATGTTTCCGAAACTTCACGCCTTGTAAACCGCACAGTGATTCATAAAACGGAATTTCCGCCCAATTTTGGGAAATCCCACGGCCCAGGCCCCCGAATGAGGCTAAGCTGTCTGCAGATCAGCACTCGACGGCTTTCCGGGAAAACGCATTCTCAGGATCGGGTGACTGGGTGATAGATCAACGTTTCAATGGTGAACGGCTGGTAGACAACCCGCAGCGGGCGCCATCCTGTGCCCCTGCTCCGGCGCGTCCTCAATGCCTGCCGTCAGCACAGAGAGGGGCTCGGTTTTCGTGCCACATTTGGAAGAGCAAGAACTGTCATGGACCAGCTTGGACCAGCGCGCTGTTGACACCGTGCGTGTCCTGGCCGCGGATGCCGTGGAGAAGGTCGGCAACGGCCACCCGGGCACGGCAATGTCCCTGGCGCCCGCCGCATACCTGCTGTTCCAGAAGCTGATGCGCCACGACCCCAAGAACCCGGACTGGATCGGCCGTGACCGGTTCATCCTGTCCCCGGGCCACACGTCCCTGACCCTGTACATCCAGCTCTTCCTCTCCGGCTACGGCCTGGAGCTGAAGGACCTCGAGGCGCTGCGCACCTGGGGTTCGCTGACCCCGGGCCACCCGGAGTACAAGCACACAGCCGGCGTGGAGATCACCACCGGTCCGCTCGGCCAGGGCCTGGCCTCCTCCGTGGGCTTCGCCTACTCCCAGCGTCGCCAGCGCGGCCTGTTCGACCCCGAGGCAGCGGAGGGCACCAGCCCGTTCGACCACACCGTCTGGGTCATTGCCTCCGACGGCGACCTCCAGGAAGGCGTGACCTCCGAGGCTTCCTCGCTGGCCGGCCACCAGGAACTGGGCAACCTCGTGGTGATCTACGACGAGAACCACATCTCGATCGAAGACGACACCGACATCGCGTTCACCGAGGATGTCCTCAAGCGCTACGAGTCCTACGGCTGGCACACCCAGCGCGTTGACTGGACCAAGACCGGCGAATACGTCGAAGACGTCCAGGAACTCTACAGCGCCCTGCTCGCGGCCAAGGCCGAGACGAACAAGCCCTCCATCATCTCGCTGCGCACCATCATCGGCTTCCCGGCCCCCAAGAAGCAGAACACCGGCAAGATCCACGGTTCCGCCCTGGGCACCGAGGAAGTCGCGGCACTGAAGGAAGTCCTGGGCTTCGACCCCGCCAAGACCTTCCAGGTTGATGAAGACGTCCTGGCCCACGCCCGCGCCGTTGTTGACCGCGGCGCAGCCGCCCGCACCGAATGGCAGGCAGACTTCGAAGCATGGCAGTCCGCCAACCCGGAGAACGCCGCACTGCTGGAGCGCATCGAAGCCAAGAAGCTTCCGGTGGAGCTCGACGCCGCACTGCCGGTGTTCGAGGCCGGCAAGGACGTGTCCACCCGCGCCGCGTCCGGCAAGGTCCTGAACGCCATCGGCCCGGTCATGCCCGAACTCTGGGGCGGCTCCGCCGACCTCGCCGAGTCCAACAACACCACCATCGAGGGCTCGCCGTCGTTCATCCCGGCATCGCGCTCCACCGATGCGTGGAAGGGCAACCCCTACGGCCGGGTCCTGCACTTCGGCATCCGCGAACACGCCGCAGCGTCGATCGTGAACGGCATCAGCCTGCACGGCCGCACCCGGGCGTTCTCCGGCACCTTCCTGATCTTCTCCGACTACCAGCGCCCCGCCATCCGCCTCGGCGCCCTCATGGGTGTCCCGTCGCTGTACGTGTGGACGCACGACTCCATCGGACTGGGCGAAGACGGCCCCACCCACCAGCCGGTGGAACAGCTCGCCACGCTGCGCGCCATCGTGGGCCTGGACGTGGTCCGCCCCGGCGACGCCAACGAGGTCGCTGTGGCCTGGAAGACCATGCTGGAGAACCACGAGAACCCTGCGGGCATCGTGCTGACCCGCCAGAACATCCCCACCTACGCCCGTGGTGAAGGCGAAGCCGAGGGCGACACCTTCGGCTCGGTCGCAGGCGTGGCCAAGGGCGGCTACGTCCTGGCCGAAGCCTCCAAGGACGGCGCGACCGTTCCCGCCGACGTGATCCTGATCGGCACCGGCTCCGAGGTCCAGCTGGCCGTCCAGGCCCGCGAAGCCCTCCAGGCCGAAGGCATCGCCGCCCGCGTGGTCTCCATGCCGTGTGTCGAATGGTTCAAGAAGCAGGACGCCGCCTACCGCGAAGCTGTCCTTCCGGCTGCCGTCCAGGCACGCGTTTCGGTCGAGGCCGGCCTGGCCCTGGGCTGGGCCGAGTTCGTCGGCTCCGCAGGCCGTTCGATCTCGCTCGAACACTACGGCGCTTCCGCCGACTACAAGCGCCTCTTCCAGGAGTTCGGCATCACGGCAGAGGCAGTCGCCGCCGCCGCCAAGGACTCCCTCGCCGGCCTCCCGGCCTGACACGAACAAATTTTCAAGGAGATAAAGAAAATGACTACGACTCCCACGCAGCAGCTTTCCGATGCCGGTCTGTCGATCTGGCTTGACGACCTCTCCCGGGAACGCCTGTCCAGCGGCAGCCTGCAGAAGCTGATCGAAGAGAAGAACGTGGTCGGTGTGACCACCAACCCGTCGATCTTCCACGCCGCCATCACCACCGGCCACTACTACGACGGGAAGGTCGCCGAACTCGCCGCCCAGGGCGCCACCCTGGACGAAACGATCTTCGAGATCACCACCACCGACGTCGCCGACGCCTGCGACCTCTTCGCCCCGGTCGCCGCCGCAAGCAAGGGTGTTGACGGCCGCGTCTCCATCGAGGTGGACCCCCGCCTCGCCTGGGACACCGAAGGCACCATCGCCGAGGCCAAGCACCTCTACAAGAAGGTCAACAAGGACAACGTCCACATCAAGATCCCGGCGACCCTCGAAGGCCTCGCGGCGATCACCGCTGTCCTGGGCGAAGGCATCAGCGTCAACGTGACCCTGATCTTCTCCCTGGAGCGCTACCGCGCCGTCATCAACGCCTTCCAGTCCGGCCTGGAGCTGGCCAAGGAAAACGGCCACGACCTCTCCACGATCCACTCGGTGGCATCCTTCTTCGTCTCCCGCGTGGACACCGAGATCGACAAGCGCCTCGACGCCCTGGGCACCGACGAAGCCAGGGCCCTCAAGGGCAAGGCCGGCGTTGCCAACGCCCGCCTCGCCTTCCAGGTCTACGAAGAGCTCTTCTCCACCGAACGCTGGGCAGTGCTGGCCGAGGCCGGCGCCCTGCCGCAGCGCCCCCTGTGGGCCTCCACCGGCGTCAAGGACCCGGCATACCCGGACACCCTGTACGTGACCGAACTGGTCGCCGCCGGCATCGTCAACACCATGCCGGAGAAGACCCTTGAGGCCACCTTCGACCACGGCGTAGTCACCGGAGACACCATCTCCGGCACCTACGAGGCCGCCAACGAAACCCTCAACGCCCTCGAGGCGCTCGGCGTTTCCTACAACGACGTCGTGGCCCTGCTCGAGTCCGAAGGCCTCGAGAAGTTCGTGGCCAGCTGGAAGGAACTGCTGGCCGACGTCGAGGGCGCCCTCGCCGCTGCACGGAAGGCTTCCTAACCCACCATGAGCACACTCAGCTACGACGCCACCGGTGCCGCACGACAGGCCATCGAGAAGCACATCGACGGTCTTGTCGAAGACCGGATCGCCACGCGGATCTTCGCCAAGGACCACACCCTGTGGGGTCCCGACGCGGAGTCCGAATCCGCCGTCCGCCTCGGATGGGTTGAGGCCGCGGCCGTCTCCCAGCCGCTGGTAGACGGCATCCTGGAACTCGGTGATGCCCTGCGCGCCGAGGGTATCACCCGCATTGTCCTGTGCGGCATGGGTGGTTCTTCCCTGGCTCCCGAGGTCATTGCCGGCACCGCTGGCGTCGAGCTGACTGTGCTGGACAGCACCGATCCCGAGCAGGTCGGTGCCGCCGTCGCGGACCGCTTGGCCGAGACCGCCATCGTGGTCTCGTCCAAGTCCGGTTCCACCCTTGAGACGGACTCCCAGCGCCGCATCTTCGAGCAGGCCTTCACCGAGGCCGGCATCGACGCGAAGAGCCGCATCATCATCGTGACGGACCCCGGCTCCCCGCTGGACAAGGCCTCCCGCGAGGCCGGTTACCGTGCCGTCTTCAACGCCGACCCCAACGTCGGCGGACGCTACTCCGCGCTGACCGCCTTCGGCCTGGTGCCCTGCGGCCTGGCCGGCGTGGACATCCAGGCATTCCTGGACGAGGCCGAGGAAGCCGCCGAAATCCTCAACGAGGACGCCGCGGACAACATCGGGCTCGCCCTGGGCATCGCCCTCGGCGGCACGGCTCCCTTGCGCAACAAGATCGTCATCGCCGAGGATGGCTCCGGGATCGTCGGCTTCGCCGACTGGGCCGAGCAGCTCATCGCCGAATCGACCGGCAAGCTGGGCACGGGCGTGCTTCCCGTCGTCGCCGGCCCCAACGCCCCGGAGGTCAGCGGCGGCGCCGACGACGTCCTGGTGGTGCGGCTGGTGGGCGAGGACTCCGACGTCGAACTCGGTGAAAACGAAGTCGCGATCGCCGGTGGCCTGGCCACCCAGATGCTGGTGTGGGAATTCGCGACGGCGGTCGCCGGGCGCCTGCTCGGCATCAACCCCTTCGACCAGCCCGACGTCGAGGCAGCCAAGGTTGCCGCCCGCGGCCTGCTGGACGCCCGCCCCGAGCCGACCCCTGCCGCCTTCGTTGACGGTTCGGTGGAGGTCCGCGGCGGTGCCTGGCTGGGCGACGCCGCCACGGTTGGCGAAGCGGTGCAGGCACTGCTGGGCGAACTGGGTGCCACGGGTTACCTGAGCGTCCAGGCGTACCTGGACCGCATCACGCATGCCCCGCTGGAAGGCGTCCGGGACCAGCTGGCTGCAGTCGGCGGCCGCCCCGTGACGTTCGGCTGGGGCCCGCGGTTCCTGCACTCCACCGGCCAGTTCCACAAGGGCGGCCCCGCTATCGGCGCCTTCCTGCAGGTCACGGCCGCCTCGGCCACGGACCTCGCCATCCCCGAGCGCCCCTTCACCTTCGGTGAGCTCATCGCGGCCCAGGCCTCCGGTGACGCCCAGGTCCTGGAAGGCCACGGCCGTCCGGTTCTCCGCCTGCACCTCACCGACCGTGCGGCCGGCGTGGCGCAGCTCCAGGATGTTGTCGCTGCGCTGGCCGGCCAGGCCAGCGCCCTCGAAAGCTAAGGCACAATAGCAAACATGCCAGAATCTGAAAACGGCAGGAAGAACGCCGGGCCGCGCAATCCCCTCCGGGATCCGCGCGACCGGCGCCTGAACCGCATCGCCGGGCCGTCGTCGTTGGTGTTCTTCGGAGTCACCGGCGACCTCGCCCGCAAGAAACTCATGCCCGCGGTCTATGACCTTGCCAACCGTGGCCTGCTCCCGCCGAGCTTCGCCCTGGTGGGCTTCGGCCGCCGTGAATGGGACAACGAAGACTTCGCCGCCGAGGTGAAGGAAAACGTCAAGGCCCACGCGCGCACCAAGTTCGACGAGGCCGTCTGGGAGCAGCTGGCCTCGGGCGTGCGCTTCGTCCAGGGCGAGTTCGACGACGACGACGCCTTCGAGCGTCTCGGCGACACCCTGGACGAACTCGACGCGACCCGCGGAACCCGCGGCAACCACGGCTTCTACCTCTCGATCCCGCCCAAGGCGTTCGAACAGGTCTGCCGGCAGCTCTCCAAGCACGGCCTCGCCCAGGCGAAGTCCGGGCAGTGGCGGCGCGTGGTCATCGAGAAGCCCTTCGGCCACGACCTCGAGTCGGCCCGGCAGCTGAACGACATCGTGGAATCCGTATTCCCCCAGGATGCCGTATTCCGCATCGACCACTACCTGGGCAAGGAAACGGTCCAGAACATCCTGGCCCTTCGTTTCGCCAACCAGCTGTTCGAACCGCTGTGGAACGCGAACTACGTGGACCACGTGCAGATCACCATGGCCGAGGACATCGGCACGGGCGGCCGCGCCGGCTACTACGACGGCGTGGGCGCGGCCCGCGACGTCATCCAGAACCACCTGCTGCAGCTGCTCGCGCTGACCGCGATGGAGGAGCCCATCTCCTTCAACGCGGACGACCTGCGGGCCGAGAAGGAAAAGGTCCTGGCCGCGGTCAAGCTTCCGGATGACCTGTCCACGCACTCCGCGCGCGGCCAGTTCACGGGCGGCTGGCAGGGCGGCGAGCAGGTGCAGGGCTACCTGGACGAGGACGGCATCCCCGCCGACTCCAAGACCGAAACCTTCGCCGCGATCCGCGTGGACATCAACACGCGCCGCTGGAACGGCGTGCCGTTCTACCTGCGCGCCGGCAAGCGCCTGGGACGCCGCGTCACGGAAATCGCCGTGGTGTTCAAGCGCGCCCCCAACCTGCTGTTCCGCGACCATGCTGAGGACGACTTCGGCCAGAACGCCGTGGTGATCCGCGTCCAGCCGGACGAGGGTGCCACCATCCGTTTCGGCTCCAAGGTGCCGGGCACGCAGATGGAAGTCCGCGACGTCACCATGGACTTCGGCTACGGCCACTCCTTCACGGAGTCCAGCCCCGAAGCTTACGAACGCCTCATCCTGGACGTCCTCCTGGGCGAACCGCCGCTGTTCCCCCGGCACGCCGAAGTGGAACTGTCCTGGAAGATCCTTGACCCGTTCGAGGAATACTGGGCCGGCCTGGACGAGCAGCCGCAGCCGTACGCCCCCGGCAGCTGGGGCCCCGCCTCGGCCGACGAACTCCTTGCCCGCGACGGACGAACCTGGAGAAGGCCATGATCGTAGATCTTCCCGACACCACCACCTCCAAGATCTCCAAGAAGATCACGGCCCTGCGCGAGCAGGGCGGCGTGATCGCCCTGGGCCGCGTGCTCACCCTCGTGGTGGTCACCAAGTCCGGGCTGGAGGAGGAAGCCATCGAGGCGGCCAACGAGGCCAGCCGCGAGCACCCCTGCCGCATCATCGTCCTCGCCGACGCCGGGGCCGAGGCCCCGGACCGCCTGGACGCCCAGATCCGGGTGGGCGGCGACGCCGGCGCCTCCGAGGTGATCGTGCTCCGCGGCTTCGGCCAGCTCGCCCACGAGAGCGAATCGCTCGTGGCCGCGCTGCTGCTGCCCGACGCGCCGATCGTGGCCTGGTGGCCGCACGGCGCCCCGGAAAGCGCCTGCGAAACCTCCATCGGGCGCATCGCGCACCGCCGGATCACCGATTCCGCCAACGAGGCCGACCCGGCGGTGGCCCTGGAGAGAATCCGCTCCACGTACAAGGCCGGCGACACCGACCTGGCCTGGACCCGGCTGACCAACTGGCGCATGCAGCTGGCCGCGGTCTTCGACCAGATGGACGGCGACCCCGTCTCGGCCATTGCAGTCGAGGGCGCCTCGGACTCCCCGTCCACCCTGCTCCTGGCGGCCTGGCTCACCCGGGCGCTGGAAGCACCGGTCACCATCGTGGCCGATCCGGCGGGGACCGGCATCCGCCGCGTCCGCCTCACCCGCTCCAGCGGCGACGTCCAGCTCTTCCGCCCCGGCCTGTCCGTGGCGGAACTGAGCCAGCCCGGCCAGCCCACCCAACGGATCTCCCTGCCGCGGCGCAGCCTCAAGGACTGCCTCGCCGAAGAACTCCGCCGGCTCGACCCCGACGAAGTCTTCGGAGAAGTGATTACGATGGGACTGCCCCTAACCAGCCAGAGGAGAGTCCACACAAGTGCACGCTGACCCCAGAGTAAGCATCCATCCAGACTCCGCCGTCCTGATGGCGGCCATTGCAGCACGGCTCATCACCAAGCTCGTGGACGTACAGGACAAGCACGGCGAGGCCACCGTGGTCCTGACCGGCGGTACCGTGGGAATCGGCACCCTGAAGGCTGTGGCGGACTCCCCCGCAGCCGCAGCGGTGGACTGGTCCCGGGTCAACTTCTGGTGGGGCGACGAACGGTTCGTCGCCGCCGACAGCGATGACCGGAACGCCCTCCAGGCGCACAAGGCGCTCCTGGCCCACCTCCCGGTGGATCCGGCCAGGGTCCACGTCCCCGGTTCCTCGGACGAGTTTGCCTCGGCAGACGACGCCGCAGCCGACTACGCGGCACGCCTCAAGGCCGCTGCCGAGGCGGAGCACGCCGCGGACACCTCGGACAACCGTCCGGACGAGGCCGGGGAGCTGCCCCGTTTCGACATCCTGCTGCTTGGTGTGGGACCGGATGCGCACGTGGCCTCGCTCTTCCCGGAGCAGGCCGCCATCCGCGTCAAGGACCGGACTGTGGTGGGCGTGGAAAACGCCCCCAAGCCGCCGCCGTCGCGCGTTTCCCTGACGCTGCCGGCCCTCAACACCGCCCAGGAGATCTGGATGGTGGTGGCAGGCGAGGACAAGGCCGGTGCGGTGGGGCTGGCGCTTGCCGGCGCCAACCCGGTGCAGGTCCCGGCGTCCGGCCCGCTGGGCCGTTCGCGGACCTTGTGGCTTATCGACGAGAACGCTGCCTCACGGGTCCCGCAGCAGCTGGTCCGGAAGGACCCCGCGGGCGCGTAGCCGCTCAAGCGCTCCAGCCAGGACGATTTCCGCGTCCTGGCTGGAGCGTCTTTCTTTAACGTAGTCCAGATGGCTCTTGAAGCCGTCTTCTGCGTCCCTGTGCTCCGGGGCTTCGCCGGGATGCCGGCCCGCCGTGCAGCCGCACTTGGGGCAGTCCCAGCTCTTGGGGATCTGGTCCTCCGGCAGCTTAACGAAAACAAGCCGCGTCTCGTGTCCTTTGGCGCACCAATAGGAAACACGAATACGCGGCAAGCTGTCGCCGACATTATGGTCGGACTGGTTCCTTGGGGCTGATCCGGCAGTGACGCCCGCACGGGTGCCCCGGAATCCTGACGTGCCATGAACCATCTTCGATCCCCTCAAGACTCGGCCGGCTGGCGGTGAAGCCAACAGGCCCAGTCTAATGCGGGGATCCCGACGGCGGCAGTCCCGATCATGCCGGGACTGCCGTTTCCGCCGGGGAAAGCTAGGAATCGCCCCCGGCGGCGAAGCGCATGATCAGGCCAAGGCCAATGATCACGGCACCCCAGGTGATGCCGAGGATGATGGTGAAGCGGTTCAGGTTCCGCTCCGCAACGCCGGAGGAGCTCAATCCGGAACTCATGCCGCCGCCGAACATGTCGGACAAACCGCCGCCACGTCCCTTGTGCAACAGAATGAGCAGCGTCAGCAGAAGGCTGGTGATGCCCAGCAGGATCTGCAGAATGACTTGAAGAACGTCCACGACGGCCTTTCGAAAGATCGGATAACGGGAGCGGAACCTTGGGCCGGACTAGTCCGTAACGAGGTGGCTCTCGAACCTGACAATGTTAGCAAACTCCGCAGCGTCCAGGCTGGCGCCACCCACAAGCAATCCGTCCACGTCTGTTTCGGCCATGATCGCCGCGGCGTTGTTGGCCTTGACCGAACCGCCGTACAGCAGACGCGTCTTGGCGGCGACTGCGTCGTCGAAGATGGTGGCGAGCTCGGCGCGGATGGCGGCACACATTTCCTGCGCGTCTTCCGGTCCTGCGACCTCGCCGGTGCCGATGGCCCAGACAGGCTCGTAGGCCACGACGAGCTCGGCGGCCTGCTCGGCGGTGAGCTCCGCCACGCCTGCACGCAGCTGGGCCAGGGTGTGCTCCACGTGGGTGCCGGCCTGGCGGATCTCCAGGCCCTCGCCGACGCACAGCACTGGGGTGACCTCGTGCTTGAACGCGGCCTTGACCTTGGCGTTGAGGACTTTGTCGGATTCGTTGTGGATGGTGCGACGTTCGCTGTGGCCTACCAAGACGTAAGAGCAGCCGAGCTTGTTCAGGAACTGGCCGGAGATGTCACCGGTGTAGGCACCGGAGTCGTGCTGGGAGAGGTCCTGGCCGCCATAGACGACGTCCAGCTCGTCACCCTGCACCAGGGTCTGCACACCGCGCAGGTCCGTGAACGGCGGGAAGACGGCTACCTCGACGCGGCTGTAGTCGTGCGTGGCGTCGGACAGGGTCCAGGCCAGCTTCTGCAGGAGGGTGATGCCCTGGACGTGGTCCATGTTCATCTTCCAGTTGCCGGCGATGAAGGGCTTGCGGACGAAGTTGCCGTTGGCAGAGGTAGTCACGTGAACTCCAAAGAATGAGTGGAAAGAGAGAACAGCCGGCAGGGCGGGCCCTGGTGTGGGACGGGCGCCCTGCCGGCCGGTATGGCTTTAGCGGTCCAGCACGCTGAGCCCGGGAAGTTCCTTGCCTTCAAGGTATTCCAGGCTGGCGCCGCCGCCGGTGGAGATGTGGCCGAACTGGGAGTCCTCGAAGCCGAGGGTCCGCACGGCTGCAGCGGAGTCGCCGCCGCCCACCACAGTGAAGGCAGGCGTCTCCGTGAGGGCCTGTGCGATGGCACGGGTACCGCTGGAGAAGGCCTCGAATTCGAACACGCCCATGGGGCCGTTCCAGAAGACTGTTTTGGCGCCCTTGATCTGTTCGGCGAACGCCGCCGCCGAGACAGGCCCGATGTCCAGTCCGATGCCTGCGGCTCCGAAGGCACTGCCTTCGATGGCGTCGGCGCTGACGACTTCATGGTCGGCATCGGCCGCGAAACGGCTGGCGACCACGACGTCGGTGGGGACGACGAACGAGGTACCGGCTGCTGCGGCGCGCTCAAGGTAGTCCTGCACCACAGGGATCTGGTCTGCTTCGAGCAGGCTGCCTGCCACCTTGTGGCCTGCGGCCGCAAGGAAGGTGAACAGCATGCCGCCGCCCACCAGAATGGTGTCTGCCTTGCCGATGAGGTTGTCGATCACGGCGAGCTTGTCGGAGACCTTCGAGCCGCCGAGGACCACAACGTAGGGCCGCTGGGTATCCGTGGTGAGCTTCTGCAGCACGTCCACCTCGGTGTGCACCAGATCGCCCTGGTAGGAGGGCAGGCGTGTGGCGACGTCGTAGACGCTGGCGTGCTTGCGGTGCACGGCGCCGAAGGCGTCGTCCACGAAGGCGCCGTTGTCACCCGTCAGCGCCACGAGCTCGTCGGCGAAGGAGCCGCGCTCGGCGTCGTCCTTGCTGGTCTCGCGGGCATCGAAGCGGACGTTCTCGAGGACGAGCACTTCGCCGTCCTGCAGCAGTGCGGCGAGCTCCGTGGCGGAGGCGCCGACAGTGTCAGCGGCGAGCTCCACCTTGAACGGGGCAATCTCCGCCAGGCGGGCTGCAGCAGGCTTGAGCGAGTACTTGTCCTCAGGGGCGCCCTTGGGGCGGCCGAGGTGGGCGGTTACGAGCACGCGGGCACCGGCGTCCGAGAGCTTTTCGATGACCGGAAGGGAGGCCTTGATGCGGCCGTCGTCGGTCACTGTAGAGCCGTCGAGCGGCACGTTCAGGTCACTTCTGACGAGAACGTACCGCCCGCGGACACCTTCAGCGATGAGTTCGTTGAGGGTGTGAGATGTCATGTGTCTACCCTAGCCCAGCTTGGATGCGACGAGCTCCGTGAGGTCAACGAGGCGGTTGGAGTAGCCCCATTCGTTGTCATACCAGGAAACAACCTTGACCTGGTTGCCGATGACCTTGGTCAGGCCGGAGTCGAAGATCGAGGAGGCGGGGTCGCCGACGATGTCGGAGGAGACGATCGGTGCATCCGTGTAGCTGAGGATGCCCTTGAACTGCTCGGTCTCGGAGGCTGCCTTGAGGGCTGCGTTGACTTCCTCGACGGTGACTTCGCGGGAAACCGTGACGGTCAGGTCCGTGGCGGAGCCGGTGGGGACGGGAACGCGGATGGCGTAGCCGTCCAGCTTGCCCTTGAGCTCCGGGAGGACCAGGCCGATGGCCTTGGCTGCGCCGGTGGAGGTGGGGACCATGTTGATGGCGGCGGCGCGTGCGCGGCGGAGGTCGCCGTGGGGGCCGTCCTGCAGGTTCTGGTCCGCCGTGTAGGCGTGGACCGTGGTCATCAGGCCGCGTTCGATGCCGAAGGAGTCGTTGATGACCTTGGCCAGGGGGCCGAGGCAGTTGGTGGTGCAGGAAGCGTTGGAGATGATGTTGTGCGCTGCGGGGTCGTAGAGCTCGTGGTTGACACCCATGACGATGGTGATGTCCTCGTCGCTGGCAGGTGCCGAGATGAGCACCTTCTTGGCGCCGGCGTCGATGTGCTTCTGGGCAGCGGCAGCCTTGGTGAAGAAGCCGGTGGACTCGATGACGATGTCGACACCCAGCTCGCCCCACGGGAGGTTGGCGGGATCGCGCTCGGCCAGAACGGTGATGACCTTGCCGTCAACTACCAGGTTGCCTTCGGAGACCTCCACGGACTGGGTCAGGCGGCCGCCGACGGAGTCGTACTTCAGGAGGTGCGCCAGCGCCTCGGGGCTGGTGAGGTCGTTGACTGCAACGATCTCAAGGTCTGCGCCCTGGGCCAGTGCTGCGCGGAAGTAGTTACGGCCGATGCGGCCAAAGCCGTTGATACCAATACGGGTGGTCACTATGTAATCTCCTTGGTGCTGTTTCAAGCACGCCTAGTGAGTCGGAACTTTTCAGGTCCAACCGACAGATCCCGCACGTCATTGGGCAGAGATGATTATCAGATCGGAGGGCGACCAGCCACGTTGCTGAAGGCTAACCGCCTTCCGTGACCCATCTTACGTTTAACTAAGCCTGCCCCCGCAACTGCGGGGGCAGGCTTTCCAGCATTTGGGCGAAATACATGCACAATGTGACTTTTGTTACATCAGCATGAAATGCAGCTCACTAGAGGACGATGAGGCCCGTGGCGTTCGTGCGGGCGGCTTCGAAGCGCTTGGCGACATCGGCCCAGTTGGCGATGTTCCAGAAAGCCTTGACGTAGTCGGCCTTGACGTTGACGTAGTCCAGGTAGAAGGCGTGCTCCCACATGTCCAGCATCAGCAGCGGGGTGGTTCCGACTGCGACGTTGCCCTGCTGGTCGTAAAGCTGCTCGATGACCAGGTTGCCGCCGATGGGCTCGTAGGCCAGGAACGCCCAGCCGGAGCCCTGCAGGCCCATGGCCGCAGCGGTGAAGTGTGCACGGAACGCGTCGAACGAACCGAAGGCGTCGTCGATGGCAGCAGCGAGCTCGCCCTCGGGCTTGTCGCCGCCGTCCGGGGAGATGTTGTTCCAGAACACGGAGTGGTTGATGTGGCCGCCGGTGTGGAACGCAAGGTCCTTGGAAAGGCGGTTGATGTTGGCGAAGTCGCCCTTTTCACGGGCCTCAGCCAGCTGCGCGAGGGCGTTGTTGGCGCCTGCCACGTAAGCAGCGTGGTGCTTGCTGTGGTGCAGCTCCATGATCCTTGCAGAAATGTGCGGCTCGAGTGCTGCGTAGTCGTAGCCAAGCTCGGGCAGAACGTACTCTGTCACGAAATCCTCCAATGTCGTGGACCTAGGTCCGGTCAGTAACTCTCGTTGTGGTCATCCGGCTGGCGGACCGGCCGGAAATCCGTGGGGAGAATCCTTGCGGGGGCCGCCACCGGGAACAACCCGCTGCGCCGCCGCAGTATTTCCTCCATCCCGAGTTGATTCTAGGCGCGGGTCCTATTCGTCCATCATTTCGGGAGTCACATTTGCCTCGGTACCCGGGATGCCCAGATCGATGGCCCGTTTGTCGGCCATCGCGAGCAGCCGGCGGATACGTCCGGCGATGGCGTCCTTGGTCATGGGCGGTTCGGCGAGGCGTCCCAGTTCGTCGAGGCTTGCCTGCTTGTGGGCCACGCGAAGCTCGCCGGCGTACTTAAGGTGGTCCGGGACGTCGTCGCCCAGGATCTCGAGGGCACGGTCCACGCGGGCACCCGCGGCAACGGCGGCCTGGGCCGAGCGGCGGAGGTTGGCGTCATCGAAGTTCGCGAGCCGGTTGGCCGTGGCCCTGACTTCCTTGCGCATGCGCCGTTCCTCCCAGACCATGAGGGCGTCGTGCGCCCCCATGCGGGTCAGCAGCGCGGCGATGGTGTCGCCGTCGCGGATCACCACGCGGTCCACTCCGCGCACTTCGCGGGCCTTGGCCTGGATGCCGAGCCGGCGTGCCGCGCCCACCAGGGCGAGGGCCGACTCGGGACCGGGGCAGGTGACTTCCAAGGAAGAGGAGCGGCCGGGTTCCGTGAGCGAGCCGTGCGCGAGGAAGGCACCGCGCCAGACGGCCTCGGCGTCGGCGGCCGAACCGTTGACGACGGCGGACGGCAGGCCGCGCACCGGACGGCCGCGGCCGTCCAGGAGGCCGGTCTGGCGGGCGAGGGCCTCGCCGTCGCGCACCACCCGCACCACGTAGCGGCTGCCGCGCCGCAGCCCCCCGCCGGAGACGACGATGATCTCGCTTTGGTGGCCGTAGACTTCCGCGATGGCTGCCCGCAGGCGCCGCGCCGTGGAGGCGAGGTCGACTTCGGCCTCGATCACGATGCGCCCGGAGATGATGTGCAGTCCGCCTGCGAAGCGGAGCATGGCCGAGACTTCGGCCTTGCGGACAGATGATTTCTTGATGTCCAAGCGGGACAGTTCGTCCTTGACCGATGCGGTCAGTGCCATGGCGTGTTCCTAACTGTTCCCGAAAATATCGTGGTACGCCGCCGCCAGAAGCAGAGGATCGTGGACAGGGCGGCGTCGCGACGCCCCTACTCTACCCAACACAACCTCTGCGCCGATCATCCCGGCAGCCTTCTCGAAGGCCTTGACATCCTGCACTGCGGCAGGATCTGCCAGGACGACGTCGACGCTGAATTCGGGGGCGTACTTGCGGAGCACGTCAAGGTGGTCCGCGGCGGACATGCCGGAGGTTTCCTTGGTGTCCATATCCAGGTTCATGGTAAGGCAACGTTTCGCCGCAGTGTTGCCGAGCGCCTGGCGCAGTTCAGGGAGCAGCAGGTGCGGCAGCACGGAGGTGTACCAGGAGCCCGGGCCCAACACCACCCAGTCGGCCAGTTCGATGGCTGTGAGCGCCTCGGTGCAGGCCGGGGCGTCTTCGGGCAGGAGCCGGACGTCTTCGAGGGAGCCTGCCACGGCACATTTTGCCTGGCCGCGGATGGGCTGGAGTTCAACACCTCCCCCAGGAAGCGCCACGCGGGCCTTGCCCTCGATCGTCAGGGGCACGCTGGACATGGGCAGGACCTGGCCGCGGGCGCCAAGCAGCGCCCCGGCCCATTTGAGCCCGGCCACGGTGTCCCCCAGTAGCTCCCACAGGGTGACGATGAGGAGGTTGCCCATGGCGTGGTCGTCCAGCGAACCGCTGCGGCCCTCGGCCGCCTTGAAGCGATGCTGCATGACGTCGCGCCAGGTGCGGCCCCAGTCGGTGTCGTCACACAGGGCGCTCAGCGCCATGCGGAGATCGCCGGGCGGCAGGACCCCGTACTCTTCACGCAGCCGCCCGGAGGAACCGCCGTCGTCCGCCACCGTAACCACGGCCGTGAGTTCGGAGGTGAGCAGCCGCAGGGCGGACAGCGAGGCGGACAGGCCGTGGCCCCCGCCGAGCGCCACGACGGAGGGGCTCTTGTCCTGCTGGCTGCCGGGGGTTCCCTTGGGCGGGATCAGCGGCAGCGGCCCGGTGAGGACCCCCACTATTCCCGGCCCAGGTCGCGGTGGGCCGTGGTGACGGTGACGCGCGGGTACTGCGCGAGCCGTTTGGACAGCTCGACGGCGACTGCCACCGAACGGTGCTTGCCGCCGGTGCAGCCGACGGCAAGGGTGGCGTAGTGCTTGTTTTCCCGGCGGTAGCCGTCCAGGACGGGTTCGAGGGCGCGCACGTAGCGGTCCACGAACTCCTTGACGCCCTCGGCCTCGAGGACGTAGTTGCTGACGTCGGCGTCCAGGCCGGTGTGCGGCCGCAGGAGCGGCACCCAGTGCGGATTGGGGATGAAGCGGGCGTCGGCCACGAAGTTCGCGTCCACGGGCAGCCCGTACTTGAAGCCGAAACTCATGACATTCAGGCGCAGGGTGACGGGACCGGTGTCGCTGAACAGCTCGGTGATGGCGGTGGCGAGGCCGTGGACGTTGAAGGTGGAGGTGTCCAGGACGACGTCGGCGTGTTCGCGAAGTTCCTTGAGGACGTCGCGTTCGGCGGCAATGCCGTCGAGGATGCGGCCGCCGTCCTGCAGTGGGTGCGGGCGCCGGCCCTGTTCGAAGCGGCGGACCAGGACGTCGTCGCTGGCGTCCAGGAACAGGACCCGGAAGGTGATGCCCGTGGCGCTCAGGGCACCCAGCGCGGTCCGAATGTCCGTGAACAGCCCCTTGCTGCGGACGTCGACCACGACGGCGAGCTTGGGGATGGACTGCGGGGCGTGCGAGACGATCTCGGCGAGGGTGCCGAGCATCTGCGGCGGGAGGTTCTCCACGACGTACCAGCCGTGGTCCTCCAGCGCGTCCGAGGCCGTGCTGCGGCCTGCACCCGACATGCCTGTCACCACTAGCAGTTCCGCCTCGACGGGCTTGACGGGAGTGAGCCCGTCCTGCTCCGCGCCGGATCCTGCCGTTGCCTCGTCCATCAATGTCCCCAATCCTTGGTTGCGTTCGTGCCGGGCGTGCCACGGCCCGCAGCGGTGCCGCAGTCAGGCGCCCTGCTGGGCGTTCCCGTTGCGGGCACCGGTCAATGTCCTACCCTAGCTAATCTTCGAGGATTTCGCCGGTGGCCATGTTGATGGCCGGCCGGGCCTCGCCGGCATCCGCCTCCTCGCCGAGGTGGAGCACCACGGCGCGGGCCAGTGCGGGGCCGATGCCCTTGGCCGCGGTCAGCTCCTCTGCGGTGGCCGCCTTGATGTTCTTGAGCGAGCCGAAGTGCGCAACGAGCGCCTTGCGCTTGGCTTCGCCGAGCCCCGGAACCCCGTCCAGAGCGGACACTGTCATCGCCTTGCCGCGCTTCTGCCGGTGGAAGCTGATGGCGAAGCGGTGGGCTTCATCGCGGATACGCTGGAGCAGGTAGAGGCCCTGGGAGGTGCGGGGCAGGATGACGGGGAAGTCGCTGTCCGGCAGCCAGACCTCCTCGAGCCGCTTGGCCAAGCCGACCACGAAGACGTCGTCGATGCCCAGCTCCGCCAGGGCCCGCGCCGCGGCGTTGACCTGCGGCTGCCCGCCGTCCACCACCACGAGGTTGGGCGGATACGCGAACTTGGCCTTGGGTTCCGGAACGGCCGGGTCCGACGCCGGGATGCTGCCGGTCCTGGGCAGCTGGGCGGCCTTGTCCTGGAGGTAGTGGCGGAAGCGCCTGGTGAGGACGTCGTGCATGGCGGCGGTGTCGTCCGCGGCCGCCGCGCCGGTGATGGAGAACTTCCGGTAGTCGGCCTTCTTGGGCAGCCCGTCCTCCACCACCACCATGGAGGCCACCACGTTGGTGCCCTGTACATGGGAGATGTCGAAGCACTCGATGCGCAGGAGCGGGACGGGGAGCTCCAGGGCTTCCTGCAGTTCCTGGAGGGCCTGGGAACGGACGGTGATGTCGCCGGCGCGGCGGGTCTTGTGCAGTTTGAGGGCCTGTTCGGCGTTGTCGCGGACGGTGGACATGAGGGCGGCCTTGTCGCCCCGCTGCGGGACGCGGATGTCCACCTTGGCGCCGCGGAGCCCGCCCAGCCATTCGCTGAGTTCCTCATGGTTGCTGGGGTTCTCCGGCACCAGTACTTCGCGCGGGATGCGCCCCTGGCTTTCGCTGTCCTCACCGTAGACCTGCTGTAGCAGGTGCTCGATGAGTTCCGGCATCGTGGCGTCCTCGACCTTTTCCACCACCCAGCCGCGCTGGCCGCGGACCCGGCCCCCGCGCACATGGAACACCTGCACGGAAGCCTCGAGTTCGTCGTCATGCAGGGCGAAGACGTCGGCATCGGTATCCTCGGCGAGCACCACGGCATTGCGTTCGAAGACCTTGCGCAGGGCGATGATGTCGTCCCGGAGCCTGGCGGCCTTCTCATAGTCCAGTTCGGCCACGGCGGCCGCCATCTCCTTTTCCAGCTTGGTGATGAATCGCTTGGCCTCGCCGCCCATGAACGAGCAGAAGTCCTCGGCCAGGGCCCGGTGCTCCTCGGGACTGACGCGGTTGACGCAGGGGGCGGCGCACTTGTCGATGTACCCCAGCAGGCAGGGCCGGCCGCTGTCCTGCGCCCGCTTCAGCACGCCCGCGCTGCAGCTGCGCACGGGGAAGACGCGCAGCAGCGTGTCCATGGTTTCGCGGATGGCGCCTGCCGTATACGGGCCGAAGTACCGGGTGCCCTTGCGGCGTTCCCCGCGAAGCACCTGGACTCGCGGGAACTTCTCCCCCATGGTCACCGCCAGGTACGGATAGGTCTTGTCATCGCGGAAGACCACGTTGAACCGTGGCTTGAATTCCTTGATCCAGGTGTATTCCAGCTGGAGCGACTCGAGCTCGCTGCCGACCATGGTCCATTCAACGCTGCTGGCGGCGTGCACCATGGCGTGCGTCTTGGGCAGGAGCCCGGCCAGGTTGGCAAAGTACGAGTTCAGCCTCGACCGGAGGTTCTTGGCCTTTCCCACGTAGATGACCCGCCCATGCGGGTCGCGGAAACGGTAGACGCCGGGGGTGATGGGGATGTCACCCGGTTGAGGTCGGTAACTCGCTGGATCTGCCACGGCTCCAGTCTATGAGTATCTAGTCGACAGACTTGCTCTGGTTGTAGCTGGTGGAGCGTTCCTGGCCGCTCAGGGCTGCGATGGCGTCCATGATCTTGTCGGTGACCTCGCGGCGTGCCGGAAGGGAGTGGTCCGGGCCGGTCTTGTCAAAGTAGAGGGGCTCCCCCACCTTCATGGTGAAGTGATGCGGCTTGAAGCCTTTTTCGCCGGCCGGCTGCAGGCTCTCGGTACCGATCAGGCCGACCGGAACAACCGGCGCTCCGGTGGTCAGCGCAAGCCAGCCCACGCCCGTGCGGCCACGGTACAGAATGCCGTCCCGTGAGCGGGTCCCCTCGGGGTAGATGCCGATGCCTTTGCCGGCTTCCAGGATGTCCAGGAGTGTCTTGAGCGCCTGGACGCTGGCTGCCTGCTCGCCCCTCTCCACGGGGATGGAGCCCACGGACTCAAAGAAGGATTTCATGATCTTGCCCTTAACGCCGCCCGTGGTGAAGTACTCGGCTTTGGCGAAGAAGGCCACTGGCCGCGGCATGAGCGCCTGGACGATGACGCTGTCGAAGAAGGAGAGGTGGTTCGGGGCCACGATGAAGGGGCCGTCCGTGGGGACGTTTTCAAGGCCGACGACGGTGGGCCGGCAGGTGCCGGCGATCAGTCCACGTGTTGTCCAGCGGACTGCATCAAACAGCGCCATCGTTGCGCACCTCGCTCAGGGCCGCCGCACGGACGGCGTCAAGTTCTTCAATTTTCTTCCGCAGTTCCACGGCGGTCTTCACAATGGCGACGGCGCCGGCTTCCTCGAGTTCGCCGTGGGGGGCAAAGCCCCAGCTGACGCCGATGCAGTCCAGGCCGTTGGCCATGGCTCCTGCGACGTCCTGGTGCCGGTCCCCCACCATGACGGCGGGCTGGGAGTGCAGGTCCGCGAGGGCCGCGCCCACGATCTCGACCTTGCCGGGGGCGGAGTTTGCCGCCACGGACTCGTCGTCGGAGGCACCGCGGATGGAGACGAAGAAGGTGTCGATGCCATGGTGCTCGAGCACCAGCCGGGCGATGCCCTGCGGCTTCTGCGTGGCCACGGCCACGGGGCGGCCGGATTCGGAGAAGAATTCCAGCAGCGCACGGATGCCCGGGTACAGCTTGCTTTGGGCGATGCCCGTGGCCCGGTAATGGGCCCGGTAGCGCTCGATGGCTTCGTCCACCAGATCGCCGGGGACCAAGGCCATGTGCTGCAGGGAATCGCTGAGCTTGGGGCCGACCATGGCGTCCAGTACGGACTGTTCCGGGACCGGAAGTCCCATTTCACCGAGGGCCGCCGAGATTCCGCCTGTTATGCCACCGGCCGGATCGACAAGGGTGCCGTCCAGATCGAAGATTACGGGCACCGTTGTTTGAGTCACCGGGTTAGTTTCTCACGAGTGGCGTCATGCCTGAAACTCACATGCCGCCGTCGGAATATTTCCTGGTCCGGGATACTGGGCAGTGGGAATCTGTTCCGGCCGGCGGTGCCGCCGGGCAGCGTCATTGGCCGAGGATCCCGGCCAGGAACGCTGCCGTGTGGCTTTCCGTGGATTTGGCCACTTGTTCCGGGGTACCCGTGGCCACGACCATGCCACCGCCGGAACCGCCGTTGGGGCCCAGGTCCACAATCCAGTCCGCCGACTTGATGACGTCCAGGTTGTGCTCGATGGTGATCACCGTGTTGCCCTTGTCCACGAGGCCCTGGAGCACCATGAGCAGCTTCCTGATGTCCTCGAAGTGCAGGCCAGTGGTGGGCTCGTCGAGGACGTACACGCTGCGGCCGTTGGAGCGCTTCTGCAGTTCTGCCGCAAGCTTGACGCGCTGCGCTTCGCCGCCGGAGAGCGTGGTGGCCGGCTGGCCCAGGCGCACGTAGCCGAGGCCGACGTCCACCAGGGTGTTGAGGTGCCTGGCGATCGGGCTGAACGCCGCGAAGAACTCGGCACCCTCCTCGATGGGCATGTTCAGGACATCCGCGATGGTCTTGCCCTTGTAGTGGACCTCCAGGGTTTCGCGGTTGTATCGCGCCCCGTGACACACCTCGCAGGGCACGTAGACATCCGGCAGGAAGTTCATTTCGATCTTCAGGGTGCCGTCGCCCGAGCAGGCTTCGCAGCGGCCGCCCTTGACGTTGAAGGAGAAGCGACCGGGCTGGTAGCCGCGGACCTTGGCCTCGGTGGTCTCGGCGAAGAGCTTGCGGATGTTGTCGAAGACACCGGTGTAGGTGGCCGGGTTGGAGCGCGGAGTGCGGCCGATGGGGCTCTGGTCCACGTGCACCACCTTGTCCAGGTGCTCCAGGCCTTCCACCGAGCGGTGGCGGCCGGCCACCTGCTTGGCGCCGTTGAGCTTGTTGGCAAGGACCTTGTACAGGATCTCGTTGACCAGGGTGGACTTGCCGGAACCGCTGACCCCGGTGACGGCCGTGAACAGACCCAACGGGAAGGCGGCGTCCACATTGTTGAGATTGTTCTCGCGCGCCCCGACGACCTTGAGCTCGCGCTTTTTGTCGTACTTGCGGCGCTTGGCCGGGATCTCGATGCTGCGCCGCCCGGACAGGTAGTCGCCCGTCAGCGAGTTGGTGTTCTCGAGGAGTTCCTTGTACGAACCCGAGTGGACCACCTGGCCGCCGTGCTCGCCGGCGCCCGGTCCGATGTCCACCACCCAGTCGGCCTCGTGAATGGTGTCCTCATCGTGCTCCACCACGATCAGCGTGTTGCCGAGGTCCCGGAGCCGGGTGAGGGTTTCAATGAGCCGGCGGTTGTCCCGCTGGTGCAGGCCGATGGAGGGTTCGTCCAGGACGTACAGCACGCCGACCAGTCCCGAGCCGATCTGCGTGGCGAGCCGGATGCGCTGGGCCTCGCCGCCGGACAGCGTGCCGGAGGGGCGTTCGAGGTTCAGGTATTCCAGGCCGACGTCCAGGAGGAAGGTCAGGCGGGCCTGGATTTCCTTCAGGACCTGGTGGGCGATCTGCGCCTCGCGCCCGGTGAGTGTGAGGCTCCCCAGGAACTCGGCGCACTCGCGCATGGGCATGGCGGCGACGGCGGCAATGGACTTGCCGTTGATCAGCACGGAGAGCGAGGCCGGGTTGAGGCGGGCACCGTTGCACTCGGGGCACGGGATCTGCCTCATGTACTCTTCGTAGCGGTCACGGGCCCAATCGGAATCGGTCTCGCCGTGCTTGCGGTGCACATACTGGATGGCGCCTTCGAAGCCGGTGCTGTACTTGCGTTCACGGCCGAAGCGATTGCGGTACTGCACCACAACCTTGTGGTCCTTGCCGTACAGCACGGTCTGCCGGATCTCCTTGGGGAGCTTCTCCCAGGCGGTGTCCATGGAGAATTCAAGCTCCAGGGCCAGGCCCTCCAGCAACCGGTTCCAGTACTCCGTGGTGGCCGTGCCGAGGGACCACGGTGCGATGGCGCCCTGCGCGAGCGAGAGTTCCGGGTTGGGAACGACGAGTTCCTCGTCCACCTCCAGCTTCGTGCCGATGCCGCTGCAGGCCGAGCAGGCACCGAAGGGGTTGTTGAAGGAAAACGTACGCGGTTCGATCTCATCGATGGCGAGCGCGTGCTCGTTGGGGCAGGCCAGGTTCTCGGAGAAAGCCCTGATCCGGGCGGGATCCTCGGCGTCGACGTCCACGAACTCGATCAGGAGCCGGCCCTCGGCCAAGCCGAGAGCGGTCTCGACAGAGTCGGTGAGCCGCTGGCTGATGCCTTCCTTGACCACCAGGCGGTCCACCACGACTTCGATGGAGTGCTTGAACTGCTTGCCGAGCTTGGGCGGATCGCTGAGCTGGACGAGCTCCCCGTCCACCCGGGCACGGGAGTAGCCCTTGGCGGTGAGTTCCTTGAAGAGCTCCACGAATTCGCCCTTGCGGCCACGCACCACAGGGGCGAGCACCTGGAACCGCGTTCCGGCGTCGAGCTCAAGGAGCTGGTCCACGATCTGCTGCGGCGTCTGCCTGGTGATCGGCTCCCCGCATTCGGGGCAGTGCGGCCGGCCGACACGGGCCCACAGCAGGCGCATGTAGTCGTAGATCTCGGTGATGGTGCCGACTGTGGAGCGCGGGTTCTTGCTGGTGGACTTCTGGTCGATGGAGACCGCCGGGGACAGGCCTTCGATGAAGTCCACATCCGGCTTGTCCACCTGGCCCAGGAACTGGCGCGCATAGGCGGACAGGGATTCCACGTAGCGGCGCTGGCCCTCGGCGAAGATCGTATCGAAGGCGAGGGAGGACTTGCCGGAGCCGGACAGCCCGGTGAAGACAATCATGGCGTCCCGGGGCAGGTCGAGATCGACGTTGCGCAGGTTGTGTTCCCTGGCCCCCTTGACCACGAGCCGCGACAGATCAGGTCTGGCGGGCGTGGCCGGCTTCGGCACGGCAACACTGTTCAGGGCATCGAGGGCTGGATCGTCAGCTACGGCTTTGGGCACCCACTAATGCTAATCGAAAACTTCTTCGAATTTCCACGAGGCGCGGACACTCCGTGGACACGGTGCGGGCACGGCCTACTGGCGGGTATCAATCGGCGTCGTAGGCCGCGGCCAGCAGCTGAACGGCCTCCGCAAATGATGCTCCCTGGGCCTTGGCGGCGGCCGAGTACTGGGCCGCTGCGGCTGCGAGCGCGCCCCAGCGGTCGTCCCGCGCGCACACGACGGTGCCGTTCCGTCCCCGGGTGGCCACCACACCGGCCGCCTCGAGTTCCTTGTAGGCGCGGGCCACCGTATGCGGGGCCACGTCCAGGAGGCCGGCCAGGTTCCGCACGGGCGGGAGTTTGGCCCCGACGGCGAGCGTACCGCCGTCCACCAGCTCGATGATGCGCAGGCGCAGCTGTTCGAACAGGGCCACGGTGCTCGATTGGCTGGGCCGCCACTGACCGGGGAATTCCGCCGCCCCGCTCACAGGGCACCCCGTGCTGCCGGGCCGCCGGCAGCACGCAGCTGGCAGTGCGTCATGATCTCGGCGAAGCGTCCTTGGTCCATTGGAGCATTAGACCAGCGGCGCCGGTGCTGGACAAGCTGCGGGCACTGCGGACCGTGATTGCTACGCATGGCCCGGCGCCTCAGGACTTCTTGCGGGCCACGGCGAAGATGCGCCGGAACGGGAAGACAGTCCCATGGGCGGTGCGGTGGTAGGCCTCACTCAACAGGGCGGAGTACTGCGCTTCGAACGCCGCCGCCTCCTCGGCGGACAGGGCCGCGAGGACGGGCCGCAGGCCTGTTCCGCGGACCCAATCCAGCACAGGGTCCTCGCCCGGCAGGAGCTGCTGGTAGGTGGTCTCCCACGCGTCTGCCGCACACCCGGCGTCGAGCATGATCTCCAGGTACTCGGCAGGGCTGCCCACCGCGTCGTCGTGGCGGAGGACTCCGGCGAGCCGGCCGGACCATTCGGGCGATTCCGCCAGCTCCTTCATGAGCACGTGCGAGGGCGAGGTGAAGTTTCCCGGTACCTGCAGGGCGAACCAGGCCCCTGGCTGAAGCGCGGTGAGCCAGTTTCCGAGCATCTCCCGGTGGCCGGGAACCCATTGCAGTGCGGCATTCGTGACTACGACGTCGGTATCCGGTTCCGGCATCCACTCCGCGATGTCTGCCAGGGCGAACTCCAGATTGGTGGCGGCGGCCGCCTGGGCCGCCGCCTGCGCCAGCATCTCGGCGGACGAGTCCAGGCCCAGGACCTTGGCCCCGGGCCAGCGGGCGGCGAGGGTGGCCGTCAGCTTGCCCGGCCCGCAGCCGAGGTCCACCACATGGCGGGGTCCGTCCGCGAGGACCCTCGCGACGAGGTCGTGGAACGGCCGGTCCCGGTGGTTGCCGAACTCAACGTATTTGGCGGGGTCCCATTTCACGGAGGTCTCCTCTGGCTTGACGGCGGTTCCTGTGGCGAGCCTATCGCCGGGGCCTGGCACTAAGCTGGAAAGCAATGAAACTTCTTGATCAGCTCCCTGGACCGTCCGCCCCCGCAACGGGCACCGGCCCTGCCAACCCGGACGAAATCTACACACGGTTTGTGGAGTGGACCGAAAGCCGCGGGCTGCAGCTCTACCCGGCCCAGGATGAGGCCATCATGGAGCTGGCTTCCGGCGCCAACGTGATCCTGGCGACCCCCACGGGCTCGGGCAAGTCGCTCGTGGCCATCGCGGCGCACTTCGAGGCCATGTCCCGGGGTCAGCGCAGCTACTACACGGCACCCATCAAGGCCCTGGTCTCCGAGAAGTTCTTCGCCCTCTGCGACATCTTCGGCGCGGAGAACGTCGGCATGATCACCGGCGATTCCGGCGTCAACCAGGATGCGCCCATCATCTGCTGCACCGCCGAGATCCTGGCCAACATCGCCCTGCGCGAGGGTGCCGCCGCCGATCTGGGCGCCGTCATCATGGACGAGTTCCATTTCTACTCCGATCCGCAGCGTGGCTGGGCCTGGCAGGTGCCCTTGCTGGAACTCCCCCAGGCCCAGTTCCTGCTCATGTCGGCGACGCTGGGCGATGTGAGCCGGTTCGAGGCCGGCATGAGCGAACTCACCGGCCGGCCCACGATTACCGTGAGCTCCGCCGAACGGCCCATCCCCCTGCACAACTACTTCCAGGAAACGCCGGTCCACGAAACCCTGGAAGATCTCCTCGCCACCAAGCAGGTCCCCGTCTACGTGGTGCACTTCAGCCAGGCCGAGGCGATCGAACGCGCCCAGAACCTCATGAGCATCAACATGTGCAGCCGCGAGGAGAAGGACAAGATCGCCGAGCTGATCGCGAACTTCCGCTTCGCCGCCGGCTTCGGCAAGACTCTGAACCGCCTGGTCCGCCACGGCATCGGCGTGCACCACGCCGGCATGCTGCCGAAGTACCGCCGCCTCGTGGAGCAGCTGGCGCAGGCCGGCCTCCTGAAGGTCATCTGCGGCACCGACACCCTCGGCGTCGGGATCAATGTGCCCATCCGCACGGTCCTCCTGACCGCTTTGAGCAAGTACGACGGCGTCCGCACCCGGGTGCTGAACTCACGGGAGTTCCATCAGATCGCCGGCCGGGCGGGCCGCGCGGGCTATGACACCGCCGGCACCGTGGTGGTGCAGGCGCCCGAGCACGTGGTGGAAAACGCGAAGGCCATGGCGAAGGCCACGGCCAAGTTCGGCGACGACCAGAAGAAGCTGCGGCAGGTGGTCCGCAGGAAGCCGCCGGAGGGCTTTGTGTCCTGGGGCCGGCCCACCTTCGACCGCCTGGTGGAGTCCGTGCCGGACCCCCTGACCTCGAGCTTCAGTGTCACGCACGCGATGCTGCTCAACATCATGGAGCGCCCGGGCGACCCGTTCGTGGCCGCACGCCGCCTGCTCACCGAGAACCACGAGACCCGCGCCTCGCAGCTGCAGCTCATGAAGAAGGCCCTTGGCATCTACCGGGAGCTTCTGGCCGCCGGCGTGGTGGAGCGGATCCCCGAGGATGAGCAGGAGAAGGAAGGCCGCACCGTGCGCCTCACCGTCCACCTGCAGGCGAACTTCGCCTTGAACCAGCCGCTGTCCCCCTTTGCGCTGGCGGCGCTGGAGCTCCTGGACCCGGAGTCGCCGTCGTACGCCCTGGACGTGGTGTCCGTCATGGAGGCGACGCTGGAGAAGCCCCGGCAGATCCTCTCGGCGCAGCTGAAGAAGGCCCGCGGCGAGGCCGTGGCCGCGATGAAGGCCGACGGGATCGACTACGACCAGCGCATGGCCATGCTGGACGAGGTCAGCTACCCGCAGCCGCTGGCGGAGATCCTGGGCGAGGCGTTCGAGGTGTACCGGAAGGCCGCACCGTGGGTGGGCGACTTCGAGCTGGCGCCCAAGTCGATCATCCGCGACATGTACGAGCGCGCCATGAACTTCGGCGAGTTCGTCCAGTTCTACGGCCTGGCCCGCTCCGAGGGCATCGTGCTGCGCTACCTGGCGGACGGCTTCCGGGCGCTGCGCCAGACCGTCCCGCAGGATGCGCTGCGCGAGGACCTCGAGGACCTCATCGCCTGGCTGGGTGAACTTGTGCGCCAGGTCGACTCGAGCCTCCTGGACGAGTGGGAGGAGCTCACCTCCGGCCTGGCACCGACGCCGCACGACGCGCCGCCGCCCCCGCCGCCGTCGCTCACCTCCAACATCCGGGCTTTCCGCGTCATGGTCCGGAACGAAATGTTCCGCCGCGTGGAGCTGTTCGCCGACGAGGATTCGGCTGCTTTGGGCGAGCTCGACGCCGGCAGCGGCTGGGATGCCGAACGCTGGGAAGACGTGCTGGACGACTATTTCGACGAGCACGACGACATCGGCACCGGACCCGACGCCCGCGGCCCCGGCCTGCTCATGATCACCGAGGAGCCGGGCCTGTGGCGGGTCCGGCAGATCTTCGAGGACCCCGCCGGAAACCACGACTGGGGCATCTCCGCGGAAGTGGACCTTGCGGCTTCCGACGAGACCGGCACAGCGGTGGTCAAGGTCACGGACGTCAACAGGCTGTAGGTGGCGCAGCTGGACACCGTCCCGGACCTGACACAGAGCCTGCGGATTCTCGAATCCGTCAGGGCACAGTCGCCGGCGCCCTGCACGGGTCCGCGACGCTGGTGGCGCGGGGAACTGGATGTCGAGGGCCTCGCCTTGGGAGCCGTCCGGGCCGCCGCAACAGCCCTCAATGCCCTGACGAACAACGCAGGGCGGTATTCCGTGGAGGCCGGCTCAACGGCGGCGTCGTTCGACTCCCTGGGCCATCTGCGGATCGCCGGCCTGAAGGCCGAAGCGTTCGCCCCGATGTCGGGATTCCGGCGCACCTCAGACGGCTGGATCCGCCTCCATGCCAACTACCCCCACCACGAGGCGCGGCTCCTTGAAGCGCTCCGGGCGACCGGCCCGACGGAGGTCGACACGGCCCTGCTGGGGATGACCGCCGTCGAGGCCGAGGACGCGATTTGTGCGCGTGGCGGGGTTGCGGCAGCCGTCCGCACCCGGGAGGAGTGGCTCGCCACGCCGATGCATGCGGCGGCGGCCGCGGGACCGTGGGTCCGGTTCTCCGGGCCCGGGACAGCGCCGCACGCGCCGTCCGCGGGACGGCCTTCATCATGGCTTCCCTCTGCCTTCCCGGACAGGCCCCTGGCCGGGCTGAGGGTTCTCGACCTGACACGCGTGATCGCCGGACCGATCGCCACGCGCCTGCTCGGCGCACTGGGTGCGGACGTCCTGCGCATCGATCCCCCGGACCTTCCCGAACTGCCCGACCTCCATGTCGACACCGGCTTTGACAAGCGCAGTGCCGTGGCAGACTTCCGGGACCCGGGCGTTCTGCGGGCCCTGGAGCAGCTGCTCGACTCGGCCGACGTCGTGGTCTCCGGCTACCGCGCCGGCGGACTGGACCGCTTCGGCCTGGGGCCCGAGGCACTGCTGGCACGGCGCCCCGACCTTGTGGTCGTGGCCCTGAGTGCCTGGGGCCACGAAGGACCGTGGCGCGGGCGGCGGGGATTCGACAGCCTCGTCCAGGCGGCCTCGGGCATCGCCGCGCGCTACGGCCGGCTGGAGGAGGACGGCTGGCATCCGGGGACATTGCCCGTGCAGGCCCTGGACCACGCCACGGGCTACGGCCTGGCCGCCGCCGCGCTGTCCCTTCTGGCCGAGCGGCTCAGGACAGGAACAGGTGGGTGGGCCCGGCTCTCCCTGGCCCGCACCGCCGAAGAGCTCTTTGCGCTCCCCGCCGCCGCGGATCCCGCCGATGAGGCGCCGCAGCCACGCTACCGCATCGCGGACAGCGTCCATGGCAGACTCCGCCATGTGCCTCCGCCTCTCTGCGTCGACGGCGCACCGCTCGGCTACAGCGGCCCGCCGGTCCGCTATGGCAGCTCACGGCTCCGGTGGCTGTAGGGCCCTAGTAAGCTCGAACACATGAGTGTAATCCGCCCTGCCACCGTTGAAGACGTACCTGCCATCCTCCGGATGATCCACGACCTCGCGATCTACGAAAAAGAACCCGACGCCGTCAAGAACACCCCGGAAATGCTCACGGAGGTGTTGTTCGGGGAGAACCCCCGGGTCTATGCCACCATGGCCGAGAATGCAGCCGGGAACGTCCAGGGATTCGCCCTGTGGTTCCTGAACTACTCAACCTGGGAAGGCGTCCACGGCATCTACCTGGAGGACCTCTATGTCACCCCGGAAGCGCGCGGCGACGGCCACGGCAAGGCGCTGCTGCAGCATCTGGCGGCCACCGCCGTCGAGCGCGGCTACGCACGCGTGGAGTGGAGCGTCCTGAACTGGAATGAGCCGTCCATCAACTTCTACAAGAAGATCGGCGCCCTCCCGATGGAGGAATGGTCCACGTTCCGCCTCACTGGCGACGCCCTGACGGAATTCAGCGGGGCGGAATTCGGCGGGTCCCAGTCCGGCATGGGGGCGAAGGCTGCCAGCCGTGGCTGAGCAGCATTCCGTCCGCGCCCGCCACGAGTTCCGCGGAGTACGCACCGCCGAACACTGCTTCTCCCTCCCGCTGGACCACTCGGTGCCGGACGGCGAGAGCATCACCGTTTTTGCGCGGGAGTACAGTTCGACCGAACACAGCGAAACGGAGGCCAGCGAACTGCCCTGGCTGTTGTTCCTGCAGGGTGGCCCGGGTGGCCGCGGCAACCGCATCTCGAGCCTTTCCGGCTGGATGAAGGCGGCCGCCCGTGATTTCCGCATCCTCATGCTGGACCAGCGCGGCACAGGACTGTCCTCCCCCGCCGACCGCACCACACTGCCGCTCCGTGGCGACGCCGCAGCTCAGGCCAGGTACCTGACGCATTTCCGTGCCGATTCGATCGTGGCGGACGCCGAGGCCATCCGCCGAATCCTGGCCGGGGGCCGGCCCTGGACGGTGTTCGGGCAGAGTTTCGGCGGCTTCTGCGCGCTGAACTACCTATCCTTCGCCCCGGAAGGACTCCGCGAGGTCCTCATCACCGGCGGCCTCGCACCCTTGCAGGGACCGGCGGAACGGGTCTACCGGGCCACCTTCCAGCGGGTCGCCGAACGCAACGTCGAATACTTCGGCTGGTACCCCGAAGACCGGGCGCTCGTCACCCGGATCGCCCGGCACCTTGAGCAGCACGAGGAATACCTGCCCGACGGCGGCCGCCTCACCGTGGAGCGTTTCCAGATGGCCGGCTCGTTCCTGGGCGGCAATGCCCGGGTGGACGCCCTGCACTACCTGCTGGAAGACGCGTTCGTCACGGGCCCTGACGGGGAGCGCCTCTCCGACGCGTTCCTGGAGCAACTCCGGCCCATCGTGGCCCGCGCCGGCAACCCGCTCTATGCCGTGATGCACGAATCCATCTACGGCCAGGGGCAGGCCACCAACTGGGCGGCGCACCGCGTCCTCGACGAGTTCCCGGAGTTCCGGCCGGACGCCGCCGAGCCCCTGCTGACCGGCGAGATGGTGTACCCCTGGTACTTCGAGCAGGATCCGGCGCTCGCGCCGCTGCGTGAAGTGGCGGAACTGCTGGCCGCCAAGGAGGACTGGGAGCCGCTCTACGACGTCGAACGGCTCGCCGCGAACACGGTTCCCGTCGCGGCCGCCGTCTACAAGGACGACATCTACGTGGACCACGGGCTGTCCATGGAAACCGCCGGGGCTGTCCGCGGCCTGCAGGCCTGGGTCACCGACGAGTTCCACCACGACGGCATCGCCGAGGACGGCGAAGGGATCTTCGCGCGGCTCTTGGGGATGGTCCGGGGCCAGCGCTAAGCTGCCACGGCGTGCCCCAGTCAGACGGCACTGCCCGACGGCAGTTGGCCTAGTCCGTGAGGCGTCCGGCCTCCGCGGCCGGGCGCTTTGCTGCGGCGGCAGCCGCTACGAGCAGCACCGCAAGGCCGAGGACCCCGGCCGCGATGTTCAGTCCCTGGTAGCCCACCCACGCCAGGACCAGCCCGGACGATGCTCCGCCGAGGGCACCGGCGGCGCCCATCACGGTGTCCGAGACGCCCTGGACGGTGACCCGCTGTTCCTGGGCCACGCTCTCGGCCAGCAGGGTGGAACCGGCAATGGTCGCCGCCGACCAGCCCAGGCCCAGCACCACCAATCCGGTGGTGACCAGGGAGGTGCTGTGCTGCCCGAAACCCGCCAGGCCGACCGCCAGCACCAGCAGCACGAAGCCAACGGCAATGGTCCTGGTGCGGCCCACACGGTCGGTGAGCCAGCCCATGAGCGGCGACAGGGCGAACATTCCCGCGATGTGCAGGGAAATCGTGAAGCCGATGACCACCAGGGCGTCGGTGCCGCCGTGGTGCCCGGCGCTGGAACCGCCGAGCATCTGCTGCAGGTGCAGGGGCGTCATGGACATGACGGCAACCATGATCCCGTGCGCGGCCACGATCGCGAGCAGGGCCAGCGACGCCTGCGGCGACGCCCGGACGGCCCGCATCCCTTCGGACAAGGAACGCTTCTTGGCGGGCGCGGCTCCGCTCGCCCCGGCCGCAGCGCCGTCGGCGGCCCCGTTCCGGAGTTTCCGGGCAAGCAGCAGCGGGTCCGGACGCAGCCCGGCAAAGAGCAGTACCGCGGCCAGCAGCAGGCCCGCGGCGGAGAAGACGAAGGGTCCGGCGATGGCGGGCAGGCCCAGCGCGGTGCCCACAACGGCGCCCGGCTGGATCAGGTTGGGCCCGGCCACGGCGCCGATGGTCACGGCCCACACCACTGTGGACAGCGAACGTCCGCGGTGTTCCGGATCGGCGAGGTCCACGGCCGCGAAGCGCGCCTGCAGGTTGGACGCCGTGCCCAACCCCAGAAGCGCCGCCCCCAGGAGCAGGAGCACGAAGGAGGCGGTGACGGCCGAAACGATGACCAACAGGGCGCCGGCCATGGCTGCGACGAGTCCGGCCACCAGACCGATGCGCCGTCCGCGCCGCTCGGCGAGGCCGGCCAGGGGCAACGCAGCCACCGCGGCGGCAAGGGTGGTGATGGTGGTGACGGAGCCCGCCCAGGCGTCCGAGCCGCCAAGGTCCACGGCGAGCAGGGAGCCGATGGACAGTGTGGCTCCGTTGCCGATGCCGCTGAGCAGTTGGGCCGAACTGAGCAGGAAAACGGAACGGCGCTGGACCCGGTGCGGATCCAGCGCCGTCGTCGAAGTAGAGGTCACTTCACGAGACTACCGTGTGAACCGCCTGCTTACTCGGCTTCGCTCAGGCTCTTGCGCGCGTCTTCCTCAAGACGGGCGTCCAGCTTGGACTGGCGGGCAGCCGGGCTGAGCAGGCTGGCCACAACAGCCACCACGATGGTGCCGATGATGACCGCCAGCGAGACAAACGTCGGGATCTCCGGGGCCCATTCGATGTGCTGGCCGCCGTTGATGAACGGCAGCTCATTGACGTGCATGGCGTGCAGGACGAGCTTGACGCCGATGAACGCCAGGATGACGGACAGCGCGTGCTTCAGGTAGACGAGCCGGTTCATGAGGCCGCCCAGCAGGAAGTACAGCTGGCGCAGGCCCATGAGGGCGAAAATATTGGCCGTGAACACGATGAAGGCGCTCTGGGTGAGGCCGAAGATGGCGGGGATGGAGTCCACCGCGAACAGGAGATCCGTCATGCCGATGGTCACGAAGACGATCAGCATGGGAGTGAAGACCTTCTTGCCGCCAACCGTGGTGCGCAGCTTGCCGCCGTCGAACTTCTCCGACATCGGCACCACCTTGCGGAGGCGGGCGATCAGCGGGTTCTCGGCGCCCTCTTCCTCGTCCTCGCCTTCATCCTGGGCCTGCTTCCACGCCGTCCAGAGCAGGAAGGCACCGAAGATGTAGAAGACCCAGCTGAACTGCTCGATCACCACGGCGCCCAGGGCGATGAAGATGCCGCGCAGGATGAGCGCGATGATGATGCCCACCATCAGCACTTCCTGCTGGTATTTCCGGGGCACGGCGAAGCGGGCCATGATGATGATGAAGACGAACAGGTTGTCGATGCTGAGGCTGTATTCAGTCACCCAGCCGGCAATGAACTGGCTGCCGTACTCGACGCCGGCGAAAGCGAACATGGCGCCGGCGAACACGAGGGCCAGCGTCACGTAGAAGGCCACCCAGAGCCCGGCCTCCTTCATGGAGGGTTCGTGGGGACGTTTGACGACCAGCAGCAGGTCGATCAGGAGAATGATGCCGAGGGCGACAAACGAGCCGATCTCGAACCAGACGGGAAGTTGCACGGAAGAGGCCTTTCGCAGGGTGCACGGAATTGGTGTAAGTCTCTCCGGCAGGCCTGCGCACTTTGTGCTTGAATCGGCTGCCCGCTAGGCCCGGCGAGGCGTCTGTGCCTTGCGTGTTGACGGACGTAGCGCTTGGGATACTCCCCTACGTGACCTCAACTTTACCCTAGGCGTGCCCGGCCGACTGCATCTGCCGCAGTTCGCGTTTCAGTTCGCCCACCTCATCGCGGATCCTGGCCGCGATCTCGAACTGCAGTTCGGCCGCCGCGGCGTGCATCTGCTCCGTTAGCTGCTCGATCAGCCCCACCAGGTCTTCGGCCGGCGCGGCGGCGAGGCCGTCGGCGCGGACGGTCACCGCGGACTTGCCCTTGCCGCGGCCCTTGCCCGTGGCTGCCAGGAGTTCCTTGGTGTCGGCGTCCTCCCGGGCCAGCTGGTCCGTGATGTCCGCGATCTTCTTGCGCAGCGGCTGGGGGTCGATGCCGTTGTCCGTGTTGTACTGCACCTGGATTTCGCGGCGCCGGTTGGTTTCGTCGATCGCCTTGGCCATGGAGTCCGTGATGCGGTCCGCGTACATGTGCACCTGGCCGGAGACGTTGCGGGCGGCACGGCCGATGGTCTGGATGAGCGAGGTTGCCGAACGGAGGAAGCCTTCCTTGTCGGCGTCGAGGATGCTGACCAGCGAGACTTCGGGAAGGTCCAGGCCTTCGCGGAGGAGGTTGATGCCCACGAGGACGTCGAAGCTGCCCATGCGCAGTTCGCGCAGGAGCTCCACCCGGCGCAGGGTGTCCACATCCGAGTGCAGGTACTGGACCTTGATGCCGTGGCCCAACAGGTAGTCGGTGAGGTCTTCGGCCATGCGCTTGGTGAGCGTGGTGACCAGGACGCGTTCATCGCGTTCGGTGCGGAGCCGGATCTCGCCGAGGAGATCGTCGATCTGCCCCTTGGTGGGCTTGACGATGACCTCGGGGTCGATCAGGCCGGTGGGGCGGATGATCTGCTGCACGTAGCCATCGGCCTTGCCGAGCTCGTACTTGCCGGGCGTGGCCGAGAGGTAGACGGTCTGCCCGACGCGCTCCAGGAACTCGTCCCACTTCAGCGGCCGGTTGTCCATGGCCGACGGCAACCGGAAGCCGTGGTCCACCAAGGTCCGCTTGCGGGACATGTCGCCCTCGTACATGGCGCCGATCTGCGGGACCGTGACGTGGGATTCGTCGATGACCAGCAGGAAATCATCCGGGAAGTAGTCGATGAGGCAGTGCGGGGCCGTGCCGCCGTCACGGCCATCGATGTGCCGGGAGTAGTTCTCGATGCCGTTGCAGAAGCCCATCTGCTGCATCATCTCGAGGTCGTACGTGGTGCGCATGCGCAGGCGCTGGGCCTCGACGAGCTTGTTCTGGCCCTCCAGGACGTTGAGCCGCTCGGCGAGCTCGGTTTCAATGGCCGTGATGGCCCGGCCCATGCGTTCGGGGCCGGCGACATAGTGCGAGGCCGGGAAGATATACATCTCTGTTTCCTCGCGGATGACGTCACCTGTGACGGGATGCAGGGTGTAGATGTTCTCGATCTCGTCGCCGAAGAACTCGATGCGCAGGGCAAGTTCCTCGTACATGGGAATGATCTCCACGGTATCGCCGCGGACCCGAAAGGTGCCGCGGTGGAAGTCCATGTCGTTGCGGGTGTACTGCATGGAGACGAACTTCCGCAGGAGGTCGTCCCGGTTCATTTCCGCGCCCTTGCGGAGCGTGACCATGCCGGCGATGTATTCCTCGGGGGTGCCCAGGCCGTAGATGCAGGACACGGTGGCCACCACGATCACGTCGCGCCGCGTCAGGAGGGCGTTGGTGGCGGAGTGCCGCAGCCGCTCCACTTCCTCGTTCACGGAGGAGTCCTTCTCAATGAAGGTGTCCGTCTGCGGGACGTACGCTTCCGGCTGGTAGTAGTCGTAGTAGGAGACGAAGTATTCCACCGCGTTGTTGGGCAGGAGCTCGCGGAATTCGTTGGCGAGCTGCGCCGCGAGGGTCTTGTTCTGGACCATCACCAGGGTGGGACGCTGGACCTGCTCGATCAGCCAGGCCGTGGTGGCACTCTTGCCGGTACCGGTGGCGCCCAGCAGCACCACGTCTTTCTCGCCGTTGTTGATCCGTTCGGTCAACTCCGCGATGGCGGCCGGCTGGTCACCGGCCGGCTGGAACTCGCTGATGACCTCGAAGGGCGCGACGACACGGTTGATCTCCTGGGCAAGGCTCATGGAACAAATCTACCCCTGCCCCCGGACAGTTACTGTCCGGGTTTGCACCGGTTCATCGTACGACGGCGGCTGCCAGCCGCTCTGCTCGGCCCACGCCTCCATCTCCGGCCAGGCCACCTCGGTGAACCACGGCTCCTTCGCCTCCGCGTAACGCACCGTCCCGCCGTCACCGGCGTGCAGGGCGGCGAGCCGGTGCTTCTCGGCCGCGTACCGGGCCGCTGCCTCCGGGTTTCCGCGCAGCCAGTCGCGGAACAGCAAGGCGTAGCGCCAGCCCGGGCTGCCCTGCACGCGGACGTGGACGTTGGCGGCCCGGCCGGGGTCGGCGTTGCCGTGGAAGCGTTTCTGCCAGGCGGAAGGGTCCTGGTCCGGCGGCGTGGGGGTGTCCCGGACGGCCCCGGCTTTCACGGGGAATCCTGCCTCGGCCAGTTCCCCGGCAATCCGGTCTGCAGCCGCCAGCGAGGAGACGGCCACCTGCAGGTCGAGGACGTCCTTCGCGTCCAGGCCGGGCACCGAGGTGGAGCCGATGTGTTCCACGCCGTGCACTTCCGAGGAGGACTTCCGGATCCGCTCGATCAGCCGCCCGGCCTGGGCCGGCCAGTCCGGATCAGCAGGGACGATGAGCGGTCCGCCGGACCGTGGCGCCGTGCGCGGCTCCACCAGGTTCCGGGCGAACGGGAGCAGCCGCTGTTCCCACAGCTCCTGCACGCGCGCGCGGATCTCCTCCACGCTGCCCGAATTGTCCAGGATCACGTCCGCGGCAGCCAAGCGCTCGGCGCGGGTGGCCTGGGCGGCCATGCGGGACGCGGCCTCGTCCGGGGTCATGCCCCGATGCTCCACCATGCGCCGGACCCGGACCTCGTCCGGGGCGTCGACCACCAGCACCAGGTGGAAGCTGCTGCCCTGGCCGGTTTCGACGAGGAGCGGTATGTCCTGGACAACCACATCGCCGGGGGCCGCGGCGGAGAGTATCGCGGCGGCGCGCTCCCGCACCAGGGGGTGGATGATGCCGTTGAGGACCTCCCGCCGCTCCGGATCCTTGAAGACGATCGCGCCGAGTGCCGGCCGGTCGAGCCGCCCGTCGGCGTCGAGAATCTCCGTGCCGAAGGCCTCCACCACACGGGCGAGACCCGGGGTTCCCGGCTCGACGACCTCCCGCGCGATGACGTCGGCGTCGATGAGCACGGCCCCGAGTTCCTTCAATGTTGACGCCACCAGCGATTTCCCCGAGGCGATGCCGCCCGTCAGTCCGATCTTCAGCACCCCTCCAGACTAATCCCCACTGCCTCCCTGACCTCGCTGCGCTCGCTCAGGGAACCCTGGCAGCGTGGGCCCCCCACCGCCCCACGAACTCGCTGCGCTCGCTCAGGGAACCCTGGCAGCGTGGGCCCATGCCAGCACTAGACTGGGGCGGTGCAAGAACAAGTGAGCCGGGCAACGGCGTATACGACGCTGGCTGCGGGCCCTGACTTCCGCCATGAGCTGGAGATCAAGCGTTCCCGCTTCATCACCGTGCTGCGGCGCTGCGGCGACGAAAACGCGGCCAGGGCCCTCGTCGCGGACCTCCGCCGGGAATTCCACGATGCCCGCCACCACTGCTCCGCCTTCGTGATCGGCCCCGACCGCATGGTCCAGCGCTCCAGCGACGACGGCGAACCGTCCGGCACCGCCGGCATCCCCATGCTGGAGGCGCTCATCAAGCGCGAGACACAGCCCGCGGTGACGGACCTCAGCGACATCAGTGCCGTCGTCGTGCGCTATTTCGGCGGGATCCTGCTCGGTGCGGGCGGGCTGGTCCGGGCCTATTCGGAGTCGGTTTCGACGGCGCTTGATGCCGCACCGTTGGTTCAACGCCGCCGCCTGCGGCTGTGCGCCGTCAGCGTTCCGCATGCCGCCGCCGGACGGCTCGAGAACGAGCTCCGCTCCGCCGGATATGTCATGGCGGAAACCGGCTATGGGCCCAGTGAGACGGTCCTGCGGCTGGCGCTTCCGGACGAGCCCGCAGCAATCGACGACGCCGGTGCCCGGCTTGCGTCGCTGACCGCCGGGGCCGCCGTGCTCCAGCCGGAGGGAACGGAGTGGATCGATGTCACAAGGTGAGCCGACGCCGGACGTCCGGCGGCTGGACGTCAGACTGCTTGACGTGACCGAAGAGGTGCTGGAACGGCTGCTCGACCTCGCGCTCGGGGACGCGGACCCGGACGAGGTCACGCCGCCGTTGGGCGCCGGCTGGAATGCGGAACGGATCGAATGGTTCCGGAAGTACCACCGGGACGCCATGGCCGGCCTCGACGGCACATCGCAGGAGAAGAGCTGGGCCATCGTGACCGGGGGAAGGATCGCCGGTTCCATCAGGCTGAAGCGCACGGGACCCGGTGCCGTGGAAACCGGCATCTGGCTGGGCCGGAGTTTCCGGAGCCAAGGCTTCGGCGGCCTGGCCCTCAAGCTCGTGGCCGCCGAGGCCGCATCCGCCGGTGCCACCGTGCTGGAAGCGGCTACGACTCCCGCCAATCGGGCGGCCCAGGCGCTGCTGCGCTCGGCCGGCGCCGCACTTTCCGAGCAGCCCGGCTCAGTCCGCGCACGCCTTGGACTCCTGCAACCTCCGGTACGTCGTCAGGCCGGTCTTCCCGCCGGCATGTCGCAGGAATAGCATCAGGGGATGGACGCCGCCGTTCATCCCCTGATCACGGAACGACAGATCTCCCGGCTTCGTTCGGCCCTGCGGCTGCCCGTCGCAGTGCCCGGGGAGGCACCCTATGCCGCACAAAGCAGGGTCTGGAACGCGATGATCAACCGCCGGCCTTCACTCATCGCCACCTGCACGGACGCAGCGGAAGTCCAGACCGCGGTCCGCTTCGCGCGCGAGCACCAGCTTGAGGCGGCGGTACGCTGCGGCGGTCACAGCCTGCCCGGCTTCGGCACCAGCGACGGCGGGATGGTTATCTCACTGGCGGGACTGAAGGACATCAGCGTCGACCCTGCCTCCCGGAGGGTCCGGGTGGGAGGCGGCTGCCTTCTCGGGGAGATCGACCGGCGCACCCAGGAATTCGGTCTCGCTGTTCCGGCGGGAGTCGTCTCGCATACGGGCATCGGAGGCCTTGCCCTCGGCGGCGGCGTCGGGCTGCTCATGCGCCGGTACGGGCTGACGATCGACCATCTGCTTTCCGCCGACGTGGTGACCGCAGAGGGCCGCCTCCTGCACACATCAGCAGATGAGAACGCCGGGCTGTTCTGGGCGCTGCGCGGAGGCGGCGGCAACTTCGGCATTGTCACGGGCTTCGAGTTCCAGGCCCAGGAGGTACGCCAGGACGTGCTCGCCCTGCTGCTTGCCTGGCCTCTTGAGCAGGTCCACGAGGTATTTGAGCGCTACTTGGATTACGCTGCAGACGCGCCCCGCGAACTGACCTCACTGATCTTCCTGTTCAACGTCCCCCGGAGCGATCCGTACCCGGCGGCGATGCATGGAGCGCCCGCCGTCGGCCTGGCCGGCATGTGGTGCGGGGACATTCCTGACGGCTTGTCGGCCGTGCTGCCCCTGCGCGACTACGGGCCACCGGCGGTGGACCTCAGCGGCCCGCGGCCGTTCCTGTTCATGCAGTCCATGTCGGACGACGAATATCCGTGGGGCCGCCGCTACTACATGAAGACGGGCCTGATGGAAACATTGCCACGGGCCGCCATCGAGCTTTCGGTGGAGGCCTTCGCCAACGCACCCCACCCTGCCCTGGAGATCGATTTCCACCACTTGGGTGGAGCAATCAGTGACGTGGATGGTTCCGCCACAGCCTTCGCGCACAGGACTGCGCAGTTCGCCTACGACTTGCCCACCTCGTGGGACAACTCCGTGGACGACCAGGCCATGATCGAGTGGACGAAACGCACCGCCCAGGCCCTGGACGCGTACGTGCCGGGCGGCAGTTACCTCAACGTCGAAGCTGACACCGGGCCGGAGGTGAGCAGGCGCGGCTGGGGAGCGAACTGGCAGCGGCTTGCCGCCGCCAAAAAGCAGTACGACCCGACGAATTTCTTCCACCTCAACCCGAACATCGACCCCGGCCACGGCGACGGCCGCGGCTGATCCTGGCGCCAGCTGCTTGCTGCCGCAAGGACTCCCGCCGCCGTCGGGCACAGCCTGCACGCAAAAGGACCCCCGCCAAGCGGCGGGGGTCCTTTCGTGGCTATTCAGCTGTTCCCGGTGAAGGGAAAGGCGGAATTAGTTGCCGGTCAGCTTCTCGCGCAGAGCGGCGAGGGCCTCGTCGGATGCCAGGGTGCCACCGGAGGTAGCCTCCGAAGCAGCCGGCTCAGAGGAGTAGCTGGTGGTGCCGGAGTCGCTCTCACCGGACGTTGCAGCAGCAGCGTCGTCGGCAGCGTGCTGGGCAACCTGCTTCTTGTGGGCTTCCCAGCGGGTCTGGGCGTCAGCGTACTGCTGCTCCCAAGCTGCGCGCTGGGTCTCGTAACCCTCGAGCCATTCGTTCGACTCGGGGTCGAAGCCCTCGGGGTACTTGTAGTTGCCCTCTTCGTCGTACTCAGCGGCCATGCCGTACAGAGCCGGGTCGAACTCGGTGCTGTCGGCGTCAACGCCCTCGTTGGCCTGCTTGAGGGAGAGGGAGATGCGGCGGCGCTCGAGGTCGATGTCGATGACCTTGACGAACAGTTCGTCGCCAACGGAGACAACCTGCTCGGCCAGCTCCACGTGGCGGACAGCCAGCTCGGAGATGTGCACGAGGCCTTCGATGCCGTCTTCGACGCGAACGAACGCACCGAACGGAACCAGCTTGGTGACCTTACCCGGAACAACCTGGCCGAGGGCGTGGGTGCGGGCGAAGGTCTGCCACGGGTCTTCCTGCGTGGCCTTGAGCGACAGGGAAACGCGCTCGCGGTCCAGGTCGACCTCGAGAACCTCGACGGTGACTTCCTGGCCAACTTCGACAACCTCGGACGGGTGGTCGATGTGCTTCCAGGACAGCTCGGAAACGTGAACGAGGCCGTCTACGCCGCCCAGGTCCACGAATGCACCGAAGTTGACGATGGAGGAAACAACGCCGGGACGGACCTGGCCCTTTTCCAGCTTGTTGAGGAACGTGGAGCGGACCTCGGACTGGGTCTGCTCGAGCCATGCACGGCGGGACAGAACAACGTTGTTGCGGTTCTTGTCCAGCTCGATGATCTTGGCTTCGATCTGCTGACCGATGTACGGAGCCAGGTCGCGGACGCGGCGCATCTCGACGAGGGACGCGGGCAGGAAGCCGCGCAGACCGATGTCGAGGATAAGACCACCCTTGACAACCTCGATGACGGTACCGGTAACGACGCCGTCTTCTTCCTTGACCTTCTCGATGTCGCCCCAGGCACGCTCGTACTGAGCACGCTTCTTGGACAGGATCAGGCGGCCTTCTTTGTCTTCCTTGGTGAGAACCAGGGCTTCGACGAGATCGCCAACAGCGACAACGTCACCGGGGTCTACGTCGTGCTTGATGGAAAGCTCGCGGGAAGGGATGACACCTTCGGTCTTGTAACCGATGTCGAGCAGAACTTCGTCGCGGTCGACCTTGACGACGGTACCTTCGACGAGGTCTCCGTCGTTGAAGTACTTGATGGTGGCGTCGACAGCTGCGAGGAAGTCCTCAGCGGTACCGATGTCGTTAATGGCGACTACGGGGGTACCGGGCTTCTCGGTGGAGGTGATGGTCATGTAGTAGGGGCTCCGTTGTGGATAGAGTATCGGTCAGGCAAACCGCCTGAAGCCCGGATCCGGGCCGCAGGACACGGCAAGTCGCCGGGTCATCCTGAATTGTGGATTGTAAATTTACGCGCACCTAGTACGCGCCCGTTTATTCTAGTCGCTCCCGCCAACGAGGGTCAAAGCGGCAGGACATCACCCAGGTGGGCGAACGTCACGCCGTGGTCCAGAAGCCGTGGCAGGGCCTTGGCATATCCCGCCGCGGTCCCGCTGCCGGGCTTGTTGAAATGCGAGATCACGATGTCCCCCGCCCCGGTCCGCCCCACCTCGGCGGCGACTGCTCCGGCAGGATAGCTGGCACCGGCGTCGCCGTTGATGGTGAAGTTGACCGGCAGCAGTCCCAGCCTGCGCGTGATGGCAGCCGTCACCTCGTCATAGAAGGCCGTGCCCGGGCGGAAAAAGCGTGCCGCCTTGCCGGTCAGCTGTCCAAGGACCGGCTGGTTGCCCATGATCTCGTCGTAGACGGCGCCGACGCCGGCGGTTCCGGGAATGCCGTAGGCGGCCTGGCCGGCCACGGACAGGGGCCGGTGCTGGGAGCCGTGGTTCGCCAGCTCGAAAAGCGGATCGGCCGCGAGCTCCGCGGCCAGCCCCGGGTTGGCCTGGATCCAGCGCTGGTTCATGAACAGCGTGGCGGGCACGTTCAGGGACCGCAGGGTTGCCAGGAGTTGCTGACCACAGCCCGTTCCGCCGGGCCCGCCGCAGGCATCAAAGGTCAGCGCGGCATGGCGGGAGGCCGAACCGTTCACGACGCCCGTGACGTGCAGCCCCCATTCCTTGGGCCGCAGTCCCCCGAATTCGGCGATGATCTGCTCTTTGTCCGGCAGCGCGGCGAGTCCGGACGAAACGTTCGACGGCGGTGCTCCCGCTTGGTTTCCCGCCCTAGACTGCTGGGCAGCGGCGGCCTGCTGGCTGGACAGCGCCTCGATAGGTGGCGGCGGCGCGGCCGGCCCTGCTGAAGGAATTGCAGGAGCGCTGGAAGGAAGTGCAGTTGACGCCGGACTCGTTGTGGATTGGCCCACGCTTTCAGTAGTTGCGCACGCCGCCAGGGCGGCGGACGCAAGGCCCGCCGTTCCAAGCAGCACTGATCGCCGGCCGGCCAGCAGCCGCCGCTTGGAATCCCCCATGGATGTCCCTGTCTATATGTGTGAAGCGTGTGAAGTTGTGGCTAGAAGTGCGTGAGGCAATGAGCCGATCGCTCGACGGCGAACATCTGCTGAGCCTCAAAAGCAGCGCCTGGCCGGTGTTCATGGATCCGCCCAGCCGCAGCAAGCGTAACCGGCGACACGGCTCCGAGGTATATCGAGCCGAGGTCTGTGACGTCCATGTCCAGGTCAGGCGTCGCGCCGGGTGCTGCCTCGACGACGGCAGCAGCACCGTCGTCGTCGGACTCCAGAACCCAGGTGCCGCCCGCCAAGCCCAGTGAATCCCTGACGCCCAGGACGAGACGGCGGGCAATTGGATAGTGCCGTGCAGACAGAGCCGCGGGGGCGTCGAGTATCCGCAGCCAGAGCATGTCCCGCACATCCGAGGAGTCGATACACCGCGGGTCCTCAAGCGCCCACGTCAGGGGGTCATCCACGGGAGCTTCCGCCCAGGTGACCTGATCAATGAGGTCGATGCTGCCCAGGAACCGCCAGAGGTCCAAGTAGGCCGCATTCGTCGCTGCCACCAGGTCCACGATTTCCATGGTGTAGGGCTTTGTATCCCACCCCTTGAAGCGGTACGAGACGTAGCCATCCGCAATGCCGGAGGCGTCGTAGTGCAGTGCGCTGCGGACACCGGCGTCCGGCTTGCCGTCGTGGCCTATCGAGCCTGATGCCAGCAGCCGGTAGTACTCCTGCCGCTCCATGGATCCGGGGCTGACGTGCTGCACGCGTTCGAAGATCGTCGGAGCCAGCTCAAGCAGCGCCGCCGGGTCGGCGACTTCGACCGTGCCGCTCGCCAGTCCCTTAAGTCGGAACCGTGGACCGGTATCCACTTTTATGCTGCGCTCAAACGTGGCCACTCCAAAACCGAAGCGGCCATAGATGGAACCCTCCGATGCCGTAAGTGCCGCCATGGCGAGGCCATCGTCCTTGGCGCCGGCGAGATCTGCCGTGATCATGCCACGCAGGATTCCGTTGCGGCGATGCGTGCCACGGACTGTCACCGCAGTCACCAGGTTGGATTCCAGCTGCCGCCCGAAGCCAATGTTCAAGGCTTTGCGCATGGTGGCATAGGTCGCCACGGGGACTTCAGCCCCCAGGGAGTGTTCCGGCACGCCTCCGTTGACGTACACGCCGGTCAGCTCGCGATTGTCGATCCGGTAGGCGGTCAGGGTCTTGGCAAGGTATTCGGCGTTGCGGCGTTCTTGGTGGAAGCCGTGGGCAACAGCCTGGACCCACGTGGAGCAACGGTCGTAGGCAGGGTTCTCCTGGTCGTCTACGGCAAGGAAGCGCTGGACAATATATTTCTCGGAGTTTCTTACATTGGGATCAGCCACGCCCCCGAGCCTAGCCAGACGCCGAAAGGCGCGCCACCATCTGGGCGGCGCGCCTTCCAGTGATCCTGTGGATCTTGGCTCCGGGGCTAGTGACCGGCGTCGTGCCAGCTGGAGCCGACACCGATCTGGACGTCGAGCGGGACGGTCAGCTGGGCGGCGGAGCCCATCTGCTCGGCAACGATCTTCTCCACGGCCTCCCGTTCACCGTTGGCGACTTCCAGGACCAGTTCGTCATGGACCTGCAGCAGCATGCGGGACTTGAGTCCTTGGCCGGCCAGCTCGGCGGCGACGCCAAGCATTGCGCGCTTGATGAGGTCCGCGGCCGATCCCTGGATCGGCGAATTGAGCGCGATGCGTTCGGCAGCTTCGCGGGCCTGCCGGTCCGTGCTGGTCAGGTCCGGGAGGTAGCGCCGGCGTCCCTCGATGGTGGCCGTGAAGCCGTCCACGCGGGCCTGGTCCACCACACCGCGCAGGTAGTCCCGCACGGCGCCGAAGCGGTCGAAGTAGTCCTTCATGAGGGTCCGTGCCTCATCCACGGAAATCTCCAGCTGCTTGGACAGGCCGAACGACGTCAGACCGTAGGCCAGGCCATACGACATCGCCTTGACCTTGGAACGCATGGCGCTGGTGACTTCTTCCGGTGCCACGTTGAAGATGTGCGCACCGACGAAGCGGTGCAGGTCCTCGCCGTCCTTGTACGCCTGGATGAGGCCCGCATCGCCGGACAGGTGCGCCATGATGCGCATTTCAATCTGCGAGTAGTCGGCGGACAACAGGCATTCATAACCCTCGCTGACCACGAAGATGCCCCGGACGCGCCGGCCTTCCTCGCTGCGGACCGGGATGTTCTGCAGATTGGGGTTGTTGGAGGAAATGCGGCCGGTGGCGGCCACGTTCTGGGCGTAGGTGGTGTGGATGCGCCCGTCCTCGCCCACGGCCTTCTTCAGCGTCTCCACCATCTGGGCCAGCTTGGAGGATTCGCGGTGGGCCATGAGCTGGACCAGGAACTCGTGCCCGGTCTTCTCCAGCAGCCCCTTCAGCGAGGCGGCGTCCGTAGTGTAGCCGGACTTGATCTTCTTGGTCTTGGGCAGGCCCAGTTCCTCGAACAGCACGGTCTGCAGCTGCTTGGGCGAGCCGAGGTTGACCTCGTGGCCGATGGCGGCGAAGGCCTGTTCCTGGGCGTTGTCGATGACCTTGGCGAGATCTGCGAGCTGCTCGTTCATGCGGTCCATGGAGACCGCGATGCCGGTGAGTTCCATCTGGGCCAGGACGCGTGCCACCGGCAGTTCCAGGGTGGTCAGGAGGGCATCGGCCTTGCGCTCGATCAGTTCCTGCTCGAAGTGCTTGCTGAGGGTGTGCACGACGGCGGCCTGCTGGACCAGCGCGGTGGCCGCCGCATCGTCGTCGCCGCCGAGTTCGAGTTCCAGCTGGCCCGATTGGGCCGCCGGCGTGGTCAGCGTGATCTTCAGGTGGTGCTGGGAGAGCTCGGGAAGTTCGTAGCTGCGCCGGTCCGGCTGGATCAGGTAGCCCGAAATGGCGGTATCGTCCACCACGCCTTCAAGGCCCAGACCGCGGTTGTGGAGGGCCTTGAGCCCGGCCTTGAACTCGTGCATGACCTTGGCTTCCTCGGGATCCTGCAGCCAGTGGGCCACGACGGCCTCGGCGGCGGCATCCAGGGCCGGCAGCTCGATGTAGGCGGCGCCGCCCTTGCGGACCACGGCCAGCGCCGCAGCGTCTTCCCCGATCCGTCCCGGCACCGGCTGGACGGCGAGGGCCGAGCGCATGCCCGAGCCCGCAGCGAAGAAGGCCTTCAGCGCGGCTGCCTCCGTCAGCGTGGCGAATTCCGGAGCCTCGATGGTTTCCGGTTCCGCACCGGCGGTGTCGTCCCCGTAGAGGGCGAAGAGCCGGGTGCGCAGCGTCCTGAATTCGAGGGTGTCGAAGAGCTCTTCCACGGCCTGGCGGTCCGGCCGGGGTTCGGCGAGCTCGGCCAGGCCCACGGGGAGCTCAAGATCGCGCAGCAGGTGGTTCAGGCGGCGGTTCCGCTTGACGCTGTCCAGGTTGTCCCGGAGTGCGGCACCGACCTTGCCGCCGATGGAATCGATGTTTTCCAGGATTCCCTCGAGCCCGCCGTAGAGGTTGATCCACTTGGCGGCGGTCTTGGGGCCGACGCCGGGGACCCCGGGCAGGTTGTCGGCGGACTCCCCCACCAGTGCGGCCAGGTCCGAGTAATGCGACGGCGACACGAAGTATTTTTCTTCGATGGCGGCGGCATCCAGGCGCGGGATGTTGCTGACGCCCTGCTTGGGGTAGAGCACCAGAACGTTGTCGTTGATGAGTTGGAACGTGTCCCGGTCGCCGGAGACCAGGAGGACCTCGAAGCCTGCGGCGTCGCCCTGCGCCGCCAACGTTGCCAGGATGTCATCAGCCTCGTAGCCGGGCATCTTGATGGTCTTGATGCCCCAGGCGCCCATGACCTGGTCGATGAGGTCGATCTGGCCGTGGAACTCGTTGGGAGTATCGTTGCGGCCGGCCTTGTACTCGCTGTACTCGGCCTTGCGGAATGTGGTGTCATCCGAAACGTCGAAGGCAACGGCCACGTGTGTGGGCTGCTGGTCCCTGATGAGGTTGATCAGCATGGAGGTGAAGCCGTGGACGGCGTTGGTGTGCTGCCCCGACGACGTGGCGAAATTCTCCGCCGGCAGGGCGTAGAACGCCCGGAAAGCCATGGAGTGGCCGTCAAGCACGAGCAGCCGCGGCCTGCCTCCGCCCACCTCCGCGGGAGCCGGCGTGGCCCTTGGGGTCGGTGCCGTGGCGATGGCAGTTGTGGCCGCTGGAACTGTGGCCTCTGGAACAGGGCCCGGTTTGGTTGTTTCACTCACAGGTGCCAGCCTAGTTGGCATGGTAGACAATTTCACGCCGAACCCGTTCGTCGACGAGCTCAACCAGGCCGGCGTTCCCGAGGAACTGCACGGCTGGCTGTCCCGCTTCGGCGTAGGCCCGCTGGTGGTCAAGATGGGGATCCGGTTCTCGGAGCTCACTGCGCAGCGGAGCGTTGCCACCATGCCGGTGGAAGGCAACACCCAGGTGGCGGGCATCCTGCACGGCGGAGCCCATGTGGTGCTCGCCGAGACGCTCGGCTCCTTTGCTTCGGCCCTGCATGCCGGACCGGGACGCCATGCCGTGGGCATCGAGGTGGGCGCCACGCACCACCGCTCCGTCTTCAGCGGATCCGTGACCGGCACCTGCACCGCGATCCACCTGGGCGGCACGCTGGCCACCCACGAGATCGTGATCACCGACGAACAGGGCAGGCGGCTCTCCACGGTGCGGATCACCAACATGATCCGGGACAACCGCCCCTAGACCAGCGGGTTGGGGGAACCGGCGCTTCCGCGCATCAGCCGGGCTTGCCCGGCAGGCGGTAGTGCAGCTCCACCGCAGCACCACCAACGGTGCGCGAGGACAGCAACTCCAGCGGCGCCGTCGGGCCGTCCAGCGGCAGCAGCCGCTTCCCGGACCCCAGCACCACCGGGATGATGGTGACGATCATTTCGTGCAGCAGCCCGGCGTTGGCAAACTGCGCCACGAGATCGCCGCCGCCAACGAGCCACACGTTCTTCGCGCCGGCGTCCGCCAGCAGGTCAGGGGCGAACTCGCGGACGTCGCCACGGACGAACGTGACGTCCGAGCCCGCAGGGGCCGCATGTTCGTGGTGGGTGAAGATCCAACACGGGATGCCCTGGTACGGCCATTTCCCGGCCTCGTGTTCCATGAGCCAGCGGTAGGTGTGGCCGCCCATGGCGATGCAGCCGACGCCGGCCATGAAGTTCTCGTAGCTTTCGTTGACGCCCTCCACATGGTCGAACTGGAGCAGCCAGCCGAGGTCGTCGTCCTCGGAAGCGATGAAGCCGTCGATGGTGGAGGCCACGTAGTACTGGAAGATCGACATGGGGCCAGAATAGTCAGTCCGCGGCCGGGTTCCCATACTCCACGCGGACGCTGTCGTCGTCGGGCAGTACAACCACGCGGCCCTGTTTGAGGGTCCAGCCGTCGTTCAGGAGGAAGATCCGCCCTCCGCTCACCAGGAGCAGCCGCAGCCCGGTGTAGCGGTACAGCGGCTGGGCGGTGCTGCCGGCAGCCTCCTCCCCGCGTACGTTTTCCTCGCGCACGTTCGGTGCCGTGACGGCGAGCCTCTCCTTGCTGTAGACGACGGCGGTGGGCAGCAGGTGCGAGCGTTCCTGGTAGTCGAGGGCTGCCCCGCGGCCCAGGGCCTGGGCATAGTCGGAGGTCCCCCAGAACAGCAGCAGGGTGACCAACACGAAGACGAACGACCGTTCCAGCCCGCGCGGGGTCATCCGCAGGCTGCGCCCCGGGACGGCGGAGCGGCGCCTGAGGCTGAGCCCCCAGGCGCCGAACACCAGCCCGCCGGCGATCAGGAACGGCACATAGAGCAGGATCCGCCCGGGCTGCGTGACGATGACAGTCCACATGACGGCGGCGAAAAGGAATCCGGCGGCGAGCACCGCCGTCGCGGCCCTGCGGACAATGGTGCGGAACCGCGGAGTGCCGAGCATCCGTTCCACGGCGCGGTCCGCCATGAGCCACAGCAGCCCGATGACGGCCAGCCATGCCAACGGCTGGAACAGCGACTGGATGCTGCGCAGGATGAAGTCCTGCACCGTGAAGCCGAACAGGCTGACGTCCAGCCCCATGGACTTGGCCTGCGCATCGGTGCGGGCCCAGCCGAAATAGACGAGCAGTGCGGTGGCAACCGTCAACGGCGGGCCAATGACGGAGAGGACGTCGAGGGTCCGTTGCCAGCGCGAATCCGCCAGGCTCCGGTCCTGGCTTGCGGTCTCCGGTTCGGCAGCCGCCTGGTTCACGGCGTGGCCGTGTCTGTGGCCGTTTCAGTGGGGCCTGCGGTGCCGCTTGATGTGCCCGTTTCACCGGGCCCATCGGGCGGGGTGCCCGCCGGGCCTGCCGTACCCGTGGTCTCCGGCGGCTTGGTGGTGGGCGTGGTGTCGTCGTAGAAGAATGTTGCGGAGCCCCGCACTTCGAGCGTGTCCGTGATGGTGATCCGGATCGACTCCTTGCCTTCGGCCGGGGGCATCGTCAGGTAGAGGGTTTCGTAGTCCCCGCCGCCGGAGGGGCGCTCCAGGAAGGCCGTCTCGCCGTCGACCTTCACTTCGTCAACCCGCACGTAGTAGCCGTCCAGGCGGACCACGGTGCCGCCCGAGCTGGGGCCTGAGGGGCGGGACAATCCGGGGACCGGCTTCAGCCCCGCGTCCACCACGGTGAGGCCGCTCAGATGCCGGGGGCAGGCTTCACCCGTGCCGGGTTCCGGGGTAAGCGCCAGGCCCGGATGGGCCCGGTGGTAGGCGACGACGGCGGCGGAGACGGTTGCGACGGTGCGTTCCAGGCATGATGCATCCGTCACGGACGGGGCAGCGGCGACGGCCGCCCCTGCGGTGTCCCAGTCACGTTGCGCGCCGCTTTGCAGGGCACGGCAGACGGCGGCCGCAGCCTTCCAGGGCTCTGCGTCGTCCGCGCCCTGCAGGCTTTGTTCGAGGGCATCGCATTGCCGCTGCTGGAGCAGGAGATACCGTTGGCCGGCAGTGGGATCCGAGGGGCCAACGGGCCCGATGGGAACCCAGCGGAGCACCGGGGCGTCTGCTTTCGGAGCGCCCGGGCCCGCCGGACCGGCAGGCTGGGCCGCGGTGGGATCGGACCCCGCAGCGGCGCCGGATGGCGGGGCACCGCCCGCGGCAGAATCGGCAGGAGGCGCGGGAGCGGCGCAGCCGGAGAGCCACGCCACCAGGAGAAGGACGAGCAAGCGTCCGATGACACTCTTTCGCGTTCGGCTCTTCATGACAGCCCCGCCTCTGCCGGATCATGACCACGCAGTCACACTGCTGATTATTCTCCCGAATGGACGTATCGGCCAGAGCCTGTCCGCCAGAGCCTGGGGAGTGCAGGGGGCTACTTCCCGAAGTACGGAACGATCAGGTAGATGCCGAACAGCACGGCCGCACCGCAGACGGCGAAGCACACGTAGGCGAGGGAACGCAGGAGCCCGGGAGACTTCTGCTGGGCATCGCCCGCGATGGCGGTGAGGCGGACGCCCAGGGAGTACAAGACCACCAAGGTCACGGCGGAGAAGAGCGTCACGCCTGCAACCTGGAGCAATTCCAACCACTTCACAGCTGCACATCCTTGCTCTTGGTGGACTTCTTTTTCTTGCGGAAGCGGACGGCGTGGCCGGCTTCCTCGACCTCGACGGCGTTGTGGTGGCCCACATGCGACTTACGGGAGGCCAGGAACATGAACAGCACGGCGGCGGTGCCCGCCACGGCGGCGATGACCACACCCACGGTGCCGATGCTCACGAGCCAGGCCGTGAGGCCACCCACGATCGCTGCGGCAGGCAGCGTGAAGAGCCAGCCGAGGGCAATCTTGCCGGCAGTGCCCCAACGCACTGAGGTGCCTTTGCGGCCCAGGCCGGAGCCGATGACCGAGCCCGAGGCCACCTGCGTGGTGGACAGTGCGAAACCAAGGTGCGAGGACGCCAGGATCGCCGAGGCGGTGCTGGTCTCTGCGGCGAAGCCCTGTGCGGGCTTGACCTCGGTCAGGCCGGAGCCCATGGTGCGGATGATGCGCCATCCGCCGGCATAAGTGCCGATCGCGATGGCCAGTGCACAGGCTGTCACGACCCAGAACTGGGGGCCGCTTCCTGCGGCCTGCGTGCCGGAGGCAATCAGGACCAGGGTGATGATGCCCATGGTCTTCTGGGCATCGTTGGTGCCGTGAGCCAAGGCCACGAGGCTGGAGGTGAAGATCTGGCCGGTCCGGAATCCGCCGCGCTTCTGCGTGAGCTTGTCACCGGTTTCGGGATCGTGCCGCGAGGTCAGGGCGTAGGCCAGGCGTGTGCACAGGTAGGCCACGCCGCCGGCGATGACCGGGGCGAAGACGGCCGGCAGAATGACCTTCTGCAGGACGGTTTCGAAGTTGATCGAGTGCAGGCCGATGCCCACCACCGCGGCACCGATCAGGCCGCCGAAGAGGGCGTGCGAGGAACTGGACGGCAGTCCCTTGAGCCAGGTGATCATGTTCCAGAGGATCGCGCCCATGAGACCGGCGAAAATGACCTCCGGGGTGATGTGGATGCCGTCCGATCCTTCGCGGATCAGTCCGCCCGAGATGGTCTTGGCCACCTCGGTGGACAGGAACGCACCCACAAGGTTGAGCACGGCGGCCAAGGCGACTGCGGTCTTAGGTTTGATGGCACCGGTTGCGATGGGCGTGGCCATCGCATTGGCGGTGTCGTGAAAACCGTTGGTGAAGTCAAAAAATAGGGCCAGCGCTATGACTAGCGCGACCATGAAGGTGATTTCCACCTGTTGCCCAATCTGCAGAGTCGACGTTCAGCAGTTCCACTTCCCCGTGCCTGCCATGCACTGCATAGTTCAGCAGTTGTTCAACTGGCTGCACTTGCGGAATTCAATCTGACGGGCCTGAAACCTTTAGAATCCTACGTGCCAAGTCCGGCATGGCCAAACACCGTATCAGCCCAGAAACTCCCGAATTGCCGCCAGCTCGCGGCGGCGCAGCCCCCGCCGGGGATCCGGTGAGATCCAAAGCACACGGCCGGGCTGGAAATCGGCCCAGGAACGGGCTGCAGCCTCGTGCTCCAGCTGGTCATCCACCCAGACGATGCGCTCGGCCCCACGCGCCTCCACATCCCTCCGCAGGGCGTCCAGCTTCCACCATTCGGCGGATTCATCCCAGCCCGCACTGGACAGCACCGGCCAGTGTTCGCCCTGGAGGCCGATGGCCGGGCACAGGAATTGGGGCGCAAGCCGTTCCCAGGTGGTGAGCCAGACAAACCTTGCGGCGGGGTGCAGGGCCAGCTCATTGAGTTCGGCGACCATCTCGGCTGCATAGACGACGTCCAGGATGCCGGCGTCGGCGATTTTCCACGCGGTACCCCAGTCCGTGGCGCCCAGCGGGCCGAAGGGGTTCACGACGCCGTCGACGTCCAGGTACAGCGAAACGGTGGGCTGCGGCATACCGGGCATGTCACCCCCTCCTGGACATGGCGACAAGCCCAGCCTAAGTCAACGGCCGCCCGGCGGGCCGGGACCAGCGCATCAAATCATTGAATTCATTCTCTTGACGTTCGTCACTGAACTGATATTCTCGAGGCATGGAAAACCCCGCAGCCCCCTCCTCCCGCAGCGTCCGGCCCCTTGAGGAGTCGGTCCGCACCGACTTCAGCCAGGCGATGTCCTACGGCGGATACCTGGATCTCGACCGGCTGCTGACGGCCCAGCACCCCCTGAGCAAGCCCGAGCACCATGACGAAATGCTGTTCATCATCCAGCACCAGACCAGTGAACTGTGGCTCAAGCTCGTCCTGCACGAACTGCTGGAGGCCCGGCGGCTGCTCGGCGCCGACAATCTCGGCAAGGCACTGAAGTGCATCGCCCGCGTCAAGGCCATCCAGCGCACCATGACCGAGCAGTGGTCCGTTCTTGGCACGCTGACCCCGCGCGAGTATTCCGAGTTCCGCGGCTTCCTGGGCAGTTCGTCCGGCTTCCAGTCGTACCAGTACCGGGGCGTGGAGTTCCTCCTGGGCAACAAGAACCGGGACATGCTCCGCGTCTTCGAAAGCGATCCCGTAGCGCACGCCCAGCTCAGCACGCTCCTGGAGGAGCCCACCCTTTACGATGCCTTCCTCGCGGTCCTGGCGCGCGCCGGCTACGCCGTGCCGGCGGAAATCCTGGAGCGGGACCCCAGCGAGCCGTGGACCTTCCAGCAGGCCCTGGTTCCGATCTTCCGGGACATCTACGAATCGGAAGCAACAACGTGGGGCCTCTATGAAGCCTGCGAAGACCTGGTGGACATCGAGGACAACTTCCACGCCTGGCGGTTCCGGCACATGCGCACGGTGCAGCGGACCATCGGCTTCAAGGTGGGCACCGGCGGCTCCTCCGGCGTCGACTTCCTCAAACGCGCCCTGGACCTGACCTTCTTCCCCGAGCTCTACGCCGTCCGCACCGAGATCGGCAACTAGCCCCGCCACCCCGGCCACCCCTACCCCTGGAGAGACATGAACACCGTGCAGGAAACCCAGCGCCCGTCGTCGGCCGAGCTCGACGCCGCCGACCCCCTCGCCGCCCAGCGTGAAGCCTTCTACACCCCCGGCGGCGGGCAGCTCGCCGCCTACCTCGACGGCAACTCGCTCGGACGCCCGCTCAAGGCCACCGCCCGGAACCTGGCGGCGTTCGTGGAGGACGCCTGGGGCAGCCGCCTCATCCGGGGCTGGGACGAACAGTGGATGGACGAGCCCACCACCGTGGGCGACCGGATCGGCGAAGTCACCCTGGGCGCCGCCGCCGGCCAGGTCACGGTGGGCGATTCCACCTCCGTCATGCTCTACAAGCTGATCCGCGCGGCCGTGGACGCGCAGCCGGGCCGCGACGAGATCGTGGTTGACCGGGACAACTTCCCCACCGACCGCTTCATCATCGAAGGCATCGCGGCGGAAAAGGGCGCCACCATCCGGTGGATCGCCTCCAACCCCGCCAGCGGCGTCCGCACGAGCGATCTGGAGGGACTGCTCAGCGAGCGGACCGCCGTCGTCGTCCTCAGCCATGTTGCGTACCGCTCCGGCTTCATGGCCGACGCCCAGGCCATCACCGCCATGGTGAAGGACTCCGGTGCGCTCATGCTCTGGGACCTGTGCCATTCCGTGGGCTCCGTCCCCCTGCAGCTGGACGCCTGGGGCGTGGACCTCGCCGTGGGCTGCACCTACAAGTACCTCAACGGCGGGCCCGGATCCCCCGCCTTCGCCTACGTCAACGCCGCCCGGCAGGACGCCCTGCAGCAGCCCATCTGGGGCTGGATGGGCGCCGAGAACCCCTTCGGCATGACGGACAGATACACCCCGGCCCAGGGAATCCGCCGCTTCATCACCGGCACGCCGCCCGTCCTGGCCATGCAGCCGCTCAAGGACATGCTGGAACTCATTGCCTCCGTGGGCATGGACGCGGTCCGGGAGAAATCCGTCAAGCTGACCGAACACGCCGCAGCCCTGGCCGAGGAAATGCTGGTGCCGCTGGGCGCCGAGATCGTCAGCCCGCGCGACACGGCCGAACGCGGCTCGCACATCACCGTCGACCACCCGCTGTTCGGCGACGTCACCCGGAAACTGTGGGAACAAGGCGTCATCCCGGACTTCCGCCCCCCGCACGGCCTGCGCATCGGCCTGTCCCCCCTCAGCACCGGCTACGAGGAGCTCGAACTGGGCATCACGGCCATCCGCGACGCCCTCGCCGAACTCTTGTGAGCGCCGTCCTCGACGACATGGACTCCCGGCCCGGGAGCACCACGTCCCTGCTGCGCACCGTCATCGGCCTCTACCTGCGCGGGACGGGCGGCTGGATGCCCACCACCGGCCTGCTGGCACTGATGGGGGCACTCGACGTCGACGGCCCGGTGGCGCGCACGGCCCTGAGCAGGTTGAAGAAGAAGGAGATCGTGCTTCCGGCGGCGCGTGACGGCGTCGCGGGGTTCGGCATCACCGACGGCGCCGCGGCCATGCTGGCCCGCGGCGACCGCAGGATCTTCAACCCCCGCAGCATGTCCGCCGCGGACCGCTGGTGCCTCGTCTCGTTTTCCATCCCGGAGACCGAGCGTGAAAAACGGCACCAGCTGCGCCGGCGGCTGCACTGGATCGGCTGCGGGACCGTGGCCGCAGGCCTGTGGATCTGCCCGGATCCGCTGCGCGGCGAGGTGGAGGAAATCCTCGATGACCTGTCACTGCGCGGCATGGCCACCCTGTTCGTCACGGACACCCCGCTGGTGGGCGGGAGCATGCAGGACGCCGCGGCGTCCTGGTGGGATCTCGACGCTGTGGCGGGGCTGCACCGCGACTTCATCCGGCACTGCGGCGGCCTGCCGGCAGCTCCTGCCGGGGCCAGCGCGGACGCTTTCGCCGCGTATGTGCGGTGCATCGACCGGTGGCGGATCATCCCGTATCTGGACCCCGGACTGCCGGAGGGGTTCCTGCCCGGGGATTGGCCGGGCACGGAGGGCATCGCCCTGTTCCAGCGCATCCTCGCGGCCTACGCGGACCCGAGTGCCGGGTTCGTGAAGGCCACCCTGGGCGAGTAGCCGCACGTCGCGGCGGGCCGCCGGCCGGCACTCAGCTGCCTGACTTCACCCGGGCGACAAAGCGGAAGCGGTCGCCGCGGAAGGCACTGCGCGTCCATTCCACGGGGGTCCCGGCTGCGGTCCGGGCCAGCCGGTGGACCACCAGCAACGGCGCGCCCATTTCGATTCCGAGCAGGCGGACCTCCTCGGGACCCGCCAGCGCGGTCTCCACGGTGTCCTCGACGTCGATGATGTGGATGCCGTAGCCGTCGGCGAGGGCCGCGTAGAGGGAGCCGGACTTCTCCAGGTTCGCCTTGAACCGCGGCAACTTTCCGGGCAGGTAGGCGACCTCGTGGGCCAGCGGTTCGCCGTCGATCAGCCGGATGCGTTCAAGCCGGTGGACGGTTCCACCCTCCGGGACCTCGAGCCTCCCGGCGGTCTCCGGACTTGCCTTGACAGTGCCGAGCCCCAGCACCTTGGCATCCGGACGCAGGCCGTCGGCCCGGACGTCGTCGGAAAACGAGGTCAGCTGGCGCACATGGGTGACCTTGGGCGGCGCCACGAAGGTCCCGTGCCCCTGGATCCGGCCCAGTTTTCCTTCGGCCACGAGTTCGCTGATGGCCTGCCGCACCGTGGTGCGTGACGTTTTGTAACGCTCCGCCAGGGCCCGCTCCGTGGGGATCATGGCGCCCGGCGGTTCCTGGGCAATGAGCTGCAGAATCTCGGTCTTGAGCAGGTAGTACTTGGGCAAAGCGGGTACGGCATCAGCGGACATATTGGACATCCTACTTGTGGACAGCGGGATTGGTCTATGCCAATCTGGTGAAAGTTGGTCTAAACCAATTCCGAAATACTCCGCAACTCCCCCACTTTCACCAGATCCAAAGGGACCAAGATGTCGATCCTGCAAGACCTCAGGCACACGCCCGTCCCCGGGCAGCAGCCGGCCACCGCCGCCGTGGCATCCGCCCCGGCCGGAACCACGCTGGCAGGCCGGCGGTGACGCCGGCAGTCCTGGGCCTGCACATCGGCGGCTCCAAGACCCACGCGCTGAAGGCCGCGTCCGGTGCGGACACGGCTGCCGGAGAAGGTGTCGAGCTCACCGAGGACAGCGCCAACCTCGCCTCGCTGGGGCACCAGCGGGCGGACGCCGTGCTGCGGCGCATCGCCGCCGAACTGGGCGACGGCGTCCAGGCCGTCTACGCCGGTGCGGCGGGGGCCGACACGCCTGCCAACCGCGCGGTCCTCGCGGCGCTCCTCACCGAGCATTTTCCCGGCGCCAGGATCGACGTCGTGCATGACACCCGGATCATCCTCGCGGCTTCCGGGCTGCAGTCCGGTGCCGTCCTGGTGGCCGGCACCGGTTCGGTGGCCTGGGGCCTGACGCCCGACGGGCGGGAGGCCCGCGCCGGCGGCTACGGCTACCTCCTGGGCGATGAGGGCGGCGGCTACTCCGTGGTCCGCGATGCCGTCCGCGAAACGCTGCGCGAATACTATGCCGGCCTGGAACCGGGTCCCCTGGCGCAGGCTTTGCTGTCCGCCACCACCAGCGCCGACCCCCTCCAGCTCATGGACCTCTACTACCGGAAGCCCGAGCCACGCTACTGGGCCGGGTTGTCCTCACTGGTCTTCGAGCTCGCTGCCGCAGGAGACCGGGAGGCCGCCCACATCGTGGCCGACGCCGCCTACGCGCTGGCTGCCCTGGCCCGGCAGGTCCATGGCAGCCTCGGCACCGAACTGCCGCTGATCCTGGCCGGCGGCCTCCTCCTGAAGCACCCTGAACTCGCCGCCGCCGTGGCCCGCAAGCTCGAGCCCGAGGACCCCGGAAAGGTCCGGCTGCTGGAACGGGCCCCGGTCCACGGCGCCGTCGAACTCGCACGCCGGGGACTCGCCCAGGCCGGCGCCTGAGCCGCCCCCTCACGGAGCCCCCACATACCTTGCCTTCCCCCATAGACAGACAGGAACCATGACAGTCACTTCCCCCTCCCCGACGCCCGCGCTGCCCGGCACGCGCATGGCCGGCGAAATCAGCGAACAGCCCCTGGTGCTGGCCCGCGTGCTGAAAGAAGGCCTCGAGGCCTTCCGCGGCATGGCCGCCATCATCCGCAAGGCCAAGCCCCGCTTCGTCCTGCTCGCCGCCCGCGGCACCAGCGACCACGCCGCGCTGTACGCGAAGTACCTCATCGAAATCAGCATGGGCCTGCCGGTCGGCCTCGCATCGCCGTCGACCCTAACCGCCTACGGCGCCACCCCCGCGCTGGACGGCGTGCTGTGGCTGGCCGTCAGCCAGTCCGGCGGTTCCCCGGACCTGGTGGAGTCGACGGCGGCGGCGCGCCGCTGCGGCGCCCTGACCGTGGCGCTCACCAACTCACCAGGCTCCAATCTGGCCCAGGCCGCAGAGCACCATCTGGACATCCTCGCGGGCAGCGAGACCGCCGTGGCCGCAACCAAGAGCTACACCGCCCAGCTCCTGGCCCTCTGGCTGCTCATCGACGCCTGGCGCGGCGGCACCGGGACCCGGGCGGCAGGGCTGCAGGACTGGGCCGCTTCCGTGCTCGACGACGACACCGTGCTGGATCTGGCCGGCCGTTACCGTTTCGCCGACCGGATCATCACCACCGGCCGCGGCTACTCGTACCCGACAGCCAGGGAGGGCGCCCTGAAGCTCATGGAAACCTCCTACCTGCCGGCGCAGGCCTTCTCCGGGGCGGACCTGCTGCATGGCCCGTTCGCGATGATCGATGCCCAGCATCCGGTGATCGCGGTGGTGCCCGAGGGCATCGGCGGCGACGCCATGCGCCCGGTCCTGGAGCGGCTCTCCGGGCGCGGCGCCCACGTCTGCATCGTGGGTGACCCTGCTGCCGCGGCCTCCGGCGGACTGGTCATCCCGCTGCCGGGCGGCGTCCCCGAGGAGCTGTCCCCCATCCTGCAGATCCTCCCGCTGCAGCGGCTGGCCCTTGCCTTGTCCGTGGCCCGCGGCAACGATCCCGACGCGCCGCGGGGCCTGCTCAAGGTGACCGAAACCTGGTGACTTCCGCCTGACGATACCGCGTTGGCCGGGTGCGGTCGGCATCCGGCCAACGCCGTGGGCAGGTGCCTCAGGGAGGTGCCGGGAGTAGTCTGGAACCATGGCCTGCACCCCGGTTGGTTGGTGGTTGTGATGCGCACGTGGCAGCACTGGCTGCCGGCCGCGCTGGTCCCCCTTGGGCTGGCCGCCGCGACGCTGGCGGCGTCCCTCCAGGCCGGTGCCGCCGTCACCCTGCCGGAGAAAAGTACGGCGGAAATCCTGGCCATGATCGGCACCTCCGATGTCCGGGCGCTCTCCGGAACCCTGGAACAAAACTCTGAACTGGGCCTGCCCGAACTGCCCCGCACCGGGCCCACCGCTGTTCCCGGTGCGGCCTCCGTCCTTGAACTGCTGAGCGGTTCCCACACCGCACGCGTCTACCTCGACAGTCCGGACAAGGCCCGGCTGCAGATCCTGGACCAGCTCGCCGAACGTGACGTGGTCCTCAACGGCAGCGAGCTCTGGCTGTACAACTCGGCGGACAACAGCGCCGCCCACGCTCAGTTGCCCGCGGCGAAGCTGCCCGCAGCGGGCCTGCCGGAGTCCAGGATCCCCAGGCCAGCAGGCCCCCTGCCCTCGCGGCCCGCGATGCCCATCCCTGAACAACTCGCCCAGCACTTCCTTGCCGCCGTCGAGCCCAGCACCGAGGTGACGGTGGGGCAGCCCTCCCGCGTGGCGGGACGCAGCGCCTACCACCTCGTCCTGAACCCCCGCAGCACTGAAACCCTGGTTGAGTCGGTGGCCATCGACGTCGACTCCGAGACCGGCCTGCCGCTCGGTGTCGAGTTGCGGGCACGGGGACAGGCCGAGCCCGCCTTCTCGCTCGCCTTTACGGAGCTAAGCCTTGCAGTGCCCGACGCCGGCTTGTTCAGTTTTGTGCCGCCGCCCGGCGCCACCGTAGAGGAGCTGGCCGCGCCCGCGAAGCCCGCTGTCCCGCCCACGCCAGGTACCAAACCGGCCGACCCGGCCGTGCCGCCGCTGCCGGAAACGCCGGGAGGCCCTGCGGCAGGCGGTGTCACCGTTTCCGGCAGCGGTTGGGACACCGTGATCGGCTTGCCGCCCGGCACCGTGGCATTCGGCGCCGATCCCCTTCTCGCCCAGGCCACGCAGGCCGTTCCGGGCGGCAGGGCGGTCAGCACGGCCCTGGCGACTGCGCTGCTGCTCGACGACGGCCGCGTGTATGCGGGCATGGTACCCCTCGAGCGGCTGCAGTCCGCAGCCATGACCCGGTGACGGCCGCGGCCGCCCCCGGCGGCCTCGCGATCGAAACCCACGGGCTCAGTAAGCACTTTGGCCAGCGTGCCGCCGTCGACCGCATCGACCTGGCGGTGCCGCGAGGTTCCGTGTACGGGTTCCTGGGCCCCAACGGTTCCGGCAAGACCACCACCATCCGCGTGCTGCTGGGCTTGGCGTCCGCCGACCACGGGGACATCCGGGTCCTGGGCCGGGAGATGCCGCGCGAGCTGGCCGGCGTCCTACCGGAGGTCGGGGCGCTGGTCGAAGGGCCGGCGTTCTATCCCTTCCTCAGTGGCGCGGCGAACCTCAGCCGCCTGGACACCGCCGACCGCCATGCGTCCCCCGCAACCCGGCGGCGGAGGGTCGGCGAGGCGCTGGACCGTGTCGGGCTGGCCCACGCGGCCGGCAAAAAGGTCCGCGCCTATTCCCTCGGCATGAAGCAGCGGCTCGGCATCGCGAACGCCCTGCTCCGGCCGCGTGAACTGCTGGTGCTGGACGAGCCCAGCAACGGCCTCGATCCGCAGGGCACCCGCGAGGTCCGGCACCTGGTGCGCTCCCTGACTGACGGGGGTGCCACGGTCTTCGTTTCCAGCCATCTCCTCGCCGAAGTCGAACAGATGTGCACCCATGTGGGCGTGATGAGCGCCGGACGGCTCGTCGCTCAGGGCACGCTGGACGGGCTCCGGGCCGCCGGCCGCACGCGCGTCCAGGTCCTGACGCCCGACGTCGGGACCGCCGGCCGCGTGCTGGCGGGGCTTGGGCTGGAGTCGGGTTCGCCGGACGGCACGGGCTCCCCGGGCGCACCGGGAGCCCGCCCCGGTGAAGCCCTTGTGTGGGCAGAGCTGGCCCGCCCCGGCGTCGAGCCCGAAGCGATCGTCGCGGCACTCGTGGCCGGCGGTGTCCGGGTACGTGGTTTCACCGTGGAGCGTTCCAGCCTCGAGGAACGGTTTGTGTCCCTGACCGGGGAGGGGTTCGACGTTGTCGGCTGAACACTTTGTCGCTTGAGCAATCCGGGCCGGCCGCCCGCGGCCGGCCCGGTGGAAGCTGGCCGTTGATGGCCTCGGAGCTGACCGTGCTGTTCCGCCGGCTCCGCACGTGGGCGATGCTTCTCGCGCTTGCTGCGATCCCCATCCTGATCGCCGTGGCCGTCCGGGTCACCTCCCGGCCCGCCACGCCGGGACGCGGGCCGCTGTTCCTGGACCGGATCACCCAGAACGGCCTCTTCGTGGCCGTCACGGCACTGGTGGTTTCCGTGCCGCTGTTCCTGCCGCTGACCGTGGGCGTGGTGGCCGGCGACACGATCGCCGGCGAGGCCAGCCTGGGGACTCTCCGGTACCTGCTGCTGGCGCCCGCCGGCCGGGTACGCCTCCTTCTGGTCAAATACACCGGGGCGGTGGTGTTCTGCGCAGCCGCTACGGCGACCGTCGCGGCGGCGGGCGCCCTGGCCGGCGTCGCGCTCTTCCCCGTGGGACCGGTGACGCTGCTGTCCGGTGACACGATCGACGTCGGCGAATCCATCGTGCGGTCCCTGCTGATCGCCGCCTACATCACGGTGTCCTTGCTGGGGCTCTCGGCCATCGGCCTGATGATTTCCACGTTCACGGACGTCCCGGTGGGCGCCATGGCCGCCACGATCGTGCTGTCCGTGGTCTCGCAGGTCCTGGACAACCTGCCCCAGCTGGACTGGCTGCACCCCTGGCTCTTCAGCCACCACTGGCTGGGCTTCGCCGATCTGTTGCGCCAGCCGATCTCGTGGACCTCGTTCGGCGAGAATGCGCTGCTTCAGGCCGGCTACATCGCCGTGTGCGGCGCCATCGCCTACGGAAAGTTCTCTACCAAGGACGTCTTGTCCTGAGCCGGCTTTGTGTGGGGCCTGGGCTCTTTGTCCTGGGCCTGGGCTAGGCTCTTCGCATGGCCAGATACTTCGACGTTCACCCCCAGGATCCCCAGCCGCGCGCAATCGGCCAGATTGTCCAGATGGTCCGGTCCGGCGGACTGATCGCCTACCCCACCGACTCCTGCTATGCGCTTGGGGCCCAGCTGGGCAACAAGGAGGCCCTGGACCGCATCCGGACCATCCGCCAGCTGGACGACAAGCACCACTTCACGCTGGTCTGCAAGGACTTTGCGCAGCTGGGGCAGTTCGTGATGATCGACAACGACGTGTTCCGTAGCATCAAGGCCGTCACTCCGGGCAGCTACACGTTCATCCTGCCGGCCACCCGGGAAGTCCCCAAGCGGCTTCTGCACCCCAAGAAGAAGACCGTGGGCGTGCGAATCCCGGACAACAAAGTGGTGCAGGCACTCCTGGCCGAACTCGGCGAACCGTTGCTCTCCAGCACCCTGTTGCTGCCCGACCAGGACGAGCCGCTCACCCAGGGCTGGGAAATCAAGGAACGGCTCGACCATGAGGTGGACGCCGTGCTCGATTCCGGCGACTGCGGCGCAGAGCCCACCACCGTGGTCGACTTCTCCAGCGGAGTGGCCGAAGTGGTGCGGCGCGGAACGGGCGACCCGTCCCGGTTCGAGTAGACATGACGGTGAACGAATCCCCCGTTAGCATCGCCGTTGGCGACGTCTCCGTTTCAGGCGTCTACGCGCGGCCGGAGAAGCCTTTCGCGTCCTTGGTCATTGCCCACGGGGCCGGCGCCGGCATGGAGCACCCGTTCCTGGCAGGTTTCGCCCGGGCCTTGAACGACGACGGCGTGGCCACCCTACGCTTCAACTTCCCCTACCGGGAGGCCGGCAGAAGGTTCCCTGACCGTCCGCCCGCGGCAATTGCCGCCTGGCGGGCCGCCATGGACCTGGCCAGGGCCAGCTCCGACGGTGAACCCCTGTGGGCGGCCGGCAAATCGTTCGGCGGCCGCATGGCATCCATGGCCGTGGCAGAGGGCATGCCGGCCGCCGGCTTGGTCTACCTCGGCTACCCCCTGCACCCGCCGGCCCAGCCGGAAAAGCTCCGGGACGGGCACCTCTACGGACTCACCGCGCCCATGCTGTTCCTGCAAGGCACGCGGGATACGTTCGCGACGCCGGAGCTCCTTGAGGGAGTGGTGGGCCGCATCGGGCCCAACGCAACACTGCAATGGCTGGAGGGCGGCGACCATTCCTTCGACGTTGCCGGGAAGAAGCGTCCAGCTGCCGAGGTGGGGGCATCCCTGGCCACTCCAGTGGCGGCATTCATGCGGGCGCACAGCTGATACTGGCACCGGGTGGCCTGTCATCGACTCGCGGAAGGCTGACTCGTCGAGCGCCGATGAATGACAGACTCGGCCACCGCAAGGTTGATCACCCAGGAGGCACCCATGAGCACCGCACGGGTTGCCTCGTCGGCCGGGCCTACGGCAAGCATCCAGGAGAGGAACACCACGGCTTGGGTTCCTGCGCCCAGGGCGATCGCGTAGGCGCGGGTCATCCACGCGCTGTGCCTGACGAAATCCCGCCGGCGAACCGCCAGAAAACCCAGGATGATGCTCGCCGCCATGGCCGAGCCAAAGATGAGGCGGAGAACGAAGAGAGCCTCGCCGTCACCCGCCGGAAGGGCATAGAACATCGACATCCACAAGCCCGAGAATGCAGCGAGCAGGCCCGCGGGCACCAGGATGCGTCCGGCGATCCGGTGCCACCGGCGCCTGCCGCGCCGAAGGGAAGGGACGAACTGGAAAGCCCCGAGCAGGCAGTAAACGGTGACACTGACAATGTGCGTCACCACCGGGATGGGCGAGGCGAAGAACCGGACGTTCTGCGGCGTCACAGCGGCGCCACCCGTTAGTTCGGAGAGACGGGCCGCCCCGGCAATCACCGGGATGAGGCTGAGAAGGATCAACGCGGCGGGCACGGGCCACTGCGCCCGGCGGCGGCTGCGAAGTACGGGGATGGAGCTGGCGGTTTCCGATGTCATGGCTTGCCCTTGGGCTCAGTGGTGTACGGCGTACACCTTATGAGTCACAGGCTAGGTGTACGTTGTACACTTGTCAACGGAGGGCCGAGCAACACTTTTGGAAGGCGATTCAGATGACCCAGCACATGGAGGCAAGCCGACGGCTGCCGCTGAACCGGGACCGCGTGCTGCTGGCCGCCGTCGCGCTGGCAGACGAGGTGGGCATCGAGGCACTCAGCATGCGTCGGCTCGCACAGGAGCTCGGCGTTGTTCCCATGGCGCTCTACAAGCACGTCGCCAACAAAGAGGAACTCCTGGACGGCATGGTGGACACCATCGTCGGCGAAATCGACCCTCCCGTCCCCGATGCCCACTGGAAGAGCGCGGTCCGGCTGAGGGTGCTCTCGGCCAGGCGCGCACTCCTGCGGCATCCCTGGGCCCGCCCGGTGGTCGAGACCCGCACCAACACGACGCCGGCCGTGCTGGAGTACATGGAAACGTTCGTGGGAATGTTTCTGGCAGGCGGATTCTCCGCGGACCTCACCCACCACGTCATGCATGCCATCGGCAGCCGCATGTGGGGGTTCACCCAGGAGGTGTTCGACGACTCAGCGAGGCAGAACGGCACAGAGCAGCCAAGCTTAACGGTCGAGGCCCGGGCCGCCGTGGCCCGGCAGATGGCAGAGAGCCATCCGAACCTCTTTCAGATCGCCATGGCGGCAGCACATGACGACGAGTCCGTCGTCGGGCACGGCTGCGACGACCAGTTCGAGTTCGAATTTGCCCTCGACCTGCTCCTTGACGGGTTTCAGGGACTCCACGAGCGGAACTGGACGTCAGTCGGCTAGGCCGCTCGAGTCGAAAGAGGTACCTCGTTCGTCTTGACCCCCGGCGGACAGAGTCAGAGAGTTAGGGAAGTCCGGCACATCGAAGCGTGGAACAAACGCCAGGAGGATCCGTCATGTCCGAGTTCGTGACGTCGAAGGACGGCACCCGCATCGCCTACGAGCAGGACGGCGAAGGCCCGGTGGTGATCCTGGCTGCCGGGGCGATGCAGTTCAGGGGCTTTGATCCCCGGACCGTCCAGCTGGCCAAGGATGTGGCCGCGCAAGGGTTCACGGTGGTCAACTATGACCGGCGCGGACGCGGCGAAAGCACCGGCGCGTCCTCCTTCACCCTGCAGGACGAGATCGACGACCTCGCCGCCCTCATCAACAGGGCGGGCGGACAGGCGGCACTGTACGGCAGCTCTTCCGGCGGTGCCATCAGCCTGGCAGCGGCGGCAGCGGGACTCCCCATCACCAAACTGGCGCTGTGGGAGGTCCCCCTTGGCGTCGAGAACGGCACGGACGCCGCGGCCTTCCTGGCCGGGCTGCAGGAACGCATCGACGCCGGCGACCGCCCCGGCACCATCGAGTACTTCATGAAGGACATGCCCGCGGAATGGCTCGCCGGCGCCAAGAACAGCCCAGGATGGCCCATCATGCTCGGACTTGGCCCTAGCCTCCGCGCCGACTCGGAATCACTTGCCTGGGCGCAAACAGCCCCGCGTACGGAACTCTGGCAAGCCATCACCCAGCCCACGGTGGTCATTCTCGGCGAAGGGGCCCTTCCGTTGATGACGGCGGCCGCCGATTCGATCATCGCCAATCTGGCGAACGCGCGCCGGCAGACCGTTCCCGGCGCGAACCACAGCTGGGAGCCAGCGGCGATGGCAGGCACGCTCGCCGGATTCTTCGCAGAGTAGCCCTCATCATGCTGCCGTCCGAAGCCGAGGGGTGAGGGATGGACCTCGCCGACATCGCCGTCGAGCTTTGCACCCTGCTCCCTACGGAGTTCACTGCTACGCGAGACACCCGGGCCAAGGAAGCCAAGTCCGGAGGCGACGCAGAGCTGGCCCGCCGGATCGGCCGCCTGCCCAAGCCGTCGGTCCCGGCCTGGGCCATCAACATGCTCGCGAAGCAGCGCCCGGCGGAAATCGACGCCGTCGTGGAACTCGGCGCGGCCCTGCGCACGGCCCAGGAGGATCAGGACCGCACCGCCCTCCGGGAGCTTGGCCAGCAACGGCCGCGCGTCCTGGCCGGTGCCGTCGCGCAGGCCCGCGCGGTGGCCGACGGCCTCGGTGTCAGGGTGAGCGACGCCGCGGCGGGCGAGATCGAGCGCACGCTGCGTGCCGCCATGACGGATCCCCGTGCCGCCCAGGCTGTCCGCAGCGGCCAACTGGTGCGTGCGCTCGCCACGGAGGGAATCGACGCCGTTGAGATTGATGATGCTGTTGCCGTGCCGAGGGCGCTCCCCCTGGCCACAACGCCGCCTGGGGCAGCCCCTGGTACGGCGCGTCCGGCGGAACGTGCCCTGGCGGCGGTGCCCGGGACCGGGGAGCGCCTGCGCGTCAGCGCGGAGGCCGCCGTCCAGGAGGCGGAACGCAGTGCTGCCACGGCAGACGCAGAGCTCGCCGACGCCGAGCTCCGGCTCGCCGAGGCAAGGTCCCGGCGGGACCAGCTCGCTGCCGACGTCCGGCAGGCGAAGGAGGAGCTGGCCCGGCTGCAGCGGGAGCTGGCCAGTGCGGACCAGGAGGCCGCGGCCGCCGGGCGGGGCCGCACCCTCGCCGGCCGCCGCGCCGAGCGGGCGCGCAAGACTGCCGAAAGAGCGCGGGGACGGCTGAAGGATCCGGGCTGAAGCCCGGCCGGCCCGGCGTCGGCGGCCGGCCTCACATCCTGGCCTTGGTCCTCGCCGTTGCCTGGGCCGTCCACGGATCCTCCGGCCACGGGTGCTTCGGGTAGCGGCCCCGCATCTCGGCACGGACCTGCGCATACGGTCCGGACCAGAACGACGCCAGATCGTCGGTCACCGCCAAGGGCCGCCGGGCCGGCGAGAGCAGGTGGAACAGCACCGGCACACGCCCACCCACCAGCCGCGGTGTCTCGGCCCAGCCGAAGCATTCCTGCAGCTTGACCGCCACCACCGGACGGCCGCCGTCGTCGTCCACGTCCGGGTAGTCGATGCCCACGCGCGAGCCGCTGGGCACCTCAAGCCGCTCCGGGGCAAGTTCGCCGAAGCGGGCTGCCTCCGGCCACGGCAGCAACCGCCGCAGCGGATCGCCGAGGTCTATCCGGTGGGTGGCGGCACCGCCGGCCAGGGCTTCGAGCTCCGGCGCCAGCCACTCATCAAGGCGACCCAGCAGGGCGGGCTCCGAAACGTCCGGCCAGGGCTCACCCAGTTCCCGGTGCAGGAGGGCCATGCGGCGCCGCAGGGCATCCGCCGCCGCCGACCAGCCGATCATCCCCAGCCCCTCGGCTTCCAGGGCGCGGGCCACCGCCGTTCTCCCCTCGGCCGCGGATGCCCGCACGGGTGTGGAGGACAGCACGATCGCCCCCAGCCGGCGTTCCCGCCGGGCCGCGACCTTGCCCTGGCTGAACTGCGCTTCCACCGTGTCCGTCAGGAGGTGCCGGGCGGCCTCTGCCGCTGCCTCTGCCGAGAGCGGCGCCGCGGAACGGATGACGGCACCGGTCCCGGCCGCGTCCCGCCCTTGCGCACGGGACACTTCGGCCACGGCCAGCCACTCGTGCCCGGTCAATGGGCTGCCTGCAGGCAGTCCCGCCTGCGTGCCGGAGGACAGCAGGTACCGCTCAAGCCCTGCTCCCGCGACGCGGCGCGCGACGCGGTCCGGGAAGGCAAGCGCGACGACGAAGCCGAGGGCCTCCGCCGCCGTCACCGGCGCGGCGGAGGAACGCACGACGCCGGAGCCCTCCTGGCGTGCAATCGCCTCCATCCGCCGGACTTCCTCCGCCCAGCGCCGGGCCGCCGGATCCTTGCCGGAGCGAAGGGCGGCCAGCAGCCGCGGGAGATCAGCGCCGGGGGCGCGCTGATCGCCGGAGACCAGGGCGACGGCCTCCGCGGCGGTACGGTGTCCGACCACGGCGGCGCCGTCCAGCAGGGCACGGGCAAGCCGTGGCTCGGCGGGAATCCTGGCCAGGGTCTTGCCCCGCGCCGTGGCGAGTCCGTCCGCATCCACGGCGCCGAGTTCCCACAACACCTCCATGGCCTCGTCCATTGCCGCGCGGGGCGGGGCGTCCGGGAGGGCGAGGTCCCGTCCGCCGGGCGCTCCCCAGCAGGCCAGGAGCAATGCCGCTCCGCTCAGGTCCGCCACGGCGATCTCCGGGGTCTGGTGCGCGGGTGCGGCCCCGAAGGCCTTCTCGTCGTAGCAGCGGACCACTTTCCCGGGCCCCTGCCGGGCCGCGCGCCCGGCGCGCTGCTCGGCGGACGCCCGGGAGCAGGACACGGTCACCAGGCCGGACATGCCGCGGTTGGCGTCGCGGCGCGGCTCACGGGACAGCCCGGCGTCGATGACCAGCCGGACGCCGGGAACCGTCAGGGAGGATTCGGCGAGCGCCGTGGAGACGATGATGCGTGCCGGTCCGCCGGATTCGCGGCCGGACACGGCGCGGTCCTGTGCTGCCGGCCCGGCCTGGCCGTGCAGTTCCAAGACCTCGACGCCGGCAGGGACCCTGCTGCGCAGCCGGGACGCCACATGCGCCACTTCCCAGGAGCCGGGGAGGAACACCAGGGCGTCGGTGCCGGGATTCCCGGCGAGCGCCTCGGCGTGCGAGGCCGCGGCCGTGTCCGCGACGTGGTCGAGGAAGGCACGGGCCACTCCCCGTCCGTCCACCCGCGGGACCGGGGCCGGTGCCCACGCAGTTTCCAGGGGGTACAGCGCGGAGGGGCAGTCGACCACGGGAGCCGGCCGGCCGCCGTCGTGGTCTCCGAGCAGGGCGGCGAAGCGCGGCGCGTCCAGGGTGGCGGACATGGCTACGAGCGTGAGGTCGCCGCGCAGTTCCCTGACCTCGGAGAGCATGCCGAGCAGCAGGTCGGTCTCCAGTCCGCGTTCATGGACTTCGTCGAGGATGACCGCGGTGATGGTGCCCAGCCCAGGGTCGTCCAGCAGGCGGCGCAGCAGGATCCCCGGGGTGACGAACTCCACTAGGGTGTCGGGGCCGGCCTTGCGTTCCCCGCGGACCGTGTAGCCGACACGGTCCCCGAGCGCGCTGCCGTCCAGGGCCGCAAGGCGCCGGGCCGCCGAGCGGGCGGCGACGCGCCGTGGCTGGGTGACGACGACGCGGGGGACCTTCTCCGCTGCTGCGGCGCCGGCCCTCGCGACGCCGGCCCCTGCGGTGCCGGCCGCGAGGTTGGCCAGCAGCGGAGGGACAAGGGTGGTCTTGCCCGTGCCCGGAGGCGCCTGGACCACGGCCGTGCCGGCCGGGCCTCCCGCGCCCAGCGCCGCGGCGAGATCACCCAGCGACTCCGCAAATACCAGGCCGGCCCCGATGGCGTCCAGGTCAAAGAGCCGGCGGGCATGGTTGCGGGCGTGGGCCGGGGCGGCAGGGGCGGGGCGTGAAGTCACCCCTTCATTGTCCCCCGCCCAGTGCCCCCCGCCCGGCGGGCCCTCGGGCGTTCCGGCTCCTAGAAGGAGGGGACCGTGTATCCCAGGCCCAGAAGCCCCCGGCCTGCCTGCTCCAGGATCGGATCGATGGTCAGCGTCGGGTGGTTCAGCAGGACGTTCACGTCGCGCTGGATCCGCTGGAGCGGGTGGGCGAGGCGGTGGATGCTGCCACCTGATCCCGAGGTCACCAGACGTACGGCCTCGGCCGATGCCTCCCCGCTGAGGGCCAGCGCGAGCCGGCTTGCCGCCCGTTCCTCGTCCGTCACTGCCGAGGGCCGGCGGCCATGGGAGGAGGCGACCACCCGGACTCCTTCTTCCCATTGCAGGCGTGCCGTGGCCAGCAGTCCGTAGGCCTGCGCGAAACGGGCCTGCGCCAGCGGCGAATCCGCCTGACGGTTCTCCACGGTGTTCTTGACCTTGCGCACGATCATCCGCTCGCGGAACAGCTCGACGGCGTACTCCGCCGCTCCCAGCGCGGCGGCGGGTGCCACCATGTTCAGGAGCGCGGCCATCGGCGTGTGGAGCACGGGGTCCTGATGGATCCCGCTGCCGGGGTTGTCCGCCGCGCTCAGCAGCGCCCAATCGGCCACCCGGCGCTCCGGGACAAACAGCCGTTCTGCGCGGAGATCGTTGCTGCCTGTTCCGCGAAGGCCGGCCGTGTGCCACACGTCCAGCAACTCCAGATCAGCCACGGGCACCAGGCACTGCAGCCGTGCGCCGTCGTGTTCCACGCCCAGCAGGGCCCACTCGGAATGCATCACCCCGGAGGCGAAGCTCCAGCTTCCGGTGATGGAGTAGCCGCCCGGGACCCGCACTGCCGAACCGATGGGGGCATTGGTGGCGGCGGCCAGGGGCGCCGGACCGTCCGCGAAGACTTCATCCTGGACTGCGGCGGGCCAGCGGGCGAGCATCCAGACGTGCTCGCTCAGATGGCCTGCGGTCCACGCCGTGGACGCGCAGCCCCGGGCCAGCCGCCGGATGACTTCAGCGTAGCTCTCCACGCCCATGCCGAAGCCGCCCACGGCTTTCGGAGCCAGCATCCTGAAGACTCCGGCCTCCGCCAGTTCCGCCATGGTGGCTTCCGGCAGGCGACGCAGGCTCTCCGTTTCCTCCGCACGCTCCCGCAGCCGCGGAACGAGTGCGTCCACCCGGGCCAGCATGTCAGCGTGGCTGGGGATGGGCTCGCTCAGGACGGGCCCGACGTCGGCCGGAAGGGTGAGCGTGTGGGCCGTGTGGTCGCGTTTGGCGGCCAGGTAGCGGCGGTTGGCCGGGGACAGGTGGACTCCCGTGGGCACCTGTTCGGCGACGCCGATCCCCAGGCCGGTGAGCTGCGCGGCCTTGTCCGGGTTGTTGCTGAGCAGCCGGACCGTGCCGGCGCCGACGGCCTGCAGCATCTGGGCGGCGGCCGTGTAGTCGCGCTCGTCCTCCCCGTGGCCAAGGGCAAGATTGGCTTCATAGGTATCAAGCCCGGTGTCCTGCAGGGCGTAGGCGTCAAGCTTGGAATACAGGCCAATGCCTCGGCCTTCCTGGCGAAGGTAGAGCAGGAAGCCGCCGGCGCCGGAGATCCGTTCCACGGCTTCGCGCAGCTGCGGACCGCAGTCGCAGCGCTCGCTGCCGAAGACGTCGCCGGTGAGGCATTCGCTGTGCAGCCGGACCAGGGGCCCCGCGCTCCCCTCCGCCGGCGCCGGCAGTGCCTGCTCCCAGTCCCCGAAGGCAAGCAGGAGGTGTTCCTTACCGTCGGCCAGCCCATGGAAGGTGAGGACCTCGGCCACGGCGGTGAAGCCGTCCGGGAAGCGCAGCGGCACGGTCACCCGGCTGCGGACACGGGCCGGGGCTGCAGCCGCAGCCTGCGCCGGAACAGGAGCCAGGGGCAGTGCAGCTGCCGGCGGGGCGACGGTCTCGCAAAGAATGGTCATCTGAGGCTCCTGCCATAGAGACTGGGGAATTACTTGAAGATTGAAGCTAACCGTAGCCGCAATTAGTTCACGATGCAAGTAAATCGTCGTCCATATAACTTCACGCGTGAAGTTATATGGACTATGGTTGCGGCATGGATACTGCTGCGGAAACCACCATGGAAACCACCATGGAAGCCACCCTGGAAGCGGCTGCGGAGCCCCGGTGGCTCAACAGCGATGAGCGCGACACGTGGCTGGGCCTGGTGGGCGTCCTGATGCGGCTCCCCTCGGCCCTTGACGCCCAGCTTCGGTGCGATGCCGGGCTCAGCCACTTTGAGTACATGGTTCTCGCCGGCCTCTCCGAGGCCCCGGAGCGCACGCTGCGGATGAGCGAACTGGCCGGCTTCACCGAATCGGGCCTCCCCCGCCTGTCCCAGGTGGTGGGGCGGCTGGAGAAACGCGGCTGGGTCCTCCGCTCCCCCAACCCGAGCGACGGCCGGATCACCCTGGCCACCCTCACAGACGACGGCTGGAAGAAGATCGTGGAATCGGCACCGGGGCATGTCCAGGCCGTCCGGTCGCTGGTCTTCGATCCCCTCACGAAGGCGCAGTCCCGCCAGCTCGGCGAGATCGGCCACCGCATCCTGCGTGCCATCGATCACCAGGAGCGCTGCCCCGGCAACACCGGTTAAGGTTCTCCGCGCGGACGGGCCCCGGATCCCGCGCGCCACCCTATGCTGGTGCCATGACGCAGCTGCCCGTCGGGTCCCCCGAAGCACTGGCCGGCATGCTGGCCTCCACCGGCTACCTCGCCGACGAAGGCCTGGCCACCATCGGCTACCTGGCCTTGGGCATGGAACGGCCGCTGCTCCTGGAGGGCGAGCCGGGCACCGGCAAGACATCCCTGGCCGAGGCCCTGGCGCAGGTCTTCGGGCTGCCGCTGATCCGTCTCCAATGCTATGAGGGCATCGATGCCACGCAGGCCCTGTATGACTGGGACTTCACGGCACAGATCCTGCACCTGCGCAGCGTGGAAGCCGGCGGCGGCGCGGGCTTGAGCGTTGCCGAACTGGAGCGCTCCCTGTACGACGAGCGGTTCCTCCTGGCCCGGCCCATCCTGAAAGCCCTGCAGAAAAGTCCGGCCGTGCTGCTGATCGACGAAATCGACCGCGCCGATGACGAATTCGAAGCGTTCCTCCTCGAGGTCCTCTCCACCTACCAGGTGTCCATCCCGGAGTTTGGCACCGTCAGGGCGGAGACCGCGCCGGTGGTGGTCCTGACCTCCAACCGGACCCGGGACCTGCACGACGCCCTCAAGCGGCGGTGCCTCTACCACTGGATCGACCATCCGGGCCTGGCCCGCGAGGTGGAGATCGTGCGGACCAGGCTGCCCGAAGTTCCAGCGCTGCTGGCCGAGCAGGTGGTGCGCGTGGTGCAGCAGATCCGGGCCTCCGATGACATCCTGAAGCCTCCAGGCGTGGCGGAAACCCTGGATTGGGCCCGGGCCCTGCACCGCCTTGGCCGGGCCGAACTGGACCTGGCTTCGGCAGCGGCCAGCATCGGCGCCCTGTGCAAGTACCGCGAAGACACCCAACGCGTTTCGGCAGCGCTGGCCCGGATGCTCGGCTAGGCGATGACGGCCGCCGCGGAGCCGAGCGCCCGGGAACACAGCGCCGGACATCAAGGCCCCGGACAGCACAGCGCCGAGGAGATCCTCCTGGCCTTCGCCGCCGCCGTGCGTGGGGCTGGAGTGAAGGTCACGGCGGACCGGGCGCGCAGTTTCGTCGACGCCGTCGGGAGGCTCTCGCTGGCGAAACCCGTCGGCGTCTTCTGGGCCGGCCGGGCAACGCTATGCGCGTCGCCGGAGGACCTGCCGGCCTACGGGCGCGTCTTCGAGGCCTGGTTCGCAATGGACGAGTCGTCCGCTGCCCGGCTGGAGGCCTCGGCGGGCCGGGTCAGCGCCGCGGCGTTGGACAACGACGACGGCGGCGCGGGCGGCGCGAAGGAGCAACTGCGGGCGCTCGCGAGCCGCCGTGAACGCTTGCGGCACCGGGACGTGGCCACCCTCGATGATGCGGAGCGGGAACTGCTGCACCGGATGTTCGAGGAGCTGCAGGTGCGGCTGCCAAGCCGGCAGTCGAGGCGGCGGCGCGCGGACCACCATGGCGAGGTGGACCGGGTACGGACGCTGCGCAGCCAACTGCGCCGCGGCGGTGAACCGGGGCCGCTGCGCCGCGCCACGGCTCCGCGCAAACCCCGCCGCGTCCTCTGGCTGATCGATGTCTCGGGCTCCATGGCCCCCTACGCCGACAGTCTGCTCCGGCTGGCCCATCGGGTGGTGACCGCCGCGCCCCACCAGGTAGAGGTGTTCACCGTGGGAACGAGGCTGACGAGGGTGTCGGCGGCCCTGCGGGTGCCCGACGCCGACAACGCCCTGGCCCTGGCCGGGCGCACCGTTCCCGACTGGTCCGGCGGGACCCGGCTGGGGGACGTGCTGCGGGCGTTCAACGACCGCTGGGGGCAGCGGGTCACGGCCCGGGGCGCCGTCGTCGTGATTGCCAGCGACGGCTGGGAGCGCGGCGACCCGGCCCAGCTGGGGCGCCAGGTGGAGAGGCTGCACCACGTGGCCCGGCGCGTCATCTGGGCCAATCCGCACCGGGGCAAAGTCGGTTACGAACCCGTGCAGCAGGGAATCAGGGCGGTACTGCCGCACGTTGACGTATTCATAGGGGGACACTCAATGCGGAGCTTCGAGGAGTTGCTGGATGTGATGGCCAATGCGTGAGGTGCTGGATGATCTGGTGGCCGCGGTGGCGGCCGGACGCACGGTGGGGCTCGGAACCGTGGTGCGGACTTTCCGCTCGGCGCCCCGGCCGGCCGGCGCGGCCATGATGGTCGACGCCGACGGCCGGGCGGTGGGCTCGGTGTCCGGCGGCTGCGTGGAGGGCGCGCTCTACGAACTGGCCACCGAGGTGGCCCGCGAGGGCCGCCCGGTGCTGCAGCGTTACGGCATCAGCGACGACGACGCCTACGAGGTGGGCCTGACGTGCGGCGGGATCCTACACATCTTTGTGGAGCCCGTCTCCACGGCCACCTTTCCGCAGCTTGTGGAAATGGCCGACGACGTCGCCGCCGGCAGGCCCGTGGCCGCGGTCACCGTGATCGAGCACCCGGATCCGGCCTGGCTGGGCAGGCACCTGGTGGTCCGGCCGGACGGCTTCAGCGGCTCGCTGGGCAGCGACCGGGCCGACCATGCCGTGTCCGACGACGTCCAGGGGCTGCTGGCCACAGGCCGCAACGCCACCCTCAGCTACGGCCCCGATGGGCAGCGGCGCGGTGAAGGGATGCGCGTCTTCGCCGTCAGCTTCGCCCCCCAGCCGCGGATGCTGGTGTTCGGTGCCATCGATTTTGCCGCCGCCGTGGCCCAGCAGGGCAGCTTCCTGGGCTACCGGGTCACGGTCTGCGACGCCCGGCCGGTGTTCGCCACGGCCGCCCGGTTCCCGCAGGCCGCCGAAGTGGTGGTCGACTGGCCGCACCGCTACCTCCAGGCCCAAATCGACGCCGGACAGGTGGACAACCGCACCGTGGTCTGCGTGCTCACCCACGACCCCAAATTCGACGTCCCCCTCTTGGAAGTGGCCCTGCGCCATGATCTTGCCTATGTTGGCGCGATGGGTTCACGCCGCACGCACCACGACCGCATGGACAGGCTGCGCGAGGCGGGGCTGAACGAGGATGAACTGGCCAGGCTCTCCAGCCCCATCGGACTGGACCTGGGCTCACGGACACCGGAGGAAACGGCAGTCTCGATTGCCGCCGAAATCATTGCGCTGCACTGGGGCGGAGCCGGCGGCAGGCTGAGCACCATGGACGCCCGGATCCACCACGAACCCATGGCCGACGCCGACCATGAGGCGGCCGCACAAGAACTTCGGTCCAGCTAAGGCGCCACCCTCCGCCTTGGGGTAACCTGTGTCACATCAGACTGGATGCCGGGCATTCGAGCTCGTCCTCCCAGACGAGAGGAGATCCCAATGGCTAGTTCCAAAACGATCACCGTCGAAGTCGATGATGTCAGCCATACCGACGACGTCGAGCCGCGCTTGCTGCTGGTCCAGTACCTGCGCGAACGGCTGGGCAAGACCGGAACATTGATTGGCTGCGACACCACCAATTGCGGCGCCTGCACCGTCCACTTGGACGGGACCAGCGTGAAGTCCTGCACCATGTTCGCCGTCCAGGCGGACGGCCACAGCGTCACCACCATCGAGGGCCTGGCCCGGGACGGCAAGCTCGCTCCCCTGCAACAGGCCTTCCACGAATGCCATGCACTGCAATGCGGGTTCTGCACGCCGGGGATGATCATGCAGTCCGCCTCCCTGCTCCAGGAAAATCCGCATCCCTCGGAACAGGAAATCCGGGACGGCCTGGAAGGGAACCTCTGCCGCTGCACCGGCTACCAGAACATCGTTGCGGCAGTCCAGGCTGCCGCGGACGGAACCATGGCTTCGGACAATGGCGCTACGGAAACGGCAGGTGTGGCATGACCACCGCTGAAGTCGGCCGGCCCCGGCTGCGCAAAGAAGACTCCCACTTCATCACGGGCCGCTCCAAGTTCACGGACAACATTGTCCTTCCCGGAATGCTCCACCTTGCCATGGTGCGCAGTCCTTTCGCCCATGCCAGGATCACCTCCGTGGACGTCTCCGCGGCGAAGTCCTCCCCCGGCGTCGTGGCCGTCCTCACGGGAAGCGACGTCGCGGCGGAACAGGGCGGCCTGCCCAATGTCTGGCCCATCACGGCCGAGCAGAAGGCTCCCTCACATCCGGCGATCGCCGTCGACGAGGTAGCGTTCGCCGGCGAAGTGGTTGCCTGCATCATCGCCCGCAGCGCTGCGGCGGCGCGCGACGCCGTCGAGCTGGTGGACGTCAGCTATGACGAGCTGCCCGTTGTCCTGGACCTGGAGGAGGCTGCCACGGACCGGGTGCTGGCCCATACGGACCTGGAATCCAACAAGTCGGCCACGTGGGTCTTTGACTCGGGCGAGGCCGGCACGGGCAAACCCGTCAGTGAGGCGCTCGCCGATGCCGAGGTCCTCATTGAGCGCACCTTCCACCAGCAGCGGCTCATCCCCGCCTTCATGGAACCGCGCTCCACGGTGGTGGACCCCACCGGCGAACAGATCACCGTGTGGTCGGCCACCCAGATCCCCCATATCCTGCGGCTCCTGCTGGCACTGACACTCAGCATTCCCGAAAGCAAGGTGCGGGTGATCGCCCCCGATGTGGGTGGCGGCTTCGGCGGGAAGCTCCAGGTCACCCCCGAGGAGGCCATCACCGTGCTGGCGGCCAGGCACACCGGCAAGCCGTGCAAGTACACCGAGACCCGCAGCGAGTCCCTGATGGCGGCCCACCACGGCCGGGCGCAGGTGCAGAAACTCAGGCTCTCGGCCACCAAGGAAGGCATCGTCACCGGCCTGGACGTGAGGCTGCTGGCGGACATGGGAGCCTACCTGGGCCTGGTGTCGTCCGGGATCCCCATCCTGGGCGCCTTCATGTACAACGCAATCTACAAATTTCCGGCATACCGCTTCGAGTGCACCAACGTCTTCACCAACAAGGCATGGACGGACGCGTACCGGGGTGCCGGCCGGCCGGAGGCCACGTTCGCAATCGAACGCCTGATGGACGAGCTCGCCGTGGAACTGGGCATGGATCCGCTCGAGGTGCGAAGGAAGAACTGGATCACGCACGAGGAATTCCCCTTCGCCACCGTCGCCGGGCTGGAATACGACAGTGGAAACTACGAGGCCGCCACGGCCAAGGCGCTGGAACTCTTCGACTACGAGGGGCTCCGGGCCGAACAGGCACGGCGCCGCGAAGCGAAGGATCCCGTGCAGCTGGGCATCGGGATCTCCACGTTCACCGAAATGTGCGGCCTGGCGCCTTCCCGCGTGCTGGGCGCGCTCAAGTACGCCGCCGGCGGCTGGGAACACGCCCAGGTGCGGGTACTGCCCACGGGCAACATCGAGGTGGTCACCGGAACCTCGGCCCATGGCCAGGGCCACGAGACCGCATGGAGCCAACTCGTGGCGGACAAGCTGGGCGTGCCGTTCGAGAACGTCGAAGTGCTGCACGGGGACACCCAGATCTCGCAACGGGGCCTCGACACCTACGGCTCCCGCTCGTTGACCGTCGGCGGCATGGCAGTCCTCGCCGCCGCGGACAAGGTGATCGAGAAGGCCAAAGTGATCGCAGCGCACCTCATGGAGGCCAGCGAAGAGGACATCGAATTCGCCGACGGCAAGTTCGGCGTCAGGGGCACGGATCAGTCCACCAGCCTCAGCGAGATCGCCTGGGCGACCTTCTCCGCTCACAGCCTGCCGGACGGTTTTGAGCCCAACCTTGATTCCGAGGCCACCTTCGACCCGCAGAATTTCTCCTTCCCGCACGGCACCCATCTGGCCGCCATGGAGGTGGACACGGAAACTGGGCGGGCCACCATCCGCAAGTACGTCTGCGTGGACGACGTCGGCGTAGTGGTCAATCCGCTCATTGTGGAGGGCCAGGTCCATGGCGGGCTGACCCAGGGCATCGCGCAGGCGCTTTATGAAGAAGCCGTGCATGACGACGCCGGCACCCTTGTCACCGGCTCCTTCGTGGACTACCTGGTGCCCAGCGCCCCGGACCTGCCGCACTACACCACAGCACGGACGGAAACCCCGTCCACCACCAACCAGCTCGGGGCCAAGGGAGTCGGCGAGGCCGGAACCATTGCCTCGACGCCGGCCATCGTCAACGGGGTGCTGGACGCCGTGCGGCACCTCGGCGTGAAGGACATCAAGATGCCGTGTTCGCCGTCGCGCGTGTGGGCGGCCCTGGAAGAAGCCAAGATGAGCGGAGGTGTGCAATGATTCCGAGCGCATTCGACTATGCCGCACCGGAGACCCTGGCCGAGGCACTGAGCCTGCTGGGATCAGCCGGGGACGACGTCAAGCTGCTGGCCGGCGGGCAAAGCCTGATCCCGGTGATGAAGCTGCGCCTGGCCGATCCCGCCATGGTGATCGACCTGGGCCGGATCGCCGAACTGTCCGGCGTGCGCGACGACGGCGATGCCTTGCTGATCGGCGCGATGACCCCGCACCACCAGGTGGCCACCGACCCCCTGGTTGCCGAGCATGTGCCCTTGCTGGCCAAGGCCACGGCGACCGTGGCGGACCCCCAGGTGCGGCACCGCGGCACGTTCGGCGGAGCCCTGGTGCATGCGGACCCTGCGGGCGACCTGCCCGCGCCGGCGCTGGCCGCCGGGGCCACGTTCATCATTGCCGGTCCGGGCGGGGAACGCCGCGTGGCTGCGGCGGACTTCTTCCAGGGCTACTTCAGCACAGCCCTCGACGACGGCGAAATCCTCACCCACGTGCGCGTGCCGAAGTACACCGGATGGGGCGCGCACTATGAGAAGTTCACCCGCGTGGCCCAGCAGTGGGCCATCGTCGCGGTGGCCGCGATGGTGCGCGTGGAAGGGAACACCATCGCCGAGGCCCGCATCGGGCTGACCAACATGGCCAGCACACCCCTGCGTGCCACCGCGGTTGAGGAGGCACTGGCAGGCTCGCCGCTGACGCTCGAGGCCATCGCGGCAGCAAGCGCCCATGCAGCGGAAGGAAGCGATCCGGCGAGCGACCTCAACGGCGACGCGGCCTACCGGCGGCACCTGGCCACGGTCCTCACCAAGCGGGCGATCCTCGCGGCCGCAGGCCTCTGAGCGGTCCCGCGAAAGGAAGCCGTGGAACTCAAACACCATTTCGTGGTCCCCGCTTCGCTGGAAGACACCTGGCGCGCGTTCAACCAGCTGGAAGACATTGCCCCGTGCTTTCCGGGGGCAGCGCTCACCTCCGTGGAGGGTGAGCAGTTCACCGGAACAGTGAAGGTCAAGCTGGGGCCCATCGCCATGGTCTACTCCGGCACAGGTGAATTCGTCGAACGCAACGAGGACACGCACACCGTGGTCATTTCGGCCGCGGGAAAGGACAAACGCGGCAACGGTACCGCGGGTGCCACGGTGACCGCCGTACTGACTCCCGACGCCGGCGGCACCGCCGTGGACGTGACCACCGACATGAACGTGACGGGCAAACCCGCCCAGTTCGGCCGGGGCGTCATCCAGGACGTCTCGGACAAACTGCTGGCGGAGTTCGTCCAGTGCGTCATAGGGAAAGTGGGCGGTGAGGCCGGGGAAGCCGCGGAAGCAGCAGCCCCTGAATCGTTGGCGGCAGACGCGCCTTCCGGGGAGCCGGCCGCGCCGGAAGCCTCACCCGCCGCTGCGCCGTCAACCGGGGAGGCGGCCGCGACGAGCGGCGCCGCTGCACCCCGGGCCACAGCTCCCCACGCGACTGCACCCAAAGCGGCTCCCGCTTCGGCGGCCGAGCTTGATCTGGGCTCCGCCGTGCTGCCGGCGCTGATGCGCCGCCTTGCACCCGTCCTGCTGGGCGCAGCAGCCGTGATCGGCCTGATCTTCTGGCTGGCGCGCCGCCGTCGCTAGGGGCGTCGTAGGGTCTACACGGGCGTCATCGCGTCGTTGGGGCCGTCGTCAGCGGGACGTGCAGGATCCCCCGGGACCATCCCGGGGGATCCTGCAGCCGGCCGGAATCCGCCCGCGTTGGAGGCTAGCGGCCGCCTCCGCCGATGATGCCGTTCTCCACCGCCTTCGTCACTGCATCGGCCTCGGCCTGGGTCAGCTTTCCATCCGTGACGGCCGTGTCCAGCCTGGTCTTGAGCGCTGCCGCGCGCTCCGCCTGGGCTCCCGTGCGGATTTCCTCGAGGGCCGCGGTGACCTTGGATTCCTCGATGCCGAGCGACCCGGCCAAGGACTTGGCCAGCGCCGCGTCCATGGCTGCACGGTCCGGCTTGGTGCCCTCCGTGGGCGGCGTGGTGGGCTTGTTGGCTTCGCGGAACGCCTGCAGCGCCTCGGTGACTTTCGCCTCGTCGACGCCGAGCTTCGTGGCGAGCGCCGCCGCGATCCGGCCGCGGTCGCCCCTGTGGCCGCCGGGCTTGCCGTGGCCGTCAGCGGGAGCGGTCCCCTCCGCCGTCGAGCTTGCGGACGGGCTGGGAGTGGTGGCTGCGGACGCCATGCTGGTGACACCCAGGCCTGCGCCCAGCGCCAGGGCACCGGCCGCGACGCCGAGCGTGATTCTCTTGGTTCTTGACATGCTTGCTCTCCTCGATCCGCCGTGGGAACGGCTGCTGTGGAAGGACGGTCACTAACGCCGCCCTCATTCCACGATGAGGCCATCACCCAAGGGACCGCTGTCCGGAAGCTGTCATTGGGCTGTGAATGCGGGGCCAAGGCCAGGGAGCAGCGCTACGGCTCGGGCTGCGGCGAGGGAGCGGGCGCACTGCCCGCGTCGCTGTATTCATCTGCGCGGGCACGTTGCCGGCGGCTCGCCAGCAGGAACGGCATGGCGATGAGTTCCACAATGCCGCTGATCGCCAGGGAGCCGGCATAGCCGTACACATCCGCGGCCCTCCCCAACAACGGCTGCACCACCACGCCACCGGTGGATCCCATGAGTGAATCGAAGCTCAGCACGGTGGCCCGCTGCTTGGAGTCGATCATGTCATTCAGGTAGGCCTGCCGCACCGGGGTACCGGCAGAGGCGACCAGCGCCCAGAGGGCCAGCAGCGCCAGGGCCACCCAGAACACCCGTGTGAACCCCAATGCAACCAGAATCACTGCGCCCACGATGCTGCTCAGGATCAACACCGTGGTGCGCTTGTGGACGAGGCGCCGGACGCGGGGCGCCAGCCATCCGCCGAGCACCTGCGAGCCGGCCACCATGGCCGCCGCCAGGCCCGCCACGGAATACGCCCGCGGGTCGCCGAAGAGTTCAAGCAAGTACGGCTGGAGGGCGTAGAACACATAGATCCCGACGCCGGCACTGAACGGTGCGGCCAGCATCACGTAGCGCACCGGAGGCTTCTTCAAGCCGTTCTCGATCGAGGCGGAGAGCACGGCACGCGTTGCACGGAGGGGATGGCTCGAGCGTTCGGGCGTGAACCCCACATCGCGCATGAGCCAGAAGGCCACCACAAACATGGCCAGCAGCACGCCCACGCGCAGCAGGAACGGCACGCCCAGGTTGGTGGCCTGGGCTATGACGCCGCCGGCCACGGAGCCCGCCAGCATCGCGATGCCCGACACCATCTGGCCCCGCCCGAGCACCACCTCCAGCCCGCCTTCGTACCCGGAGAAGCGCAAGGCATCCACCAGCCAGGCCTCCACCGCACCCGAAAAGAAGGTGAAGCCCAGGCCAAGCAACACCGAGACCACCGCCCACATCCAGAACGGGGAGGAAAACTGCCAGAGCAGGTAGTAGAGGTAGGTGGACCCGGCCAAGGTCACCGTGCCGAGGAGAAAGGAGACGCGGCGCCCCCACCCGTCGGCCACCACTCCCGTGGGAACTTCGAACAGCACCATGCCGGCCGTGAAGAAGGCGTTGGCGGCAAAGGCCTCAAGGTTGCTGAGCCCGGCATCCAAAAGGAACAGGGTGTTGATGCCCCAGATGAACGAGGCCGCAAGCGTATTGCCGAGCGTCAACGTGAGAAAGATGCGCTGGATCCTGCGTGCGGGGCCCGTGATCGCGTCGCCGCCCCGGCCAGTCTGATGAGGGAGCACCAGCCCATTCTCGCCCCGTTCGGCGGCGCCCGCCAGAGGCCCGCCCTACGGCGACGGGCTGAGCACCATCGCGGAGCCGCCTCCGCGCCTGACCGGCTCAGCCGCGGCCACCATGCTTCCGTCGGATCTGAACTCGATTGCCGTCGCCGCGCCGATCTCGGCGGCCGAGGTGAAGGCGTCACCGGACGGCACCAGGGTATGGCCGAAGGGCGCCAGCCCGCTTCCGTGCGCGGTGATGAATCCTGGCTCGGCCGTGACATTGAGCGTGTTGCGTTGCGAGGCACGCGGTGCCGCAATCGCTTCGGAAATACTCATGCCCCGGTCCACGCGGTTGAGGATCGTCTGCAGGACGGTGGTGATGATCGTCGAGCCGCCGGGTGAACCAAGCGCGAGGAACGGCTTGCCGTCGTCGAGGATAATGGTGGGCGACATCGAGGAGCGCGGGCGCTTCCCCGGCTCGATCCGGTTCGGGTCCGTCGGAACATACACGGTGGAGAAATCAGTCAACTCGTTGTTGAGCAGGAACCCACGGCCGGGCACCACGATGCCGGATCCGCCGGTCTGCTCGATCGTCAGCGTGTACTCGACCACGTTGCCCCACTTGTCTGCGACCGTCAGGTTCGTCGTCGAAATGTTCTCGGTGTCCTTCTCCTCGGCGGGCGCCGCAACGGCAGCCGGGCACACGCCGTCGTACGCGGACACATCACCCGGCAGGACCGGCTTGGCGGCCGCGTGCAGCGGATCGATCCGGCACGCGCGCTCCTTGCCGAACACGGCGTCGGTGAGCGCCGCGGTGGGGACATCGGTAAAGGCGGGGTCCCCCACGTACTTGGCGCGGTCCGCGAAGGCGAGCGCGCTGGCCTCAAAGTAGTGGTGCAGGGCGGCCGGGGTGGACATTCCGGCGACGTCGAAGGTTTCCAGGATGTTCAGCGCCTCGCCCACTGTGGTGCCGCCGCTGCTCGACGGCGCCATGCCGTAGACGTCAAGGCCGCGATAGTCCACGTGCGTGGGCGCCTGGTCCAGGGCACGGTACGCGGCCAGGTCCGCCGTCGTCATGTGACCGACGGGGACGGGCAGCGTGGTGGTGGCGGTCTTCGGCGGCGCCTGGACCGTGGCGGCGATCTCCGCCGCGAGCGGGCCGCCGTAGAAGCCGTCCGTGCCCTGCTTGGCGAGGAGCCGGTACGTCGCGGCCAGGTCGTGGTTCTGGAAGACGCTCCCGACGGCGGGCGCGTCGCCGCCGGGGAGGAAGAGACTGCTGGTGGAGGTGAAGGCTTCAAAGCGTGGCTTGTTGTCCAGGGTCTGCTGGCGGAATGTCTGGTCCACCACGAAGCCACGGGTCGCCACCTTGATGGCCGGCTGGAGGGCATCGCCGAGGTTCAAGGTGCCCCAACGCGCGAGCGCGCGCTCCCAGGTGGCCGGTGTGCCGGGGACGCCCACGGAGACGCCGCTGGTGACAAGCTCGGGCGTGAAGCGGTAGGGCAGGCCGGTGGCCGGGTTGATGAACGCATCGTGCGGCATCGCCGCCGGCGCTGCCTCGCGGCCGTCGATGGTGCCGACCTGGCCGGTCCCGGCGTCGTAGAACACGAAGTAGCCGCCACCGCCGATCCCGGCGCTGTAGGGCTCGGTAACGCCCAGGGTCGCGGCCGCGGCAACGGCGGCGTCCGCAGCGTTGCCGCCCTTGCGGAGGATCTCGAGGGCCGCGGCGGACGCCTCGGGATCCACGGTGCTCACCGCACCGCCGAAGCCGGTGGCGGTGGCGGTCTTTTCAGTTTCCCGGGGATCGGCGAACGCGGGGCTGATGACCGCCCCGCTCGTTACGCTCATGGCCAGAACGGCTGTGATGGCAGCCAGTCGACGTCTCACAAACAGCATGGTCGCTCCCGTCAGGGTGATGCGGATTGGGGGTGGGGGCCACATTACTCCCGGGCGGCGGGGTACTCAACGGTTCGGGGAAAGCCCCGCAGCCTACACGGCCGCGGTGTCCTGGCCGACCGTGATCTTCTTCAAGTGCAGTCCGCGGCAGGGAATCGCCGCCGACACCAGATCCTTGCTGTGCTCGTGCTGCGGATCGGCAAAGAAGCTGGTGGTCTCGGCAACTTCCACCAGGCGCCCTTGGTAAAGGACCGCCACACGGTCGCACATATGCCGCACAACGTCCATGTCATGCGTGATCATGACGAGTGAGAGCCCCCGGTCCTGGTGGAGGCGGCGCAGCAGGTTCAGGATGGTGCGCTGGGTCAAGGCATCCAGGGCGGACGTTGCCTCGTCGCAGATCAGCACTTCCGGTTCCAGCAGCAGAGCCCGCGCAATCGTGACCCGTTGCAGCTGCCCGCCGGAGAACTGGGCTGGCCGCCTGCCAAGCATCTCGGTGTCCAGGCCGACCTCTGCCATGACCTCCTCGATCCTGAGCGCACGGGTGCTTGCGTTGAGGTCCTTGCGCTGCAGCAGCGGAGCCTCGAGGCTGGCCCGGAGCGTCATCCTGGGGTCGAAGGAATCGTGCGGCTCCTGGAAGACCAATTGCACGGCGGTCGCCACCCGGCCGCGCTTCACGCCAGGCTCGAGGGAACGGCTGATCGTCCCGCTGCTGATGTCCTCGAGGCCGACAATCAGCCGGGCCAGGGTGCTCTTTCCCGACCCCGACTGGCCTAGCACACCCAGGACCTCGCCCCGCTCCACCTGCAGGGAGACGTTGTCCAGGGCTGCCCGCGCGCCACCCCTGGCAGGGCCGAAGCGCTTCACCACCCGGTCCAGGTCCAGGACGTTTCCGGCCGCGGCTTGGGTCTGGCCCCTGGTGGCCGGCAGCAGGGTGGAGGCCTCGAGCAACTGCCGGGTGTATTCCGTCCGCGGCCGGCTGAGGACCTGCGGGGCGGGCCCTGACTCCACGATCTGCCCGCCGTCCATGACCAGCACCCGGTCCGCGAAGGCGGCCACGGAGGCCAGGTTGTGGGTGATGTACAGGACGCCGAGTCCGCGTTCGCCCCGCTCTCGGTCGAGCAGCTGCAGGATCTGCCGTTCCAGCACTTTGTCCAGGGCCGACGTCGGCTCGTCTGCCAGCAGGATGCCCGGTTGTCCTGCCAGCGCAAGGGCCGTCATGGCCCGCTGTGCCATCCCGCCCGACAGCTGGTGCGGGTACGCCTTGGCGCCCCAGGCAGGGTCCTCGAATCCGACCTCGGCCAGCAGTTCCAGGGTCCTGGCCTTTGCGTGTGCGCCGCGGAGACGGGCGTGCATGGCCAACGGTTCCCGGAGGTGGCTGCCGATGGTCTTCGCGGGGTTGAACATCCTCTTGGGCTGTTGGAACAGCATGCCGAGCCTGCCGCCGCGGACACTGTTCAGCTCCGCTTCACCGGCCGTGGAGAGTTCGGTTCCGCCAAGGCGGATGGAGCCGGATTCGATCCTGAGTTGCTCCGGCAGCAGGCGCAGGGCCGACATCGCCGTCATGGTCTTGCCGGAGCCCGATCCGCCCACCAATGCCACGAATTCCCCCGGCTCAACGGCCAGGCTGACGCCTGAAAGGATGCCGCGGGAGGCCTGGACGCTGCTGACGTGCAGGTCTTCGATGACGAGTTGTTCCGGCATGGTCAGCGGCTCCCCGCCGGCAGAAGGAGCGGAGTGGCTGCCATGTGGGCGGCGCGCTGTCCGATCAACGTGACGCACAGGGCCACGACGAAAATGGCCAGGCCCGGCGCGATGATCCCCACCGGCGCCCGGTCCGCGAAGGGCTGGGCCGCGGCGAGCATCGAGCCCCAGTCCGATTGCGGCGGCTGGACACCGAGGCCCAGGTAGGACAGGGCTCCAACGCCGATGAGCAGTTGCCCGTACCTCAGCGTGGCCTGCCCCAGCATAGGGGCGGCCAGGTGCGGGAGGATGTGCCGGAAAACAACGAACGACGGTGGGCAGCCCACCACGCGTGCGGCCTCCACGAATCCCCGCGCCGAGACATCATAGGCCAGCGTACGCGCCAAGCGGGCGAAGGGCGTCCAGCCGGTCACCGTCAGCGCCACAAGGAGCGATTGGAAGCTGGTCCCCATGGCCGCGACGATGAACAGCGCCACCACCATCTCGGGAAGGGCCAGGAGGACATCGTTGGTGCGGGTGAAGATCTCATCCAGCCAGCCCCGGCGGCGTGCGCTGGCAATCCCGATCACGATGCCCAGGAGTCCGGTCAGGAGAGTCGCCACGGCGGCCATCAGCATGGAGAAGCGGCCGCCGTCGAGCAGCCTGCTGAGGTTGTCCCGTCCAAGGTGGTCCGTCCCCAACCAGTGGGCCCCGTTGGGCGGCGAAAGCCGGGCCAGGAGGTTCTGCTGCTCCGGCGGATACGGCGTCAGCCACGGAGCGGCGGCCACCGCAACCACAACGAGGGCGAGGACGACGACGGCGGCACGGTCGGTTGCTGATCCGCTACGCAAGGGCACCTCCGGCTTTGGGGCTCAGGAATCGGTGGACGAAGTCCGCAAGGGTGGTCACCGCAACGGCCAGGGCGACGACCACCACGACGCCTCCCTGGGCCAGGGGGATGTCGCTGTTGACCACGGCGTCGTACAGCAAGCGGCCCATTCCGGGAACGGCGAAGATGACCTCCACGATCACCGAGCCGCCCAGCAGGCCGGCGAACCACACCGCAACCAGGGTGGCCAGAGGCAGCAGGCCGTTGGGAACGACATGCCTGAGGATGGCCTGGGCCTGGCTCATCCCCCGGGCGCGGGCCGCCGGGACATGCTCCGCCTCAAGGGCGTCGATCATTCCGGTGCGTACCGCGGAGGTGAAGTAGCTGATGGGGCGCAGGGCAAGGGCGGCCGCCGGCAGGACGGCGGAGGATGCATCGTTCCAGCCCGCCGAGGGAAGTACGGCAAGTTTCAGCGCGAACACCAGGACAAGCAGCGGGGCCAGCCAGTACTCGGGCATGGCGATGAAGGACTGCGTGACCGTGGTGATGATCTTGTCCGTCTTCCGTCCTTGACGGAGGGCCGAGGCCATGCCCAGCGGCAAGGAAACCAGGACTGCCGCGGCGAGTGCCAGCACAACAAGGCTGAGCGTGACGGCGAGCGCAGGCATCACTTGTTCCACCACGGGGGTCCGGCTGACATGGGAAAGCCCCATGTCTCCGCCGAGCAGGCCGCCAAGCCAGCGAAAGTACTGGACCGGGAGCGGATCGTGGAGCCCCAGGCTCATGCCGAGCGCCTGGACGGTCGATTCATCGACGACGTCGCCTGCCACCCGGGACCGGATGATTTTGCGCACCGGATCCCCCGGCGTCACGTAGGGAACCAGGAACACCGCGAAGGACGACAGAAGAACGGCGACCACCAAAGTCGCCGTTCTTCTGGCCATGAAGGAGAGCATCCGTGTTCCTCGGACCCGCTAGGATCCCGTCTTCGCTGTCTGTGCGGTCAGGACGTACCGGGCCAGGGGGTCCTGCACGTAGCCCTGGACGTTGCTGCGGATGGCGTCGGTGGCCTGTTCGTTCACGAGCCACACGTTGACGGCCTTGGACTCCAGGATCTGCCCGGCTTGCGAGTAGAGGCCGTAACGCTCCTCGGGGTTGCTGGCCTTGCCTGCCTCGCTGATGATGCGGTCGTAGTCCGCATCGCAGAAGTGGCTCAGGTTGTAGCTGCCCTTGCAAGTGTAGTCGGCCGTGAGGAAACCGATAGGGTCCGCGATGTCGATGAGGCGGTTCCGCTGGCTGAGCAGCATGTCGTAGTTGCCAGCGAGCACGTCCGGCTCCGCCGCGGCGTATTCCTTCGCCTGGACTGTCACCGGGATGCCGATGTTCTTGAGGTTTTCCTGGATCACGGTCGCCACGTCAGCGAATTCCGCGCGTTCCACGATGGCGATGATCTCCAGCGGCCGTTCCGGGGTGTAGCCTGCCCCGGCGAGCAGGGCCTTCGCCTCGTCCACGTTCTGGCGCGGCGCACTGAACTTTTCCCCCGCCCACGGCTCCGAAGGCGCGAACGGTCCCGTGGAAGGCAGAGCGGCACCTTCGTAGACGCTCGCGGCTAGGGCGTCCAGATCGAGGGCCGAGCGGAGAGCCTTCCGCACGTTGACGTCGTCGAGCGGCTTCCGGCCGTTGTTCAGGTACAGGGTCGCGGTACGCGACGAATCGGCCTTCAGGACGCTGACATTCGGGGCATCCTTGAGTCCGGATAGGCTTGCCGCCGGGATCGACAGGGACACGTCGGCCTCACCGGTCTGCACCTGGGCCGCCCGGGTGGCACCGTTCGTGATGAAACGCACCTCTGCGCCGGCGAGCTGGACCTTGCCGCCCCAGTAGTTCTCGTTGCGGTCCAACGTCAGCGATTGCTTGGGCTTCTCCGAGACGGGGGTGAAGGGGCCGGTGCAGTGGCCGAAGGGGTCCACGGTTCCGTCCTTGTAGGCGGCGGGTGCCAGGACGCCGGTGTTGACACTTGCCAGGCGGTACGGGACCAGCGGGCTCTCCCCAGGCGTGGTGACCCGGACGGTGCCGCCATCCACGGCCTTGACGGAACTGATGGAGGTCCGGTTGAAGGCCCTGGCGGGCACCTTGGCATCGAGAACATGCTGGAGGGAAGCTGCCACAGCCTCGGCCGTCAGCTCGGTGCCGTCCTGGAACTTCACGCCGTCGCGGATGCTGAAGTCCCATTCCACGGGCGAGACCTGCTTCCATTCCTCGGCCAGGAAAGGAACAACCTTCCCCTGGGCGTGGTCGTACTTGGTCAGTGTTTCCAGGCATCCCGAAAGGGAAAGGATGTAGGCCGCGTCCGACTCCGGCGCCCAGTTGGCCACGGGAGCGCGGAAGTTGTCTACGACAATCCGCTGCCCAGGGTCCGGCGCGCTGCCGGCGGCGCCGCCCTGGGCACTTTTGAAGCCGCAGCCAGTCAGGGAGAGCACAGCGACCAGTCCGAGGACCGTGGTGGACCGGCTGAATACACGCAAAAGGAACCGCCTAGAGGGATCGCCCGGTGGATGCTTTGCCGGGCACAGGAACGTAACGACCATTTAGGTTAGCCTTACCTGCGCATAAGGCAAAAGCGGGCGGCAGTTCCTGCGTAACAGTTCCTGCGTAAAAAATGGCCTGCGCCGCGCCGGCTACCCAGCGACCCGCCCCGGGCGGTCAAACTCCGATTGACCAGCGCCCCGCCACTCAGCCACCAAGCAGGTCCGCGTGGTGGACGGCGACGACGTTCGGGTGCGCCCGGAGCCGGTAGCGGAGGGCGTTGTCCCCGTAGGTTTCCAGGATGGGGCTGTTCGTCGGGTCAACCGAGAGGCCCCGTGCCCGCGACTGGAACTCGGGACTCACGGCCAGCTGCGGCATGGTGGCGTCCAGCGCCGGGTTGTAGAAGAAGGGCAGGGAGATCCTGTCGGTGCCGCGAAGGGGCGAGATCACGCGGTGCAGGGTTGCCTTGAGGTAGCCGTTGGTGGCCAGCTCCAGCATTTCGCCGATGTTGACAACGAAGGTTCCCGGCACTTGGGGTGCGTCGATCCAGGTCCCCTGGTACTCGACCTGGAGCCCGCCCTTTCCGGGCTCCACCAGCAGGAGCGTGATCACGCCGCCGTCCCGGTGGGAACCCACCCCTTGCTTGGGCTCCGGGTTGGATTCCCCCGGGTAGCGCACAATCTTGAGCAAGGGGAAGGCCCGCTCGGCGAAGGCTGCGTCGAAGGTGTCCTCAGGGGCTCCGAGGGACACGGCCAAGGCGCGCAGGAGGCTGAGCGAAATGGCACTGAGCCGATCGGTCCACTCCCCGACAATCTGCCGCATTTCGGGAAGCGCCTCCGGCCACAGATTCGGTCCCTCAAGCCGCCAGTAGTCCGCGACGTCCGGTCCCGGCGGGATGGCGGCCCGTTCGACGCCAACGTCGATCTGCTCGCGCCAATCGATGCCGCCGTCGGTGAGTTCGCCGCCCACCCTGGTGTAGCCACGGAACTGCGGGCTGTGGACGTTTTCGATGGCGAGCTTCTGTTCCTCCGGCAGATCGAAGAAGCGCCGGGAGATGTCCAGAATGGCGTCCGTCAGCTCCTGCGGAATGCCGTGGCCGGCCAGGTAGAGGAAGCCGACCTCATGCATGGCATTGCGCAGATCGTCGCGGAAGAGGGCCGCTGCCTCCGGGCCCGCGTTCAATTGGGAGAAGTCGAGGACGGGCAATGTTTCGAGGGACAAGGTCAATATTCCTTTTCTCTAAACTTCGCAAGCTGATGCCTGTAATTGCTTCAATGTTACGTACTGAGGTGGGGAATCCGCAGCCCCGCGAACCGGCCCTTCGCACTGCGACACATCGCCGCCGGCACGTAGGCCAGACTGGAGGTCACCGAATCTGAAAGCGTGAACCACCTTGATTACTCTCCAGCAGGACGCCCAGGGCTTTATCCGCATGAACAGGCACTTTCCGAACAGCGCCGCAGTGTCCATCATCATCTTCAGCGATGGAAGCCAGGAAGTGCTCACCGGGCGGCGGCTCAACGAAATCTACGACGCAGCCCTGGCCGCCTACAGGGCCGGCAACCAGCTCGATGCCAAAGGCTTCTCCCATGGACCCAAAAAGAAGATCCAGCAAGGCATCGAATTCGTCCCGGTCCACCCCGGGATGACGAAGTAGGGTCATCACCGCCAGGCCGGCCGTTGGCAGCGGGATGCTTCGATCATGCCCCCATTGTGCAACTCTTGTTCCATGGATCTTGACGTGTCGCCCGCGCTCACGATTCCGGCGTCGGAACTCGGCTGGCGGTTCTCGCGTTCGTCCGGGCCAGGTGGTCAGCACGTCAACACCACGGACAGCCGCGTCGAACTCTCGTGGAGCATAACCGGCTCGGCGGCCCTTTCGGACGGCCAACGGCTGATGCTGCTCACGCGCCTCGGGCACCGCCTCATCGCCGGGGTCATCACCGTGACCGCCTCAGAGCAGCGCTCGCAGCTGCGCAACCGCGAGACGGCCCTGGCCAAGCTCGCAGGACTGGTGGCGGAAGGACTCGCTCCGGAAGCCGCTCCCCGCCGGCCCACCAAGCCCACCCGGGGCTCGAACCGCCGCCGCCTCACCACAAAGAACCAGCGCTCGGCGACGAAACAGCTGCGGCGAAGACCGTCCGCCGAATAGGCGGGCCCCTTGTCCCGGCGATACGCACCGGGTGTAATGGACGCACGGCGGCGATCCCCCGCCGTCGCGCGCCGAAGGAGCCGCCATGTTCACCAGCCCGTACCCCGACGTCGAGATCCCCGAGTCCACGCTCTACGACTACCTGTTCGGCGGGCTCGGCGCGCAGGACCTGGACAGGATCGCCCTCGTGGACGGCGCAAGCGGCGCGGGGACGAGCTATGGCGAGCTCGTCGCCCGCATCGACGCCCTGGCCGGCTGGCTCGCAAACCGGCAGGCCGGGCCGGGGACCACGGCGGGCCTGTTCTGCCCCAACATCCCGGCGTTCGCCGTCGTCTTCCACGGGATCCTCCGTGCCGGCGCCGCCGTCACCACCATCAACGCGCTGTACACCGCCGAGGAAGCCGGCCGCCAGCTCACGGACGCGGGCGCCTCATGGCTCTTCACGATCTCGCCCTTCCTCGAGCGGGCCCAGGCCGCGGCGCAGGCGGCGGGCATCCCGGCGCAACACCTCGTGGTGCTCGACGGCGGTGACGCGGCTGCCGCTTCCGGGCATCCTTCGTTGCTTGAGGCGCTCAGTGCGGGCCTCCCGGCTCCGGACGTGCGCATCGATCCGCACGCAGCGGCCGTCATCCCCTATTCCTCGGGCACCAGCGGCACCCCGAAGGGCGTCATGCTCAGCCAGCACAACCTCGTCGCGAACGTCGCCCAGTCGCGCGCGCTACTGGGCGTCAACCAGGACGACGTGCTGCTGGCCGTCCTGCCGTTCTTCCACATCTACGGCATGACGGTCCTGCTGAATCTCGCCTTCGTGGAGCGGGCCCGGCTGGTCACGATGCCGAAGTTCGACCTCGCGGAGTTCCTGCGCATCACCCAGGACCACCGCTGCACGTTCCTGTTCATCGCCCCGCCCATCGCGGTGGCGCTCGCGAAGCATCCGCTCGTTGACCAGTACGAGCTCTCATCGGTCCGCGCCACCCTCTCCGGGGCTGCGCCGCTCGACGGCGAACTGGGGAACGCCGTGGCGGACCGGCTGGGCTGCACCATGCTCCAGGGCTACGGCATGACCGAGCTGAGCCCTGTCTCGCATCTCATTCCGATCGACGCAGGCAACAAGGTGCCCCTCGCTTCGGTCGGCTATACGGTGCCGAACACCGAATGCAAGCTCCTGGACCCGGTCACGGACGAGGAGATGGAGGCCCCCGCGGAGGGCCCCAGCGCGCCCGGGCAGCTCCTGGTCCGGGGCCCGCAGGTCATGCTGGGCTACCTCAACCGGCCAGACGCGACGGCTGCGACGCTGGACCCGGACGGTTTCCTCCGCACGGGAGACATAGCGACGGTCACGGCCGACGGCGTCGTGACGATCGTCGACCGGCTCAAGGAGCTCATCAAGTACAAGGGGTACCAGATCGCGCCGGCCGAGCTCGAAGCGCTGCTGCTCACCCATGCGCAGATTGCGGACGCAGCGGTGATCGGAGTCCACGCGGACGACGGCGAAGAGGTGCCCAAGGCGTTCGTCGTCCGGCAGGCCGGGGCCGGGCTCGGGGACACGGAGGTCATGGAGTTCGTTGCCGGGCACGTCGCGCCGTTCAAGCGTGTGCGGTTCGTTGAGTTCGTCGACGCGATCCCGAAGTCGGCGTCGGGCAAGATCCTCCGGCGCGAACTGCGTGCCCGGGGCCAGGAAGGCTAGGAACCCATGAACAGCGTCACGTGCGATCTAACGATTTCCCTCGACGGATTCCTCGCCGGGCCGAATCAGAGCCCGGCCAACCCCCTGGGCGAGGGCGGAGAGGAGCTGCACCGGTGAATGTTCGAAGAACCCGAGGCCAACGCAGCGGCGATTCAGGGCATCCTCTCGTCGGGCGCCTACATCATGGGCCGCAACATGTTCGCCGGCCCCGGGCCGGGGGTGTGGGATGAGGACTGGCGCGGCTGGTGGGGTGACGAGCCGCCCTACCATGCCCCCGTGTTCGTTCTCACGCACCATCCACACCCTCCCCTGGTGATGGACGGCGGCACAACGTTCCACTTCGTGGCCGACGGGATCGAGTCTGCCTTGGCCCAGGCGCGGGCGGCGGCGGCCGACCAGGACGTCGCCATAGCCGGCGGCGCAGAAACCGCCCGCCAATACCTATCGGCAGGGCTGATCGACGAGCTGCGGCTCCACATCGCACCGATCATGCTCGGAGCGGGCGAACGGCTCCTGGACGGCGTCGAAAACCTCAGGCTTGAACCGACGGACGTGAGCGGCACCGGCCTGGTGACACACGTGCGCTATCGCGTGATCCGCTAGGCGTCAGTTCACGCCGGGGCGCTGCCCGGCGGACCGCTGATGACGGTGGGGACATATTCAAGCAGCTGGGAGCGGCCGTCAAAGGTCCTGCTGTCCACCATTTCCAGCGCAACATCCGGGTAGCCGTCATAGATGCGTTCCCGCCCGGTGCGGCCCGTGATCACCGGGAAGACCACCAGGCGGAACCTGTCCACGAGACCGGCGGTCAGCAAGGACCGGGCGAGACTGAGGCTGCCGAGCGTGCTCAGGGTCCCGGTCCTGCTCCGTTTCATCTCCCTCACCGCCTCCACCGCGTCCCCGGCGACCAGCTCCGAGTTGGGCCAGACGAGGGGCGGCTGCAGGGTGGAGGAGAAGATGACCTTGGGCACGGCGGCCAGGCCGGCCAGGCTGGCCCCCTCGGTCTCGGAGAATACCGAGTCATCGGCCGCGGCCTCCTCGGACATGCTGGACATGACCCGATAGGTGTTCGCGCCCATCAGGAAGGTGTAGTCCTTCTTCCCTTCCTCCTCGAGCCAAGCCAGGTACTCCGGCCCCTCCAGGCCCCACCACCCGGGCCAACCCTCGGCCGAGGCGTAGCCGTCCAGGGAGATGATCAGGTCGACCATCAGCTCCGCTGATGACCCCTCTGCAGTTGCCTCGCCCATGGCTGTCTCCTCCAAGTGATCGGCATCGGTGCGCGCCATGCTAACCCTGCTGCGATCAGACGTTCAAGGGTTTGCTGGCGACCGGTCACCTGCGGCATGGCCGGGGCATCCCCGGGGTCCTTCACCGTTTGTCGGTCTGGCCTACTTCGCTGCGGATCTGATCGTCGCTCATGCCGGGGCGTCCTGGTTGATATCGGGCGAACCGTCCTGCTGGAAGTCCAGGAACACGGTCTCGTCGCCGCCCTGCAGGCGGATGTCCCAGCTGAGGCCTCCGTCGGGGTCGCGGCGGGCGATGAGTGTCCGGCGGCGTTCCGGGTCCAGGGAGGACAGCAGCGGGTCGTTGGCGAGGGCTTCCTCGTTTTCCGGCAGGTAGATCCGGGTGAAGAGGCGGTTCATGAGGCCGCGGGCGAACACGGCCACGGAGATGAACGCCGCCCCGCCGGGCTTGGTGGGGCCGGGGTTGACCGTGGTGAAGGTGTACACCCCGGTGTTGCCCACCGCGGCGCGGCCCCAGCCGGTGAAGGTGTAGCCGTCGCGGACCAGGGAACCGGTGCGCCGGACGATGTTGCCCCCGGCGTCGGGCTGCCAGATCTCCAGGATGGCGTCCGGGATGGCGTGGCCGGCGCCGTCGTACACGGTGCCCTGCAGGCGGATGCTGCCGGGGCTGCCCGGGGCCAGGAGCTCGTTGTCCTTGCTGAAGGGCAGGGCGTAGCCGTAGAACGGTCCGACGGTCTGGCCCGGTGTGGGTGTCAAAGCGGTGGGTGTCAGGGTGCTCATGTGCCTACTCCTCGTCCCCGGCGTCGCCGAAGGCTTCGTTTTCCGTCCAGGTCCGTTTGGAGCCGCTCAGGATGATGTCCCACCTGTAGCCGAGGGCCCATTCGGGGCTGGTCAGCTCGTGGTCGTACCGGGCCACGAGCCGGTCCCGGGCGTCCTGGTCCACGATCGACTGGTAGATGGGGTCCAGCGGGAAGAGCTGGTCGCCCGGGAAGTACATCTGGGTGACGATGCGCTGGGTGAACTCCGTGCCGAACATCGAGAAGTGGATGTGCGCCGGGCGCCAGGCGTTCAGGTGGTTCTTCCACGGGTACGCGCCGGGCTTGATCGTGGTGAAGCGGTAGGAGCCGTCCGGGCCGGTGATGCAGCGGCCGACGCCGGTGAAGTTGGGGTCCAGCGGGGCGGGGTGCTGGTCGCGCTTGTGGATGTAGCGGCCCGCGGCGTTGGCCTGCCAGATCTCCACGAGCTGCCCGGCCACCGGGCGGCCGTCCCCGTCGAGCACCTTGCCTGCGACGATGATGCGTTCACCGACCGGTTCGCCGTTGTGCTGGATGGTCAGGTCCGCTTCCAGCGCGTGCACGTCCTGGTGGCCGAACGCGGGCGAGTACAGCTCGATGGTCTCCGGGTCCGCGTGGTGCAGGCTCTTGGTGGGGTGGCGCAGGATGCTGCTGCGGTACGGCGCATAGTCCAGGCGCGGCTGGGTCTCCGGCGCTGCGCCGTTCCTGACGGCCTCGGCGTAGCGGCCGCCGATGCCCTTGATCTCGGCACTGAGATCCGTCTGGGTATGCGCGGCGGCATCCGACGATGCATGCGCGGCGTGTGGCTCAGCGGCGGGCACAAGCTCATCTTCGTCGGGATGCACGGATGTTGGTTGGTCCAGCATGGCTGGCTCCTTTCGGGTGAATCTCGCCAGTTGTGGCGAGGTGAGGTGAATCAGCGGTGACGTTGGCAGTCAATCCGCCCATGCCGCCGTCGGGCCGTCCTGCGGGATTACCGCGTGCCCGGCCAGCCGGTATAGGACTCAGCCAGGTAGGCCATGCCGTGCTTGGAGGCGACAACCGAATTCAGCTCGCCGAGCTGCCGCGCACGGCCGAAGTTGTCCGAACCGGGGATGCTGTGCAGCATGGAGGTCATCCAATACGAGAAGTGCTGCGCCTTCCACACTCGGTCCAGGGCACGGTCGCTGTAAGAATCCAGGAGCGCAGTGGAGCCGCTGGCGTAAAAGGACTCCAGGCCTTCAAAAAGGACCTTCACGTCGTGGATGGCCAGGTTCAGGCCCTTGGCGCCGGTGGGCGGCACGGTGTGCGCGGCGTCGCCGACCAGGAACAGGTTTCCGTGGCGCATGGGCGACTGGACAAAGCTACGGAACGGCAGCACCATCTTCTCGATCACAGGGCCTTCCTTCAGCTCAAAGCCGTTGCCATTGACCCGCTTGCGGAGTTCGGTCCAGATACGCTCGTCGTCCCAGTCGGCCGCATTTTCCGCCGGGTCGCACTGGAAGTACATGCGCTGGACCGTATCCGTGCGCTGGCTGACCAGGGCGAAACCGTGCTCCGAGTTCGCGTAGATCAGTTCGTCGGCACTGCGCGGGGCTTCGGTGAGGATGCCGAACCAGGCGAAGGGATACTCATGGAAATGCTGGGTACGCGCGGCCTCCGGCACCTGGCGCCGGCAGTGGCTGCGGGAACCATCGGCGCCAACGAGGAAGTCCGCCTGGATCTCGAACTCCCGGCCCTCGGCGTCTGTGAACCGGACCTTCGGTTTGCCTTCGAGGTGGTGCACGGTGGTGTCGGTAACGCTGTATTGGACGTCGCCGCCGTCGGCCTCGCGCCGGGCGGCAAGGTCCGCGAACACGTCCGTCTGCGGGTAGAGCCACACGGACTCTCCCACGAGTTCCTTGAAGTCGATCCGGTGGCTTTCGCCGTTGAACCGCAGCTCGATGCCATCGTGCCGGTCGCCTTCGCGCAGCACGCGGTCCGAGACTCCGGAGTCCACCAGCAGATTCACGGTGCCGTGCTCCAGGATGCCAGCACGGACCGTCTCCTGGATTTCCTTGCGGCTGCGGATTTCCACCACCACGGAGTCGATGCCCCGCTTCGCCAGCAGATGGGAGAGCATCAGCCCGGCAGGGCCTGCACCCATGATGGCGACTTGGGTGGTGACGGTGGTGCGTGCCATGGTGTTCCTCGCTTCGTTGCGGACCCTGCCGGGTCGGCGCGGCAGGTGCGGTGGACTTCTGCCACCAGTGTGGCCCAGGCCGCAGGGTCGCCGTAAGCTGGATTCCGTTGAACGGAAGTTGCTAGCCCTGCCGCAGCTTGTCCAGCTGCCGCCCGATGCCCCGGGCGGCCGTCTGGAGCGCAGGTACCAAGGCCTGCGGCCGCGCCTCCGCCAACGGAAGCACCACGCCCAGGGCCGCCACCGTGCGGCGCTTGCCGTCCACCACGGGCACGGCGATGCTCCAGGTGTCCGGATCCACTGCGCCCGCGAGCTGCGCATAGCCCTGCTGGGCGGTTTCGGCAAGCAGTTGGCGCACGACGCCGGCGGTCACCTTGCCGGCCGGGTCATTGAACAGCCGGAGGTACTCCGCCTGCAGTTCGCGAGGCTGGTTGGCCATCAAGGCGAGGCCGGCCGAGGAGACATGCACGGGCATGCGGCCCGCGACACGGGCACGGTTGGCCACGGATCCGCGCCTGGAGAGCCGCTCCACGAACAGAGCCTCCCAGCCATCCAGGACCGCCAGGTTCACGTTCCTGCTCAAGACCTGCTGGATGTCCTCCATGAACGGCATGGCCGCCTGGCGCAAGGCAAGCGTGGGTGAATTCCTGTTGACGAGCTCCCACAGCCGCATGCCCAGGCCGATGTTTCCGCCGTCGCCGAGATCCAGGAGCCCGTGGTCGGCGAGCTGGCGGACCAGCCGGTGCGCACTGCTCAGCGGAAGCCCCGCACGTTCCGCGAGCTCGGACAACTGCAGGACCGCGACGCCTTCGGGAAAAGCCGCGATGACCCGCACCACGCGGTCCACCACGGAATCCCCCGATGCCGAATTGGCCATGCCCGGCTCCTTTGCGCCTGCCCCACAGTTCCATTCAATAGAATACCTGCGCGCTCCAGGGGGCAACCGAATTCTGGCCGATGTGCCTCGATTCAGGGGGCCAGTTCAGAGGGCCGTGCTCACTTGGCTCCCTTGAGGATCAAGGCGTCGCCCTGGCCGCCGCCGCCGCACAGGGCGACGACGCCGGTCCCGCCGCCTGCACGCTGCAGCGCGAGGGCCTGGTGCAGCACCAGCCGGGCACCCGAGGCGCCCACCGGGTGCCCCAAGGCGATCGCGCCGCCGTCGGCGTTGATGCGCTCCGTTCCGATGCCCAGATCCCTGGCCGACTGGATGACCACGGAGGCGAAGGCCTCGTTGATCTCAATCAGGTCCAGCTCATCCACCGTCAGGCCCTCGCGCTTGAGCGCGGCCTCGATGGCCCGGGACGGCTGCGAATGCAGGGAGCCGTCCGGGCCGGCGGTCTGGCCGTGCGCCCCGATCTCGGCGATCCATGAAAGCCCGGCCGCTTCGGCCGCGGCCTTGCTGGCGATCACGACGGCGGCGGCACCGTCCGAGAGCGGCGACGCCGAACCGGCGGTGATGCTCGCGTCCGCCGCCGTCGAGAAGGCGGGCTTGAGCGCCGAGAGGGCCTCCGCCGTCGTGCCGGGGCGGATGCCCTCGTCGGTGCCGACCGTCAGTTCCGGACCCCTGCGCTGCGGGATGGTGAGGGGAGCGATTTCCGCGTCGAAGATCCCGGCTGCACGGGCGGCGTCGGCGCGCTGGTGCGAGCGGGCAGCGACCTCGTCCTGTTCTTCGCGGCCGATGCCGCGCGTGGCGTTCCCGGCGTCGGTGGCGGCGCCCATCAGCTCCCCGCTGAAGGGATCCTGCAGGCCGTCGTGGTTGAGCGAGTCGGCCATGGGAGTGTCCCCGATGGTGACGCCGGCGCGCAGGCCCTTGACCAGGTGCGGGGCGTTGGTCATGGATTCCTGCCCGGCAGCGACCACGAAATCGGCCTCGCCGGCGCGGATCATCCGGGCGGCATCGATGACGGCGGTCAGGCCGGACAGGCAGAGCTTGTTCACGGTCACGGTGGGCACGTCCCAGCCGATCCCGGCACCGAGGCTGGCCTGCCGGGCCGGGCCCTGGCCCGCGCCGGCCTGGATGACCTGGCCCACCACCACGGCGTCGATCTGCTCCGGGGCCACACCGGCACGTTCCAGGGCTGACCGGATCGCGTGGGCGCCGAGCTCGCTGGCAGAAAGGGACGCCAGCCCGCCACGAAAACGGCCGAACGGCGTACGGGCACCGCCCAGGATGACGGGGATGGTGGCGTCTGAGCTCATGGGAATTGGCCTTTCGGGCTGAATGAGTGAAGGGGAATTAGGTGGTTTGCCGGTCTGCGGGGATGCCGGGAGGCTTGCCGGACCGGCGCGGGCGACCCGGAGGAGCGGCTCAGGCGAAGGCGGAGATGCCCGTGATGGAGCGGCCGATGATCAGGGCCTGCACGGTTTCGGTGCCCTCGTAGGTGTGGATGCCTTCAATGTCGGCAAAGTGCCGGGCCACCCGGTTGGCCAGCAGGATGCCGTTGCCGCCCAGCAGGTCGCGGGCGTTGGAGGCGATGGAGCGGGCCGTGCGCGTGCAGGTGAACTTGGCGAGCGAAGCCTGCGCCGGGGTCAGTGCGCCTTCCTCATCCAGCCTGGTCATCTGCATGACCATGAGCTGCATGGTGGCCAGCTCCGAGTGCATGCGGGCGAGGCGCTCCTGCACGATCTGCGAGGCGGCCAAGGGTTTGCCGAACTGCCGGCGCTGGGCGGCGTACTGCACCGCCGTTTCGTAGCAGGCCGTGGCATGCCCGACGGCGGACCACGCCACCCCGAGCCGGGTCGCCAGCAGCACCCGCGAGGTGTCCTTGAAGGAATGGGCGCCCGGAAGCACGTTCTCCTCCGGCACAAAGACGTTCTCCAGGCGGATATGCGCCTGCCAGATCGCACGCAGGGAAACCTTGCCCTCGATAGTGGTGCCCGTGTAACCCGGTGAATCCTGCGGGACAAGGTAGCCGTGGACCTTGCCATCCTCGCCGCGGGCCCAGACGACGGTCACGCCGCCGATCGAACCGTTGCCGATCCACTTCTTCTCGCCGTTGAGTACGTAGCCGCCCTCGACGGCGGTAGCAGTGGTTTCGAGGCCCACGGAGTCGGAACCGTGCGCGGGCTCGGTCAGGGCGAAGGAGCCGTATTCTTCGGCCCGGGACAGCGCCGGCAGCCAGCGTCCGCGCTGTTCCGCGGAACCGCACTCGGCAACGGAACGCAGCGCCAAGCCGCCCTGCACGGCCAGGACCGTGGCAATGGAGCCGTCCCCGCGGCTCAGTTCCATGGTGACCAGGCCGGCGGCGGTCTTGCTCATGGCCGGAAAGCCTTCCACGTCCACGCCGTCGCGCAGCAGGTCCAGCTCCCCCAGGCGCTTGACCAGGTGCAGCGGATACTCGGCGCGCTCCCAGTAGCCGGCGATCACCGGGAGGACCTCATCCTGGACGAAGGCGCGGGCACGGTCCCAATAGGCGCGGTCCTCGGCGCTGATGTCCTTGAAGACCGAGGCCGGATCCGGGTCGAGCGCCTCCGTCAGCACATACTCGGGTTCCATGGTGCCGCTGGGAAAAGAGGCGTGCAGTTCGGTGGGGATGGCAGTGGAGGCGGAGTTTGTCATCAAGCGGTCCTTTGGATTCCAGTGGTTCCCTCCGCCCAGCGGAGACCCGTGGCAAAACCACGTGGAATCAAGAATGAATGAAACTCAGTTCCATGTCAAGGCACTTAGTTTCACAATCGGAGTCTTGCAGCCGCTAACCGGCCGGGTCTAGCCGACGTGGACCCAAGGGCGCTGCCTGACGTCGGGTTCGGCCTGGCGCAGGACCTCGCGCGTGACCGGGGCGATTTCGCCTTCACCCAGGAACAGGAAGCGAAGGAGGTTGATGACCGGATTGCCTTCGGTCCAGCGGAAGTAGATATGGGGCATCAGGCCCGTGACATCGCGGATGTGCAGGAGCACCGAGGCGATCGTGTTCGGGATCACGGGTGCGTGGACCTCCAGCACCGCGTAGCCGTGCCGGAAGATTCCGCGCACTTCCAAGGCCGTCTCAAAGTCTGAGGAATCATCCACCACCACTTCCAGGAACACCGCCGGGTAGTCCTCTGGCAGGTGGCTGACGGCGATGGCGGAATCGAGCTTGTCACGGTAGGCCTCAGCGGTCATCCGGCGGGGTTCGTGGGAGATGATGCCGATGGGCCCGTCCTCCATGGCGGTGAGGAATTCAATGGCCTGCTGGTCGAAGCGGACGTGGGTGGCGTGCAGCTCGAAGGACCGCAGCACCCGGGAGAGCAGCGAGATCAGGATGATGCCAAGGATGAAGAACCCGGCGATCCTGATCCCCTCGGGCCGCTCGATGATGTTGGCGATGGTGGTGTAGATGAACACCACCGCGATCGCGCCGAAACCGATCGTGCGCCGGGATTGCCTGCGGCGCCGCGCCGAGAGGGTCACCGCCACTGCCGCGGACGTCATCAGCACCAGCACGCCGGTGGCGTACGCACCGCCCTGGGCGTCGACGTCGGCGTCGAACAGGTAGGTGACCAGGAACCCGGTCAGGGTGAACACCAGCACCAGGGGGCGCACGGCCCGGGCCCATTCGGGGGCCATGCCGTAGCGGGGCAGGTAGCGCGGGACAAGGTTCAGCAACCCGGCCATGGCCGAGGCCCCGGCGAACCAGAGGATCGCGATGGTGCTCACGTCGTACACGGTGCCAAACCCGGCACCCAGGTACTCGTGGGCCAGGAACGCCAAGGCTCGGCCGTTGGCCTGGCCTCCGGGCTGGAATTCGTGCTCCGGGATCAGCACCACGGTGGTGAAACTGCTGGTGATCAGGAAGGAGCTCATGATGACGGCGGCCGTGGTCAGCAGGCGGCGGGTTCCCCGGATGCGCCCTTCGGGGTGGTCTTCGGTGTCGGATGCATTGCCCCTGACCTGGGGCATCACGGCCACCCCCGTCTCGAAACCGGACAGGCCCAGGGCCAGCTTGGGGAACACCAGCAGCGCAATGCCCACCGCCATGAGCGGGTTCCCGTGGGACGTTGCCAGCACACCCCACCAGTCCCCGATGGCGGACGGATGGATGAAAACCTCCACGAGGGTGATGGCCACGACGACGACGTTCAAGCCCAGATAGACCGCCACCAGGATGACCGCGACCCCGATCGCTTCCTTGAAGCCGCGCAGGAACACCGCAGCCAGCAATGCCAGCAGGACCAGGGTGATGATGACGTTCTGGCCCTGGAGCCAGCTGGGGGCGAACGGGTTCTGGACCAGGTGCGCCGTGGCATCCGCGGCCGAGAGCGTCATGGTGATCATGAAGTCCGTGGCGGCGAATCCCAGCAGGACCAGGACAAACAGTTTGCCGCCCCAACGGGACAGCAACCGCTCCAGCATGGCAATGGATCCTTCACCCCGGTGGCTTTCCCCGGCCACCCGCCGGTAGACCGGCAGTGCACCCAGCAGGGTGACAGCGACCAGCACCAGGGTGGCCAGCGGGGAAATCACCCCGGCCGCCAAGGCCGCGATGGCGGGCTGGTAGCCCAGGGTGGAAAAGTAATCGACGCCGGTCAGGCACATGACCTGCCACCATGCATGCGTTTTCTCGCGCGACGCCAAGACGCCGCCGGGGCCCTGGTGGGAGCCCTTGGAGTCCTGCAGGCCAAGAAGCAGCCATGCCCTGAATGCCTCCGCGGCGCCCGGACGGGGTGTGGACGGATCCGCCGGCGGCCTGCTCATGCTGGTCATCTGTGCCCTTCCGCAAAATGCGAAGCACTGTCTGATTCATGCCGACAGTAACACCGGAGGCGCCCCGCCCGGCGGAATCCGCCGGGATCTTGACGGAATCTTTGCGCGGACCAGTTCAGGGTTGGAAGCGGGTCAGGGCTGGAAGCGGTAGCCGATGCCGGCCTCGGTGAGCAGGTGCCGGGGATTGCCGGGTTCGGGTTCGAGTTTCCGTCTCAGTTGTGCCATGTATACGCGCAGGTAGTTGGCTTCCTTGGCGTAGGCCGGCCCCCAGACCTCGGTGAGGAGTTGCTGCTGGGTGATGAGTTTCTCCGGGTTCCGCACCATGATGTCCAGGATGTTCCATTCCGTGGGGGTCATCCGGACGTCCTGGCCGTCACGGCTCACACGTTTCTTGCCCAGGTCGATGGTGAAGGAGTCCGTCACCACCACGGGGTCCTCATCCCCCGGCTCCGCGGTGCGGCGGAGGATGGCCCGCAGCCGGGCCAGGAGTTCATCGAGCCCGAATGGTTTGGTGATGTAATCGTCCGCCCCGGCGTCCAGGGCCTCCACCTTGTCGTTGGAGCCGTGCCGGGCGGAGAGGACCAGGATCGGTACGCTGCTCCATTCCCGGAGCCTGGTGATGACGGTGGTGCCGTCGATGTCCGGCAGGCCCAGGTCAAGGATCACCACCGCGGCGGGGTGCTGGGCGGCCGAGCGCAGTGCCGTTTCGCCGTCGGGGGCGGTGGCGACGGTGTAGCCGTGGGCCTGGAGTGTGATCTTCAGGGCCCGGACGATGTGCGGATCGTCGTCGACCACCAGGACACTGCCCGCGTGGACGTGGTTCACTGGACGCCCTTCTTGACGGGCAGGGGCGGGGTGTGGGCCCGTTCCAGCAGCACGGACTGTGCCTCGATCGGCGCCTGGGTGGCGCCGCGTTCGAACGCGGCGCCCGTGGACAAGGGCAGGCGGACCAGCATGGTCAGCCCGCCGCCGGGGGTTTCCTCGGCGCTCAGGGTACCGCCCATGGCTTCCGTGAATCCCTTGGCCACGGCCAGGCCGAGGCCAACGCCGGTGGTGGCGGGGACGTCGTTTAGCCGCTGGAAGGGCTGGAACATCTCCACCACGCTCCCGGCGGGGACGCCCTGGCCATGGTCGATGATGCGCAGTTCGCCAGCGGGACGCCCGGCCAGCGTGGTGGTGCTGAGGCCTCCCGCCGCGCCAACGATCACGATGTCCGACGCCGGGGCGTATTTGACGGCGTTCTCCACGATGTTGGCAATGACGCGTTCCAGCATGCCGGCGTCGGCATCAACCTCGGGCATGTTGGCTGGCAGGTCCACCCGGACCTTCCCGGCCGGAATGCCGTGCAGGGCCGCCGGAATCACCTCGTACCAGCGCACGGGCCTGATCAGGGCGTTGACGGAGTCGGAGCTGATGCGCGACATGTCCAGCAGGTTCCCCACCAGGACGTCGAGCCGGTCCGAGCATTCATCGATCGTGGCGAGCAGTTCCTGTTCCTCCTCGGGTGTGTAACGGACGTTGGCCTGCCGCAGCCCTCCGACGGCCAGCTTGATCCCGGCCAGCGGGGTCCGCAGATCGTGGGACACCGCGCGGAGGATTGAAGTGCGCATGGTGTTGCTCTCGGCCAGGCGCACGATTTCCCGGCGGCTGGCCGCGAGCTGACGGCGTTCGAGCTGCGCGGAAAGGTGGGCACCAAAGGCGCCCAGCAGGCGGCGGTCACTCGCGGGCAGGATCCTGCCGGAGAGGACCAGCCGGGTTCCGGCGTCGATCTGTTCGATGTTCTCCCCCGCATCCGGCGCGGCCGCGGGCCGTTCGCCGGCACGGGCCACGAGCCGCCAGCCCGGGTCGGCGCCGCCACCCGCGCCCCCGCCCGGATCCGCGGTGAAGAGGGCAGCGCCGCGCACCTGGAACACATCCAGGGCCTGCTCCAGCAGCCCCTTCACGGTGTCCTCGGCGCTGGACGCGCCGCGGGTCAGGTCCCCGAGGGTGGCAGCTTCGGCGCGGGCGCGGGCGGCTTCCTTGGAGCGCCGCGCCGAGAGGTCCACGACGGCGGCCACGGCGGCCGAGACACCGACGAACACCAGCAAGGCCAGGAGGTTCTGCGGGTCGCTGATGGTCAGGGTCCCCACGGGCGGGGTGGAGAAGTAGTTCACCAGCAGGCTGCTCCACAACGCACCCAGCAGTGCGGGCCACAGCCCGCCCACCAGGGCCACGGCCACGGAGCCGGTCAGCTGGACCAGCACCGCCGTCGCGACGTTGTGTGAGGGACTGGCCGCCAGCAGAAGCTGCAGCAGCACGGGAAGCACCACGGCCAGGGCAAAGCCGAGGGACACGCGGGCGCGTCCAAGGTCCCTCTGGCGGGAGCGTTCCCTGCCGCGGCCGCCGAGCGGATGCGAGACCATGTGGACATCGATGTCGCCGGAGTCCCGGACCACCCTGTTGCCGATGCCGCCACGGATCAGCCGGCTTGCCAGGGAACGGCGCCGGGACACGCCCACAACGATCTGTGTTGCGTTGACGCTGCGGGCGAAGTCCAGGAGCGCCGCCGCCGGATCCTCGCCCGCCACGGTGTGGTAGCTGCCGCCGAGGTCCCGGACCAGGAGCCGTTGTGCTTCGAGATCCTGCGGTGACTCGGCCGCGACCCCATCGGCGGACCGCACGTGAACGGCGAGGAGATCGCCGCCGTTGACGCGTTTGAGGATCCGCGCCGCCCTGCGGATCAGGACCTCTCCTTCGGGCCCGCCCGTCAGGCCGATGACGATCCGTTCCCGCGCCGGCCAACTGGCCGCGATGTTGTTTTCTGCCCGGTACTTGGCCAGGCCCTCGTCCACGCGGTCGGCCAGCCACAGCAGCGCCAGTTCCCGGAGCGCGGTGAGGTTTCCGAACCGGAAGTAGTTCGAAAGCGCCGCATCGACCTTGTCCGCGGCGTAGATCTTGCCGTCCACCAGGCGCTGGCGCAGCAGTTCCGGGGAGATGTCCACCAAGTGGATTTGATCGGCCCGCCGCACCACGTCGTCGGGCACGGTTTCCGCCTGCCGGACGTCCGTGATGGCACTGACCACGTCGCCCAGCGAAGCCAGGTGCTGGACGTTCACCGTGGACAGGACGTTGATGCCGGCTTCGAGGAGTTCCTCGATGTCCTGCCAGCGTTTGCTGTTGCGGGTTCCCGGGACGTTCGAGTGGGCGTATTCGTCCACGACGGCGATGGACGGACGGCGGGCCAGAACGGCGTCGAGGTCCATTTCTTCGAAGAAGGTTCCCCGGTACTCAAGGGTCCGCGGCGGGATGGTTTCCAGGCCGTCGGCGAGCGCCCGGGTATCGCTGCGCCCGTGGTCCATGACAAACGCCACCACAACGTCCTCGCCGCGGCCGCCCAGCCGGTGGGCTTCCTCGAGCATGGCGTAGGTCTTCCCGACCCCCGGGGCTGCCCCAAGGAAAATACGCAGCGTTGCCCGTCCCATGACGCCATTCTTCCACTCCGACTGGATACTCACTTGCCCTGCGCCACGGCGGCCGCCACGTCAAGGTTCAGCTCCGTGACGTTCACGGACGGCTGCCCCAGGAATGCCTCCAGTCCGCTGCTCGTGTGCCGGTCCACCATGGCCTGGACGGCCTCGGGGCTGAGTCCGTGGGCTGCGGCCACACGGGGCACCTGGAGCCGGGCATAGGAGGGCGAGATGTCCGGGTCCAGTCCCGAGCCGGAGGTGGTCACCGCGTCCGCGGGAACCTCGGACTCCGTGACCTCCTCGGCGGCGGCAACGGCGGTGCGGTTGGCGGCAACGGCGTCGAGCAGTTTTGCCTCGTTGGGGCCAAGATTGCTGGCCGAGGACGACGCCGGGTCCCAGCCGACGGCGGAGGGCCGGGCGTGGAACCAGCGCGGATCCTGGGTGCCGGCGTCGTCGGCGGAGGCCTGGGCGATCAGGGCCGAAGCGGCGGGGTTGCCGGCGGGGTCCTTGAGGATGGAGCCGTTGGCCTGGAACGGGGCAACGGCTTGTGCGATGCCGAAGACCGCAAGCGGGTAGAGCAGCCCGAGGATGACGGTGGCCAGCAGCAGGAACCGCAGGGCCGTGCCGGTCTGGCGAAGATAGCCGGAAAGGGTGTTCACAGGTGGCCTCCTAGCCGATGCCGGGGATGAGGGAAATGAGCAGGTCGATGAGTTTGATGCCGATGAAGGGCGCCGCAAGCCCGCCCAGTCCGTAGATCAGCAGGTTCCGGCCCAGGGCCTGGTTGGCCGAGACTGCCCGGTACTTCACGCCGCGGAGGGCCAGCGGAACCAGCATGATGATGATCAGCGCATTGAAGATCACAGCGGACAGGATGGCCGAGGACGGCGAAGCCAGGCCCATGATGTTGAGCAGTCCGAGCCCCGGGAAGGCCGCCGTAAACAGGGCCGGGACGATCGCGAAGTACTTGGCGACGTCGTTGGCCACGGAGAACGTGGTCAGGGCGCCGCGTGTGATGAGGAGTTGCTTCCCGATGCCCACGATGTTGATCAGCTTGGTGGGGTCCGAGTCCAGGTCCACCATGTTGGCGGCTTCCTTGGCGGCCGGCGTGCCCGAGTTCATGGCCACGCCGACGTCTGCGGCAGCCAGCGCGGGGGCATCGTTGGTGCCGTCGCCCGTCATGGCCACAAGCCGGCCTTCAGCCTGTTCCCGCCGGATGACCTCAAGCTTGTCCTCCGGCGTGGCCTCGGCCACGAAGTCGTCCACGCCGGCCTCCGCGGCGATCGCCTTTGCGGTGATGGGGTTGTCGCCGGTGATCATCACGGTGCGGATCCCCATGCGTCGCAGCTCGGCGAAGCGGGCGTGCATGCCCGGCTTGACCACATCTGCCAGGTGCACGGCCCCCAGGATCCGGGCTCCGCCGTCGTGGGCGGTTTCGGCCACCAGAAGCGGTGTGCCGCCTTGCGCCGAAATCTCCTGCACCCTGCGGTCGACCTCGGCAGGCATGCGCCCGCCCGCCTCAGTGACGAAGCGTGCGACGGCGGACGCGGCGCCTTTTCGGATCCTGCGCCCATCGAGGTCCACGCCGCTCATGCGGGTGCTGGCCGTGAATTCGACAATGGCGATCTCTGCCGAGGCCTTGCGCAGCTCGGCCAGATCCGGCGCTTCCACGCCCTTGTCCGCGGCGAGATCAACGATCGAGCGCCCTTCGGGCGTTTCGTCCGCCAGGCTGGACAAGCGGGCGGCGGAGATGAGTTCGGTCCGTTCCACTCCGTTGGCCGGGAAGAAATTGACCGCACGCCGGTTGCCGTACGTGATGGTGCCGGTCTTGTCGAGCAGCAGCGTGGTGATGTCCCCGGCGGTTTCCACGGCACGGCCCGAGGTGGCCAGGACATTGTGCTGTACGAGGCGGTCCATCCCGGCAATGCCGATGGCCGGAACCAGTGCGCCGATGGTGGTGGGGATGAGGCACACCAGGAGCGCCACCAGGACAATCGGCGACGGCGTTGCGCCCGCCAGGGAGGCGAACGGCGCCAGGCTCATGGTGACCGCCAGGAACACGATGGTCAGCGAAACGAGCAGGACATGCAGGGCGATTTCGTTGGGCGTCTTCTGCCGCACGGCACCCTCCACCAGCTTGATCATCCGGTCGATGAACGTCTGGCCCGGTTCGGCCGTGATGCGCACGGCAATGCGGTCCGAGAGGACGCGGGTGCCCCCGGTCACCGAGGAACGGTCCCCGCCGGATTCGCGGATCACAGGAGCGGACTCCCCCGTGATGGTGGATTCGTCCACACTGGCCAGGCCTTCGATGATTTCACCGTCGGAAGGGATGACGTCCCCGGCCTCGCAGATCACCACGTCGTTCAGGCGCAGATCCGTGCCGGGGACCTGCTTGACGGTGCCATCCGCCAGCCGGAGCCGCGCCTGGACGCCCTTGCGGCTTGCCCGGAGGCTGTCGGCCTGGGCCTTGCCGCGGCCCTCGGCGATGGCTTCGGACAGGGTCCCGAACAACACGGTCAGCCACAGCCACACCGTCACGGCGATGCTGAACACCGCGGGTTTGGCGATGCAGATGACGGTGCACAGGGCCGCGCCCACCAGCACGGTGAACATCACCGGCGAATGGACCATCTGGCGCGGCGCCAACTTCCGGACTGCCAGTGGAAGCGCGGCCCCGACGCTGGCAATCGTCAGTTCTGCCGGGGCTTTGGTGTGGTGTTTGTGCTCCCCTGGGGTGCCCAGGGGGTTTCCGTCGGCGAGGGTTGCGGTGGCGCTGTCCCTGGCGAATGCCGTGCTGGGGCGGGTCATTTAAGGAGTCCTTCTGCGAGGGGGCCCAAGGCGAGGGCCGGAAAGTAGCTCAAGGCAGTCATGATCACCGTGACGCCGAGCAGGAGCGAGCCAAAGAGCCAGCCGTGGGTGGGTACGGTGCCGGACGACGCCGGGATCTTCTGCTGTTTGGCGAGGGAACCGGCCAGGGCAAGCACCAGCGCGATCGGCAGGAAACGGCCCAGGAGCATCGCCAGCCCCAGCATCACGGACAGGTAGGGGCCGGAGCTGGTGATCCCGCCGAAGGCCGAGCCGTTGTTGTTGGCGCCGGACGTGAAGGCGTAGAGGAGCTCGCTGAACCGGTGGGGTCCGGCGGCCGGGGCGTTGGCCAAGATGTCCGGCAGCAGCACCGTGATCCCGGCCAGGGCCAGCACCAAGGTGGGCGTCAGCAGGATGTACAGGGCCGCGAGCTTCATTTCCTTGGGGCCGATCTTCTTTCCCAGGAATTCCGGGGTGCGGCCAACCATGAGGCCGGCGATGAACACGGACACTATGGAGAGGATCAGCAGGCCATAGAGCCCTGATCCGGTGCCGCCGGGGGCCACTTCACCGAGCATCATGTTCACCATGGCGACTCCGCCTGCCAGGGGTGGCAGGGAATCGTGGGCAACGTTCACAGCACCGGTGGAGGTCAGCGTGGTGGAGGCCGCAAAGATGGCGCTCTGTGCCGGGCCCAGCCGCTGCTCGAACCCTTCCCCCAATCCTCCGGCAGCCGCCGTCGCGGTTCCCTGCGCGGAGGCAACTGCCCAGCCCATGAGGGCGGTGGAGCCGAGCCAGAGCGTAGCCATGACAGCAACTACCGTGTAGCCCTGCCGCTGGTCCCCCACCATCCGGCCGTAGGCATATGGCAGCGCCGATGGGATCAGCAGGATCAGGAAGACCTGGAAGAGGCTGATGAAGACGTTGGGGTTTTCGAACGGGTGCGCCGAGTTGGCGTTGAAGTAGCCGCCGCCGTTGGTGCCAAGTTCCTTGATGGCCTCTTGGGATGCCACCGGGCCGCCGGGGATCGTCTGGGTGACGCCCGCTGCTGCGTTGGTGACGTCGGTGGGGGAGAAGTTCTGGACCACGCCGCCGATGACCATCACGATCGCCGCGATGGTTGCCAGCGGCAGGAGCACCCGGAAGGACGTCCGGGCCAGGTCCACCCAGAAGTTCCCCAGCCTGTCCGTCCGGGTCCGCGCGATCCCGCGGACCAGCGCGACCACAACAACAATTCCGACGCCGGCGGAGAGGAAGTTCTGCACAGCCAGGAGGCACATCTGGACGAAGATGCCCACCGTGGCCTCGGGGACATACGTCTGCCAATTGGTGTTCGTCACGAAGGAGATCGCGGTGTTCATGGCGATCCAAGGATCCACGCCCGGCAGGGAGCCGCTCCCCGGCAGCACGCCCTGGAGCCGCTGGAGCAGGAAAATCACCAGGATGGAGACCGCCGAGAAAACCAGCACACTGCGGAGATACACAGACCAGCTCTGTTCCGTGCCGGCGTCCACGCCGGCCAGACGATGGAACATGCGCTCCGCGCCGGTGGAGTTCTTGCCCTCAAACACGCGGGCGAGGTAAACGCCCAGCGGTTTGTGCACCAGGACCAGCAACAACAGCAGGACCGCAATCTGGGTGGCGAAGGAGGCGATACTGAAATCCATCCGTATCACCACTTTTCCGGGTGGATCAGAACGGACAGCAAGTACCCCAGCAGGGCCAGCCCGGCCAGCAGGAGCCCGATCCACATGATCGCGTCAAAGATCATTGCCCGCTCACCGGACCATCGCCGTCGACCATTTTGCCCAAAAGGTGGGCTATCCACATCACGATTCCCATGGACACCACGAGAATCCCCACAACAGCCACGTCGGCCACTGGAACGTCCTTTCATCCGCGCCCCGATTGCGGGGCTGATGCCAGTCAACTCCTGGCTGGACGGCACAAACGCGTTCCTAGCGCATCCTTAACGCACCGGAAGTGGATCTTGACGCGTTCTTAACGCCTCCTTGGACTTGGGCGGTGTCCACGGGGCCGGCGGCCCCGTGTTCAGATCCAGCCTCGCTTTTTGAAGACCGTGTACAGGACGATGCTGACACCGGCCATGAGGGTGATGGAGAGCGGGTAGCCGTATTCCCAGCTGAGCTCGGGCATGTTCTCGAAGTTCATTCCGTAGACGGTCCCCACCAGGGTCGGGGCGAAGAGGATGGCAGCCCAGGCGGAGATCTTCTTGACTTCTTCGTTCTGGGCGTTGCTGGCCTCGGCCAGGTGCTTCATTTCCTCGTTCTGCCGTTGCGCGACGAGTGTGGCGTTGACGGTGAGGATGTCGCGGAGCATGAACCGGAATCCGTCAATCCGCTCGTTCGCCTGGGCCGTGTGGTCGGCGACGTCGCGAAGGTACCTCTGGAGTTCCTCGGCGATCCCGTACTTATCGAACCCTCCGGAGAGGGCTGACAGGATGCCCAGGGTGGGGTGGGTGGAACGCTGGAACTGGATGACCTCCCGCGAGAGTTCGTAGATGCGTCGCGAGACTTCGGGGTCGCCGCTGAACACCTCCGTTTCGATTTCGTCGACGTCGTTCTCCAGCCCGGAGACCACCGGGGCATAGCCGTCCACGACGGCGTCCAGGATCGCGTACAAAACCGCTTCCGGGCCAAGCCGCAGCAGCGTGGTGTCGTGCTCGAGGCGGCGGCGGACCCGGGCGAGGTCCGGTGAGCTGCCGTGGCGGACGGTGATGATGAAGTTCGGGCCGACGAAGACGTGCAGCTCGCTGAATTCGATTTCCTCCTGGGAGTCCAGGTAGCGGGCAGCGCGCAGCACGACGAAGAGGGTGTCCCCGTAGCGTTCGATTTTGGAGCGCTGGTGCGCCATCACGGCGTCCTCGATGGCGAGTTCGTGAAGGTCGAACTCGGCGGCCAGGGACTGCAGTTCGGATTCTTCAGGGCGGACCAGGCCGATCCACGCCATGGACCCTTCATGGTGGTTCAGTTCCCGGTAGGTGTCCGGCAGGCTCTGGGGGGACGTAACCCGCTTCCCGTCCAGGTAGATGCCGCTGTCAACGAGGCTCGGGCGGCGGGTTTCGGAGAGGAACGGCGCGGCAGCAGCGTCCTGGGCAGCAGGGTTCTGCAGGGCGCGGGAGGTGCGGTTGGCGAGGGTGTGCAGGCGCGCGGAAAAGCGGCGGGTGTTCATCATGGTGATCCAGACATACAGGAGGTCACGGCCTTAAATGGCCACGGACTTCTCCCGCCAAAGCGTGTGAACGTGGTGTGGAACCTGGGACGTGAGGGTTCAGGCGGGAGGGAAAAAGTCCCGGCCGATACTTGGAGGCTCGGTGTACATGGACACGTCCTCCCATCTGCTTATGTCCGTCGAATCGTGCCAATTGGACCACACCTTTGACGTGACGAGCAAGCCGAACCAACACTCCCCTCTCCTGGCTCTTGCGGATGCGGGTCCGGCTTCCGGCTGTCTCCTGCAGGAAACCGGCTCTGGTCCGGCCGTTCCCCGGCGGCCTATGATCGGGGTGGACGCACCCGGCCTAGGCACCCCGGACACGCCCACGGGGTTGCACTTGTTCCAACAGTGCCGGCAAGGACGCGGACAATGACCAACACGATGAAACCCGGACAAGGCGTCCAGGCGGAGCAGACGGTCGAAACGGAACGGAAATACGACGTCGACTCCGCATCCCCGCTGCCGGCGCTGCTGGAGATTCCCGGCGTCTGGCACGTGGCGGAGCCGGCCGAGACCCTGCTCGAGGCGGTTTACTTTGACACTTCCGTACTGGCCCTGGCCGCCCGGGGCATCACCCTGCGGCGCCGCACCGGCGGGACGGACCACGGCTGGCACCTGAAGATCCCTCTCGGACGGGACAGCCGGCGGGAAATCCACGCACCCCTGGGCCAGCCCGAAACCGTGCCCGAGGGGCTGGCCGAATACCTGCCTGCATACACACGGGGCGACGCCGTCCACCCGATCGTCCGTCTGGCCACCCGCCGCACCACGTACCGCCTGTACGGGCTCGGCGGGGAGCATCTGGCTGACTTCGTCGACGACCACGTCCACGCCGTGGCTTTGGAAGACGCCCTGGAGCAATCCCGGCCCGGCTCCGGCCGGCCCGGCACGGACTGGCGGGAATGGGAGATCGAACTCGTCCACGGAACCGGGGACCTGTTCGCGGCCGCCGCTGAAACCCTCAGCGCTGCGGGGGCCAGCCGCTCGCCGCATGCATCCAAGCTCGCCCGGGCCCTCGGAGACGGCCTCCCGCCCAGACGTGCCACAGACATGGGACAGCCGCGGAAGAAGGGCCAGGCCTTGGATGTGGCCACGGCCTACTTGGGCGGACAGATCACCGAATTGCTCACCCACGACGCCGGCGTCAGGCTGGGGACCCCGGACGCCGTCCACCGGATGCGCTCCGCAACCCGCCGGATCCGCTCCGCACTGAGCACCTACCGGCCGCTCTTCACCAAGGCCAAGTCCAGTCGGCTCGACGAAGAGCTGAGATTGCTCGCCCGGATCCTCGGCCGTCCCCGCGACGCGGAGGTCCTGCGCGAACGCCTCCGCCGGGATTTCCGGCAGTTGCCGCCCGACAGCATCCCCGGGATCGTCGCGGAGTCCATCGAACAGGAGCTCGGAACCGACTACAACGAGGGCTACAGGGAAGTCCTGGCGGCCCTCGGCTCCCGACGCTATTACCGGCTCCTGGACGATCTGGAAGACTTCCGCGACCATCCGCCGGCCATGCCCCTGGCCGCCAAACCGGCCCGCAAGGCCACCGCCATGCTGCTCGGCAAGGCGGCCAAACGCCTTCGCCGGGCACAAAAGTCCGTCGCACGCGCGGGGAAAGGCCCGGACCGGGATGCCGCGCTCCACCGGGTCCGCAAGGACGCCAAGCTGCTGAGGCACGCCGCCGAATCCGTTTCCGGAATCCACGGGAAACCGGCCACCTCGCTGGCCAAGGCGGCCCAGAGGCAGCAGATGGCCCTCGGCGAGCAGCACGACAGCGTGGTGGCACGCACGCTCCTGCGCAGGCTGGGCTCGGACCCGGCACTGCCCGCCTCCGCCTCCTCGGCCTACGGCCGGCTTGCCCGCCTGGAAAAACACCTCGGCGCCACCGCCGAAGCCCGGTACCGCAAAGCCCGAAGGAAAGCCCGCCGGATCCGCTTGCGTGACTGAGCCGCACGACTTCCCTGTCCCTGTCCCATCGACCGGTCCCCGTCACCGGCGCCGGGGCAGCAGGCCACGGGCAGGTTAACTGATACCCTGTTTGCAATAATCGGGCGAAGAAATGGCCTTCCACGATGCAAATCAACCAGCTTCAAGCGTTTCTCGCGGTAGCCCAGGAGCTCCACTTCGGCCGGGCCGCGGCCCGCCTTCATGTCGCACAGCCGCCACTGAGCCGGACCATCAAACAGCTTGAGACCGAGCTGGGAACCCTGCTTTTCGAGCGCAACACACGGTCCGTGACGCTGACTGCCAGCGGACAGGCCCTTGTGCCGGCAGCCCGCGAGGTCCTTGACGCAGTCCGCCGTGCGGAAGTTGCTGTCAGGTCGGCAGCGGACGGACGGGGCGGACTCGTCCGGATCGACTTTGCCGGCATCTCCACCCACGGGCTCGTCGCGCGGCTGGCACGCGCCATACGCCTGCTGTACCCCGGAATCCGGCTTGAACTCTCGAGCCAGCATTTTGGCCAGTCGGCCATGCGCCGCCTCTCGAACGGCGAGACCGACATCGCGCTCGGCAGATGGGACTTCGCACCCCCGGGAATTTCCACCGAGGTGGTGATGCCTGACTCCCTGCTGATGGCGCTGCCGGACACCCATCCGCTCGCCGGGGAGCCCGAACTGTCCATTGCGCAGTTCAAGGACCAGCCATTCGTCACCCTGCCGCCCCATGAAGGTGCCGTCCTGGACGACCGCTTGCGCCTCATGGCCCGCTCGGCCGGCTTTTCGCCGGACCTTGCCCAGGTTGCACCCGATACCCAGACGGCGCTGGCCCTGGTGGGTGCCGAAGTCGGCTGCCACCTAACGTTGGCCTCGGTGGCCCGCTACGCCGATTCCACCCAGGTGGCGTTCGCGCGGCTCACTGAGTCATCGCCCGACGTCGACCTCCGCGCCGCTTGGCGGGCCGGAGACAACACGCCGGCGCTGCACGCCGTTCTGGCCGAAATACTGGCCTTCACCGGTATGGAGGACGTCCAGGATCCCGGGGCGCGCCACGGGTAGTGCAAGCATCCGGCTGGCACCCCGATAGCCAGCAGAGGGTAGTTCCCGGGCGGTGTGTTGACTACCGTCGGGACTGTGAGTGTTCTCTATTTGGTCCGGCACGGACAAGCATCTTTCGGCACCGAAGACTACGACCGGTTGTCGCCCCGCGGCAAGGACCAGAGTCAAGCCCTCGGCACCCACCTGGGCCTGTGCGGAACCGTTCCGAGCCGCATCGTCAGCGGCGGCATGAAGCGCCAGCGCCAAACGGCACAGGGACTCATCGAGGGCGCCGGCTGGGACACGGCTCCCGTCGTCGATCCGGGCTGGGACGAATTCAACGCCTCCGATCTGCTGAACGCCTATCCGGAGGACGACCCCACCGCGAAGACCGATTCGCGGGCCTTCCAGCGACTGCTCGAGAAGGCCTCCGCCCGCTGGGCCTCCAACAACCACGACGCCGACTATCTGGAGTCGTTCTCCGCGTTCACACAGCGCGTCGACAGGGCCCTGGACAGCGCAGTCGAAGGGCTCGGATCGGGTCAGGACGCAGTGGTCGTCTCCAGCTCGGGAGCCATTGCCTGGGCAGCAGCCCGGCTTCTCAACGGCGGATTTCCCCAATGGCTCGCACTCAACCGGGTCACCGTGAATTCCGGCGTCACCAAGATCGTCACCGGTTCGTCCGGGAAGACGATGGTGACATTCAACGACCATGGCCATCTTCCCCGTTCCTGGGTCACTTACCGCTAAGCGGGCAGGGACAGGGATCGGCTTCACCCAAGAGAAGGAAACAGGTTTTCATCATGACTGAACAGCAGCGCACCGCACTGGTAACCGGAGCAGGACGCGGCATCGGCGCCGACATTGCCCGGCGCCTGGCGTCCGACGGATTCAACATCGCAGCGATCGACCTCGACCAGGCAGGACTCGATGCCCTCACTGCCGAGCTAACCGCCGCCGGCTACCGGGCCATCGGCATCGTCGCCGACATCTCGGACGAGGCCGCCGTCGAGGCCGCCGTCACCCGCACCGCCGACGAACTTGGCCCTCCCGTGGTGGTGGTCAACAACGCAGGCATCATCCGCGACAACCTGCTCTTCAAGATGTCGCTCTCCGACTGGGACCTGGTCATGAACGTGCACCTGCGCGGATCCTTCCTGGTGGCCCGCGCTACCCAGAAGCACATGGTCGAGGCCAAGTGGGGCCGCATCGTCAACCTCTCCAGCACTTCTGCCCTGGGCAACCGCGGCCAGGCCAACTACTCGGCGGCCAAGGCAGGACTGCAGGGCTTCACCAAGACCCTTGCCCTGGAATTGGGCCCCTTCGGCGTGACCGCCAACGCGATCGCCCCCGGCTTCATCGAAACCGAGATGACGGCCTCCACCGCCGAGCGCATGGGCATCACTTTCGAGGAATTCACCGCCAAGGCCGCCGCGGCGATCCCGGTGCGCCGCACCGGCAAGCCCGCGGACATCGCCAACGCCGTGTCCTTCTTCGCCTCCGAGGACGCCGGGTTCGTTTCCGGCCAGGTGCTGTACGTGGCGGGCGGACCGAAGGCATGAGGATCTTCAGCGGCATCGACCACTTCGCACAGTGTGTGGGTGAGGAAATCGGCGTCACCGAATGGCGCACCATCACCCAGGAAGACATCAATGCGTTCGCCAAGGTGACCAACGACTACCAGTGGATCCACGTCGACACCGAGCGTGCGGCCTCAGGCCCGTTTGGTACCACGCTGGTGCACGGCTACATGACGCTCTCGCTGGTGGCCGGGTTCATGTTCGACACCTACCGCATCGGCGGAATGTCCATGGGCGTGAACTACGGATCGAACAAGGTCCGTTACCCGGCCCCGGTCCTGGTCGGCTCAAGCGTGCGTGGCCGGGTCAAGCTGGTGTCCGTTGACCGCGAGGACACGTGGGCACAGGCAACAGTCCAGGTCACGGTCGAACAGGAACTCAATGGCGAGGCGAAGAAGCCAGGCTGTGTGGCCGAGGTGGTCTCCCGGCTCTACGAGGCCACTGCCGCCTGAACCGAGGCAAGATCGTTCGTCCTGCTCTGCCCCGCATATGCCGAAGACCCCTTCACGAAGGAGCACCACCATGCCCAGAGCCGCCATCGTGGCAACAGCCCGCACCCCCATCGGCAAGGCGCACCGCGGGGCCTTCAACAACACCTCCGCCCCTGAACTGGCCGGGCACGCGATTGCCGCGGCACTGGCCAAGACTGGCATCGACCCGTCGCTGGTCGAGGACGTCATCATGGGTGCCGCCGCGCAACAGGGAACGCAAGGCTTCAACGTCGCCCGCCAAGGCGCACTGCGCGCCGGCTTGCCGGTGACGGTTCCCGGGCAGACCATTGACAGGCAGTGCTCGTCGGGGTTGATGGCGGTCGCCACGGCGGCCAAGCAGATCCTCGCGGATTCCATGAATGTGGCAATTGGCGGCGGGGTCGAGTCCATTTCGCTGGTGCAGAACCAACACATCAACAAGTTCCGCAGCCGCGATCCCTGGATTGAGGCCAACCACCCGGGCGCCTACATGCCCATGCTGCAGACCGCCGAACTCGTGGCCGAGCGCTACGGGATCAGCCGCGAGGCGCAGGACGAAATGGGGGCCGCCTCCCAGCAACGGGCAGCGCGGGCCCAGGAAACCGGCAGCTTCGATGACGAGATTGCGCCGATCCGCGTGACCATGCTGAGGACCGACAAGGAAAGCGGTGAAGTCACGGAATTCGAGCAACTCGTCTCCCAGGACGAGGGCGTGCGCGCCGGCACCACATTCGAAACCCTTGCCGGGCTTCGCACGGTACTGATGCCCGGTGACTTCACGGCGAACCCGACCGTGACAGCCGGCAACGCCTCGCAGCTGTCCGACGGGGCCTCGGCGAACGTGTTGATGAACAGCGACTATGCCGCGTCCTTGGGCTTGTCACCTCTTGGCTACTACTGCGGCATTGCCGTGACCGGGTGCGAACCCGATGAAATGGGCATTGGACCGGTCACGGCCATTCCACGGCTCTTGAAGAACCACGGCCTCACCGTTGAGGACATCGGGATCTGGGAACTGAATGAAGCCTTCGCGTCCCAGGCGGTCTACTGCCGTGATGTCCTGGGGATCGACCCGGAAAGGATGAACGTCAACGGCGGTGCGATCGCCCTGGGCCACCCCTACGGAATGACCGGTTCACGGGCGGTTGGCACTGCACTGCTCGAGGCCCGGCGCCGGGACCAGCAATTCGCTGTCATTTCCATGTGCGTAGGTGGCGGCATGGGAGCCGCCGGTCTGTTCGAGCTCGCGCGCTGAAGGCACACCACGGATCATCCTGAGCACCTGCTGAAAAGGCGAAAACACCGACGGCGCCAGGCGCTTCACCACGGTCGATGTCGGCACCCGACCATCGATGGGCGGCATTGCCCCGGCCGCGGCGGCTTCGCGTACCCGGTGCTCGTCGTTGGGGTGCGCCCAGATCTGGACGATCCCGTTGCTCTGCCCGAACTCCATCCGCCCGGCCCTAACGAGCGAGCCATGCTGGCTGCGTTCCTTGATCGCCGTCGACCAGGCCTCATCGGCGGCGCGAAGCTCCGAGACTGTGAAGTAAGTAGTCAACCGGATTTCGAAGACCGGTCCGATGGCGCCGGGTGCCCGCTCTTCAACGATGTCGAAGGGGATGACCCGCTCCACCATCAACCGGTTGACGAGTCCACCCGGGGCCGGGGGCCGGTTCGGGTGCTGGGCGGCGCGGGCCCGCAGCTCGGTGCGCTCGGCCTGGTCCTGGTAGGGCCACACGTGGATCACTTCGATCGACTTGGTAGGTACGGATGTCGTGAATCATTGACACATCGTTCGTGTGTTTGCTGTGCAGGCCGCCATCCATGCGTCCGAAGGTCGGGAGCCGCCCTCCGGCTCACACACCGAGACGCTGATCCTGATGTCTAGTTCCCTGGCATTGTCGATGGCACGCGATCGCTGCCGCCGAACCACTTGACGAACCTCCCGTGACACGGGCCAGGTTCCAGGGATTTCGCGGTGGTGGCCAGGGCACGTCAAACGACGGTCCCCCATGGGCCGCATGCCGGCGTCGGGAGCGTGTGATCCCGACGCCGGCATGGCGTCCCTTGAACCACCCTAAACGAGCGTCAGCCTCAGCGGAACCGAATTCCAGCCGCGCAGGGTGTTGTTGTGGTGGCGTTCGATTGGCGAGGCAAGCTCGATGCTCGTGATCCGGGGAATCAGCTGTTCCAGCAAGGACGCCGCTTGGAGTCGGGCTGCGTGCTGGCCCACGCACTGGTGGATGCCCATGCCGAAGGCAAGGTGCCCGGAGGGATCGCGCGACAGGTCGAACGCGTCCGGGTTCTCCCAGCGGCGGGGATCGCGGTTCGCCGCGGCAAAGCACAGCATGACCCTGCTGCCTTCGGGGATGGTGCTGCCGCCGATGGTGACGTCGGTGGCGGTCTTGCGGAAGATCTGCTGGACCGGGGATTCCCAGCGCAGCGATTCGTCGAAGGCGACGCGCGCCAGGTTGGCGTTCCTGCGCAGCGCTTCCCACTGTTCGGGGTTGGAGGCAAGGGCATAGAGCATGCCGGAGATCCCGTAGACGGTGGTGTCCACGCCTGCCGAGAGCAGCGAGCGGGTCAGCAGCGGAGCCTGGTCGTGGAGGATGTCACCGCGGTCCGCGGCGGCCCAGATGTCGGCACCGAAGCCCCCGGGCTTCAACGCGTCGCGCTGGCATTTGGCCGTGGCCCACTCAGTGTACTCAGCGGCCTTGCATTTGCCCTGCTCCACCAACTCGTTGTCGGGACCAAGCGCATTGAAGATATGGTCCGCGTAAGGCACCAGGTTTTCGCGGCCCTCCTCGTCGATGCCGGAGGCCTCGGGGAAGAAGTTCACGGGGAGCTTTGAACCAAGTTCACGGTGCCCGTCGATCTCAACCTGCCCACCGGACGCGGTGCCCGCCAACAGCCCCTCAATCAGGCCTCCGGCCACCTCCATGCAGGTGTCCTTCATCGAGCGCAACACCCGCGAGGAAAGGATCGCCTGCAGCACCTCGCGTGGCGCATCGTGTTCCGGCGGATCCATCTGCAGCAGGCCCCGGGCACGCCATGGCTCGTTGAGGCCCACGCCGGCACCCGAGATCAGCTCCTGCCAGTTCGCGACGGCGGCGGAGAGGTCCTCGTAGCGTCCGATCGCATACGCGTTGTACTTGGAGAGGAACACCACGGGGCCGGCTTCGCGAAGGCGCTCCTGGAACGGCAGGGGGTTGTCCAGGATTTCCGGCGAAAACGGGTCCTCGTCGAGGACCGGGATGGTTCCGTGGTTAACAGGGCACTTCGTCACTGTCGACATGGGTGGGTAGCTCCTAAAGATCCAGCACAAGGCGATCGGTGATCGCGCGTGAGACACAGACAAACATTCGGTCGTTCTTGGCTCGCTCGGCGTCATTCAGCAGAGAGTCACGGTGCTCCGGGGTGCCCCGCAGGACGCTGACCTCACAGGTGCCGCACACGCCTTCGTTGCACGAGGAGAGCACGGGGACGCCGGCATCGCTTAACGCCGAAAGCACTGTTTCCTCGGTCCCGACCGTGATGCACTTCTTGGAGAGTGCCAGCTCGAGCTCGAACGGCTCGGTCCGTACGGGGGCCGGCAAGGTTGCCGGGACGAAGCGTTCGAATCGCACCGCCCAGGACGGCCACCCGGAGGCGGCGCCGGCCACTGCGTTCAGCAGCGGTTCCGGTCCGCAGCAGTAGACGCGTCCGCCGTCGAGCGGTTCATTTAGGAAGGTGAGGTTCAGGTGGCCCAGTTCGTCCTGCGGCCAGATGGTGACCTTGTCCCCGTACTGGGCCAGCTCGTCCAGGAAGGCCATCGAGGCACGCGTGCGGCCGCCGTAGTGCAGGTGCCAATCGATGCCGAGCTGCTCGGCTGCAACGATCATCGTCATGATCGGGGTGATCCCGATGCCGCCGGCAATGAACTCGTAGCGGGTCGCCTGGGACAGGTGGAAGTTGTTGCGGGGGGTTCCCACGGTGAGCCTGTCTCCGACCGCGAGCTGCTCGTGGATGTAGCGTGAGCCGCCCTTGGAGTTCGGTTCGTTCAGCACCGCGACCTCGTACGCATGTGGGTCCCAGCGGTCGCCACACAGGGAATAGTGGCGCGAGAGGGTTCCAGCGTCCGCGGTCGGGAGCATCAGTTCGATGTGTGAACCCGGCGCCCAGTCAGGGACGCGGCCGTTGCGCGGTTCCTCCAGTCGCAAGCGCACGACGCCGTCGGCGATGACTTCCTTGCGTGCGACCCGGAGGGACTGGATTCCAGGGCGAGCGGCAACGGGCCTGGAGGTCGAGGATTCGTCGACGCTGAGCGAATCGGCAGTAGTAGTCATACGACGATCATCCGGGCAAAGCATCGCTGTAATCAATCTCACAGAACGTATCAAGGCGATAGCCAGGTGGCAGCGGGCGATTGCTTGACAGCTGACCGCGGCTGCCTTTGAGACAAGAATGTCCCCGTGCCGCAGGTGCGGTGCACGGGGACGTTGGTCCTGCCCAGGCGTTTGTGGGATTGCGTTCCGGCTTACGCGCGCGCGAATTCCGTTCCGGCTTACGCGCGCGCGAATTCAGGGACGAGCTGCTCATAGGTGATGTCGCCCTTCTTGACGCTGCCAAAACGCAGCGCGAGTTCGGACATTCTTTCCACCGTGTCCTTCCTTGCCTTGAACATCGGGCTCAGCTTGGGCTGCACATCCGCAATGTAGTGCTCGACGTACTCGGTGGCGATGTCGGGCGCCTTGCCGCCAAGGCCGTTGTCGTTGAGCAGCCGGGCTGCCGCTTCCTTGTTGTCACCGATCCTTTTGCTGGCAGCTTCCTGCGCGGCCAGCCAGTTCTGCACAACTTCAGGCTGCTGCAGCGCCATCTCTTCGCGGACGGCAATAGCGACAACTGCCTGGTTGCGCAGCAACTCCGGCGCGCTGGCCTCGGCAAAGTCCAGCAGGATCGTCCCGCCGGTTTCCTTGGCAATGAACCGCGTTGCCGTCCACTGGACGCCAACATATGCGTCAATGCGCTTGGCTTTGACGTTCGGGATCGCCTGGGCGGTGGGGCCGACGGCAAGCACCGTGACGTCACTGTCCTTCATGCCCGCCAATTCAAGGGCCAACCGCAACTGCAGGTCGCCACCGGCGCCGACTGCCGTGACGCCGATCTTCTTGCCCTTCAGGGCGTGCATCTTCTCTTCGAAGCCTGCATCGGCTGCCGGCCACTGGCTGTCCGGGCCGCCAACGATCCCGTACGTGGTTTCCAGGTTGCGGAAACCAACCAACACCGGACGCTTGCCCTTGGAACTGTTCGCGTGGGTTGCCATCAGCAGCCCCGTGTCGGCTGCGTAGCCGTCCACGGCACCTGCAACCAGCAGCTGGAATGCCTGGACGCCACTTTGCGGTGTGATGTGCTTGGGAACTTCGAGTCGGTGCTGCGCGTAGATCTTGTTTTCCATGTTCATGGTGTCGAGGAAGTACGCATCGCCGGGGAACGCCGCGACGGTGAACTTGTGCGTTGCGGCTGATGCCGCGGGTCCCTGGTTGCTACCACAGGCCGCCAGCAACGAGGCAGAACCCAGTGCCGCCGCGCCAAGTCCCGCATACCTCAACAGTGATCGGCGCGCGATTCCGTTGTCCCATGCCTGCAGATCCCCACGGGGCGATCCGCCATTTTGTGACTCAAACATTCATGCTCCTGTGTGGTTGATTCGTCCTTGGTGAAACCGCTTGCATTGGGCAATCCACAGCCTGCATTCGCGGCCCAGGCATTCTCCCGGCGAATTCGAGCGCCGGTGTGACCCAAGTCTCTTGGGGGAAGGCGTGCGTTGGAAGCGCCACAACCATTGCAGGGTGATAGCGATCCCCGATCATCGGCGTAGATAAGTGCGGACACAAAAATGTCCCCCGCACCGCGGTTGCGGTGCGGGGGACATCGGACCTGCCTAGGCGTTGGCACGGGCCTCACGCCGGGCGCGCTGGCGCTTGAGCTCATTGCGGGCAAGTGCATTCTTGTGCACTTCGTCGGGGCCGTCTGCGAAGCGGAGCGTGCGCGCATAGGCGAATGCGGAGGACAGGAAGAAGTCCTGCGACAGGCCACCTGCACCGTGGACCTGGATCGCCTTGTCGAGGATCCATTCAACGGTGGACGGGGTGGCAATCTTGATGGCCTGGATCTCGGTGTGGGCTCCCTTGTTGCCCACGGTGTCCATGAGCCAGGCGGTCTTGAGCACCATCAGGCGCAGTTGCTCGACACGCACGCGGGACTCGGCGATCCAGTCGCGGATCACTCCCTGATCGCTCAGCGGCTTGCCAAAGGCAACACGGCTGTCGGCACGCTCGCACATCATGGAGATGGCGCGCTCGGCCATGCCGATCGCACGCATGCAGTGATGGATGCGGCCAGGGCCCAGACGGGCCTGGGCGATGGCGAATCCGTCCCCTTCCCCACCGATCAGGTTTGTCACGGGGACCCGCACGTTCTCGAACACGATCTCGGCGTGGCCGCCGTTGTAGGTGTCCTCGAAGCCGAGGATTTTCATGCCGCGCTTGATGTTCACGCCCGGCGTGTCGCGCGGAACCAGGACCTGGCTCTGCTGCCGGTGCCGGTCGGCCGTAGGGTCCGTCTTGCCCATGACGATCAGGATCTTGGCGTTCGGGTTCATCGCACCGGTGATGAACCACTTGCGGCCGTTGATCACGTAGTCATCGCCGTCACGCACGATGGAGGTCTCGATGTTTGTCGCATCCGAGGAGGCGACGGCGGGTTCCGTCATGGCGAAGGCGGAACGGATTTCGCCGTTGAGCAGCGGCTTGAGCCACTTTTCCTTCTGCTCTTCGGTGCCGAACTCGGCAAGCAACTCCATGTTGCCGGTGTCCGGGGCCGCGCAGTTCAGTGCCGCCGGGGCAAGGGTGCGGCTGCGGCCGGTGATTTCGGCAAGCGGGGCGTACTGCACGTTGCTCAGCCCTGCCCCCTCTTCGCCGGGCAGGAACAGGTTCCACAGGCCACGGCGGCGCGCTTCGGCGCGCAATTTCTGCAGGATCGGGGATTCTGAGAACGCGTACGGGTTCTCAAGATTGTCCAGTTCCTCCTGGTATGCGGCTTCGTTCGGGTACACATACCCGTACATGAAATCGACCAGCTCCTTCTTCAGGAGCTCGGTCCGCTCGTCGGTTGAGAATTCCATCTACTTGTACTCCTTCAGTGATTCGAGCCCGAGTCCCAGCAGCAAAGGCACCGTACTGCCGCTGTCCTCGAAGCCCTCGCCAACGGTTTGGCGGTTGATGTGTCTGTAGCGGACGCCCTCGGAAATGCCTGCCAGCTTGAAGCAGGCCAGACCCAGGTGGAATCCGAATCCGTCAAGAGAGCGGCCGCTCTCCCTCTCGTACTGCGCCATGATCTCCTCCTCGGAGGGGTAGCCAGGCGCCAGCGTCACGTCGTAAGTGGCAGGATCCATCGATTCCCGAGCTGCCACGATCCGTGCGCGGCGCTGGTAGATCAACATCAGGGCCAAGTCCAGCAGCGGGTCCCCGAGCGTGGCCAGCTCCCAGTCGATGACTGCTGCCGGCAGGTCGTCGGCGCCCATCAACACGTTGTCCAGGCGGAAATCGCCGTGAACGATGCCGGAGGCGGACTCGGAGGGCACTGCCGCAAGGAGCTCTTCGTACAGCTTGTCCGCTCCGGGAAGTTCCCGGGTGAAGGAGGCGTCGAGCTGCTGCTTCCAGCGCTTCACCTGACGGCCGAGGAAGCCCTGGGGCCTGCCGAAGTTGCCCAGGCCAACGCTGGCCGGATCGACGCTGTGCAGCTTCGCCAAGGTGCGCACCAGCTCGGTCCCGATGGCCCTGGTACGTGCCTCGCCGAGCGGTTTGATCTCGTCGGCATACCGGTACGGCAGGCCGTCGATCCGTTCCATGATGTAGAAGTCGGCACCCAGAACGTCCTTGTCCCCGCAATAGGCGAACATCCTCGCCACCGGGACGTCCGTGTTCCGAAGCGCATCGGCCATGGTGTACTCGCGGCGCATGTCGTGGGCGGTGGCCATGATGGTGCCCAGCGGCGGACGGCGCACAATCCATTGGCTGGCCCCGTCGCTGAGCTCATACGTCAGGTTCGATTTTCCGCCCTGGATCAGACTGGCCGAGAGCTCCCCCGTCACCAATCCGGGGCATTCCCGGGCCAGCCAATCCGTCAGACGGTCAAGATCGAGCCCGGTGGGCGATTCACGGCGCGTTGCCACGCCGCCGTCGTGTGTTGTCTTCATTGCGTCACTCATGCCCGGGCGAACTCCGGGACGAGCGCCTCATAGCTGATGTCGCCGTCCTTGACGCTTCCAAAGCGCAGGGCGAGTTCGGCCATGTGGTCCACGGTCTCCTTCGTTGCCTTGAACATCGGCTTGAGGTTGGGGGCCATCTGGTTCGCATAGTGCTCCACGTAGGCTGCGGCGATTTCGGGTGCCTTGCCGCCGAGGCCGGTGGTGTTCAGCAGATCGGCCGCAGCCTTCTTGTTTCCGATGATCCACTTGCTGGCATCGTCCTGGGCAGCCAGCCAGTTCTTGACGATCTCCGGGTGCTGCTGCACCATGTCCTCGCGGACGCCCATCGCAACCACGGCCTGGTTCCGCATCAGCTCGGGCACACTCGCCTCGGCGAAGTCGATCAGGATCGTCCCGCCGGTCTCCTGGGCGACGAATCGCGTTGCAGTCCATTGGACCGTGACATAGGCATCGACTCGGCCGGCATTCAAGTTGGGAATCGCCTGGGCGGTGGGGCCCACGGCAAGTGCCGTCACGTCGCTGTACTGCATGCCTGCCAGTTCAAGGGCAAGTTTCAACTGCAGGTCGCCGCCTGAACCGACGCTTGAGACGCCGATGCGCTTGCCCTTCAGGGACCTGATCTTCTCTTCGAAGCTCGTGTCGGCCCCTGGCCAGCTGTGGTCCTTGCTGCCGACGATCCCGTACGTTGTCTCGAGCGTCCGGAACCCGAGCAGCAGCGGGCGCTTGCCCCTCGAGCTGTTCGCGTGGGTTGCCATCAGCAGCAGCGTGTCCGATGCGTAGGCATCGACGGCGCCGGCAACCAGCAGCTGGTACGCCTGGACGCCGCTTTGCGGGCTGAGGTGCTTGGGGACCTCGAGCTTGTGCTTGTCGTAGTCCTTGTTGGCAAGGTTGATCGCATCAAGGAAATAGGCGTCGCCCGGGAAGGCAGCAATGGCGAGCTTCTGCGGCTGGCCGGCGGCGGCTGCGTTGCCGTCGCTCCCACAGCCGGTCAGCAAGGACGCCGAACCAATCGCCGCCGCGCCAACGCCGAAGAACTGCAACAGCGAACGTCTGGAGACTCCGCCATCCAATGCCAGCAGATTCCCGAAGGGCGATCCGCCTTTCTGTGACTCAAACATTGCTACTCCTTTGTAGTTGATTCATGCCTGGCGTACTTGGCTGTGCCACGTGCCGGAAATGATGCAGATTCCTGCTGCTTCCTACTGCCCGGCCCCGGCGTGTTCCATGACGACCCGGCCAACGGTCTTTCCGTCTGCGAGCCGCTGAAGCGCCGAGGGCACGCCGTCCAGGGTGAATCTCTCACTGACGAAAGGATCGATGGCACCCGAGTCCGCCAGCTTGCTCAGTTCACGGTGGCATTCATCGACAGCCGCAGGGTTCTTGGTGTTGTAGAGGCCCCAGTGGATGCCGATGATGGAATAGTTCTTCACCAGTGCGTGGTTCAGGGAGGCGGACTGGATTTCCCCGCCGGCGAAACCGACCACAATGATCCGGCCTTCGAACGCGATGCACTTTGTGGAGCGCTGGTAGGTCTCCCCGCCGACCGGGTCGTAGATGACGTCCGCGCCCTTGCCGCCGGTGAAGATCTTGACCTGCTCCACGAAGTCGTCCCTGCGGCGGTCGATGACCAGGTCCGCGCCGAGCTTCCTGGCGTACTCGGCCTTGGCTTCGCCGCCGACGACGCCGATGACGGTTGCCCCGGCGGCCTTGCCGAGCTGGATGGCGGCACTGCCCACGCCGCCGGCGGCGGCGTGCACCAGCAGCGTCTCGCCGGGCTGGATCCGGGCCAGCCGGTGCAGCCCGAACCAGCCGGTCTGGTAGCCGATGAACAGGCTGGCTGCCTGCGCGTCATCGAGCGAGGCCGGCGCCTGGTGCACCTTGTCCTGGTCCATCAGCGCGTACTCAGCGAAACCACCATGCGGAAGTGTGGTCAGGCCCAGCACCCTGCCGCCCACTACGGCACGGGTGACGCCCGGACCGGTGGCGACAACCTCGGCGCAGACCTCGCGGCCGGGAGTGAAGGGCAGCTCCGGCCTGACCTGGTACACGCCGCGGCACATCAGCACGTCAGGGAAGTTGGCGGCGGAGGCGAGCACGCGCACCACTACCTGGCCTTCTCCCGCTTCGGGCACCGGCCGTTCGACAAGCTGGAGGGCGTCCACCGGTTCACCAAGTTCGGTGACCGACCACGCCTTCAAAGTGCTGGGGATGGGCATGTCCTACTCCGCCTCGAACTTGATGAGCGGCTGACCGGGGGCAACCACGTCGCCTTCGGCCACGTGGACTTCCAGTACGGTGCCGGAGTCCTCGGCCGTGACCGGAATTTCCATCTTCATGGCTTCGAGGATCATGAAGACGTCGTCTTCCTCCACGCGGTCACCCGGCGCAACGAGGATCTTCCACACGTTGGCGCCCATGTCTGCCTGAATTGTCTCTGCCATCTTCATGCACTCCTTTTGGCCAGCTTGGCCTGTTCTTTGAGTCGTTGCTGGATTCGCTCCACCAGTCCGGTGTCGTAGCGTCCATCAGTGAATTCTTCGTCGGAGAGGATCTCCTCGAGGAAGGGCTGGTTGGTGACCAGTCCCTCGATCTCGAACTCCTCGCAGGCCTTGATGGCCCGTGCCAGTGCTTCCTCGCGGGTTTCCCCGTACGCGCAGACCTTGGCGATCAGCGAGTCGAAGTGCGGGGTAACCTCGGTCCCGGCCGCGTAGCCGGAATCCACGCGGATTCCCTCGCCGCGTGGTTCGGTCCAGCCGTCGATCGGGCCGGGGCGCGGGAAGAACTTCTTCGGGTCCTCGGCGCAGATGCGCAGTTCGATCGCGTGTCCACGGAACACCGGGTTGAAGTCCGCCGTGGTGGTGCCGGAGGCGGCGATGCTCAGCTGCTGCTCGATCAGGTCGATGCCGTGGGTGAGCTCGGTGATGGGGTGCTCGACCTGGATACGGGTGTTCATCTCGAGGAAGACGAAGTCGCCGGTGCGGGTGTCGAGCAGGAACTCGACGGTGCCCGCGTTGCGGTAGCCGACCGAGCCTGCGGCCGCGATGGCCGATTCGATGAGCCGTGCGCGGGTCTCCGGGGCCAGGTACGGCGCCGGGGATTCCTCGATCAGCTTCTGGTGACGGCGCTGCGTGGAGCAGTCGCGCTCCCCCAGGGCCACGATGGTGCCGTCGTCCAGGCCCAGGACCTGGATCTCCACGTGGCGTGCGGACTCGACGAAGCGCTCCACGAAGACGCGGTCGGATCCGAAGCTGCGCTCGGACATCGACTTGGTGTTCTCGAAGGCCTTGCGCAGCTCGTCGGCGCCGTGGGCCACGGCCATGCCGATGCCGCCGCCGCCGGCGGAGGCCTTGACCATGACCGGGTAGCCGACGCGTTCCGCTTCCTCGACGGCCTCATCGCCGGTCTTCAGGGCTGCGCCTGCGTCGCCGCTGATCGGCACGCCTGCAGCCGCGACGGCGCGGCGGGACTCGACCTTGTCGCCCATGACGTCAATGACGTCGGCCGAGGGGCCTACCCAGGTCAGGCCGGCGTCGGCGACCTCGCGGGCGAACCCGGCGTTTTCGGCCAGGAACCCGTAGCCTGGGTGGATGGCGGTGGCGCCTGCTTCCTTGGCGATCGCGATGATCTGAGCGCGGTCAAGGTAGGACTGCACCGGCACGTCGCCCTTGAGTTCGATGGCCACGGAGGCCTCGGAGACGTACGGCAGGCCTGCATCGACCTTGTGGTAGACGGCGACGGTGCGGACACCGAGGCGGTTTGCCGTCTTGATGATGCGCCGTGCGATTTCGCCGCGGTTGGCGATCAGCAGGCTTTCCGGAAATGCATTCACGGTGGTCTCTCCTTAGAAGCTCGTCGGCCAGGTGCGCAGCAGGTGTTCGCCCACGCCGTTGCTCCGGGCCCGGTAGTGGTCCTTCAAGGCACCGAGGATGAACTCGCGCGTTTCCGACGGATCGATGACCTGCTCGAAGCCGAAGACCTGGGCCACGTCATAGGCGGTGGTGCCTTTGTTCATCTCCGCGAGGCGCAGCTCGTACATCTCGGGGTCGCTTTCGGGGGTGATGCCGTGGACCACGGAGACAGCCGAGGTCGGATCCATGAAGCTGACCTCGGAAGACCACCAACCGGCGGTGGCGTCGGCGGTGCCGCCGCCACCCATGTTGATCAGGGCCTGGCCGTAGTTCTTGCGCATGGTGACAGCGATCTTCGGCACGGTGACCAGTGAAAGGGCGTTCATCCAGTTGATGATCTTGCCGGCAACCTTGCTTCGCTCGGCCTCGAGGCCGATCAGGAAGCCCGGCTGGTCAACGAGGTGGATGATCGGGATGTTGTAGGAGTCGCACAGGACCAGGAAACTGGTCGCCTTGTCGCAGGCGGCCCCGTCCAGCGCGCCGCCCTTGAACATCGGGTTGTTGGCGATGATGCCGACGGACTGGCCGCCGATGCGGGCCAGCGAAGTCACCAGCGACTTGCCGTAGCGGGCCTTGATCGGGAAGACGGAGCCGGTGTCGGCGACGATGTCGATGACCTTGCGCACGTCGTAGGTCTGGGTGCGGGACTCGGGGACGATCGACTTGATCTCCTCCGCACGCTCGCCGGATCCGTGGGGAACCGGCGCGAGCGGCGGGGTCTCGCCATTGTGCGAGGGCAGGTAGGAGAGGAAGCGGCGGATCAGTTCGATCGCTTCCTCGTCGGTGTCGGCAACGGCATCGGCGAAGCCGGTGACCTCGGCGTGCATCTTCCAGCCGCCGAGGTCCTGGGCGTCCACCTGCTGGCCGGTGGCGCGTGCCACCAAGTTGGGGCTGGACACAGCGAGCACAGCCCCCTTGCGGAAGACCGCGAAGTCGGAAGCCATGGTGTGCCAGGCGGCCGAACCGAAGCAGTAGCCGAAGGCCGCGGAGACCCACGGGCTTTCACGCTGGCGCAGGAACCGGGTCTTGCCGCTGGCGCTGCCCATGCCGGTGCCGCCCATGGCGTCGGGCATGCGGACGCCGGTGGATTCCGAGAGGTAAACCAGCGGCTGGCCGGTCTTGACCACCAGCTCCTTGAAATGGGCCATCTTCTTGTTGCTGATCGGCGAAGAGGATGATCCCTTGACGGTGAAGTCGTAGGCGACAACGCTCGCGCGTCGGCCGTCAACCTCGCCCGTGCCGGTGATCTTGCCGTCGGCAGGGGTCTTGTCGCGGTCCGCCGGAACGGCCGAGGTCACGAACAGCCCGCTTTCGCGGAACGTCCCCGGGTCCAGCAGCAGCGCGATGCGCTCGCGTGCGTTAAGTTCGCCCTTGGCCGCGCGGGCCTCAAGCTTCCTGCTGCCGCCCATGGCCAGCGCCGCTGCACGCTTCTTCTCGTGCTCCTGCTCGCGGGTCAGCTTGGCTTCCTCGATCTCGACCACGTCGGTCTTGATTGCTTCGGTTGTCATCTCTACTGCCTTCCGTCTGCGCCGAGCGACGCCTGGTGGATCTGCTTGCTCTGTTCAAGCACTGCCCGTGAGGCCAGTGCCGCGTCTTCGAAGGCCCCGAAGACCGGGATGCCGATCCGGCGTGCGCGCCGGGCGTAGCCCGCGATCATGTCGCCGGTTCCCTCGCTGCCGTCGGACTTCAGCACCAGGAGCTGGTGGGTGTTCGACTGTGATTCGTCGCGGGCCGCGGCGATCGAGTCGATGATGGTTCCGGTCACGTCGCCGTGGGTGGCCCCGAGGTTGCGCTGGATGATGCCCACGTTCAGGTGAGTGATGAGCACCGCGGGTTCGCTGCCTGCCAGGACGACCTTGAGGATGTCCGCTGCAACGCCGCCGCTCTTGACGGCCAGTGTTCCGGCCGGAACGTCGATCGGGTTGTGGAAGCCGTTGCCCGGCGGAACCTCAAGGGATTCCAGTTCGGCGATGACCGATTCCGGCAGCGGCCGGGTGGAGATGCCCTGGCGGTCCAGTGCGTCGGCGCCGAGCACGCTGGCCCCGCCGCCGTTGCCGAAGAGGACGGCCTCGTTGCCGTTCGGCTTGACGCTGAGGTCAACGGTCGAGAGTGCGTGAAGCGCGGTTGCGAAGTCGGCGAGCGAATCGACCAGGGTGATTCCGGCCTGCCGGGCCATGGCCGGCCACAGGCGGTGGTTGCCCGCCAGGGCGCCGGTGTGGCTGGTGGCGGCGCGGGAGCCGCCGCTGGTGCGTCCGCCCGCAAGCAGCACTACGGGCTTGCGGGTTTCGGCCGCGTCGAGCACGTCCAGGACCTCGCGGGCAATGCTGAGGGATTCCAGGTACAGGCCGATGACGTTGACCTCGTCGTTGCCCAGGTGGGATGAGACGAGTTCGGCGGCGCTGACATCGGCGCTGTTGCCGATGCTGACCACCGAGTGGAAGTCGATGCCGCTGGCGGCGCCGACGCGCAGGATGTCCACGCTCAGCCCGCCGCTCTGGGAGACCACTGCCGTGGTTCCCGGGGTCAGCGGGGCCTCCGGGACGAAGGAAAGCTTTCCTGCCGAGGCGTGGGTGCCGAGGCAGTTCGGGCCGATCAGGCGGATGCCGGCCTCGCGCACCGTTGCGACGAGCGTGGCTTCAAGTTCCTTGCCTTCTTCGACCTCACCGAAACCGCTGGAAACGACCTGGGCGAAACGCACTTTGCCCGCGCCCTGGCCCAGGGCTTCGGCGACGCGCGCCCCGGGCAGTGCCACGAAGGCGTAGTCAATGGATTCATCCACGTCGGCGAGCGAGGCGACGGTGGGCAGGCCCTCGATCTCGTCGGCGGCCGGATGGACCGGGACGATGACGCCGTCGAAGCCGCCGGCGCGGAGGTTGCGGATGAACCGGTTGGCGAGGTTGGGGCGCTTGCCGCTGGCACCGAGCACCGCGATGCGGCGGGGGTGGAAGAGCGGGGAGAAGTCGGTGGCCTCGGCGTTGCCTGCTGCGGAACCTTCCGTTTCAGCGGCTTCGGAGCCGCCGACGACGAAGCGTGCGTCGACTGCCACGGCGCGGGTGTCGGAGACGATGATCGGGTTCAGGTCGATTTCGACCACGTCCGCTGGCAGCGAGGCCAGCAGGCCTCCGGGGCCGGCGAGGCGGGAGATCAGGGTAACGAGCGCCGGGATGTCGGCCTTCACGCCGCCGCGTGCGCCGTTGAGCACTTTCATGCCGCGCAGCTCCTGCAGCATGTCAAGGATCTGGGTTTCGGAAAGGGGCGCCAGGCCGAACGCAACGTCTTCGAAGACCTCCACGAGAACGCCGCCGAGGCCGACCATGACGGTCCAGCCCAGTCCAGGTGCACGGACCGCACCAACGATGATTTCGTGGCCTGCGGGCACCATTTCCTCGACGAGCAGGCCATCGAGTTCGTGCCCGAAGGCGGCCAGGCTCCCGCGCATCTGCAGTGCGACGTCGTCGAGCTCGGGGCGGGTTACTCCGACCCGGACCCCGCCGGCGTCGGACTTGTGCACGAGCGTCGTCGAGATCGCCTTGACGACCAGGGGTTCGCGAAGGTGGCCAGGAAGTTCCTGGCCAACTTCGATCTCAACACCCTGGGGGGTGTCGATCCCGAAGGCCGAAAGCAGGGATTTCCCTTCGGCTTCGGTGAACATGGCCGATTCTCTGTTCTTGGCCTGGGCGATGAACTCGACGATGGTGTCGGGGCTACTCGTCTGGGCTGTCTCAACTAACAACTGGGGGCACCTCACTGGACGTCGGATCCGGGCGGCAAGCGGTCGCCCGGCGTGATTTCAGTCTCGTGAGTGAACCCGACCCCTGGGAAGGCCGCCAGCGCTGGCAGGGTGATACCACTGCGCTATCGGAGGTTGTCCACAGGGCGCGGCGGCAGGGCAAAAGCAGGGGTGAGGGGTACCGCAGAAGGCGTCAGCCGCCGTCGTGGGGGCACACGAAATGGCCCCGACGACGGCGGCATCACCGCCCATTGAAAAGCCGCCCTTTTCGGGGCGGCCCCGGCGGCTAGAAGGTCTTGGCGGCTTCGCGCAGGAGGCGCAGGAATGCCTGGACGGCCGAGGACCTGGCTTCGTCCTTCCTGACGATGGCCGAGGTGCTGGCATGGGCCCACTCGAAGGGAAGCGGAACGAGCGACACACCGTTCCCGCTCACGGTCGAATCGAGGAGCGTGTTCGCCATGCAGATGCCGACTCCGGCGCGCACCATGGCTTGGGAGGCCTCCGCGTTGGGGGTGGTGTAGACGATCCTCGCCTCGACGCCCTCAAGCAGCCGTTCCCACGCCACACGCAGGATGCTTGACTCCGCGGGGAAGATCAGCGGCTCCCCCTCCAGGTCGGACGGCTCGAAGTCATCCTTCTCGGCGAGCCGGTGGCCCTCCGGGACCGCCAGCACCAGCCTGCCCTGGATCAGGTCGATGTGGTGCAGCAAGGCGTCTTCGGCCGGGGTCAATTCGATGCCGGGCAGGCGGGTCACCAGGCCAACGTCGAGGTGGCCGCTGAGGACGCCGCGGACCACCTGCTTGGACGGGCCCTCGTCAACCTCGAAACGTACGTTGGGAAATTCGGTCAAGAGTCGTTTAACCGTCCGGGGAAGGATGGTCTGTGATCCAGCAGGCACCGTGCCGAGCCGCACGGTTCCCAGTTTCAGGCCGCCGATGGCGCTGGCTTCGGCGCGCAGCATTTTCTCGGCCTGGACCGCTGCGACGACGTGCGGCAGGATCCTGTCTGCCGCATAGGTCGGCCGGACCCCCTTGGCGCCGCGGGTCACCAGTATGACGCCCAAATCCTCTTCGAGCCGCTGCACTTGGTTGGTGATGGTCGGCTGCGAGATATCAAGTTCCTTGGCGGCTTGCCGGAACGAACCGGTTCGAAGCGCCGCCTCCAGGTAGCGCAACTGCGCAAATCTCATGGTGCCCTTTCTTGTTCCATTGCGGCCAAAGACCGCTGGTGGCCCACGTTACTCTGATCGCGTTCCCTTGCGAGGGGACTCGACAGTCACATTGGCGTTTGAACTGCCAGGTTCGGAGTACCGGTTAACCGACGCCGGCCAGGGCAGCGCCAATGCGTGCCCCGGCCGATGCCGCCCTACATTTGGTTGTTGCCGAGCCGAGGTCCCGCTACCGCGTCCACTTCGTCACGAGCTTCTGCAGGACCGAGATGGAAAGGTCCAGGACCATCGAGAGCAGGCCCATGGCGAGCAGGATGGCAAAGGTCTCCGAAACCTGGAAGTTGTTGGTCACCACCACCAGCCGCTGGCCCAGGCCGGTGTACGCGCCGACCATTTCCGAGACCACTGCACCGAGCACCGAGTACACCGCACCAAGCCGCAGGCCGCCAACGATGGACGGCAGCGCCGACGGCAGTTCGATCTTGAAGAAGCGCTGCTTGCGCGTCATACCCAGCGACTGGGTCAGCTGCTTGATGTCGTGGTCAATGCTCTGCAAGGCACCCATCGTGCTGGTCATCAGCACGAAGAACACGACGCTGAAGGCAACGAGGGCCTTCGGGCCGAACCCCAGACCGAACCAGAGGATGAAGATCGGCGCCAATGCCGGGCGCGGAAGGCTGTTCATCAGGGTCAGGAAGGGCCTGGCCGCGACATGCAGAACCTCGACGCGGGCGAAGATGACGCCGGCCAGGATGCCGAGGGCCGCACCGGAGACCAAGCCGGCCATGGCGCCGCTAAAGGTCGCGGTCACATCAACCCAGAAGGTCCCATCCCCCAATTGCTTGACGAAGGAGGTCCCGACCTCCCCCGGAGTGGAAACCAGCGTCGGATCCATGATCCCCTGACCCGTCACAAAGGACCAGCTGAAGACGAAGACGGCGAGCGCACCGATCCTCAGGGCCCAGACGGTCAGCTCCCGCTTGATCTTTGATCGGCGACGTTCCGCGAGGATCGTGTTGTCGTTGTAGGCCGGCGAGCCTGCGGAGGCGAGCAGAGTGTCCGCCTTGGCGATCGTTGCCATGTCAAACCCTTCCGTTGCGGTCTTCGGTAGTGCTGGATGAATCACGCATTGCGCGGTGCCCGGACGAGCTTTGAATCCAACGGCGAAGAGGTGTGCGGTCCGCCGGTGACCTGCAGGACCGTTCCGGTGATGAAGCTGGAGGCGTCGGAACACAGGTACAGGCAGGCGTCCGCGACTTCCTCCGGCAGGCCCACACGGCCCAGGGCCAGGAACTCACCGAAGGACTTCTCGACGTCCGCGTTGGCGAAGCGCGAGGACGGGGTCAGGGTGGCGCCCGGCTCGACGCAGTTGGCGCGCACGCCGCGGTCGGCCCATTCCCAGGACATGGTCTTGGTCAACGAGGCTAGCCCCGCCTTGGCGGCGGCATAGGCGCCCCGCATCGGGTGGGCATAGTTCGCCGAGCCCGAGCCAACGTTGATGATGTTTCCGCCACCCTGCTTCTCGAAGACGGGAAGGCAGGCGACGGAGACGTGGAAGGCGCCGCTGAGGTTGGTGCCGATCGTCGCGTTCCAGGCGTTGGCGGACAGGTCCTCGAGGCGTGCAGCGAAGTTGCCGCCGGCGTTGTTGATGAGGACATCGATGCGGCCGAACTCCTCAAGGGCGGCGCGGACCAGCGCATCGGCGGTCTCTGGTTCCTTGATGTTGCCGGTGACCACGATGGCCTTGCGTCCGAGTTCGCGGATCTGCCCGGCCTTCGCTTCGAGTGCCTCGGCCTTGCGTCCGTGCAGGACCAGATCGGCGCCGGCCTGGGCGAACTTGTCGGCAAGCGCCGAGCCGATGCCGCCGGAAGCGCCCGTCACAATGACGACCTGGCCGGTGAAATCGAATATGGTCTGGCCCGACTTCTTGCGGGTGTTGGTGGCTGTGTTCGTCATCTGACGTCCTCCTGGTTGATGCGCGCAACTGTGCGTGCGGCTGATCTCCCGCATGGCGGGCCCTCGTGGCAATGGTGCGTTTGAGAAAGCTTCCTTCCATTCGTGACCGGGAGCAATGTCCTAATCGCTATCGAGGCGATAGCCATGGATCAGGCCTGTCTTGGTTGACTCTTTTGCCGAGGTGTTCAACGATTCATGGACCAGTGGGTGACGTGCACCACAGGATCAGCCTTCCGGTTTCCTCGTGTTCATTGCTGTTCCAGCGTGATCATCCTTGGTGCCGGCTCAGCACAACGTCAGCCAACGAAGACTGCCAACCGGGTCGGCCCCGCAAATAACGACTGGAGCGACAATGCCCAATTCAACCCTCCGCTCAACCGGCGATAGTGAGACTCTCGTGACTGCAAGGGCAGCGCAGCCCACTGCAGCCAAAGGTGTTTCTGTCGAGTTCGAGAATGTGAACCACAGCTTCCTGCACGGCAACCGGCCGGTACGGGTCTTGGACAACTTCAACCTGCGGATCGAGCCTTCCGAGTTCGTCAGCATTGTGGGCCCGTCGGGCTGCGGCAAGACGACGGCTCTCGGCATGGTGGGCAACCTCTTGAAGCCCCGCAGCGGCACGGTCCGCATCGATGGCCACGATGTGCGCCCCGGAAGCAACGACGCCGCTTTCCTCTTCGCCCGCGACGCCCTTCTTCCCTGGCGCCGGGTCCGCAGCAACGTCGAGCTCGGGATGGAAATCCGCGGAGTGCCCAAGGAAGAGCGGCGCGAACGCGCCGAGGCCTGGCTCCGCCGCGTCCGCCTGCACGAGTTTGCCGACTCCGATGTCCTGCACCTCTCCCAAGGCATGCGGCAGCGCGTTGCCATCGCACGCACCCTGGTGCAGAACCCCAAGGTCCTGCTGATGGACGAGCCGTTCGCAGCCCTTGATGCACAGACCCGCGCGATCCAGCAGGAGGAGTTCACCCAGCTCTGGGAAGCTGAGCGGCCCACGGTCATATTCGTTACGCACGACCTCGAGGAAGCCATCCTCCTCAGCGACCGCGTTATCCTGATGGCCAGCCGGCCGGGCCGCATGGTGGTGGACATGAAGATCGAGCTCGAACGGCCGCGACGCCAGGAGATGCGCCGGGACTCCGATCTGTTCAAGTCCTATTTCCACGACATGTCCGATCGCCTTCGGAGCGAAGTCGAACTCGCCGAACAGCGCATCAGGGAGGAAAACCAGCATGGCTGAGACCCTGCAGAAGGTAGCGGGTGCCGATGGCACTTCGGTGGCCTATCGCCAGCACGGCAACGGCCCGCGCCTGATCACCTGCCTGCACTCCTTGGCGTTGGACGGATCGTGGTATGCACCCTTGGCCGAGGCGCTTGGCGGCGATTATCGGCTGCTCGCACCGGACTTCCGCGGACATGGCGAAAGCGCGCGCGGAGAATCCGCCCCCACGCTGGGACTCGTTGCACAGGACATCGCCGCCATGTGGGACGCCGAAAGCGTCGAGAGCTCGGTCATCCTGGGCATCTCGCTGGGCGGCATGGTGGCCCAGGCCGTCACCGGCAGCTTCCCCCACCGCGTCGACGCACAGATCCTGGTGGCAACGCGGGGGGCCTACGACGAAGCAGCGACCCGCGGAACCCTGGCACGCGCTGCCGAGGTCCGGGCCCCGAACGGGCTTGAACAGGCCGAAGAAATGACCATGCACCGCTGGTTCGGCGAAGGTTCGGGGAACGCCGCTGACCCGCTGGTGCGGCAGGCCCGCGCACAGTTCCTCGGGGCAGGCGGCAACACCATCGCCGAGTTTTTCGAAGCCATGACCCAGGTAGGCGAATTCCATACGGACTCGCCGCCGCCAACCCTGGTCATCGGCGGCGATGACGACCAGAGCATCCCCGGTGCGGTGATCGAACAGCTCGCCACCTCAATCAGAGGTGCCGAGTTGCGCTTTGCGAAGGGCGGACATCTGCTCGCCTTCGAGAACCCGCAGGAGGTCGCCGCAACGGTGCGGCCGTTCCTCGACAGCCTGGACTGCTGGACACGCTAACGGCCAACGAGCCCGCCGTCCTTTTTGACAACTGCCTTACGGAGAAGAAATGAACAAGACCCTGGAACGCAACTCGACGCAGGTCACCGAAGAAGGACTCGCCGCCCACCTCGCATCTGCCCAGGTGCCGGCGCTGGTCATGCTCACGGCCCACGTCACAGGAGACGCCTCGGTGCTGCGCGATGAATGGCGGCCGAACCTGAAGACGCTTCCGCTCAGCGGCCTGGATCCGGAAACCGAGGCGGAAGCCCGCTCTCGTTGCTTCGAACTGCTCGCACCTTTCCTGGCCACCCAGAACGACTGGGCAGCGGTCCCTGGCGAGCCGATGCGCCGGAAGATCGTCACCTGGCTGATGGGTGGGGAGAACGAGGACGCCCAGGTCATGGCCCAGGTCGCGTTCACCCCCAACAAGGTGGACCCGCGCCGGCCGGACTGGACACTGGACTCGGTTGCCCCGGACAGCGCCTTGAATGCGGTGGTGATCGGTGCAGGGTTCTCCGGCCTGTTGGCCGGCCTCCGGCTGAAGCAGGCCGGCGTTCCGTTCAAGATCATCGAGAAGAGCGTCGGAGTCGGCGGTACCTGGTGGGAAAACACCTACCCCGACTGCCGCACGGACGTCCGCAGCCACATCTACACGTACTCCTTCGTACAGCACGACTGGGAGACCCACTACGGCCGCCAGGACAGGATCCACGGCTACCTGCACCAGTTCGCTTCCGACAACGGCCTGCTCGAGCACATGGTCTTCGGCACCGAGGTCACAGCCACCCGCTGGGATCAGGAAACCGGAACCTGGTCCCTTGAAACCAAGACCGCCCAGGGCGTCGGGGAAACCATCGAATCCAACATCGTGGTCAGTGCCGTGGGCCAGCTCAACCGTCCTTCGATCCCCAACCTCCCGGGCTTGGATAGCTTCAACGGCCCGGTGGTGCACTCCGCGCAGTGGGACCACGGGATCGACTTCGCCAACAAGCGCGTGGTGGTCATCGGCACCGGCGCCAGCGCCCTTCAGTTCGCACCCGCCGTCGCGAAGGTCGCCGAGCAGGTCACCATCTTCCAGCGCAGCGCCCCCTGGCTGCGCCCCACGCCCGTGCTGCGCCAGGAAATCGAAAGCGGCGAACGCTGGCTGCTGATCAACCTGAACCAGTACCGGGCCTACTACCGCTTCTCCATCTTCCTGCCGCGCTTGATCGGCAACCTGCCGGCCGCCACGGTGGACCCTGATTTCCCGCCGACGGAGCTCTCGGTCTCTGCCGCCAACGAGGCGCTGCGCCAGGAGCTGACCGCCTATCTGGAGGAGCAGGCCGGGGACGATGACGAACTGCGCCAGCAGATCATTCCCAACTACCCGCCGGCGGCCAAGCGCATCATCTGCGACGACGGCACCTGGGTGAAGACACTCAAGCGGGACAACGTACGCCTGGTCAGCCAGGGCGTGAACCGCATCGACAAGGACGGTGTGTGGCTCGGCGACGAGCACGTCCCGGCCGACATCATCCTGCTCGGCACCGGATTCAAGGCCTCCGACTTCCTGCTGCCCATGTCCGTGGCGGGCATCGACGGCAAGGACCTGCATCAGACCTGGGGCATCGACGCCAGCGCCTATCTGGGCGTGACGCTTCCCGGCTACCCGAACTTCTTCTGCATGTACGGCCCCAACACCAACACGGTGGTGCACGGCAATCTGGTCTTCTTCCTCGAATGCCAGGCCAACTACATCATCGACGCCGTCAAGACGCTGGCCACCGGCGGACACCGCTCCCTCGCCCTGCGCGATGACGTGTTCGCCGTGTATGACAAGCAAATCACCACCGAAAGTGCCAAGCGCACCTGGGGCTGGTCCAAGACCCACTCCTGGTACATGAACGCCGAGGGCCGCTCCACCATCATGTGGCCGCTGCCTGCCCGCGAGTACTTCGAACGCACCAGCCGCGTGCGCGCCGAAGACTACAAACTCGGCTGACTCCCCATGACTTCCACCATCCGATCCTTTCCAACGGAGGCTGCTTTGCTCACCGAGACACCCTTGATCACCGAGACGACCGCGCTCGTCGCCAACCTGGAAACCCGTTTCCTTTCGGGAGGCCCCGACGACGGGGTTCCCGTCGTGTTCCTGCACGACGGTGCCTGGGGCGGCAGCTCCGACGTCACCTGGAGCCACGTCCTTCCCCTCGCGGCGGAGACGTTCCGCGTCATCGCCCCCGACTTCCTCGGCTACGGCGGCTCGGCCAAGTCGATCCGCGTGGACGTCTCTCCGTTCGCCTTCCGCATCCGCCACCTCTTCTCGCTGCTCGATTCCCTGGGCATCACCGAGCCCGTGCACATCGTCGGCAACTCGTTCGGCGGCTCGATCGGCCTGCGTGCACTGGCCGATGAGGGCTATCGGGACCGGATTGCCTCGGTCACCACAATCAACGGCACCGGCGGCCCGTGGAAGGCCCCGGACATGGCCAGGATCGGCGACTTCGACGGCACCCGCGAACGCCTCGAGGAAATCGTCGACATCCTGTGTGACCCCTCCGAGGACAAGGAAGCCCAGCTCGATGCGCGCATGCGCTGGGCCACCGCGCCCGGACACTTCACCGCCATGCGCGGACCGCACATGCCGGTTCCCGAGGCACTGAAGGTCGTGCGCCCGGCCGATCCGTTCCCCGCACCGCTGCAGGGCGTGGCCACCCCGGCCCTGCTCGTGGAGTGCACCGGCGACACGCTGCTGGAAAGCGGCTGGGCCATGAACCTCCAGGCCGAGCTCCCGAACGCCCGCGCCGTGCTCCTGCCTTATAAGCACTGCCCGAACATCACCCACCCACAGGAAACCTGGAACGTCATCGGCGCCTTCCTCGAATCGACCATTGAAGGCGGCAAGTAATGGCGGAAAGCGGCTCCTCCCCGGCACTGGTCCTCAGCGGCGGCTCCTCGGGCATCGGCGAGGCGCTGGCCGCGGATCTGAGAAACGGCTGGGACGTCACGTCAGTCTCCCGTTCCCTACCGGCCAACCCGCTGGACGGGGTCAATTATGTCAGCGGCGATGTCGCCGGTGACGCCCCGGCCAACGTGCGCGCGGCCCTGGCGGCGCAGGGCCGCACCAGCATCCACTCGCTGGTCCACTGTGCAGGCATCGGCGTTTTCGGTCCGTTCATGGACATGCCCAAAGCCGAGTGGGAACGTGCGCTGATCCTTAACCTGCACGGCACGCTGAACTTCATCCAGGGTGTCGCCGACCTCGTGGAGGATGGCGGCCGGATCGTACTGTTCTCCTCCGGCACCGTGTTCAAGGCCCCCGCGGGCGCCGCAGCCTACGCTGCGTCCAAGGCCGGCATCATCGGCTTCTCGCGCAGCCTCGCCGCGGAGATGGGTGAGCGGAACATCACCGTGAACGTGGTGGCCCCCGGGCTAGTGATCACCCCGCTGGCGGCCAAGCTGGCAGGCGGCGAGGAAGCGAACATCAGCACCCGTGCCATCAAGCGGGCGGCAGTGGTGGAGGACTTCGTGGGTCCCACCCGTTTCTTCCTCTCCCCTGGCGCCTCGTTCGTGACCGGGCAGACCCTGGTGGTCGACGGCGGTTCCATCCGCCGCTGACCCCTCAAGGCTTCGCACCAAAGGACTCCACGCCCCTCACGGGGCGTGGAGTCCTTTCGTTTCGGGCAAGGGGGCCCGTACCCTGGGCGCAAATATCCCCGGGCGATGGTTCGCCCGGGGATATTCTGCCTTCGACAGCGCTAGCCTGCCGGCGGGAAGAGGAGGGTCCCGGCCACCGCAACCACCAGGATCACCAGGGTCGCCACCGCCGCGAGCACCAGCGAGCGGCTGCCGGAGCGCATCAGCCCGCGGATGTGGACTCCGAGGCCGAGCCCGAACATTGCGGCGGCAAGCAGGAACGTCTGCGCCATCTGGGCCGCTTCGAGCAGCGGTACCGGCACCGTCCCCGTGGTGCGCAGCAGCATCGCCGCCATGAAGCCGACCACGAACAACGGAACGATCGGCGGCTTCTTGCTTTCCGCCACGGCGTGCTTCTTCCGCATGTAGATGCTCAGCCCGGCCACAATGGGGGCGAGGGTCACGACGCGGGCCAGTTTGACGGTCACAGCCACGGCCAGTGCGCTCGAACTGACCGCTCCCCCGGCAGCCACCACCTGGGCCACCTCGTGGATCGAGGCCCCGATGAGCATCCCGATGGCTTCATCGTCCATGCCGAAGAGCGCACCCACCGCGGGGGCGGCCGGGATCATCAAGGTGCCGAAGAGCACCACCAGGCCGATCGCCGTCGCCACTTGCTCCTGCTTGGCCCGGGTGGCGTTTTCCGTGGCGGCCACTGCCGCGGCACCGCAGATCGAAAATCCGGCCGCGATCAGCAGCCGTTGCGGCAATTCGATGCCCAGCCAACCGCCGATGATGAGCGTGGCCCCGAACGTCAAGCCGACGCAGAGCACCACCACCAGCAGCACGCCTGGGCCGAGCGCCAGGATCGTGGAGAGCGAAAGCTGAAGCCCCAGAAGCACGATGCCCAAACGCAGCAGCGCCTTGGAGGAGAACCCGACACCGGGGTGGAACGCCGCGGGGACCGGCAGCGCATTGCGCCAGAGAGCACCGAGCAGGATGGCAATCAGCAGCGGGCTGGCTCCGGGCAGCAGCCTGGTGCCGGCCATCGAGGCCGCCCCGCCAATGATGCATGCGGCGAGGCCGGGCAACAGTTGGCGGAATTGCTGAGCGTGCCCCACATCAGGACCCGGTTCGACCGCCTTGGGCGCGGTGATTTTCCCCGTGAAGTCGAGTGAGACGTCATTGTTTCGCATATTACGAAACATTTCATGCCCCGCATTTCCCCGGTAGGCACAGCCCGACCATCACGGACATATGATGTTGATATGGATGGCGCATCGGAGCGGAAGCCCGGGATAGAACATTGGATACAAATGTCTTCGCTCGCCCTCCTGGTGGGCATCGCCGACCACGGCAGCCTCAGTGCCGGTGCACGCGCCGTGGGCATGGCCCAATCGAATGCGACGCGGGCCGTGAAGACCCTGGAGCGGCGACTGGGTTACCCGCTGCTGTCCCGGGCAACCACCGGCTCGAAGCTCACCCCGGAGGGTGCGCTGACCGTCGAATGGGCGCGCGAAGTGCTCCAGGGCCTCAACACCCTGTGGACCGGCGCGCAGGCGCTGGCCGCCCCAGCGGACCGGGAGTTCACCTTCGCCGCGAGCATGACGGTTGCCGAGCATCTGGCACCGACGTGGATCGGCCGGCTGCATGAGGCCGATCCACGCATCAAGACCAGGCTGCGGGTCATGAATTCCAGCGAGGTCATTGCCGCCGTACAGAACCGCGACGTCGCCCTCGGCTTCGTCGAGACCCCGGACATACCCCCGCAGCTATCGTCCTTGACGGTGTGGAGCGACGAACTGGTGCTCATCGCCCCTCCCGGCCACCCCTGGGCCACGCGCCGGGAACCTGTCACCCTGAAGGAATTGGCGGCAACGCACTTGCTGGAGCGGGAAGCCGGATCCGGGACCAGGGCCTTCCTCGACGAGCGCGTCGGCGCAAACAGGGCCACGCCGATTGTGGAATTCAACAGCAATTCCGCCATCTGCCAGTCGGTCTCGGCCGGCATGGGGCCGGCAATGCTGAGCCGCCTGGCCGTGGAAGGATCCCTGCGAATGGGCAGTTTCACCGAGGTGCCCCTGCGCGAGGGAAACCTGGCCCGGAACCTGCAGGCCATCTGGAGCGGACCGGCCCCGTCGGACGGACCGGCGGCCATGCTGCTGGGCATCTGCGCACAGGCACGCACCGGCCTCTGAGAGGGCGACGCCCCGTTAACGCACTGTCCAGGCACACCATCGGACTATTGCATTTTTCGCAATAATGAGCACCCCAATAGGTATTGGACTGAAAGTAATCGCGATGGGATCGTTAGCAGCAGTTCAGTCAAGCTCAAGAACGGAAGCTGCCATCATGACCACCACAGTCGATCAGCACACTGCGACGTCGGACTACTTCCGCCTCGACGACGACCTCACCGCCGAGGAAATCACCATCCGGGACAAGGTCCGCGGCTTCGCCGAGCAGCGTGTCCTGCCGGTCATCAACGCCTATTGGGAGAAGGCCGAGTTCCCTGAGGAGCTCCTGCCGCCCCTGGCGGAGCTGGGCATCATCGGCACCACCATCCAGGGCTACGGATGCCCGGGAATGAGCCGCAAGGCCGCCGGCATGGTGGCCCGCGAGATGGCCCGTGCGGACGGCAGCCTCAACACCTTCCTGGGCGTCCACTCCAATCTGTGCATGGGCGCCCTGAACATCCTGGGCAGCGACGAGCAGAAGCAGCGCTGGCTCCCGGCACTGGCCCGGATTGAGAAGACCGGCGCCTTCGCCCTGACCGAGCCGGACCACGGCTCGGACTCCGTTGCCTTGGAGACCAGCGCCCGGCGCGACGGCGAGCACTGGGTCCTGAACGGCCACAAGCGCTGGATCGGCAACGGGCACGCGGCGGACGTCATCGTCCTGTTTGCCCGTAACACCGAAGATGGGAACGTCAACGCCTTCGTGGTCGAAAAGGACAGCGACGGCCGCTACCCCGCGGGCTACGCCCCCACCGTCATCACCGGCAAGGTGGGCAAGCGCGCCATCCTCCAGGCCGGCATCGTCATCGAGGAGATGCGGCTTCCCGCGTCCAACCGGCTGGAAGGCTGCCACTCGTTCCGCGACGTGGCCCGGGTCCTGCAGGCCACCCGTGGCGGCGCCGCCTGGGAGGCCGTAGGACATGCCATGGCTGTCTTCGAAATCGCCTCGGACTACGCCCAGACCCGCATCCAGTTCGGCAAGCCCATTGCCTCATTCCAGCTGGTGCAGTCCCGGCTGGCGAACATGCTCAGCGAACTCACCACCATGCAGCTGCTGTGCACCCGCATGGCCGAACTCGCGGACCGGGGCCAGCTCACCAACGCCCAGGCATCCATGGTCAAGATGGCCACCGCCCAGAAGGGCAAGTGGATCTGCAACGAAGCACGCGATCTGCTCGGCGGCAACGGACTGCTCCTGGAGAACCACGTCATCCGCCACATGACCGACATGGAAGTGGTCTCCACCTATGAGGGCACCGACTCCATGCAGGCACTCATCGTGGGCCGCGACATCACCGGCATCTCCGCCTTCAACTGAACGTCCTGATCCGCTGCCGCGGATCGCGACAGATCGACAGCGACACGAACTTAAGGAACCAAAACCATGGCTGAAGCATTTCTGATCGGCGGCGCCCGCACGCCCGTGGGCCGCTACGGCGGCGCCCTCTCGTCCGTCCGGGCTGACGACCTCGCGGCACTGACCGTGAGGGCCGCCGTCGAACGCGCCGGCATTGATCCCGCACTGGTGGACGAGGTCATCCTCGGCAACGCCAACGGCGCCGGTGAGGAAAACCGCAACGTTGCACGGATGGCCTGGCTGCTCGCCGGGTTCCCGGACACCGTTCCCGGCATCACCGTCAACCGCCTGTGCGCCTCCGGACTGTCCGCCATCATCATGGCGAGCCACATGGTCAAAGCCGGCGCCGCTGACATCGTGGTCGCGGGCGGCGTTGAGTCGATGAGCCGCGCCCCCTGGGTCATGGAGAAGCCCACCACGGCGTTCGCCAAGCCGGGGGCCGTGTTCGACACCTCCATCGGATGGCGCTTCACCAACCCCGCCTTCCTTTCCGGCGAGCTCTCCCGCGACGGCAAGGCCGCGTTCTCCATGCCGGAGACTGCCGAGGAAGTGGCACGGGTCTTCGGCACGTCCCGGGACGACTGTGACGCCTTTGCCGTCCGCTCCCACGAACGGGCACTCGCCGCTATCCAGGCCGGCCGCTTTGCGGACGAAATCGTGCCCGTCAGCGTGGCAGGGCGCAAGGGCGCCGTGACCGTCATGGACACCGACGAAGGACCCCGGGCCGGAACCACCACGGACGTCCTCTCCGGCCTCCGGCCCGTGGTCAAGGGCGGCTCCGTGGTCACCGCCGGCAACGCCTCCACGCTCAACGACGGCGCGTCGGCCATTGTGGTCGCCTCCGAAGCCGCGGTCAGGAAGTACGGCCTGGCGCCGCGGGCACGGATCCTTGAGGGCGGCTCCGCGGGCGTGGCCCCGGAGATCATGGGCATCGGCCCCGTCCCTGCCACGCGAAAGGTCCTCGGGCGCGCCGGCCTCTCGGTCGGCGACCTGGGCGCCGTCGAACTGAACGAGGCCTTCGCCTCGCAGTCGCTGGCCGTCATGCGGGAGCTGAAGCTGGAAGAAGACATCGTAAATTCCGACGGCGGTGCCATCGCCCTCGGCCACCCGCTCGGCTCCTCGGGGTCCCGCCTGGTGGTGACCCTGCTCGGGCGTATGGAACGCGAACTGGCCCGGGAAGGACGCAAGCTCGGCCTCGCCACGATGTGCGTCGGCGTGGGCCAGGGCACCGCCCTCCTGCTGGAAGGCGTGTAGTGACAGCGGTGATGAACGACGCCGGGACGGCGTTGGATGCCTCGGCTTTCGTAACGTTGCTGCTCGAGGAGCGCGGGGACCGGGTGGCGGTCCGGCTGGACCGCCCCGAGGTGCGCAACGCCATCGACCAGACCATGGTGGACGAGCTGCACGCTGTATGCGCCTACCTTGAGCGCGCGCCGAAAATCCTCATCCTGTCGGGAACTCCAGCGGACCCGGAGACGGGCGAGAAGGCCATATTCGCCTCCGGCGCGGACATCGCCCAACTTCGCGAACGCCGTCGGGATGATGCCCTGGCCGGCATCAACTCCTCACTGTTCGACCGGATCGCGAACCTTCCCCTGCCCGTGATCGCCGCCCTGGACGGCTACGCCCTCGGCGGGGGCGCCGAGCTCGCCTACGCCGCCGATTTCCGGATCGGGACCTCCGGCCTGCGCATGGGCAACCCGGAAACCGGGCTGGGCATCATGGCAGCAGCAGGTGCCACCTGGCGTCTTCGTGAGCTTGTCGGGGAACCCCTGGCCAAAGAGATCCTCCTCGCGGGACGCACCCTGACCGGCGAGGAATGCCTGGCCGCGGGACTGGTCACCGAACTCGTGGAACCCGGGGCCCTCCTCGACGCGGCCCACGCCCTGGCAGGGCGCATCGCACGCCAGGATCCCCTCGCGGTCCGCCTGACGAAGACCGTGTTCCACAGCCCGCGCGAAGTCCACCCACTCATCGACAACCTCACCCAGGGCCTGCTCTTCGAATCCGCGGCGAAATTCGACCGCATGCAGCAGTTCCTGGACAGGAAGAAGCAGTCATGACAAACAGCAACGAAGCAAGCCAGAACAGCCCCGCAGGTCTGCTCCCCGCCACCGTCGGCGTACTGGGCGGCGGCCGCATGGGCGCCGGCATCGCCCACGCCTTCCTCGTGAACGGCTCACGCGTCATCGTCGTCGAGCGGGACGAGGAAGCTGCCCGCGGCGCCCACCAGCGCGTCGCCGCATCCGTCGCGGCGTCGTTTGACCGCGGCCTCCTGTCCGGGGACCAGGCCGAGGTCCTCGCGAGGTTCGACACGGGCACCGACTACGCCGCCTTCGCCTCCTGCGAGCTCGTCGTCGAGGCGGTTCCCGAAGACGCAAAACTGAAGGCGACCGCACTCAGCGACGTGGCGGAACACCTCTCCCCGCACGCCTGTCTGGCGACCAACACCTCGTCCCTGTCGGTCAGCAGGCTCGCCGAAGCGCTGCCCACGCCCGAGCAGTTCATCGGCCTGCACTTCTTCAACCCCGTCCCCGCCTCCACCCTCATCGAGGTGGTTGTCGCGGAGAAGACCTCCGAAGAGACCCTCGCCGCCGCACGGCAGTGGGTAACGGCGCTGGGCAAGACCGCAGTCGTTGTCCGTGACGCGCCCGGCTTCGCGTCGTCCCGCCTCGGCGTCGCCATCGCATTGGAGGCAATGCGGATGGTCGACGAGGGAGTTGCCAGCGCCGAAGACATCGACAACGCCATGGTCCTGGGCTACAAACACCCGATGGGGCCGTTGAAGACCACCGACATCGTCGGGCTCGACGTTCGCCTGGGCATCGCCGAATACCTGCGCTCGACCCTCGGTGAGCGCTTCGCACCCCCGCAGATCCTCCGCGACAAGGTTGCGGCCGGGGAACTGGGCCGCAAAACGGGCAAGGGCTTCTACGACTGGAGCTGAACGCCCGCCCCGAGTACTCGACCACCCCCAGTGAAAGGCCCACACCCATGTCTGATCCCAGCGATCTGATTGATTTTGATGCCCTGCTCACCGCAGAAGAACGTTCATTGCGCGATTCCGTACGGTCCTTCGTTGACAGCGAGATCAAGCCCAACATCGCCGGCTGGTACGAAAAGGCCCACCTCCCGGTGGAGATCTTCCCGGAACTGGCCAGGCTGGGCCTGCTGGGCATGCACCTGAAAAGCTACGGCTGCGCCGGCCGCTCCGCCGTGGACTACGGGCTGGCAGGCGCGGAACTTGAAGCCGGGGACTCGGGTGTGCGGACGTTCGTTTCCGTGCAGGGATCCCTGGCCATGAGCGCCATCTACAAGCACGGCTCCGAGGAACAGAAGCAGGAGTGGCTGCCCCAAATGGCTGCCGGCGAGGCCATCGGCTGCTTCGCCTTGACCGAGCCTGCTGCCGGCTCGGACCCGGGCAGCATGACTACGTTCGCCCGCCGAGACGGGAGTGACTGGGTCCTCAACGGCTCCAAGCGATGGATTGGGCTGGCGTCCGTCGCCCGGTTGGCGATCATCTGGGCTCAGACCGACGACGGCGTGCGGGGCTTCGTGGTGCCCACGAAGACGCCGGGATTCACGGCCACCCCGATCGGACCGAAGCTGTCCATGCGGTCCTCCATCCAGTGCGATGTCGAACTCACCGATGTGCGCCTGCCCGAATCCGCGGTGCTGCCGAACGTCGTCGGACTCAAGGGTCCCCTCAGCTGCCTGAACGAGGCCCGCTACGGGATCATCTGGGGCGCCATGGGCGCCGCCCGTGACGCCTTCGAGGCCGCCCTGGACTATTCCAAGGGACGGCTGCCCTTCGGCAAACCACTGGCCGGATACCAGCTGACCCAACAGAAGCTCGTGGACATGGCACTGGAGATCAACAAGGGCTTCCTCCTCGCCCTGCACCTGGGCCGCAAGAAGGACGCCGGCACGCTGCAGCCGGAGCAGATCTCGTTCGGCAAGTTGAACAATTGCCGCGAGGCCATCAAGATCGCCCGCGAGGCCCGCACCATCCTCGGCGGCAACGGCATCACCCTCGACTACTCGCCGCTGCGCCACGCGAACAACCTGGAATCCGTGCGGACCTACGAAGGCACCGACGAAGTCCACACCCTCATCCTGGGCCACCGGCTCACCGGCGTCCCGGCGTTCCGCTGACCCGGAAGCCCCACTCGAAGGAGCCCGATTCATGCACACATTGAGGCGACGTGAACCCTATCTGATGACCCGGTGGAAGTACCTCTGGCGCAACGAGTTCGTCGAGCTGCGCCGGGAGCAACGGGTAACCGGCGCCGGCTGGGTGGACGATGTCAGCCCTGATGGCACCATCCTGTGGATCCACCTGGCAGGAGGAAGCGGCCGCGTCATGATCCACGTCGGCGACGGACTCGATATCTGGCGCGTGGATACGCGGATATTGCAAGACCGAAGGGCCCCAAATCCGGCAAGGCTTGCGAGCTAGGCCGGTCCGTGCTGTTGGGCGACGATGCGCAACAATAGAAGGGTAATGACAATGTCCAAAGCCACCATACGGCAAGCACCACCGGAGACAACGACGCCGCCGGGTCGAGAGTCACGCGCGAGGGCCTGGGGCCTGACGTCTGTTTTGGTATTGCTCTACACCGTTAACTACAGCGACAAGATCCTGCTCGGACTTGTCGCCCAACCCCTCAAGGACGAATTCGGCCTCACCTCGGCCCAAATCGGGCTGACCGCCAGCGTGTTCTTCTTCGCGTTCTCGGCCGGCGGATTCTTTGCCGGACTGATCAACAAGTGGGCCTCCCTCAAATGGTCGCTGATGGCGTTGGCCGTCATTTGGGCGGCCTGCATGGTGCCCATGATCGTCGCCGGCAGTTTCATGGTCCTCCTGGCCAGCCGCTTCCTGCTCGGTCTGACAGAGGGTCCTTCCGGTGCTCTCATCCACACGGCCGTGTATTCATGGCACCCAGTGGAAAGGCGTTCGATGCCCGGGGCGTTCATCGCATCCTCAAGTTCGCTGGCAAAGATCGCCGTTGCACCGGCATTGGCGTTACTCATTGTGCAGTTCGGCTGGCATTCCGCCTTCGTGGCCATGCTGGTGGTGGGCCTGGGCTGGTGTGCACTGTGGTACTTCACCTGGCGGCCGGGGCCCTATGGCGAAGTCCGGATCCCAGCCGTCAAGGGTTCGGCCACGGATTCATCTCCCTCTGTTCCGTGGATGTCGATCTTCCGCACGCCGACCTTCCTGGGTGCGGTTGCGGCCGTGGTCCCCATGTACGCGCTGCTGACCGTTGTCCTCACGTGGTTGCCGTCATACTTCGAGGTCGGATTGGGTTTCACCCGCCTACAGGCTGGAGCGATGTTCGGCTTCCCCAGCATGGCCGCCATGCTCGCAATGTTCGCCAGCACGTACTTCAGCGACAGGTTCATGAGCCGGGGCGTGAGTTCAAGGATCATGAGGGGAATCGTCCCGGCGTCAGGACTCCTTGTCTGTGGCCTGTCCATGGCCGTGCTGCCCTATATCGGCACTCCCATCGTGGTCGTGGCAGTTGTCTCCATCGGCTACGGAATCGGCTGCATCCTCGCTCCCATCATGAACGCTGCCATTTCGCAGATCTGTCCCAAGCATCAGGTGGCGGGTTCGCTGGGCATGTTCCTTGCCCTGATGGCCCTCGGAGGCATCGTGGCTCCGCCCTTGACGGGACTGATCGTGGACCAGGCAGTTTCAGCGGCCGTCGGATACGCACAATCCTTCCAAGTATTCGGCATTGCTGCGATTGTCGGCGCGGTTCTGGCCATGATCCTGGTGAACCCCGCCCGTGACGCGGTACGGGTGATGGCACAGCTTAGGAGTGCTGACTGAGTCGTTGGCGAGCGTCCCGCGTTGACGCAGGCCCCGGCTCAGGCGGATCGGTTGGGCGGCGGTAGATCCGGATTTCCTTGCCGGGGGTGTTCGATTCAACGATGCGTCCGTGCACACGGTTGGGAAAGGACGATGCTGCGGCCCATGCAACCGGAACCAGTCGCTTTGTTCCACGATCCGCTTGCCGACCAGCCGCTGCCAAGAGACCATGCACCCGCCGACAAACGGCCGAAGCCGGAAAGCCGTCCTGCACGTCCGCCATACTGGTTCCATGCAGGCGACTACGGTGTTGGTTGAGGGCGAGAGTGACCGGCTGGCGGTCGAGACGCTGGCCGTTCGCCTTGGCCATGACCTGGCAGCCGAGCGGGTATCGGTCGTACCGATGGGAGGTGCCACCAGCATCGTCCATTTCCTCGACCGCTACGGCCCGAATGGTGGGGGCGAGCGGTTGCTTGGTCTGTGTGATGCAGGTGAGGCCCGTGGCATCGCCCGTGCGCTCGACCGGGCAGGCATAGGGTCCGGTCCGCTGGACGGGCTGGGGTTCCACGTCTGTGACGCCGACCTGGAGGACGAACTCATCCGCTGCCTTGGGATCGATGCCGTGCTCGAAGTCATCGCGGCTCAAGGCGAGCTCGCGTCGTTCCGGCTGCTCCAACGCCAGCCGTCACAGCGAGAGCGGCCCACAACGGCGCAATTGCGCCGTTTCTTCGGAGGACGCAGCGGTAACAAGGTCCGATACGCGCCACTGCTGGTCGACGCCTTGCCGGCCGGACATGCGCCCCCGCCGCTCGCCCGCCTCGTTGCATCATTCTCACAGTGATCCACCTGTCCAAGAGCGGTCATCCACCACCTCGCCGAATTCAGCCGACTGCGACGCTCTCAACGGCCTCAAGATCGAGGCGGTTTTGGGCCTGGGCCACGTTGCGGCCGGCGAGGCGGCCGGAGACCATCGCCCATCCGATATGCAGGCCGTGGTTGAGGAGCTGGAGGCCGCCCTGGCCTGTGGATCCTGCGGCCCAGAGCCCCGGTATTGCCTCGCCGCCGGCCTGTGTCACACGCAGATGGGTGTCCACGGCGAGACCGCCGTCGGCAAGGGTGATGAAAGCGTTCATCGGGCCCAGAGCGTAGAACGGCCCCTGCCCGACGCCGTCCCCCAGGTGCTGCCGGTCGAACCTGCTGTCTTTCCCGTTGGCGACATCGGCGTTCCATTCCTCGACCGTGGATTTCAGAACTGAGGGCGTGACCCCGATGCTCGTAGCGAGTTCCTCGATGGTTTCAGCCCGGTGGTAGACGTCAGGCCGGAAACGCTTGTAGTCGTCGACATAGGCGTAGGCCACCCCGGGGAAGGTGGAGACGGGGTTGGGCCAGCTGGAGAATTTCCTGGCCACGCGCTCGTCAAAGATCATGAATGCTGTGTTCTTCCCATCAGCCGCCGCGGCGCGCGCCATGAGCTTGTCTGAGTCTTCGTTGGCAATCCGATTCCCGGAATGCCCCACCAGGATGGCTCCTGCCTGGTACATCGTGTTGTTCGGTCCCACCCAGCTGGTCAGGGCGCCACGAATGACGTAGGCGAGCAGGTTTTTTGGCAGCCGCTCGACGACGATGCGCATGGCCTTGGAGAGCCAAGGATGCGAGGGCAGGATCTTGATGGGGTCGGGCCGCTTTGAGGGAGCGAACCGCAGTCCTTCGTAGAGGCGGTCCATCTGGATCATGACTCCACCGACGTCGGTGCCCAGCTTGAACCCGTCCCCGGTGCTGTTTTGGTTCACCGGCGGCACCTTGGAGGCAGCCTCTCCGACGAACTCGGCCTTCATCTCGGTCGAGGCGGAGTAGTCACCGGTGGCCAGGATGACGCCGCGGCGCCCAAAGAATTCGGTTCCGTTGGCGTGTGCTCCGATGATCTCGCCCGCGGCGTTGCGGAGGAGTTTCTCCACGCGCATGGAGGTGCGCACTTCAACGCCGCGCTTCCTGCATTCGCGGAGCAGAGCCGAAGCGTAGGCGGAGGAGTTCGGCAGGACGTTGTGCATCCGTGGCTTCTCGTACGGAGGCTCGGGGGTCGGTCCGAGGAACTGTACGCCGATGCTGGAGAGCCATTCCACGGTCGGTCCGGCGTTCTCGGCCAGGATGCGGCGCAGCTCCTTGTTCTCCCGGTCCTCGAAGTGGCCGTTGGCCACCTTCATGTCCTCGACGAACAGCTCGATGCTGTCGTTGACGCCGGCGCGGTACTGGTAAGAGGTGTTTGCCGCCGTGAATGACCCGACCGACATTGCGGTGCTGCCCCCGACCTTGGGGCACTTTTCGAGCAGGATCACAGTGGCCCCGCTGGTCGCTGCGGAGATGGCCGCACTCATTCCTGAGCCGCCTCCACCGATGACGAGGACATCCGCGGTGGTTCTCATGCTGTTTCTCCGTTTGTCGTCGCGTACGCGGGGCTGATGGAGGCCGTGCCGCGGTTGATTTCGACGGCGGAGGCCTGTTGGGATGCGGATCGACCGGCCCAGCGTCCGGTGATGTATCCCGGTGCCAGCCCTCCAGCGTAGCCGTAGTTGGACAGCCCGCCGATGTCGGCTCCTGCGGCGTAGAGGCCGGGGATGGGCCGGCCGTCATGGTCAAGGGCCTCGCCGTCGGTGTTGGTGCGCACTCCCCCGAAGGTGAAGGTGATGGATGGCTGGACCATCAGGGCGTAGAAAGGTCCCTGTTGCGGGGCGCGGGCCGTGCCGGAGACCTTGATGCCGCGCGCGACTCCTCCGCCGGAGGCCACCGCATCGGTGTAGGATTCCAGGCTAAGGCCCAGGGCTTCGCGGTCGATTCCCCATGCCGCGACCTGGTCCAGCAGCTCGGGCAGACTGCCGGCCACCGCGTGGAAGCCGCCGGCTTCCACTGCCGTAGCGAACCGGTCAGTGGCTCCAAGACCTGGGAACGGTTCCTCGATCGCTTCGGTGCTGCGCACGTGCTCGTCGAAAATCAGCACCCCCCGGGCCTGTGGTTGGAAGGTGACGGCCTGGTTGAGCAGTTCGTCACCGTTCGTCTCATCCGTGAACCGCTCTCCAAGCAGGTTCACCAGCACGGTGGAGCCGGAGTAGTACTGCGAGTACGGCAGGTAGTCCTGCGCCTGGAACCGGCCAACGGGATAGGGAAGCAGGTGCCCGTAGAAGGTGCTCATCGCCGTCGTGCCCCCTGCTCCGGCAGAGCGGGCCAGGCGCAGCCCGTCGCCGACGCTGCCGGGATTGGAACGCAGCATCAGCCGATCGGCGTTTGGACCAATGTGGCGGGTGAGTTCATCGCGGGCGCCTTGGAAGCCGCCGGTGGCCACAATGACCGCCTTTGCTTCGTAGCGCACCAGGCGCTTCCCATCCTCACGGGCAATCACCCCCGTGACGCGGCGGCCGTCGTGAAGCAGCTCGATCACCGGCGCATTGGTGTGTACCTGGCCTCCCGCTGCGATGATTTCCGCCCTGCACCAGGCAAGGGTTGCGTGAATGTCGGTCGAGTAGCCGATGCCGAACGTCATGATGTCCTGCTTGGGCTCATCGGCCACTCTCACGCCCGAGGCGCGCAGCTCGGCGAGCGCCTCTTGGTAGTCCCCCACCACTCGTGCGCCGAGCTCCAGGTTTCCCAGGGGGATGCGGGCTTGGTAGGCCTCGACGGTGGGCGCGGTCCAGAACATGCCTGCCGACAGGGCGGCTGACCCGCCGAAGGTGTCCGACTTCTCCAGCAGCGCCACGTTCGCCCCGGACCGGGCCGCCGTCATGGCCGCGGCTGAGCCGCTGACCCCGGACCCGACGACGACGACGTCCACCTGGCGTGTCTCGTCAACGTTTTCATGATGTGACATGGAAATACTCCTCTGTGGTGATCTCATCGGACGCCGACGCCAAGCCTTGAGGCGGCGTGCTCGGCCGCAATGCGGCCGAACACGGCGCCCTTGCCCAGGGACGTGCCCGTGATGTAAGCCGCACCGTGGAATCCGCCGGTGACTTCTCCGATGGCGTAGAGCCCGTCGATGACCTCGCCGTTGACGTCGCGGACCTGCCCTCGATCGGTGATCGTCACGCCGCAGTACGTGGTGGTCATCAGTGACTTGGCGGGGTAGGCGTAGAAGGGAGCCTCGTCGATGGGCAGCAGTTCACCGACCCCGTTACACAGGTTGCTCCGACCGACCTCGTCCGGTTGCCCACCGACAACGGCGGCGTTGTAGAGACGGATCGTCTCGGCCAGGGCGCCAGGGTCAATGCCGGCAATTTCGGCGAGTTCCTCGAGGGTGTCGGCTTTGTGCACGTGTCCGATGTCCTCGAGGGTATCGATGTCCTTCAGCGGGATGCCCCTGTGGGACTTCGCCCGTACTTTCGCATCGAAGATTTCGAAGCCGAGTCCCTCGGGCTGGTCCAGGACCACTCGGCCAAGTGTCTTGTAATCCTGGGACTCGTCGACGAAGCGCCGGCCGTGCTTGTTCACGATGACGGCCCCCATGTAGTAGGCCGTCAGCAGTTCGTGGAAGTCCTCGCCGGTGTCCGGGTGGGAGCCGTACGTTCCGCTGACGAATGACATGTCGGCCATGCCGGCACCGAGCTTCCACGCCATCCGCAATCCGTCCCCGGTATTGCCCTTTCCCCCGTAAGGGATGGCGGCCAACTGCTCGGGAGCGAAGGTCTTCAGCAGCTCAGTCCCTCGGCTGAATCCGCCGGTGGCCAGGATGACACCAGCTGTTGCCGTGAACTTTTCCTCGGACTGTTCTGACCGGGTGATCACCCCCGTGACCCGTCCCGAGTCGTCCTGCACCAGCCGCACGGCCCGGTAGTTGAGGAGCGTCCGTCCTCCGGCGGCGGTGAAGTCGCGGTGGAGTGAGGCCAGGACTTCCGTTATCACCGAGTTGTGGCTGCGGCGTGCCGACTGCCCGGAACTGATCTCCACCTCGCGGAACTCCACTCCGTGATGCTTGAGCCACCGGTAGGTCTCCTGCTGGTGGGTGAGGTAGGCCTGCAGCAAGGCGGTGTCGTTGAGGTACTGTCCGACCTCGAGCATGTCCTGCAGGAACAGTTCGGGAGAGTCCTCGATGCCCTCCGCTTCCTGCTCTTCGGTGCCGGTGAACGCGAACCAGCCGCCGCTCATCGCGGAAGACCCGCCAAGGCTTGCGGTTTTTTCCAGCAGGACCACGTTCAGGCCCGCCTCAGCAGCTGAGGTTGCGGCCGTCTGCCCGGCGATGCCGGAGCCGACGACAATCAGATCGTATGTATGTTCGCGCATGGTAGTAGTGCACGCTCGCTTTCGGATGTATTGCGGAAGACTGGAACGGTGACCCCGGGGTTCGGCGCGGCGTGTCCGTGGGCGATCAGCAGGTAAGCCAGCCGCCGTTGATGTCGAGGCTTATGCCGGTGATGTAGCTGGCCTGCTCGCTGATGAGGAAGGCGACCGCGTCGGCGATCTCTTCGGGCCTCGCGAAGCGCTTCATCGGCACCTGACCCAGGAGCCTCTCATCCACGGGAACCTCTCCCATCATCGGCGTCTGAACGAAGCCCGGGGCAATTCCATTGACGCGGATCCGCCGGCCGGCCAGCTCGTGCGAGAGGCTGGCGGTCAGGTTTTGCAGCGCAGCCTTTGACGCCCCGTAGGCCGCAGTGCTGGGCAGGAACGGACCGAATCCGGCATCGGCCGGGCCACCGGTGCCCAGCTTCGCCGTGATGGAGAGCAGGTTCACGATGCTCGCGCTGCCGTCTGTGGGCATGTACCGGAATGCCTCCCGGATGAGGAAGAAGGGGGCGCTGACGTTGACCGCCATCACCTGGTTCCATTCCTCATCGCTGAGCTCGAAGAACGGGATCTTCCGGCCGTTGCGCTTCGGGGAAATGCCGACGGCGTTGACCAGGACACCGATGGGAGCAATCTCGGCAGCGAGCACGGCCAGCTCACGGTTGACCGCGCTGTCAGTGAGGTCGCCGCCGAAACCGCGGTGATCCGCGCCGTCGATCTCCGGAAGGCCGGCCGCGGCCTGATCGGCAGCGTCCTGGTTAATGTCGGCCACAACAACGGCATAGCCCTCGGCTGCGAGGCGTCGGCTGATCGTCCTGCCCATGCCGCCGGCCCCGCCGGTCACAATGGCTGTCCGGGTGACCGTGTTGATTTCCGGGACTGCCCGGTCGGTGGATTCGGGGAGCGTGATTTCCATGGTGGGCACCTCAGTTCCTGGTGAAGGCAGTGTTGGCGTCATCGACAGTAACGGGCAGGGAACGAATGGGTGAGAAAGAGGTGGGATACATGATTTTGTTCTCCATGGTCATGATCATGGGGCGGATGATGGCCAGGCATTCCTGCCACCGAGTGTTCTTAGCCAGATCGGCCCGGCGTGTTCGCCGGTCCTCGAGGTCCGTGTAGGCCCAAAAGTGGTTCAGCTCGTTTTGGCGGCCGAACTCCGTCACGAAGTATCCGAGGAAGCCCCCGAGGATTGGCTTTTGCGCGGGCAGCCCGATCTGTTCGTACGCCTCGAGGTACTCCTTGAGACTGGCCCCGGTGTGCAGGATGTAGGTGCGCTGCTCGACGATCATCGGTTACTTCATCATGGCGTTGGTCGAGACCTGAAAGTCCGAATCACCGGTTTCGGCGGCCGGTACGTAGCGTCCGAACCGATGCGACTTCCCTTCAAGGGTCTTGCCGTCACCCATCAGGAGCATGTTGATCAACGCGGCGACAATGATGACGACCCAGAAGATGGTGATCGAGACGGTGTTGCCGTCGCTGATGGTCATCAGCCATGAGGCGAGGAAAGGGGCAGGGGCCGCGAAGATCAGGTTCGACCCCGTGAGTGCCAATGCAGATCCCGTGTACCGCATGTGGGTGGGGAAGGCCTCGGCGAAGAGGGCCCCCTGACCGGCGTTGCCGAACTGTGCCGAGACGAGGGCGAAGGCGACCACGGCAAGTGCCAGCGGGAAGCTGCCCAGATTTGCGACCGGGAAGAAGATGAAGGCCGCAAGCAGGGTTCCGGCCGAGCCGATCATGAGAATCTTGCGACGACCGTAGACGTCGGACATCCGGCCGCCCCACCAGATCGCGATCACGGACAGGAAATTGGAGATCATGATGATGGTGAACGTCTCGCTTTGGGTGAATCCGTGGCTGGTCAGGTAGCTGATGCCGAAGACGGAAACGATGTAGAACGTGATGACGATCGGGGCGAAAGCCAGGATCAGCCGCAGAATGGTCGCGCCTTGCGTCTTCATCACAATCGCCGGATTGCTCTGCTCGGTCGCAAGCTCCTTAACGCCCTCCCTGAACACCGGAGTCTCTTCAACCTTAAGACGGATATAGATGCCCACTGCCACAAGGAAGATACTCAGCAGGAACGGCACCCGCCAGCCCCAGGCAAGGAATGCCTCCCCGCTCAGCACTCCGGAGAGGACTGCCAGCATGAGATTGGCCAGCACCTGGCTGATGGGCGATCCCATTGCCATGAGGGCCCCGTAAAACGACCGCCGGTCTGCCGGAGCATGCTCCATCGTCATGAGTTGGGCTCCGGTGGCCTCACCGCCCAGGGCAATGCCCTGGATGAAACGCATGAGGACCAGCGCCAGCGGCGCGATGAACCCGATTGCGGAGTAGGGCGGCAGCAGTCCGATGATCATTGACGCCGCGCCCATGAGGACGAAAGTGGTCAACAGGATCTTTCGGCGGCCGAACCGGTCTCCCAGATAGCCGAAGACGATGCCTCCCAGCGGACGGGCGAAGAAGCCGACGCCGAAGGCAGCGAATGAGGCCAGCAAACCGATTGCGGGGTCCAACTTGTTGAAGAACACGGCGGGAAAGACGGTTGCTGACATCGCTCCGTAGATGGCGAAGTCGAACCATTCGAGTGCGGAGCCGAAGGTTCCGCTAACGACGGCGCGCCTGGCCTGGGGTGGGGCCGGCGTGCGGGTTCGCAGCGGGCGCTTCACGGACGGGACGGGGGTGGGCTGACTCATCAAGACTCCTTTGTCGGGTGAGCGGATTATTGGGGATGCCAGGCGTGGCGATCGGTCAAGGAATCTTGATCCGTACTGCGCCGTGTCGTACCTGGAACTGATGCAACCGTAGCCCCGCTATTGTTTGTGGCGCAATAGATGTTAGAGTTATTGCGTGATACGCAATGAAGACTCTTCCCGTGTGGAGGCCGTACATCGGGCCTTGGTCCTGTTAAAGCTGATGGCCGAGAAAGGCTCCCTCAGCGTCACCGAGGCCGCAAAGGAACTTGACGTCAACCCGTCCACGGCGCAACGCCTGCTCGCCACCCTGGTGGGAGACGGCTTCGCGCGGCAGGGAAATCAAAAACGCTACTCCCCCGGCCCGGAGTTCCTGCGGCCTGGCATGATGCAACCGATTCCGCCCCTGCGCCTCCGCGTTCGGCCATACCTGGAGCGCCTCTCTGAACGAGTAGGCGAGACAGTCCATCTGGCGACGCTCGTCGGCACCGAGATTCACCATCTCGATGGCATCGAGGCCACCACCCATGCCTTGCGCTTCGGCCTAAGGACAGGCGTCGTACTTCCAGCCCACGTCACCTCGGCGGGCAAGGCAATGCTCGCCGATCTGACTCCGCAAGAGGTTGATGCCCGATACAAGATCGCGTCAGCGGGCTCCGGGCGACGCGACATGAAAATCGATCCCGCCCGAATCCATGCGGATCTGGAAAAAACCCGCAGGGCGGGCGTGGGCGCAAACTACGAGGAAAGCGAAGGCGGGGTCGCCGCCCTCGCTGTCTCCCTGGGAGTGATTGATGGCGAACATGCGGCACTCAGCGTTGCCCTGCCCATAGCTCGGTTCACCCGGGAAGACGCAAGACGCCTTGCCAGCTGCCTTGTGCAGACCGCCAAGGAGTTCAAGGAGCACGAAACCTCTGCTGCGATTTCATGACCTGATGACGAGCGCCTTGGCCCGATCAGGCGCCTTCTGCGAGTTTGGCGAGCTCGCTCCGGGCGGCCTGGACGAGTTCGGCGTTCGTGTGGGCATGGCCCCAGAGACCCCGGCCACCCTCGGGCGCCTCGGTCAGCGCCTCGGTCAGGAGGACCCATGTGGCGCGCTCCGCTCAGCGCGGCAGTGGGTTCGGGCCAGTCGCGGTGACCAGACGCTGCGGGACCCAGCCGTCGACATGGTGGACGCCGTCGAACGTCCCGCCCTGCAGCTCGATCACCGCGCGCAGCGGACGGCGGTGGAACTTCACGTGAGTGAAGTCCTCGAACAGGACGTAATACGGCTCGTTCCACTGGTTCTGGAACTGCTGGCCGGTCAGCGCCGCCCGATGCCGGCGGGAGAACGCGTCGACCTCCTCGCCGACGACCACGCCGACGTGCTCCATGCCCATCTTGTAGACGCGCTGGTGGACGGGCGGGATGAGCTCGATGAGCGGGATCGCCTGGCCGTCGAGGACGCGGAGCGGCTCAGCGAGGAGGATCATGGACATCGGCCGCCCGTTCCAGACGTTCTCCACATTGGCGATGGCGTGGCGTTCGAGCAGCGTCCGCAGGTGGACATACTGGTCCCACTCCGGCACGCGGACGGCGAGATGGCTCAGCTCGTAGGGCGCGATGTCGATGCCTCGGGCGAGCAGGCGGTCGCGCTGCTGCGCGGCGAACGCCCGATAGTCTCCGATGATGTCGCCGACCGGATCGGCCATCGCCATCCTCCTCTCAGCCGTCATCTTACGACGGGGTATGCGGCGAACGTATCAGACCACCCCACGCCGGGCAACGGAGCGGCCTGCACCGGCGGGCCCGAAATCCCACTTAGCCGGCAAGAGGCGTTCCGCTCGTCATTGGCGATCCTTGTGCTGCTCGGGTCAGGCAGCGTTGCTCGTCTTGGCGCCTGCCCAGCTCGCCAAAACCAGCCGCCGCTTCCCGAAACAGGGCGATGGCTTGATCCTCATGACCCTCTGCGCGGCGCAGGACCGCCCGCGCTTCCCAGACGGCAGCGTGCCATGGCCCCCCAGGCCACATGCCAGCGAGCTGTTCAGCGTTGGCGAGCCGGCGGCGGGCGGCGTCCAGCTTCCCCGCCAGTGCGTAGTTCGTCGCGGCGGCGACTTGATATCCCATCGAGCACGGCAGGCAGACGTTCCTAGCGGCGAGAGCGGCGTCGGCTCGCTCGATGATGCGGACCGCTTGCGCCGGAGATCTCGCTGCCTCGGCGAGCACCCCATACAGCCGTACTCGGAGGTGCGGCTCAAGCCACGTGGACGCGGCGGTAGCCAAGGCGCGACTGGCTGCCGCCGCGGCCTCCTCGGGCCGATCCTGCGCGAGGTCGACCTCAGCCAGTCGTTGCAATGTCACGATCTCGCCAGCCGGGGCCCCGGCCCGGCGGTGCAGTTCGAGCGCGGACTGGAGCAGGCTGCGCGCGTCGCCGAGTTCACCGGAGAACAGTGCTGCCTCCCCCAGCAACAGCTCGGCGATAGCCTGGCCGCGCACCGAGCCTGCCCGCTCGGCGATCGTCCGCAGACGCGCTACTCGGCGCGCAATGTTCCGGTGCCCGTCCGGTCCGCACAGGCAGAACTCGGCGAGGCACAACTGTGCGTCGAGAATGTAGCCGGAGCGCTCGGAGTCGTGTCGCGTGAACTCCACGAACTCGGCCTCGAACGACTCGGGCCAGCGGTCCTGCATGTTCGCCGCGATCGCCAACACCGCGCTGGCCTCACCGATCTCCCGGCCCAGGTTCGCTTCCATGGCCAGCTCGCGTGCATGCCGGGCGTATAACGTGGCTTCGATGAGGTCGCCGCTATTGAGGGCGATGAGTGCACGCGCCAACGTGGCCCGCATGCGATTCTCAGTGCGCCGGCTGTCCTCGGCGATGGCCTCCTCGTAAACCGCGACCGTCGCCGCCCCTGGGCCGACGCCCAAGTCGGCCCGCAACCGCCGACAGAGTCGCTCGAACTGGCGGATCGCGCCCTGGCGATCGCCGGCGTCGAGCGCGCGAACCATGATCGCGCGGTGGGCGTCCTCGTCCGCTGGCTCGACCTTGACCACGTCGTCCCACCTGGCCGCAGACTTGAGCAGACGCAGGTACAGCGTGCGCAGCCGCTCGCGGGGATCCTCGGCCCACACGGCGAATCGATCATCAGGAAGCAGCTCGCCTCCATACAGGGCCAGTGCCTCGGCCACCCCTGCCGCTGCGGCGAGCGCGGCGCGCCCGTCCGCTTCGAACCGCTCCGCGTCTATGGAGACCTCGGCGTCGGGCAGCAACACCAGGAGGTCGCCGCTCGCCTGCACGGCGTCGGGCGAGCCAAAGGCGGCGCGCGCGAAATGCATTGCCTTGCGCAGGTTCGAAGCGGCAGCTTGTGCGCTGAGATCGGGCCAGAGCAGATCCGCGACTACTTCCCTATGCAGCCGGCGCCCCTCCGCGAGGGCAAGGATCTTGACGAGACCGGCCGCCTTGGTCCGTTTCCACACGTCGCCCGGAACCGTCCGGCCGTCAATCACGACGCGGAACGCGCCCAGCATGACGACGGCGCACCTCTCCACGCCCTCATGGTAGCTGGGGGAACGGTCGGGGAACAGAGTCGCCCTACCGTCAGAAGTGACGGCGAGCCAATTGGCTCCGTCTTCACATCACAACGCCCCAGGAGGACATGATGGGACTGCAACTCGGGGAGATCGCACCCGATTTCTCCGCCAAGACGACCACCGGCGACATCCGCTTCCATGACTGGCTCGGAGACTCATGGGGAGTGTTGTTCTCGCACCCGAAAGACTTCACCCCCGTCTGCACCACCGAGCTCGGTTACATGGCCAAGATCAAGCCCGAGTTCGACCGACGCAGAGTCAAGATCATCGGCTTGTCCGTGGACTCGACAGCCGATCACGAGCGGTGGGCCGCCGATATCGAAGCGACACAGGGGGCCCGCCCCAATTACCCCGTGATCGGTGACGACGACTACACCGTGGCGAAGCTTTACGGCATGCTCCCGGCGGTCACGTCCGGGGACGCCAAGAGCCGCACGCCCGCGGACAACCAGACCGTCCGCAACGTGTTCGTCATCGGGCCGGACAAGAAGGTCAAGCTGATCCTCGTCTACCCCATGACGACAGGACGCAACTTCGACGAGGTGCTTCGCGTCATCGACTCGCTTCAGCTCACCGCGAAGCACCGGGTGGCGACGCCGGTCAACTGGAAGCAAGGCGAGGACGTCATCATCGCCGGCTCCGTCGCAAACGGCGAGGCCCGCGAGATCTTTGGCGATTGGAAGGAGCCCATGCCGTACATTCGTATCGTCCCGCAGCCGGTGTGATCGCGCGTGAGTCACAACCGTCTCGACGGCGGGAACCTCCCGCCGTCGTTCGCTTGATGACTGCGAATTTCAGGCGCAGGACACTAGCTGGCCGGTTTGAGGGCGGTCCGCCAGACTGCGACGGCTTTGGCTGTGCTGAAGGTCCAGGTGGCGGTGCCGGTGGCACCGGCGAACGGTTGCGTCTTGTCGGCCAGCTCGGCGATTTGGCCGCCGGCTGCCTCCCATCGCTCGGTCCACCCACTGGGCGGGGAAGCGGCGGGCGTTGACGCGTCAAAGCCGATGCCGCCAATCAGCATCGCGCCGTTGCTGGTTGTGGTGATGCTGGGCGCGGTGATGCTGGTGGCCGTGTAGCTCGTGTTGACGGCCGTGGCGACAGGGCTGTCCAGCGGCGTTGTGTTGTTGACGCCCCGGTAGGCAGTGACTCCGGCGCCCCACTTCACGGCTGGGCTCAAGGTCCAGATGTAACTCGCCGGGTCGGACGAGCCCACGACGTGGTAGAAGACGAACACTCGTGCCCCGGAGTTTGACGAGCTGTTGATCGGCAATGCATTCACGATGGGGAACCAGCCGGTGGGGACGGAGGCCATTGAGGGGTTCAGATCCGCGGTGATCGATGCGACAAGCACATCTTGGGCGGAGGTACCGGACGGCGCGGTCAGTGAGACCATGGTGGTGGCCGTCGCCGAATAGGTGGTGGTTGAACCGACGGCGGTCACCCCGGATGCCTGCGGAGCCGGGTTGACGGTGATCGTCACCGCCGCAGTGGTCGAGCCGGCCCCGTTGCTCGCGGTCAGTTGGGCAGTGTAGCTGCCGGCCGCGGTGTAGGTGTGGGACGGGTTCTGGACCGTGGACGTGCCCCCGTCGCCGAAACTCCACGACCAGGACGTCGGTGCGCCCGTCGACGTGTCCGTGAAGCCCACCGCCAGCGGCGCCGTGCCCGACGTCGGCGTGGCCGTGAACCCCGCCACAGGCGCCTGCGGAGCCGGGCTGACGGTGATCGTCACCGCCGCAGTGGTCGAGCCGGCCCCGTTGCTCGCGGTCAGTTGGGCGGTGTAGCTGCCGGCCGCGGCATAGGTATGGGACGGGTTCTGGACCGTGGACGTGCCCCCGTCGCCGAAACTCCACGACCAGGACGTCGGTGCGCCCGTCGACGTGTCCGTGAAGCCCACCGGCAGCGGCGCCGTGCCCGACGTCGGCGTGGCCGTGAACGCCGCCACAGGCGCCTGCGGAGCCGGGTTGACGGTGATCGTCGCCGTCGCCGTCGTCGAGCCCGCCCCGTTGCTCGCGGTCAGTTGGGCGGTGTAGCTGCCGGCCGCGGCATAGGTGTGGGACGGATTCTGAACCGTGGACGTGTCCCCGTCACCGAAACTCCAGGACCAGGACGTCGGCGCACCGGTCGAGGTGTCGGTGAAGCCCACCGCCAGCGGCGCCGCGCCCGACGTCGGCGTGGCCGTGAACCCCGCCTCAGGCGCCGGCGGGGCCGGGCTCACGGTGATCGTCGCCGTCGCCGTCGTCGAGCCCGCCCCGTTGCTCGCGGTCAGTTCCGCCGTGTAGCTGCCGGCCGCGGCATAGGTGTGGGACGGATTCTGAACCGTGGACGTGTCCCCGTCACCGAAACTCCAGGACCAGGACGTCGGCGCACCCGTCGACGTGTCGGTGAAGCCCACCGCCAGCGGCGCCGTGCCCGACGTCGGCGTGGCCGTGAACCCCGCCACAGGCGCCGGCGGGGCCGGGCTGACGGTGATCGTCGCCGTCGCCGTCGTCGAGCCCGCCCCGTTGCTCGCGGTCAGTTGGGCGGTGTAGCTGCCGGCCGCGGTGTAGGTGTGGGACGGGTTCTGGACCGTGGACGTGCCCCCGTCGCCGAAACTCCACGACCAGGACGTCGGTGCGCCCGTCGACGTGTCCGTGAAGCCCACCGGCAGCGGCGCCGTGCCCGACGTCGGCGTGGCCGTGAACCCCGCCTCAGGCGCCGGCGGGGCCGGGCTCACGGTGATCGTCGCCGTCGCCGTCGTCGAGCCCGCCCCGTTGCTCGCGGTCAGTTCCGCCGTGTAGCTGCCGGCCGCGGCATAGGTGTGGGACGGATTCTGAACCGTGGACGTGTCCCCGTCACCGAAACTCCAGGACCAGGACGTCGGCGCACCCGTCGACGTGTCGGTGAAGCCCACCGCCAGCGGCGCCGTGCCCGACGTCGGCGTGGCCGTGAACCCCGCCACAGGCGCCGGCGGAGCCGGGCTGACGGTGATCGTCACCGCCGCCGTCGTCGAGCCCGCCCCGTTGCTCGCGGTCAGTTGGGCGGTGTAGCTGCCGGCCGCGGTGTAGGTGTGGGACGGGTTCTGGACCGTGGACGTGCCCCCGTCGCCGAAACTCCACGACCAGGACGTCGGTGCGCCCGTCGACGTGTCCGTGAAGCCCACCGGCAGCGGCGCCGTGCCCGACGTCGGCGTGGCCGTGAACGCCGCCACAGGCGCCTGCGGAGCAGCACCCAGGCTCTTGTCAGCGAACCAATAGCGCTTGGCTACGTTGTCGCTGGCCATTACGACAAGGCCGGTGGAGCCGTTGACGCTCTGCTTGGTGGTGGTTACATTGTTCATGTTTGCGGAGGCAGCGTCCTGGATCACAGGGGTGCCACGTCCGGATCCAAAGACGGGGTTGTCCATGGATGCGGTCTTTTCATAGATGCTGCCTGCCACGCCGGAGTAGGCGCAGCCGCTGACCGACGTTGACGGTGCGGTTTGGAATGCGTGCACGAGGTTGTTCTGGGTGTCCAGCACAATCTGCGGGCGCGTGACACAATCGCCGGCCGTGGAAATAGTCGACTGCGAGAAGGACCCCGTGCCGGGTTTGAACACCAGCAGCAGCAACTGCGGCAGCGTCGGGTCGGAGGAGGTTTCATTAAGGCTGGTCTTCACCGCAGCGAACACCCGGCCGGAGTTGTCGGCCATCAGGGCTTTGAGGTTCAGGTGATCATCGGCCTGCTTATTGCCCTTGATCGCCGGCTGATCATGCCACGATGAGGACGCCGTAGGGTTGGTGCCATCGGTGCGGGTCGCCCAGTACACGGTCCCGCTGAGTTGGTCGCTCCACATCACTCCGATCTTGTTCGGTCCGAAGGCTACGACGGCCGAGATGTCATCCGGCGCGGGGTGCGGATCGGTTGCCGGAATGACGAACGGGGTCGCCCAGCTGCTGCCGCCCGGCGCGGAGTAGTTGACGTAGACAGTGTTGGTAAACCCGCCGGACGAGTTGCGTGCGACCTGCGTCCAAGTGGCCCAGATGGCGCCCGTGGAGTCCTGGTCGATGGTCATCGTTTCACTGCTGTTGTCCGTGATGATGGTGGGGAAACCGCCGTCCAGCGTATACGTGCCCCCGGAGTAGCTGTATCGGTACAGCTTGGCCGGCCTGCCGGACTTCGACGCCGCGGGCGCCGTATCGCTGGACACCGTGACGACGTGGGAGGCGATGTACAGATGGGTGCCGTCCCAGAGTGTGTCCGCCAAGGTGGTGCCGCGGCTGTCATTCAGCAGCCCGGTGTCCACCCAGGTCTTCGTGCTGCGGTCCAGCCGGTAGATGTGCCATCCACTGCCTGTTGTCCACATGTCCGCCCACCACGAGCCGTCGTTCCACCACAGCTTGCTCTGGGGCTTGTCCGACGTCGGCGGATTACTGACACCGGAATAGCCGACACTTGGATAGCCGTAGTTATTGGTAGCGGATGCAGCGGTGGTAGTCCCAACCAGCACGCTGGAAACCAAGGCGCCCACTACGAGCACCCTGCTAAGCCAGCGGAGAGTGCTGCTCATCTCCATCGCCGTTTCATTGGGGCGTTTCGGCCGAATCCAATGTTTGTTTGAGCTTAGGACGACGCCGGGCGATGCGCAAGCAATTCCTAGATCGAAGCCGCGCGGATCCTGACGGCGACGAACTGCCGCCCGGGCAGCTCCACCCGGAACCGTCCCTCCACCGTGCCCGGCAGGGTATCAATGGTCATGTTCCAGGTGTCGATGATGTCCACCACGTACTTCCGCCCTGCGGGCATCACGAAGTTCCGGTACGTGGGCTGGTTGAAGCCGAAGTAGCTGAGTTCGTACTCGTACCGGATGCCGGCGGTGGGGACGTCCCAGGCGCTGGGCAACGGCTCCAGGAACCCTCCGGGAGTCTCTGCCACGATGCGGCGCAGGAACGCGATGCGCTCCGGGCTGCTGCCGTGGAACTCCCCGCCCTTGGCCCACCACAGGATGTCCTGGGCGTGCATGTACGTTTCGCCGTGACCCACATAGCCGCCGCGGACTGCGCCTTCCCAGAACCGCCGGGTCATCTCCTCGCCGGTGATGTTGCCCCAACCCTGGTCGATGTTGCCCTCGTAGGCGCACTCGTCGATGACCACCGGCTTCTGCCAGCGGTCCCGCCACTCCCCCGTGAACTCGGCGGTCTTGTGCACGTCCTGGCGCTGGATGCTGCTGTGCGTGATCCACGGACGGCTGTAGTCGTAGAAGGCATGGCAGTTGTGGATGGACAGCAGGTGCCCGCTGGGGTCGTTGGCCTGCACAATGCCGGCGAAGCGCTCCCAGTCCTCGGTGGTTTTGCGGAACAGCAGGTCGTATTCATTGGCCAGGGACCACCAGATGTTCCGGTGCGACGCCAGCCGGGCCACCACATACTTCAGGTAGCGGTCATCCTGGCCCGGGGTCATGGCGGAGAAACCCCAGCGGTCGTAGGCGTGGAACAGGATGAGGTCAGCTTCGATGCCGAGTTCGTCCAGCTGGCTGATGCGCTGTTCGAGGTGGCGGTAGAACGCCGGGTTGGGCCGCTCGTAGTCGAAGCCGGCAGACAGCGATCCCTCGAAGGGGTAGAACTCAGGCTCGTTCTCGTTGAACAGGTAGGACTTCGGGAAGACGCACATGCGCATCTTGTTGAACGGTCCTGCGGCGAGCGTGTCCAGTGTCTGCTTCTCCAGGGCATCGCCCTGGTGGGTCCAGGCGTAGGCGGTGGTGCCGATCGGCAGGTAGGGCGTGCCGTCCTGGTACGCGAAGTGGAAGGTGTTGGCCACCCGCACCACGCCCCGCACGCCGGCCGCGGCCTCCCCTGCAGCGAACGAACCGGTGATGCCGTCCAGCGAGCGGGCGTTGCTGAAGGTGGCAAAGGTCCAGTCCCCCGTTTCCGGGAGCAGGAGCCTGGCCTTGTAATTGCCGTCGCCGTCGTAGAAGCCGGGGACGCTGAGCACCGTGCCGGACGGGGCGGTGAACTCCACACGGAGTTCGACGTCGGTGAACGGGTTCCCGTGCGAGGGCCCGGCGAGGGCCACTTCGAAGCGTGCCTGCGCGGCCGCCGTCGTGGGCAGCGTCACGGCGGCGCTGGCGCGTTCCACGGTTTCCGGCTCGTAGCCGGCATCCGGGGCGGGGACGTCGACGGCGGCTGCCGCCTCGCGCTGGGCGGCGGTGTCCTCGGGTTCCAGCTCGCCGATCAGGCGGAGGATCTCCGCGACGTCGGCGGGCTTCCCCTTCAAGGCCTCTTCCGTCCCCAGGATCATGCCCACCTCATGGAAGTACAGGGTGTGCAGCAGCGGGTTGTTCGTCAGCGTGGGGACGCGTTCATTCAGGATGCGGTGGCCTTCGGCGTGCCGCATGACGAAGTACAGGGGGCTCTCAGCGGTGAAAGTTGTCATTGGTGCCTTCTTGATTTCGGGGCTTGGGAGGTCAGGAGTTTTCGGTGGTACGTGCGGAGCGTTTGGTGGAGAGGGCGGCCAGTGCGGCGGCGATGTCCGCTTTGACTGCGGGCTGGGTGAAGATCAGGCTCTGGTCCAGGGTGGTCTGCCGGTACCAGACGGTGTCCTTGCGGAACGCTGTCGCCCCGGCGGGATCGTGGGCTTCCATGGCCTGCCACGCCGCGGCATAGGCTGCGGGGTCGTCCATGATGTCCGCCAGCGGGGAGTGCAGCGAGACCGCGCCAGGTTCCGGAGCCGCCGCCGCGGCGGGAACGTCCCAGCGGTGCCGGCCCGAGCCCACCACAAATTCTGCGGAACCGTCAGGGAGTGAGACCTCGGCCGTGGTGCCCGGCGGAACGGTGGCGTCCACCAGGATCCGGTCCCCGTCGTGCTTCCACGCCACCCGGGCCAGCCCGTAGGGGGTTTCGTGCGAGGTCGAAGCGTGCTGCAGGCTGCGCAGCGGGCGTGGTGCGATGCGGAGTTTCCGGTAGCCTGGCGCGGCCGGGGCCAGGCCAGCCACGGTGCGGTGCATCCAGTCGGCGATGGCGCCCAGCGCGTAGTGGTTGAAGGAGGTCATTTCGCCGGGGTTGACACTGCCGTCCTCCAGGATGGAGTCCCAGCGTTCCCAGATGGTGGTGGCGCCCTGCGTGACAGGGTACAGCCAGGACGGGCACTCGGTCTGGGTGAGCAGCCGTTCGGCGGCCTCCAGGTGCCCGGTGGCGGTCAGGGCGTCGGCGATCAGCGGTGTGCCCACGAATCCGGTGGCGATCCGGTAGCCACCCAGCCGGGCGAGCTCGGCGAGCCGGTCGCCCAGGGCCTGGCGCTGAACCGGACCGGTGCTGATGCCGAACATGAGGGCCAGCGAGTAGGCGGTCTGGGCGTCCGACACCATGCGGCCGGCGGGCGTGACGTACTCGGCCAGGAACGCCTGCCGGGTCTCCTCGGCGAGCGCAGCGTAGGTGCCGTGGTCGTCGTCGTTGTCCAGGACGGCGGCCGCCCGGGCGACGAGGTCCAGGGAGCGGAACAGGTAGGCGCTGGCCACGATGTCGCCATGGGTGCGGGCGGCGCCGGGCTTGTCCGGCGGTGCGGCGGGGTCCAGCCAGTCGCCCAGCTGCATCTGGCCCTGCCACAGCCCGGAACCGTCCCGGACCTTCAGCAGGGCGTCGGCCCAGTCCCGCATGCTGGCGTATTGCCGGCGGAGCAGTCCGGTGTCCCCGAAGCGTTCGAACAGCACCCAGGGGACCACCGTGGCGGCGTCGCCCCAGGCAGCCACCGGTGATTCGAGCATGCCCAGCACGGACGGGACGATGATGGGGACCACGCCGTTGCGGTGGCCCTGTTCGAGGGCGAGGTCCTGCAGCCAGGAGCCGAGGAAGCCCAGCGAGTCGTACAGGTAGCTGGCGGTGGGGCTGAAGACCTGGATGTCGCCGGTCCATCCCAGCCGTTCGTCGCGCTGCGGGCAGTCGGTGGGGAGTGCCAGGAAGTTGCCGCGCATGCCCCAGAGGGCGTTTTCGTGGAGGCGGTTGAGCAGCGGCTCGGAGCACTCGAACCAGCCGGTGCGGCGCATGTCGTTATGGATCACGACGGCGGTGATCGCCGCCGGGTCCAGCCCGCCGGGCCAGTTGTCCACCTGGGCATAGCGGAAGCCGTGGAAGGTGAAGCGTGGTTCCCATTCCTCTTGACCGTTGCCGGCGAGGGTGTAGCTGTCGGTGGCGGCCGCCTGGCGCAGGGGGCGGAGGGACAGCTCGCCGTCTTCGAGCACCTCGGCATGCCGGAGCGTGATGGTACGGCCTGCTTCGCCGCTGACCCTGATCCGCAGCCGGCCCACCAGGTTCTGGCCGAAGTCCAGCACGGTGGCGCCGGAGGGCGTGGTCAGCACCTCCACCACGGACAGCTCCTCGATGCGGCGCACGGGCGGGGCGATGGCCGGGGTGGCCTCCGCCCAGTCGCCCTCGGTGAGCGGCGCGGGGAGCCAGTGGGCGTCGTCGAAGCCGGCTGCGGACCAGCCGGCCTCGGCCCGGCGGGCGTCGTGGGCTTCGCCCGCATAGATGCCGCTGGAGACGAGCGGCCCGCCGGTGGTGGCGCGCCAGCCCTGGCCGCTGGCCACGGTTTCCCGCCACCCATCAAGGTATTCGAGCAGCAGCTCCACCTTCACGGCAGGCTGCTCCCCATAGAAGGGTTTGGCGAAGCCATGGAAGCCGTACTTTTCGGTGAACCAGCCGCCGGCCAGCCAGATGCCGATGGCATTGGCGCCCGGCGTCAGGAGTGCCGTGACATCCGTGGTTTCGTGGCTGAGGCGGTCCGCGTAGGCCGTCCAGCCCGGTTTGAGGACTTGGTCATCCACCTCCGTCCCATTGATCTCGGCCTGGTAGACGCCGTGGGCGGTGGCGAACAGCGTGGCCTTGGCCAGCCCCTCCCCCACCGTGAATTCATGCCGGAGCTGGCCGGGCTGTCCCAGCGGCACATCCCCGGCGGGTGCCGGCAGGCCGATGGCCTGCGCCTGCCAGGGACCACCCAGCCAGCCGCCCACCAGGGTCAACGGCCCGCTCCACTCGGTCGTGCCGCCGTCGTTCCCGGTGACCCGGACTTCCACGTCCACCTGCTCGCCCGCGGAGATGGCCCCGAAGGGCCACTCCACCAGCACGGACTCCGGGCCCTCGCAGACCGTGGACTCCACGGCGCCGGCACGGGTGATCCGGAGCTCCGCCCGCGTCTGCTGCCAGTCGCGGCTGTCCGTGGCGGTGACCCAGCTGAGCCGGGGCCGGGGCACAGCCACGACCGGGGTGTCCTGCCGGTACTCGGCCGTGAACCGGCTGACGGCTGCCTGCTGGCGGATGGCTGACTGCGGCGTCAGGGACGTGGATGTCACGGAAGGCCTTTCGGAAGGAGGAGCAAGGTATCGAGGCTGCTGCGGTGCCTGGCCTAACTGGGTTCGCGGCCTGTGCTGCGGAACCAGTCGAAGGCCACGGCGCCGCGGCTGGCGTAGACGCCCGACACCCGGCCGGTGAAGGACGCGGCGGTTTCGGCCGAGAGGTACCGGCCGTCGAGTTCGGCGAGGGTCACCGTTTCGCCGTCGATGACCGCCTGCAGCGCGATGGTGTCCGGGCTCAGGTGGTTCAGGCCCGCGCCGCGTTCAGGCTCGCGGGTCTCGATCCGGAGTTCCAGCGGCCCGGCGGGCGCAGCGTGGGTCCAGCTCTGCTCGATCGAGGAGATCCGGGCCCGCGCGGTGATGGTGGTGCCGTCGGTTTCGATGGAGTAGTGGTGGGCCTCGTCGTAGCGGACGGCCAGGCCGCCTGCGCCGTTCCCTGACTCGGACGACCCCGCGGATTCACGAACGCCCGCGTCCACCAGCGCGGAGATCGTCTCCACCTGGGACTGCTGGCGGCGGCCCAGGAACGCGGGCCGGGCATCGTCCAGGCCGGCGCCGTCGCTGCTGAGCGTGAGGCGGCCGGGGTCTTTTTCGGTGGAGGCGAACGCGCCGGGGAAGCGCCGCACGGCGATCCAGCCGCCGTCGAGCTCCGCGTCGGCAAAGTCATCCTCGTACGAGAACCCGCCCTCGCGGGGGTTCAGGATGACGGGCTCCGCGACGGGCCAGCCGTCCTCCCAGGTGACGGGGGTGATGAACGTTTCCCGGCCCAGCGCGGAGAAGGCGCGGGTCATTCCCTTGGGCCGCATGCCCAGGAGCACCATGGCCCAGCCCCCGTCGGGGGTTTCCACCAGGTCGCCGTGGCCGGTGTTCTGGATGGGACGGTCGGTGCTCCGGGCGCTCAGGATGGGGTTGGCCGGGTTGCCCTCGAACGGCCCGGCCGGGGAGGTTCCGCGGGCGATGCTGACGCTGTGGCCGCGCTCGGTGCCGCCCTCGGCGATCATGAGGTACCAGTAGTCGCCGCGCTTGTAGAGGTGCGGCGCCTCGGGGAACATCAGGCCGGTGCCGGACCAGACGCTCCGGGGTTCCTCCAGCGCCTTGCCCGTTTCCAGATCGACGCGGACTTGGAGGATGCCGCCGTGCCCGTCGATGGTCCCGCTGACCGTGTCCAGCCCGGAGTAGCTCATGTAGGCGGTTCCGTCCTCGTCCCAGGCGAGGTCCTGGTCGATGCCGATGGCGCCCTCGATGGCGAGTCCGTCGCTCCAGGGGCCGGCAGGGTCCGTGGCCGTGAACACCAGGGTGCCGCGTGCCATGGCGTCGGTGACGGCCACGTAGAACAGGCCGTCGTGGAAGCGGATGGTGGGCGCCCAAGCACCGCCCAGGGTGGGCACGTCGCGGGAGTCCAGCTGGCCTTCCCGGTCCACCACGTGGCCGATCCGCGTCCAGCTGAGCAGGTCTGTGCTGTGGTAGACCGGGATGCCGGGCAGGTATTCGAAGGTGGAGGTGGCCAGGTAGTAGTCGCCGCCCACCTTGACGATGCTGGGGTCCGGGTTGAAGCCGGGGATCAGCGGGTTGGGCAGTGCTCCCGCGGGCAGCTTTGCGGGGTCAAGCGGGGTCATGCGGCACCTTCCAGGGTTGTTGCGGACGCGGTCAGGGCGAGGGTGGTTTCCAGCGGCAGTTCGCTCACGGAGGTGCCGATGCGGAGGGTGTAGTCGCCGGGTTCGTAGCTCCAGCCGTTGTCCCAGTAGGCCAGAAGCCGGGTGGGGACGTCCAGGACGGCGGTGACGCTTTCGCCGGCTTCACCCCAGACGGGGGCGGAGGCCACGAGCCAGCGGACCGGGCGGTCCACGGCGGAGCCGTTCTTCTCGGCGTAGACCTGCACCACGTTCTTTCCGGGCCGGCTGCCGGTGTTGGACAGGGTGACGGTGAGCGGAACGATTGCGCCGGGTGTGGCGGTGGCGGGAGCCTGCAGGGAATCGAGGCTCCAGTCCGTGTAGCCGAGCCCGAAGCCGAATTCGTAGGCCGGCCGGGCGCCTGCCCTGAGCCAGGCCCGGTAGCCGATGTGGATGCCTTCGTCATAGCTGAGGGTACCGTCGGCCGCGGGGGTCACGTTGATGACGGGAACGTCTTCCTGGATGGCGGGCCAGGTGGTGGGGAGCCGGCCGCCGGGTTCGCTGGTGCCGGTGAGGATGTCCGTGAGGGCGTGGCCGAATTCCTGGCCGCCGAAGTAGCCGATCAGGATGGCGGCCACTTCGTCCCGCCAGGGCAGCAGCACCGGCGAGCCGGAGTTCACGATCACCACGGTGCGCGGGTTGGCGGCAGCCACTGCGTGGACCAGCCGGTCCTGCAGGCCCGGCAGGTCCAGGGAGGTCCGGTCGTAGCCTTCGGATTCGACGCGGGAGTTGGTACCCACCACGACGACGGCGACGTCAGCCGCGCGGGCGGCCTCCACGGCGTCGTTGATGAGCGCGTCAGGATCTGCGTTGTCCGCTTCGACGCCGATGGTGATGGCCAGGGCGTTGGACAGGGCGCCGGTGCGGTCATTGGTGTCCAGTTCGATCCGGACGTCCAGCGGTACCCCGGCGGTGGCCTGCACGGCCACGGAAGCGGACGGCGGGGCAAGGAAGGCCGCGCCCAGGTCCGTGCCGGTCGCCTCAATGGTGGCCTCGCGGGCCAGGACGCCGTCCACGAAGATCCGGCCCCGGCCCACTGTGGAGAAGCCCAGGCGGACCGGTCCGGTTTCGTCCGGGGTGTAGTTGGTGTGGAACTGGACCATGGAGGACGCCGCGATGGGGGCGTCCCCGCCGAACCAGACCAGGGCGGTGGAGCGGCGGTCTTCGGCGAAGAGCTCCTGGCCGCCGGCGTCCAGGAAGCGCACGCGCAGGCCCGGGCCGCCGGTGGCGGGGTTGGTGAGTTGCTCCAGGGGCAGCTCGGCGATGCCTTCCTGGACCACGGCGCCCACGCTGTAGCTGACCTTGTCCGCACCGAAGGCGGCACGGATGCCCTCCAGCGGGGTGACGATCTTTTCCGGAACCACGGTGGCGGAGCCGCCGCCCTGGGTCCGGGCGTAGCGGGCGTTGTGCCCGATCACGGCGATGCGTGACGCAGCGGACGCATCCATTGTGGACGCAGCCAGCGGCAGCACGCCGTCGTTCTTCACCATCACGGTGCCGGCGGCGGACGCTTCGCGGGCGAACGCGATGGGGTCTTCCAGCTCCACCGGTTCCGCCTGCACGGCGTCGAAGCCCTCCAACGCGCCCACGCGGGCGGCGAGCTGCAGGATTCGCAGGACCTTGCGGTCGATGGCGGACTCCGCCACGTCCCCGGCCCTGACGGCGGCCACGAGCGCGTCGCCCCAGGGACCGTCCGGGCCCGGCATGGCCAGGTCCTGGGAGGCGTTGGCGCTGTTGATGCTGCGCACGGCGGTCCAGTCGCTGATGACCACGCCGTCGAAGCCCCATTCGCTGTTCAGCGGGGTTTCCAGCAGCTCGTGTTCGGTGGCGGTGGCGCCGTTGATGGAGTTGTAGGCGCTCATGACCAGCCAGGCCTTGGAGTCCACAATGGCCTTCTCGAACGCGAGCAGGTAGAGCTCGCGCAGCGGCCGCTCGTCCACCTTCACGTCCACCGTGAAACGGTCCGTTTCGGAATCGTTGGCGACGTAGTGCTTCGGGGTGGCGCCCACGCCGTTGCGCTGCACACCGGACACATAGGCCGCGGCAAGTTCCGCCGTCAGGACCGGATCCTCGCTGAACGCCTCGAAGTGGCGGCCGCCCAGCGGCGAGCGGTGCAGGTTGATGGTGGGGCCAAGGACAACGTCCACGCCCTTGCGGCGGGCCTCGACGGCGGACGCGGCGCCCAGCCGGTCCGCGATGGCCGGATCCCAGGAGGAGCTGATGGCCGCGGCGGAGGGGAAGTTCATGGACGGCTCGCGCTCGTCCCACACCTCGCCCCGGACCCCGGTGGGCCCGTCGGAGAACAGCATGCGGCGCAGGCCGATCTTTTCCAGCGGCCAGGTGGTCCAGAAGTCGCGGCCGGTCAGCAGCTGGACCTTTTCATCGAGGGTGAGTTCGGCGAGGAGGGATTCCAGGCGCAGTTCCGTGGCGCGGTGGTCTGGGGTGAGGGTTTCCATGGTGGCTTTCCTAGCTGTTCCGGTGGCGGAGGTATCGATGCTCATGCTGTGGCACCGGCGGTGGCGGGGGTTGCATTAGCGGCGCTGTGTAGGCCGGTACTCTGGGAACCGGCGCTGTGGGCGGCGATGGTGTCCCGGTACCAGTAGGCGCTCTGCTTGGGGATGCGGGTTTGCGTGCGGTAGTCCACATAGACCAGTCCGAAGCGCTTGTCGTAGCCTTCGGCCCATTCGAAGTTGTCCATGAAGGACCAGGCAAAGTAGCCGCGTACGTCCACGCCGTCCGTGATCGCCTCGCCCACCGCGGAGATGTAGCCGCGGAGGTAGTCGATGCGCCGGGGGTCCCGGACCTCGCCGTTCGGGTCCACATAGTCGTGGAAGGTCACGCCGTTCTCGGTGACGTACAGCGGCAGCTGCGTGTATTCGGCGGCCACCCGCTTGAGGACTGCCTTGAGGGCGCCGGGCGTGTTGGACCAGCCGAAGGAGGACGGTGCCGGCTGGACGTGGGTCCAGTTGGGCGTCCCGTCGGCGCCGGGCCCTGCGGAGACCAGCATGTTGGTGTAGTGGTTGATGCCGGCGAAGTCGCCCGGCGCGGAGATGATCTCCAGGTCGCCCGGCTGGACCAGGTCCCCGGGGCCGGCGCCTTCGCCCGTGGCGGTCAGGCCGAACTGACCGTACGCCGCAACCGTGGAGTCGGCGTAGCGGCCGCGGTAGACGGGGTCCAGGAAGATCCGGTTGCTGATGGCATCCCAGTATTCGGTGGCCTCACGGTCCGCCGGCGAATCGCTGGCCGGGTTCAGGTTGCCGATGATGTTGGTGATGCCCAGCTTGGTGCCGGGCCGGCGGGTGCGGAATTCGGCCAGTGCCAGGCCGTGGGCCAGGAGCAGGTGGTGCGCGGCGGGGACGGCCAGGCTGTCGTCCCTGAAACCGGGGGCCTGCATGCCCCACGAGTGGCCCAGGAACGCGGCGCACATCGGTTCGTTGATGGTGATCCAGTGTTCGGCGAGGTCGCCCAGGGCCTCGGCCACCAGTCCGGCGTAGTCGCCGAAACGGTAGGCCGTCTGCCGGGCCGGCCAGCCGCCGTCGTCCTGCAATGCCTGCGGCAGGTCCCAGTGGTACAGCGTCACATAGGGGGTGATGCCGCGGGCCATGCAGCCTGCCAGGAGGTCCCGGTAGAAGCGGACGCCGTCGGGGTTCAGCGGGCCGGTGCCGGTGGGCTGGAGGCGGGACCAGGACAGCGAGAGGCGGTAGGAGGGAATCCCCAGGTCCGCCATGAGATCCAGGTCCGCTTCCCAGCGGTGGTAATGGTCGCAGGCAATATCGCCGTTGTCGCCGTTGATGGTCGTGCCGGGCCGGTGCGAGAACGTGTCCCAGATGCTGGGGCCCCGGCCGCCTTCGTTGACGCCGCCTTCGATCTGGTAGGCGGCGGTGGCCACGCCCCAGGCGAAGCCGGGCGGGAAGCTTGCATCGGAGGATAGCTCGGGGCGTGCGGGGGCTGCTGGCTCCGTCATGGGCGCGCCTTTCATGTGGTGTGGACTGTGGTGGGATGGTGCTCAGGCGACGCCGGCTTGGACGTCCTGCTCCTGCTGGAGTTCCAGGAGCCGGAGCCTGTCCGCGCGGTGCTTGGCCTGCCGGTCGGGATCGGGGATGGGCGCGGCCATGAAGAGCCGCTGCGTGTAGGGGTGTTCGGGGGCGCCGGTGACCTGCTCGCCGTCACCCCATTCCACGATCTCCCCGTGGTACATCACGGCCACGCGGTGGCTGAGGTGCCGCACCACGGCCAGGTCGTGGGAAACAAAGAGGTAAGCCACGCCGGTGCGTTCCTGGATCTCGATGAAGAGCTCCATGACGCGGGCCTGGGTGGAGAGGTCCAGGGCGGAGACGGGTTCGTCGCAGACGATCAGCTTGGGATCCAGGGCCAGGGCGCGGGCGATGGCCACGCGCTGGCGCTGGCCGCCCGAGAACTCGCGCGGCAGCCGGTGCGCGGCACCGTGCGGCAGCCGGACCTGGTCCAGCAGCTCGGCCACGCGCTTGTTGGCGGCCTGGCGGTCCACTTTCCGGACCGTGAGCGGCTCGGTGAGGATCTGCTCGATGGTCATGGACGGGTTCAGGGAGGTGTAGGGGTCCTGGAACACCACCTGGATCTCATGGCTGAGCTCCTTGCGCTGCGCGCGGCTGGCCTGGGAGATCTCCTGGCCGCGGTACTTGATACTGCCGCCGGTGACCGGCGCCAGGCCCAGCACGGCGCGGCCCAGGGTGGTCTTGCCGGAACCGGATTCGCCCACCAGGCCAACGGTCTCGCCCGGGCGGATGTCCAGGGAGACGCCCCTGAGGGCTTTGAACGGTGCTCGGCGGAATCCCTTGAGCGGGTATTCGACGACGACGTCTTTGATGTCGAGCAGTGCCTCGCTCATGACGTCACTCCTTTCAATGTCTTGGGTCCGGCAGCGGTGGACCGGCCACCTGCAGCCGGCTGGCCGCCGGTGTTGAGCGGTCCGCGCGGAGCGGTGTCTTCGAGGATCGCGTCCAGCAACTGCCGGGTGTACGGGTGGCGGGCGTCGTTGAAGATGGCCCGGACGGGCCCGGTTTCCACTACCCGGCCGCTCTGCATCACAGAGACGCGGTCGCACAGATCGGCCACCACGCCGAAGTTGTGCGTTACTAGGATGACGCCCATGTTCAGCTCGGCCTGCAGCTCGCGGAGCAGGTTCAGGACTTCGGCCTGCACGGTGACGTCCAGGGCCGTGGTGGGCTCGTCGGCAATCAGCAGGTCCGGTTCGCAGGACACGGCGCCGGCGATCAGCACGCGCTGGGCCATGCCGCCGGAGACCTGGTGGGGGTAGGAATTGAACGTGCGTTCCGGGTTGGGGATGCCCACCTTGGCCAGCAGCGCGAGTGCACGCTTGCGGGCTTCGGCCTTGGAGATCCCCAGGCAGACGCGCATGGGCTCCATCAGCTGGCTGCCGATGGTGAAGGCACCGTCCAGGTTGGACATGGGTTCCTGCGGGATGTACGCGATGCGCTTCCCGCGGACCTTGGTCATCTGCTTCTCGGAGAGCCGTGCCAGGTCCTCACCCTCGAAGAAGATGGAGCCGCCCGTGATGCGCCCGCCCTGCGGGAGGAGCCTCAGGATGGAGAACGCGGTCTGGGTCTTGCCCGAACCGGATTCACCCACCAGGCCGTGCACTTCGCCGCGGCGGACGGCCAAGCCAACATGGTTCACAACATGGGTGGTGGAACCGTCCGGCTGGTCGTAGCCCACCCCCAGCTCCGTGACCTCCAGGAGCAGCTCACCGGCGTTCTCATTCGGCTCTTCGGGATGCACGACGGCGGCCTCGCCGCGCTTCGCTGCCGCCTCGGCGGCCGCGGTGGCGGCATCGGTGGTGGCGGCCTTACGGCGCTTGACCGGCCCGCGGCTGCGTTCCAGTTCATCGCGCATGGCGTTGGCCAGGAGCGTCAGTGCGATGCAGACGAGCCCGATGATCAGGGCGGGCCACAGGACCAGCGTGGGCGACTTGAAGATGTTGATGAAGCCGTCGTTGAGCATGCTGCCCCAGGTGGGGATGTTGAGATCGCCCAGGCCCAGGAACTCCAGGCCTGCCTGGATGGCAATGGCGATGCCCAGGATCATGGCGGACTGGATGATGACGGGTGCCCGGACCACGGTGAGTATGTGGCGGCCGATGATCCGGAAATCGCTGAGCCCGGAGACGCGGGCCGCGTCCACGTACAGTTCGTTGCGGACGGCAGTGACCGAGGCGTAGACCAGCCGGAAGTAGGCGGGCGAGAGCATGATGCCGAAGATCATCATGGACAGCCACATGGACGGGCCCAGGACTGCCCGGGCTGCCAGCAGCACCACCATGCCGGGGAGGGCCATCAGCAGGCCGGTGAGCCAGGACGAGGCGGAGTCGAACCAGCCACCGTAATAGCCGGCGACCAGGCCGCCGGTCACGCCCAGGACAAGCGCCACGCCCAGGGCGACGAGGGCCCCGGCGAGGCTGAACTGGCCGGCGAAGAGCAGCCTGCTCAGCACGTCCCGGCCGGCGCTGTCGGCACCGAGCAGGTGCTCGGACCCCGCCTTGGCCAGCACGTCCTGCAGGCTCGCGGTGTTGGGGTCGTGGGTAGCCAGGAGGGGCGCCAGGATGGCGGCGAGGGCCACCACCAGCAGGACCAGCATGGATGCGGCGCCAGTGGGGTTGGTGAGAAGCCTGCGGAACAGGGAAACCTTGGCTGCCGTGGTGGGCAGTGCGATGGGAGTGTCGATCATGACAGCCGAACTTTCGGATTGAGCCAGCCCTGGGCGAGGTCGATGATGAGGTTGACGGTCACCACGATGGCGGCCGTCGCGACGACGACTCCCATCACAACCGGGATGTCTCCCTGGCCGGTGGCGGTGACGGTGATCTGCCCCAGGCCGGGAAGTGCGAAGATCTGTTCCACAATGACGGCGCCGCCGAGCAGGCCGATGAACTGCACGGCCAGCACGGCGAGGGCGGGGCCGCCGGCGTTGCGCAGCACGTGCTTGTAGACCACACGGTTGAAGGACAGGCCGCGGGCGCGGAGCGTGCGGACGTAGTCCTGGCGGAGTGCGTCGATGAGCGAGCCGCGGACCTGCTGGACGATCGCCGCGATGCACCCGATGGACAGGGCAATGATCGGGAGGGTGACGGTGGCCGCCCAGCCGCCGAACGACGTCGTGATCGGAACGTAGCCGGTGGCCTTGAACAACTTCAGGTTCAGGGCGAACAGGGAGACGAGCCCCAGCGCGATGAGGAAGCCCGGGATGGCGTGGCCCAGCACGCCGACGAACTGCGCCACCCGGTCAACCCAGCCCCGGCGGACAGCTGCCAGGACTCCGAGGACCACCGAGATGACGGCCGCGATGATGGTGGCGCCGATGACCAGGGACAGGGTCACGGAAACCCGGCCGGTGACGCCGGTGCTGACCAGCTGGCCGTTGAACCAGGAGCGGCCCAGGTCACCGGTCACGGCGTTGCTGAGCCAGTCCCAGTATTGGACCAGCAGTGGACGGTCAAGGCCCAGCTGGCTGGCCTTCAGTGCCACCTGGGCATCGCTGGCAGTGGGGCCGACGATGCGGCGGGCGATGTCGCCGCCGCCGGCATACAGCAGCAGGTAGGCGACCGTTGTAATGACGAACAGCAGGAGGACGCCGGAGAACAGGCGCCGCAGCACGAAACGGTACATCGAAAGTTCCTTAGGGAAGGTTCCTGGGGCTGCGGGGCCGGGCCGCCGTGTTGCGGCCCGGCCCCGCAGCTCTCCGCTAGGAGGCGGGGGTGAAGGACCAGATGAACGGGTAGGCGTTCCCGGTCTGGACCTCGACGTTGGTCTTGGCGTCGGTGACGTAGCTGGACTGCGGGCGGAACCACGGGGCGAACCAGGCCTGCTCCACGATGTACTTGTTCAGTTCCTTGGCCGCGGCCTTCTGCTCGTCCACGGAGCCGAGGTGGATCTTGTTGACCAGCTCATCCACCTTGGGATCCTCGTAGTTGTACGGGTTCCACGGGGCGCCGGGGGTGAGCTTCATGTTGATCAGCTGCCAGTCGGACTGCTGCTCCAGGATCATGTAGCTCACGCCGTACTTCGGTGCCAGGAGGTCGGCGATGAAGTTGTTGCCGGTGTCGGTGAACTCGGCGGTGATGCCGACATCCTTGAGTTGCTGCGTGATGAGTGCCGGAATGGTGGTGCCTAGGAGGGTCGAGGACGGCAGCGACAGGGTCAGGCCGCTGGCATAGCCTGCCTCGGCCAGAAGTGCCTTGGCCTTCGCGGGGTCGTAGGCGTAGCGGGAGTCCAGAGCCTTGTCATAGGCGTCCGACGACGGCGGGAACACCTGGGCGGTCTGCTCGCCGTGGCCCTGGCCGATGGACTGCAGCAGCGCCTTCGTGTCGAAGGCGTAGTTGAGTGCCTGGCGGACGCGGACGTCCTTGAGGGCCGGGTTGGTGGTGCCGGCGCGGTCGAACAGGATCAGGCCGGACCAGTTCAGGGCCAGGGGGTTGACCTTGTAGCCCGCGGCCTCGATCTCCGTGAGCGTGTTGTTGTCAATGGTGTTGGCGCCGTTGAGGGTTCCGGACTTGATGGCGTTCAGCAGGGACGTCTGGTCGAGGTAGACGTTCAGGACGAGGTTGTCGTAGTGCTGGAGATCCTTGGCCCAGTAGTCCGGGTTTCGCTTGTAGGCGTAGGAGGTGCCGGTGACGGTGGCTGCGGTGTCCAGGATGTACGGGCCGGAACCAACGGGGTTGGTGGCGATGTCCGCATTGGCGAAGGAGGCCGGGCTCTGCATGAACGATGCGTCCTTGGAGAGGTAGTTCAGGAAGGCCGGATCCGGGGCCGAAAGCGTCAACTCGAGGGTGGTGGCGTCCACGGCCGTGGCGGTCTTGAGTGCGGCCAGGAACTGGGCGTCCGGGGAGGTTCCGGCTTTGAAGCGTTCGAGGTTCTTCTTGGCGGCGTCCGCGTTGAAAGCCGTCCCATCGGTGAACTTCACGTCGTCTCGGAGCTTCAGGGTCAGGACGGTCTTGTCGTCGTTGTATTTCCACTCCGTTGCCAGCATGGGCACAAGCGTGCCGTCCGGCTGCATGCGGATCAGTGTGTCGTAGACGGCCTGGTAGAAGGGCGAGAGGTTGGCGAACTCGGACTGGCTGGCATCGAAGGTCTTGGGTGACTGGATGGCGCCGAGGGTGAGGGTCTGCGAGGCTGCATCCTGGGAGCTGCTGCCGGCGGCTGAACAGCCGGTGAGGCTCAGGGCAACGGCGGCAACAAGGGCGGCCATTCGCTTGGATCGGAACATCTTTGGTCCCTTTCACGGTCAGTGGCGTCCACCATGGACTGCCATTGGGAAAGACCGTAACATGAAAACCTAGTGGGTGGTAGGTTTTTGTTTTCGATTTTTGAATCGTTATGAAATGTGACGTCACACACAGCGGTTGACCAATTGCTTCCACCGCTCCGGAACGAGCTTGTTAGGGTAATGAGATGACAGACACACCAGCCGGCCTGGTGGCCGAGGCACCCCGGCGAGGCCGCCCGCGGGGCAGCTACGCCAAGACCGAGGCCCGTCGGCAGGAGATCCTGGCCGCGGCCTTTGAGGTGTTTTCGACGTCGGGCTACCGCGCGGGGTCACTGAAGGACGTTGCCGACAAAGTGGGCCTAAGCCAGGCCGGACTGCTCCACCACTTCCCCAGCAAGGAGGCCCTGCTGGAGGCCGTCCTGACGCTGCGCGACGAGGACTCGGTGATCCGCACGCGCTCCCTGACCACCACGGGGATCGACATGCTGCGCGGCCTGGTGGAGCTCACGCACTACAACACCACCATCCCCGGGCTCGTGGCCCTCTATTGCATCCTGTCGGCCGAGGCCACAGATCCCGACCATCCGGCCCACGGTTACTTCCAACGGCGCTATGCGTGGGTCCGCGGCACCATGACCGAGGCGTTCACGGAGATGCAACGGCGCAGCCAGCTGCGGCCCGGCATCGTTCCCACCGCAGCGGCCCGCCAGCTCACGGCCCTGATGGACGGCCTGCAGGTGCAGTGGCTGCTGGACAATGACTCCGTGGACATGCCCGCCGAAGTGGCGGCCTACCTCGAAGCCGTCACCACGGAAAAGTTCTAAGCTGGGCCAAGAGCGCCTACAGCGCTGTCAGGCCGCCGTCCACGGTGAAGAGTCCCCCGGTGGCATAGGCGGAGTCGTCGCTGGCCAGGAACACCATGATCCCCTCCACATCCGCCGCCGTACCGGGCCGTCCAAGCATGGTGGAGTCCACCAGCCCGGCACGGCTGACGGGATCGGCAGCGATGGCCTGCACCAGCGGCGTCTCGGTGTAGCCCGGAACCACGGTGTTGACCCGGATTCCGGCGTGCGCGTAGTCGGCGGCCACCACACGGGCCAGGCCGTGCACCCCGGCCTTGGAGCTGCTGTAGGCCGTGAACGTCTGCCCGCAGGCCACCACGGCGGTGGGGCTGCCGGTGCAGATGATGGAGCCGCCATGGCGTTCCATGGCCCGGACGGCGTGCTTGAGGGTGAGGAAGGCGCCGCGCTGGTTGATGCTGACGGTCTTCTCCCAGACGGCCAGCTCCAGCTCACCCACTTTGGCATCCTGGCCGAAGAGCTGCACCCCGGCGTTCGCCACCACCACATCCAGCGGCCCGGCTCCGGTCACCGCCGCGTAGGCAGCAGCCACGCTGTCCTCGTCGGAAATGTCCATGCGCAGGGCCCGGGCCAGCGGGGAAGCTGTGGCCCCGGCGGCCTGTTCGGCCGCCGCCATGTTGATGTCTGCAAAATAGACGGTGGCTCCTTCGGCCACGAACCGTTGGGCGACGGCCAGGCCGATGCCGGATCCCGCCCCGGTCACCAGGGCTGTTTTTCCTTCAAGTCGCAGACCCATGGGGTCTCCTTTCGTTGGTGTAGCACCGCCGTCGGACGGTGCAAAAGTGTGGGGTCCACTGTTCGCGGACAGCGGTTCAGCGGACGGCCATTCAGCCGAAAGCGGGAAAGCGGACGACGCCGACGGACCAGGGACCGAGGGTCAGGCGCCCGGCGCCCGTTCCGCCGTCGTCCTCGGCCCCGCCCTCGTTAGCTGCCGTGAAGCCCATGGCCGAGCCGCGGTCCTGCCCGAAAACAGTGCACACGCCCGCTGCGGCGGTTGCGCCGTCAGGCAGCCGCACCTCCACGTCCAGGGCGGATGCGGAGAGATTCCCGGCGAAGAGGGCCAGCCCGCCGGATGACACCACGGGATAGAGGGTCATGGACGATGGCGCCCCGCCATGGACAGCCAGCACGGCGCTGCCCCGGAGGGCGGCGAGTTCCATCAGGAGTTCGCCGGCCGGAGCGAGCCGGCCGCCGGAGTCGGAAATTCCCCTCGGGCCGGAGGCCTCGAAGTAGCTGAGGGATTCCACTCCGTCCAGGGTCAGCGCGTCGATGCTCGCCAGGGTCCATGCCGCCGTGAATGGTTCCGCCTGGAGTTCATCCGACTCGGCCTCGGATGCTGCCCCGGAGGTGGACACGGCATTGAAGCGCGGCAGCAGGGTCACCGGCCCCACGTGGACCGGCCTTCCGCCGCCCAGCCGGAGGGCATTCCTGGCCACAAGCCGCTGCATGGGCACGGTGTCGATGATGTGCGCGGCCTCGGTGCTGTGCATCTGCGGGGTGATGCTGAACGTGAGGCCGTCGGAGTCCGACGGCGTGCGGCCGCTGTTGCGGTTGAGTTCCGTGAAATGCGAACGGACGCCGGCAAGGAGCGCTCCGCGGTAACCGGCGCCCTGCAGTGAGGCCTTGAGCTCCTGCCAGGTCTCCGGCTCGGTGAGCTGGCTGGACGGGTGGAACACCGCCAGCCGCCTGGTCCGGGAAAGATGCGGAGCAAGCTCCGCCACCACTGTGCCGGGGTCCGCGGTCACGGCCCGGATGTCCAGGCCTGCGCCATGGACGGCCGCCTCGTCCGCGGCGTCCTGCAGCCGGGCAGCCCAGCCGGACCGTGGTGCGGCACCGCCTTCGTCAACGAGTTCCACCAGGATTGCGTCCAGCCCGGGAATCGGCGGAAGCACCCCGGCCCGGGGTCCTGCACCCACGGCCAGCCCGGGAACACGGGCGGCCGCAGGGCCCAACGTCACGGTCTCCGGCACCGCGGGGGTGGCGGTGTTCAGTGTGGCGGCGTCCAGGGCCGCGCCATCCAGCACGGTTGCGTCCAGGCGCACCACGTGCCGCACGGCATCACCGGCCGTGACGTCCACGGGGAACGGCCGGGCCAGCGGAGTGCCATAGGTCTTGAAGGAACCGTCGGTCCAGTTGCGTTGATCCTCCGTCTCGAAGACATCGCCGGCGAAGGACAGCCGGAAGGCGGTCCCGGCGGCGGTCCATTCGAGGGCGGCGATGTCCATGAACGGCTGGTGCGGGCTGATGTCGCGGGGGAACTGCGCCGCCGTGCTGCCGCCGTCGGGATGCACCACGGTGATGTCCCGTCCGGCATCGGCAGGCGGGTGGAGCACCACCAGGCCGATCCTGTTGCTGCGGAACGCATGGAGGGCCGTTCCGTCGAACGCGATCTCCACCGCCTCAACCGTGAAGTCTGCCCTCAGCCGGCCGATGTACTCCACGCCGTGGCCGGCATAGCGGACGGTCCAGTCCGCCCGCAGTCGCTCGCCGTCCTGGGTGACATCAACGGTGCGGACGGCCGGCTGCGGGGTCTGCCAGTCCTGGTCCCGGACCACGGCTTTGACGGCCCGCAGCACAGGCCGCCCCAAGTAGCTGATGTGGGCCAGTTCGTCGCCGACGAGCTCAGCAGACCAGGGGCCCGCCGATAGGGCCCGCCGGGCGGGCGTCAGGCGCGAGGGGCCCGCAAGTGAAGATTCGGGGACGGACAGGCCGGGTTCGGCATCCGGAAGGGATTGGAAAGACACGTCGCTGCTCTCTGCCGGCCGGGGCTGCTGCGGCCCGGGTGCCCGGCGTGGCCAGTGCAAACTCAAGGACGGCCTGTGAGCCAGGCCATATCCGATTATGGAATCACATCCCACCACAAGTCAACCGGTTGACCAATATTGCCGGCGGGTCAGGCTCGCGAGCCGCCCTCCAGAGGCTACTGCGCGGCGTCGAAGCCGGCGAGCAGACGCCGCGAGGCGGTCTCCATGTGCGAGCGCATGGTCGCCGTAACCGCCGAGGCGTCGCGGGCCTGAAGCGCCGCGAAAATCGCCGCATGTTCTTTCAGGGCGGCCGCGGCATGACCTTCGTCGGTCAGCGCCCGGTCCACCCAGATCCGCAGCAGGGAGCGGATGCTTTGCAGCAATTCCTGCAGGACCTGGTTTCCCGAACTGGCCGCAATCTCCTTATGGAAGGCGGCGTCGGCCTCGACGAAGGCCGCCAGGTTGTCAAGGTTCGCCTCCATGGAATCAAGGTTGGAGCGCATGCGCGCCAGGGCCTCGTCGCCGATCCTTGCCGCCGCCAGCTCCACGGCCTGGACTTCCAGTCCGCTCCGCAGTTCAACAAGCTCGCGGGTCCGCGGCTCCCCCAGCATGAGCCCCCAGCTGAGGGTCCGCGGCAGGAGTTCGGAGACGCCGTCGCGCAGGTAGGTGCCCGATCCCGGGCGGACAATGACGATGCCCAGGATTTCCAGGGCGGCGAGCGCCTCGCGCACCGCCGAACGTCCGACGCCGAGAGATGCCGCCAACTGGCGTTCGGCTGGCAGGCGGGTTCCAGGCGCAATGTCTCCGCTGGTGAAGTAGGCGAGCAACCTCTCCGCCACCTCGGACACAACGGAGCCTTGCTCCATGGGGGCAAGAGCTGCCGTCATATGGGCCGCTGCTGCGGCGGAGTTCGCTGACACCTTCACAGCGTAGCAACCGGATGACCAATTATCGCTCGCCAAACGGGCGTCGAGAATCCCAAACTCATCAACCGGTTGACCAATTTAGAATCCGGTCTTATGGTTTAAATCACAAGCTTCGCCATCGCCGGACCCCACCGGCAATGCCACGGGTCAGCCCGGCGCATCCAGTGCAGGATCGGCCGGGACATAAATCTCTAGGAGTCAACGTGGACACCACACAATCGGTGGTCGAAAAATCCGCAATCAGGAAAGTGGCGATACGGCTGGTGCCGTTCGTCGCCCTGATGTTCTTCATCAATTACCTGGACCGTACGGCCATCTCGTTCGCCGGCCCCAACGGCATGAACTCGGACCTTGCCCTCTCGGCGGCCCAGTTCGGCTTCGCGTCCGGCGTGTTCTTCATCGGCTATATCCTCCTGGAGGTTCCCAGCAACCTCGCGCTGCACAGGTTCGGCGCCCGCCGCTGGCTCGCCCGGATCATGGTCAGCTGGGGCATCGTGTCCCTGCTGTTCACGTGGGTGGGCAACGTCGAGCAGCTCTACATCCTGCGCTTCATCCTGGGCGTGGCCGAGGCCGGCTTCTTCCCCGGTGCCATCCTCTTCCTGAGCCTGTGGGTTCCGTCCAAGCACCGCAGCAAGATCCTCGCCCTCTTCTACTTGGCCCAGCCGCTGACCACGGTGATCGGCGCTCCGCTTGCCGGCGCCTTGATCCAGCAGCACGGTCTCTTCTTCGGCCTCGAAGGCTGGCGCTTCATGTTTTTCGGCGTTGCCATCCCCGCGATCATCGTCGGCATCATCGCCTGGTTCTACCTGGCCGACTCCCCCGCCAAGGCCAAGTGGCTCACCTCTGAGGAGAAGACCTGGCTGACAGGCGCCCTGGAAAAGGAAAAGAAGGAAACTGCCGCCAGCAACAAGCACGTCAGCGTCCGCACCGTATTCGGCAACGGCCGCGTCTGGATGCTCTCCCTGATCTACTTCGGCTTCATCTACGGCCTCTACGCCCTGGGCTTCTTCCTGCCGACCATCATCGCCGCCTTCGAGGGCCTCTACGGCACCAAGTTCGATGTCTTCCAGAAGGGCCTGATCACGGCCATCCCGTACCTGCCGGCCGCCTTCGCCTTGTACTTCTGGTCCAAGGACGCCACCAAGCGCGGCGTCAAGACGTGGCACATTGCCCTTCCCGCCCTGACCGGCGCCGTCAGCATCCCGCTGGCCCTGTTCGCTGGTTCCCCGGCGGCAACCATCGCCGTCATCACCATCACGGCCATGTCCATCTTCGCGGCACTGCCGAACTTCTGGACCGTTCCCACGCAATTCCTCACCGGCGCAGCAGCCGCAGCCGGTATCGCGCTGATCAACACGGTGGGCAACCTGGCAGGCTTCAGCGCCGGCTACATCACGGGTTGGCTCAAGGACCTGACCGGCGGCTACGCGGTCCCCATGTTTGTCGTGGGCGGCTTCATGTTGCTCTCCTCGATCCTCATGGTGGTCCTCAGCCGGTCCGGCAAGACCAGCGAAGGCATCCCCGCCGAGGCCCTCGACCCCGCAGGCGCCGGCCACTACGCAGAACCGTAACCCACCCCCGCAGTCCGGGGCGCCCTCCCTGAGGGCGGGCGCCCCGTTCCGAACTCCCGCCGTTCCGGCAACAGCCAGAACCACGATTTCCACTGATAGCTCCAGGAGCCTCCGCATGACCCGCTTGTTCAATGAACCCGCAGCTTTCGCCGACGAGATGATCGAAGGATTCGTCGCATCGCACGGCCGCTGGGTCCGCCGCGTTCCTGGCGGCGTCGCCCGCAGCACGCAGAGCACCCCTGAAACCGTGGCGCTCGTGATCGGCGGCGGCTCCGGCCACTACCCCGCCTTCGCCGGGCTCGTCGGACAGGGCCTGGCCCACGGCGCCGCGATGGGCAACCTCTTCGCCTCGCCGTCGGCACAACAGGTGTACAACGTTGCCAAGGCAGCGGACAACGGCTCTGGTGTGCTCCTCGGCTACGGCAACTACGCCGGCGATGTCCTGCACTTCACCCAGGCCCAGGACAAGCTCCGCGCCGAGGGCATCGACTGCCGCAGCATCGCCGTCACCGATGACATCTCCTCCGCCCCGCCTGCCGAACGTCGCAAGCGCCGCGGCATCGCCGGTGACCTGACGGTGTTCAAGGTGGCCGCCGCGGCCGCCGAGGCCGGTTACTCCATGGACACCGTGCTGGAGGTGGCCGAACGCGCGAATGAGCGCACACGCTCCTTCGGGGTCGCCTTCACGGGCTGCACCCTGCCGGGCGCGGACCACCCGCTCTTCTCCGTTCCCGCGGGCCGCATGGCCGTGGGCATGGGCATCCACGGTGAACCCGGCATCGGCGAAACGGACATCCCGACGGCGGATGAACTCGCCGAACTCATGGTCGGCAAGCTACTGACCGAGGTCCCGGACGGCATCCCGTCGCCGCTCGACACCAACAAACCCTCCCGCGTGGTCCCCATCCTCAACGGCCTGGGCGGCGTGAAGTACGAGGAACTCTTCGTCCTCTACCGCCGCGTGTCGCAGTTGCTTGCCGAGGCCGGCATCGAGGCTGTGGACCCGCAGGTGGGCGAACTGGTCACCAGCTTCGACATGGCCGGCACCTCCCTCACCTTGTTCTGGCTGGACGCGGAACTGGAAGAACTCTGGAACGCTCCCGCGGACGCCCCGGCCTTCCGCCGCGGCGCGGTCACCGCGGCAGCGCTGGAAGGCTCGGACGGCGGCTTTGCCGACGTCGAGCTTTCCATCCCGGACGCCACCGCTGAGTCCCGCATCGGGGCCGTCCGCGTCCTCGCCGCCCTGGACGCCGCGAAGGCCGTGGTCGACGCGAACGTGGCCGAGCTTGGCCGGATCGATGCGATCGCCGGCGACGGCGACCATGGCATCGGCATGGAACGCGGCATCCGCGCCGCCGTGGCAGCGGCGGCAGACGCCGTCGAACGCGGCGCCGGCGCCGCCACCACCCTGCACGTCGCCGGGGACGCGTGGGCAGACAAGGCCGGCGGAACGTCGGGCGCCCTGTGGGGCCTGGCCCTGCGGGCCGTGGGCGACGCACTCGGGAACACCACCGCCCCCGACGCCGCTGCCGTCGCAGCCGGAGTGGCCGACGCCACCGCCGCCATCATGAACTTCGGCAAGGCCACCGTGGGCGACAAGACCATGGTGGACGTCCTGGTCCCGTTCCGCGACGCACTGGCCACGGGAGTGAATGACGGGCAGTCCCTCACCGAGGCGTGGGGCGCCGCCGCCACGGTTGCGCAACTGTCCGCCGACGATACGAGCCGGCTGCTGCCCCTCATGGGCCGCGCCCGCCCGCACGCCGAGAAGAGTCTCGGAACCCCCGACGCCGGAGCCATTTCACTGGCGCTGATCGTCCGGGCCATCCACACCACCCTCGTCGAAAACACCGCCGAGAAGACCACAGCAGCTGAGAAAGCCCGAGTAAAGGAGACAGCATGAGCGCCAAACTGCGCCTGGTGATCGGAGCCGACGACGCCGGATTCGAGTACAAGGAGGCCCTGAAGGCCGATCTGGAAGCGAATCCCCTGGTCGAATCGGTGACGGACGTTGGAGTGGACGCCGAGTCCCACACTCCTTACCCCTCTGTGGCCATCGCTGCCGCTGAACTGATCGCCGCCGGCAAGGCCGACCGCGCGCTCCTGGTGTGCGGCACGGGTTTGGGAGTCGCGATTGCCGCGAACAAGGTCCCCGGCATCCGCGCCGTCACCGCCCACGACTCCTTCTCCGTGGAACGCTCGGTGCTCAGCAACAACGCCCAGGTCCTCACCTTCGGCCAGCGCGTGGTCGGCCTGGAACTGGCCCGGCGCCTGGCCAAGGAATGGCTCGGCTACACCTTCGACGAGAACTCTGCCTCGGCAGAGAAAGTCACTCTGATTAAGGACTACGAGGGTGTCACTTCCTGCTAAGCCTTCACGCCCCAAAGCGGTGATCGGCGTCAGCCTGAAGATGTACTTCGGCTACCAGCGCTCTGTGGACTACTGCCGGGACGTCGCCACGATCGCTTTCAAGCACCCGGCGGTGGTGAGCGGCGACATCGAACTGTTTGTGCTGCCCACCCTGCCGGTCCTGCCCGACGCAGCGAGGATCCTGGGCGCGGCCGGCGTTGGCACCGGAGCGCAGGACATTTTCTGGGAAGACGAAGGCGCCTACACTGGCGAGGTCAGTGGGAGGACCGTTGCCGAGCTCGGGGGCCGGTATGTCGAGGTAGGCCATGCGGAGCGCCGCCGGATTTTCGCCGAAGACGAGCGGATCATCGGCCTGAAGACCGCCGCGGGGTACCGCAACGGCCTCACCCCGGTGCTCTGCGTCGGGGAACTGACCGCTGGCTCCCCGGAGGAAGCCATTGTCCAGTGCACGGCCGAGATCGACGCCGCCCTCAACCGGGCGGGAAAGCTCGGAGCTGTTGGACGTACCATCGTGGCCTACGAGCCGCAGTGGGCCATCGGCGCTCCGGAACCGGCGACACCCGGGTACATCAGTGCCGTGGTACGTGGTTTGGACGAATACCTCCGCACACTGCGGGGGCAGGAAGACAGCAGGGTCATCTACGGCGGCAGCGCCGGGCCCGGGCTCATCACGGAACTGGACACCGCCGTGGCGGGCTTGTTCCTGGGCCGCTTCGCGCACGATCCCGCAGCGCTCAAGACCATCCTGGACGAGACGGCTGCACGCCTTGCGGCGAAGGCGGTGGCGGCATGAGCCGTATCGAGCAGAGCAGGATTGGCCAGAGCCGCATTGGCCTCAGCAGCTACGCGTTCTTCTGGCAGCTCTCCGACCAGGTCAGCGAACCGCTGAGCATCCACCAGGCCCTGCAGATGACCGCGGAGCTGGGCGTGGACCTCTTCCAGATCTGCGATTACGCGCCGCTGGAAGACATGAACGACCACGAGCTCGCCGCCGTCCGCGGCACGGCCGAGGAGCTGGGGATCACCCTGGAGCTTGGGACGAAGGGCATCCGGCCGGAACACCTGCGGAAGTTTCTGCACATCGCGCAGGTTCTGGGATCGGATCTGCTGCGGACCATGTTCAACGTTCCCGGCCACAGCCCGGACAACGAGGAAGCAACCCGGATCTTCACCGAAGTCCTGCCGGAGTTCGAAGCAGCCGGAGTGAGGATCGCCGTCGAGACCTATGAACAGGTCCCCACGGAACGGATCCTCGACGTCGTCCGCCGCGTCAACAGCCCCTACCTGGGCATCTGCAGCGACCCCGCCAACACCGTGGCTGCACTGGAGATGCCGCGTCAGGTGATTGACGCCGTCGGGCCCTATGTCCTGAACATGCACATCAAAGACTTTGCGTTCAGCCGCAAGCAGGGATGGGTCGGGTTCACGTACTCGGGCGCACCCCTCGGCGAAGGCCTTCTCGACTACGACTACATGGTCGCGAAGATCCAGCCCAAAGAAAGAAACATCAACCAGATCGTGGAGCACTGGCTCCCGTGGCAGGACTCCGAAGCGGAGACCATCCGCCTCGAAAACCAGTGGACCCAGCAAAGCCTCGATTTCCTAAGGAGCAAGTGAAATGTCAGCAGAGCAATTGACCGTCGCCGTTGTCGGAGCCGGTGGCAAAATGGGGATGCGCGTTTCCGCCAACCTCCAGAAGTCCAACCACACCGTCTTCTACAGCGAGAACTCCCCCGCCGGCCAGGACCGCGTCCGCGCCGAAGGCCGCGAAATCACCGCCACTGACGACGCCGTCAAGGGCGCCGACGTCGTGATCCTCGCCGTCCCGGACACCGTGCTGGGCATCGTCTCCGAGGGCGTCGTCCCGCAGATGAAGTCCGGCGCGATCCTCCTCACCCTGGACCCGGCCGCCGCCTACGCTGGCCTGCTGGCCAAGCGCGATGACGTGGTGCAGGCCGTTGCGCACCCGTGCCACCCGTCCGTGTTCCTGGAGCGCACCACCAAGGAAGAATGGGCCGACACCTTCGGCGGCCAGGGCGCCCCGCAGAACGTCGTGGCAGCCATCGACGAGAACGCCCCGGAAGACACCAAGGCAGCCGCCGAAGCCACCATCCGCACCATCTACGCACCCGTCATCGACGTCCACTGGGTCACAGTGAAGCAGCTCGCCGTCCTCGAACCCACCCTGGTGGAAACCGTCGCCTGCATGATCGGCACCCTGCTCAACGAGGCCCTGCACGAGACGGTCCACACCGCCGGCGTCCCCGAGGAGGCGGCCAAGGCCATGCTCTTCGGCCACGTCCAGATCGCCCTCACCAACGCGCTGCGCGGTTCCAACCCGTTCTCCGAGGCCTGCGAAATCGCCATCCAGTACGGCAAGGACACCATCATCAAGGACGACTGGAAGAAGATCTTCGACGACTCCGAGCTGGACGGCGTCATCGCCAAGATGCTCAAGCTGGAGTCCGTCAAGCGGTAGGCGGTGCCATCCAAAAGACCCCGGGCCGCCCACACACCTCAACGGTGGTGTGGGCGGCCCGGGGTTTCCTTTGTTGGGAGTGGTGCTAGTGCTGTTCAGACAGGGCGTTGGCCGGTTCGAACCGTTCAAGGCTCGTTCCAGCGGACACCAGGGTGCGCAGCTCAGCAAGCCCGCCGTCCACCACGCCGGCAGCCCGGGCCTGGACCAAGACGTTGCCGAGGGCCGTGGCTTCCACGGGACCGGCAATCACCGGCTTGCCCGTGGCATCCGCGGTCAGCTGGCACAGGAGCCGGTTCTGGGACCCGCCGCCCACGATGTGCACCACGTCAACGGTCCGGCCCGCGAGGCGTTCGGCGTCGGTGATAGTGCGGGCGTAAGCGGCGGCAAGGCTGTCCATGATGCAACGCACGACGGCGGCGGGCCGGCCCGGGAGCACCGCACCGGTGTTGCGCACGGCCGCGCGGATGCGCTCCGGCATGTTGTCCGGCGCGGTGAAGGCGGGGTCGTCGGCGTTGATCTGCGGTCCGCCTGCCGGGAGGGCCGCAGCGGCGTCGAGCAGTTCCTCCAAGGTGGCCGGGTGGCCCTGGGCGGCCCACGAGCGTTGGGATTCGCTGAGCAGCCAGAGTCCGCCGACGTTGCGCAGGTAGCGGATGGTGCCGTCCACACCGCGTTCGTTGGTGAAGTTGGCCTTCCGGCTGGCCTCGCCTAGCACCGGGCCGTCCAGCTCGATGCCCACCAGGGACCAGGTCCCGGAGGAGATGTAGGCGAAGTCGTCCTGCCCAGCCGGGACGGCGGCCACCGCCGAGGCCGTGTCATGCGAACCGACAGCCACCACCTTGGTGTCCGCGGGAAGACCGGTCCGTTCCACGATCCCCGGCAGGAGCCTGCCGATGGTTTCACCCGGCTGGATGAGCGGCGGGAAGATGTCCCGCCGCAGGCCCAGAGCGTCCAGGAACTTGGCGGCCCACTCCCCCGCTACGGCATCGAACAGTCCGGTGGTGGAAGCGTTCGTGGCCTCTGTCCGGCGCTCGCCGGTGAGCAGGAAGGCGATCAGGTCCGGGATCAGGAGTGCCTGCAGCCCGTCCAGGTCCTTCTCCGTGGCGAGCTGGTAAACGGTGTTGAACTGCAGGTACTGCAGGCCCGTGGTGGCGTAGAGGCGCGCAGGATCCAGCGTCCGGTGGACCCGGGCCACGGCGGCGCGGCTGCGTTCATCCCGGTAGCTGTACGGCTGGGCCGTCAGCTCCCCGGCGGCGTTGACCAGCCCATAGTCCACGGCCCAGGTATCGATGCCGATGCTGGCGATGGTTTCGCCGTTTGCCTCCGCGGCAGCAACGGCGGCCGCCAGGCCCGTCAGCAGCTCGGCGAACAGGGCGTCGAAGTCCCAGCGGAGGCCGCCGTCCAGCTCCACCACGCCGTTGGGAAAGCGGTGGACCGTCTCCAGGGCGACCCCTGTTGAGGGAGAGACGCTGCCGAGCATGACGCGGCCGGAGGACGCACCGATGTCGACCGCGGCGAACACCCCGCCGCCGGAAACGGCGCCGCTCATGGCAAGAGCGCTCATCGCAGGAAGGCCGCCGCGACGCCGGCGTCCACGGGGATGTGCAGGCCGGTGGTGTGGGACAGTTCGGCGCTGGTGAGCACCGCACAGGCGTTGGCCACGTGTTCAGGCAGGACTTCACGCTTGAGCAAGGTGCGCTGGGCGTAGTACTTGCCCAGTTCCTGCTCGTCCACGCCGTAGACCGCGGCGCGCTTGGCGCCCCAGCCGCCGGCGAAGATCCCGGAGCCCCGGACCACGCCGTCGGGGTTGATGCCGTTGACACGGATGCCGTACTCGCCCAGTTCCGCGGCGAGCAGCCGGACCTGGTGGGCCTGGTCGGCCTTGGTGGCGGAGTAGGCGATATTGTTCGGGCCGGCGAACACGGAGTTCTTGGAGGAAATGTAGACGATGTCCCCGCCCATGTCCTGGTCAATCATGACCTTGGCCGCGGCCTTGGCCACCAAGAAGGAGCCCTTGGCCATGACGTTGTGCTGCAGGTCCCAGTCCTTCCCGGTGGTTTCCAGCAGCGGCTTGGAGATGGAGAGCCCGGCGTTGTTGACCACCAGATCCAGGCCACCGAAGGCGAGCACGGCTTCCTGGATGGCAGCGGCGATCTGAGCTTCGTCGGTCACGTCGGCCTGGACGCCGATGGCGACGTCGGGACCGCCCAGTTCCGCGGCGACGGCCTGGGCGTTCTCAAGGTTCAGGTCGGCAATCACCACGCACGCGCCGTCGGACGCCAAGCGGGTCGCGATCGCCTTGCCGATGCCCGACGCCGCGCCGGTCACCAGCGCGATGCGGGTGGCGTGGGACGTGGGCTTGGGCAGGCGGGCCAGCTTGGCCTCCTCCAACGACCAGTACTCGATCCGGAACTTCTCGGATTCCTCGATCGGGGCATAGCTGGAGATGGCCTCGGCGCCGCGCATCACGTTGATGGCGTTGAGGTAGAACTCGCCGGCCACCCGGGCGGTCTGCTTGTTCGCTCCGTACGAGAACATGCCCACCCCCGGGACCAGCACGATGGCCGGGTCCGCGCCGCGCATGGCGGGGCTGTCCTGGGTGGCGTGGCGGTCGTAGTATGCCTGGTAGTCCTCGCGGTAGGCCGCGTGCAGTTCCCTCAGGCGGCCTACCGCTTGTTCCAGCGGGGCGTCGGCGGGGAGGTCCATGACCAGGGGCTTGACCTTGGTGCGCAGGAAGTGGTCCGGGCAGGAGGTGCCCAGCGCGCCCAGGCGCGGGTGTTCGGCGGACTCCAGGAAGTCAAGCACGACGGCGTCATCGCTGAAGTGCCCCAGCTGCGGCTTGTCCGTGGAGGCCAGGCCGCGGATCACGGGGGCGAGGGCGGCGGCCTTGGCTCGCCGTTCCGCCTCAGGAAGCGCGGCGTAGCCGGGGAGCTTGGCGCCGAAGGGTTCGGCCTTGCCGTTCTCCGCGATGAACTTCTCGGCCTGGTCAATGATCCAGAGCGAGTTGCCCTCGGCCTCTTCGCTGGTGCCGCCCCAGGCGGTGATGCCGTGGCCGCCCAGGATGGTGCCGATGGCCTGCGGGTTGGCTTCCTTGACCGCGGCGATGTCCAGGCCCAGCTGGAAACCGGGGCGACGCCACGGAACCCACACCACCTTGTCGCCGAAGATCTTGGAGGTCAGCGCCTCGCCGTCCGCCGCCGTCGCAACCGCGATGCCCGAGTCCGGGTGCAGGTGGTCGACATGCGTTGCGTCCACCAGGCCGTGCATGGCGGTGTCGATTGAGGGCGCCGCGCCGCCCTTGCCGTGCAGGCAGTAATCGAACGCGGCCACCATTTCGTCTTCACGCTCGACGCCGGGGTAAACATCCTTGAGTGCCTGCAGCCGGTCGAGCCGGAGTACAGCCAGGTTCTCGGCCTTCAGCGTGCCGAGGTCCCCGCCCGAGCCCTTGACCCAGAGCAGTTCGACGTCCTGGCCCGTGACCGGGTCCTTTTCGGTGCCCTTGGCGGAGGTGTTGCCGCCGGCGAAGTTGGTGTTCCGTTTGTCCGCGCCGAGGCGGTTGGAACGGGAGATCAGTTCTTCAACAGTCGTGGCTGTGTTCTGCATGTTCATGCCTTAAGCGCCCCATCCGGCTTGCTGGCCGCCTGCGCGGTCCTCGTTGATCTTCTTCTGGTATCCGCTGGCCTTGTAGGCGGCCATCGGGTCTGCGGGCAGGCCGCGGGATTCGCGCCACTCGGCCAGGACCGGGCGGACGTCGGTGTAGAAGGCATCGTTGAAGATGCCGTTGGCGGCCAGGACGTCCCCGGCTCGCTGGGCTTCGGCCAGTGCGGCGGTGTCCACCAGCAGGGCGCGGGCCGTCATTTCCTGGACGTTCAGGACCGAGCGGATCTGGCCCGGGATCTTCTCTTCCAGGTTGTGGCACTGGTCCAGCATCAGGGAGACACCGGAGTCCTTGCCGAAGCCGCCACCGCGGATGACCTCGTGCATGATCCGGAAGAGCTGGAACGGATCGGCCGCGCCGACGATCAGGTCGTCGTCCGCGTAGAAGCGGGAGTTGAAGTCGAAGGAGCCCAGCTTGCCCAGGCGCAGCAGCTGCATCACGATGAACTCGATGTTGGTTCCCGGTGCGTGGTGGCCGGTGTCCAGGCAGACGAAGGCCTTCTGGCCAAGGGCAAGGGTCTGCGCGTAGGAGGTGCCCCAGTCCGGAACATCGGTGTGGTAGAAAGCGGGCTCGAAGAACTTGTATTCCAGGACCAGGCGTTGCTCGTCACCGAGGCCCGCATAGATTTCCTGGAGGCTTTCCGCGAGACGGTCCTGGCGTCCGCGGATGTCGTCCTGGCCCGGGTAGTTGGTGCCGTCGGCCAGCCAGATCTTCAGGTCCTTGGAACCGGTGGCGTGCATGATCTCGATGCACTCAAGGTGGTGGTCGATGGCCCGGCGCCGCACGGACTCGTTGGACGAGGTGAGGGAGCCGAGCTTGTACTCGTCATCCTGGAACGTGTTGGAGTTGACCGTGCCCAGCCCAACGCCCAGCTCGGCGGCGTATTCGCGCAGGGCAGCGTAGTCATCCACCTTGTCCCACGGGATGTGCAGAGCGACCGTGGGGGCCAGGCCGGTGAGCTCATGGACCTTGGCGGCGTCGGCGATCTTTTCCTGGACGGTGCGGGGAGTGCCCGGGGTGCCGAAGACCTTGAAGCGGGTCCCGGAATTTCCGTAGGCCCAGGACGGCACCTCGATGGCCAGTTCCTCAAGGCGGCCCAGTGCCGTTGCTGTGGTGTTCATCGTTGTTCCTTTGGGTTTTGGGCTGGCGTCTGAGAATCAGCTGCAACATGCCGGCCGAATCCCAGGTTTGAATCGTTTCATTGAGTCGATTCAAAGTATCCTAGGACGCGAATGGGTGTCAAGGGTGAAGGATGGGAACAATGGCAAGATCAGCCAGTGTCAAGGATGTGGCGAATCACGCCGGGGTCGCCGTCGGCACAGTCTCCAACGTGCTCAACTACCCGGAGCGGGTCGCGGAGAAGACCAGGAAAAGGGTCCAGGCGGCTATCGACGAACTCGGTTTCGTGCGCAATGATGCAGCCCGGCAATTGCGCGCGGGGCACAGCAGGGCCATCGGGATGGTCGTCCTGGATGTGGGCAACCCCTTCTTTACCGCCGTCGTCCGGGCCGCCGAGGACGCGGCGCAACGCAGTGGCAGCGCCATCCTCCTCGGGGACAGCGGGCAGGACACGGCCCGCGAAGCGCACTATGTCGAACTGTTCCAGGAACAGCGCGTCCAAGGCCTCCTGATTTCACCGATAGGTGACGTCAGCGAGTCGATCAAACGCCTGCGTGAAGGCGGAGTGCCCACGGTCCTGGTGGATCGGCTCGGCGATGGGACCACATCGAGTTCCGTTTCCGTGGACGACGAGGCCGGCGGTTTTCTTGCCGCCGAACACCTCCTCTCGACCGGACGGCGGCGGCTCGCCTTTGTCGGCGGCCCGGGTTCCATCCGGCAGATCGCCGACCGGCTCAGCGGCGCCCGGCGTGCGGTGGACCAGGTACCTGATGCCACGTTGGAGGTGGTCGATTCACAGGGCCAGTCCGTCGTAGCGGGCAGGCGCGCAGGTGATGCCTTGGCAGACCGTAAGCGGGAGGAATTTCCGGACGCCATCTTCTGCGCCAACGACCTCCTGGCCCTGGGCGTCATGCAGTCCCTAACGATGCTGCGCACCTTCCGCATCCCCCAAGATGTCGCCCTGATCGGCTATGACGACATCGATTTCGCGGCGTCCGCCGTGGTGCCGCTCTCCTCCATACGCCAGCCCACCGAGGAAATAGGCCGCACAGCCATTGAATTGCTGACCAGCGAACTCGAGAGCGACACGCCGATGTTCAAGTCAGTGGTTCTGTCCCCGGAACTGGTGGTGCGCCAGAGTTCTGCCGCCGCCGGCCTGCCGGCATCGTCTGCCCCAGGCGCGAAGGGTGACGGCAGCCCGGTGCGGTGAACACGGTGATCCATCTCCGGGCACTTCAGCCTTTTCGTGGACCGGGGGCGGAAACCAGTCCCGCACCGGTAGGGTCGGCCAGGAACGGGCTGAAGGCCAGTTCCGCGGCCCCGATCATCATCAGGTCCGAACCGAGTGCGGCTCGGCGGATGCTGACCTGGGCGGCCAGCCCATCCATGGCCTGTGACGCGAGGAACTCATTCAGCGCCGCAGGAGAGAGGGCATGCAGCGTGCCCAGGAAGCCGTCGAGCACAATGACCTCAGGGTTGAAGGTGTTCACAGCATTACGCAATGCAATGCCCAAGTACTCGAGCTGCCGGGCCACTTCAGTTGATACCTCGGGGCTGTTGTTCCGGCGAAGTGCCTGTTCGAGCTGACTGGCATCGCCGCCCGACAGCCCGGCAAGTTCGAACAGCCGGGATTGGGAGACTTCGGTTTCCAGGCAGCCTGTGGCACCGCAGTGGCACGTCTTGCCGGAAGTACGGACAAAGGTATGTCCGAGTTCGCCGGCGTAGCCTGCGGCGCCGGAAAGCAATGCCCCGTTTGCAATGATGCCGCCGCCGATTCCACTGGCGCCCCCGTTGAGATAGATCAGGTTCTTCTGCCCGGCGCCGGCGCCAAATATCAGTTCAGCCTCGGCACCCAGGGACGCGTCGTTGGCAGCCTGGCAGTAGTACCCCGTAACGTCACCCATCATCGCGGCCACGGGCTCGTTTCGCCAGCCCAAATGCGGGGCGTGCAGCACCACGCCGTCGGCGCGGTTGACCAGACCGGGCACCGCCATGCCGATGCCCGTGATCCGGTAGGAGGCGTCGAGTTCAGACCGCATGCCTTCGACGACCGCGGCAGCGATATTCACCGCTTCCCTCGCCGTTGGTATCCGCTCGGTTTCGAAGCGGATCTTCTTCTGCACCTTCCCGCCGAGGCTGACAAGGCCGATTGTAACGGCGTCGATCTCCGGGTTGACGGCCAGGGCCGCCACCGCCTGGCTCGGGCGGACCTCCGGGCTCGGCCTGCCCACCTGTCCTTCGCCAGAAGGCGCCGTTTCATACACAAGGCCCAAGGCGAGGAGCTGACCCAGCAAGGTCCCTACGGTGGACCTGTTCAGCCCGGTCCGTTTAGTCAGTTGGGCGCGGCTGAGCACACCGTGGTGATGTACCAGGGTGGTGAGCAGCGCCAGGTTGTTGCGTCGCGATGGGTCCGGCTCGGCGACCGGGACGGTAGTTCGTGTAGAGGTCGGCATCATCGCGACACTATCAACTACCGAACACCGTGCGGTCCAAATAGGCATTGCGAAACTTTCCGGATGGATCCAGACGGTCCGAGAGAGCGATGAAGTCGCCCATGCGCGGGTAGAGCGGCGCGACTGCGGCGGCCCCGGCGTCGAACAGCTTGCCCCAGTGCGGCCTCGCTGAAAAAGGGGCCAGCTCTGCCTCGAGAAGCGGCAGGATCGCTTGGACGGCCGGCTCGTCCTGGCGCCACGTGAAGTGCAGGCCGATGCCGTCGCGGCCGTAGTTCGGGCTCAGCCATAGCGCATCGGCCGCGATCGTTCGAACCTCGGCGACCAGCAGAAGGGGCGAGACCACATCGGCGAGCCCGCGCATGGTTCGCAGGGCATTGGCGGCGTGCTCACGCGGTATCAAGTATTCGCTCTGCAGCTCATCGCCCTTGCTCGGGGTGAATTCCATCCGGAAATGTGCCAGCCGCTCGTGCCACGGGCCGCGGATGCCCAACTGCTGCGTACAGTTGCGGCCGGACACCCCGGGCAGCGGGTGCCGGGCTACCGTGGCCGGTTTCCCTCCGAAGAATTCCAAGGTAGGGTCCACCGGCATCGGGTCACTCGTACGGTACTTGAGCCATGCCTGGCCTATCGTTGCTCCGCTCCAGTCGGTGAACAGGCTCACGCTGTAGGCAGCGGAAGTAACCTGGTCAAAGTTCTCCAGCACCTGCTCCCAGTCGAGGTCTTCAAAGACCCTCTGGACGACATCAAACGTGGGCTCGATGTCCAGCGTCAGCTGGCTGACGACACCCAGCGCGCCGAGCCCCACCACCATGCCTTCGAAGTCCGCGTCACCACGCTGCGTGGCAAGGATGGTGCCGTCGGCAGTGACCATTTCAAGGCCCGTGACGGCGGTGGCGAGGTTGCCGTTGCCATCCCCGGATCCGTGCGTGGCTGTGGACACTGCCCCCGCCACGGAGATGTGGGGCAGCGAGGCCAGGTTATGAAGCGCGAAACCTTGACGCCAGAGTTCGGCCGCGAGGGTGCCGTAGCGTGTGCCGGCGCTGACGGCAACAGTCAGATTCCCGGCATCCACGTTGATGGCCGGGTCAAGCCGGTCAAGCACTGCCAAGGTCCCCGCGGTGTCCGCGATGGCGTTGAAGGAATGCCGGGAGCCCAGCGCGCGGACATTCTTGGCGCCGGCTACCAGAGCCTGGAGTTCATCCACGCTTGACGGGTGGACGATCCGCGGAGCCCGGTAACCGTAGTTGCCTGCCCAGTTGCGTTCCGCCACCAGTTGGTGAGTCATGGTTGCATCCTTCGTTAGGGTCCAGAGGCCATATTTGGTGTTTCCTACAACATACTAGGCGAATGAAGACCTCGCCGTAAAACACCCAGCAATTTGGCACACCCTCGGGGAACAGCCCTCACCGAAGGGTGGTTGACATCACATGAATCTGTAATATGTTTGGTAGCGAAACAATTCCAGATCCGCTGGCCGAACAAATGCTCGGCCAGGGCACCCCTACTAACTGCTCGGAGCACTCAATGGCGATTCAGCCCACCCGTGAAGACAAGTTTTCCTTCGGCCTCTGGACGGTCGGTTGGGAGGCCCAGGACCAGTTCGGCTCCGCCACCCGCCCGCCGCTGGACACGGTCGAAGCCGTCAACAGGCTCAGCGACCTCGGCGCCTACGGCATCACCTTCCATGACAACGATCTCTTTCCCTTCGGCTGCTCCGCCGCTGACCGGCAGCGCGAAATCGATCGCCTGACGGGCGCGCTGAAAGCCACCGGAATGATCGTTCCGATGGTCACCACCAACCTGTTCAGCCACCCTGTCTTCAAGGACGGCGGCTTCACCAGCAATGACCGCGGCGTCCGGCGCTTCGCCCTGCGCAAGGTTCTCGAGAACATCGACCTTGCCGCCGAGCTCGGTGCAGAAACGTTTGTCATGTGGGGCGGCCGCGAAGGCAGCGAATACGACGCCGCGAAGGACATCCGCGGCGCCCTGGAACGCTACCGCGAGGCCGTGAACCTGCTGGGCGACTACGTCACGGACAAGGGCTACAACATCCGCTTCGCCATCGAACCGAAGCCGAACGAACCCCGCGGCGACATCCTGCTCCCCACCCTTGGCCATGCCTTGGCGTTCATCGAGACCCTGGAGCGGCCGGAGCTCGTGGGCATCAACCCCGAGACCGGGCACGAACAAATGGCAGGACTCAACTTCACCCACGGCATTGCCCAGGCCCTGTACCAGGGCAAGCTCTTCCACATCGACCTCAACGGACAGCGCAGCATCAAGTTCGACCAGGACCTGGTGTTCGGCCACGGCGATCTGCAGAACGCCTTCTCCCTGGTGGACCTGCTTGAAAACGGCGGTCCCGACGGCGGCCCGTCCTACCAGGGGCCGCGCCACTTCGACTACAAGCCCTCCCGTACGGAGGACATCGACGGCGTCTGGGACTCTGCCGCAGCGAACATGCAGACCTACCTGCTCCTGAAGGAACGTGCCAAGGCATTCCGGGCAGATCCCGAGGTCCAGGCGGCCCTGGAGGCTTCGCGGGTGGCTGAAATCAATGAGCCCACGCTCAACCCGGGTGAAGGTTACCAGCAGCTCCTGGCAGACAAGTCCGCCTACGAGGAATTCGACGCCGATGCCTACTTTGGCGGCAAGGGCTTCGGATTCGTGAAGCTCCAGCAGCTGTTCATCGAACACCTGCTCGGAGCGCGCTGATTCCATGGCGGCGACTTCCTTGAACCTCGTTGCGGGAGTTGACTCCTCTACCCAAAGCTGCAAAGTGGTGGTCCTTGACACCCTGAGCGGCGCCCTTGTCCGCGAAGGCCGGGCGAGCCACCCGGACGGAACGGAAGTCCATCCGGACCACTGGTGGCGGGCGCTTTCCGAAGCGATCGACGATGCCGCCGGCTTGGCCGACGTCAGCGCGCTCTCCGTCGCAGGCCAGCAGCACGGCATGGTGTTGCTGGACCGAGACGGCAACGTGATCCGGCCGGCCTTGCTGTGGAATGACACCCGCTCGGCCGGATCGGCAGCGGATCTCACCGCCGAAGTAGGGGCGGAGGACTTCGCCCGGCGGACCGGGCTGGTGCCGGTGGCTTCCTTCACCATCACCAAGATCCGCTGGATCAGGGACCACGAACCCGAAAGCGCGGCCAGGGTGGCCGCCGTCGCACTCCCCCACGACTGGCTCATGTGGCGACTCCGCGGCTACGGCCCGGCAGGAGCCAGCCCCTTGGGGCCGGATCTCGAGGCGCTCACCACGGACCGCTCGGACGCCAGCGGAACCGGCTACTGGAGCCCGGCCACCGGCAGCTATGACCTGGACCTGTTCAAACTGGCGTTCGGCCAAAACGCCCGGGAAGCCTCAGGCGGGACAGCGACGGCGCCGCGCGGCGGCGTCGTGCTCCCCCGCGTGCTGGGCCCGGGCGAAGCCGCAGGCCGCGTGCACCCGGGGTGTTTCGGTGGCCCCGGCGCAAGCGGGGCGTTGGGTGGCGGGATCCTGCTGGGCGTGGGAGCCGGCGACAACGCTGCTGCCGCCCTTGGCTTGGGGGCCAAACCCGGCGACGTCGTCGTGTCCGTGGGCACCAGCGGCACCGTGTTCGCTGTCGACTCTTCGCCGGGGCAAGACGTGAGCGGAACCGTGGCGGGCTTCGCGGATGCCAGTGGTGAATACTTGCCGATCGCCGTGACGCTGAACGCCGCACGCGTGCTCACTTCCGTTGCGGCACTGCTCGACGTCGACTTCGACGAGCTGTCCCGGCTCGCCCTGGAGGCCGAACCGGGTTCGGGAGGCGTGGTGCTGGTACCGTATTTCGAGGGGGAACGGACGCCCAACCTGCCTCATGCAAAAGCCAGTTTCCACGGCCTCAGCATCGCCTCCACCACGCGGCCGAACATCGCCCGGGCGGCAATCGAAGGGATGCTGTGCGGCCTCGGCGGAGGCTTGGATGCCCTGCGTGCCGTGGGCGGCCACGCGGAACGCCTCTTGCTGATTGGCGGCGCCGTGCAGAATCCTGCCGTGCAGCAAATTGCGGCCCAGGTCTTTGATCTCCCTGTGTCCATTCCCAGCCCGGGCGAGTATGTGGCCCGGGGCGCCGCCGTGCAGGCGACGTGGGCACTCACCGGGGACCGGCCCACGTGGACGGTGGCGCTGTCTGCGGCCCCGGAACAGGACTTCCGGGAGCTGATAAGCACGAACTACAAGAGGGCGAGCGCCTGAATTGACGCCGGCGCCTGATCCGCCAGCGCGTCAAGGCCTGGCCTCCTGACCTCAGGGACAAAGGGTCCGGATTCGGCGGATCCGTTTGGTGGGAAGTCATTCCCACCAAACGGATCGCTTCCGTACGTGTCGAATCCGAAACCTGCGTCGGCACCGCCACTGTCATGGTTCAGCCGCACTGAACGAATCAACGCCTCGTCCGGGCTCCCTGATGACGAGCCTGCTAGACTGGCGAAAGTTTCACCAGTTTCACCAGTTTCACCCGCTTTCACCCCGGAGGCCTCGTGCAGAATCCATTCAAGCCAACCGCCGGAGCCACCCCACCGGACCTGATCGGGCGAGCAGGGCTCCTGGATGAATTCGAATACGGGCTGCAACAAGGATCAGGAGCTCCCGGGCTTCTCACCATCATCACCGGCTCCAGAGGTATCGGCAAGACTGTCATGCTGAGCGCAGCAGAAGCCATCGCCAGGAACCACGGCTGGGCCGTGATCTCCCGGACAGCCAATCCTGGCTTCCTGGCCAGAATCGGCGACGACATGCTCCGCCTTGCTGACGAACTCGGAGACGGGCCACCAACACGAAAGATCACCGCCTTCTCCGCGGCAGGGTTCGGGCTCACCACCCAACTCCCCCAGGAACGACTTCCGGACTGGCGCCGAACGGGGGAGACACTGCTTCAACTGCTCGACGCCAAAGCCACAGGCCTGGTCATCACTATTGACGAAATCCATGCCGTGGACCGGACCGAAATCTCCCAACTGGCCGCCGACGTGCAACACTTCATCCGCGACGGGCTACCCATTGGTCTGATCTTCGCCGGCCTCCCATCAGCCGTCTCCGACCTACTTAACGAAGGCGTGGCCACCTTCCTGCGGCGGGCCGACAGGATCAACCTCCACGAGGCCGCAATTGCCGAAGTCACCACCTCCTACCGGGAACTGTTCAAAGCCGGCGGCATCGACGTCTCCCCCGAACTGCTCAACGAGGCGGCAGAAGCCACCGAAGGCTATCCTTTCCTCATTCAACTCATTGGCTACTACCTCTGGATGGAGGCAGGCAAGGCCAACTGGACCTTGGATCAACACAGCGTTCGCACAGCCATCGCGGCCGCACAGCGACGGAACACGCTGGTCGTCGTCGAGTCCGCCCTCTCAGACCTCTCCGACAAGGACCGCGACTTCCTTCACGCCATGGCCGAACAGGACGGCCCCTCAACTGCCGCCCAGATCGGGCACATCATCAAATCCAAGCCCAATGTCGTTTCCAAATACCGCAACAGGCTCATCGCCGCAGGCCTGATCGAACCAGCCGGCTACGGCAAGGTCGACTTCGCCATCCCCGGGCTCCGGCAATACCTTCGAAGTTAGCCGCCATCAGATAGAGGCCCTCGCCGGGGCGACAGAGTCGAGCGACGCAACGGCATGGCACCGACAGCGGCTCACATCGCAACGCTTCAGGTCACCGCGCTGGCTGTCATTCCTCAATCTCCGCCGACAGCGCGCAAGTGCTGCCGGAACGTGAACTCTGCATTGGTTTCCCGGGCCGCGAGGTATTCGGCCAGGCGTCTGGGAACGGAAAGTCGTACCCATGTGCATCCCGGCCGCCTTGGAGCCCGGGCCATAGCTCCAAAGCGATGGCGATGACGGCACGAGAGGCCAGCCACGTCTGGATGCCGTCAAAATACTCAGCCCGGCGGTGCTGGAATGGACCAGCCGGGGCACTGGGGGCAGGTTGCAGCTGGGCGCTCAACTGTCTCAGACAAGGACCACGCCTCGAATGCTTCCTTTTCCTGCGCAAAAACTGCGCCAAAAGCTATGGAAAACCACGGCTGCTCTTGATCCACGGGTGGCACGGTTAATCCAGCGGCAGCCCAAGGAACCTAAGCCGCTGACGCGGCAGGCAATTAGCAAGACTCCGGGAGCAGGAGGAGCCATGAATCAGGCAGCACCCTTGGAAGAGGCCTCCGCCATAGCGTCCGGTCAGCGTGGCTGGCTGAAGTGAAGCGGATAGTAGCTTTCCGACCCGTCTGCAGTCCCTCCTGCGAAGGTACGGACGTTCAAGTGTCCAACGGGATCCGCTGCCCGGCCACGGCCTGGTGTACCCCGTCGACCGTTGCGAAAACCTCCGGTGACCGCATTCACGACGGCGGATCCGAAATCTGGCCTGACTGTCAGGACTGAAACCTTGCCCAGCGGTCAACAGACCCCTGAGCTGGGAAAACACGCCCCCAAAGGGGGACCGTGCACATTGTGCTTAGCCCTCTATACTATGCCTCCGGCACCGGTTCAATGCAGGCCACTGCAAAGGGTTTGGTCGCCGACCTCTGCAGCGGATGACGCAGGCGCGCCTGGTAAGGGCCATTCCGGAACGTGGCGCGTGGGTCCATCTGCACAACCAGGAGTGGTTCGGGGCGACCGGCATCCAGCCGTACGAGCATGCCGTCACGCTGGCCGCCAACGTAGAGCGGCGTCGCTGGCTCCACAGCGGTCTCCTTAAGGCGACCCCGATGCTCCGGGCTCGCTGCCAGGAAGAGGATTCCATGAGCGAGCCCAATCACCCTCAGCGGGACCACCCAGTCGGTCAGATGAGGTTGCGGGGTCTGGTACTTCTGCACAGGCGACGGCTTGGCCTCTTTCAAGAGCTGGGCGCATTCCTGGCACGGGCTACGTGCCCCGACCTCGGCCAACATTGCTACCAGCAGTCCCCTGGGAGCGGTACGCCACTTGTCGGCCACGGCCTGGCACCAACTGCTGTGGTAAGCCATCCCGTACTTCACCACGTAGACCTGATCTTCGCCTATGAGGGGCATTCCCTCCCGCCGAGCGGCCGGTTCGACCGGTTTGAGCTCACCGAAGTTCTTGACCTCTGAAGAGGGTGGGTGGCCGAGCATGAGGTGCCTACGGAACGGATTGAATCGCCGATTTGGTTTTGGAATGACGGGGCCTTTCCATCCGGCGGGAGCGATCTTCGGTCACTCCCCTGATTACCCCCTACCTAGTTTGCTGGCTTTTCTTGCGAGTTGCCAGTCGGGGACGGCTCGCGATTAGCAAAGAATCGTGGGCGTGACGCTGCGTCGGTTAAGGCTCATTGGGTACGAAAAAAGGCCCCAAAGGGGCCCATTCGTGAACATTTTGTCCACACTCAGCGGCCAACAGGCCCCTGAGCTGGGAAACACTGTGCCCGAGGTGGGACTCGAACCGGACTCCAGCCCCCCCCCCCCTGCAAACACTGGGCTCCCGCGGAAACATGCGGAATCCGGCCCGGTCCGGCGGCTGTACGACCCAGTCCAAAGCAAGGTCTGTAAAGAATGGGGAAGTGCCTTCCGCGTGCCGAGGGATGAGAATTGGGGTGCCGCTTGGCGACGTCGATTCACACTGGTGCGGGTGAGCCCGTAGAAGTGTATGACGCGGGGTTCTTGGGTGTGCCGGATTGTTGCCGTAGAGCACGTGGGTCTGTGTCCTGAACAGAGGATCCTCCAAGCGGCGCTGATATCGGTTCTCGCTTGGAAGGATTGGTGATTCTGATGGACGTGATGTTCACGCGCGTCGCCGGGTTGGACATCGGCAAGAAGTCGGTGACCGTGTGCGTGCGTATACCCGGGCCGGGCGGCGGTCGTCACAGCGAGACGCGGACGTTCCGGACCATGACGCGCTCACTTGAGCTGATGAGGGATTGGCTGGTCGGGCAAGGCGTGACCTTGGCGGCGATGGAGTCGACCAGCACGTACTGGAAGCCGGTGTTTTACGCTTTGGAGGAGCGGATGGAGTGCTGGCTGCTCAACGCCGCTCACATGAAGGCGGTCCCGGGTCGAAAGACCGATGTCAAGGACGCAGAGTGGATCGCCCAGTTGATGGAGCATGGTCTGGTTCGACCTTCGTTCGTGCCGCCGCCACCGATTCGCCGTCTGCGCCTGCTGACGCGTTACCGGGTGCAGCTGATGGGAGACCGGACGAGGGACTCTGGCCGGTTGGAGAAGATGCTCGAAGACGCCAGCATCAAGGTCTCCTCGGTCGCATCGTCGGTGACCACGGTTTCGGTTCGTGCCATGCTCGCGGCATTGATTGCCGGCGAGGCCGACCCTCAGGTCCTGGCGCAACTGGCCAAGGGAAGGATGCGGGCCAAGATCCCCGACCTGATCGAGGCTTTGACGGGCTACTTCGATGCGGATCATGCTCGGCTGGCTGCGGCGATGCTCGAACGACTGGACCGGGTCGAGGTCGCTCTGGCGACGCTGGATGAGACGATCGAAACCGCGTCGCGGCCGTGGGCCCACCAGATCGGGTTGCTGCAGACGATTCCGGGGGTAGGGCTGAAAGTCGCGCAGGTCATCATTGCCGAAACGGGCGGTGAGATGTCCCAGTTCCCGTCGGCGGCGCACTTGGCCGCTTGGGCCGGTGTCGCGCCGGCGATCCACGAGTCAGCCGGGCGCCGGAGTCCGGCCGGGGCCCGACACGGAAACAAATGGCTCACCTCGATGTTGGTAGAGGCAGCCGGGTCAGCGGCGCGCAGCAAGAACACCTACCTGTCCGCCCAACAATCCCGGATCGCTTCCCGGCGGGGCGCCAAACGGGCCCAGATCGCCGCCGCCCACTCAATCCTCGTCAGCGCCTACTACATGCTCAAGCGCGACGAACCCTACCGTGATCTCGGGCCCGAGTGGCTGCAGCACCGGCATGAGCAGGCCCACACCCGCCGCTTCGTCGCGCAGCTCGAACGTCTCGGTCACACCGTCGTCATCGACCCAGCTGCCTGATCCCGCGGGCCACCACCGACCGGAGCAGCGCCCCGGAGGGTCACCCACGCCCCGCAAAGGTTATTCACGGGTCTGTGGACAGTGTCCACACCCCCGATTCTCCGCTCCAAAGGCCTTGGTCCAACAGCAGCACCGCATAAAGTGGGCGCTGCATTTCGTTGCCCCGGGCAGAAAACCGAGCCCGCGGAAGAGGCCCCGCGTAGCGGCAACCCGGCATGTCCGTTGCAGGATCCGTGCGTAGGCCCCTTCAGGTCACGCTGGCTGTCATTCTTCGATCTCGCCGCCCACGGCGCGCAGGTGCTGCCGGAAGGTGAACTCTGCATCGGCTTCCCGGGCAGCGAGGTACTCCCCCAAACGGGCCTGGGACCGGAACGTCGTCCCCATGTGCATCCGGGCGGCCTGCGAGCGTTCCGTGTCGCGGATGGCAGTTGCCACGTCCGCTATATCGGCGGCGCGATCCAGGGGAAGGAACAGCACACCGTCATCGTCGCCCAGGACAAAGTCATCGGCGGTGACGACGTGTTCGCCGCACCGTGCGGACACCAAGGCTGCGGAGTCACGTGGATCGAGGCGTTGCGGACCCACCGGCAGCGCCCCGGCACTAAACAGCGGCAGCCGGATGGTCCGCAACTCGGCGGTGTCACGGTGCAGTCCCCAAATGAGGATCCCGGCCAGGCCCGCGAGGCGTGCCTCCAGCGTCACAAGGTCCCCGACGCAGGCTTCGTCCTGCCGGCCGCCGTTGTCGACCACCAGGACGTCGCCAGGATCGGCGTGGTCGATTGCCTCCAGGAAGACGTCCACGCTGCCGTAGTGGCGCGCCGGACGGACCCGGCCGAGCAGGTGCGCGCCGCTCCACAACGGACGGGTATCTGCGGGGGCGCAGCGGACCGCAATGCCGAGCCGCATGCACGCATCCGCGACGTGCGGGGTTGTCAGGTCCATGAAGGTCCGGTGGAGCTGTTCTGCTTGCAAGGGTTGTTCTCCTCAATGTGTGGGGACTCTACGTTGGTGCTAGTGGATCAGTTGTTCCACCAGCAGGAACAGACCAATGGCGACCATCGCGGCACCGGAGATGCGAGTAACGGTCCGGGCAGCGGCGGGGCGGGCACGCAGCACCACGCGGGCACCGACGCCCACGCCTGTGTAGACGACGGCGCAGCTGGCCACGTGAATGAGGCCGAGTATTGCGACCTGCCCGGCGATGGGCCAGGAGCCGTTGGGGTCGGTGAATTGCGGCAGCAGCGCCAGGAACAACAGGAACACCTTCGGATTGAGCCCGCTGATCCCCGCGCCCTTCAGGGCCTGCCGCACCCACGATCCGGAGGCCTGTTCCTGCCCAGCCTCAGGGATCGATGGGTTCTTGAGCATGCCAATGCCCAAGCAGACTAAATACGCCGAACCGGCAACGGTCAGCGCTGTCAGTACCACCGGCGAGCCGCTCACCAGCGCGCCCACCCCGGCAGCGACGACGGCGGTGGCCACCACATGCCCGGACAGCAACCCTCCGACGGCGGGCAGCACGGTCCGGTGCCGGAGCCCGGCCGAGATGGCGTACGCCCAGTCCGCCCCCGGCGTCAGCACGAACAGGAAGGACACTGCCCAAAACGCCGCGACCATTCCGAAAGCCATGACTTCTCCTAGAGACTACTGACCATCATGACGTCCGAGGGTCTAAGAAAAGCCTAGGGAAATCAGAGGGGAAGCCGCTTCCAACTTCTACCTCCAGAGGAGCGATATGGGGAAGAATATTCTCTATGGATAACGTAGACAGGAAAATCCTTGCCGAACTCCAAAACGACGGCCGGATTTCCCTCACCGAGCTCGCCGACCGTGTCAACCTGAGCCTCTCGCCGTGCCACCGCCGCTTGCGCGCATTGGAGGAGTCCGGCGCCATCAGCGGCTACCGCGCCCAGCTCGACGCCAACGCCCTGGGCCTTGGCTTCGATGCCCTTGTCTTCGTCACCATGCGCGACGCCATCCGCGACACGGTGGAAGCGTTTGAGCAGGCCGTCGCCACCATCCCCAACGTCCTCCGGGCACAACGGCTCTTCGGAACCCCCGACTACCTGCTGGAAGTTGTCGCCCGCGACCTGCCCGCGTTCCAAAGGCTCTACGACGAGCGGATCTCCACCCTCCCCGGCGTCCAACAGCTAAGCTCGACCCTGGTCATGAAAAGCGTCGTCGAAAACCGCCCCCTGCCGCTGTGAAACGCCGGATCCACATACGGCCCCGCGCTGGCTGCTAGGCGTAAGGCCGTGTGTGATGAGACACCCAGCTCGGAAAACGCCGGAAGGCGGGTCGAAAGGCGAAGCGGAGGGCCAGCGGTTCAAAGGGCATATGGGGTGCGCAGGCGCCATGCGCCCGGTGTTGGTCATTCGAATCCAGGATCGCGTACAAAAGCGCTTCGGGCCTAGGCGCAGCTCAATCTTGGAACGCCGGTGGGCCATCACGGCGTCCTGCGTCACACTGATTGTTGATAGCGGAATCCGCTGAGCCGTTGAGTCAACGGTGAATGTCTGGACCCTGTCCGGCCGTTGCCCTATCGTGGGGGAACCGACCATAGTCGACCGGTGGAGTTCCGCAGCGGAGGCACATGATGGGAATCATTTCATCTGGTTTTCATGGAAAACGTCAGACAGGCAATCCAGCGATACCGCCAGGCCAATACGAGACGGGAAGCTTTCCCGTGCTCACCGCCGGGCCTGCACCCCATATCCCTACGGAGGACTGGGAATTCTTCATCACCACTGAGGCAGGGCGGCGCCATGCCTGGTCATGGGATGCGTTTATGGCTCTGCCGCAGGTTGATATCCGGACCGACATTCACTGCGTGACCAGTTGGTCCAAGCTGGGCACCTCATGGCGGGGTGTGTCACTGGATACTCTGTTCGAGGATGTGGAAACGACGTTAGACTTCACCACGGCCCACTCCTACGGCGGCTACACGACCAACATCCCACTGCCGGACCTTCTTGGCGGCCGCGCGTGGATCGCTTGGGAATTCGAGGGTGCGCCACTCGAGCGAGCCCACGGCGGACCTGCTCGGCTGCTTGTACCGCACCTCTATTTTTGGAAGAGCGCCAAGTGGGTCAACGGCCTCGAGCTGACGCAGGACGATATCCCCGGCTTCTGGGAATCGAACGGCTACCACCTCCACGGCGACCCGTGGCGTGAAGAGCGCTATTCATGAGGCCGGCCAGATGAGCACCCTGTGGCGCGTCGCCGACGTCGTCAGCGGTGTTCCCGAAACGAAAACCGCCAGAACAATCGGCCTCCGGGTAGACGGTCTGAACGGCAACCTCGCGGGCCAGCACATCGATATCCGCCTCACCGCAGCCGACGGTTACACGGCGGTGCGCTCCTACTCCGTGGCTTCAGCCGGCATGGACGAAACCATAGAGATCACCGTCGACGAACTGGCCAACGGGGAAGTCTCCCCCTATCTGGTCAGGAACCTGGCGGTCGGCGACCAGTTGGAGATCCGCGGGCCCGTAGGCGGCTGGTTTGTTTGGCGCCCGACGGCCACGAACCCGGCGCAGCTGATCGCAGGCGGATCCGGCATCGTGCCGCTTATGTCCATGATCCGTGCGCATGAAGCATCTGAGAATCCGTCACAGTTCCGGCTGCTGTACTCGCTTAGATCACCGGAGGCGGGGTTCTATCGGGAGGAGCTACGCACCTTGGGCCAAGAATCCCACAAACTCACCGTCGACTACGTATACACACGCAAAGTGCCACAAGTCTGGCCAACCGCTCCGAAACGGCTCACGGCAGAAACCCTGCTGGCGAACATCCTGCCGGCGGACGCCGCCCCTGACACCTTCATCTGTGGTCAGACGGTATTTGTAGAGACGGTCGCAGAATGGCTCGTGCAGGCGGGCTATCCCGCTGCCTCGATCAAGACCGAACGCTTCGGCGGAACAGGAGGAACCCCGTGACCGGCAACAACGGCTCCGCTTCTCCGGGCGCTGAGGACCCGCGCCTCGAGGACCAGGACATCGCCGGAATTGCGGGCAATCCGATACCTCATCTCGACGGAAACGCGGCGGCAGGACCGCTGTGGGAGCTGTTCCGCATCGATATCATCGCAGCTATCGGACGGTGCAAGCACTGCGGTGCGGTCCGGGCCTTCGGGGAGGCATCGGTCTATACTGACGCCCCGGGAATCGTTGTACGCTGCAGTTCCTGCGAGGGCATCCTGCTGCGCCTGGTAGAGACGCCCACCCAGTTCTGGCTGGATGTGAGCGGACTCAGCTATCTGCAGATCGACCGCGAGGGCTAGAGCGAGCTCTTCTCGGCAGGGCTGACTGGCCAATCCGAATGCCGGGTGGAGCTCCGATCACGTGAATCCAGGAAGTCTTTCGGTGCAGCGTGCCACGCGTGAACCTGAAGGCGACCACCGAACCACTGAGCGGCTTGACGGAGTCGCCAAAAGTCACCGTATTGGGCTCGCCCAAACTGGGGGCGGCGAAACGTCCGGTACCGGGAAGGACGAGTTCAAACCGATGAGAGAACCCGGGAAGCGGTGGCTCTGGACGTGTTTCCGGGTGGCGGCGATGATGAAAACATGCGCGGCGACGAGACAATCAACCGCAGTTTGAGCTAGCACCCCGCGTTGTGGAGGCGCATTGGCATGTCACCCAAATCAGGCCGCGCGGGGCATACTGCTGCTGCCGGCGCCATCAAGCCCGACGGGCACTTCCTGGCTGACTACTACGCTCATGTAGCCACGGAGGACGTGCAGGGCTACAGCTCCGAAACCCTCCGGGCCAGAGCGGCGCACCATCTCTCGGTGGCGTCGTCGCGACGCCCCGGACAGGCCGCAGTCGGCATCCTGAACGAGCTGGACGCGAGCATCGTTGCAGTGGTTGCCGAGGATATGCCATATCTGGTTCACTCCGTGATGGCGGAGCTCACCCGTGATGACGCCTCGATCCGGCTGCTCGTGCATCCGACCTTCCAGGTGCTGCGCGATCCAGATTCCTACAAGCTGCTGGGCGTCCGCCCCGGCCGTTCCAGAGAAGGTCTCCGGGAAGAGTCCGTGCCGCCAGCCTGTGGAACATCCGAGATCTGGGTGGCCGTGGAAATCGGCAAACTGGCAGATGATGCAGCCACGAGCAAGCTCACAGAACGCCTGCAAAGGGTGTTGGACGGCGTGCGCGTTGTCGCCGAGGACGCCGCTGCCATCCACGGCAAAGTCTCGGAGGCCGTCGCCTCGGTGGACGGATTCCCGCAGGCTGTTGTGCCGCCACAGGAGCAGCTCCGTCAGTTGCTCCTGTGGCTCGACGAGGGCAACTTTCTGTTTCTTGGGTACACCGAATATGAACTTACGACGGCGGGCGGCCAGGAGCTGCTTGCTGAGCGGCAAGGTTCCCCGCTGGGTCTGCTGAGGCAGCCCGAAGGGGACGCTGCTGGGCAGGCGCCAGGGCTGGCCCAGCTTGGTGGACCCCAGACACTCACGGTTGCCACCTCTGAGGTACGGTCAACCGTCCTGCGGGCGTCTTATCTGGACGAGTTGCGCCTGCAGGTGCTCAACGAAGCCGGGAGGGTAATCGGCGAACGGCGGTTCGTAGGGCTTTTCACGCCCGGCGCCGCACAGCAGTCGGTCCAGCGGATTCCGGTGATTCGCGAAAAGGTTCAGTCCGTCACGGAACGCCTTGGACTCACACCTCGGTCCCGCCGGCGTAAGGAGGTATTGGCCATTCTGGAAACCCTTCCCCGGAATGAGCTGTTTCACATTGAGGCAGATGAACTTGCACGGCTGGCGGGCGAGATACTTCGTCCCGAGGCGCTGCAGCGGATACGTGTGTTCCTTCGGCCCGACAGTTTTGGCCGATTTGTGTCCGCGTTGGTGTTCTTCCCGCGTCGCCGATACAACACGGCTGTGCGGCTACGCATGGAGCAGGAACTCAGGCAGGCCTTCAGGGCGACATCCGTCGAGTTCGAGGTCATGCTGACCGAATCTGCCATGGCCAGGATGTTCTTCCGGATCCAAATAGGTAGTGCCGCGCCGGAAGCCGCAGCGTCCGGCACCACCGTCGTCGACCCTTCCGAAATTGAGCGGCTCCTGACATCTGCCACTCGCTCTTGGTCGGACGGACTCGACGAAATGATCCGTAACCGCTTCCCAGCGGCCGAGGCCGCACGGCTCTCCGAACTGTGGTCGGACGCTTTCCCGCCTGGTTATCGTGCGGTTTATGAGGCGGACGTTGCGGTTGGCGACATCGTCAATTTCGAGACGTTCGACTTGGGCGGCACAAGCGGTAGACACTATGGGGATCCGCTGCTTACGGTTTACGTCAAGAAGGACGGCGCCGCGCCCACGCTGGAGGAGCACGCCCGGATCCGCCTTTATCTGACCAAGCCCAAGAGCCTGACTCAGATCCTGCCGTTCCTGCACAACCTCGGGCTCGAGGTACTGGACCAGCGACCTTTCGAGCTTCGGCGCGGGAGCGGGAGCGGCCAGGATGTGTTTCTTTACGACCTCGGCGTGAAGTATCCGGCCGGCGTTGACCCCGAGGCTAGCAGCGAACTTCTTGCCGACGCTTTCGCCGCTGCCATGCGGGGGGACGTCGAATCGGACCGGATTGACGCGCTCATCATCCGGGAGGGGGTGGGCTGGCGGCAGACGGCGATCCTGCGAAGCTATGCGAAGTACCTCCAGCAGTTGGGGACAACCCACTCGTACGGATTCATCGCGGACACGCTGATAGGCAACGCCCGGGCGACACACGCGCTCCTGGCCTTGTTCCACGGGAAATTCGATCCCGGGCTGGACGGGCCCAACCGGTTCAGGGTCTCAGCTGTCGCAACGAAGGAACTCCTGGCTGCGATCGAGGAGATCCCTGTGCTCGACGCCGACCGGCTCCTTCGCACCCTCATGAACCTGGTGGAAGCAACCCTTCGTACCAACTACTTCCTGGACAAGCCCTACCTGAGCTTTAAGCTGAATCCAGCCGCAATCGCCAACGCACCGTTTCCCCGGCCGAAGTACGAGATCTGGGTCTACTCACCCCGCGTTGAAGGCGTCCACCTCCGCTTCGGAGCCCTGGCCCGCGGGGGTCTGCGCTGGTCCGAGCGAAGCGAGGATTTCCGTACCGAGGTCCTGGGACTGGTCAAGGCGCAGAACGTGAAGAACTCCGTCATTGTGCCGACCGGAGCCAAGGGAGGGTTCTATCCCAAGCACCTCCCCGACCCCGCCGCGGACCGGGAGGCGTGGCTGGCCGAAGGCCTGGACTGCTACCGGACTTTCATCAGCGGGCTGCTGGACCTGACGGACAACCTGGTCACGTCCGCCGGCGGCGAAGAGGTGGTCCCGCCCGAGCGCGTGGTGCGCCACGACGGTGACGACTACTACCTGGTTGTGGCGGCCGACAAGGGAACAGCGTCCTTTTCCGATGCCGCGAACGCCGTGGCGCACGAGTACGGCTTCTGGCTGGGAGACGCCTTCGCTTCCGGCGGATCCGTGGGATACGACCACAAGCAGATGGGCATCACGGCCCGAGGCGCATGGGAATCAGTGAAGCACCATTTCCGCGAGCTGGGCATGGATCCGCAAAGCGAGGACTTCACCGTCGCCGGCATCGGAGACCTGAGCGGCGATGTCTTCGGGAACGGGATGCTGCTCTCGCCCCACATACGACTGGTGGCGGCATTCGACCACCGGCACATCTTCCTTGACCCGACCCCTGATGCGGGAGAGTCCTTCGAGGAACGCAAGCGTCTCTTCGGTCTCCCCCGCTCCTCCTGGACCGACTACGATTCCTCGCTGATCGGCGAAGGCGGGGGCGTCTATTCCCGCCGGGCCAAGGCCATCGCAATCACGGAACAGGTACGGATCTCCTTGGGCCTGGAGCCGGGAGTGGCGTCACTGCCGCCTTACGGGCTCATGCAGGCTATTCTCCGGGCCCCCGTGGACCTGCTCTACAACGGTGGCATCGGAACCTACGTCAAAGCGGCCACGGAAGGCCACACGGAAGTTGGCGACAAAGCCAACGACGCCATCCGGGTCAACGGCAACGAACTGAGGGCCAGGATCGTTGTCGAGGGCGGGAACCTGGGCGTGACCCAGCGCGGACGGATCGAAGCGGCCCTGAACGGCGTGCTGCTTAACACCGATGCGATCGACAACTCGGCCGGCGTGGACTGCTCGGACCACGAGGTCAACATCAAGATTTTCGTGGACAGGATGATCGCGGCCGGCAAAATGCCGGCGTCGGAACGGGCAAGCTTCCTGCACTCCCTGACCGATGAGGTAACCCGCCTTGTCCTGGAAAACAACGTGGACCAGAACATCCTCCTTTTCAACGACCGGCACCTGGTGCTGGAGTGGAGCCCCGGATTCGAGCGGATGATGGACTGGCTGGAGAACGCCGGGGACCTGGACCGCGGTCTGGAGGCGCTGCCGAGCACGGAGCAACTCCACGAGCGGCTGCGGACAGGTAAGGGACTGACCACCCCGGAACTGTCCGTGCTAGCCGCCTATGCCAAGATCGAGCTGGCCAGGGAACTCACCGCCAGAGACTTCGCCGACGATCCGTGGTTCACCCGGGTACTCCGCGGCTACTTCCCTCGCCAGCTGTCGGAGCGCTTTGACGCTGCGCTGGACGAACACCCACTGCGCCGGCAGATCATCTGCACCGTGCTGGCCAACGACATGATCAATGTGGGAGGAATCACCTTCGCGTTCCGCGCCATCGAGGAAACCACCGCAACTGCGGCGGCCGTAGCCAAGGCCTTCGTGGTCATCCGAGAGGCCTACGAGCTGCGTTGGATAACAGGCATGTTGGCCGCACTTCCCCCCAGTATTCCCGGCGAATACGCCGCAGAGGTGGCGCTGTATATGCGCAGGGCGCTGGACCGGGCGACACGGTGGTACGTGACTCACGACCACCGGGACCAGCCCGTCGCCGAGGCCCTGGGCAGAATCGCGCCGACGTTTGGGCTGCTGCTGACCAGGACGCTGGAGTTTCTGCGCGGCTCCGATCGTGACCATACCGAGGATCGGCTGGCGCGTTGGGACGACGTCGGCCTGCCACGCGAATTCGGGAAACGCGCCGCTAATCTGCTGGAAAGCTTCGGGCTGCTGGACATCTCACTCGTGTCGGAGCAGGTGGATGAAACCGTCACCGCAATCGCCGAGCTGTATTACGCGGTTTTCCATCGGATCGGTGCGTTGAGTCTACTGCTGCGCATTACCGACCTGCCCCGGCAGAACCGGTGGGAGGCCCTGGCCCGGGCCGCATTGCGCGACGATGTGTACTCCGCCGTGGCCGACATGACCGTTTCCGTCATGCAGACCACCCAGGGCCTTAATGCTGCAGGTGCCAGTGCGGTGGAACGAATTGTGGAGTGGGAGCGCGGGCACCAGGAGCAACTGGTTCGCATCAAGGAGACCTTCGCGGAGGTCACCAAACCCGGGCAAGTGGACATCGATTCCATCTCCGTGGCGCTGAAACTCCTGCGGACCATGGTGCGGCGGTGAGGCCTGGGTCAACGTGACAGGAGCAGCGCTTCGCCCTGGCCGCCGCCACCGCAGAGTGCTACGGCTGCCTTGCCGGTGCCGCGGCGCTGGAGCTCGTACGCGGCGGCCACCACAACCCGCGCACCGGAGGTACCAATGGGATGGCCGAGGGCGATCGCTCCGCCGTTAACGTTGACTCTGTCCATGCCGATCCCGAGCAGTGTCGCCGAATGCAGGGCTACCGAGGCAAATGCCTCATTGATCTCCACGAAGTCCAGATCCTCCACGCTCCAGCCTGCCGTCTCGAGTGCCTTGCCGATGGCACGGGCGGGTTTGTCCGGCAGCGAGGTGTCCGGGCCGGCCGTTTGTCCCGGGGCACCGAGTACCGCCATGATCTCGAGGCCGTGGGCCTCTGCGTAGCCGCGGGTTGTCAGGACGACGGCGGCCGCGCCGTCGTTGAGCGGCGAGGCATTGCCGGCGGTAACCGTGCCGGATGCGGAGAACGCTGGTCTGAGCCTGCCGAGCGACTCCTCGTTGCTGTCCGGACGCACACCCTCGTCTTTACCTGCAAGCGCGGCCTCCCCGCGGGGCCGCGGCACCTTGACCGGGACAATCTCCGCATCGAAGTGCCCGGCGGCCTGCGCGACCGCTGCCCGCCGGTGGGAGTCGGCCGCAGCCTTGTCCTGTGCGGTGCGGGGAATCCCCAACGCCTCATTGGCACGGTCCGTGGCCAGGCCCATGGCCTGGTGATCGAACGCATCGGTGAGTCCGTCGTGGGCCACAGAGTCGATGAGCGCCGCGTCGCCGTAGAGGTGCCCGGCGCGCGAACCCGGCAGCAGATGCGGGGCGTTGCTCATTGATTCTTGTCCGCCGGCGACCACCACTGCAGCTTCCCCCAACCGCAGCAGCCGGCTCGCGTCGATGATGGCGCTCAGCCCGGACAGGCACACCTTATTGACGGTAGCGGCGTGGGCGCTGAGCGGTATGCCCCCGGCGGCGGCTGCCTGCCGGGCAGGATTCTGTCCTGCCCCCGCCTGGAGTACGTGTCCCATGATGACGGCGTCGACCGCGTCGGGGCGGATGTTGGACCGGTCAAGGGCCGCGGCGATCGCGGTGCCGCCGAGATCGACGGCGGTCAGCGAGGCGAGTTGTCCCATCAGCCTGCCTTGCGGCGTGCGGGCAGCCCCGACGATGACGACATCTGTACTGCGGTTCACTTCTTCTCTCCTTGGACGAGGCTGGATGGAGGGCCGGTTCGCCGGCATGGGTGCGACCCGGTTACCCGGCGGCGGGGTTGCCCGGCGGCGGGGCTACCCGGCGGCGGAGCTACCCGGCGGCGGGGCTACCCGGCGGCGGGGACCGGGACGCGCAGCCCCGGATGGAACTCGGTGCCTGCTTTCCGGTCAAGCAGAGGGGTCAGCCCACCGGTGTGGAACGGGTAATTGGCGCCGAGGATCATGCACAGGTCGATCTGCTCGGGTCCGCTCACCACGCCCTCATCGAGCATCGCTGTGACTTCCTGGGCCAGCGCGGCCAGGATTCTGGCGCGGACCGCGCCGGCATCTGTCGGGTTCGACGCCGGCAGCAACGCGGCCGCGGCGGGCGAGATTCCGCCGTCGTTGTCCAAATAGCCCGGGAGCCCCGCGGCCACGAGCGCCGCCAGGCTGGGGCTCACACCAAAGCGCTGCGGGTACGCCCGGTGCATGGCCTGGCAGATATGCAGCTGCACGGCCGGGCCGATGAACTGGAGCAGCCGCAGCGGAGCCATGGGCAGGCCCAGCGGGTCCAAGGCATCGTTCACGACAGCGGGATCGGCGCCGTCGTCGACCAAGGACAAGACCTCGTCAAGCAGCCGCGTCAGCACGCGGTTCACCACGAAGCCGGCTGTATCAGTGGCGAGTACGGCCGTCTTGCGCAGCCGCCGGGCCAGCTCAAACGCCGTCGCAAGCGTCGTCTCGTCCGTATGCCGCGCGGTGATGATTTCGACCAGTGGGAGCACGGCCACGGGGTTGAAGAAGTGGAAGCCGATCAGCCGCCCCGGGCGGGTGAGGGCAGCGCCCATGGCCTCAATGGACAGCGAGGAAGTGTTGGTCAACAGCAGGGCCTCCGACCGCAGCAGCGGTTCGAGCTCAGCGAACACCGCACGCTTGAGCTCCAGTTCCTCAAAGACCGCCTCGATGACCACGTCGCAGTCCGCGAAAGCTGCCTTGTCCGTTCCTCCGGTGACCAGGGCGCGGATGGCGTCAGCGTCGGCGGCTTGCATGCGCCCCCGGCGAACGAGTTTGTCCAGCTGCCCGCCGATCCAGTCCATCGCGGCATCGATGCGCTCCTGGGACAGGTCCGTGATCCGTACCGGGACGCGCAGTTGCTGCGCGAAGAGAAGGGCGAGCTGGCTGGCCATCAGCCCGGCACCGACGACGCCCACCGATCGCACCGGCAGCGGCTCGGCGGTCGGCCTGCCCGCGGGTTTCTTCGCCAGGGACTGAGTGAGGTGGAAAGCGTAAATGCTGGCGCGGGCCTCATCGGAGAGCAGCAGCTCGCCGAAGGCCCGGATCTCCGCCGCCTCTCCGGCCGGTACGGCGGTAAGGGCTGGGGCGGCCGCCGCCGCGGCGAGCAGCTCCAGGGCGCGGTAGGGGGCGGGAGCGGCACCGTGTAGGCGGGCGTCGATCTGCATCCGTAGGGCCTCCAGCGCTGCGGATCCTGCGACGGCGCCTGAGGTCTCCTGCTCCGCCCTGTCGCCGGCGCGGGCCGCCACGGCCGTGCCGGAGAGGATGCCGACGGCGAATTCCAGGGATGCCGCCAGGAATCCGTCTTCCGGCAGCACGGCATCGACCAGGCTAAGCTCGGCCGCGGTGCGGGCGGAGAGGTTGTTGCCCGCGAGGGAATCCGTGACCACCAAACGGGCCGCCTGCGCGGGCCCGAGTAGTGCCGTTGTGCGCGGGATGCCGCCCCAGCCAGGCACCAGGCCGAGGCGGACCTCGGGAAAGCCCAGGGCCCGGACCGAGTCCGCGGCCGTGCGGTAGTCCGTGTGGAGAGCGAGTTCCAGCCCCCCGCCCAGTGCGGTCCCGTTGACGAACGCGAACGTGGGCACCGGAAGAGACGCCAGCCGGCCGAGCACCTCCAAGCCCCGCCGCGCCACGTCCTCGGCCTGCTCCGGCGTGGCAGTCTCCGTCATCATATTCAGGTCCGCGCCGGCGCAGAAGACCGAGCCCTTGCCCGTCACGGCCACGGCATCCACTCCGGACAGGTCCAAGGCGCACACTGCCGCATCAAAGTTGGCCAGCGACGCCGGGCCCAGGGTCACGGGGCGGTGGCCGGGGTTCTCCAGGGTCAGAACGGCAAAGCGGAAACCGGCATGGTCAACATAGGCGGTGCAGGTCTCGGTAACGGTTTCTGGCACAAGACTTCCTTCACACATAGATAAGGAGAGGACAGCAGGACCCGACACTTGAGGGGTCAGGGTTGCGAAAGCGCAGGGCAGGGGAATCCCCGGGCTGCGGAATCGCCGCGGCGCTACGAGAAGCTCGGGACGCCGGTGATCGCGCGGCCCATGATCAGCGTATGGATCTCGTCGGTCCCCTCATAGGTGCGCACGCTTTCGAGATTGTTGGCGTGCCGCAGCGGTGAGTATTCGAGGGTGATCCCGTTTCCGCCGAGCATAGTGCGGGCGGAACGGCAGATCTCGATCGCCTGGCGGACGTTGTTTAGCTTGCCGAAGGAGATCTGCTCCGGTCGCAGCCTGCCGGCGTCCTTGAGCCGCCCGGTCTGGAGGGCCACGAGCGTTCCCTTCTGGATCTCCAGGACCATGTCCACCAGCTTTTGCTGGGTGAGCTGGAACGAGGAGACCGGTTTGCCGAACTGGGTCCGCTGGTTCGCGTACGCCAAGGCGGTCTGGTAAGCGTCACGGGCGGCTCCCATGGCGCCCCACAGGATGCCGTACCTCGCCTCGTTAAGGCAGGAGAAAGGACCACGGAGACCGACCACGTCGGGCAGTACGGCGCCCTCAGGCAAATGGACGTCCTCCAGGGTGATGTCGCACTGGATGGAGGCGCGCATCGAAAGCTTCTCGGAGATCGGGGTGGCCAGGAAGCCCGGGGTGTCGGTAGGCACGACGAAGCCGCGGATGCCGTCCTCGGTGCCCGCCCAGATGATCGCAACGTCGGCGATGGAGGCGAGACCAATCCAGCGTTTGGCTCCGTTCAGCACCCAGCCCGACCCAACACGATCGGCCCGGGTGAGCATGTTGGCGGGATCGCTGCCCGCGGTTGGCTCGGTGAGGCCGAAGCAGCCGATCAGCTCACCCGCGGCCATGCCAGGCAACCACTGCTGCTTGTGCTCCTCGGAACCGAACTTGGAGATCGCGCTCATGGCCAGCGATCCCTGCACCGACACGAAGGTGCGGATGCCGGAGTCGCCGGCTTCGAGCTCCATGGCTGCGATCCCGTACTCGACGGCGCTGCGGCCGCCGCAGCCATACCCCGTCAGGTGCATGCCCAGCAGGCCCAGGCTCCCCATTTCCTTGACCAGATCCTGGGGGAAGACCGCGTCCTCGTACCAGGCGTTGATGTTGGGTCGGATGCGGTCGTCGACGAACTGGCGGACCTGGCTGCGCAGGTCGATCTCCTGCTGGCTGAGCAGGGAGTCGATGTCGAGGTAGTCGGTGGCGAGGTCGATCACTGGTGTGCTCCCATTGGCTGGTTGTTGATGCTGTGGTGGTGTTGCGGGGGTTCGATGGCAGGCGGACCGTTAAGCCAGGCGCGCACTTCGTCGGCGTGTTGCCCGAGCCGTGGTGGCCGCCGAAGGTAGGAGACCGGCGTGTCGGACAGGGTGATCGGGTTGGCAGCAAGGTCCACGCTGTCCTGGTCGGTGCCCACGGTGATACGGGCAGTCAGCCCAAGCTCGCTGGCCATGGCGAACGCTTGTGAGATGTCGTTGACGGGACCGCAGGGAATCCCATGGGCTGACAGCACCCGGTACCAGTGGGCAGCAGTCTGCTCCACGGTCCGTGCCGCTATGGTCCGATCCAGTTCATCGATGTGGGCGACGCGGGCCGTGTTGGTTGCGAAACGGGGATCGTTCCCTGCCTCGGGGATTCCAAGCGCCGCGCATAGTTGCGCGAACTGCCGGTCGTTGCCGACCGCTATGACGACCGGCCGGTCGGAAGTCGGGAACAGCTGGTAGGGCGCGATGGAAGGATGCCGGTTCCCCAGGATGCCGGGGACCGCGCCCCCGGCCGTGTAGCCGACGCTCTGGTTGACCATGCTGGACAGCAAAGTACTGAGCAGGTTGACCTCGACGAGCTGGCCCCTGCCGGTGGTCTCGCGTGCACGCAGGGCGGCCAGCACACCGATCGCAGCGTGCAAGCCCGTCAGCACATCGACCAAGGCAACGCCGGCCTTGACCGGCTCACCCGGGCCCGGACCGGTAACGCTCATCAGTCCTCCCACGGCCTGCACCAGCAGGTCGTAGCCCGGCAGGGCGGCGGCTGCCCCTTCCGAGCCGAACCCGGTGACCGAGCAATACACCAGCCGCGGGTTGATCGCGGCGAGCTGCTCATAGGACAACCCGTGCCGTGCCATCGTGCCGGGACGAAAGTTCTCGATCAACACGTCAGCACGCCGAATCAGCTCGACCAGATCGTCGTGATCTGCCTGTTCCGACATATCGGCCGTGAACGATCGCTTGTTGCGGTTCACCGACAAGAAGTACGTCGCCTCATGATCATCAGTGAACGGTGGCCCCCAATGACGGGTGTCGTCACCAGACCCGGGACGCTCTACTTTGATCACGTCGGCACCAAGGTCACCGAACAACATCGTCGCATAGGGCGCCGCCAGCACCCTGCTGAAATCGGCGACGACGATCCCCGTCAGGGCGCCGAGAGGCGGATCTTGCGAATCAGCAGTCATTTGACTCTCCTTACGTGGCGATTAGCAGGGTGATCAGTGGGTGGCCGCGCGGGCCGCGTTGTTGAATAGGGAGGGCCGCACGATTACCATGATCGCGGCGGCCACCAGGGGCAGCGCCGTGACCTGCAGCAAGCCGGCTCCCTGCCAGCCGAGCATCGGCACCAGCGCCGCGAACAGCAGCCCCGAGAAGGCGGCCGAGCCGTAGTAGCAAGTGACGAACAGACCGGCGGCTCGCCCGACTTGGTGCGGACGGACCGCCCGCTGGATCGCACTGTTGGTGTTGGGGAAGAAGACACCGGTACCGAAGATACCCATCAAGCAGGCGAAGACACACTGCCAGACGAACGATGCCTGCACTACGTAGATCAACACACCGATTACCGCCATCACGACCAAGGAAACCATCAACAGGGTCCTCTGGTTGATCCGATCACCGATCCAGCCGCCGAACAGCCCTGCCACGCCTCCAATGCCTACGAAGCTGAGCGCCAATGCGGCCTCTCCGGTGGATACGTGAAGCTGAGTCGTCAGGAACGTCGGGTAGAGACCCAGGAACCCATACAGGGCGAGGGCACCGCACCCGGAGGCGGCAGCGATCGCCATGGAGTTGCGGTTGTAGGCCTTGGCCGGCATGTAGTCGTAGGAGCCCTCGGCGCCGGTCATGCTGATGGCCCGCTCAGTGAACTTTGGGCTGACCACAAACATGGCGACCACCGCGATCACCAGGCCGAGCAGCCCGAAAATGAAGAACGGGGCTCGCCATGACCCAAAATGGCCGGCGAACATGACACCCAGTGGCGGACCGAACGTCGCACCCAGACCGAACGCGAAGCCCAAGACGCCCAAGGCGAGGCCGCGACGATTATGGAAGAACGCGCCCACCGCGGCGAACAGTGCGGCGGCCTGCATCCCTTCCCCTAGACCCGAGATGATCCGGTACAGGGCCATATCGCCCCACGAGGATGCCAGCGGCGTAGCCATCGTGCCTAGGGAATAGACCACAATGCTGACTATCAAGACCGTCTTGCGTGAGAAGCGCTCCACCAGGAACCCTGCGGGAATGCCTGCGACGGCCATCCCCAGGGTGAAGATTGTGGCCAGCAGTCCGCCGGCTTGCAGGTTGAATCCGTATTCCGTGCTGATGGTGCTCAACAGGGGCGCAAAGACCTGCCGGTCCATCGCATTGAGCATGAACGTGAACGCCAGCACCCCAAGCGAAACGCCGGCCACCACCTTTGTGGGCAGGCCCTCAGGGTTGTTCTTTACACGGGACGGTGAAGGGCTGGACGGGAGTGCATCCATCGAGATCGCATCCATGGGCTCGGGGTACGTGGGCACAGCGGTGGAACCAGCTGCAGCCGGGGCTTGACCTGCGCTGGAAGGGGTCGAGTGGGACATCGTTGTCTCCTAGTCGAGAGAGGTTTGCGTTCGCGTGCGGATTTGACCGGCGGGAAGTGGGCAGACCGGAAGTGCCACAGGGCGGGCCCGTTCCGGTCTCACCGGAAGTCACCTACCGTGGCCGCCGGTGGACACACTGGTCCCTGCCGCTCTACAGCCCTTGGGCAGCGGTTCCTCCTGACCCAAGTCTGTGAGGCGGACTCCCCATCACATGAGGGGGAAAGTAACCAGTGCTAACGATAGCACGAGTCGAGTGCGAGTCAAGAGAGGATTTTGATTGTGAGTTGCTGTTGCCGGTGGCAGGCGGACAGGAGGGGAATCTCTTGGTCGAACCAAGCAGTTGACGCCCGGGTCTGACTCACCTCGAGCCGGGCCGAGTGGCAGGAACCGCGCGCGTCATCGAATCAGTTCCCTCGGGAGTTGACGCGAGGCTTGATCCTGGTCGGGCCTATGCTATCGTTAGCACATGCGCGCCGCGCACAACCATTGCTACCCTCAAGGGGGGCTTCGAACAGGCATCGGCGTGCTGGGTGGCCGCAATACTACACAGTCCCAGGCCATTCCCCCGCGTGCGATGATCCGCTAACAGACTTGTCAGGAGGAACGATGGTCACGACCAAGGATATCGCTGCACATCTGCAGCTGTCAGTCTCCACCGTCGGTCGAGCGCTGGCGAATGACACCCGCATCAGCGAGCAGACCAAGGTCCGCGTCCGGGAGGCGGCCTCCGAGCTGGGTTACGTGGGCAACCATGCCGCCCGGATGATGCGGGGCGCCTCAAGCAATGTTGTGGGGCTGGTCATCCCCGATATTCGCAACAGCTTCTACAACACCATCGCGCACGAACTATCCGCGATCATGGCTGGCGAGGATTACCAGCTGATGCTGGCCGAGACGTTCGACGATCGCCTCATCGAGCGGCGCCACCTGCGCGAGCTGTCCGCCAGCCGTGCGGCGGGCGTGGTGATCGCACCGACCCCGGCCCCACACAGTGATTCGGTCAACCTGCTGCGGGGTATGCCGCACGTCCAGTTGCTGCGAAGGCACTCGTCCTTGGGCGCGCACTGGTTCGGTCTCGATGATCGCCGGGCGCTGCAAGACGCTACGACGCATCTGCTGGATCTGGGCCACACCCGGATCGCATACATCGGCCCGCCGGCCGACCTGCCCACCGGCCGGGAACGACTCGAGGGCTACCGCCTGGCCCTGCGCGACCGGGGCGTTTCGCCGCGCTCCAACCTGGTCGAACTCGGCCCTCCGGCCTCGCCCGAGCACGCTCAAGAGGCAGTCCGTCGCTTGCTGAACTTGCCGGGCCCACCAACCGCCATAGTCCTGGGGTCCGTCCTGCACACCGTCGGCGTGCTGGACGGCCTGCTGGAGATGGGAGTCGACGTCCCCACGGAGCTGTCCGTCGTCGGCTTCGGCGATCAGAGCGGGTTCTCCTGGTGGGGACCCGGCCTGACCACCATCAGTCTCCCCATCGGCGACGTGGCCAGCTCCTGCGGGCTCTGGTTCATCCGCCGACTCAACAACCCGCCGACCGGCAACGACCCCTACGAGTCGACGTCGGTGGGCTGGCTTTTGCCGCGCGGCAGCACTGCCGCACCCCCGGCGGCGACGCGCGAGCGCTCCGCCTGAAACCGCTCCACCAGCAAGAGGCACGCGCTTGCGTGTGTACCAAAAAACGCGCGCTTGCGCGTCCTACAAGTAAAATTGCTAACGATAGCACCCTCGATTCCATTGGAGATAGACATTATGCTGCCACCGGTCGATCTGCGCCCCCCGTTCAACATCACCCGAACCAGCCATCTGCGCCTTAATGTCGCCGACCTGGCCGAGAGCCGCGACTTCTACACCAGGGTCCTCGGCCTGGTGGTGACCGAGGAGGACGAGTCAACCGTCTACCTGCGCGGCCTGGCCGAGGCCTGTCACCACAGCCTCGTGCTGGAAAAAAGCCGCGACGGCGGCACGGCCCGCCGGATCGGATTCCGCGTCTTCTTCGAGGAGGACCTGGACGAGGCCTACCGCTACTTCCGCGACCGCGGCCTCCCCGCCGAGTGGGTGCAGATGCCGCACCAAGGCCGCACCCTGCATGTCTCCGACCCGGTCGGGACGCCACTGGAGCTGTGCGCAACCATGGAGACCCGGCCCCGGCTGCACATCAACTTCGAGCAGTACCAAGGCGCCCACGCCCAGCGGCTGGACCACTTCCAACTGCTCACACCCGACGTCTATGAGTTGTGCGCGTTCTACAGCGCACTGGGATTCCGCAACTCCGAGTACCTGGAGTACGGCGACGATCTGGTAGGCGCCTTCATGTACCGCAAGGGCACCTGCCTTGACCTGGCCATGGTGCCCGGCGACGGCCCAAGCCTGCACCATTTCGCCTACACCGTCTCCGAGAGCCATGACATCTTCACCGCCTGCGACTTCGCCGGCATCTTGGGCTACGGCGACCAGGTGGAGCGCGGCCCCGGCCGCCACGGCCCGGGCGGCATGCTCTTCGCGTACCTTCGCGATCCGGACGGCCATCGCGTCGAGGTCTTCAACAGCCACTACCAGACCATAGATCTCGAGACCGAACCCGTGCGCTGGGACGCCGCATCGGTCAGCACCAACGCTCGCTGGGGGCTCCCCGCCCTGGAGCAGTGGTACTTCGAGGCCTCGCCCTTCAACGACGTCCCCCTGAAGTCGCCGGCCGTCCGTCCTGCCCCGATGACACTGGAGAAGTTCCTGTCCACCCCCCAGCCCCGCTGACCCCAACCCGACTGGAGTATCAAATCATGTCCCGAGTTCCCTCCCTGTCCCGCGACGACGCAGCTTCGGTCCACCAGCAGCCGCTGTGGGATCGCCTCGAGGCCGAGCGCAAACTGCCGACCGCCAACATCTTCCGCTCGCTGGCCAACGCCCCCGTTCTGCTCGACGCGTTCTTGTCCTACGCCAACGCCATGCGTGACGGCTCACTGCTGAGCCCGAAGCTGCGCGAGCTGGCGATCCTGTCGGTCGGCCACGCCAGCGGCTCGGAGTACGAGATCGCCCACCACCAGTCGCACGGACGCAAGGCCGGTCTCACAGACGAGCAGCTGGCCGCTGTGGCGGACGGCGCGAGCCCGGAGTCGTTCAACGAGGCCGAACGTGCCGTGATAGCCCTGGCACGCGAATCGACCACCAAGGTGCACGTGTCCGATGCCACCTGGGCGGACGCGGCCAAACACCTCGACGACCAGCAGATGGTGGAGCTCACGCTGACCATCGCCTGGTACAACTCCGGCGTACGAATCATGGGTCTGCTCGACATTGAGCTCGAGGACGGCTACCGCAAGTAACTTTTCCGGCAGGCCCACTCCCTCACAACAACCCTTTTCTTCCCTAGAAGGAGCCCGTCAATGGCGACGATGCGCGCAGCCCGACTGCATAAGATCGGCGAACCCATGTCGATCGACACCATCGAAGTACCCAAACCCCGGCCCACCGACGTTCTGGTCAGGGTAAAGGCCGTCGGCATCGTGCCGAACATGGCAAACGTGATCAACAATTGGCCCACCTGGTTCCCCCACCAGCCCATCCCTGCCTTCCCGGCCATCTTCGGGCTTGATCCCACCGGGGTAGTGGAGGAGGTCGGAGAGTCGGTCATCAACGTCAAGCCCGGCGACCGGGTGTACGTGAGCCCGCTGCGATCCTGCGGCAGCTGCTACGCCTGTTCCGGGGGCACCCCCAGCCGCTGCCGCTACTACACCCTCAACGGGTATTTCAGCACCTCACGCGACGGCCAGCGGATCTTCGACCTCTACCCTTATGGCGGGTTCAGTGAGTTCATGACCGCGCCACAGCAGGCTCTGGTCAAGATCCCCGACAACCTTCCGTTCGAGCTGGCCGCACGTTTCGGCTACATCGGCACCGCCTACGGAGCGCTCCGACTGGCTGGCGCCGGACCGGGCACCGTGGGCCTGATAGACGGCATCACCGGGACGCTGGGTGTGGCCGCGACTGTGCTCTGCTTGAGCATGGGAGTGGCCAAGATCCTGGGCACGGGCCGCAACGAGGAGCTACTCCAGCGGGTGAAGGCACTGGCACCGGGCAGGATCGAGGTAATGAACCTCGGCGAGCAGTCGTCCGGGGAGTGGGCCAAGGCCCGGACGCGTGGCGACGGCGCCCACTTCGTGATCAGCGCCCTCGGGGCCAGGGCGGACGCCGCCACCATGGTCGACTCCATGCGGGGGGTCCGGCGCGGCGGACGCGTGGTCAACGTCGGCGGGGTTGCGGACGAGGTCCCGGTGGACATGAAGTGGCTGATGGACGAGCAGGTCCAGATCATCGGCTCGAACTGGTTCACTGCGGCCCAGGGGCAGGAGATGGCCGATATGATCGAGACCGGCACCCTCGACCTCACGTACCTGGAGACCGAAGCGTTCCCATTGTCGGACGTCAACACCGCCATCTCCGGACGGCTGAAAGACCCGCGCGGGGGCTTCAGCAACTACGTCGTCATTCCCTGACGACACAGCGGCCGGTGGTCCACTTCATGGACCACCGGCCGCCGTGTAGGGGGGGGCGCGCGTGCGCCCCCCTACCTCTGCACTGGCCCCCTATAGCACTTAGGCGCTGACGCCGGTGAGCACAAACGCCACCGTCGCCGGCGCCTGCGCTTTATTCCGCCAGGCATGCCGTGCGGCGAGCTGCACGACGGTGTCGCCAGGCGTCAGGCGCACCTGCGCGCCGTCGTCCAACTCGAGCCAAACCTCCCCTTCCAGCACCACCCCGTAGTCGACGCTCCGGGTGCGGTGCTTTCCGTCCGGCTCAAACACCGTAGCCAGGTCCGGTGCGTAGCTCGCCAGTTCCTCACCCGCTGCGGTTGGATCGAAATCCGGGCTCAGCACCACCGATTCAGGGGCGTAACGCACGATCACGAAGCTTGCACCGCCAGGGCCTGGGACCACCGGCCCGTGATTATCGGTGGGCTCGGCTTCAGGTGGCGCGGTGGAGGGCACCCCGGGGGTAAACCAAACCCGGATCTGGGCCTGTCCAGGCATTGTCTCGAAATCGTGGCTGTTGGGCACCGTCCCGTCCGACACGAACACCGACTTTCCTGCCCCGTCCGTACCGGTGACCACTCTGCGCACTGTCACTTCAGTTCCTCTCATTGGGGCATGCGATCGTTAGCACTATCTCGCGGCTGGCCCACTCTGTCAATGATTCATGAGTCGGCGGCAATTCGGGGCTCCTCATCAGAGATCGCGCGCAGTCGCAGCATGATGGATCTATGTCGTCAGGGGGTGACGTCTCGTCCGCCGCTATGCTATCGTTAGCACATGATCGAAGATGACGACCAACATCCACACTTTGCCCCTACCGGCGTCGTGCTGGCCCAGGCAGGCTTGCCGGAGGAAACAGCGGCGGTCTGGCTGGTTCACCGGGACCGGGCGCTCCCGCTGGGGAGGTGGGCGGAGCAGTGGCCGTGCGCAAGGTTCACCTCGGTCACCGATCTGGTCCGGCAATGGGCCACCCATCGCGCCGGGCTTCGACGGTTGACCGATCTGCCCCAGACCGCGCTGGCGATCGCTGAGACTGGCATTCCAGTCGCCTCGCTCAGGCTGGAGGCTCCGCTCCGGCCCGGACAGCTGTTCTGTACCATCGGCAACTACAGGCGGCAGGTCATCGAGGCCGCTGTCGACGGCGGTGACGCAGCCGACGCCGATCGTCTGCGCGCAGCCACCGTGCAGGCGCTGAAGCAGCGACGCCGGGATGGCGCCCCCTACGTCTGCCTGACCAGCATTGACCGGGTCGGTACCCCGGAGGGTGAGCTCGTTCTGGATCCGGACGTGGACACCCTGGACTGGGAGGTCGAGATCGGTGCCGTCATCGGAGCGTCCGGCTCGAAACTGACGCCGTCAGATGCGCACGGGGTCATTGCCGGTTACTGCGTGGTCAATGACCTGACGATCCGCTCCCGCGTCGTCCGGCCCGACCTCCCCGTGCTGGGCAGCGACTGGTTGCAATGCAAAGGGATGCACGGATCGCTCCCGCTCGGACCGTGGTTCGTGCCCGTGTGGCAGGTCCCCGACCCTTCGGCGCTCCGGCTGCAGCTGTCCCTCAACGGCACTCTCATGCAAGACGACACTGCCGACGACATGCTGTTCAGCATTCCCGAACAGCTTTCGTGCCTGTCCCGGCACACCCGGCTTCGCCCCGGCGATCTGCTCTGCACCGGGTCTCCAGCCGGCTTCGGCCTCCATCACGGCCGCTTCCTTCGCCCGGGAGACACCGTCAGAGCATCGGTGTCCGGGCTGGGAGAACAGATCACCCGCTGCGTGAGCCCCACCTCTTATCCGATCAATTTCCACCCGATTCGGGCCGCACAAGGCTTGACCACGACTAAGGAGAACGCGCTATGACCCCGCAGCAGACCGTCCTGCTGACTGATCGGGCCTGGCCCGACGACAGCATCGAACGAGGCATCCTCGAAGACGCCGGCTTCAGTGTCGTCGCCGGCCCTGCCGACCCGGCGCCGGTCGAGACCATCGACGCCCTGGTCGCCGAACACCAGCCGGCGGCCATCCTCACCTGCTGGGCAACTGTGTCCGCCGCAGCGATCGCATCCTCGGCCCCGCTGCATGTCGTCGCCCGGATGGGGGTGGGCCTGGACAACATCGCCGTTTCCGCAGCCACCGATCATGGAGTGCAGGTCACGAACGTACCGGACTACTGCGTCGCGGAAGTCTCCGATCACGCCGTCGGGTTGGCGCTGGCCTGGACCCGCGGCCTGGTCACCGCCGACCGAGACGTCCGCGCCGGTAGATGGAACCCTGCCGGGGCTCGGCTTCGGCGCCTCTCGAACCTGACTTGCGGCGTTATTGGGTACGGCCGGATCGGCAAAGCCACTGCCGCCAAGCTGCGGGCGCTCGGAGCCCGCGTTGTGATCAGCGATCCGCACGCTCCTGCCGACACAGGCCTCGAGGTGCTGTCCCTGGACCACCTCCTCGCCACCAGCGATGTTGTCGTCCTGCACGCACCCTTGGTCCCGCAGACCCATCACCTGATCGGCGAACGGGAGCTGGCGCTTCTGCCGCAGGACGCCTTCCTGATCAACGTCAGCCGCGGCGGACTGATCGACACCACCGCCTTGCTCGCTTCCCTGGAGGCTGGGCATCTCGGCGGAGCAGGATTGGACGTCCTGGAGGAAGAGCCAACGGTTCCCGCAGAGCTGCTGACCCACCCCGGGGTGATCGTCACCCCCCACATCGCCTTCGCCTCCGACGCGTCGATCATCGACCTGCGCCGCAGCGCCGCCGAGGAGGTCGTGCGCGTCCTCCACGGCGAACCGGCCCACTACCCCTGCAACACCCCGTCCGCCCTCTCCACTGGAGTGTCATCTTGAGCACAATCCACACCGTCCATGGCCGACAGATCTTCGACTCCCGCGGCCGCCCGACCGTCGAGGTCGACATTATCCTCGACACCGGCGCCGTTGCCCGCGCCTCAGTACCCTCCGGGGCTTCCACCGGCACCCACGAAGCCCACGAGCTGCGCGACGGCGACCAGTCGGTGTTCGGCGGCCTCGGGGTTACCGCGGCAGTCGACAACGTGAACGGCGAGATCGCCGCCGCGCTGCGCGGCTACGACGTCGACGACCAGCGGGCTATCGACGAGCGGCTGCGGGAGCTCGACGGGACCCCCAACCTGTCGCGGCTCGGTGCCAACGCCGTGCTCGGCACCTCGCTGGCGGTCTGCCGCGCCTCCGCCATGTCCAGCGGGCTGCCGCTGTATCAACGGATCGCTCAACTCGCCGGCGTCGACGAGCCGGTGCTGCCGATGCCGATGGTCAACATCCTTTCCGGCGGCCTCCACGCCGGCCGCGGTATGGACGTCCAGGATTTCCTGGCCGTACCGGTCGCGGCCACCTCCGCACTCGAAGCGATCCAGCTCACCTCCCGCGTCCGCGCGGCTGCCGCTGGCCTCTGCGCCGAACGGGGGCTGCCGACCCTGCTGGCCGACGAGGGCGGCCTGAGCCCGGGCTGCCGCACCGGCGAGGAGGCCCTCGAACTCATCACCCAATCCATTGAAGCCGCCGGCCTGCAGCCCGGCACTGACATAGCCATCGCCATCGACGTGGCTGCGACCTCCCTGTACGACAGCAACGCCGGCGACTACCACCTGCGCCGGCAGGGACGGCATCTCAGCACCGCGGACATGATCGACATGGTTTCGTCCTGGGTCGACCGTTTCGCGATCGTCTCCATCGAAGACCCGCTCGACGAGGATGACTGGGCTGGCTGGCAGACGCTGACCAAACGCCTCGGCCATCGGGTCAGGTTGATCGGCGACGACCTCTTCACCACAAATAGCCAACGGCTCGCCGACGGCATCTCCCGCGGAGTCGCAAACGGGGTCCTGGTCAAGGTCAATCAGAACGGCACCCTGACGGGCACCCTCGATGTGGTCGCCGAGGCGCGCGCCGCGGGTTACGCCCCTGTAGTGTCTGCACGATCCGGGGAGACCGAGGACGACTTCCTCGCGGACTTGGCTGTCGGCACCGCAGCCGGGCAGATTAAGATCGGATCCGTGCGGAACTCCGAGCGACTCGCGAAGTACAACCAGCTGGTGCGGATAGCCGAGGACTCGACGCTCGGCTTCAGGAATCTGCCCACATTGGCCTTGTCCGCTGACGGTGGCCGATGAACGGCGCCGAGCCCCGGACCCGCGTGCAGGATTTCCTGCGCCGCCACGAGCTGATGCAGCCAGAGGAACAGGCAATACTTACCCCCTTGACCGGTGGCGTGAGCTCGGACCTGTGGCAGGTGTCCCTGCCTGGGCGAACACTTTGCGTGAAAGGGGCGTTGGCCCGGCTGAAGGTGACGCAGGAATGGCACGCGCCCATCTCCCGCAACCGGGTGGAGTACGAGTGGCTGCAGTTTGCCGCCGCCGTCGCTCCCACGCAGGTCCCCGAAGTGCTCGCCCACGACGAGCAAGACGGACTGTTCGCCATGCAATTCCTCCCGCCCGAGGACTTCCCGGTCTGGAAGGACCAGCTCCTTGCCGGGCAGGTAGACCCGGCCGCCGCGCACGCCGTCGGCGACCTGGTCGGCCGGCTGCACTCGGCGAGCGCCAAGGACCCCTCGGCCGCGGACCTGTTCGCCACCGACGACAACTTCAGCGCCCTTCGCATCGAGCCCTATTTCCGGGTCACCGCCCGTGCCAACCCCGATCTGGCCGACCGGATCGAGGAGCTCGCCGCGGTGACCGCCGGCACGCATCTGACGGTGGTGCACGGCGACGTCAGCCCCAAGAACATTCTTCTCGGTCCGCATGGCCCGGTACTGCTCGACGCGGAGTGCGGCTGGTTCGGTGACCCTGCGTTCGACGTCGCGTTCTGCCTGAACCACCTGCTGCTCAAGGCGATCATCGTGCCCGACCACACCGCGCGGCTGCACCGCTCTGTCCGCATGCTGCTGGATGGCTACGCCCGGCACATTGACTGGGAGCCGGCGGCAGACCTGATGGGCCGGGTCGCGGCCCTGCTGCCGCTGCTCGCCCTGGCCCGCGTCGACGGCGCTTCCCCGGTGGAGTACCTGGCACCCCCGCAACGCGGCCAGGTGCGCGACCTTGCCCGGGCCCTGATGTCCCGGCCCGGATCGACCGTCGACTCGATCGTCGACGAGTGGATGCTGACGCCCGGTGCGGCCGTCGCCGGCACGACGCACATCAAGGAGCAGACCCTGTGACGTTCTCCCTGTCCACCGTCCGGATCGACGGAACGCCCACCCCCGTGCTCCGGCTCCCTGACGGCCGCCTGTACAGGCTCACCGACCTCGCGCCCGAGATACTGGCCGCCAATCCGGCGGCCGGGCTGATGACCGTCTTCGCCAACTGGGAGACCGCCGAGCCCCTGCTGCTTGCCGCCGTCGACGCCCTCTTGAGCAGTCCAGTCGGGCCGGTCGCCGAGCCGGCAAAGCCCGAGGACTGGCTAACACCGCTGCAGTACCCAAACAAGGTCATCTGCACCGGCGCCAACTTCTACGACCACGTCCTCAACGACGGTGGCCACACGGACTTCTCGAAAGAGGACAACATCCCGGTCTTCTTCCTCAAACCGCCCACCACCACCCTCGTCGGCCAGGGTGGATCCGTCCACTACCCCACCCAGACCGAGAAGTTCGACTACGAGCTTGAGCTGGCGTTCGTCATCGGCCGGCGAGGCCGGCACATCCCGGTGGACCGGGCTCGTGAGCACATCGCCGGTTACACGATCGCCTTGGACCTGTCGGCGCGGGACTGGCAGCGCCATCCCAAGCACCTCGTCAAGTTTGACCTCTTCGGCGGCAAGGTCTTCGACGACAGTTGTCCGCTCGGGCCGGGCATCGTACCCGCACGCTTCATCGACGACACCAGCCTGCAGCTGCAGTTTTGGCTCAACGGCGAGCTCCGGCAGGATGCCAACACCTCCGACCTGATCTGGTCGGTGCCCGAGCTTGTCTCCCGGATCAGCGAGCACGTGACCCTCGAACCGGGCGACGTCGTGCTCACCGGAACTCCCGCCGGTGTCGGGCTCAGCACCGGGACCTGGATGCACGTCGGCGACCAGCTCCAGGGGCGGATCAGCGGCCTCGGAACAATCAGCGTGCAGATCATCTCCGCCGAGACAGACCGACCGGGCTGACCACCTGCGCACATCGCCGAGCGCGGGCCACCCAGTCCCCCAACCCAGACACGAAGGAACACAATATGAAAGCCGCCGTTCTGACCCATACCGGAACCACGCCAAGCTACGCAGATTTTTCGGACCCGCAGCCCGACGCCGGCCATGTTGTCGTCGACATCACCGCGGCCGGCGTCCACCACCTCGACCTTGCCCGGGCATCCGGCGCCTACGGCGACCCGGGAACACTGCCCTACGTGATCGGGGCCGACGGAGTAGGCCGGACCGGCACTGGCCGCAGGGTCTTCTTCACGTCACCGGTGGCGCCTCACGGCTCCTGGGCGGAACGCACAGTCGTTGCCGAGGATGATCTGCTCGACCTTGCCGACGGGGTTGACGACGTCACCGCGGCCGCACTTGGCAACACTGGACTGGCCGCGTGGCTCGCCCTCACCTGGCGGGCGAAGCTGCAGCCCGGCCAGAATGTGCTGGTGCTCGGCGCGACCGGCGCGCTCGGGTCGGTTGCCGTCCAGCTCGCCAAAGCCCTCGGCGCGGGCAGGGTGGTCGCCGCAGACAGGGACCCCGAACGGCTGGCCCTTTCCATTGAGCGGGGCGCCGACGCGACCGTCACGATCACACCGGACGCCGACTTGGTGGGCGCCTTCCGCAACGTCGCAGGCGACCGCGGCTTCGACGTCATCATCGACCCGGTCTGGGGCGACCCCGCCCTGGCCGCCATGCACGTCGCCGCCCGCGGCGCCCGTCACATCCAGATCGGCCAGTCCGCCGCGGCAACCATCCAGCTGCCGGCCAGCCTCATCCGCGGAACACGCCTGGAGATCCTCGGGTTCGCCCACGTCGATCCGCCGGCTCAAGTCCGCCGCGACGCTTACCTGAAACTGACCGGGCTTGCAGCCACCGGCGCGTTGACCGTCGATACGATGACCCTCCCGCTCGCTGATTGCCAGCGGGCTTGGGAGCTGCAGCAACAGGGCGCCCCCAGCAAGCTCGTTCTAACCCCATGATGCCGGCAAGTCAGCCCTTCCCGTTCGAGGGAGCAATACCCACCAGACCAACGACCATGAGAAAAACCAAGGCCAGAAGAAGGACCCCAATGATTGACGCGACGATCCGCTATGCCATAGAGGTCAGGATCACCCACCGCAGGGAGCTCGAGAACAAGCTCGACCGAGCCGTCGAGGGAGCGATCCGGGAAGCTCTCAAGGAACCCGGGCGCGGAGTGCTGGTGACCCGACATGACCACCAGACGTTCACCGTGGAGCTTTCCCACTCCGTTCCACACGGGACGATCTCCGAATTGGCCACATAAACGTCAAACACTCAATCCACACCGCATGTCTCGCGGACACTGCGGGTGCTCCGCTATACATGCAACTCTAAGGAGACGACGATGTCTGGCTCACGCTTTGAAGAAAACAACGAGAATACCGACGAACTGTCCGTGAGTGCCCTACTTGAGGAAGAGTTCAGGGCCGTCTTTGGTGGCGTCACGCCCGTCACCACTGCCTGGGTCGGCCTGACGTTCATCTGACCCCTCGCGCATTACCCCAAGACGCACGGCCCGACGCTGTCGGAGGGTACACAGGGTATTCAGGTTGACTTGAGTGGAAAACATGAAATGGGGGCTCGCGGACGCAAACAGGCAACCCCTCCGCTCTCTACCCGATTACTCCGCACTGGCGCCCAGTCCTGAGAAGCCCAGTCCGGGGCCAACGCCGGCAGGGTTACTTTCCAGAACGTGTGAGGCGAGCGGGCCGGCGGGGAGCAGCGGACTCGCTGGGAACCACCGGTGCATCCCAGTCGATGTGGTGGCGGTAGACCCAGTCGAAGTTGTCGGCTGTCTTCCGGGCGAGTGAGCGGAAGACAGCCTTCAACACCAGGTCTTCGAAGAGTCTCTTGAGTTGGCCGCGGATCTTCGGGGCGGCATTCCGGCGGCCCCATTCGACCACCAATTCCGCCCGGCTCCTGCGTTCTTTCTCATAGCGGGACAGGGCGCCGGGGATCTCGTCGGACGAGATGCCTCGAAGCGATCGCCCGAGCACGACGGCGTCTTCGATGGCCATGGAGGCACCCTGCCCGGACGACGGCGATGCAGCGTGGGCAGCGTCTCCCACCAGCACGAGGCTCCCTCGATGCCAGCTGGGAATGCTCGGAAAGTCGGAGGTGGTGTACGGCCGGACGATGCTGTCAGTAGCGGCGATGATCCTGGCCATGGGGGTCCGGTCCCCGGCCACGAGGTGAGTCAGCCAGGACTTGCGGGCGCTGTGGTCCAAGGTGGCCGGATCCTCCGATGACCGCTGCAGGGGGTTGGCAAACCACCAGATCCTGCCCTCCGGGTCCTGCATGTAGCAATAGAAGCAGCGCTTGCCGAAGACCATCTTCATGCGCCCCGGCTCGACGTCCACGAGCTCTGCCGGGAGCAACCCGGCTTCGACGATCCCGCCGGTGTTGAGCAGGGGGATGTTGCGCGGAGCCGGGGATGCGGGGTCGATCAGCGGCCGCACGGCCGAGTGGAGGCCGTCGGCGCCTACCACCAGGTCTCCACGCGCGGAGGTGCCGTCCGCGAAAACGGCCGTGACGCCGTCGGGCGCTTCCTTCACCGTAGCGAGCCGCTTGCCATACTCGATGCGGATCCCGCGGCGGCTGGCCGCCTCGCGGAACATGCCATACAGCTCGGAACGCGTCATGGTGCGGGCGGTGGTGCCGTCAGAGAGGGATCCGCCGTAGTCAAAGTCGATGAGGTGCTTCCCGGTGCTACCCAGATACATGGACATCTGCGGGGTGCTGAAGCCCAGATCGGCGGCTGCGCCCTTGAGCCCGAGGGTTTCCAGCGCATCGAAGCCATTGATGGCCACGGTGAGGAAGCCGCCGACGCCGTCCGAGGGCTCACTGTAGGCCTCGAAGACAGTGGCGTGATGGCCGGCTTTCTGCAGCGAGATGGCGGTGGCGAGTCCGGCGATTCCGGACCCGATGACGAGACAGTTCAGCATGGTGGACTCCCCTGAGATTTCTTTCGTTCGGTTAAAAGAAATATATGTTGGCGAGCAGGCGTCGTCAATCCTTTCGGTGAGACGAAATAATTTGCTAGCCTCAGAGGATGGAGACCCAACCGAGCCCCAACACTCAGCGCCAGGATTTGCTTGAGGCGGTCTTTGCCTCGGGACGGGAGCTTTCGACGGCGGCCGTCATGTTCCACACAAAGCTGTCCGAGTTGCGCGGACTGTCCGCAACCGAGGGTAAGGCGATCGACATCCTCCTGCGCTTCGGACCCATGACGGCGGGGGAATTCGGCGAACATTCCGGGCTGGCTCCGGCCTCGGTCACGGGATTGATGCAACGGCTCGAGAGCAAGGGTGTGGCACGCCGGGTCCGGCACGAGGGCGATAAACGGAAGGTCCTGATCGAGTTGGTCGGGGACCAGGTCATGGCTGCAATGCCCCACTTCGTCGACTTCATGGGCGGCATGGCGAGTCTCCTGGAGGGGTACAGCGACGAAGAACTGCGCGTCATCGCGGACTATTCGTCCAAAGCCGCGCGCATCCAACAGGAGGCGGCCGGGCGGCTGGGTGATGCGTCCGGCCGGAACGCGAACGACGACGGCGGCCGCGCGCCGTCGTCGAACTCCGCCTGAGCCGCTCCGTATTTAGGCGCCATGCCCGCGGCCGGCCTGGGAGACGGGCTCGACCCGTGTCGTAGGCGAGAGCACTAGAGCGGAAGATAACGATTGCCTGCAAAACCCAGAACCTCGGCCGTCCACACCGGATTGCCGTTACGCTGGTGTCTGTGACCAAGGATTCGGACTATCCCCTAAAGCAGAAAGTGCCCGTGCTGAGCGACGTCGCCAAGGCCGCAGGAGTGTCCGTGCCTACGGTTTCGCGGGTCTTGAACAGCAGCAAGTACGTGGCGCCTGAACTCCGCGAGCGGGTTATGCATGCTGTCGCGGAGCTCGGTTATCGGCCTAACGGAGCTGCGCGGGCCACCAGGTCCGGGAAGCGATCCATGGTTGCCGTGCTGACCGGCGCAACCTCAAACTACGGTTATGCCAAGACCATCGAAGGCATCGAGCAGGCCGCGCGGAACGCCGGACTGTCCGTGATCATCTCGGTGATTGAGTCCGATGACGATGACGCCGTCAACGCGGCCATCGACCTCGTCCTTTCCCAGCCCGTTGCCGGTGTCATCATCCTTGAGTTCGACCGGCCTGGCCTTGCAGCGGTGAAGGCATTCCCCCAATCCGTCCCGCTGGTGTCGGCCGGAGGTGGAAGCAGGCGGACTGGAAAAACTCCCGCAGCGCTTCTCGATGAGCGCGGCGCGGGGAGGGACGCAACCAACCATCTCCTGTCGCTTGGCCACCGGACGGTTCACCACGTTTCCGTTCCGACAATGGGCAAACATTCAGGCCGTACCGAAGGCTGGCGCGCAGCATTGACGGCAGCCGGTGTCCCCATCCCACCCGTCGTGCATGCCACCTGGGAGCCAGCCAGCGGCTACCGCGTAGGCAAAGAGCTGGCGGCCAGAGATGACGTAACGGCAGTCTTCTGCGGCAATGACGACGTTGCCATCGGTGTAATCAGCGCGCTTCTTGACAACGGCAAGCGCGTCCCGGAGGACGTCTCCGTGATTGGTTTCGACGACCAGCCCTACGTTGCCATGTGGCGCCCGGCCCTCACCACCGTGCGGCAGGATTTCCGCGATCTGGGCGCCAGGGCATTCGCCCTGTTGGCCTCGGCGATCGACACGGGCGTTGCGCCCAGTTCCTCGGGCATCAAACCTAAGCTTGTTATCCGGGAGTCGACTGCCGCCGTCGAGTAAGGTGCCTCAGAGGTACCTCTGACTATCTCGACCCGGCAATATTCACTGGGGTTCGAGGGACCACTCATCCAGCCAGCTAAGGCTTGCGCGCCCCCCGCCAATGCTGATTGGCAGGATAAGTGGCAGTGAGTTGTAGAGGTCATCCCGGTTCCATCGGTCGCCGAAATAGACATGGGAAACATCAGTGGAATCGACGATGGGGATGACGGCGCTGACCTGCGAATCGAACGTTCGGCTTCCAGGCGGCGCGAAATCCCGCCATTCCGACCATGGGCCCAGAAGGGAGGCGGCTGTGGCGTATTTATTGTCGTTCATGTTCCAGCCGGTCAAGTCTGAGCCAAAGAGATAATACAAGCCACCGCTGAACACCAGTGCCGGCGATTCGTAACCATGGCTTCCATCATTTTTCAGAGTAGTGGAAAGAACCGACTCAACACTCAGGTAGTCCGGGGCCAGACGGTACAGATGCAACCCGTTTTCCCGGTCTTCGGACATGAGCACACCCAAGCCGGTAGGCTCCTGATATACCCCGATGTCCCGACTTAAGTTGCCGAGGGGGCGCGAGCTGCCCAGGTATTCGTACGGCCCTACCAGTGACTTTGACCGGGCAAAGCCAAGCTTGGCCTCGGCGTAATCCGGTGAGTCGATATGTAAAAACATCACGTAGGTCTGCGTGTCGGGGTTGTAGAGGACTTTTGGCCTCTCGACGATCCTGTCCGGCCCCAGATCGCCGGCCTCTCCTCGCCGAAGGGAAGTCCCCTCGTGGCGCCAAACGGCAAAGTTCTCAGTTGAGTAGCACTCGACGGACGTAAAGAGCGATCCTGCACTTTTCTCTTCACCCCATGCGTAGTAGCGGCCCTCGTGGAACAGCACGCCAACACCGTGCAGCTGGGCTACTTGAGCGCGCTGGTCGGTCACTGCGGTTGCTGTTTGGACGGCTGCTGTCGAATGTGGGGAAGGCGTCATGCCTGCACCTGCTTTCATGGTTTAGAAGGGCCTGGGCTTGCGGACATCAGCTTGGAGGAGGACCTACAGACGGCGTCAGGGCCAATCCGACAATCTATAAACAATGGTCGATATTCCTGAGTTCTTCAGTCAGGACGGTTAGGCGAGGATTCTCGTCTCCGTCTCGCCGAACTTCACCGAGGGATCGAGGGTGGCGGTGTAGTCGCCTGGGCCATGACGAACAATGAGGATGCCGCACCTGCGATCCCGGTTGGCGGCACCGATCAACGACTGGACGGCGGCCTCCAAGCCCGGTAGCACGTCGCTGACGTGTGAGAACTGCAGGCGAATGGTTGAGGGGCTTGGACCAATCTGGTTCATGGTCTCTTGGTCATGTTCAATGGTGATGGCATTCATAAGGAAGTTCTCCTGTTGTCAATCAATAGCCGAATGATCTGGCGGCAGCTGTGGAGCCGCGGATAATGAGTTTGGGCTTGACGGTGGAAGGAAGCTGAGGCCTGTCGCCGCCCAATACCGTTTCCAGAAGCCGAAACGCGCGCCCACCCAGGTCTTGGAAATCCTGCCGGATGGTTGTCAACGGCGGTCGCCACATGGCTACATGGGGCTGGTCGTCAAAACCCACCACGGACACATCCTCCGGCACTCGCCTGCCGCATTCCATGAACGCCTTGATGACGCCTATCGCGACATCATCGTTCCCGCAGAACACGGCAGTGACGTCATTCCGGGCGGCGAGTTTCTGCCCCATCCTGTAGCCGCTGGCAGGTTCCCAAGTAGCATGCAGGATCCGGGGAACGGGAATCCCCGCCGCAGCTAAAGCAGCCTTCCAACCCTCTGTCCGCCCCGATTGCTTTCCCATGGTGGGGATCGCTACATGGTGCACTGTGCGGTGGCCCAGGGAAAGAAGGTAGTCTGTCGCGTCCTTGCCGGCTCCATGCTCGTCGAGCAGGGCGCCAACCGTCCCGATGGGGCTTACGGTACCTCCTCCCGCGGTCACCATAGGGATCGACGGGGGGAAGGCCTTGACTGCAGCCAATCCAGGGCGGTCGAATTCCAGGATGATGACGCCGGCGACAGGCTGGGACAGCAAGAGGTCGATTGCGGCTTTGACGGCCTCCTCGGCATCGGAGTCCACAACCGCGATAATGACGGACATGCCTGTTTGTCGAGCAGCCCTTTCGACGCCTTCGATGGTTTGCGCGTATCCATAGTTGGACGTTGCACCTGTAAGAACCGCCATCATTGAACGCTTCCCAGACCGCGTGGCGCGAGCGGCGAGGTTGGGGCGATAGCCAAGGTCGTTCACTGCCTTCAGCACCTGGGCCCGGAGCCCGGGGGCAACGTATTTGCTGCTGGTCAGCACACGGGAGACTGTTGGCACCGAAACACCGGCTAGCTTCGCGACATCCCCGAGGACTGGAGCCTTTGGGTTCGGAGGAGGACCGGACATTGAGGTCATGTTCATGCGCTCCGGTCTTCCGCTCCCGGCTGGAACTGAAAGTCGGTGAAGTCAGCGGTAACCATCAGACCAGCTCAAGGTCGGGGCCCAGACACCTGCCGAGTCGCCCAGACTCTTGAGGTCCAACACCGCTTCCGGCCCAGAGAACGAACCAGCGAACTCCCAGTTTTCGAGGTCACGGGATCGGTGGATGGGGACAATCGGGTACCCCTCGAAGGAGCTGTTCGCCAAATAGAGCCACTCACCCACACGGGTCAAGGAGGGATCGGGCGAAAACCCGGGCAGCACAGGGTTGCTAATGAGGGTCACTGATGTGTCCATCCTAGGAAAGCTCTTCAGGGTAGGCGAACGGCTGTCCATTGACGTACCGCTCCATTTCGGACACTACGTGGTCCCCCATCCGGAGCAATTCCGTGCCCATGGAACCAGCGATGTGCGGCGTCAGCACCACATTTGGCAGCTCGTAGAACGGATGTGTCGGGGGAAGCACATCCGGCACAGCCACGTCGAGGATGGCATTGATGCGTCCCCGGACGAGTTCTGTTTCCAAGGCTGACTGGTCAAGGATCTCGCCCCTGGCCGTGTTGATGAGGGTCGCACCGTCCTTCAACAACGCCAGCTCAGATGCTCCGATCATCGCTGTGGTTTCCTGTGTGACGGGAACATGGAGGGACACGATGTCGCACTGGGCCAACAACGTCCGCAGTGGAAGCAACTTCACGCCCAGAACCTCGGCTTCCGTTTCCTCCAAATAGGGGTCGTAAACCACCACCTCCAGTTCAAACGGCTGGAGCAGCTTGGCAACGTGACGGCCGATCCGGGAAGCCCCCACAAGACCGACTGTCTTCAGGTAGTTTCCCGCGCCGGGAAATTCCTGTTCCCGGTCTATCGGCGCCCGGCGCTCCCGGTAAACCCGCATGCTCTCAAAAGTCTGCTTGTTGGCCAGCAGAATCATGGCCAGCGTGTACTCCGCGACGGGACGCCCGTTCGCTTCCCCGGCATTTGAACCGACAATGTTCCTGCCGGCAGGAATGGGCAGTATGTTGCCTCCAATGGCTCCGCCGGCATGAATGATGGCGCGCAATTTGGGGGCGGCCGCAAGGACATCCGCGTCAATTTTTGGGCAACCCCATCCAGTAATGAGCACTTCGGTCTCCGCGAGCGCTGCCTGGGCCTCCGGCGTCGAGAAGTCTTCGAACACCTGCCCACGGAGGTCTGCCAGCCTGTTCAACTTGCTCATCGCGGGCGGCGAGATGAGCTTGGAGATGAGATCCGGTGGTGCCATGACTGCCATGGCAACGGGCCTTGCCGGCTGCCGATCCTTCTCCGCCAAGGTGTCGGCAAAAAAGCGTGTTGCGGTTTGCATGAACTTCTCTTCCATGTCACGGCGGACGAAATGAGACGCGCCGTCGAAGACTTCGACGGCGGCCCCGGCCGCCCGGGCGATCTGCTGGTGCTGCGTGGTGATCCCGGTTCTGACCGTGCCGGTGATGATCAGGGTGGGGATTCCCGACGCCGTGAGTTCGGCGACCAAGTCCGGCCAGGGCGTGGTGGGGATGACATTGCCATTGAGAACCAGTTGAGGGTCGCAATCCTCCTGCGCCTTGCAGCTGCGCCGAATCTCTGCGTCATTCCAGTTGGGCCATTCGCGCCTCCGGATCTCGGCACGTTCAGCAGGGGTGCGGGATTGAACGTCAACTAGGTGCGCATAGGCAGTTTCCGCGACACTCCGGTCCTGCAATGGTGTGACGGGCAGCCGCCAGAATGGGTCTTCGAGCAGGACACCTGCCGGGTGGAACCCGGCCGGTGTCCGCTCCAGCATGCTGGCTGCGAGGGCTGCGGCCACCGACCCGCCGGCGGAGTGACCGTAGTAGAGGGCCGGAAGGGAAGCTAAACCATGAAGTTTGTCCGATCGCAGGACCTCCAGGATGTCGCTGACCATCACATCGCCGGGGTGTTGTTCGAGGTCCTGTTCAGACCAGCGCGGGGAGCTTCCGTGCCCGCGAAGATCCAATGCCAGGACTACCCATCCTCGTGAATTCCAGTGCGGAGCAGCAGCTTCGAGGCATGCGGCGGATTCCATCAAGCCATGGACGGCGATGACCACTGCGGTGGCCGTTGCCGCAGGCATTGTCAGCCGGTATGACAGCATCACGAGCCTTTCTCCCGAAGTCTGTTCCGTGTCCTTCGTCAGGCATGCTTCTTGAGGTAGGCGTTGGCCTGCTTTTCCATCTCTTCCTGCAATTTGGCGACTCCGGCACCGTCCGCCGCCTTCTTCAGCTTGTCCAATTGGGTGTCGACGTCCACGACGCCATAGAAGAGGGGGTTGGCGAATTGCGTGATGACGTTCGACATTGCGGCAACCTGCTGTTTCACGGGCGTGACGTCAGGTATGAAAGAAGCGAAGGGATCCACAGTGAAGTTGTCGAAGTTCTGTGCCCAGTCGAAGATCTTCTCTTCGGTGGGGCTGATGGAAAGCGACTTTCGCTCCAGGCTTGGCCGCCAGGAAAGTGCGTATCCGGGAAACGCGTAGTCATTGAGGCGCTTGAATTTATTGCCGTCCGCAGGTTCCCAGTCAGTGCCTTCGATCCCATATGTTAGGAGATCGTGGTTTTCCCTGATGGAGAGCCAGTCCTGAAGCTGCATTGCTCGGTCCAGGTTGCCGCCCTTGGAATTCACAACGACCATATTGTCAGCTTGGAAGGTCTGGTTTGGCTTGGCGGACAAACCGCCGCTCAGCGGCATGATGTTTGCCAGTGCTGCCTTGGGAACAGCCTTTTGCAAGGTGTTGAGGGAGTTGCTGGAGGTGCCATCGGTCATTGCCCATCCTGCTGCAAACTTGCCGGCCATCCACTGACTCGTGAGAGTGGCACCATCCACGTTCAGTGCGTCGGCGTTGATGATTCCGTCGTTGTAGTACTTGCGGATCCTGTGCAGGGTTTCCACTACGCCTTCGTCGTCCCAGAAAGCCTCGGGCGCAGAGGACCCCGTCTTAGCAGCATCCTTGGCGAGTATGAAGAACATGCCCTTGCCGCTGAATGCGCGGGCGATGGTGTCCGGGCTCTGCCAGGACCTGGCGTTGAACATTCCGGTGGGAACGGGCACTGCGTGAAGGTATCCACTGTTGGAAGGGGCACCATAAGGCACCGTGCCATCGTTTTTCTGTTTCACAGCGTAGAAGAAGCGCTCGAGCTGTTCGAAGTCCGTGATGGTGGAGAAACCAAGCGAGTCGGCCAGGTCCTGGCGAATGACGAAGTGCTGGACCCGCGCCGCACTGTTGACTTGCGGGATTCCCCAAAGCTTGCCGTCCCAACTGTTGGACTCCAGCAGCTTCTTTGGCAGTGTAGCGCTGAGGTTCTTGTACTTGGCTACCTCGTTGGTGAGCTCGACAAGCGAACCGCTTTGCTGCAACTGTGCCATGTTCAGCCAGAGCGCTTGCAGCGCCGAGTCGAACTTCTCCCCGGCCGTGAACTTGAGCAGGGACTGCTGCTGGTAGTTGGACCAGTTAATGAATTGTGCGTCCAGTTCGAAACCCAAGTCGTTTTTGAGCTTGCCGTTCAACTTGGTCAGGACCGCATTCCATGTAGCCGGGGCGGTGCTGGGCAAGACAGCTACGGACGTTCCTGTGACAGCTCCGCCGGTGCTTGAAGCACCGGATGTGCCGCAGCCGGCAAGTGCTGCCGCGGCGCCGAGGCCGCCGGCGAGTCCAAGGAAGCCACGCCGGGAGACTGATGTGTTGGGGATCATGTGCTGCACTCCTTTGTACGCTGGCATAGTAAAGCCAGACCATGTTTGGGATCGAAGATGGAACAGAGATAGTTTGCTTAGCCCTTGGTGGCACCAAGCGTGAGGCCCTTGACGAAATAGCGCTGGGCGAATGGGTAGGCCAGGAGGATGGGGCCGATGGTAACCACGGTCAGGGCAAGGCGAAGTTGGTAGATGGGAGCAACCGAACCGGACCCGGGCAGCATCGCAGCGTTTGTCACGTTCGCGATGAGATTCTGCAGCATTAGCTGCAGCGGGTACTTCTCCGGATCCGAGATGAACAGCAGGGCCGTGAACCACTCGTTCCAGTAGGCCACGGCATAGAACAGCCCTATGACAGCCAAGATGGGCTTGGACAACGGCAGGACGATCTCAAAGAAAACCCGCAGCTCTCCAGCTCCGTCCACCTTTGCAGAATCGAGGATTTCCTCGGGGAGCTGCCGAAAAAAGCTGACAGCCACGAACACGAGGAACGGGGCCATCATGTGCGGAAGGATGACGGCGAACCAGCTGTTCTGCAGCTGCAGTACCTGCGTTACCAACAGATAAAGCGGAACAAGACCACCTGAGAAGAGCATGGGCAGATAGGCGAAGATCGTCAAAGGCCTGCTGATTCGGGGCATACGTCGGGCGATAACCCACGACAGCGACGCCGTCGCACACAGGGACAGGACCGTGCCCACTACCGTGATGAATAAAGTGGCAGCATAACCTTGGAAGACGGCCGTTCCGCTAAAAATTGCAGTATAGGCGTCAAACGAGAACGGCTCGGGAAAGAAGCTGTAACCGCTACGGGCCAGAGTGGACTCTGCCGTCAATGAGCCAGCCACGATCATCCACAATGGAATCAGGGCAAAGAGGCCAAAGATTGTGACGCCTACGTAGCTAACGGCCGTGAAGGGCTCAAGCCTGGTGGCTCGTTTGGTGCCTTTGTAACCCGGGTTTGTTGCCCTGGAGAAAATGGTGCGACGTTGCTTGGGATTCATTCGGTCTGCCACAGCAGGATCATTCGCTGCTGCCACGACGGGTGTTGTGGAAGTGCTCACAGAATGCTGCTTTCTTTGGAGTAGCGGCGCTGGATTAGCACTGCCACTGTGACGAGGATGAATCCGACGACGGACTGGAACAGGCCAATCGCGGCGGTAGTGCCGAAGTCACCGATTGTTCTGAGCGAACGGAAGACGTACGTGTCAATGACGTCAGTGGTGGAGAAAAGAGTGCCGTTGTCGCCGATGATGGCAAAGATGGTGCCGAAGTCACCGTAAAAGATTCTGCCGACGCCCAGAACGATCAGGATGGCGGCTGTCGGCTTCAGAAGAGGCACCGTAATGGACAATGCCATCCGGGCCCGGGTAGCGCCGTCAAGCATTGCTGCTTCGTAGACGTCCTCGGGTATGGAGGTGATGGCCGCCAGGAAAATGACCGACATGTAGCCGCCCAACTGCCAGACTTTCACGATGGTGAGGATCCAAGGCCATGGCCCTGGTTCTGTGTACCAACTGACCTCGGGAAGATTGAACAGCCCGAGCGCATCGTTGACCGCACCCCCGTGGCCGCCCGCACCGGCAAGGATGACCTGCAGGATGATGCTGATCACAATCGGGGAAACGAAGTATGGAAAAAAGATTGCAGACTGCATGAACTTCTTGAAGACCCGGGCGCGCAGTTCATTGAGCATGATGGCAAGTGCCAGTCCAGCTCCCAACGTCGCTGCAAGAAATAGAACATTCAGAACGAGTGTATTCAGCACGATCGCGGGTGCATCGCCGCTTTCGATAAAGTACTTGAAGTTATCAAGGCCGCTCCACGGACTGTTAAAGATGCCTTTACTGACATCGAAGTTCTTGAATGCGACGATCAGGCCGGCCATGGGAGCGTAGGCGAATACCACAAACCATGCGATGCCCGGCGCGGCCAAGAGCAACAAGACGCCTGAGCCCCCGCTGCGCTTTTTTCGCGGGCGCCTGGCGGCGACCTTGTGGCCGGGGTCCGCAGTGGCTGCAGGGTTCTCTTTTTGGGTGGTCATGCGCTGTTGCATGGCACACTCCCTTGACTGTAGAAGGTTGGGACTCCGAGGAGCGGGAGACGATGCCACCATGGCATCTTTCCCGCTGGGAGGCTTGGATAGGAATTTTGGGAAAACGTTATCCTCTATTTTGAGATCAGAATCACAGCGTGTCAAGAGGCGGCACAAAGTCGCCTGAAGAGTAATCCGGCAACATGGCGGTGCCCGGAGAAGGTTGTAGGAAAACGATTGCCTCAACACCGGCACGCAGCTAAGCTTGCCGACTATCGGCCGTTACAGCCTTGGTCATGCGGGACCGGCGACGCAGAATTTCACGGCGACAAGCTTTCAGGCTCGTCAAGAGCTACTCCCCTTCGCCATGAATCGCGGGGCTACCGTGCGGCCGCGTACGAACACCCAGCTCCGGAGTAAACAGCAGAACTGCACTACATCACTCAGCCAACACTGATCGATCCAGGAGGACCGATGAAGCATCCTTCAACCATGCGGCAATGGGCTCGCGTGCTCACGATTGCCGCCGCCGTTGCCCTGGTGGCACCGGCCGGCGGCATACCCGCCTTTGGCGGCTCGGCACCCGCAGTTGCCGACACTGGCCAGGAGGTGACCATTTCCGAAAGCGTCGACGCGAGCGGGTTTGTCCATCCTGGAATCGGCGTAAGCGCCAACAGCCTTCGCAATGCTCGCGCCATGGTACAAAGCGGCACGGAACCATGGAAGAGCTACTACCAAGCCATGGCCGATACGCCCTTCGCTGCGCGGGACTTCCGTTCCGCCAATGCCAGCAGCACCACCGACCAGCCCGGCACCACCGCGTTCAACTCCCAAGGCGTCCAGAGCAAGCTCATCCGGGACGCCTTCGGAGCCTACACGCAGGCCACTCTGTACGTCATCACGGGCGATCCCGTCTACCGCGAGAACGGTATGCGGATCATACGCACGTGGAGCAATATGGACCCAGCCAAGTACGCCTACTACCCGGATGCCCACATTCACTCCGGCGTCCCTCTATACAGACTTGTAGCGGCAGCCGAAATTTTCCGCTCCACTAGTGTTCCTGCCGGGTACACGGCCTACGACCTAGGCTGGAGCGACCAAGACACCAGCAAGCTCAGCACCAATCTCATCGTGCCGATGACGGAAACTTTCCTGCACACCAATTGGCGCTACCTGAACCAGCACACCTACCCTCTTGTGGGTGCCATCGCGGGGTACATCTTCACCGGGAACAGGGACCGCTACTCAGAGGCAGTCGAGTGGTACACGGTCAACGCTTCGACGTCCCGGCCGGAGCAGAACGGCTCCATCGCAGCCCAATTCCCCCTCATCTCGGCCGACAATCCCCGCAATCCTTATGGTTACTCCTTCGTTCAGCACCAGGAGATGGGCCGCGACCAGGCCCATGCCGGAGATGGCATCAACACCACCGGGGCGATTGCCCGTTTCCTGACAATCCAAGGGACCACCGTGGATCCTTCAGCCGGCACCGTCTCCACGGCTCCGGATGCAGTCTCGCCCTACAAATTCCTGGGCAATCGTCTCCTCAAGGCCGCGAACGCCTTCACCGGTTACATGCTCGGCTACGACATTCCGTGGATAGACACCACCGGCGGACCGGGCCGACTGTCCGAGGCATACCGGGGACGTTTGTACAATCCCATCGACGAGCTCTACAACGTCTACAAGTATGAGCTGGGAGTGGACGTTGAACGTGAGGCGCCCTATGTCGCCGAACTGCACGCCAAGGCTGATGGGCCAAAGTTCTTCTGGGGCGTCGGCGCGTACAACTCCTGGGAAAGCAACCCGGACTACAGCCCCGAGTTCTGGCTGTCCCTTCCGCCCTCAGTTGCCGGCCAGACCCGCCCCACCGCTACCGACGCCAAGGTGCAGCTGGAAACGCGCAGCTCGGCAACGGACGGGAACAAGCTCAAGGTCAAGAGCGAAGACGGGCGAACATATGTTCAGGTCAACGCGACGGGCAATGGCCGCACTATCGCGGTACGTACCCTCATGTATGTCAGCCGGAGCGGCTACAGCCCCGTAGGCATCCAGTTTCGGACCAACGGACCCGCTACCCTCGCCATTGGTAAGGACCCTGCAAACCGGCTCTCGGTTCCCCTCCCCAACACTCATGGTCAGTGGCGCTACGTCACCTATGACGTTGACGCCGAGAAGCTGACCGGCAAGAGCCTTGGCGGAGAGAACCTGGCCTACTTCACTGTGATGGGCACGGACGATACGCAGGTTGATTTTGACTACGTGAACCTCGAAGCCAAGAAGCAATTGACGGTTCCGCAGTTTCCCAAGGACACCGTCACTCCCGTCATCGGGCTGGCAGGAACCGTGCTGTCCCGCTCGCTTGCAGCCACAGATGCCGGTGGCGAGGCGCTCCAATATTCCTCGGTAGGGCTGCCCTCGGGTGCCCGGCTGGATCCCAGCACCGGGCTACTTACGTGGACAGCACCGGCCGACGCAACCGGCAAATACAGTTTCCAGGTCACTGCCGACGACGGCACCACCGTCGTGACCCGACCCGCCACGGTAATCATTGGGTTGAACCGCCAAGCCGCATTAGACGCCGCCCTGGCCGGTTTCGATCCCAAGGCCGTCTACGAATCACCGTCCGCTGCAGCTTTCGAGACGGTTAGGGCTGAAGTCCGCGCAGCCATGGATGCGGCCGACGACGCCGGCTTCCTTGATCAGCTCGTTCGTCTCCAAGACGCGGTCAAGGCACTCAAACTCCTGACGCCGCACCTTGCCAGCGACGGATCAATCGACTATCGAGGGTTGGTTACGAGTAACCCTGCCAGCATTCAACCCATGAATTTGGTAGACGGAAACTTCGACACCACCACCGGGGATCTGCGGGCACCATTCACCCTCGACTTCGGCCAAGGTTTCCAAGTCTCAGCGGATGCGTTTGGCCTGCAGGCCCGATACAACTTTGCCAACCGTTCCCAAGGGGCCAATGTGTATGGTTCCCGCGACGGACGAGCCTGGACCCTGTTGACGGAGCGTGAAACCACGGACACCACTGCCTCCGGCTTCGCCATGGAGACCATTCCGGTGCGTGCCGAGGTGGCAGGGCAGGCTTTCCGCTACCTGAAAGTCCAGGTGGACCATCCCGGTGTGCCAACTGACCCCGCATACCCTGGCATCTCCTCGTTCAGTGAGCTCCGCATCCACGGGAACCGCCACGAATTGGCGGCGGCTGTTTCATCGTTGTCCATTTCAACGTCGAACGCCGACAAGGGCCTGGCAACCAACGGGGACACAGTAGCGTTCAATGCCGTGGCCGCCGAGCCGCTCTCCAGCCTGAATGTCGTCGTCGAGGGACAACCCGCGGCAGCCACGTCCAGTGACGGAATCAACTGGAAGGCCACCGCCCAACTTCCGACGGACGTCGCGTTCGGCCGCGACGTGCAGTTCACGGTGGACTGCCGGACGACATCCGGCAAGGACTGCGGGACGCTCACGGCCACGACTGACGGCAGCCGCCTTGCCCTGTGGAATACGGCGATTAAGCGGCTTCCGGTAGTTCAGGGATGGGTGAACGCCTCTACACGCGCTTGGCCGGGAACGGGCACGCCGCAGGAGAACGGGTGGAAGATGTTTGACGGCAACACTGCCACGTACACGGACACCACGACGGCGAATGGCTGGGCATCGGTGACACCCACCGACGGAACACGCATTGTGGCCGATATCGTACGGGTATTCCCGAGAACCAGTCACATAAGCCGCGGCAATGGAACTTTTGTCCAAGGTTCCAACGACGGCGGGGCCACGTGGCAGACATTTCTGACGATCACCGGAATGGCGGCGGCCAACTGGTACACCTTCACGCTTCCACAGCGTGTCGACTACGCCCAGGTCAGGGTGTCCGACGAACACGGCGGCAACACCAACCTGGCGGAGGTTGAGTTCCTGCACAGGGAACCGTAACCCTATACAGCAGAAGGCCGGGCAACCGGGACCACGAACTGCTCCCCGAAAGTTGGACTGGCTTATCAGTCCTGTCTTACGGGGAGCAGTTCAGGTCATCGGCACCTCGCTTCGGGGATCCAGCCCTTTACCACCTCATCCCTCCGAAATGATTCACATAGGAGTACAACAGTGACAGCGACCGACTCGACTCACAGTAAGGTGACCGCGGCGCATATCCGATCACCCTTCCGCAGGAAGATCCGCAATGCCGAACACTTACCTTCCACCAGGTGCCAGCCGTCTTCCACGTCCTCGCGGTCCGGTGCCGAGGCGGAACGGTGACTGACATCCCGAAACCGCTGTTCCGCGACCCGATCCACGACGGAGCCGCCGACCCGACGGTGATCTGGAACCAGGCTGCCGGAGAGTGGTGGATGTTCTACACCAACCGCCGCGTCTTGGCGCCCCCGATCGACGACGTCTCCTGGGTGTTCGGCACCGACATAGGCATCGCTGCCTCCTCCGACGGCGGAGCGACCTGGTCCTACCGAGGGACCGTGCAGGGCTTGGAGACCGGCTGGGGCCGGAACACTTTCTGGGCGCCTGAGGTTTTGGACGACGGCGCGATCTACCACATGTACGTCAGTTACATCGAGGGCGTGCAGACGAAGTGGGGAGCCCCGTCGGTGATCCGTCACTACACCAGCACGGACCTTGCGCACTGGGAATACGAGTCCACGCTTGACCTTGGCTCCCAGCACGTCATCGACGCGTGCGTCGTCCCGCTCCCGGAAGGGGGCTGGCGCATGTGGTTCAAGGACGACGATCACGGCACCCACACCTACTGGGCCGACGGTCCCGACCTGTACCGGTGGAGGCCGGGCGGCGCGGCCGTGGAGAACCTGCCCCACGAAGGGCCGAACGTCTTCGCGCTGGGCGGCTCGTACTGGATGCTTACTGACGAATGGGCCGGCCTGCGGGTGCACCGCTCCACCGACCTGCGCACCTGGGAGATCCAGGACCGTATCCTCGCCGAGTCGGGCTCGGGTGAGGACGACGGCGGCAACGGGCTCCACGCCGACGTCGTCGTCGTGGGCGACGACGCGTTTGTCTTCTACTTCACCCACCCTGGGCGCCTCGCGGGCGAACTGGCCAGCGACAGCCTCTACACGCACCGCCGCACCTCGATTCAGGTCGCTCGGGCGCGTGTCGTCGACGGGCGGTTGGTGTGTGACCGGGACGAGGTGCTGACCGCTCCGATATTGCCCCCGGGCGGACCGTGAAACCCGCGGCTACAGCCGACTCGTTCACAAGCTAAATGACTAACCCGAAGCGACTTTACTTACGCCATAACCATAGAAGGAGTGGTCCAGTCTGATGAGTTCCAGCCGCGAGTATGCGGGGTACCTCTACGTTCATTTCAAACGCGAATCGGTGGATGGAGAGCAGATCCATTTTGCCCTGAGCGATGGGAACGACCCCCTCCATTTTGACGACCTTAACGGCGGCAAGCCCGTCCTGTACTCGACTTTGGGGGAACGCGGCGTCCGCGACCCGCATATCGTGCGTTCGCCGGATGGCAAGCGGTTCTACCTCGTCGCAACAGACCTGCGCGTATTCGACTGCGACGACTGGGAGCGGCTCCAGCGCCGGGGCAGCCGCTCGATCATGGTCTGGGAATCAACGGATCTCGTGACTTGGGGAGAAGGCCGTCTCGTCGAGATCGCGCCGCCCGAGGCCGGCAACACCTGGGCTCCGGAGTCTGTCTGGGATCCCGAGCAGGAGGCCTATCTCGTCCACTGGTCCTCCACGCTCTACGACAACGCCGAACACGAGGGCGAGAGCTACAACCGGATCATGTACGCCACTACGCGCGACTTCCGCGAGTTCTCCGAGCCGCGCGTATGGATCGACCGGGGCTGGTCGACGATCGATGCCACGGTGATCGAAAGCGAGGGCCTCTATTATCGCTTCATCAAGGATGAGCGCGCCCGGGGCGGACAGGCGCCGACCGGCAAGTCAGTCTTCTCAGAGATCGCCGTATACCTCAGCGCGGTCGACTGGAAGCCGCTAGCCGAGGGCATCGGACTCGACGCGATCAACCGGGGCGAGGGTCCGCTGGTGTATAAGGCGAACACTGAGGATAAGTGGTTCCTCTGGATCGACGAGTTCACACCGGAACGCCGCTATGTTCCCTTCGAGACGACCAGCCTGTCCGGCGGACAATGGACTCCCTCGCAGGACTTCCGGCTGCCAGAGGACCCCTGCCACGGCGTCGTGCTGCCCGTGACCGCCGAAGAGTATCAGCGGCTCAGCCGTCTGGGGTGACGCGGATCCCTCCTGGCACCAGCAGGTGACGCCATACGTAGATGAGAGCCCAGAAGGGGCCCAATCCCCACGAAAAGAGACAAAATGACCATGATAATCACACCGGCCGGTATCGAGTGGCGAGGTGACGGTGAGACCGTCCGCATCGATGCCTGGGGTGCGGGGGTGCGCGTCCGTGCTTCGCAGGAGCAGTTCCCCGACGCCGACGGGGCCTTGATTCCCGAGGCCCGCAGCACTGCAGCCGTCGATCGGATCGACGGGCGGACTGTCCGCATGCAAGTCGCAGGCACGGTGGTCATCGCCCAGGAGGAAGAGCACCCAAACTGGGGTGCAGGCTACCTCACGAGCTCACTGCGGCTCCGCTTTGAGAACTCCGATGGGCGCGTATTGCTCGAGGAGCTGGGCGGCGGAGGTGCGCTCAAACTCATCGCCCGCGACTACGCACCGCATGCCGGAGGCCGTAGCGCGATCACCGCGTCGTTCATCTCGTCGCGCACTGAGCGTCTCGTTGGCATGGGGATGTACCAGCAGGACACCCTTGACCTGAAGGGAGCTACGCTCGAACTGGCCCACCGCAACTCCCAGTCGTCGGTCCCCTTTGTCATCTCCAGCGATGGCTACGGATTCCTCTGGAACAATCCCGCCATCGGACGGGTGGTGTTCGGGACCAACCGCACAGAGTGGCATGCTGGCATCACGGACGGGATCGACTACTGGGTGGTCGCCGGGGACGGGCCGGCCGCGATCGCCGACGCTTACGCGGAAGTTACGGGGCGGGCTCCGATGATGCCTGAGTATGGCCTCGGTTTTTGGCAGTGCAAGCTGCGGTACTGGAACCAGGAGCAGCTTCTCGGAGTCGCCCGGGAATACCGCGGGCGTGAGATCCCGATCGACGTCATCGTCGCGGACTTCTTCCACTGGCCGGCGATGGGTGACTGGTGCTTCGAAGAGGAGTTCTGGCCGGACCCGAGCGCCATGGTCAGCGAACTGGCGGAGATGGGCATCGAGCTCATGGTGTCGGTCTGGCCGCAGGTGTCCACGGAGTCGCGGAACTTCGGTCGCCTGCGGGACGAAAACCTCCTCGTCAAAACGCTGCGTGGCATCGATGTGCAGTTCTTCTTCGACGGCGATTACGCACGGTTCATCGACGTGACCAATCCCCGGGCGCGGGATTTCCTGCGGGAGCGCCTGAAGGAAAACTACGGGGCGCACGGCATCCGGCTTTTCTGGCTTGACGAGGCCGAGCCGGAGTTTGCGATCTACGACTTTGATCACTACCGCTATCACGCGGGGCCGGGCGGGGCGGTGACCAACCAGTATCCTCGTGACTTTGTCCGGGCCATTGGCGGTGAAGCCGTTGAGCGCGGCGAGCGGCCGGAGGTTTCGCTGGTGCGGGCGGCATGGGCCGGTTCGCAGCGCTACGGTGCGCTCGTCTGGTCGGGAGATGTTCACTCCACGTTCCAGGACCTTCAAGCCCAGATCACGGCCGGCATCCAGATGGGAGCCGCCGGCATACCCTGGTTCACGACGGACATCGGCGGCTTCGGGGGCGGCGACGGAGAAGACCCGCAGTTCCGGGAACTGCTGGCGCGGTGGTTCCAGTTCGGCACCTTCAGCCCCGTCATGCGCCTCCACGGCGACAGGCGCCCCGGCGCCCCTGTCAGCACCGCTTCCGGCGAGCACCGCCTCAACACAGGCTCTGACAATGAGGTGTGGAGCTTCGGTCCGGAGCTCGAAAACCTCATGATCGAGTACATCCGACTTCGCGAGGACCTGCGCCCCTATACGCGTGCCGCGATGGAGCAGGCACACACCAGCGGCGTGCCGGTCATGCGTGGCCTGTTCTTCGAATTCCCCGATGACGACACCGCCTGGATCGTGTCGGACCAGTACTTGTTTGGAGCCGACATCCTCGTAGCCCCGGTTGTCGAGTCCGGAGCCCGCAGCCGCCGCCTTTACCTTCCCGGAGCCGGGACGTGGACAGAAGTCCGGACCGGCAAGCGTTTCACGGGTGGCCAGTGGGTGGAAGTTGACGCGCCGATCACGTCAGTGCCCGTCTTCGCACGCACCGACGAGGCGACGGAACTGCTGAAGCGACTATCCGCCGTCGGGTGATCCGGCAGGCGAGGTCAGCCCGTTGACTCGACACGGTAGATCTCGCCCCCGCGGGCCGGCCAGCTCCACCTCCAGCGGCCGGCCCGCGACGGCGGCCCAACAGTGGGCGTGACCACGGCACCACCGCTCGCGGTGACGTGAGGACGGAAGTCGTCGTCGGCTTCGATTGTGACGGCACCGTCCCGGGACGGAGTGATCGCGGCTTGTGCGAGCGAGCCGCCGCACCAGGCGATGTCCAGCAAGACTCCGCCGCGGGCCCGCAATCCCCTCGCGCGTCCGTCGCTCCAGGACCGCGGCAGCGTTGGCAGCAGGCTGAGCGCCTCATCGTGGCTCTGCAGCAGCAGTTCGACGATCCCCGCGACTGCTCCCAGATTGCCGTCAATCTGGAAGAGCGCCCCACCAGGCCAGTGGGCATGCGGATGCATGTCGAGTAGTGATGCCGAGGCGAGATCGCCGGTCAGGCGGTCAAGAGCCTGCTGCGCGATGTCCCGGTCGAACGTGCGTGCGGCCAACGCAAGCACCCATGCCTGGCTCCAGCCGGTGTACCCGCCGCCGTGGTCCAGCCGTGAGCGCAACGCTGTGTGTGCGGCGGCGAGGAGTGCGGGTTCCTTGCTCGCTGTGATGCGATCGCCTGGGAAAACCCCGTACAGGTGGGACAAATGCCGGTGATCCAGCTCGGTGGGTTCATGCCCGCTTGGCCACTCTTCCAGCCGCCCCTCCGCGTCGACGCCAGGTAGGTAAAGGTCCATGAGCGCGTCGCTGCAGCGTTGCGCGAGCGGTTCTGCGGTTCCTAGGCGACGGGTCAGATCCACGTAACGGCCGAGGATTTGCGCCGCTAGCTCCTGATCGACAGTCGCACCCGCGGTCACAGCGCCGCGCTGGCCATTTCGCGTGTACGCGTGCTCCGGAGAACTGGATGGGCTGACCATCAGTTGCCCGTCAGCCGTTGCGGCAAGCATGTCGAGGAGAAACTCAGCACTGTCCCGCAGGAGCGGCAATGCAACATCCTCCGCGAACTTCGCCGGCGGGTCGAAATCGAGTCGATCGCAGACCTGTGCACAGAGCCATGCCAGGCCGGTCGCCCAGTTCGACCAGGTCGGTTCACCCTGGACCGGCTCCGTGTATCGCCAGAGGTCGCTGTTGTGGTGGCAGGTGGAGCCGCCGGCACCGTAGACCGCGGCTGCCGTCACACGGCCGGCGTCGCCAAGCTCACGAGCGAGGTCAGTGAGAGGCTCGGCTGCCTCAGGCAAGCCCACCAGCTCGCTCGCCCAGTAGTTCATCTGCACATTGATGTTCGTCGTGTAGTTCGAACTCCACCCGGGTCGGATGTCCGGATTCCAGATCCCCTGCAGGTTTGCCGCCTGCGTTCCGGGCCGCGACGAGGAGATCAGTAGGTACCTTCCGAGATCGAAGTAGGTCTGCGCGCGCCTGGCCCGGGGGTCCGGCGATGCCGAGAGATCAATCTCCACGCGCGTGAACAGCTCCGAATACTCGGCGAGGTGCCGGGCCCGCAACTCCTCAAGCCCACGGCCCAGCGCGCGCCCCACGCAATCGGATGCCCGGGCGGACAAGGCGTCGACATCAATGCTCGGATCACTCTGCCAGCCACGGAATCCCCCGGCTGCCGCGACGATGAGGAGGCGGCCGCCGCCGGGTACGGGCGCCTCGGCCGCCACCACCGCCCAACCCATGCCAGCCGGTGCCGTGGCACCGGCTGCTGCGGGTTCGTCGCCGTACACCACCGCATCAACAGCATCCACATAGTTCGGCAGTGCGATGCGCGGCGCGCGACCGCTCGCCCGGAGCCACCGGACGCCGCCAACATCATCCCGCGCAACATCAGTGCCTGGGTGCACCGCCGCGAAACCGAGTTCGCCACTCGCCACACCGCCCTGTTGGTGCAGGACGATTACGTCGTCGGGCTGCGAGACCCAGGCATCAAGCGTCGCCTCTCCGTGGACCACCCGTACGCTCGCGTGGTCCATGTCGAGCGTACGGCGGTAGCTGAGATCAGGGTCCGGCCTCGACCACTCCCAGCGCAGCGAACCCAGCGGCTGGTACGACTCCGTCCAGTCGTCGGATTGCAGCGCGCGGGCTTCGGCGTCGGCCGCCGCAACATCGCCTGCCGCGATGGCTTCCCGGAGGCGATGCGCCGTCTCCACGCGTTGTGCGGGAGCACGGCGGCGCGGTCCGCCCGACCACACAGTGTCCAGGTTCAGGCCGATTTCCTCGACACCGGGCCGGCCCGGCACGATCGCCCCGAGAGAGCCGTTCCCGATCAGGAAGGAATCCGGGAAAGAGGCAGCGGGGGTGGTCAAGGTGACCTCCGACCCGGTACGGAGCTCGGCATTCGACAACGGCATTCCTTCCAGAGTCGGCTCCGCACAGCACCGGTCACAGACCCCTTGGCACGAGGCCGGACGGTGCGGTCCGGCTCCAGGTGTTGGGATCGGCCGCATGCGGCCACGATGCCGGCGACTGCGGCAGGAGCAGTCCGCTTGCCAGTGTAATGTCGATCACTAACATCTGCCCATCGACGCACCTTGATCCGGCAGGTTCCTAGGCTTGGAATCGCAATAATGCCGCACCGTGGGGCTCCAATGTCAGATCGATCGCCAGGCAGCCCGGCGCCACTCCTCGAGCGGCATTCGACTGGACAAGCACGGTGCGCGGCTCAAGCGCCGTCGACGTCCACAGCTCCTCCACCTTGCAACCCGGGACTAGCGGGAAGCCCAGGTTCCCGAAATCGAGTGTTAGGTCCAGCGGGGCCTCCGCAAGGTTAAAGGCGGCTGTGTAGCGGGTGTCGCCGGCCCCCTCGGCGGCCCAGAGGATCAACGGCCCCTCGCGGAAGATTTCCCGGCTCCCCCGGGAGTTCTTCAGCACCTCCAGTACCGCGTCATTAGTGAAGAGGGCAGTGGTCGCCGGGTGCGAGGACGGCAGATCTCCTCCGATCATGAGCGGCGAGCGCGCAATGACCCAAAGGGTCATGAGGGTCACCCGTTCATCCGGCGTCAGACGGTCGTCGCGGGGCTCCCCCCTCTCGGCCCGGATGCCGATGCGACCCAGAGGGAGCATGTCCCCATCCGGCCAGCCTTCGGGGCCCGCGTGCGGAGCCCAGCGGGCAAACCGGGAGAAGTTCGGCTCCACGTGGTCCCACTGGTCCCAGAGGTCGTCGCAGATCCGCCACATGGTGGCGTGACCTCGCAGATGGTCAAGGCGGGTCAGCGAGAGGTCCCTACCCGGGGAGAGGCTCAGCATTATGGGCCGCCCGCAGCGTTCGATGGCCCGGGCGAAGGCCTCGATGTCGGCCTGCTGGTACGGCCAGAGCATGTCGTCAGCCTTGATGAAATCGACACCCCAGCCCGCGTACAGGTCCAGCAGCGAATCGTAATACGCCTGGGCGCCCGGGTGGCCGTGGTCCAGACCCAGCATGTGGGGGTTCCACTCGCAGACGTTGGAGGGATCGGCGGCGTCGCGGGCGAAGAACCCGGTGCCGTGGACGATGGTGTTCTGTTCCACGGCTCGCCAGGGGATGCCGCGCATCACGTGGATTCCGAACCTTAGGCCCATGGCGTGGATCTGTTCGGCCAGTGGGGCGAAGCCGCGCCCACCGGCGGCGCTGGGGAAGCGTGCCGGGTCTGGCAGCAGGCGGCCGTACCCGTCCAGTTCCAAGGGTGCGCCGTCGTTGTAGCCGTGGGACCGGGCAGTGGGATCGGCCCAGTCGATGTCCACCACCACAGTGTCCCAGCCGTACGGGAGCAGATGCTCAGCCATGAAGCGGGCGTTGGCCAGGACCTCTTCTTCGGTGACCGTGGTTCCGTAGCAATCCCAGCTGTTCCAGCCCATCGGCGGGTGGGAGGGGGTTGTCAAAGTCATGGAAATCTCCTGTGTTCTATGTCTTCAGCCGAGGGAATCCGCGGTATCGGTCAGCAGCAGCAGGCGGCTCAGCCGGGGCATGGGGCGGCCTTCCTGCGGGGCGAGGAGCAGGCGGGCCTCCTGCCCTCCTCCGGTGCTGAACGGCATCTCCCACACGCCGTCCGCCCCGGCGGTGACCTCCACGGCCGTCGGGTGGTCGCCGCCGGAGAGGAGGAAAGGCTCCTCTCCCTCCCCGGGAACGCATTCGACGCGGAGGCTCGTGCCGATCGTCGTCCAGTCGCGCAGCGTGAGCGAGAGCGGCCCCTGGGGACGGAGCCAGCGAGTCCCGTCCACCGTCACGCCGCGTTCCGCGCGGGAAACACTGACCTCGTGGTCGAGTTCAGGCTGCTGCTCCCCGAAGGTGATCCCATCCACCACCCGGGCTTCAAGGGCCGTGGACGCTCTGTCCTGCTCGACCAGCGCGTCCCGGACCTCACTGACCTGGCTGCCGTCCTGCGCCACGGGCCAGGAGAGCAGGTACCGGGAATCGTGGATCCTGTGCAGGGGCTTCAGGCGGACCCTCTGCCCGTCCGTGGCGAGGACAGAAAGCTCCCCTCCCTCGCCAGGCACTGCGTCCAGGTCTCCGGCGAGCAGCACGGGGGTGTCCGAAAGGGGCCGGAGCGGGCCGGAGGCGATATGGGCTGTTCTGGCCCCGCCCGCCCGGTAGTCCAAGCTGTCGTCGGGTATCTCCCCGGCCAGGACGGTGGGCCCGTACTGGATCCATGCCCAGGCCGAAGCGTCCGGGGCCGGGACCAGGCGGGGCTCTCGCTCCATGGTGAGCCGGATCTCCTCCGTGCCCTCCCAGCTGCGGCGCAGGTTCCACCAGCCCGCGTCATCGTGATCGATCAATTGACCGTCGCCCAGCACGGCGGCCGCCCCCCGCGCCCACTGCGGGACACGGATGGCGAGTGTGAACACCTGCGGTTCCGGCGCCGTCACCCGGACGCGGGCGGTGCTTCCAACGGGCCAGTCTGAGTCGATGGAGATCTGCACACCCCGTTCCTCCCAGTTGAGTTCACTGGCGAGGAGCCAGGTGATGCGGAGTTCGTCCCGCTCGGTGACGTACACGTGGGCGCCGTGCTTCGCATGCGCCTCATAGCCGGAGCCCATGCAGCACCAGAAGCCGTCCTGCTCGGCTGAATACACCCGATAGTGGCCGGGACGGTGCGAGGTAAAGTAGACCAGCCCGCCATGTTCCGGGTGCTGGGTGGAGAGCACATGGCTGCACTGCGTCACCTCGATGTAGTCCAGATAGTGATTCTCTCCCTCCAACAGATAGAGCTCGCCTGCGAGCTTGACCATGTTGTAGCTGTTGCAGCTCTCCGGACCCTCACGGCCGAGGAACATCGGGGAGAAGTCGTCCCTGCGGTGGAAATGCTCCCGTACGCTGTTGCCGCCGATCGCGCTGCTGCGCCTGCCCACGACGTCGTCGAAGAAGGCCTTGGCCGCCTCGCCGATGCGCGCGGTCGCCCGGTCTTCCGCACCCAGTTCGCGGGCCGCCCTGGCGATGGTTGCGTAGCCGACCACCACGGGGATCTGCGTATTGGCGTGCAGGCCGGCCAGGGAATCCTGGTCCCGCTCGCCGGGCAGGGCCAACACCCGCGCGATGAGCTCCTCCCGGACGAATCTCTTGGCCAGGTGCAGGTAGCGGGTGTCCCGGCGGAGCAGCGCCAAGCGGGCGAACGCCTCGGTGAGGCCCCCGAACTCGGTGACCAGCACGCCCTCCAGCATCTCCTGGTCCAGGCGCGCCAGGATCTCCAGCCACCAGTTCCCCAGATGGTCCAGGAGCCGGTCCGCCTTCGCCGAGGGGACGTGCCAGGCGACGTCAATGAGGCCGGCCAGCGTCTTGTGCAGGTTGTACAGGGGGACCCAGCGGCCGTTGAGCTCAAAGGGCGACGCCGTGATCTCACCGCGGGCGAGCTCGTCCCAGAGCGCTTGCCCGCGGTGGACACCGCCCAGGTAACCCGTGCCGCCGGCCAGCTGCGCTTCCCGCAGCCCGGAGAGCATGCGTCCAAGCATCTCCCCCAGGCGGCGGTCGCCGTCGCCCGCCACGGCAACGGCGAGGGCCGAAAGGACGTGGCCCGCGGTGTGGCCATCGAGCCCGGAAGACTCCCAGCCGCCGTAGCCCTCCGCGGCGGCAGGAAGGCCCGCCTCACGGCGGAACGGGGCCAGAAGGCGGTCCGGGTCCAGGCGCAACAGGGCCTCACGGTTCACCCGCTGGGCATCAGCGAAGCGGCCCTCGCGGAGCCGAACCTGCCTCAGGGGCCGGTAGTCACGATTCATGGTTGTCTCGTTTCATGACAATGCAGGTCAAACAGGTACCCCATCGAAGCCGAGACGATGGGGTACCTGTGGTCGTTTTCAGTGCTCAGCAGTTGAGGCAGGGCTTGCTGCCGGTGGCCGAAGGGGTGGCCACCGCGGCGGTAGCGGCTGCGGCCTCAGGCGCTTGGCCGGCCAGTGTGCCGCGAACGGTCGCGAACGAGTGGGCCGGCAAGCGGAGTACCAACTGGCCGTCGCGTTCCTTCACGGCCAGCGGACGAGGTGCGACGGCGTTGGGATGCGCCGGCGCGTTGAACGCTGCGACGCTGTCTCCGCCGAGCACCAGGGCCTCCACATGCTCCAACTCGCCGCCGCGCAGATCCAGGACCACCTCGCGCTCGTCCTCCAGTCCAAGATTGGCCACGGAGATGAGCACCTGGCCATCCTTGGTGCTGGCAGACGCAGTAAATGTCGGGAGCTGGGCACCATCCAGCTCATGGGCGGCACCGGAGTCCACGTGCGTGTGCAGCACCGCGGCGTCCTGGTGGCCGGCGTTCATGGCGAAGACATGGAAGGTGGGGGTCTTGACCAGGGCGCCGCTCTCCGGATCAGTGAGCAGCATGGCCTGCAGGACGTTGACCGTTTGGGCGATGTTGGCCATGACCAGGCGGTCCGCGTGGCGGTGGAAGGAGTCGAAGTGGATGGCCGCCACCAGGGCGTCACGGACGGTGTTCTGCTGGTACAGGAAGCCGGGGTTGGTGCCGGGCTCCACATCCCACCAAGTGCCCCACTCATCCAGGACCAGGCCCACCGCCTTGTGCGGGTCATAGACGTCCATCATGGTGGAGTGGGCACTCAGCAGGGTCTCGATGTGCTGGGCTGCCTTGACGGTCTTCCAGTACTCCTCTTCGCTGAATTCAGTGGCAGAGCCCTTCGCATCCCAGTGGCCGGACATGGTGTAGTAGTGCAGGGAGATGCCCTGGTACGGGAACGGCTTGCGATCCACTCCGCCCTTGTCAGGCAGCGCCTCCATCAGGGCCTTGGTCCAGGCCACGTCATCCGCGTTGGCACCGGCTGCGATCCGGTACACCTCGTTGCCATTGTGGGAACGGACGAAGGTGCTGTACTGCCGGGCAACATCGGCGTAGGCCTCCGCGCGGAAGTGGCCACCGCACCCCCAGGGCTCGTTGCCGATGCCGAAGAAGGGAACCTTCCAGGGCTCGTCGTGGCCGTTTTGCCGGCGGAGTGCAGCCATGGGTGAATCATCGGCACGGGTGAGGTATTCGATCCACTCGCTCATCTCCTGGACGGTGCCGGAACCCACATTGCCGTTGACATAGGCGTCCGCGCCGAGCATCTCGCAGAGGTCCATGAACTCATGAGTACCGAAGGAGTTGTCCTCCACGACGTCGCCCCAGTGGGAGTTGACCATGCGCGGGCGCTGTTCCCGCGGGCCGACGCCGTCACGCCAGTGGTATTCGTCGGCGAAGCAGCCGCCCGGCCAGCGCAGATTGGGGATGCGCAGCTCACGCAGGGCTTCCACGACGTCGTTGCGGATCCCCCGGGTGTTGGGGATCTCGCTGTCCTCCCCCACCCAGAAACCGCCGTAGATGCAACGGCCCAGGTGTTCAGCGAAGTGGCCGTAGACGTGGCGGCTGATGGTGGGGCCCGCGATGTCCAGATTGACGACGAGCCGGGGCGAAGATGCCATGTTCAAGATTCTCCAAAGTCTTTGAGTAGATTCAGTTAGTTGATTCCCGGACGATGAGCCGGAAGGGGGCCACGAGCTCGCGCCCGGGGCGGGGAGAACGGTCTTTGATCCGTTCGGTGAGAAGAGCGAGCGCCGTGCCGACCATCCAGTCATGGTCCGGGGCGATGGTCGAAAGGGAGGGAACGGAGAATTCCGCCTGCTGGATGTCGTCGAAGCCGACGACCTTCACGTCCTCGGGGACACGGAGCCCTGCGTCCCTGAGGCCGCGGATAACGCCGAAGGCCACTGCATCGGTCACAGCGACCACGCCGTCGAATTCGACGCCGTTGCGGACCATCTCCTTGATCCCCTCAGCAGCATGCCGCATGCTTGGCAGTTCCATGGGCACGTGCAAAGCAGGGTCCTCGATGAGTCCTGCTTCCTCCAGCCCCTGGCGGTAACCCCTGAGACGGTCCAGCACCACGTTGTGGAGCTCGGTTTCCAGCGAGGGATTGCTCGCCCAGGCCACGCGTCGACAGCCCTGCTCCACCAGATGTGCGGTTGCGGCACGGGTTCCTTCTGCATTTGGCATGACCACGTGATCCACGGCCTCCCCGTAGCGCTTTTCGCCGAGGAGGACCAGGGGAATGGACTGATTGAGAAGAGTTGCTTCTTCCGGTCCGAGCATCAGGGCCGACAGGATCAGCCCGTCGTATTCCAGATTGTGGGACATGGCGATGGCGTCGAGTTCGTCCTCGACGTGCTGGCCAGTCTGCTCCACGGCCACGCGGTACCCGAGATCCGCTGCCTGGGCGATCACCCTGCTGCTGAGCTCACCGAAATAGGCGTGGCTAAGGGTAGGAACCGCAAGCCCGATCACACCCGTCGTTCCGGTGCGCAAGGTCCTGGCCGAACGGTTCATGGTGTATCCGCTCTGCTCCACTGCCTGAAGCACCCTTTTGCGGATCTCCGTATTGACGGAGCGGCGGCCGTTGATGACGTTGGATACCGTCATCGTCGACACACCAGCCAGACGCGCCACATCAGACATTGTGACCATTGCAGACCTCGTTTCCAGGGACCTATTTGATGCCGGCAGAGCCGAAACTTTCCGGGCAGCGCTGCTGGACGAAGAAGAACACCCGTGCAGCCGCCGAAAGCTGCGACGGCCGCCACGGCCGGGGTGAGACCGGGGAAACCGCTGCGGTTCATGGTGTGGTTTTCATACTGCGCACCTTTCTTCCTACACGCCAGGAGTCTGCCAATGGCCAAGGATGTATCGATAAACGCCCATTCCGGATCATTGTCAGGACGGCTGCTCGGGGAGGTGTTTATCGTTACACCGAGGCGGGCGGCCGTCAAGACTTACCTCCAACTTTTCTCAGGTCCGGCGGCCCTCGACAAATGGAAGAGTCAACAGCCTTGCCTTTTTTGTGTTAGCGCTAACATACTCTATATCAGAGTCAGACGGGCCGCGGAACCCGTGGCCCGCCCGACGACTCTAACTCCGGCACGGACTTCGTCCGCATTAAACCCTGCTTCGCCAAGGACACATCATGACTATCACCCTGGACCCCACCCCAAGCCTGCACCTCGTAGCCGGCAGCGCCGCCGAACTAAGCATCCAGCTGGCAGAGGCCTTCGAAGCCCTCCTCCCCACAGCCATGGCCCTGGGAGACCATGGCATCCTGGTCACACGCCTGAACGACCGCGAATACCTCGTGGCGCTGGATCCCTCAGTCCCCTTCGGCACCACCATCGAGCGTTGCGCCTGGGATCGCCTCGGGTCACAATGAGCCCGTCGAAACCGCCTTGGCGATACGAGACGACTAGCTGATCGGGACGGCGATGGACCATGGTGTGCGCAGCGCGCGCTCTGCAAGCAATCGCCGCTCGCCGATGATTGTCACCTCAGCCGTCACCGGGGCCTCGGCAGCCGACGGGCCGGCGATGAGCCGCAGCGGGCCGGGGTCCACTCCGAGCGTCCCGTCTTCGCCGGTGATCGCGAGCCGGGCGGCATCTACGTGGAAGGAGACGGTCCGCGTTTCACCGGACCGGATAGGGATCCGCGCGTACCCGATAAGCTGTGCGGCCGGGCGAACAACCGGCGCCGACGGGAAGGCCGCGTAGAGCTGGACGACCTCTACGGTGTCATCGCCGCCGTTGCGTATCGTCACGGCCGCGTCGAGCGAGCCATCAGTGCTGAGGTTCGCGGCCGCGGTGATTGTTTCGTAGACGATCGCGCCCCGGGTGAGCCCGAACCCGAACGGGTACAGCGGCGCGTTGTCCAGAGCGGTGATCCCGGGGTTCGAGAGCCCGAGCGCCGGCTGCAGGTACGTCGTCGAGGCGTAGGGATAGCGCGGGATCTGCACGGGCAGGCGTCCTGTTGCCGGGACGCGACCGGAGAGTACTCCGGCAACCGCGGCGGCGCCGTCGGCTCCGGGGAAGAAAGCCTGGACGATGGCGCGCGCTTTCCCGTAGTTGCCAAGGGCATACGGGCGACCGGACAACACGACCAGGACAGTCGGCACCCCCGTGTCGAGGACGGCGGTGGCGAGCGCGTCCTGCCCGCCGGGCAACCGAAGGTCCGCGGCGTCGCAGCCTTCGCCTGAGGTACCGTCGCCGAACAGCCCGGCAATGTCTCCGACTACCACCACCGCCACGTCACTGTCGCGAGCGAGCGCAACAGCGGCGGAGACGGCGTCGGAGTCATCGGAAGTGATTTCACCACCGGTCTCGAATCGCACCCGGTCCGCTCCGAACTCTTCGCGGATAGCGGCCAGCACCGTCTGAATCTTGATGCCGAGGTCGTGCCCAGGGTGTTTCGAAAGCACATGGTTGGGGAACGCGTAGCATCCGACGAGGCTGCGGAATTGGTCAGCCGCCGGGCCGAGGACCGCGATGTTCCCGGTACTGAGAAGCGCCAGCGCATCCTCGTCGCGCAACAGCACTACCGACTCCTCGGCGATGCGCGAGGAGATCTCCCGATTGCGACTGCTGTCGAGGTCGACGCTTTCGGCATCGACCGGGACAAGCGGCGCGTCATCGAACAGTCCCGCCTCGAACTTGTGCCGGAGGTGGCGCTGCACCGAGCGGTCGAGGTCGCGCTCGTCGACTATGCCCTCTCGGATCATGCGCGGCAACTCGCCATACGAAGCTGTCTGCGGCAGTTCGACGTCGACTCCTGCGCCTAGAGCAAGCCGGCCCGCGTCGGCCGCGTCGACCGCGACGTGATGCATCGCAGAGAGGAACGGCACGGCCCAGTAGTCGGCCACCACGGTGCCCTCGAAGCCCCAACGATCGCGCAGCAACGTTGTCAGCAGGTGCCGGTTTGAGCTGCTCGGCACCCCGTCGATATCTGTATAGGACGTCATGACACTGCGGGCGCCTCCGTGCCGCAGTGCGGCCTCAAATGGCGGCAGCACGGTGTCGGCGAACTCGCGCGCACCCATGCTGACGGGGCCGTGGTTGCGGGCACCGCGGGACGCCGCGTACCCGGCAAAGTGCTTCAGCGTCGAAATGATCCCCGTGCTCTCCAGTCCCGCGACATAGGCGGCACCGAGCTGCGAAACGACGTAGGGGTCTTCGCCGAGGGTCTCTTCAACGCGGCCCCAGCGGTAGTCCTTCACCACATCGACCACGGGGGCAAGTCCCTGGTGAATGCCGAGCGCGCGCATGTCGGAGCCGATCGCTTCCGCCATCTGGCGCACCAGATCCTCGTCGAACGTCGCCGCCCAGGCGAGTGGCGTCGGGAAGGCGGTCGCGCCATAGGCCGCAAGCCCGGTGAGGCACTCTTCGTGTGCGATGGCTGGAATGCCGAGGCGGTTGCCGGCAACGACCCGCTCCTGCAGCTCGCGCAGGCGGCGCACTCCCTCCGCGACGGTGACCGGTTCCGTGCCGAAGACGCGGGTAAGCTGGCCGAGCCCGTCTTTGAAGGGATCGGCTGAGGTCTCGGGACCGCCCTCCAGTTTTGGCGCGAAATCGTCTGCTGAATCGGTAAGCCAGACGGATCCGAGTTGGGCCGCCTTCTCTTCCAGGGTCAGTTCGGCGGTGAGAAGGCGGGCGCGTTCCCCGGGAGGGAGCGACCGGTCCCGCCAGCCTTGTTGGCTGGGCATATCCGTTAGTGCGGTCTCGGGCAATGCGGTTGTGCTTGAGATGTTGTGCGGCATCAGCCCTTGAACGCCCCATCCATGATCCCCGACACCATGCGCCGGCCGACGAAGAAGAACACGATCAGCAGCGGCAGGGTAGCCAGGAAGGAACCACCCATGGCGAGAGCCACATCGATCGTACGGTTGGCCTGGAGTTGCTTGAGTGCGATCTGCACGGTGAACAACTCCGGCGATTTCAGGACAATGAACGGCCACATGAAGTCGTTCCACACCCCGGTGAACGTAATCAGGCCGAGCACGAACGCCGCCGGACGCACCACCGGGAATGCGATCCCCCAGAACATCTGCCACGAATTGGCACCGTCAATGCGGGCGGACTGGATGAGCTCGTCACTGACGGTGGTCGCCATGTGTTGGCGCATCCAGAAGATACCGAACGCGCTGGCCAGCCCAGGCACGATGATTGCTTGCAGAGTGTCGACCCAGTCAAGCCCGGACACGATCAAATACTGCGGGATCACACTGAGCTGCGCAGGGACGGTCATTGTCAGCAGGACGATGAGGAACAACAGATTCCGGCCGGGGAACTGAAGCTTGGCGAACGCGAAGCCCGCCATCGCGCACATGATGGCGGATACGACGGCGATCGTGAGCGAGACGAACACGCTGTTGACCAGCGAGGCGAAGAAGGGGACGGTGTCGAACACCTTCGCGGCGACCTCGAAGAATTGCGTGCCCGGGTACATACGCGGCGGGATCGAAGTCACGGCGGTGGCTCCCGCGGACGCGATGACAAACATGTAGTACAGCGGGAACACAGAGACGACGACGGCGAGGGCCAGGAACACGTACACGCGCCGACTGACTCCGCCGCCTTTGCCGCGACGCTTGGGGAGGCGGGCCGGCTTCACTTCGCGTGCGGCCACCCGCTGCGGGACAACCTCATCGATCACATCGGACATCAGCTGGCCTTTCTCGTACGGGTGGACAGGAAGAAGTTGAGGAGCGATACGAGGACGACGATCACGAACAAGACGACGCCGATCGCGGAACCGTAACCGAACTTGAAGAGGCCGAAGCCCTGCTCGTAAAGAAAGAGAGCGAGAGTCTGGCACTGCCGGCCCGCACCGCAAGTGAGGCCCGATTCGGGCGCTACGAGGAGCGGCTCCGTGAAGATTTGCAGCCCGCCGATGGTCGACATGATGACACTGAAGACGATGATGGGGCGCAGCGACGGGATCGTCAGGTGCCGGAACTGCTGCCAGCTCGAGGCGCCGTCCACGGAGGCCGCCTCGAACATCTCACGCGGCATCGACTGCAAACCAGCCAGGTAAAGCAGCGTGTTGTACCCGAACCAGCGCCACATGACCATCGCCGAGATAAGGATCCAGGAGCCGTAGTTGGTCGCAAGGAAGTTCACCGACGGGAGCCCGAACAGCCCCAGGACCCAGTTGATGAAGCCGAAGTTCTTGTCGAAGATCTGAGCGAAGACGATCGCGGTCGCCGCGACGGAAGTGATGTACGGAACCAGCAGCGCCATGCGAAAGAAGTTCGCCCAGCGCAGACGCGCATGGTTGAGCAAGTGCGCGAGGAAGAGCGCGAGAAGCAGCTGCGGGATCGTCGAGATCAGGAAGATCCCGAACGTGTTCAGGAGCGCATTCCAGAACCGTCCGTCGGCGAAGAGCTGCTCAAAGTTCCTGAGCCCGACGAAAGTCTGCTTTCCTATGGGGTTCCAGTCGAACAGCGAGACGTAGAAGGTAAAGAGGAGGGGGAAAAGTCCGAAGACGATGAAGATGATGAAGAAGGGCGCAACGTACGCGTAGGGAGCGATGCGCTCGGAGAGCGAGTTGCGGATCCGCGTGGCTTTCTGAATCGGGCCTTTACGCTGCTTGCGGGAGAGAGTGGCTGTCGCCGTTGACACAGGGGTACCTCCGTCGAAGGGGGCGGCCCGGCGCTGTCCACGCCGGGCCACTCGGGTGGGTGGGACGGTCAGCCGCCGATGGCCTGCTTAGCCGTGTCAAGGGCGGTCGTCCAGGCTTTGTCGGAGGTGACGCCGCCGGATTCCAGCTGGACGAGCGTGTTGAGGAGCCCACCGTTGATCGGAGTCGTGTCGGGGCCGTTGTAAAACGACGGGAACTTCTGGACGGAAGTGGCCATGACCTTGCCGATCTTCGAATCTCCGAAGAACGGGTCCGTGTAGTCGAGGACTGACTGGCTTGCGACGGCGGAGGTTGCCGCCGGGAAGGTGCCCGACTGCGTGAAGTGGTCCGTTTGACCTTCGGCCGACATCATCGTCTTGATGTACTGCCAGGCGGCCTCGGGGTGCTCGGCGCGGGCCGGGATGGCAATAACGCTGCCACCCCAGTTGCCGCCGACGCCGGGCACGCTGGCGATGCGCCACGTGCCCGCGGTGTTGGGGGCGTCGGTCTTGATGCCCTTGAGTATCCATGAGGGAGCGATGGTGACGGCGAAGGCACCGTTCGCACGGCCTGGAGCCCAGCCTGAGGACCAGGCCGCTATACCCGCACTGATGCCGGCGTCATGGGTTTGGACGGCGACGTCGAATGCGTCTTTCACCTGGGGGTTCGTGTCGTAGACGAGCTTGCCGTCGGGCGAATAGTACTTCTCGCTGACCTGGTTGACGGTCGAGAAGAAGACGCTGGTCTCGATATTGTCGACGAACGGCTTACCAGTGGCGGCCGTGTACTTCCGGCCCATTGCGATGAACGAGGGCCAGTCCTTCCACATGGCAGCGACCTCGTCAGGCTTTGTCGGCAGACCGGCCTTCTCGAAGAGATCGGCACGGTACGCGAAGCCCAGTCCTCCGACGTCCGTCGGGATGCCGATGACGGAGCCGTCCGTCGCGGTCGCAGCGCCGGCTGCCCAGCCGAGGTAGTCGTCGGCAATTTTGTCGCCGCCGAGGGTGCGCAGGTCAAGGAAGTTGGAGCTGTTCTCGACGAACTTGGGCAAGTCGTCATTCTGGATCATGACGAGGTCGGGGACCTTGCCCCCGGCCAGCGCGGCGGTGAGGGCCGTGGCAGTCTCGGTGGTGCTGCCCACCTCGGTCAGTTTGACCTTGGCGTCGGGCGCCTTCTTGGCGTACTCGTTGACGCTGTCTTTTGCGTTGATCCCGGTGAAGGACCAGAAGGAGACCTCGGCATTCGGGTCGCCCGATTTGGCACCGCCTCCGCCAGATGACGAGCATCCGGTCAGTGCGACGGCAAGTGCTGCTGCTGTGGCGACTATCGCCGTCAAGCTTCTTTTCACGACAATTCCTCTTCGTTGGGGACTTGCAAGGGATGTCAGAGCCTTCAGACTCCGAGTGAGAGAACGATCTCTGGCCACAACGGTAGCCTGCTGTTCAGCATCAGGCAATAGCAATCCGTGCAAAAGAATTACTCACCGGAGCATCGATCTCTATACTGTTAGACAACAAAGTTTTGCCAAGGGGACGGATTTCGCTGACGGGTTCTCGTTCTCGTGGGAGCCTAGAGATCGAAGTCTGGTGCCCTGGCCTCCCGCCAAGGACCGAGGCCAATAGTCGACGACCCTTCAGAAGGATGCACAATGCCAAGACCCACCCTGGTGGACGTTGCCAAAATAGCGGGCGTGTCCCGCGCCACGGCTGCGCGGGTACTTGCGGGCGAGACGAAAGTCGACGTCAGGATGGCAGCGGCTGTCGAGCGCGCCGCCAAGGAGCTGGGCTATGAGGCCAACAGCGCCGCCCGTGTGCTGCGAGGCGGACGCGCGGGGGCAATTGCGCTCATTGTCGCCTTCAACGAGTTGGACAGCCTGACAGGCACGTTCTTCACGTCGGTGCTCAAGGGCGCCGCGAAGGGCCTTTACGCCGGCGAGGTCCAACCCGTCCTGTTGCCGGCCGACCACGAAGAAGGCGACCGCATCCCACGGTTTCTGCGCTCGGGGGCGATAGACGGTGCGATCGTCATCCTTCAGCACGAGATCACCCATCTCGCGCGGGCGCTCGTCGACTCCCCCGTGCCGATCGCGTGGGTTGGGCGCCCCCGCGTCGCTCTTGCTCCCGACGCGATAGTCATCGACTCGGACAACTATGGCGGCGGCAGGCTCGCCGCGAGGGCGCTGGTCGACGCCGGACGGCGACGGCTGGGCATCATCGCCGGCCCAAACGATATGGAGCCAGCCCGCGAGCGCATCAGGGGCTGGCGCGACGAGCTCGCGGAGCACGGCATCGACGACAGCCCGATCGTGCATGGCGAGTTCACCCTTGTGAGCGGTTCGGCCGCGATGGCGCGCCTCCTCAAGCGACACCCAGACCTCGACGGCGTCTTCGCTTCCTCCGACCTGATGGCGAGCGGAGCGATTCGGGTCCTCCAGGCCGCTGGTCGGGATGTCCCGTCCGACGTCGCCGTGATCGGCTTCGACGACGTCTCCATAGCGACCACCATGGATCCAACACTCACCACGGTTCGTCAGCCGCTGGAGGATATGGGGCGCGTCGCAGCAGAGACGATCCTCGCGGTCCTGCAAGGGCGCGACGTCGACCGGCGGCCCATTCTTAGCACCACGCTCGTCCAGCGAGAGTCGGCATAACGAGGGCACGCCCTGCGAAAGCGGAGCTTGCACAAGTTTCGATTTTCCGAGACAACTGCGTAGCGATCCCCCAGCACACCAAGGATGACGATGACTGACCTTTCCCCCGCTGCCCCTGCGTCCTCCGCGTCCCCCGCGAAAGAGGGGCCCGTCTTTGTGACGGCCACCGAAGCCCCCTCCTGGGAAGAGGGACTCATCGTTGGCAGCGGCCGGGTCGGCGCCGTGGCATACGGTCCGGCCGACGCGATCACCATTTCCCTCGCGCACGAGCGCTACTTCCTCCCCGTGAATCCGCGGCCTGACGCACCCGACCTTGCTCCCGTGAGGGAGCGGCTGCGGGACGCGCTCCTCTCTGGCGATGCCGACGTCGCAGGCGCCGCGCTCAGCGAGGGAGCCCGCGCAAGCGGGTACGGCGACGGCCTGATCTGGACCGACCCGCTCGGTCTCTGCGCGACGCTCACCATCCGCACCCCCGGCGGCGTCGCCGAATTGCGGCGGACCATCGATCCGCTTCTTGGCGAGGTCGCCGTTGAGTGGACCGACCTTGAACTCGGGCGGCACGCACTCCGGCTCATCGCCCCGCACGGTGGCGAGTCTGTCGTGCTTGCGCTCGAATCGGAATCCGAGAGCACAAGCATCGTCGAGCTAGGTCTGGGTGCCGGCGCGCCAACGTCCTTTGACACCGGGGTTCCCGACGCCTCCGCCGCGGTCAGCTCAAGTGTCGAGGGTGGGGCCCGCGGCTCACTCGTGGCCGACGCGGGCCATGGATCGACTGCCATCCGCGCTGCCGTCACGGCAGTAACGGGGACACCGTGGCAGGTCGATGGAGACGTCACACGCTCCAGCGTCCAGACCGGGCCCGGGGCGTCGCGGCTGATCCGGCTGGACCTCGCGCTGCCGACCACCCCGCACAGGGCTGAAGCGGCCAGCGGCGTGCCCTCGTCGTGGGACACAGTCCGCAACGAGCAGCGGGAAGCGCGTTGCCCCCTGATCGGCGCGTCGATGCTCAATCTGCAGGGCGCCTCGTCCAAGACACGAACCGAGGATCTTTGGGCGAAGGCCCGCACGGGCGACGAGGGCGCGCGCCGCCGCGTGGTCGAGGCAGCGTACTTGAGCGGCCGGGCGAACATCATCGCCTCCACGGGCGAGCTTCCACCGACCCTGCAGGGTGTCTGGCAGGGCACCTGGCGGCCCGCCTGGTCGGCCGACTACACCCTGAACGGTAACGTGCAGAACGGCGCGATGGCCGGCATGACTCCGACGGGCACCCCTGAGCTTGCCCTGTCGCTCCTTAACCTCGTACTTCCGCACCTCGACGACTACCGCGATAACGCACGCCTCGTCTTCGGTGCCGAGGGAATGTTGTTACCGTCGCGGATGTCGACGCACGGCCGCGCCGACCATTTCGCCGAGCAATACCCCCACCTGTTCTGGACAGGTTGCGGTGGCTGGGTTCTGCGGATCGTAGCCGACGCGGTCGCCACTACCGGCGACCGATCGATCGTCGATGACAGGGTGTGGGAACTGGCCGAAGGAGTCCTCCGTTTTGCCGAGACTGCACTGCTTAATGTCGACGGCGTCCGCAGAATTGTTCCTTCCTATTCGCCCGAGAACACACCGGGAGGCGCCCGGGTCCCCCTCGCGACGGACGCGACGATCGACGTCGCCATTCTCCGCGATGCCGCCCGGGCGACTGCGCTGCTCGGCCGAGCCCGCGGCGACGGCTCCCTGGATGCACGATGGTCACGTGCCCTGCGCGGGCTGCCGCCCTATCGCGTCGCAGCCGACGGCGCTCTCGCCGAGTGGCTCGACCCGCAGTGGAACGAGAACATCGCGCACCGCCACGCCTCCCAGCTTTACCCGCTGTGGTACGAGATCGATCCGGCCTTTGACGGCGACGGCGAGGAGGCGACGCGATTGCGTGCAGCCGCCTCTGCGACCGTGAGGAACAAGATCGCGTGGCGTGCTGAGGCGCCCACCGCGCCGCCTGGACGGATGGAGATGGCATTCGGCCTCGTCCAAGTCGGGATGGCCGCTGCGGCGCTCGGGGATGCAGCAGCGGCCGAAACCTGCGTCAACTGGCTCGCGATTGAGCACTGGAGCCCGACCCTGACAACAACGCACGATGCGGGCAGGATTTTCAACCTGGACGCCAGCGGAGGTCTTCCAGGCCTCGTTGCCTCGATGCTGCTCGGGTCCAGTACCGACTCGCTGTCGGTGCTGCCGGCGGTACCCACCGCATGGCCGCTCGGCAGCGTGACGGGACTGCGCGCACGCGGGGGCCTCGCCGTCGATCGTCTTGACTGGGAGCCGGAAGGTGCCTCCTTCACGGTGCGTCGACTTCCTGGAGCCGGATGGCTGGCACCGTCGGAAGGGACGCGGATGCGGCTCCCCCGCGCCGCGGCAATCCGCGTTGACGGTGAGCCGATGAAGGGCGTCCGGCTCAACATCGGCGAGCGCCCGGTTCGCGTCGAGCTGGAATGGCTGGACCACTAGGAACTGGATCACCGTCATAGGGGCTCCGCTTCGCGTCAGATATCGATCTCTGACTTTACTAGCACCGCGATTGACGGTATGAATGTCTCTATGCCATTCCCCCGGGTGATCCACCTCACCACTGATAACGTGTCCGTTCTCCTCACTCAAACGGCAGGTGCGCTGCCCGTGATTGCGCACTGGGGTCCTCGGATCAACGCGAGTGACCGCGACCTCATCGAATACGCCGGAACCAGCGTCCGCACAGGCATGGACGGGCTATCTGACGTCCCATACGAGCCCGGCATCCTGCCCGAGCACTCCCACGGGTGGGGCGGCCTTCCCGGCATCAGGGCCCACCGCGCAGGCGCCGCGTGGTCACCCCGGCTGGACGTGGTCTCGGTCGCCGTGGACGGCGAGACGCTCGCCGAAGGCGCCGTGGTGCAGCGGGAGAGCGGCTTTGTAAGCATCCATGCGAACGACGAGTGGGCCGGAATCGGAATCGATCTGGAGATCGATCTCTCCTCTTCTGGCCTGCTTCGGACACGGGTGAGCGTGCGCAATGACAGCGATGCACACGAACACCTCGAAATAGTCGGCGTGAACCCAGCCCTGCGCGTGCCGACCGATGCGCGCGAAATACTGGATTTCTCAGGCCGCTGGGCCACCGAGAAGATCCCGCAGCGTCACCCCGTCGTCTTCGGGACCCATACCCGCGAGTCCCGCCGCGGCCGCACCGGCCTGGACGCAACGACGGTCGTCGCCATCGGGACGCCAGGCTTCGACGCAAGCGCCGGCTGTGTGTGGCTCTGCCATGTCGGCATCGGCGGTAACCACGAGCACGCCGTCGAGCGGAGCGACGGGCATTTGGCCTTCCGCGGCGGCGAACTCCTCCTGCCCGGTGAAGTGCGCCTTGCAAGGGGTGAGCGCTACGCGTCCCCTTGGGTTTACGGCAGCTTCGGGGTGGGCCTGGATGCGGCCGCCGCCCGGTACCACGGCTTCTTGCGGGAGCGCTCACGTTCTTCGCGTCGTCCACGCCCCGTCACGCTCAACGTGTGGGAGGCTGTGTACTTCGACCAGGACTTCGACACTCTGGCAGAGCTCGCGACGCGCGCCGCCAGCCTCGGAGTGGAGCGCTTCGTGCTCGACGACGGCTGGTTCCTGGGCCGAAGGGACGACACCGCCGGTTTGGGCGATTGGATCCCGGACCCGGCGTCGTGGCCGGACGGTCTCGCCCCGCTCGCGGAGCACGTCCGAGGCCTCGGGATGGAGTTCGGCCTGTGGGTGGAGCCCGAGATGATCAATGAGGACTCCGACCTCGCCCGCGCGCACCCCGACTGGATCCTCAAGGCGGGCGCCGAACTGCCGCCACGTTTCCGCTACCAGCAGGTCCTCGATCTGAGCAATCCGGACGCCTTCAAGCACATTCTCGGGGTTCTCGACGGCCTGGTCACGGACCACGGCGTGACCTACCTCAAGTGGGACCATAACCGCGACCTGATCGACGCGGGCCACCCGGTGACGGGAGCGCCGGCCGTGCACGATCAAACCCTCGCTGTGTACGAGCTGATCGATGAGCTGCGCCAGCGACACCCGGAGCTCGAGATCGAGAGTTGCGCGTCGGGAGGCGGCCGCGTCGACCTCGGAATCCTGGAGCGCACCGACCGCGTGCACACCTCCGACAATCATGACCCCCTCGACCGATCCCGAATGCTCCGCTGGACCGGGCTCCTCGTCCCGCCCGAGATGCTCGGCTCTCACGTTGCCTCAGCCGTCTCCTCGGTCACCGGGCGCACCAGTGATTTGCACACCCGCTGCGCGATCGCGTTCCTCGGTCATTTCGGCATTGAATGGGACATCCGAGAGCTGGAAGACGCGGAGGCGGTCATCCTTTCCCGGTGGATCTCGGCATATCAGGAGCATCGGGAACTCATCAGCACCGGCCGCGTCGTCGCCGACGGCGACTTCGACCCTGACGCACCGGCCCTGCGCGGTGTCGTGGCCGCCGACGGCTCGGAGGCCATCTACACAATCGTCACGCCGGCGCTGTCCGCGGATTCGCGACGTCGAGTCCGCCTGCCAGGGCTTTTGGCGGAGGCGCGGTACCGCGTCGAGTCCGCTCGCCCCGACTCGCTCGGCCCCTGGTGGCTGAGCCCATACTGGCTGGACCAGACCGCCGGTCTCGACTCCGACGCCGAGGCGCCATCCTACTCGGGGAGCCTTCTCCGGGAGGCGGGTCTCGACCTGCTGACCTTCCAGCCGGACCGGGCGCTCGTGTTGCGACTGGTCCGCGTCGACGGCTGACCGTCCGCCGTGCGCGCACGCTTTCGGTACTCATGAGTTCATGTCCCATTGCGAGTTGCCCGGGGCCGACGCCTACGGCAACATAGGGTCAGGCACGGTCCAGGAGATGGCCGAATGGGTCGAGTATCTGACGGGTGCGGGCAAGTCTGTGGGTGCGGGACAGCGCCGATTCTGCCCGAGCCCGGTCAGTCGGTGGAAGGCCGGCCGGTCTGGTCAGTCCTCTGCGTCCATTCCGAGGATCGCGCGGCTCACAGCGCCTGGGTTTCGCGAAACTCCGACCGTACTCTGCCGTATGACGAGCTCGGGTTGCACGACTGCGAGTTGTTCCTGGCGGTCCGCACCGGCGATCTGTTGGAGAAGCAGATCCGCGTCCGGCGGCGGATCAACGGTTGGGGTTCCTGATGGGCACTGCGCAGTCATTGCAAATCGCCCTGGCAGGGTAGGGAGGCTATCTTCATCGATATTCCGCACCCTGGCGAGGCCGGGACAGGGATCCCGCCACTCAGAAGCCGGAGAACATTAAATCTGCGATGTTCACTATGTGTGTCTGGCCGCTGAGGTCGTGCACCGCGAAGAAGCCCAGCTGGTCCGGCGCTTGATCCACTGTTACGACGCCGATGGTCCCGATACGGACAAAGCAGCCTTCGGAGACGTATCGCCGCATGTGGCGGGAATGTGCGAGTGTGCGAGACATCATCTCAATCACCGATCCGATCTGGTATGTGAACGCTCACATGACTATTGTTAGCGCTAACAGATCAGATGTCAACGGTGGAGGGGCAGTATACCTGCTGGGAGGAGGAAGGCCCGCGTTCCGGGCCGCCGGACTATTCAACTGTGCCTGGCCCACCGCCCAACGCTGCGCTGAACGATACGCTGCGATGGGTGACGCGAGGCATTGACCGACCGGTCCTCACTCCGGCACCGGGCGGTGATCCGAACCCTCAGCAGTTTGTACAAGATCGTCCATCTGTGCTGGAAGCAACGGCTGGGACCGGCTCGTTGTCCCGCCAGGCGGACAGGACGGCGGCGCCGTCTGGGGTTTCGCCGCGTGAGATCGCGTCGCGGATGTGCTTTCAGAAAGTATTGCGTTACACCGAAAAAGGTGCGCAGCGGGGAACGGGGTGCCCTCCAGCGTCCTCTGCGAAGGACACCCCGCCGTGCCCGGCTACTGCTGGTTCAGCCATTCTTCGAAGCGGGTGTCAAAAATGGTCGCTTCATTACCGGGTAGCAGTTCGCGATCTTCGAGCAGGGCGTAGAAGTAGCGCGCGGTGGGGTCGGTGACGACCTCGCGGGGTCGCCTTGGAGCTGAGACCCTTGCGAATGAGCTCGTCGAGGCCGAGGTGCTCGGGACCGGCGACTTCGACGGTGGCGACTATGATGCGCCCGGGGGATTTTCTTCGCTCAAACAAGCCGCCAGCCCAAACGACGGTTGGCCGCTACAAACCGGGAGCTTCGTCCGCAAGATTATGAACGGCAGAGTTGGAGGTGGAAGAGCACGTACGCGGATGGTCCGTTCAGTGGATTACGACCATTGCCTTGCGATTCCAGCATCTTCATTCCCTGATCATTGCGGACGCTCTGCATACCGGCGGGAGCTCCGGACTGCCGAAGCGGCCCGAATGCGTCTGGAGAGTACGAACCCAGCCCATAGCTGGCATTGCCCGTTAGTTCCGGCAAAGTCGATGACGCTGCTGAGGCGCTTGCGCTCGTTTTCGTCGGGTTCCGGCGCGTGGGCGCGCATGATGGAGGTTGGATTCAACGCCGTTGGACCGGATCAGGCTTGTAGAGAGGCCTGACCTCAGTGGCCATACTGAAGGGGTTCAGTCCGAACCGCAGAAGCATATCGAGGGAGTATTGATGAGAATTGCAGTGACCGGTGGAAGCGGAAAGCTGGGGCGGCACGTGGTACGCCGGCTCACGGACGACCGGCATCACGTGTTGAACCTGGACCGTGCGGGCGAGAGGAGCCCTGGTCTGGTGATCGTGGACCTACGTGACTACGGCCAGGTGCTGGACGTGTTCATGGGGCTGGATGACCGGCATAGCGGCTTCGATGCCGTGGTGCATCTGGGTGCCATTCCCGCGCCCGGCATCGTCCCGGATGCTGCAACGTTTGAGAACAACATGCTCTCCACGTACAACGTGTTCCAGGCAGCCCGCCGGGCCGGCATCAAGAAGGTGGTTTACGCCTCCAGCGAGACAGTGTTGGGCCTGCCGTTCGATGTCGACCCTCCCTATATCCCGGTGGACGAGGAATACCCTGCCCGCCCGGAAAGCACGTATTCGTTGGTGAAGCATCTGGAGGAGCAGATGGCCGTCGAGCTGACGCGTTGGGACCCCGAGCTGAGCATTGTGGGGCTGCGCTTCTCCAATGTCATGGACGTGGAGGATTACGAACAGTTCCCGTCATTTGACGCCGATGCCAGGTTGCGTAAGTGGAACCTGTGGGGGTACATCGATGGCAGGGATGGCGCGCAGGCGGTGGCGCGGGCCCTCGAAAACGGCAAGCCCGGGTTCGATGCGTTCATCATCGCCAACGCGGACACAGTCATGAGCCGTTCCAGTGCCAGCCTGGCCGCAGAGGTCTTCCCCGGCGTGAACGTGACCAAGGAACTGGGCAAGCACGAGACCATGCTCTCCATCGACAAAGCCAAGCGGCTGCTTGGCTTCGAGCCCGAATACACCTGGCGCACTTCATAAGACTCGGTGAGGTTGGTTCAGCGTATTTGCGGTAAGCGACGATCAACAGGCCCCGCTCTTCATTGTTGAAGAGCACACGACAATGGACAGAACACCGTGGGTCTGCCAGAGTTCCAGCCCCTGCAAACACTGGGCTCCCCCGGAAACATGCGGAATTCGGCCCGATCCGACCTATTACGACCCAGTCCGAAGCCCAAAGTGTGCACATTGTGCACAGCCCCCCAAATCCTCCAACTCCGCGGTGTCCGCGAGTTCGGAGACCGTTGCATAGATGACTTTCTCAGGCTGGCCGGCGTCATTTCAGCGACCAGCCCGGTCACGCTGGGCTATGGGGGAAAGGCGCCTGGCGTCCGGCGAGCTGATTGAATCCAACCATGTTCCGTGGTCAGAGTGTCCGTTGTCCTCAACCGAGAGACTGGCCAGATCCAGTAAGTCATACCGCAACGGTATTGACGGGATCCTAGACGCCGTTCCCGGATCGATTCACGTCCCTACTAGGGACGGGTGCCACAGGATGCTCAGAGAAGGTGGGGCGGTTTGCCTGACCGGCTCCTCTGAGGTGCTGGGGCTGCTGAACTGGGCCCCGTAGGAGTGAGACTGGTCACTGGCAGGCTCGTTGTGGTTCAACCGGACGATGTCACCGGGTGCCGATTGTCGGAATGACCAATTGGCAGGCATCCGCAATCTGCCAAGCTGGCTCAATGCGCACACTTCTGAAGGGCGGACGGGTCATCGACCCCGGCACCGGAGACGACGACATCGGCGACCTCCTCATCGAGAACGGCCGTATAGTCGCGGCAGGGGCCCAGCTGTCCCCCGCCGAGACCGAGGGGGCCGCGGTCATCGACGTCAGCGGATGCATAGTCGGCCCGGGCTTCGTTGACCTCCACAGCCACGTTCATTCGATCGCCGGGCAGCGCCTGCAGGCGATGGACGGAGTGACAACGGCACTTGACCTCGAAGCTGGGCTGGCCCCCGTCACTGCGGCGATGGCCAATGCTGCCCGCGAGGGCCGCCCCCTCAACTACGGCTTTTCGGCCTCCTGGGCGCAGGCGCGCGCCTTTGCTCACCTAGGCGAGGCACCGGTCGCCGATGTGCACAACGCGCTCGGCTTACTCGCCAAGCCAGAGTGGCAGCGCAGTTCGAGCCCGCGTGAGTTGAACACCTGGCTCGCGCAGCTCGAGACAGAGATCGCAGACGGCGCTCTCGGAATCGGCATCCTGCTCGGCTATGCGCCGCGCACCGCTCCGGCGGAGTTCCTTGCGGTCGCGCGTCTCGCGGCCGCAGCGAACGCTCCCACGTTCACCCACGTGCGTGAACTGATTGAGGCCGACCCGACGACACCGATCGACGGCTCTGCAGAGATCATGATTGCCGCCGCCGAGACCGGCGCGGCCATGCATCACTGCCACGTCAACAGCACCTCCCGCCGCCACATTGACCGTGTGCTCGGCATGCTCGAACGCTCTCAGGCCGAGGGAAACCGCGTCACCCTGGAGACCTACCCCTACGGCGCGGGTAGCACCGGGGTCGGCGCATTCTTCCTCGCTCCGGAACGTCTCGGCGCCTGGGGCATCAAGCCGAGCGATATCATGATCGTCAGCACCGGTGAACGGGTTGCGGATGCCGCGCGCCTGAGCGAGATTCGCCGGACAGACCCGGCCGCCGAATGCATAGTTGCGTTCCTCAGCGAAGAGGATCCGAGCGACCAGGCCCTGCTTCAGAGCGCCCTCGCCTTTCCCGATGCCATCGTCGCGAGCGATGCCATGCCCGTCGGGTGGGTCGGCGAGGTTCGCGAATCCCTTCAATGGCCGCTGCCGGCCGGCGGCGCCACCCACCCTCGCACGGCAGGAACGTTTGCCCGTTCGATTCGCATGATGGTGCGCGAGACCGGCGCCTGGAGCTGGCTCGAGGCGTTCCGGCGCTGTTCCTACTTGCCGGCGCGCGTTCTCGATGATGCAGCATCCGGCGCACGGACCAAGGGCCACATCGGTATCGGTGCAGACGCCGACATCGTCGTGATCGAGCCGGAGCGGTTCTCCGACACCGCAAGTTACCTCGATTCCACACGTCCGTCCGTCGGCGTGCGCCATCTCTTCGTCGGCGGTACAGCCGTCGTACGGGGCGGTCTCATGCTGACGGACGCGTTCCCCGGCCGCGCACTCAAGGGAGACCCCCGATGATGGAAACTTTCTTGCTCGGGATGCGCGGCCCGACGCATCTGAAGGCGAGCGCGCCACCGTATGCGATCGAACCAAGCTGCACATCAGTCTCGTCGTTTGCTACCAGTTTTTGGGTTGAATTGGGTTCGGAGGCCGTTCCTGTGAAGTACCGTCACCGTTGCCGGCCTGGGCAGCGGCCCTGGCTTCGCCTGGTGAACAGCGGCGGGGTAGCTCCCGGGCCATGCCCCGAACCAGATCAGCGCCGTTGGTGTCCAGGCAACGGTTAAGCGCTTCGACGGCAGGAGCTGGAACCGCGACCATGGCGGTCTTGCCACCCTTGCGCTGGATGCTCAGTGCGCGGTACCCGGCGTCGTGACTGTGCGCAGGTGAGTCCCTGCGTCGAACTGTGGTCCGCGTTCGCTCTCGGGCGGGTGACCGCGTGCACAGGACTGATGTGGGTGGCATCCTCAGCCATCGCGTACCGGTAGAAATGACAGTGCTGATGTAGTGGTATAGCTCCGGGCTGAACGCTTCGATCTCGGCCTTCCCTTTGTCCACTTGCTCGGGGCCTAGCTCCAGGAACGCGTCCGTGAAGTTGAGAGTGAAGAAGATTGCGGCGTAGTCCACGAAGGCCAGGCCAGCCAACGTCATGAGTGCGGCGCCTGTTCGGACGCGGGACTGCTGCCCTTGGGGTCTGGATGGTGGCCATGGCCACCACCTTCCCTTTCATATTCAAATAGATAATTGAAACAAGTTCCCTTGGCGACAGTCTTGTCAAGGGATGGACGCCCGGCCATGCACGTCCTTGTCAGATTTCTAACGTCCCTAAGGCGCCCCCTTCCACCGGGGACAGACACATCCGTCCTCTGGAAGCAAAAGGCCTCGCTCAGAAAATCCTTGACGAGGCCTGTTGGCGGGCTAGGCTCGGGAAGAACCGCAAAGAGTCGTGCAGCCACCCTTGAATTCCCCCAAAGTCACCGCCGTGGGATTCACCATTCCGAGCTCATCTTCCCCGAAACGTCCCACTTCGCTGCAGCCGCCCCTCATACTCAGCACCGCCGAGCGGACCCGCTAGGAGACCCTATGAACCATCCCGAGGAGACTACCGCGGCCCGTCAGGTCCCGGACCTCACCGCAGCACACGCCCCCACCATCCTTCTGGAGCGTCTGGCCGATAAGCTCGGCGCGAGGGCCTCAGTGGCCGCCGTCTACGGCGAGCCGATCACCGGCGCAGGCGTCACCGTCATCCCTGTCGCCCGCGTCGGCTTCGGGTTCGGCGGCGGCTCTGGCCGTGAGATCCGCTCCGACAAGACCGGCGAGGGCGGTGGGGGTGGAGGCGGCGTCGGGTCCTGGCCACTCGGCTTCATCGAGATCCGGGACGGGACTGCGACATACAAGCCGATCCGGCGCCACTGGACGGATGTCATCGTTCCATTGGCTGCACTAGCCGTAGCCCTCGCCCCGAAGATCATCCGCACACGGCGGAAACGACGCACCTAGCAGCGGAGTCCACACAAGTTCACGCCTCTACCCGGCCAAGCCGCTGTCCAACATCAAGGCAATCGTACGGTCCGGCGGCAGCTCCTCCCCCAAGTTCATGAAGCGGTCAGCGGTGCGCCTTGCTACCGCCGCCCCAGAGGCGACCATCACGTCGATGTCCAGAGCTGGACCGTCGACCGCCGGGACGTTGGTCACGGGAGCTTCTCGAGGATCCCGTCGGCAGCTCGACGGCCCGAGCGGATGGCACCGTCCACGCAGCTGTTCCAGACCGTGCAGGTCCCGTGGCTGCCGTAGGAACCGCAGGTGCGCTGAGGGTTGGCGCAGTCGCTTTTCGCCGCCAGGTCAGAGATCGGCACCAGGTCTACGCGTCAACGATCGGGTGACCTCCTTCCGACTGCGGTCCGCCCGGGCGGCCTGCGCGCCACAGGCTCGGCGATTGCCCGTGTACTCGTTTGAACGCCCGGCTGAACGCCTCCTCGGAGCCGTATCCGACGCGCCTGGCGATCGCTGCGACTGTGACTTCCGTGGTGGCGAGCAGATCGTGTGCGATGCGCATACGCCATTCGCTGACGTACCGGATCGGCGATAGTCCCAGAACGCTGCGAAAGCGATCATCCAGAGACGAGCGAGAGACCGAGGCTTCCACGGCGAGATCGGCGACCGTCCACTTGCGCTCGGGGGCCGTATGGATGGCCTTCATCGCAGGCGCGAGCAGCGGATCACGCAGCCCCGCGAGCCAGCCCCGCTCGGACGCGGGAGCGTTCGCGAGGTGCGCCCGCAAAACCTCGACGAGCAGCAACTCGGGCAGCTTGGTCGACTGAAGCCCCCCGCCCCGTCCTGACGACTCCTCGATGGCATAGTGGATGCTGGCGTCGAACCATGCCTGTGCTGGTCCGGGCGCCGGCCGGACCACGAACGCAGTGGGGAACGCTTTCAGGGCAGGATCGAACAGCGGATCCTCAGAATATAGGCAACCGCAGACGACGTCCGTTCTCGGACCGCCCCCGCCGTGACGGACGACCGGCATCTCGGTCCACGGAGGCGGGGAGACGACGCTGAGGATGGAGACGGGCTCGACAGGCTCCACCCCACCCATCAGGAACGCGTCGCCATACGGGAGCATGATCACCTCGCCGGCACTTGCCCAATACCGCTCACCGTCGGCGCGCGAAACCCAGCAGCGTCCGGACGCGACGACGTGGAAAAAGGATGAGCCGCTCCGCCCCGGGATGCATCACCGCAGCGAAGACCGGCCCGCCCTGGCCTTCCAAAGCCCAGCCCTCGGTGTACTCGGCGCGAAGGAAGATGGCGCCTTCGAGGCGCAAGCCCTCCAACGCTTCCTTGAGGGGCTCGACCGGAGCGCGCATCGGTTCGATCATCGCCCGGCAAACTCTGGCGTTTCGATCAACACTGCCGGTTTACCAGTCATGGCCAGGTGTCCCGCCTCGAGCTGATACTGCTTATAGCAAGTATGAACGTCAACAAAATGAAGAGTCCAGAGGTGCGAGATGTACGTAGACACACAGCATCGGTTCACGAACACGCCGGCGGCGTTCGCGCAGGCGAGAATCTGATCAAGAACGAAGGAGCGCCCCCCGGCGTGCACGGCCTGCAGTTCTACCCGGCTCGGGACCGCACCGGCGCGACGTGCCTCTGGGAGGATCCGTCGGTGGAGGCGATCCAACGGCACGTGGACACGACGCTCGGAGACTTCAGCGTCAACACGTGCTACGAGGTTGACGCGGCGCAGGCATTCATGCAGCAACCGTCGGGAATCCGCGAGTTCGCTGCGATCACCCCATAGAGCTTGCGTCAATCCACCACCAGGAAGGACCCAGAGGTCCTCCTCAGTGAATCACCGCTCGCAACAACAATGAAGAGCAAGCCGAGGAACGGTTTTGCGGAGAAGGAGAAAGCCATGAGCACATCGACCTCAGCGGTCTCGTTCAGACAATACGGCGGCAACGCGGCTGAGAACTACGACCGGTACTTCGTGCCGACCATCGGAACGCCATTCGCGACCGCACTGCTTGACACGGCCGGGCTGCAAGTTGGTGAGCGCGTCCTCGACATTGCGTGCGGCACAGGCGTCGTGACCCGTCTGGCAGCCCAGCAAGTAGGCCCAACGGGCGCCGTCGCCGGGCTTGACGTCAATCAGGCAATGCTGGCGGTTGCGCGGTCGGCCCCCTCGTCGGGCACCGCGATCGAGTGGCACGAAGCCAATGCCGAATCGCTGCCGCTTGCCGACGGCTCCTTCGATGTCGTGCTCAGTTCGCTCGGCCTGCAGTTCGTGGCCGACAAGGCGTCGGCGCTGCGCGAGATGCGGCGCGTTCTAGCTCCAGAAGGGCGCCTGGCCATTGCAACGGTCGGACCGACACCGCCGCTCTTCGCGATTCTCGAGGAGGCGCTCGGGCGCCACGTCAAGCCCGAGGTAGCCGCTTTCATACGAGCGGTGTTCTCGCTGTACGAACCACAGGAGCTCGAGAAGCTGACGAGCGGCGCCGGATTCCGCAACGCCGAGGTTCGGTCGAAGACTCTGTCGCTGACTCTGCCCGAGCCGAGGGAGTTTCTCTGGCAATACGTCCACAGCACCCCGTTGGCGGCGGCCGTCGCACAGATCGACGACGAGGCTCGCGCCGCGTTGGAGCACGATGTCGTGGCCGGATGGCGAACGTTCACGAAAGACGGGACCATCACGGACGACATCTGCATCGTCCTGACGACCGCACGGAAGTAGTTAGCCGTTGGACTCGATGTTGTCCGAAAAGCGGGTAACCGTGCCCACAGAGCCGGCGCGCTCTCTGGGTGGGGAGCTATTCTGCAGGACGTGCTGGCCTCAACAGCGTCAGCAACCGCGTGGTGGCGTCGCGCCGGTGGCGGCTGGGCTTCCTACCTCGCCCTCTGCTGACACTCCATAGCAGGGCCGGCCCTTCCAGAACTGTGGTCTCCCGAGATGGTCGAACCGGGCAGGGGCTTCGCTAGGAAGCTTCGACGGCCAGGCCACCGAGGCGCCATTCCAGCATTCCCTCGTGGAGCCGCCGGGCCTGACGTCCGGCGGCGTGCAGCAGGTCCACGGCTTCGTAGGCCAGGACGCAGTACGCGCCGCGGCAGTAGGCCACGATTTCCCGGTCCCCGGGCAGTTCGGAGAGCCGGCCGCTGAGTTCCTCCAGCGGGATGGAGATGGCTCCGGGGATGTGGGCGGCGCTGTATTCCTCGTCCGGGCGCACATCGAGGACCGTCACGGTTCCTGCCCGGGCGCGGGCCAGGAGTTCCTCGCGGGTAATTTCTTCCCCGCCTGCCCGGCCGGACCCCAGCCCCAGGTAAGCGACGCGTTTGGTTTCGACGTCGGCGACGTGCTCCTGCGCGACGGATCGGACCAGGCTGTAAAGCGCCAGAATGTCGGGGCCGGCAAGGTCGTAATGGATCCGGTTGCCGTCCCGCCGGGTGGTGACCAGTCCGCCCTGCCGAAGAGTCTGCAGGTGCGCCGAAGCAGTGCTCAGCCCCAGCCCTGCGGTGGAGGCGAGGGTTTCGACGCTCCGCTCCCCCTGGCTGAGCAGGTCCAGCAGCTCCAGCCGCTTGCCGTTGGCCAGGGCTTTGCCGACCCGGGCGAACTCCTCGAAGAGTTCCGATTTCCTGGTCTTGTCTCCCACTTGCTCCTCCAAAGATCCATGTAATACTGGAACAAATACTATTCCATGCTTTCGTGGAATTCCAGCGCACCGCCGAGCCTACCGCCCGACATGGAAGGCAAGCCATGGACTCCTTTAATCTGATCCCCGTCATGGACGAGGGACTGGGCAACTCGACCTACTTGCTGGACCTCGGTGACGGCCGCGCCCTCGTCATGGACCCCGAGCGGGACCTGCGGCAGGTTCGTGCCGAGGCCTCCCGGCGCGGGCTGAGCATCGCCTACGCTGTGGAAACCCATCTGCACGCCGATTTCATCTCCGGCGTCGCCGAACTCGCCGCGGTTGAGGGCGCGACCGTGCTGGCCCCCGAGGTCGGGCCCCGCAGCTTCGCCCACACCGGACTCGCCGACGGGCAACGTGTAGACATGGGCCGGTTCACCCTGCAGGCCCTGCACACGCCAGGACATTCCCCGGAGCACCTCTCCTACCTGCTGCTGGACGGCGGGGACCTGGCCGGGATTTTCACCGGAGGCTCCCTGATGGTGGGCACCGCCGGCCGCACCGACCTGGTCAGCCCGGACATGACGGTACCGCTGGCCCGGGCACAGTACCGGTCCCTGCAGCGGCTGATGGAATTCCCCGACAGCACCCCCGTATGGCCCACCCACGGGGCCGGTTCCTTCTGCTCCGCCGGCGGCAGCCGTGAGCGGATCACCACCATCGGCACCGAACGCGCCACCAACCCGCTGCTCCAGCTCGAGGGCGAAGACGCCTTCGTCGATGCCCTGCTGGGCAGCCTGGGCACCTTCCCCGACTATTTCCTCCGCCTGGGCGAAATCAACAAGGCCGGCCCGGCCATCCTGCACGGGGAGCCCCGACTGATGCCCCTGTCCGCGGCCGCCCTCGGGACGCTCATCGCCGACGGCGCGCAGGTCATTGACGCCCGCCGGCCGGCAAACTACGCCGCCGGCCACGTCCCCGGCTCCCTCTCGATCCCTTTCCGCCCGGCCTTCGCAACCTGGCTCGGATGGCTCGCCACCCCGGACCGGCCCGTGGTCATCGTCCGTTCCCCCGAGGGCACGGGCAACGTGGCCCTGCTCGAGCCCGGCGACATGATCGATCGGCTGCAGGAAGGGGACACGGTACTGGACATCCGCCAGAGCGGCGAGTATGCGGCCGGACATGTCCCGGGCGCGGTCAACATCGAACTCGGCTACCTCGCTGACAACCTCGCCGCTGTCCCTAAAGGTCCGGTCATCGTGATGTGCGGCCACGGCGAACGCGCCATGGGCGGGGCGAGCATCCTCGCCGGGTCCGGCCGCACCGGCATCGCAGTCTTCAACGGCGGACCCGGCGACTGGGCGAGAGCAGCCGGCAGCGACGTCGAAACCAGCCCGGATCTGGCCACGGCCGGATGAGCAAGCACGGAACCACCGGCAAAGCGGGCGCCCGGGAGACGATCACGCTGGGCCTGGGGCAGAACCTGGCCCAGTTCATGCTCCTGGTCGCCGTGAACGCCCTCGTCGGCGGCACCCTGGGCCAGGAACGCACGGTCCTGCCGCTGCTGGCCGGGCAGGTCTTTCACCTAGACCTCTACACGTCCGCGCTGACTTACATCCTGGCCTTCGGCTTGGCCAAGGCAGCCACCAACTACTTCGCCGGTACCCTCTCGGACCGCTACGGCCGCAAACCCGTGCTGATCACCGGCTGGCTCATCGCCCTGCCCGTCCCAGTCCTGCTGATCTTCGGGCCGTCCTGGGGCTGGATCGTCGCAGCCAACGTAATCCTGGGCATCAGCCAAGGGCTGACCTGGTCCACCACCATCATCATGAAAATGGACCTCGTCGGCCCGTCCAAGCGGGGCCTGGCCATGGGACTGAACGAGGCAGCAGGATACCTCGGCGTCGCCGCGACCGCCCTCGCCACCGGCTACATCGCCGCCAGCTACGGGCTGCAGCCCGGACCATTCCTGCTCGGCGCCGCCTATATCGCCCTGGGCCTCGGCCTCTCGGTCTTCGCCGTGAAGGAAACCCGGAGCCATGCCCGGATGGAGGCAGCCAACCACGTCTCCGCCCACTCCGACGCCCACCGGCAGCTGAGCAACCGGCAGATCTTCACCCTGACCAGCTTCCGGGACAAATCACTGTCCTCGGTCAGCCAGGCTGGCATGGTCAACAACCTCAACGACGGACTCGCCTGGGGACTCTTCCCCGTTCTGTTCGCCGCCGCCGGACTGACCATCGAAAAAATCGGCATCCTGGCCGCCGTCTACCCCGCCGTCTGGGGCGCCGGCCAACTGGCCACCGGGGCACTGTCGGACAAATACGGCCGCAAATGGCTGATCGTCGGCGGCATGCTGGTCCAGGCCGCCGCCCTGGCGATGATCGCCGTCGGCCACGACTTCGGGACCTGGCTGACCGCCGCCGTTTTCCTTGGCCTCGGAACGGCCATGGTCTACCCCACCCTCCTCGCCGCCATCGGCGACGTTGCCCACCCGCAATGGCGCGCACGCTCCATCGGGATCTACCGGCTATGGCGCGACGGCGGATTCGCCGTCGGCGCCCTGCTCTCCGGGATCATCGCCGACACCTATGGCATCCCCGCCGCAGTCGCCGTCGTCGCCGCCCTGACCGCCGCCTCCGGCATGCTCGTGGCCATCCGCATGCGCAGCACCGACCACAACCCCCCCGCGTCCTGACAGGACACAGCCCGGCTGACCGAAGCTGAGCGCGATTTCCCCGTCAGGTCTCCGCTTCGTGCGGGTTATCGCCCGGCAACCACACGCACGCCGGCCTCGACAGCCAGGCCGGCAGCAGCCCATTCGGGATACCCGCCTTCGAGCCTGGCCGCGGGAACACCGTGCTCGTGGAGCATCCTCACCGCTTCGTCGGCGAACACGCAGTACTGGCCGCGGCAGTAGGCGACGACCGTCCGGTCCCCTGGCAGGTCCTTCAGCCTTCCGGCCAGGTCCTTGACGGGCACAGAGACCGCGCCCGGGATGTGGCCTGAGCGGAATTCCGGCTCGGGCCGGACATCGATCACAACCACGTCTCCGGCAGCCATCCGCAGGCCCAGTTCGGCCCGGGTCAGGGTGTCCAAGGCCGACCTGTCCCCGAGGTATGCGTCCGCGAGTTCATCGAGCCGTGCGACGTGCTCAGAAGCCACCTCGCGGACAGCCGACCACAAGCGGATGACCACAGGGCCGCTGACCCGGTAATAGATCCGCGTCCCTTCGCGACGGGTGTGCACCAGACCCGTCCGCAGGAGCTGCTGCAGATGCTGGGAAGTGTTCGCGATGCTCTGCCCGATTTCCTCCGCGATCTCCTCCACGGCCCGTTCACCTTGGGCCAGAACGTCCACGATCTCGGCACGCCGCCCACTGCCGAGCACCTTTGCCACCGAGGCAAACGCATCAAACAGCGCATCTTTTGCGGCCCTGTCGCTCACGTCGACCCCTCCCATTCGTATTCAAGTAACTACTTGACAAGATACGCCTGCCGGGTGTTTTATTCAATTATTCAAGCGTTTACTTGAATATAGGCATCCGGGATCCTGCCGGGATCCCCGAGACAACCAGAATGAGGCGAATTGCGATGGCAACTACAGCGACCATCCGCAACGGCATCGATGTCGACCGTCTGCTCGACACGATCCATGGGATCCAGGCGGATCCCGCCCAAGGCAGCTTTACCTTCAAGGCATCCAGCACCTGGCGCGACGGCACCCACAACACCGGGCAAATCCTCGGATTCACACACGCCGGCCAGCCCGACACCTCCCGCTCCGGGAATTTCACGCTTGAAGGGGACGAACCGCCCGTACTCCTGGGGAACAACGCCGGTCCCAACGCCGTTGAGCTGCTCCTGCAGGCGCTGGGCTTCTGCTACGCGGTAGGCTATGCCGCCAACGCCGCGGCCCAGGGCATCGAGCTCAGCAGCCTGGAGTTCGAAGTGGAGGGCGACATCGATGTCCGGCGCTTCCTCGGAGTGGACGGTCCCAGGGCCGGATTCACCGCCATCCGCGCGCACGCCCGGGTCTCCAGCCCGAACGGCACCCCGGAGCAGCTTCGGTCACTGTGCCAGTACGTCCAGGACACCTCACCTGTCCGCGACAGCCTGGCCAATCCGGTTCCGGTCGAAACCACCCTCGAAATCGCCTGACGGAACGGCAAGAGCCATGGACCTGACAACAGTTGCCGTTGACCGAAGCGAGCTCGAGGCCAAGGTCAAGGAGGTCTACCGTGCGGTGGCGCAAAACCCCGAGGGCAAGTACCACTTCAGGATGGGACGCGGACTGGCGGAACATCTGGGCTACCCGCACAGGCTGCTCGACGCCGTCCCTGAAGGCGCCGTCCGGTCCTTTGCCGGCGTCGGATACTTCTTCGATCTGGCCGACCTCAAACCCGGGGAAAGAGTCCTGGACCTGGGTTCAGGGTCGGGGATGGACGTCTTCACCGCTGCCCTTGAAGTGGGCGACGGCGGGCAGGTGGTAGGCCTGGACATGACCGAGCCCCAGCTGGAGAAGGCCGAAAGCCTCCGGAAGAAGGCCGGCATGCCCCAGGTCACCTTTGTCAAAGGACACATCGAGGACCTCCCGTTCGCGGACGCAAGCTTCGACTGCGTCATCTCCAACGGCGCCATCAATCTATCCCCGGACAAAGCCGCGGTGTTCCGTGAGGCGGCACGGGTGCTGCGGCCCGGAGGGCGGCTCGCCATCGCCGACATCGTCACCGAAAAACCGCTCACCCCCCAGATTGTGTGCAGCACCGATCTGTGGGCCGCCTGCATCGGCGGCGCCGCCCAGGCGGACACGTACCGGGAGACGATCACCGGCAACGGGTTCAGCCTTGAACAAGCCAGGAGAAACAACTACGAATTCCTCTCCGACAGCGCCCGGGCCGCGACCGTGAAATACGGCGTCATGAGCCTGTCCTTCCTCGCGCGCACCAGCAACGAGTCCACCCAGACGGAGTGAACCGGGGTTTCGCACGCGCCGGAGCACCGCGCGGCCGCGAACCAGAACGCGGCTGACACCACGTTCGCCCAGATGATGATCCCGCACCACGCCCAGGCAGTTCAGATGAGCGAGATGATCCTCAAGAAACAGGACACGACGTGGCTGCCGCGATGCCTGCGGTGAGCGGTGCATTGTCATCGTTGGTGTCACCCGGTCCTGCGGCACCCGAACGCCCGTCGCCCGAACGCGCGAGGCGCGTCAGGCCCCGAACCAGCGGGCGCGTCGCACCGCGCCGAACTCCGCCTTCTCAGCGGCGTACGCCGGCGACGGCCCCAGGAGCGGCGCGGTCGGCCCGCCGTCAGCGTGGAAGTCGACGTCGACGCGGCCGACGTCGCCGTGGCCGAACTCCAGGTAGCAGAGCCCGGTGCCCCCGGATGCCAATCCGCCGGCGCCTCGGATGCTGCGAACGATGCCGTCCGCGACGACGTGGGCCGCGCTCTCGGCGAAGGTGCCGGCCTTCGGGATCCCGGCCTCGGCGCAGTCGCCGATTGCGTACACCCCCGCGTACGGTGTCTGCAGCGTCACGGGGTCGACCGCGACCCAGCCGTCCTGCGTCAGGCCCGCCTCGACGAGCACGTCGGGCACCTTGTGGGTCGGGATGCCGATGAACAAGTCGTACGGCTCGTCGTGGTCCTTGAACTGCGCGACGCGCGCGTCGGGGTCGATCCCATGGATCCTGTGGCGTTTCGTGTACGCGATCCCACGCTCGGCCATCGCGCGTTCGAGCGCGGCCGATGCCTGGGGCGAGACCGGGATGGGCGACGGTTGCGGACTGACCATGTGAAGGTTGCTGCCCTCGCGGATGCCGCGGGCGACGAGCCGGTCGTGGAGCAGCAGGATTGCCTCGTATGGCGCGGGCGGGCACTTGAACGGGATGGAGAGCACGGCCAGCATTACCCGGCCACCGCGGAACGCCGCCAGTTCGTCGCGCAGCCGCTCGGCGCCTGCGACCGTGTAGTACTCGAACCCTCCGTCGGCGAAGCCGGGAGTGGCGGCGATGTCGTAGTCGGCACCGAGGGCGACGACGACGATGTCGGGATCGTAAACCGCAGCATCGGTTACGACGTGCCGCGTCCCCGGGTCGATCGCGAGCACCCGCTCCTGGCGGAACTCCACGCCCGGCGTGCGGATCTCGCGGTACGGGATCCGCACTTGTTCCGCGTTCTGGTGCCCGAAGAGGACCTCCAGCTTGGAGAAGCCGAACACGAAGGCCTCGTGCTGGTCGAAGAGGGTGACGTCGACCTCGCCGGCAAGGCGCTCCGACAGTGTGCTCGCGAGTTCCAACCCTCCGAAGCCGGCACCGAGGATCATGACGGTTGTTGTCATGCACCTCATCTTGCGCCTTGGACAGCCTGGCGTCCATGCCCCGGTGGATGATGCCCGTCGGGTACCGAGATTCGGCGGCGCTGAGGTCCCTGATCTTCACAACGCGCTCGATCTGCGAGATGAGTCGCTTGAGGAGTCGGACTTGCGCTCGATTCGCGACGAATCCTCGTGCGCCGGTGAAGTCGTCAAGGTCGAGGGTCAGCTGGGACGAGGGGCGCGGGACTCGTGCAACGAAGTGGATCGATTCCGCCGCAGGAGCGAATGGTCAGGTTGTTCCGGTTACACCGCAGGGGTTGCCCTCATGGGCGGAGGTCGAGAGCGTCAAGCAATCGTTGCACCGAGCCGCCGAGGTTCCAGTCGCTTGCGAGGCTTTCGAGTTCAGTGCGTGCATTTGCGGCGACGGGGTGCAGCCGCGCTCCGGCCTGATCGGGAGTGGGCAGCGGGAGGTCGCGCACGACGTTCACGACGGCGGGCGCAACCGTCAAATAGCCGGCGGAGGCGGCGAGTTTCGACCTCACGGGCGCTGACAGCCCGCTGCCCGGATCCGCCGCGGCCGCGAGCAACCCGTCCAGCGTGCCGTACGTCAAGAGCAACGACGCCGCCGTCGTTTCCCCGATCCCGGCAACGCCAGGTAGCCCGTCGGAGGCGTCCCCGCGCAACGCCGCGAAGTCAGCATACTGCTCCGGCAGCACACCATATTTACCAACGACAACGGCATCGGTCACGACCTCAAGGTTGCTCATGCCCCTCGCCGTGTAAATGACCCGCACCCGGCGGGCATCATCGACCACCTGGAACAGATCACGGTCCCCCGTCACAACGTCGACCGGAAGATCGGCCTGACTGGCATAGGTGCCGATCACGTCGTCGGCTTCATGCCCGGCAGCCCCGACAACGGCGATGCCCGCCAGACGGAGCACCCGGCGGATCATGGGAACCTGCGCCACAAGCGCCTCCGGCACCACCTCCACGTCCGGGGCACCAGCTACCGCCTCGGCGACCCTGTGCGACTTGTATGAGGGGATGAGATCCACCCGCCACCCAGGACGCCAATCATCGTCCCAACACGCCACCAGATGCGTCGCGCCATACTCGGTGATGAGCCGCGCGGTCATCTCCAGCAAGCCGCGAACAGCGTTCACCGGTGTACCGTCGGCGTGGCGGATCGAATCAGGCACACCGAAGAAAGCACGAAAATACAACGACGCGGTATCAAGAAGCATCAAACGCTCGGGCATAGCCGATCCTTACACCCAAGCAGTGTCAGACCCAAGACCCTCCGCACCCGAAAGAAGGAACGCTATGCAGCGTCCGCGCAACCCGGACGGGAAAGACGCGGCCTCTCGATTAGGGTGCTTCATTGCCGCCGGGCGGGTCCTCCACGCAACCAGGGCGCTACGCGCCGCTCACATCCAAACCCTCATTCGGCGCTCCTAAGTCATTGGTTCCTCGCGAGACTTTGGACCGCTCCCGGTACCGCAAGTTGCACTCCGGCCACTCGACCCGGCGTTGGCTCCGCTAACAGAACGACGCCGAACCTGACGGACTCGCTTGGAGCATCGCCGACAGCCTTACGCTGTCGCAACCATCTCGGCGCCGCGAACCACAACCACCCATCGGCAGAAGTCATGTAGCTCGGACCCGGATCCCTCATGAAGAGGTACAAGATCACAGAACCCTAACCATCCATGGAAAGCGAGGCACCCGAAGAAACGAAAAAAGGCCCCGAAGGGGCCAATTCGTGAACATTTGTGCACACTCAGCGGCCAACAGGCCCCTGAACTGGGAAGACACGTGCCCGAGGTGGGACTCGAACCGGACTCCAGCCCCCTGCAAACACTGGGATCCCGTGGAAACATCGGGAATCCGGGCCGGTCCGGTACCTTTTCGACTCGATCCGCCGCCCAAGGTGTGGACGGTGCGCACACCTTCTTTCTTGCCTTGCCGTAGCAACCCGGGCCGGGACATGACTTTCGGGCACGAATCCAGAGTCCACGTACCATCACCCTTTCCATCCGTGGTCTCTCGCTATTCATTGCGCATCTAACGACGCCGGACATGACCGGCCACGAATGCGTCACCGCACTAGCCCGAATCGTAGATGCAGGGCTAATTGCGTAACAGGCCGCTGCGCAATTGCCTGGGGCAGATGACCGCACTGTCGGACTGCTGAAGGCACCGCCGCAGTGTGACTTTCGGCCCTACAAGAACATGCTGGACTCGGACAGGCTTTCACGCAGAGAGATCAAGGAAGGCAGCCATGAACGAGCAGACGTCCTCAGGCAGGATCATCGTCGGCGTCGATGGATCGGAGGCATCCATCGAAGCGCTCCGCGAAGCCCACCGCCTGGCAGCGCCAATGGGCGCCCAGGTCGTTGCCACGGCGTATTGGGAGTTTCCTCAGGTGTATGGCGGCTACGTGGCCATGGGCATCGTAGGCTTCGAGGAAGCGGCCGGAAACCTGTTGAAGGAAGCCGTGGAGAAGGCTTTTGGCCCGGTGCTGCCGGACAACGTTGTGTCCAGGCTTGTCCGCGGCCATGCCCGTGAGTCCCTGATTGAGGCCAGCAAGGAGGCAGACATGATTGTTGTGGGCAGGCGCGGACATGGTGGTTTCGGCGGGCTGCTCCTCGGTTCCGTGAGTTCTGCCTGTGTGGCACATGCCCATTGCCCGGTGCTGGTGGTCCATGCCCCGGAGAAGCGCCGAACGGGCCGGACCCACGATTGAGGAAGTTTCATGATGCATGCGGTTGTGGTCTACGAATCCATGTACGGGAACACCCGCCAAGTGGCCGAGGCCATCGCACAGGGGCTCGGTGCCTCCGGGACTGCGAAGGCGGTCTCCGTCGCCGAGGTTGCCGAGGACGACGTGGCACAGTGCGATCTCTTGGTGGTTGGCGGGCCAACTCACGTCCACGGCACGTCGTTGCGGGACCGGAGAGTTTCATTGTCAGTTCCGAACCCGCGGTGAGCCCGGAGGAGCTCGAGCGGGCACGGTTCTGGGGGCAATCTCTGGCAGGCAAGCTAGCGGGCAACTGAGCCCGATCGAATGGAGGAGTGGAAATGTCTCTACCCAGCATGGAACCCGGACGCCTTGATGGTGCGCGGCATGTCAGCGACAACCTTGACGAGCAGCAGTGCTGGGAACTCTTGCGGTCCCACAGCACCGGCCGCTTCGGGTTCGTGGACGACGGGCGTGTCATGATCCTGCCGGTCAACTACGTTGTCCACCAGACAGCGATCTACTTCCGCACCTCCGCTGAGGGTCCGATCGGAGATGCCGTCCCACGCCTGACGTCATCGTTCCAGATCGATGAAGCGCGGGCCGATCGCAGCGAGGGCTGGTCGGTCCTGGTCAGCGGACCATCGTCCCGCGTTGAGGAACCGGAACTGCTCACGCACCTCTGGGGTCAGATCATGTCAGAACCCTGGGCCGGCGGGGACCGCGGCCAGTTCGTCCGCGTCCACGCCGCACAGGTGACCGGACGCCACGTGCACCTCGCCTAATGAGCCCTCTTGGGCGGCTGCCGGCAGGGCGGCCAACGGGAAAGGAAGACCATGGAAACCACCGAACGCATCATCGTCGGTTACGACGGATCCCCCGAAGCCGCCCCCGCAGTCCGGTGGGCAGCAGAACAAGCCGCGCTGAGGGGATTGGAGCTCCACCTCGTGCATTGCTCGCTGTGGCCGGCCATCACGCACAACATGGCTCCGGTCCCGGGCGTCGCCGACAGCGGGCTGCGCCATGCCGCCGAAGCCGTCGTCACCGAGGGTGCTGCCTTGGCACTGGAAGCATCCCCGGACCTGGACCTCACCACTAGCCTGGTGTACGGCTGGCCTGCCGAGAACCTCAGAAGACTCTCCCCCGGTGCAGCCATGATTGTCGTTGGCAGCCGCGGCATCGGAGGCTTCATGGGTCTCCTGGTCGGCTCCGTCAGCCTCGAGCTGGCATCTACCGCCGACTGTCCCGTGGCCGTGGTTCGCCCCGGGACAAACCCGTCCGGCCCCGTCGTCGTCGGCATCGACACACAGGGCTGGGGACCGGCACTCCACCAGGCCAGCACCCTGGCGGCCCTGTTCGGGACAACCCTCAGAATCGTTCATGTGCACACCGGGCACGGGAAACAGCACGCACCCGGAGATTCCTCCGGGGTCCCCGATGCCAGGGAAGTCCTGGACTCGGCCGTCCGCTCCGCGGCGCCGGGCCTCCTCGTGGAGGAACGGCTGCTGGCCGGAACCTCCGTCGCCGGGACCCTGCTGGGCGAAGCGAACGACGCCCGGGTCATTGTCGTCGGAACCACCGGGCATGGACTTATCCGGGGCAGCATCGGCTCAACAGCCCATGCCGTGCTCCATCACGCAAGCTGCCCCGTCCTCGTCGTGCGGGAAGCCCCACCCGCCGCCTGACACGGCGGCAAGACACATCGGCACCGGGGCAAAACGCCCCGCCACCGGGTCAGGACCGTCCCGGCAGCCGCCAGGCCTCCACCGCGCTGCCCACTGTCGGATAGTGCCGTGCCTGCCCAATCCGGGTACAGGGGCCAATTCTGGCGGGCTTGTCCATTGACGGGGTCTTTGAGCTCAGCGAACACCAGCTCCGTTCCCCGGGCTTCGAGATACGCATCGAGCTGGACGAGGTGTTCGACCGCGGTGCCGTCGATGCCCGTGATGGCCTCGGCCGCGACAATGACACATCGGATGCGGTCCAGGACCCGCTCCACGGCGATACCTGCTGCGGGCCCGTCCATGGCGGTGACATCAGCCAGGTCAAGCCCCGGGAGGGCAGGCGCCGGCAACGTACTGGCGAGCGGGCCGACCATGTCCACCAGCCCCTCGATCTGGAACACGGTCCCGGCCAGCATGGACCCTGAGACGGCACCAAGAACGCCCAGCATCCGGGCCCGGACCGAGAAGCGTGACGTCACGACCAGAAGAGAACGATGGCCGCGGCGCCGAAGACGACCGCTATGGCGTTGATTTCGGCCTGGCCACGCTGCCCAGGACGGAGGTCAGCTGTTCCCACACGGCCCCGGAGGCGGCCGGCCGCTCGATCCGCGGCGATTGAGTATGCCATTCCCGCCGGGACCAGCAGAAGGCACAGCGACATGCCGGCCACAAGATCGGCCACCAGGGTCCTCCCGCGCAGCGGTTGGCGTCCCGCCCCCCGGACCCGCCGGGAGCGGCAGCCATTGCGCGCCTGCCGTCGTTTCCCGGACAGTCCGTCTATTCGGTGTGTTTGACCGCGCGGACGCGGGTGATGATGGTGGGGCAGGGCAGCTCGGTAAGGACCGCATGGGCCGTCGATCCGAGCAACAGCCGCTTGAAGCTGCCGCGGCCCCGGCTCCCGAGGACCAGCAGGCGGGCGTCCGCGGCTGCCTCGACAAGTGCCTCCGCCGGTTCCTTGGCGGTCTCCAGGACCTGGTGCACGACAAGGTCAGGGTAGGTCTCGGCCAGGCCGGCAACCGTCTCGGCCAGGACGATGCGTTCTTCCTCGACGATGAGCTGGGCCAGACCGCTCTCGGGCATGCCCTTTTGGACCCACAGGTTGGGGCCCCGGAAGGCGTGCAGCACCGTCAGTTCCTCGCCGTCACGGTCTGCCTCGGCGGCGGCGAAGGCCACGGCCTGGGTTGATTCTTCGGAGCCGTCCACTCCGACCAGGATCCCGTGCCGGGTATCGGGATCGTGTTCTCCGACGACGGCGACCGGGCACGCCGCCACTGCGGCGATCTGCAGGGCCCTGTCGGTCAGCGTGCCCCCTGGCCAGGCATGTCCGGATCCGATCACCATCATCACCGCCTCCTTGGAGCGCTTCCGCAGGGCATAGCCGGGGCTGCCCGAGATGAGCACGGTGTGGAGGTCGACGGTCGGCTCATGGGCAAGAGCCCGTGACTTGGCTTTGGCAACAAGTTCAGCCCCGGCCTCCCTGAGAACTTCGTAATATCCGGGGGTGTCATAGGTCCACCGATCATCCAGTGCATGGACGAGGATAACGGGCGACTTCAGTGCCGCGGCCCGGCGCATTGCCCAGGTCACGGCGGCTTCGCTGCTCCCGGAATCGTTGACCCCGACGACAATTGGATCCTTCATGGCACGGCCGGCCTTTCCTCGTTTGATTCTTTGGTTCCGGGGCTGGTCCCTGTGTGACCAGTTTCTGCTGTGTCGGGCCTAGCGGTTAGGGCCGGAAGTCCCATACTGCTTATGTGCACGGCAAGAAGGGTGTTCATCAACCCCGCCATCAACGCCAGGAACGCGAAGATCTGGAGGAACACAAAAGCATCCAGGCCTGTGCCCTGGGGCAGGCCACGCAGCATCAGGATCACAGGGTTGGCCACGGCCAGCCGGACGATGCCGGCCAAACCGCTTCTGCAGCCCCCGCGTTTCAATGATGGCTTCCATGGGACTCACCAGAGCTCCGGCTCCCCGGCAGAGGGCGAGGGTGCCGGTCCGCGCCGGCGGAACTGGAAGCCGCCAACGCGCATGGTGGCCAGGTAGGCTCCTGCGCCCATCATCACGAAGCCGATGACACCCAGAAGCAGCGCCTGAACAGCGATGCCGGCCAGCAGCACCAGGCACCCGGCAAGGGCTCCGCAGATACCCGCGGTGGTCTGCCGTGCCGACCCCGCCGGCAGCGATGCCGGGCCAAGCCTGGAAGCCAGTTTGGGGTAGTCGTGATCCAGGCCCAGGGCGATCTGCGCCAACGTCGCCTTTTCGTGTTCGGAGAGTGCCATCGTGGGCCTCCTATGCCGTGCATGGGTGGGTCTAGTGCGGGCTGTCCAGCGGGATGGCCTCGAGGTATTCCGGGACGCGGGCGCTCCAGCCCAGTTCCCGCTTGATGCGGACGCGAAGGGCATCGGAGGCGTCTGGCTCGCCGTGGGTTATATACGTCATGCGGGGCGCCTGCGGGGCCGTGCGCATCCAGCGAATGATGCCGTTGGCGTCAGCGTGGGCTGAGAAGCCTTCGATCTGGACGACTTCGGCCCGGATCCGGACATCCTGCCCGTAGATCCTCAGCTCCTCCGTTCCTGCAGCGAGGGCGGAGCCGCGCGTTCCGCCGGCCTGGTAGCCGCTGAGGACCAGGGCGTTCTTCGGGTCGGGTCCGTAGGCTTCGATGTGGTGCAGGATCCGGCCTCCGGTGAGCATTCCGCTGGCGGAAATGATGATCATCGGCCCTCCCCTGAGGTTCAGGAGTTTGGAATCATCGGCCGTCCGGGTCAGGGTGGCCAGCTGGTACATCTCCTTGAATTCCTCCGGGCGAAGGCGGTGTTCGTCCCGGTGCTGCTGGTACATGTAGGACGCGTCGATGGCCATGGGGCTGTTGAGATAGACCGGGATGTCAGGGATCAGTCCTTTGCGGCGGAGCCGGGACAGGTGCAGCATCAGGGTTTCCGCACGGCCGACAGCGAACGCGGCGATCATTATGACACCGCCCCGCTTGGCCACCCGCCGGACCACGTCGCCGAGCTGGTCTTCCGGGCTCTCGTCCGGGTGGGTTCTGTTGCCGTAGGTGGACTCGGTGACCAGGACCTCGACGGCTTCCAGTTCCCGGGGCGGGAACATGAGCGGGTCATCGTCCCGGCCCAGGTCACCGGTGAAGTGCAGGGAGTGGCCCTTGGCTTTCAGGTGGATCTGTGATGCTCCCAGGATGTGCCCGGCGGGCAGGAAAGTGGCTTCGATGCCATCCCCCAACCTGATCGGGGCGTCGAAGTCCTGGGCCCGGAAACTGTTCAATGACTTGACCGCATCGGCGGCCGTGTAGAGCGGCAGGGCGGGGGCATGGATGGAGGAGCCGCGGTGCTCGGCGTAGCGAGCTTCTTCCTCCTGGAGGTGGCCGCTGTCCGGAAGGAGCAGTTTGCACAGTTCGCTGGTTCCGTGGGTGGCGTACACGGGGCCGGTGAACCCGTTCCTGACGAGGGCCGGAACGTACCCGGTGTGGTCCAGGTGTGCGTGGGTGAGAAGCACCGCATTGATGGAAGCGGCGGGGACTGGAAACGGGGCCCGGTTGCGGTCGCGGTCGCGTTTGTAGCCCTGGAAGAGGCCGCAGTCGATGAGGATCCGGGTGCCGCCCGATTCGAGGAGGTACCGGGAACCGGTCACGGTGTCGGTGGCGCCCAAGAACCGGAGCCTTGCCGGGTGTTTGCTCTTCATGCTGGCCTTCTAAGCGGTGGGAGGGTTCCGGGTGCCCCGCCGTAACAGGACACCCGGTGGGACCACGGCAGGCTATGGAGCCGGCATGACGTGGTGGTGACGGTATTCCTCGGTGCTGGGTTTGATCGCCAGGGCAGTAACGATCAGGGCGACGGCGCCCGGGATCCAGGCGCTCCACGCGGCACCCATGGAGGAGGCGAAGCCTCCCACCCAAGGCGCCAAGAGGAGAGCCACGGCGATCACGGCCTGGGCCCATTCAGCAGCCGGCAGCCCGGGCCAGGCCAGGTTCGTTGCTCCGCCAACGATCAGCAAAGCGCCAAGGGTCACCATGAGCGCCGTTGACGACCCTGCCTGGGCGGTCCACAGCACTGACAAGGCCGCGTACGCGCCGGCGGCGATGACTGTCCAGTCCTGCCAGCGTGTCCATTTCTTCATTGGGATCTTGCTCCTTCGGGGGTTGTTTTCGGGATGCCCGCCGAGGCGTGTGCGGGGCGGGGCTCTTGGTTCCTGGCCGGTTCTGGTGCAGTGACGACGAGGACGGGGCAGTGAGCATACGCGACACACGCGGTGCTGACGGAACCGAGCAGCAGGGCACCGAAACCGCCGTGCCCGCGCCGTCCAACCACCAGCATGGAGGCCTGGTTGCTGGCGCCAATCAGTGTCGGGCGGGGGGTTCCGCGCACAAGCTTGGTGTGGACGTTCCGTGGCAGGTGGGGGCCGAACACGGCCGCCACGGCGAGCTGGAGGCTCTCGGCCGCTTCGTGAGCGAATCCCTCGACACCCATCGCTTCATAGGCACCAAACCCTGCCGGGAAGTCCCAGCAGGCCCAGGCCTCGACATTGGCACCCAGGGGCACGGCAAGTCGCTGGGCCTGGCGCAAGGCCTCCACGGACGCGGCGGAGCCATCGACGCCGACAATGATCTTGCCCCGCTGGGCACTCGTGGCCATGTCCCGTACCTTCCTATTTGCAGCGTTACTGTTTCTCCAAGGCTGGGCAGAAAAGCCTGGGCAAAACAGGGCCGAAAGTCACGCATCGGGCCGGGTCCTTCGGCCCTTGTTTGGCGGCGGGCCGTCGGGAACAATTTGCAGAGCCGGGCGACCCTGCCCGTGCTATTGCGGCCGGACCGGCCGCCGGACAGGAGGACCGTGGATCAGCAAACAGCACCGTTCCGCACCGATCCGGACCCGGCAATCCGTGTCTTCGTCCTCGACGACCACGAGTTGGTCCGCCGGGGCCTGCAGGAACTCTTGGAGAGCGAAGGCTTTGTGGTGGTCGGCATGTCAGGTTCGGCGGAGGAAGCCACACGCCGCATTCCCGCCCTGCGGCCGGACGTCGCGGTCCTGGACGCGAGGCTGCCGGACGGCACCGGGATCGAAGTCTGCCGGGATGTGCGCTCCATTGATCCGACGCTGAATTGCCTGATTCTGACCAGCTACGACGACGAACAGGCCCTGCGCGGCGCTGTCTTGGCCGGCGCCGCCGGGTATGTCCTGAAGGAAATCGGCGGAACCGATCTCTTGGGCGCCCTGCGCCGGGCTGCCCGCGGGGAATCGTTGTTTGACGCCGGGCTGAAAGCCAGGATTGTCCAGGGCCTCACCGAACCGAAGAAGCCGGACCCGAGGGTCGCCTCGCTGACACCGCAGGAGCGGCGTGTCCTGGACCTCGTTGGGGAGGGCCTGACGAACCGGCAGATCGGCGAGCAGATGCTTCTGGCGGAGAAGACTGTGAAGAACTACGTGTCCTCGATGTTGGCCAAGCTCGGATTCGAGCGGCGCACCCAGGCGGCAGTCTACATGGCCCACGGCCCGGAGCCGGACTCTCGTTGACCATCTGCCCGGACGTCAGTGGGCCGGAACCGACCACACCAGCTTCGTGCCTTGCCCTGGCGTGCTGGTGATGGTCCAGGAGCCACTCAGCTCGGTGGCCCGGTGTTCCATGTTGGCCAAGCCGTTTCCTCGCGGAGGGTCGGTGAATCCCCGCCCGTTGTCTTCGACCGTGAGGATCAGTGTGCCGTCCGTGACGGCGACCGACACCTCGATAGCCTGCGCCCCGGAGTGCCGCGCAGCGTTGCTCAAGGCTTCCGATATCACCGCCAGAAGATGCTTCGTCGTGGTGTCGTCGGTTATCGAATCGATTTGGCCTGTGAGTGCCAGATGCGGGGCGAACGGGAGGGCCCGGGAGACATTGCGGACCGTTTGGAGGATCCGGCTGCTGAGCAGTTCGGGCCCGGACGAATCGGCGCTCAGGGAATAGATGGTGTTCCGAAGGTCCCTGATCGTCTCGTCCAGTTCCTGAGTAACTGCGTCGATTCTGGACAGTGCGGATTCGCCGGTGGTGAAACGGCGCAGGCTTTGGATGCTCAGTCCCGCGGCGAAGAGCCGTTGGATGACGACGTCGTGCAGGTCCCGCGCTATCCGGTCCCGGTCGGTGAAGACCACCAATTGTTCGCGGAGCCTGTGGATCCGGTCCAGCTCCAACGCCAGCGCCACATGCGAGCCGAAGACGGCCCCCATGTCAACATCCGTCCTCGGGAAAGGCCCCTTCCCAGGCGCCCGGACCAGGATCAGGAGCCCATGGTGGGCGCCCTGGGCGCTCATATCAATGGCTAGGAGCCGTCCCAGGGACAGCCCGTCAACTGCGCCGAGGACCGCTGCCGCTTCATCTACCGAAGCGGGAGTTCCGGTGTCAGCCACTGCCCGGATGCGGGCGGAATCCATCGGCAGGGTCCGCCCCATGAAGTCCGCCGCGTCCTCGCCGGCAGCGCCTGCCACGCTGTACGAACCCACCCCGCTGTCGGGGACCAGGATCAATGCCAGCTGCGCGGCGGATTCCTTCAGCGCCCTGTCCGCGACGACGTCGAGCGCCACCTGCTCCGGCCCGACCCCCTGTTCATCGCCGAGCACCCGCCCGGTCACGTCCATGCAGGCCTCCAACCAGGAGGCCCGGCGCCGCGCGTCCTCATACAGCCGTGCATTCTCGATGGCCACCCCGGCCGCGGCGGCCAAGGCAACGGCAAGGTCTTCGTCTTCCGGGGTGAAGTCTTCCCCGCCCTCTTTCTCCGTCAGGTAGAGATTGCCGAAGACAACATCACGCACGCGTATGGGGACGCCAAGGAAGGACTTCATCGGCGGATGATGTTCCGGAAAACCGTGGGCATTGGGGTGCTGGCTCAGATCGTGAAGGCGCAAGGGGGCGGGTTCGGTGATCAGCAGTCCCAGGACGCCATGCCCCGTCGGCAACGGCCCGATCCGATGGGCAAGGTCGTCATCGATTCCTACGGTTATGAAGTGGCTCAAGGACTTGCCGTCCCCGACCACACCCAACGCACCGTAACGGGCATGGAGCAACCGGCACGCCGAGTTGACCACCCGGTCCAAGACCGCTTCAAGGCTGAGGTCCTCGGCAACGGCGACGACTGCTTCCAGCAGCCCCCGCATGTGTTCCTGGGCGTGCAGCAGCTCCCCGGCCCTGGCCAGGAAGTCCTTCAGAAGTTCTTCGATCCTGACGCCGGCAACCGGCACGCCACCGCTACCCTCCGGGACGGGACTCGAATTGTTCATCTACGCCTTCCGCCCGCCGACGCCACCATCGACCCAGTGAACCTGGTACCGCAAGGAGCACCTCGATGACAGACTACCCCGGCACCGCCGCACCATCCAGAACGTCCTGCGACGGACCGGGTCTGGGTCTTTGGGCCCTGTTCCGTGACCGGTCCCCGGCGTACCCTCGCAGTCATGACGAACACACCACCACTGCCAGAGCCTGAAGTCCTGGAAGCCCATCAATGCTGGGAACTCCTGCGCGGCGCATCGGTAGGGCGCCTGGCCATCTGGGTGAAGGACCACCCCGACATTTTTCCGATCAACTACAAGGTCGACCACGGAACGCTCGTGTTCCGCACCGGGGAGGGCACCAAGCTCCACTCAGCACTGGGAGAAACTCCGGTCGCCATGGAAGCCGACGGGGTCAACGCCGACACGGGGGTCGCCTGGAGCGTGGTCGTGAAAGGACAGGCAACCGCTGTCACCCTCACCCAGGAGGTCCTGGATACCGTCGGGCTGCTGCTCTTTCCCTGGCAAGCCGGCTACAAAGACCACTTCATCCGCATCATCCCGACCTCCATCACCGGGCGCCGCTTCACCGTGACCCCTCCCCTGACCTGGTGGAGCCCGCTGGACGACGCAACGCGCGCAGGACTTGAATAGGGTCCGTTTGTCCGGATGGGGCCCAAAGGCCCTAACGACGTCGGTCTGGCGCCGGTAGCGTCGAGGCATGAACCACGAAGCAGCGGACCACATCGAACGCCTCAGCCCTGACGAGTGCTGGGACCTGCTCGGACGCACCAGTGTGGGCAGGCTCGCCGTGATCGTCGATCACCACCCCGAGATCTTCCCGGTGAACTATGTCCTGGACCAGGGCAGCATCGTCTTCCGGACCGGCGTCGGGACGAAATTCTGGGCCACGATGACGGACCCCTGCGCGCTCGAAATCGACGGCTACAGCGCCAGCTCCGGGAAGGCCTGGAGCGTCGTCGTCCGCGGCCAGACCCGCCTCTTTCTGGACCAGCACGAAAGGGCAGCCGTCGACGCCCTGAACCTGGATCCCTGGCAGCCCGGCAGCAAGAGCCACTACCTGCGCCTGGACCTGGACACTGTCACCGGACGACGCTTCAAGACAACACGGCCCGACATCTGGAACACTCCAGTCACGGATCCCCGAACAGATATCTTCCACTGATCACCGACCCTGCAGCACCTGACTTGCGCAGGCCGCCCTACCGGAGGGACCCCCTTGAAAGCCCTGGTATACGGCGGACCCGGCAAGAAGTCCTGGACTGAGGCCCTGATCCCCGGATCATCCGCCCCACACACGCCATCCTCCACATCGACACCACCACGATTTGCGGCACCGACCTGCACGTCCTCAACGGCAACGTACCAGCCGTCCAGGAAGGGCGTGTCCTCGGGCACGAGGGCGTCGGAACAGTCACCATGTAGGGTCCTCCGTGACCGGGATCCGGCTGGACATCATCGCCTCAACGGTCGCGGTCGGCGAATGCATCGCCTCGCTCATCATCGTGCTGACGCTCACCGGCGGAGAAGCCCTGGAGACATTTGCCCAGGGCTGCCCTGCCCGGGAACTGCGGTCACTTCTGGAGCGTTCCCCACAGACAGCGCACCGAGAACGTCCGGACACGACCGTGGAACATGTACCCATGGGGATCAACCGTGCCGGGGACATGCTTTCTGGTCAAACCCTCGGAAGTCATCCCCGTCGACGGGCAGCTCCTCACGGCCTCAGGGATCTTCGACGAATCGGCCCTGACCGGCGAAAGCCTTCCCGTGGAACGCCGGAGGGGCGACACCCTGCTCAGCGGCTCCCTTGTCCAAAACCGCCTTGGCCGTGGACATCAGCCAGCGCACCGTCCGCGTCGCCGAGTCGAGCATCTGGACCGGCGTCCTGCTCAGCACGGGACTGCTGCTGGCCGCCACCTACGGGCTCGTTCCGGCCGTGGCCGGAGCGCTTCTTCAGGAACTGGTGGATCTCGCCACGATCCTGAACGCGCTCAGGGCACTCGGGGAAGACCGGTCCAACAGTGCGGCAGCGATCACGATCAGTGCCGCTCCGGTTCCTCGCCGAGTTCAAAATGCCGACCGTGGACGCGGACAGGGGTGATCTCGACATAGGTGTATTTGCGTGTCGGGATCCACGGCCGCAGAGGCAGCTTGTCCGCCTCATCTATCTCCGTCTGTGATTCGATCACTCTCGCCGTGCCGCTGACCACCACGCTCCAGGCCTCGTCATCAACCACATCGTCCACTTCGAAGGCCACCTTGTCATTCACCGTCAGACCGGCCAGCTTAGTGCCCGGATTCGTGCGGATGAGCAGGACCCCCTCGTGGGCCAGGAAGTTGATGGGATAAATGTCAGGCTCACCTGCAACACAGATGGCAAGGCGACCATGCTGGAGGCGCTTGAGCACCTTCCACGATTCGTCCGCGGACAGCATGGTTCCTGGGCGTTCGTCACTTTCCATTATCTTTTTGCTCCTGGCTTGCTGGGGCGTCCCGCCTCGGATGAGACAACGCCGGTCTTTCCCCACGAGCCTATGACTGCTCTCCGGACCCCCGGCAGGGTCCAAGGTCCCGCATGATCTTCAGGACCTACTCCCCCATCGACCAAACGTGTAGGCTCAGCGCCATGGATGGTTCGGAGACAGCCCCGGAGACGGAAGCCCTCAGCGTTCATGACTGTTGGAAGTACCTCCGGTCGACGTCCACGTGCAGGCTTGCGGTGATCAGCGGCGGAAATCCGGAGATCTTCCCCGTGAACTATGTGCCTAACTACGGAACAGTGATATTCCGGACCGGTCCGGGAACCAAGCTGGATGCAGTGCTTTCCGGGGGCTTGGTCGCGCTGGAGGCGGACGGCTTCAATACCTACGGCACGATCGCGTGGAGCGTCGTGATCAAGGGATTTCCTGAGGTTGTTTCGGGCCCTGACAACATTCAGGAAGCGGTCGAGGCCGGTCTTTCGCCCTGGGAACCAGGATCCAAGGATCACCTGGTGCGGATCACCCCCACGGACCTCAGCGGCCGGCGCTTCGTCATCGGCCCACCCTCCCAATGGTGGCCGCCGCTCGATCCCCCCTCCCCAGGACAGGGAACCGACGGTTAAACGAGCCGGGCGGCCATGGCCGACCCTCACGCGGGCCGTGTCAGAAGCGTCGGGCACCGGACGTCCAGCAGCACCGACTGGGCCACGGACCCGACCAGGAGGTGTTGCCCGCCCCGTCCCTTGCACCCTATGACCAGAAGCTTCGCTGCGGATCCGGCATCGACCAGCGCCTCGGCCGGGGCCCGCCGCGGGTCCAGGACTTCGTTCACCACCAGCCCGGGGTACCTCCCGGAGAGCCCTGCCGCGGCTGCCGACAAGAGCAACTGTCCGTCGTTCTTTGAGTCTGCATCCAGGCCGTCCGGGCGCGGGCCACTGGACGCAGGAGCATCACCCCCGCAGGCATGCACGAGCGTCAATTCCTGCCCCATCCGAAACGCCTCCCGGGCGGCGTAGTCCACGGCCAGCCCGGAATCGCTGGAACCGTCTACACCCACTACCACCCCCGAAGCTTCCCGTGTCGACGGGGCCGGAATGACAGCCACGGGGCAATGGCTGATGATTGCGATCTGAAAACTCACGGACCCGAACCCCTCGCCATGGCTGTCGGGTCGCCGGTCTGTTCCGACGACGACCATGCCCGCCTCCGCGGAGAGCGTGCGCATGCTCTCCGCAGGCTCCCCTACGCTGAGGGCCCCGACCACGCGCAGAGACGGAAACAGGGCACGTAGGCGCGCTTCCTCCCCGCCAAGCAGGTCCATGGCCTGCGCCATCGCCCTCTTGTGAAGGGCGTCTTCCCGGAAGGCCCACGGCTCGGGAACCGCATGGACAAGGTTAAGTTGAAGACCGAAGTCCCGTGCACGTTCGGCCGCCCAATCAGCGGCGGCGCTGCCTGGTGCGGAACCGTCAATGCCGACCAGAATCTGCTTCATCTTGAGCACACGCACTTCCCTACCCGGACGCGGTCACTTTCCCTTCAGTTTCGCCGGGGCGCTCCTGACCCGCTAGGGCCGGAAGACCCTCCCGGCCAGGGCCTGCTCCGGGGTATGGTCCTCGAAGAGGCACCTGCCGTGCGGCCCGGTGCCGTACGGTCTTCGCGAAAGGAGAGCGGCGTGCTGATCCTGGCTCGAAGGCTACATTCTCGATGCCGCCACGGCCGCGGGACCAGGCCTATTGTCCCCGGTCCCCGGCGCCCTCGGGCGGACGGCAGGCCTCCTGGCCACACAGTGGACCATGAAGGGAGCATCAGATGCGGGCATGGGGGGTAGCAAGCCTGGGACCGATCGCGGCTCGGCCCCAGGTGCAGGGGACACGGCAGAAGCCCCAGCCGAAAGCGGGCGAGCTGTTGCTCCGCGTCAATGTTTGCGGCATCTGCCGGACCGACCTTCATTTGGCAGAAGGGGATTTGCCGCCCCGCCGCGCCAACGTCGTTCCAGGCCATGAGGCCGTGGGAACCCGGTTCACTGATGAACAGGCGGCTCCCCTTCTGTGTTCGGGAATCATCGGTTACCGGGCCCTGAAACGGTCTTCACTGCCTCCCGGCGGGCGCCTGGGCATCTACGGCTTCGGGGCTTCGGGGCTTCTGCCCACCTTACCGCCCAGATCGCCATGTATCAGGGTGCCTCGGTCTTTGTCATGACACGATCAGCGGAGGCGCAGGCGCTGGCCCGAAGCCTGGGGGCAGAGTACGTTAGCGGCGCTTTCGACTCTCCCCCGGTCAAACTCCATTCAGCGATTCTTTTCGCGCCCGTGGGTGACTTGGTGCCGGTGGCGCTGCGGGCCTTGGACCGGGGCGGAACCCTTGCCATTGCCGGCATACACCTCAGGGACATTCCTTCCCTCAACTACGCCAACGACCTCTTCTACGAACGACAAATCCGCAGCGTCACTGCCAACACCCGCGCCGATGGCAATGAACTCCTGGAGCTTGCCGCTGGCATGCCTTTGATACCAACCACCACGACATACGACTTCACGGCTGCGGACCAAGCACTTGACGATCTGGCCAATGACAGAATCACGGGAGCGGCGGTACTGAAAATCCACTAGCCTGGGAAATCCCTGAAGCAACGGGACAGATCTGCGTCAGGCGGCCTCATCGCGCCAAAGATTGCCAGCTTTTCGGACGTGCAATTCGCGGCCCGTTTCTGAAAAATCGAGTGTTCACGCTTGCTCCTGCGCTGCAACAGCGCCATACAGTTCCCGGCGCCACCTGTATAGCACCCGCCCGGGACTTTGTGCCCTGTCCGATGTTCCGGGCCAACCTTAGGATCACCACATGGTTGACAAGAACGCAGTACCGGAGGCGGAAGAACTCGACGCCGAGGAATGCTGGAAACTTCTTCGGGAAACCGGTGTTGGGCGGCTGGGGGTCATCGCTGATGGCCGGCCCGACATCTTCCCGGTGAACTACAAGGTGGATGGCAACTCAGTTGTCTTCCTTACCGGGACGGGTACCAAGACCCGAGCCATCGAAGAGGATGCCGCCGTCGCGCTGGAGGCTGACGCGGTGAGTGCCGAATTCGGGATGGCATGGAGCGTCATTGTCAAGGGGAAGGCAATCGGCAATTCATCGACGGAACAGACCCTCGATGCAGTAAGCCGCGCCCTTTTCCCCTGGCAAGGGGCCGGGAAGGACCTGCTCTTCAGGATTGTTCCCGATTCAGTGACGGGACGCAGGTACACGGTCACAACGGACATGCGGTGGAGAGTCGGCGTGGACGACGCGAGCCGTGCGGGGATGGAATAGTCCGTTCCGGCGCTGCCGGAAGACGTTCCCTTGCTTGGGGCAGGCTCCCCGGCATTGGACGGGATGCGTCCAATCCCCGCACCTTAGCTGCGGGATATCTGGATTTTCTGCTTTGCCGCTTCAGTTCCGCCTTCCGGCATGGGCGCTCTCACTTCAAGGACGCCGTCCTTGAAGCTGGCGCTGATGTCTTCCACTTTCACGCCCTGGGGCAGCAGGATGCTCCGGAACATGGATCCATAACGGAATTCCGAGGGGTAGCTGCCCTCCTCCTTCTGTTCGCTCGTCTCCCTGCGCTCGGCACGGATCGCTGGTGGGCGGCCGCGACCGCAGGCACGACCGGCCGACGCGGAACCTTCGCCTGGAACCGCGCCGAATGGGCCACCGTCCTGGCCTCCTACGCCCGCACCAATGACTGGGCCGGAATCCCCGCAGGCGTGACCCGGCCCCTGAAGATGGCCCTGGTGAGCTCCCGCGTTCCCACGCACCAGTCCGCCGTGGTCGGCGCATCCCTCCGATCCGGACTCGTCCCCACCCTCCGCCTGGACGTCACAGCCCCCATGGACGAGACGGTCGCTGCCCTGAACCGTTTCCGGCCGAGGGTGCTGGTCGGCTACGCCTCGGCACTGAAGCCCCTGGCCGCCGAGCAACGCGCCGGCCGACTGCACATCTCACCCCAAGGGGTGATGTCCGCATCCGAAGTGCTCAGCCCACAGGTGGCCGCGGAACTGGAAGCCGCATGGGGGACAGCCCCATTCGACGTGTACGCGGCCACCGAAACCGCCGGGATCGCCTCGCCCTGCACCTACCGGAACCGCCATGTCTACGAGGACCTGCTCATCATCGAACCGGTGGATCAGGCCGGCCTCCCCGTGCCGCCGGGAACAACCGGCTCCAAGCTCTTCGTCACCGTGCTGTTTTCGCGGACCCTGCCGCTGATCCGCTATGACATGTCCGACACGGTGAGGCTGGGCGGACGGGGCTGCCCCTGCGGGCGTTCGTTCACCCTGCTGGAGGACACTGAACGGCGGATCGACGACATCCTTCAACTGCCCGGCCAGGAAGGCAGGGTCAGCATCCACCCGAACGTGTTCCACGATGTGCTCGACTTTGCCGCTCAGTGGGGGTGGCAGGTCATCCGGGAACCCACCTGGCTGCGGGTCCTCCTGGCTGGTCTGGCGGCCGGTGCCTCCACGGACGGTGTCCGCGCCGCAGCGACCGAGGCACTGACCACAGCCGGCGTTGTTCAGACGCCGGTGGACGTGCAGGTGGTGGAGCACGTTGAACGGACCGCGCTGGGAAAGGCCCCGTTCGTGCGCGGGTTGCCCCGCACGCCTAAAGGCTGAGTGCCCGAGCCCGGAGACGCCGGCGGGCGGCTTCTTACCGGACTTCGATGACGCCCATCATTCCCAGGTCCTCGTGATCAAGGATGTGGCAGTGGTACACGGAACGGCCCGTGAAGTCATCGAAAGCCACCCGGACCTTCACCCGCCCGTTCGCCGGCAGGTTCACCACGTCCTGCCGGCGCACGGAGTCGACGGCCTGACCGTTTTCCTCGATGATCTGCATCGGCCAGACATGTAGGTGGAAGGGGTGGTCCATGGGGCTGGTGTTGACCAGTGTCCACTCCTCGACGCTGCCCGCCGCAACAATTGTGTCCGTCCTGGCGTCGTTGAACTGCCTGCCGTCGATGGTGAAACCCATCATGCCCATGGCCATGCCGGTCCCGATTCCCAGAGTCAGCTGCCGGCGGGCTGCCACGGCGGAGGACCTCAGATCCACAGGCGCGGCCCCCGCAGCCAAGGACGGCAAAGGTCTACCCGAATCGCCAACCACACGCAGTGTCACCAAAGGGGCGCCGTTCCGGTCCTCCGTGCGCACCGCCCCGGCTCCGCCCCGGCCCATCATTCCCGGCATGGCACCCCTGTCGTAGTATGTCGTGCGCAGAACAGAGTCGCCGGTGGCCGTATTGACCAGCAGGTCCGCCCGGTTGCCCGGCGTCAGCAGCAGTTCCTTCACCTCGAGCCGCTGTCGAAGGCGGCCCGAGTCCATACCCAGGAGCTCAAGGTGTTGGCCGTCAAGGCCCAGGCGGAGATAGCGGGTCACGCACGCGTTGATGATCCGCCACCGTTCGCGCTCCCCAGGACGGGCCTCCAGCCGGGGGTTGAGCTGGCCGTTGACCAGGAGGAGTTGGCCTTGGCGGCCGGCCATCCGGTCCATCCCCGAAGTCGGCTGGATGTCGCCCAGCGCGTCCAGGGTGGTATCGGAAACCACCAGGACCCGTTCCCGGCTCACCTCAATGGCCGCGGGATCCTCTACGATGATCGCCCCGAAGAGGCCGGCGAAAATCTGATCCGCGACCAGGCCGTGACGGTGGGGGTGGTACCAGTACACGCCCGGCGGGTGGTCGGCAGGAAGCCTGTACTCGTAGTCGAAGGTGGACCCGGGGCCGACCCTGACGAAGACATTGTCGCCGTTGCCCTGGGGAGAGACATGCAGCCCGTGCATGTGCAGGTTTGTCGGCCCGCCGAGGTTGTTGACGAGGCTGACTTTCAAGACGTCGCCAGGGCGGACTCGAAGCGTCGGACCAGGAATTTCCCCGTTGTACGCAAGGGCTGACGCCGGCTGCCCTGCAAGCTTAACCCTGCCTGGCCCGGCCTCAAGCCGGACCTCCAGCCGGCCATCCGAGCTCTGCAGAATGGATGGCTGGGTCAGTTCGTCTCCGACGGCGAGGGTCGGCCGGGATGTCAGCGTCAAGAAGAGCCCCGTCCCGCCCGCGGCCATGCCGGCCAGGCCCAAGCCGCCCAGGAGCAGCGCCGTGCGACGACTGACGGGCTGCACTAGGGACCCTCACCGAGCACCCTGAGCCGTTCGCGGTACTCCTCCGCGGTCAGCTCTCCCTTCGCGAAGCGTTCATCGAGGATCTGCCGCGCCCCGCTTCTGAACGGAGGCTGGCCGCCCGGTCCCTGAGGGCCTCCGGCGCCATATCCACCTCCGCTGAACAACCGGACCGCGAGGACCACCAGTAACGCGATCCCAATGAGCGCGAAAAGGCCCCAAAGCCACATCCAGCCCATGTCCATCCCGTAACCCCACATCATCACCGGCACCTTCCACCTCACCAGCCGTTCCTCCGATTGTGACAAGGGGGCCGGACAGGCCGGTAGAGTCCAAGGACCTACGCCAAACGCAGACCCGATGCCAGGTCCAACACAGTGATGCAGGTACAAACTGCTGCTTCAGCGAGTAAAACCCACATCCAGGAGACACCCCACTCGTCGAGGGCATACCCGGGGCCCGGCTGGCTTGTCCGGCATGTTCCTGGCGACGTAGAGCCTGGTACTGAGCCCGGTCTGGATGGCGCCATTTGGAAAGGCGTTCCTGGAACTGTCGCTTTCGCTTTCGAAGTGCAGCCGGCGTTGTCCTGATCGGCACAGGGCTGCGACCGCTCGCCTCGCGCCAGCGACGTCGGAAGGTGCGATCAGAGATGCTGCCACGTAATAGATCTTCGATTTGGACTCATCGAAGACCGTCGCCCGGCCACGCCATGTGGCTCAGCTCCAGTCTGCCCTTGGGAATGCCCAGAATCTGGACCAGCGGTGCGGGCAAGCTCTGGGTGCCGGCTCGTCCGGAGATCTTTCACGTCGGGGATGCGGTTGTAGAGGATTCCGGGAATGATACGCAACAGCTTGGCGATCGAGGTGATGCTGGCCTTGGGGTTGGTCAGCATGTCCCTGGCAGCGCGGATGATGTCGGGCGTGACAACGCTGGGCCAGCCTCCGACGCGGACGCGGGCCCGCAGCGGCCAGGCCTTCGCGGGTCCCTGCCACGACCAGGTCTCGGATGAATTCGGCCAGAGCGGCAAAGACGTGGAAGACCAGTCTGCCGCCCGGGGTGGTGGTGTCAAGATTTTCGTGCAGGGGTGTGAAGCCTGCGACTCGGTGCCTGAGCTGGCAACTGTGGTGACGAGCCCCTGGAGCGACCTTGAGAGCGGTCCAGGGACGGAACCACCAAGGTGTCCCCCCGCTTGTACAAACTCATGCGCGGTGCTTCCGCGAGTCCTATTTTGACGCCGCAGGCACCCGGAATCCCTACGGTGGGACCAGGGTTTGTAAATAGAGGTGGCACACTCCTTCAGGTCCGTGCTGCCGGAAGCCACGCCCACGACGAGATTGAAAGCCTCGTCCGTAATGAAGTCGTGCCGGAGGCCGCTGATCCACAACAGAAGGACCATGTGCGTCCAGGCGGTGCGCTTATGCCGTCAATGAGCGGATGGAAACGGGCCACGGACTCCAGCAACGCGGCCGCCTTCATAGCCAATTCAGGATAGGCTTCAGCGCCCATGACCGTTGTGGCGGGTCGGGCCAGGGCCGAGGCGAGCAGACCGACGTCACGGATGTGGAACCCGTACCGGTCGATCACCTGCAGCGCGTCCTCAATGTCGAGGTACGCGGTCACGCATCCTCAAGCCGCGTCAATAGATCAGCGTCATGGCCCATGACGAAGTCCAACCCCGCACTGATCTCACGCCGGCGCGAGTGGCGCTGCAGGACCAGCTCGGCACCCTGGAGGAGCAACGCCGACTTGGAGGTGTGTCCCTCGGCAGCAAGCCCATCAAGCCGGCGGTCAAGCTCTTCGGGAACACGCAGATTCATGGCCATACCCCATGGCACGGAACTAGTACCAACTCCCACCGTCAGTCACGGCCCATCCCACCCGGGAACGAATGACGTCATTGAGAAGTTCACGTTCCGCCAGCCCAATCACGGGCCTGCTGGAACGTCACGTCGTCTGGGCCCGGGAAGGCCATGAAGAAGTAGCAAGCCAAGGGCGTCGCCCGCCGAAAGAAGGAGAGGCACCCGGCCACAGCACCGGCCACCAACAAGAAAGGCCCCCGAGGGGCCCATATGTGAACAGCTTGTTCACACTCAGAGGCCCACAAGCCCCTGAACAGGGAAACACTGTGCCCGAGGTGGGAATCGAAGGCGATTCTAGGCCTTGGAAATACGGGGAAGTCCCGGAAACATGCGGAATCCGGGCCAGTCCGGGGACAGTAAGAGCCAGTCCGAAGCGAAAAGTGTGGACATTGTCCACACTTGTTTTTTGCGCTCTCCTACGGCAACGGTACACACCGGAAATGCCTGAGCTACGCGCCGTTGGCCGGCACCAAGCCAGAAAGGACATGCCAGTGCTGACTTCATCAGGTCATCATTCTCAGGCACGTATCCAGGACCCATGCACATAACTCCCCCACTTCCATCAGCTGTTGACCTCTCTCGCCTTTGATTTTGCATTCGACAGCGCAGGACATGACCGACACGAACGGCCATGCCCGCCGCGTCCGCGGCGACGTCAAACTCGTCGGCGGTGCTGCGCTCATCCTTCAAGGAGTCCGCAACCGCCCCACCGCCGGCATCGACGCCACTACACCGACAAAGCGTCCGTGGACGCCCTCGTGACTGGCATGGCCGCGGACTACGACCCCCGCGCCGGACCGGCTCATTGCCAACCCCGCAGCCTTAGTCCCGGACCAGGCCACCTGGTTCGAACTCGAACACTTCGACGGACTCACCATCCACGCGGCAGACACCGAAACGCTCCTGGCCATGAAGATAGCCGCCGAACGCGACAACCACACCCTCGACATCGCCTGCCTCCTGCGTCGGCTCTATGGCCATGCCCTGTAATCCACTAATCCACGTCATTTATATGCGTTTAGTGCAGAGTTTCCATTCCCCAATCTAGCCAAGTCTGTGCCCGGAAGGGGATCCTAGGTAGCGCAGAACCCTTTCCGCGTAATCGAGGTAGGAGCGTCCGAAGAGCTCAGTCTGCGTGCCCTCTTCGCCCAAGATGGCGGGGTGCTCGACAATCAGTTCGGCCGGCAACGTCACGAGGACCCAGGATGAGCCTGCCAAGGCTCCTGCTCCAAGTTGGATGAGCCACCAATTGAGTACTTCCGGGGGCGGAACTAATCCCGGCAGATCCACCGAAGGGTCAGCCACAGCCGAGCAAGTATTCCCTGGTGCGTTGTGGCTGCGGGTGTGCACCGGCGCTTCGTAGACATCCGCCCGCGTCGAGGCCTGTCGGGTAGTTCCCCGTCCGGTGCCGTTCCAACAGCCAGTCCAGCGACTCACCGCTGCTGGTCAGTGACTGCGCCCACGCGGCGTGCGTCCATGTGTGCGCAACCTCAGCCGGTCCACCAACAAGCCGTCCTCTGTTTCCATCATTTCGTCCTGTCACAGCCAAATAGCACCCGAGCATCGCCCACGAAAATGGTGACTGCCCACGCCATTGGGCTACACCGCGACGGGTTGATGCGTCAAAGACCCTGTCTTCCCACTTGAATACCCAAGGCTTGCCAGTATCATCAGGCCCGGCGTCGCCCGCATTCAGCTCCCGGTAGGCCGGGAAGGGCCAGTTCATGGCGATGACAGGCTCCCCGTTGGCCTCCAGAAGAACTGATCCCCGTTTGGATGGTTGTGGCTTTGGAGGATGATCGCTCTGTCGGGGGCTTACTTGCTACCGGATGCTGCGGCCTTGTGCGGCGGAGGTGATGAGGTCGCTCGTGGTCAACGGCGCACCCGTAACCAGTGCTGCGGTCCAGGTCTCGGTGTCGGTGACGGCGGCCCAGTTCGAGTGCAGCAGCGCCATCAGAGTCTGATGGACCTGGCGTGCTGGCGCGCTGCCGGCGTCGTTGGAGAGGTCGATTGCTCCGGTCGCGTCTGAGAGGACTTCGACGGCGAAGCCGAGAGGCTCGGCGGCCGCGGCGGAGGCGATCACGCAGTTGTTTGTCATGTACCCAACGAGAGTGATCGTGTCTATGTCTTGTTCACGCAACCAGGCTTCGAGGTCGGTGTCTGCGAAGATGCTGGAGAACTGCTTGCTGATGCGCTTTGCTGCCGCGTTCTCGTGGGCGGCCACTTCGGGGTGGTTCAGCCACGTCGCCGATCCGGATGCGAACACCGGGGCTTCTGCCGACTCTTCGTGCTGGACGAGCACCACCGGCACTCCGGCTTGCTGGGCGGTGTTGATCGCGATCTGGATGCTGGCGATGGAGTCATCGCGGGCCGGATATTGAATCGGGAGCAGTCCCTCGAAGTATTCCTGTTGGGCGTCGATGACGATCAGGGCTCGGTGCGGTGCGGTCATGGGGGTTCTCCTTGAATGGGGCTGGTCGTGAACGTGTCGCATGTTGATACGGGTGCTACCGCGCGGCGGCCGAAGGCGGTGCCCCTAGGTATGGCAATGCGTAGTGATCGGCGATCAGGGCGATCCTGCGCTGGTCGAGGATTGTCGAGTGGCCGCCGACGACGAGCATCACCTCATCAACACCGGAAATCATCGATCGAGTTCCTCGAAATAACTGGGCGGTCCTGGCTCCGAGCACCAAATCCAAAGCACGGAGTAGTGAAGACTTACCGACATCGTTCGCACCAACGACAACGAGATTATCTCGGACCTCTATCTCAGAGTCCATGAGTCGCCGGTAGTTCTCAAACTTGATCCTGCTGAGCTTCACGATGCTTCTCCCGCTGCGAACACATCTCGTCCTGTTCGAGCACCAACTCGATAGCTTGCGATGTCCGAGCAATAGCCGGGCCCAGAGCCATGTGTGCCATTCGTGCAACTCTTGCACCCACAGGCGAGGAGGAGGCCGATGGCGCCGCGCGGCTGACGGTGGCTGATGCTACAGACCTATCCCTATACCCTTACAACTCGCCCTCGACACCGACCACCACATGCTCGGCGCCGGCATCATCGCCGGCTGGAACACCAACAAATGCTCCGCCTACAAAACCCACCTTGACATGCCATAACTGGAGGAAGTCCGGGGCGGAGCACCTCGTCCAGCTGTTCATTGGCAAATCAGACATCTATCCTGAGCGCTCGACTGATTGGGGCTTGAAGCCGGGTTCCGGCACACAGAGGGTTGCACATCCCGGTTTACTTCTGAGCCGCCCCTTTACGTTTTCCCACCCGCTTTGTCATGGAAGGGCGCCTTACGTCTAGGCTGACTTTGGCGAGTGATCCCAACCATGACGACGGAGGACGACCATGACCGAATCAAATATCCAGGCCTGGGCAGAGAAATTGAAGGCTCTGCATGAGGCACCGGAAATCCTGAGTGTGGTCAACGTGTGGGACGCCATCAGCGCCTCGACCGTTGCAGCCCTTCCTGAGACGAAAGCCATTGCCACCGCCGGGCACTCGATTGCGGCCGCGTATGGCTACGCCGATGGAACCATGCCCCTGGATGTCGCGCTGGATGGCGTGAAGAGGATCGTCAACGCGGTTGAACTTCCGGTCACCGCAGACCTCGACGACGGCTATGAAGACCCAGCCGAAACCATCCGCCGGGCGATTGGCATCGGCGTCGTGGGCGCCAACGTCGAAGACCGCTTGCGTCCTTTCGATGAAGCCGTCGCCCGAGTGAAGGCGATCGTCGACGCCGCCAACGGCGAGGGCATCGCGTTCCAGCTGAACGCACGCACCGACGCCATTGCGAAGGGCGGCGACCGCCCGATCAAGGACAGCATTGAGGACGCCATTGCCCGTGGTCGCGCCTTCCTGGATGCAGGAGCAGCGTTGGTATTCGTCCCTGGCGCCCTGACACGCGACGTTATCGAGCCGCTCGTCGCAGGCCTCGGACACGGCAAATTGTCTGTGATCGGCGCCCCCGGAGCGCTTCCCGCAACCGAGCTCCAGGAACTCGGCGTTGCGCGTGTTTCCTACGGCCCGTTTACCCAGCGGGTCGCCTTGCGCGCCCTCCAGGATCTCGCCGCCGATCTGTACGGTTCCGGCGTCATCCCTACGGACACTCCGGCTCTGAACTAAACCAAAGAAACCGGTCCCGCTGGCATCAAAGGCGGGACCGGTCAGGAGCCGGATCGCGTGTCGAAGGCAGCCGCCCACTCGCGCAAGAGACGGGCATCCGTGTCCACTGGAAGGGAAGTGGGCCTTCGCCTGTCGAACCTTCGCAGGGCGATGTGTCGTGTCCCCAAACCCGGGACGTCCAGGATGTCCATCTGGTCTCGGACGACGCCCGTTAGTGCCAGGGGCCCACGATGCCAACCCTTCACCGGGTGGTCGTTGGGCTCTTTCAACGGGCCTTGGAGCTGCGGGTTCCCCACAACCATTTCGCGCTCTGGATGATGACCCTCTTGGATGCTGGTGGTTGCCATGTCCCACACCCCGGATCAACCCGATCTGCCCGGCACCACCCACGAAGCCGACACCCTGCGCAACCTGTATGCCGGAAGGAGACAGTGTTTGGTCTCCCCGGCACCGACCCCGCCACCTACGACACCGTCCTCGCAGTCCTGCCCAGCCACCCTTTGGTGCACTTCTCCTGCCACGGCGAAAGCGACGTGACCAACCCCTCGGCCAGCCACCTGCTGCTGGACAACTACCAGACCCGTCCGCTGACCGTGCTGGACCTCACGGCGACCCACCTGCACGAGGCGGAGCTGGCGTTCCTGTCCGCCTGCACCACCGCCCGCACCGGCGCCGCCTTGCCCGAAGAGCCCATCCACCTGGCGACCGCCTGCCAGCTGGCCGGCTACCGCGACGTCATCGCCTCCCTGTGGCCCATCAACGACAATGACACCGCCTGGCTCACCGAAAAGTTCTACACCACCTACACAATGACGTTCCCGAACGCCCCCGGGGTCGCCACCGCCTTGCATCACGCCACCCGTGACCTCCGCTCTCTCTACCGCCACCGCCCCAGCCACTGGGCCCCTACACCGGCCCGAAACCCACCACGCAAGGACGCATCCTCCCCGCAGCCGCGTGCCATATCGGACACGGCTACGAGCACAGCCCATCTCTATGTCCCTATGCCATTGATTCCGTTCCACCGCTGCTTTCGGCACCGTCAGGCGGGATTGTGGATCTAACGGTGCATCCGGCCCAACACGCCGGGCGGCAGCTCACTCAGCGAGGCCGGGGCTGGCGATCGGCTGTGGGTGGTGAGGTTGGGTGCGGCCCCACCACACCGGGCCCTCCCCACCACAAAACTCTCGTCCAGAATCACTTCGCTGTACGTGAGCCCGTTCGCGCTCGCCGTCGGGGTCTTGGTAGACGCATTTGCGAAACTCATCGCAGCACCCGGACAGCGACCGGTATTTCGCGGGGCATTTATTGAGGCTTGCACCCCCATTTCGCGCGCACTTTAGGTGAGTCTTGTCAGGCCCTTGCGCGGTAGCCCAGCTTGTGTTTCTCTGAGCGCATGAACGAGCAGCTCCGCTGGCTCGACGGCCTCCCGCAAGCCGATCTGATCCGGGCACAGAAGGCGAGCCCCGCGGAACTCAAGGCTACCCGAGCTCAATGCTCTGGTGAGGGAGGCTGTGCCTGGCGGGCCGCCGGGGGCTGGACACGCGCACGACGCCGCCCTCCCGCGGCCAGCGCGCCGGTCGCGGGGGTCGCGTTCCTCGGCCGGGCGGACGACGACGCCCGGCTCATGGCCCTGGCGGCCCAGCTCGAGGCCGCCAGGCCTTTGGCGCGGGCATCACCGACGCGTGCTCGAACCGCGAGGGTCTTCGAGCCGTTCAGCGCGAGCCGCGGGGTCGCCGAGGACGGCCCTCCGCCTTCGAGGCCGAGCCGCTTGGTGACCTCGTGAGCTGGACTTTCCCGGAGCGCACAGGCCCGTAGCGGCCCTCGACCGATGTCGTACCCCCAGCACCCCACCCTTGTAGGAGAAACCAATGATCGCCAAACACCTGCGCCGAGCCGCACTGCTCACCATGCTGCCGGCCGCGCTCATGCTCAACATGTCCGGAGCCTCCGCCGCCACGACCAGCCCCCTAGCCGTCGCGAGCGGGGCCAGTCCGTTCTCGGCCTGCACGCTGGGCTCCGCACCCGGTGCCGTGAACTACCCGAACGCCGAGGTGGAGCCGTGGGTCGCCGTCAACCCGAGCAACTCCAACAACATCATCGGCGCGTGGCAACAGGACCGCTGGTCCGACGGCGGCGCGCGTGGCCTCGTGGTCGGTTACTCGAGGGACGCAGGCGCCACGTGGAATACGGTAGCCCAGCCATTCTCGGCCTGCGCACCGGGAGGACCTTCCCGCTACGACCGCGCCTCGGATCCGTGGGTCTCGATAGGTCCGGACGGCACGGCCTACTCTGTATCCCTCTCCTTCCAAGGTGTCGGCAACGACAATGCCGTTCTCGCCTCGGCCTCGCATGACGGCGGAGCAACATGGACTGCGCCGAAGACCCTGATCGAAGACCTCGGCTCTCCGCAGTTCTTCAACGACAAGGAGTCCGTCACTGCTGACCCAATAATCCCGGGCACGGCCTACGCGGTATGGGACCGCCTCGTCTCACCGACCGACAACCCGAGGGCCGCGGCCCACGCGGCCGCCTTCGCGGGACCGACGTTCTTCTCCAAGACGACCGACTCGGGCGCCACGTGGAGCTCGCCGACGGTCATCGTGCCCACTGGCAACAGGCAGCAGACCATCGGCAACCAGATCGTCGTCGGGCCTGACGGCACGCTCTACAACTTCTTCGACCTCATCCTGGGCACGGGCAAGAACGGTGTCGACAAACTGCATGGGCTCAACGTGGCGTTCACCAAGTCCACGGACGGGGGCGCCAACTGGACGGCCCCGCAGGTCATCGCGAAGCTCAATACCGTGGGCGTCACAAACCCCAACACGGGGGCGCCCGTCAGGACCGGGGACATCATCCCAGAACCAGCCGTCGACCCGGCCACCGGGCAACTGTACGTCGTGTGGCAGGATTCACGGTTCAACGGCGGGCACTACGATGAGGTCGCGATCTCGACGTCGACTGACGGAGGCATGACCTGGAGCGCGCCGGCGCGGGCCAATACGCCGCAGGGCGTCCCCGCCTTCACGCCGAGCGTCCGCGTCGCCGGCGGAAAGGTCGGCATCACGTACTACGACTTCCGGAACCTCAGCGTCGGGAACTCGAGCACGCTGCCCACGGACTACTGGTTTACCTCCTCGCCAGTGGGCACTCCTGCATTCGCGGATGAGACGCACGTGTATGGCCCGTTCGACATGATGACGGCGCCCGTGGCCCGTGGGTTCTTCGTGGGCGACTACGTCGGTCTGGCCTCCATCGGCTCGTCGTTCGCCTCGCTGTCCGTACGGGCCAACGACGCGAACACGTCCAACCGGACCGACGCCGTGTTCACGATCATCACGCCGTAGGCGAACCGCTCGGCAGCCCGGTAGGTGAATGCCGACAGGCCACATCCGGAAGCCAGGTCCTTAGGCCGTGGTGACGAGCCACCCACCCCGTCCAGCCCAGGAAAAGCGAGGTGCCCGGACAAGGTGAACTGCTCCCCGGAAGTTGGACTGAGAAATTCAGTTCTGACTCCCGGGGAGCAGTTTTGCGTTCAAGTAGTTCATTGGCAGAGGTCCAGCGCGAGGCCGCTGTAGCGTTGTTTGAGAAAGGCCTTGCAGATACGGCGACGGCCAGGCTGCTGGGCGTGTCCCGTTGGCCGGTCAAGAGGCTGTATCGGCGGTGGAGGATTCGTGGTCAAGGAGCGCTGGTGACCAAGCCGACAAAAACAGTCATACTCTTTCGACTTCAAGCTCGCGTTGGTCGAACGGTTCCTTGCAGGCGAGACCGCCCCGGATCTCGCCGCCGAGGCTGACCTCTCCTCTGCTGTGTTGCTGAGACGTGGGTGCGTGCGTATCGTCGCGAGGGCGCTGACGCCTTGCGCCCGAAGCCCAAAGGCCGGCCCCGGAAGCCCGATTCCCCGCCGCCGACGGAGCTGCCCGAGCTGGAGCGGTTGCGCCGGGAAAACGAACGGTTGCGCGCCGAGGTGGCCTATCTGGGAAAATTACGTGCCTTGAGGGCACAAAACCAACGGTGAAGGTCCAGGCCCTCATCGCCCTCAAGGCTGACTTCCCCCTGCCCGTTCTGCTGCAGGTCTCAGGTCTTGCCCGGTCGACATTCTTCTACCACCAGACCCGCCTGCAAGCCCCCGATCCGCACGAGACACTCAAGGCCGCCATCACGGAGATCTTCGAGAAGAACCACGGCCGGTACGGGCACCGCCGCATCCACACCGAACTGCTCAAACACGGCTGGAGGATCGCGAAGAAAACCGTGGTGAAGCTGATGCGCTCACTCGGGCTGGTCTGCAGGGTCCGGCGGAAGAAACGCTACAACTCCGACCAAGGCGAACAGGGCACGGCTGCGCCGAACCTGCTGAACCGGGAGTTCGACGCCGATGCCCCGAACCAGAAGTGGGTGACGGACGTGACCGAGTTCAGCGTCGGGGACCGGAAGCTCCATCTCTTACCGGTCATGGACCTCTTCGACCGGCAGATCATCTCCTACACCATCGGTTCGTCCCGAACCTGGAGCTGACCAACACCTCACTGCGCGAGGCCCTGGTGGCGCTCAAGCCCGGCCAGCAGCCGCTCGTGCATTCAGACCAGGGCTTCCAGTACCGGCACGCCTCCTGGCGCACCCTTCTCAAGGGCGCCGGCGCGGTCCAATCGATGTCCCGCAAGGGCAACTGCTACGACAACGCGGTGACGGAGAACTTCTTCGGCCACCCAAAGAGGAAATGTTCCACCGCGTCCGGTACATCAGCACCGACGCGCTGGCCGCACAGTTGAACGAGTACATCCGCTGGTACAACACCGAACGGATCTCGACAAAGCTCGAGGGCCTGAGCCGGTGCAATACCGGGCCCAGGCCCTCGCGGCCTAGGATCTTACTTGGCCAGTCCAACTTCCTGAACATTTGCCCACATTCGGCCGCCAAGGCCCGAGTCGTGAGCGGCGTCTCTTGCCCTGAGCCCCGACCCACCTCATGCCAAATCTTTGCCCTTGGTTTCGGGCGATGCGAAGACGGCTGGCCGGGATTATCCAGGCGGCGCGCTGAAGTGCGCGGGAAACGGCGACAACGGTCGGTCTTTTGCCGGAGGCTTCCCTCGTTGCCAGAAGCACCTTCCGGTTCTGCATGCTCGGTGCTGTGGGAAAGCGGCGCACGGTGAGGGCAGCCCCCACGAAGGCCAGGCCGGCGAGGACGACAACGGCGAGCCCGGCTTCGACGAAACGCAGGTGGACGGAGACGTCCTCGGAGGAGCAGATGACTTTCGGATCGAAGCCGGCCTCCTGTTGGTGACCCACGTCCGGGGACCTGAGTCCTCGGCCTCCACCGCCCAGGCTGCGTCGGCCAGTTGGCCCATCACGGGGACCGCGACGAGCGACACGGAAGCCGAGGAATTCCTCGATCACTACGGGGCAGCGGGGTAAGCCTTCGCGCCACAGGTTAAGCAAGATCATGTAGTCCGGCGACCGCCCCACCGTGGAGAAGCAAGACCCCAGAACCACAACCACCCAAGAAGGCGAGGCACTCTGACAAACGAAAAAGGCCCCCGAAGGGGCCCATCCGTAAACATTTTGTGCACACTCAGCGGCCAACAGGCCCCTGAGCTGGGAAACACTGTGCCCGAGGTGGGACTCGAACCGGACTCCAGGCCTTGCAAACACTGAGATCCCGCCGAAACATGCGGAATCCGGCCCAGTCTGGCAGCAGTACGGCCGAGTCCGAGGGCCAAGGTGTGCACATTGTGCACACCCCCTTCTTTTGCCTTGCGGCAGCAACGCCGAGCCCTGATTCCACCGGAGCACGACATTCGAGTACGAATCAAGCATCCACCTACACCACCCCTCCCCTTCCATCCGCTGTTGATCTCGCTCGCTCAGGGGGAGGCTCCCCCGGACACCGCGGAGGTTCTGCCCGCCGCGGGGTTGACGATGCCCGCCGGATACACAAAGCTATTCACGGAAAGCGCTTCCCAACCCACTGCCCTACCCCTGGAGAATCCGTGAACAATGGTTCCCGTATGAAGTTCGACTACTCACCCTGGCTGTTCTGGCCTGGCGCAAGCGGGGAGGAGCGGGAGAGCCAGCTTGGGCACCAGGATGCCTTGAAACAGCTCGACGGCGTCACCATCGGCAGCAACGTCTTCCTCTCGCCGCTGGCCATGATCGACCCCACTCGGTTCAGCATCGGCTCGGGGTCGTATGTCGCCGCCCACGCCTACATCACTGACACCGTGGACCTGGGGGACAACACCACCGTCAATGCCTTCACGGTGGTCCGGGGAAAGGTCAGCATTGGCAATGCGGTACGCATCGGGGCGCACACGTCCATCCTTGGCTTCAACCACTCCATGGATCCGTCGGAACCGGTCTACAAGCAGCCCCACACGAGCAAGGGCATCCTGATTGGCGATGACGTCTGGATCGGGTCCAATGTCGTTATCGTCGACGGCGTGACCATCGGCTCCCACGCCGTGCTCGCCGCTGGGGCGGTCGTGACCCGCGACGTGCCGGATTGGTCCATAGCCGGTGGAAACCCCGCCCGGCACATTCGCGACCGGAGAGACACCGGGCGGAAGGACGGCGCCGGGGCGGAAACGCTTGCCCAGACCCTTGCGGACTTTGCCGGCGCTGCCCGCGCCGAGGCCCCGATGCTTCTTGGCCGGTCCTGGGATCCCGACGCCAGTGGCGGCCGGTACGTCGACCAGCCCGGCGCGGCACCCACGGTGCGGGCGCATTGCGACGCCATCGAGATCGCCGATCTGCTGCTGGGGGCCCCACCGGCCCAGCTGAGCCTCAGCGCCCACATCGATCGCTTGCAGGGGCTGCAGGATCCTGCGAGTGGACTCGTGGGCCAGTACGCCTCCGACGGTCGGCCCGACAGGGGTCCGTTGGATTTCGGAACCGGTGATGCGGCCTACCATGTCCTCTCGGTGGGCTACGCGCTCGATCTGCTCGGCAGCAGGTTCCGGCATCCCATCCACGCCGTCGCCTCGATGGGACCGGAGGAACTCGCCGCAGCCGTCGAGGCGCTGCCATGGCGCAAGGAACCCTGGGCCTCAGGCGCGTGGATTGATGCGTGGGGGACGGCCACGTACTGGAACCTCGCCCAGGGAGTCTCCACCGCCACTACACCGCTGAACACGCTCTTTGGCTGGCTGCTGGTGAGCGCCTCCACTGCCACGGGAACCTGGGGGCAGCCCTCCACCGACATGAGGCTCAAGGTGGTCAACGGGTACTACCGGTTGACGCGCGGCACGTTCGCGCAGTTCGGCGTACCCGTCCCCCACGCCGATGCGCTGATCGACACGGTGCTGGGCCATGCCGCAGATCCCCGCTATTTCGCCTCAGGGAGGCCGAACGCCTGCAACGTCCTTGACGTCGCCCACCCACTCTGGCTGGCACGCAAACAATCCAACCACCGGCAGGCGGACGTGCAGATCTGGGCACGGCTGCAGCTCGACGCTGCCATGGCGCAGTGGATCCCTGGCGCCGGCCTGCCGTTCAGCTTCTCCCCCACCAGTGCGGCGGGCCGGCCCAGCCTCCAGGGAACCGAAATGTGGCTGGCCATCATCTGGTACCTGGCCGACCTGCTCGGCGAGGCAGAGGCGCTGGGCTACCGGCCCCGCGGGGTACACAGGCCCGAACCTGCCTTCAGCCTGCCCACGCTCTAGGGCCGTCGGCCTTCGAAGCCAAAACCGCCACGGGCCATGGGCACTCGCGCATTGGTCCTCAACCAAACTGCCATAATCATCCGGATTTCGTCCGTCGCCATGAGCTTCGACGAGAAGTTGAAGAGCTCTTTAGAGCCCTGCCATGCCCTGTTGTACTTGCGGTAGCCCGGGCCAAACGTAGCAACGACGGCGGCAACCGATAGAAGAGGCAGAAGGGGTTTCGTGAGCTCCGTCCGAGACGCCGCGAAATTGTCGAGCCGCCCAACTCCAACTGCTCGTCCCTGGTATAGGCACCCGGCCACAGCAACGGCCACCAACAAGAAAGGCCCCCGGGGCCCACATGTGAACAGCTTGTGCACACTCAGAGGCCCATAAGCCCCGCCCGGTCCGACCGCCACAGTGTGCACATTGTGCACACCCAAAGTCGACGCTGCGACAGCCTCGGCCAGTCAACCGCTCCCAGACGACAGGCCACTGTCTGCTGAGAAGATTCGCGTGCAGCATCAGCCCCGGATGACGCATTCAACGCAACAAGCCAACAACCCTGCCGGCGGTCTGCGGCCTACTTAGTGGTCGGCACCCACAAATTCCAGCCCTCACATCAATGGGCCAGATCGGACTTGATATAGATTCCGCGGCAAACCTAACGTCCGTGAGCGACCGATTTCTGGTGAATTAATGCTTGGCAGCCGACCGCGCAAGGCCCTCGTAGATACCAACCTACGAACCTACCCGCACGTTCTGGCACAGATACACACAACTGGCACCGGGCAAGGCGTGCAGGCTACTCTCCCGGTTTCGACCCCATGCCCCGCCAAAGCATCGACGCGAGGGGCCGGGACTGTCTGAATAACGGTGTGTGGGGTCCGGCCTGATCCGAAAGGAGACGGCCGTGTCTGAGTCCACGACCGAGATGGCAGGGGTGATGATCGATCCTGTGACGGGAGAGATCATCGATCAGAAGGAGCTTGCGGAGCGGTTGCTCGCGCAGGCCAAGGAACAGGGCGTGAGCCTGGTAGGCCCTGGCGGGCTGCTGAACCAGCTCACGAAGAACGTCCTGGAAGCCGCGCTGGACGCGGAACTGACCGAGCACCTCGGGCATGAGCATGGCCAGAAACCGGTCGCCGCGAACATGCGTAACGGCACGAGATCAAAGACCGTGCTGACCGAGATCGGCCCGGTTGAGATCGAGGTGCCCCGGGACCGGGACGGGTCATGTGAGCCGGTGATCGTGCCGAAACGGAGACGGCGTTTGGACGGGATCGACGAGGTCGTGCTCTCGCTCTCGGCACGTGGGCTGACTACCGGGGAAATTGCCGCGCACTTCGAGGAGGTTTACGGGGCCAGGGTCTCTAAAGACACCATCAGCCGCATCACGGAGAAAGTCGCCGCCGAACTGGCTGAATGGTCGGCCCGGCCGCTGGATCCGGTTTATCCGGTGCTCTTCGTTGACGCGATCGTGGTCAAGGTCCGTGACGGGCAGGTACGCAATACCCCGTTCTATGTCGTCATGGGAGTCACCGCGAACGGGGAACGGGACATTCTGGGTATCTGGGCCGGTGACGGTGGCGAGGGTGCCCGGTTCTGGCTGCAGGTATTCTCCGAGCTGAAGAACCGGGGTGTGGAAGATGTTTTGATCGCTGTCTGCGACGGGCTCAAGGGCCTGCCGGAAGCGATCACGACCACATGGGAACGCACGATCGTGCAGCAATGCATCGTGCACCTGATCCGCAACAGCTTCCGCTACGCCGGACGCCAGCACCGCGACGGCATCGTGAAGGCACTCAAACCCGTTTACACCGCCCCGTCCGAGCAAGCGGCGAAGGACCGGTTCGCCGAGTTCACGGCCGAGTGGGGTCAGCGATATCCGGCAATCGTGCGGCTCTGGGAGTCCTCCTGGGCGGAATTCGTGCCGTTCCTGGAGTACGACGTGGAGATCAGGCGGGTGATCTGCACAACGAACGCGATCGAGTCGATCAACGCCCGCTACCGCAGGGCTGTGAGGGCCCGCGGGCACTTTCCGAACGAGGCCGCTGCCCTGAAATGCCTGTATCTGGTCACCAGATCCCTTGATCCAACGGGCGGCGGAAGAGCACGCTGGACCATGAGGTGGAAGCCCGCACTCAACGCGTTCGCCATAACGTTCGCCGGACGGTTCGAAAGAACCACTCACTAATGAAAACCGGCCGGACCCACACACCGTTTATCGGACAGTCCCGAGGGGCCGGCTGGGGCGGTCTCCTGGATTTGAGCCTCTTGGGTTGAGGATGTGAGCTCGCAAGGCAAAGATCCGCGCATTAGCGCAGGCTGCAGACGGCGCATGCGCTTGTGCTGCGGTTCTAATCCTCGAACCTGGTGATGACCTTGTGATCGTTGGAAATCGAAGCGACGATTGATGCGGCGAGGTCGCGCAGTTTGATGTTGCGGTAGTTTGAGGCGTTTTTCAGGATGGTGAGCGCATCATTCTGGCTGCACCGGTTCTCTGCCATGATCACACCGGCTGCGAGATCAATGACGGTCCTGGACTCCATCGCGGCCATCAGGTTCTGACGGGACTCACTGAGCCGGGCGATTCTCACAGACAGACGAAGAGCTCCGGAGGCGATATGCTCGTAGCTTTCTGCGGCCTCGATCAATGTTCCGGGAGAAGGCGCGCGTGTGAAGGGCATAGCTGTTCAAGGCAGCCTTGGCGCCTTCTTCTTCCACGTCGAAAGGCACTGCGAGGAGGAGTCTATGGTCCGTTTCTGAATTTCGGCAGAGGCTTCGTACGTGCCCGAGACTGCGTCCGAGTTCTCTGGGTAGGTCGCGGACCATGGAAGTGGGGGCTGTGACTTCATCTCATGGTTGCTATGACGGAGCCGGATCCAGTGACGCAGGCGAGGCGCCTTCCGCTCGGTCTTGCTGAGCGGAAGGCGCCTCGACCATTGCCAACCTCTTGAGAAGTCGCGGATTGGAAGAAAGCGTTATTGGATGCCTTCGCGGGTTAGTTTCCATTCTTGGCAGGTGAAGCCGTTGGCCGTGTATTGCTGTGCATGGGCGCCATCGGTCGTCGACGCACCAGCTATTTCCAGCAGTTTCCCGCTGTTGGCATTGGCGAGTTTCCACCAGCCGCCGCTAACGGTCGGCGACCAGACCTGTGTTGGATTACCGGTGGGGCCCCACTGGGTCGCCTGAACTGCATCGGCGGTGGCTGCCGAGCCAATTTCAAGGAGTTTGCCACTGTTGACGTTGGTGAGCTGGATTCCCCCGCTGGCTTGTTTGATGTTCCATAGCTGTGTGGCATTGCCGGTATCGGCCCATTGTCCGGCTCCCGCGCCATCGGTTGTTAGGGCGCTGAGTATTTCCAGAGATTTGCCGCTGTTGCGGTTGGTAACCCGGAACTGCGGATCCAGGCTTCCGGAAGGGTTGAAGACCTGGAGGACATCCAGTTCGGCGGAGGAGGTTCCCTTGGTAAAGGACACGGTGTTGGCTCCGGCCGTCAAAGTAGCACTCATCTGCGCCCAACCGTAGCGTCCCCAGTCGACGGTCGCCGGGTAATTCAAAGTACTCGATGTGCCCCCGTTGACTTTGACGACGTGTGAGCTGGTTGCTCCGGTTCCGTTCGTGTAGCGCATATTCAGTGTGTAGGTTCCTGCTGTAGGCACCCTCACCGTGAAGGTGACCGAGCTGCCGGCATTGTTGATGTTGCCTACTTTTGAGCCGTTGGATGCATCAGGATCGTTCACCAGGGCTGCATCCTGCCGGACTGCGCGTTCGGCTTCGTACTGCTGGGCGTCCAGGGGGATTGAGCCGACCCGGACGTCGTTGTACGTGGTAGCGGGATTTTCAACGTTCGTGGCCTGGTAGAGCGTCCTGCCGTCAACGCTGGTGTCGAAGCCTTGGGCAAAGCCGGTAAAGGACCCGCCCTGAGTATCGGATGCGTCGTAGGTGACGGCATGAGGGAGCCTTTCCCAAGGGCCGTCGCCGAGGTTGTAGTTGACGTAGAAGTTCTGGCCGCCGTCGATGTTTCCGGCCGTATCAAGTGACCATTTGGAGGCGATGATGACCATGCCTTTAGGTCCGCCCGTGGGAACCCACTTGACGAACGGGGAGGACCCAATGCCTCGTCCGTCTTTGAGAGCTACTTTTGTGCCGATGCTCGCTTCAGGTGACCAATTCAGGCCATCAGGCGAGATCTTAAAGTAGACCGGCGCTGTGTTCTGCGACTGGCTGGGACGGTTGACCACTTCGAAGGTGGCCAAATAGCGGCCGTCCTGCATCTTGGTCACTGTAATCATGCCCGGGCGGTCACTGTTGTTCGGCGGTGCAGAAACGTTGCCGAGTGCGCCCCAGGTGAGGCCGCCATCAGTTGAGCGTCGGTAGGACACGGCTTGGAGCACGCCGTTGGCTTTTTGCCGCTCGTCGGAGAAGTAGGCCACGAGTCCGCCATTGCCGTCGATTGCCAGGGAGGGTTCCCAAACAGTACTTGTTGTGGAGGTGGGGCTGGGATCGTAGACTGCCGGCCCGCCGGAGTCGATGGTGCTCTGGTAGGACCACGTAACGCCCTTGTCCAAGCTCTTGTACACAACAAGTCTGCTGCTGGAACGGTCTTCGGGCATTACCATGCCCGTGAGCAGAACAGTGCCGGCGGGCAGGTTGCCAACCTGCTGGGGCAGTTCGAAGAGGAAAGGCTGGGCTGTCCGCGTCAGAGCGGGGAAGTCGATGCTTGGATTCACTTCAGAGATCTTGGTCCACGTGGCGCCGTTATCGGTGCTGCGGTGGATCGGATAGGTCTGGACGCCGTTTGTCAGCACCAGTTTGTCGAAGGTGGCCAGCTGCGTGCCGTTGGCGCTCCCGTTGTTCTTCAGGGTGACGACCTTGGCGTAGGTGGTGCCTGCCGCGCGTCCGCCTTCGGGATTGAACGAGGATCCCGCCGGCGGTGAGTACACCAGCGCGCCGTTGCCGGTGGTCACTGCCACGGCTGACGGTATCGCAGTGAACTGGCCCGCCAGCACAGCCAGCATCCCAAGCATGACGACGGCGATGATGGGTCTGGCGCGTGGAAGCCTGGTCCGGTATTTGGGCATGGCTGAAGCCACAGATTGTTGGTGCATTGGTTCTCACTCTTCTCGTTGGGCGTGAGGCATGACTGCTTGGAAGTGGTGGGGCCAGAGGTTGTAAGGGTGTCAGGCCCTGTCCGGGGTGCTGGTCAGGAACAGCGCCGTCCAGGAGACAGGTGGCAGGGTCAGGGTGATGACGCCGGGGCGCTGCTCCGTGCCCTCGAGGTCACGGAGTTGAACGCGATGTGGATCGGCCAGGTTGTTGGCGGCGAAGACGTCAGTATCGGTCAGCGTCAGGGCGCTAAGTACTTGCACGTCCCGGAGATGGCTGGTGTCGATGGTGACGGTGGATTCCCGCTCTGAGCTGCGGTTGACGAGGAAGACCGATGCGGATCCGTCGTCGGGATTGTGGGTGGCGGCGGCGTCGACGATCCTGACGGTGCCGTGGGCGGTGGTGTCGTATTTTTCGCTTTCGAGTCCGGTGTCCAGAGCCGAGCCGTTCGCGTTGTGGGAGGTCAGGGCAAAGGGGAAGAATGTGGTCTGTCTCCAGGCCGGTCCCCCGGGTTCGGTCATGATGGGGGCGATGACGTTGACCAATTGGGCAAGGGAAGCTGAAGTGACCCTGTCTGCATGGTTGAGCAGCGAAATGAGGAGGTTTCCCACCACAACGGCGTCCGCCACGGTATAGGTATCCTCAAGCAGCCGCGGAGCGACGGGCCAGTTGTCGATCCCGGTGATCTTGTCCACCGTCTCGAAACGTTCGTTGTACCAGACGTTCCACTCGTCGAAGGAGATGTTCAGGGTTTTGTCGCTTCCCTTCACTGCCTTGATGTGGTCTGCGGTGGCGGCGACCGAGTCAATGAACCGGTCCATGTTTGCCGCCGACGCCAGGAAGCTTCCCAGGTCCCCGTCCTTGATCTCGTAGTAGGCATGGCAGGAAATGAAGTCGACGTCGTCGTAGGTATGCCCCAGCACCACTCGTTCCCATTCCCCGAAAGTGGGCATGTCCGCACTTGAGGAGCCGCAGGCGACGAGTTCAATGGAAGGGTCCAGTTGGCGCATTGCTTTCGCCGTCTGGGAGGCGATCTTGCCGTAGTCGTCGGCGCTGCGGTGCCCGATCTGCCAAGGGCCGTCCATTTCGTTGCCCAGACACCACATTTTGATGTTGAACGCTTTGTCGTGGCCATTGCCTGCCCGTTTCTCGGCCAAGGCGGTACCGAACGGGAGGTTGCAGTATTCGAGCAGATCCAATGCCTCCTCGGTGCCGCGTGTTCCGAGATTGACGGCGAGCATGAGCTCGCTGCCGATTTCCTCCAGCCATCCTGCGAATTCGTGCAGTCCCACCTGGTTGGTTTCGGTGGAGTGCCATGCGAGGTCCAGCCGTTTGGGGCGTTGTTCGACCGGGCCAACGCTGTCTTCCCATTTGAATCCGGAGACGAAGTTCCCGCCGGGATACCGGATCGCTGATACTCCCAGTTCCTTGACGAGTTCCTTGACGTCGTTCCGGAATCCGGCGGAGTCGGCGAGTGGGTGGCCGGGTTCGTAAATGCCGTCATAGACGCAGCGGCCCAGGTGTTCAACGAATGAACCGAACAGCCTGCGGTTAACTGTGCCGATGGTGCGTTGCGGGTCGAGGGTCAGGCGTGCTGTGGCCACGGGCTTCTTTCTTGTTCGGAGGCGAATGCGGGTTCTTTGGTGAGGACAGCGACCAGCTTGGTGGCAGCTGCGGCAGCGTGGTGCTGGAACTTATCCGCGACGGGGTTCTTGACCCGATGCAGGGTGCCGATTTCGTCCGCGACGAGGTCCCAAAGGCCCATGGTGAGGCGGTAATGTTCAAGCGGCTCGGTTCCGTAGCGGTATGTCCATTCGTACATATCCGTTACCGGCCACCAGGTGTATCCCACGATGTCCTGCCCTGCCGCGCGGAGTTCCTGAACGCATCGTACGGAGGCGTCAAGCCACTCGATCCTCCGCTCGTACGAGCCCGTGAGGCAGGTTTCGGTTAGCGCAACCGGAGCACCGTAGCGCTTGCCGTAAGTGGTCAGGACATCGGCCAGTCCCTCGGTCCAGTCGTTGCGGACGGCGCGGGGATCGTTGATGTCACCACGGACGGGACGCGCAGATTCGAGGATCTCGGTGGAGTGCAGCGGGTAGTAGTTAACGCCCATCACATCCGGGAGCACGATGTTCTCTTGGTGCCATGCCAGATCGTGGTCGGTCATTCCGTGCCGGGAGAGCCAGGGCGTGAGTTCGTGATTGGCATCCACTTTGCCCGTGACGAGGTCCTCCACCAGGTAGGAGCGTGCCTTGAGGTGGCGGAGTTCATCATCGTGTTCGCCGTTGTTTGAGTCACTAACGAACCGGAAGCCAGCATCGACGTGGGTGAAGATGGCCCGCTCACCAAGCACCTCTGCCATGTTTTGCTGGGCGAGGACGAATCCCTTGGAGAGGTTCCGCACCAAGGCCACGAGGCCGTCGTCGCCCGCCAGGTAGGGTGGCCAGTGCCCGAACTTTCCGGCGAACAGGGTGTGGATCATGGGCTCATTTACCGGCGTGTAGTCCACCACCGTATCGGCGTAGCGTGCCGCGACCCGGGCCGAGTAGTCAGCCACCCGTTCCGGATAGCAGGAGTTCAGGAACTGGTTGTCCAGCCAGGTGGGGGTTCCGTAGTGCATCAGGTCCACCAAGGGCTTCAGCCCAAGTTCCTGGAACCGGTCCATCACCTGGTCCAGCCAGTCCCACTTCCAGACATCGCGCTCGGGATTGATCTTGTACCAGGGAATGCCCCACCGCAGGAACTCTGCGCCCGCCTCCTTGGCAAGCCCCAAATCCTGGTGCCAGAAGCGGTAGTGCTGGGTGAGTTCGTATTCGTCCAGGGACCGCTCTCCGGCGCGTTCCTGGGGAATGAAGGTGTCTTCAATTCCGAGGCCGAAATGCAGGCGCCCGTCTTGATGCCAGTTCAAATTTTTCCTCACTTCAATCCTGTGGTTGCGACGCTCTCAATGAAGCGGCGTTGGACAAACATAAAGATGGCTGCGAGGGGCAGGATGGCCACGAGAGCGCCTGCCATCATCACGCCGTACGGGACTATTCCGCCGGGTCCCGTCAAGAGGGTCAGCCCTGAAGTCAGAGTGCCCATGTCCTTGTCGGTGGTGAATATCAGCGGCCACAGCAGGTCGTTCCAGTTGTTCACGAAGACGAACACTCCCAGCGTCAAGATGGCCGGCATGGCATTCGGGAGGACAACATTCCAATAAACGCGCCACTCAGAGGCGCCATCAATGCGGGCTGCGTTGTCCAGGTCCCTGGGGAGGGACAGGAAGAACTGCCGCAGGAAGAAGATCCCGAAGGCATCCGCGGCGCGGGGGATGATCAGCGCAGCGAATGTGTTGACCCAGCCAAGGTCGCTTGCCAGTTGGTAGACCGGAACAAGGGTGGCTTGGAAGGGAATCATGAGGCTGGCAACGATCGCAATCAGCAGGAACTTCTTGCCGGTGAAATCGATCCTGGCCAGTGCGTAAGCAGCCAGCGAGTCGAACAGGAGGGCAAAGAGTGTTACGCCACCAGCAAAGAGGAAGCTGTTGGCGATCAGCCGGATGAAGGGGAGGTCCTGGAAAATCCTGCTGAAATTGTCCAGGGTCCACGCGCCCGGGGTGAGGGTCGGCGGGAAAGCGTTAACCTCGGCCACCGGTTTGAATGCCGTGAAGATAATGATGGCGATGGGCAAGAGGATCACGGCCGTCGCTAGGCCCAGCAGAACCACCACCAAAGCGCGGTTCAGCCTTGACCTCGTGGCGTTGCGGGATTTGGACCCGGCCCGGGCAGGGGTGGGCTGCAGTCTTAATGTGGTGGACATTAGTCACCTTCCCGTTCGCGTTTTCCGAAGAAAACAAACTGGACAACGCTGAGCAGCAGCGTGGCGGCCAGCAGGACGTAGGAGAGTGCGGAGGCGAACCCGACGTCGAGTTTCTGGAACCCGGACTTATAGATCTGCATGACCACGGTTTCGGTATGGCCGTAGGGTCCTCCGCCGGTCATCACATAGATCTGGTCGAAGGCCTGGAGGGCTGCGATGAGGGCGAAAATCAAGACGAAAGCCGTGGTGTTGGACAGCATCGGCATGGTCACATGCCGGAACCGCATGAGGGGCCCGGCGCCATCCACCTTGGCAGCTTCGTACAGAGATCCCGGGATCTCCTGCAACCCGGCGAGGAAAATGACCATGTAGAAGCCGAAGCTTTTCCACACGGCGACGAAGGCGACCGCGGGCATGGCCAGGACGGGATCCTGAAGGACATTTCCGATTCGGATCCCGGCGTTCCCCAGCCAGTAGTTCAACAAACCAACCTGGGGGTCGATCAGGTAGGACCAGGCGATCGCGGCGACAGCGAGGCTGATAATGAACGGCAGGAACAGGGCGGTTCGGAAGAATCCGCGAAATGGCAGCCGGGGATCGTTCAGCAGCAGCGCCAAAACGAGTGCAAGGGCCACCGCCATTGGCGTGAACAACAGTGCGTAAAGGGCAGTGTTGACTACGGCATTGAGGATGACGGGATCGGTGAAGATGCGGGCGTAGTTCTCGAAGCCGACCCACTTTTCCTTGCCGAAACCGCTGGCATCGGTAAAGGACAGTCGCAGGGCGGAAATCATTGGCCAGGCGGTGAACGCGCCAAGGACCAAGAGTGCTGGGATCAGGAACGCCAGGGCCTGGATGTTCTTGCGGCGTTGGCCGATAGCCGGGTTGCGTCGGCCGCCCAAGGGGGCCGGCGCACGGTACTTAGGTGCCGCCGTCGTTTTCTTGTGCATGATGGTGCTCATTTGGGAGCTTCCTTCCGGACGGTGCGGCGCCCGATAGGCGCCGCACCTGTTCCGTTCAACTATTTGGCGTCGACGATCTTCTGGACTGACGCCTGGGTTTCCTTGAGCAGATCCTGAATGTTCTCGCCGGCCACAGCACGCTGAGTGAGCTTGTCCACGGCGGTCAGAACGTCCGTGCTGTTTACGACGCCGGGCAGGAGCGGGCGGCCGAATTCAGACTGTTTGGTCAAGGCTTCCACTACAGGATTGGCTGCCACATCAGATGCCGGGATGTCCGAGCGCAAGGGCGGCCAGCCGGAACCCAGGGACCAGGCTGTGGCCTGTTCCTTTTGCAGGAAGTAGGCGAAGAACTTCTGTGCTGCGGCGGCTTTCGCTTCGTCCTTCTGGGTTGTGATGCCCATCGAAATACCAATGGCGGACGCGGCTTGGTCCTTAGGCCCGGCAGGGACGGCGGCAATGCCGTAATCGATCTTGTTTTCAGTGGCGATGGAGGACATCCAAGGCCCGCCGAGGTACATGGCTGCCTTGCCGCTGCTGAAGAGCTTGTCACCGGCAATACCGTCCAGGCCGGCGGGCGAGATCTTCTCGTTCCGGATGGCGTCCACCCACGTCTTGAGTGTCTGGGCATTCTCCGGCGAGTCCACCACAGCCTTGCCATCCTTGACGACGTTTCCGCCGTTGCCGTAGAAGAGGGAAGGCCAGACGCCGTTTGCTACGGTGGCGTGGTCAGGCAAACCCAGGCCGAACTGTTCAGGTGTGCCGTCGTTGTTTTCATCCACGGTCAGCCTCTTGGCAGCGGCGATCCATTCGTCCCAGGTGGTGGGCGGGGCGGTGATTCCAGCCTTGGCAAACAAGGTCTTGTTGTAGAACATCGCCAGGGGAACGAAGCCGGATGGGACGCCGTATTTGTGGCCGTTGACGGTTTCCATGTCCGCGGCGGCGGGAATCAGCTTGTCGAGGTTGCTGGACGGATTTTTGTAGAAGTCATCCAGTTGAACGAAGGCCCCTTTGTCGGCGTAGACGGGGAGCCGTTCGGCCGGCATCGCCACGATGTCTGGACCCTTTCCGGAGGAGAGCGCCGGCAAAAGGGTGTCATCAATGACCGACCATGGATTGGTTTGCACTTTGATGCTGACTTCACTCTGTGAGGCGTTGAAGTCGTCCACGATCTTGTTCAGGACCTTCCCGTCAGCCTCGGTGTAACCGTGCCAGAACGTGAGTTCCGATTTGGCGCCGTCTTTGCTTTCCCCGCCGGCGCCCCCGCCCGAACAGGATGTTAGCGCCAAGGATGCGGCTGCGACGACGGTGAGGAATGCGAGCGACCTTTTCATGTCAGCCCTTTCGTGAAATGGGACAGCCATGTCCCCAAAACCTGCTGTCAACGATTTAGGTAAACGTTGTACGTAAACGTTGTATCAAGCATGCGCCGTGCTTCGAAAGGGGTCAAGACCCCAGTGCTTTTTTATTTCAGGCGGCAGATGTTGCCAGGGAGGCGCTGTCCGGGGATCCGCCGGAGGACTCGCGGATTTGGAGGGAGAAGCCTGTTTCGATCTCGTTCGCCTCCGGCCCGTTGCCCCCCTCTATGCGTCGCAGGAGCATCTCAACGGCTGCCTGGGCGATCTCGTCCCGCCGTGGATTGATAGTGGATAAAGTCGGCAAGGAGTATCGCGTTTCATCCAGGTCATCAAAGCCGACGATTGCAACATCCTTCGGGATGTGCAGCCCGGCCTCCTGAAGGACGCGCATGGCGCCCAGCGCCAAGGTGTCATTGAAGGCAAACACGGCGTCAAAGTCCAGTCCGTCGGCGAGCATCCGGGTCATTGCGGCGGCACCCCCTCTCCGGTGCCAGGAATCCGCGTAGTGAACCAGCTTGGGATCGAAGGGCAGTCCGGCGTCTTCGAGTGCGGCCTTGTATCCGTCCAGGCGAAGTTCTGCGGACGCAACAATATCGCCCTCGTGCGCACCCATGGCCACAACCCTGCGTCGGCCGATGCTCAACAAATGCTCTGTGGCGGACTTTGCTCCGGCCGTGTTTGCCATCGTGACCCGATCCACCCGGCCTTCGAAGGATGTATCACCCAGGACAACCAGCGGGGTATCCACACCCTTCAGGATTTCAGTGTCCGCAGATCCCAAGGTCAGGGAGCTGTAGATGATGCCGTCCACCATGTGCCGGTGTTGGCCGCGAAGGGCGGCCAGCTCGTTTTCGCGACCGCTGCCGATGGGTTCAATGAGGACAGCGATTCCCTTGGCGGCAGCGGCACGCATGACGGCGTCGGCGAGTTCGGCAAAATAGGCCGTGGTGAGATCGGGGATGATGAGGCCGATGACTCCAGTGCGTCCGGACCTGAGGTTCCTTGCGGAGAGGTTGGGCCTGTAACCCAGCTGGTCGATGGCTTCCTGGACCCGTGCCCGCGTTTCTGCGCGCAGCTGCGGGTGCCCATTGATGACGTTGGACACCGTCTTGATGGAAAAACCGCTGACCCTGGCGACGTCGCGGATGGTGACAGGCATGGCCGCTCCTTTCCCTGCGCAAAGGGCACGGAATCGCCCTGATGACAGGGTACAACGTTGGTAGCAGGGCACGGTACAACGTTTGTACTTTGCGCGGGCGCGGTCTCCGGAATCTGATGCCTCATCTGCTGGGACCATACGGAAAAGGGGCCACCGTCACTTACCACAGATGCACTGATGTCGGTTCCCACTGCAGGTCAGGCTCTAATCCTGTGGCGGTCCAGACCTCTCGCCGCTGGCTCCCGGCCATGATTCGGCTATCACTCCTGGCCTTGTGGCTAATGCGCTCCCGACGCTTTGAGCATATGGCTCGTCAGGCAGGCTCAGCTCCCAAGTTTCCTGGAAGTTGGGCTTCGTGGCCGAGGGATGCATTCCGACCAATCCGGCGGCTAAAGCTGGCATGTAGAACCATCCCACCGAAGCCGAAGCGACCACGGCAAAAGCGAGCTGAACCAGGCAGGCCATCGAGACGAGCCTCCAACGCATCCTGTCCTGGGTTTTGGAAGATCTGGATATCGGGTCTGCCCTTCCCCGGCCCCTAAGACCCCGACCGCCCTCGGTGCGTCTACCCCCTGCCCAAGCAACGGCTGGGGACCAGTGCCCTGAAAACACGTCCGCCCCCAACCGGTCCTCTCCTCAGCGTCCCACTTTCTCGGAACCGGGACAACGCGCTCCGAGGCCACTCCCCAGCCCTCTCTTGACGAAATCCGCGTAACTTCAGCGTCCCAAAAGTTGTTCCAAAAGTCAGTTCACTGCCCCGCGTTCGGAAACGACTTTCGGTACAGCCTGGCGTGCCTTCAATCTATAAAGTCGCAACTGCTAGAGTCGCCCCTCACTCGGATCTACCTATGCAGCGGCTTTGTCATGTGGCCACCCGGCCCTACGGAAATGAACAGGTATGAAGAAAACGAGAACTCAGCGGAGCACCGCTCCCCCACTAACCTGCGCAGTCATGTCGCCCCGGCTTGATCTAGCCATGAACAGATAGAACGGGCAGACTGCCCGCCCAAAGAGAGGATCGACCCGGCCACAAGAACGGCCAGCCACAACTGCATATAGCGCGGCGAGGACACGTTCCGAGCCACCGCCGGCACTGTGTGTGCAGCGTACACAGGCTGGAGGCCCCAAAAAGGCCCCCAGCCTGGGGGAAAACACGTGCCCGAGGTGGGACTCGAACCGGACTAAAGCCCTTGCAAACACTGGGATCTCGCGGAAACAAAGGCAATCCGACCCGATCCGACCTCTGTACGACCCAGTCCGAGGCCCAAAGTGTGGACATTGTCCACACTCCGATTTCGCCGTCTTGCGCAGACCGCAACGCAAACCGCGCCCCCAGTTGAGGGAACGCGGTTTTGTCTTTGCGCTGGCAAAATTGGGACGACTGACGGGTTCGCGCCGTCCCACGTTCGGCGTGATGCCTCCCGCGCGCGACTGAGCCCCAGTGACCGGCAGAACCATCCAACAGTGAATGCGTTCATGTGGCTACACCTCCTTCCTTCACCCATCTCATGAGCTTTTGGACATACAACCGCCTGACTAGGGTCTGTCCGGTGACTACACCCCCGGCTCATGAACGACTGGGGGCAGAAACCATGCCGGGACCGACCGGCCACACACCCTTATGCTGCAACCGGACCCGGGCTACGAAAAAAGGTAACGGAGGGCTGCTGGTGACTCCTGGCACCAGGCTACTTAGTCAGTTACGGTGCCGAGGCTACTGAGTCAGTTACGGTGCCGAGGCTGGAGGTGCGGGGGGGTAGATCGGCCATCTATGGCTCCGGAGAGACGGTAACCGGACTACTCACCCAAACAGGATCTTCTAAACCTACCGCTATCGGAGCCCGAACAGCATTGCCCCATTCGGTCCATGAGCCGTCGTAGTTCCTCACCCTGTCCATGCCCAGCAGGAACGTCAGGGCGAACCACGAATGGCTTGAACGCTCGCCAATGCGGCAGTAGGTGATGACTTCATCGTCGGCTCGCAGGCCTACTTCGTTGAAGTAGATCTCCTCGAGTTCCCTCCGCGGCCGGAACGTCCCGTCGTCGGAAACAGCCCGCGCCCACGGGACATTGCGCGCCCCAGGGATATGACCGCCGCGAAGGACGCCCTCCTGCGGGTAATCGGGAATTGACGTGCGCTCACCCGTGTATTCCTCAGGGCTGCGGATGTCTATCAGGGGTAGCCCGATGTGTTCCTGGACGTCATTCTTAAACGCCCGGATGGACGCGTCGTCGCGCGTGACCACCGGATACGGCGTTGCGGTCCGGGCGGGCGCCGGCGCGGTCTCGAGAGGACGTCCTTCGGAGATCCACTTTTCACGCCCGCCGTCGAGCAAGCGGACGGCAGGATGGCCAAAGAGACTGAATACCCAGAGGGTATAGGCGGCCCACCAGTTGTGCTTGTCACCATAAATGACAACGGTGCTGTCCCGTGAAATACCGCGGGACGTCATCAGATTGGCAAATTCCTGGCCCGTCAAATAGTCGCGCATCACCTGGTCGTTCAGGTCCGTATGCCAATCAATTTTCACTGCCGACGGTATATGGCCCACTTCATACAGCAGCGGGTCCTCGTCAGACTCCACGATGACCAGCCTGTCATCAGCCATGTGCTGCACAAGCCATTCGGCGGTGACCAACCTATCGGAATGTGCGTACTCGGCGATTCGGTCAGAATTGTCCGGAGGTAAGGCTTGCATTGAGGTCCTTTGATGGGATTGATAGCCCGGTCAGCGAATAGACCTCCCCCTGCCAGCTTGCTCATCCACGAACGGGGATGGGGTCAATTCACGAGCTTTGATTCATGTTTTCGCGCCCGGTGCGCTCGGAGATTCGCCGGGTTACCGCAGATTTTCACGTCATGCCAAACGCCGCTGTTATTGCGTGAACGGTCAAAGAACGCAACCCGGCATTTTTCGCTGCGGCATAGTTTGAGCCGGTGCCAGGTTCCCGCGAGTTGGGCCTGGAAAATCTCTGTCATGGCCAGGGATTCAATGTGTCCGGCTCCCGCCCCCTGCGGTTCTGCCTGAACCATTCCATTGGATTTGAGCTTCAGGGACGTGGCGGTTGTCCAGACTGTGGGCAGGGCGTCGACGTCGGAACTGACGACGGCGTCAGGGTCCCCTTCGGCGTTTAGCGTGCTGGCAAGTTCGTCACGAAAGTACCGCAGATGTTCCAGGTCGCGTTCGGTAAGTTTGACTTCGACATAGCGCCTGCCGGTTGCCAGTGCCCACTGTTTCAGCCCGGCATCCACCCAGGCCTGAGCGAGCCCAAGGTCAAGCAATAAGTCGGACCTTCGCGGCTTTCCAGCGGATTTCGTGTTGAGCAGGTCATGCACAAAACCGAGCCCGCCAGGAGCACTTTCCATGTCATAGCGCTGCGTCGCGTTCCAGTAGCTCACTGCATCCTCTTTCGCCAGCTTCTAGGGCACCTGGCCAACCACTAGCTTAAAGGCCTCAGCGGCCTTGAAATTCCAACACGGGCCGCGGCCTTCCCTCCTTAAGAGCTTCCACTGCTGAATTCAGCCCCACTTGGGTGTCTTCGCGTTCAAACAAGGGCATGGCGATATCAAACATCGCCTGGTCTGCTGCAGCGACACCGCCCAGCGACCAGGTCCTCAGCAGTGCCTTGTGCGCGGCGTACGCCCGCGTGGCACCGGTAGCGATTCGCTGCGCAAACGCCAAGACTTCCTCCCGGAGCTTGTCCTCGGAAACGACGCGGTTCACTACTCCGGCGCGGCTCATTTCCGACGCCGGCACTTTTTCCGAGGTCATGGCCCATTCTGCTGCCCGCGCCTTGCCCGCCCTCTCTGCCACCCGATAGATGCCGCCCAGGAGGGTAACGATGCCAAGAGTCTGCTCTGGATGCCCGAACTCCGCTGACTCTGCGGCAAAGATGAGGTCGGCACGGAGAGCGAGTTCAAATCCACCTCCGAAGCAAAGACCTTGAACTTCGGCGATGACCGGCATCGGCAGCAATTCGAGCTGGTTGAAGACTGACATGTAGCGCTCAAACAAGGCACGCAGTTCCCGCGTTTCGGCGCCCGGCCACGTCATGATGTCACCTCCGAAGCTGAAGTCCGCCCCTTCAGACCGAACGATGACCACACGGGCGTCACTGCTGCCGATGGCGGTTATAGCTTCGGAAAGTTCATCCGCCATCTGAAGGTCGATTCGGTTCTGGGGCGGATTGTCCAGGACGATGGTGGCAATCTGATCCTGGACAGTGAAAGTCAGGTGGGTCATTGGCTTAGGCCCTTTCGTTGAAGTGGTACGGCTAACCTGCTGAGTGCTGCACGATTCAGTCGGCGGAGTAGAAACGGGATTCACCTACGGCCTTCCCGATCCGTTTACCGAGTTCAGCCGAGAAGCGGAGCGCTGCGTCAAGAGGGCGGTGGTGGATGGCGGCTGAGACTATCTGACCGTTCTCGTCCTTGGTGAGGATGGTGACTCCGTAGAGCTTGAGGCCGCCGAACGCCGTCGCCTGCCACTCAAGATAGGTGCGCTGACCATTAATGGTTTGCTGCGTAAACTCGAGGGACTCGTAAATGGAGCTGGCTGCGCTCATCACCGTTTTGACGTTCTCCCGGCCGGTGATTGGAGACCGAATGACAGAAGCCTCAAGGACAACGTCGCGGTGGAAGGCCTCGCCAAAGTCGTCCGCGGACTTGCTGGCAAAGGCGTTGATCCAGCCTTGAGCGCCGGCCCCGCCGGGTGCAGCGGCAGATCCTTCAGAAATTTCTTGCAGGAACCGGCCGATGAGTCCGGCCACGTTCTGGGGCTGCTGGACGTGGGGCCAGTGGCCCGCCCCGCTGAGTACTTCCTCCTTCACGTGCTGGAATCGTGGGGCGACCGCTGAAGATACCAGTTCAGCGGTGGCGAAACCGTCGGCTTCACCGCGGATAATTAATACAGGTGAGCTAAATTCACTCTTCTCCGGGGCGTCCGGGATCCCCTCGTTCCAGCAGTCAACGAGGTGGGTCACCACTTCCGGGCGGATGCGGCTGCCTATATAGGTGAGCTTGTCCAAGCCGAATTCGTCCAGCCCGCCGCCCAGGTACATCCGAACCCCGCGCTGTGCTTCTACGTCCCCACCGAGCTTCCGGAAGGAGCTGACAGCTTCCTCGGGAAGGTGCGTCCCTGCCAAGGGAACGGGCGTAACGAATACTGCGCCCAGCACCTTGTCCGGGTGGCGGACACCCACGAGCTCGGCCACGAGCGTCCCCATGCTTTGCGCGACGAGTACTACGGGCTTGTCCAGCCCAGCCACGACGCGGGCGACGTCGTCGGCATACCGCTGCAGACTATAGGGGCCCTCATCCCCGCTCCGGTCCCCCATCCCTGCCAGGTCCAGCCTCAGCAGTTGGGCGTCCGCGGCGGCGAGTTCGGAGACGACGTCGTCCCAGACACTCTGGTCATCCAGGAAACCGTGGATGAAGAGCACGGCCACATCGCCGCTGCCCGTGGTTGTCAGGGAGGGATCCTGCTCCTGCAACTGCTCAATTACGGTAGTCACTTACTGCTCCTTGGTGAGGGTGGAACCGGACGGCGACCAGGCTGCAGTGTTAATTGGCGACCAGTCATCCGGCTGACCGTCCAGGCGTGCCATGCGCTGTTTGTGTTTGGACTTGAGGAGCTCGTCCTCAAGGGGTGTGGTGAACACGTTTTCCACCAGGGTGTATTCAGCCGCCAGCCGGCCCACAGCCGCGACCGCCGCAGTGTCAATCCTTCCCCGTTCCAGGTACAGCTCGTCCTTGACGTGGAAGCGGACCACTTCGCCCCAGACGACGTGATCGTTCATGTCGCCCACGGGAATGATGCGGTTAACGATGCATTCCATCGCGATAGGGGCGTCTTTGATCCTGGGTGCTGTCACGGCCTGCGAGGCCTCTTTTTCGAGCCCCACTGCCTCAAACTCGTCGACGCCAGACGGGAATTCGAAGGCGGAGGAGTGCAGGGCGTGAGCCTGTGGAAGCGTGGCCACGTTAACCACGAAGTTCCCCGTTTCGCGGATGTTGACGAACGTGTCCTTGAGGGTCTTGCCGTCTGAGCGTGGCTGCAGCGAGATGGACACCATTGGCGGCTTTCGTCCCACCGCCGTGAAGAAGGAAATGGGCGCAAGGTTGGCCACACCTTCCGGAGAGATGGTGCTCACCCAAGCGATCGCCCGGGGAATGATGCTTCCGATGAGGAGTTTGTAGGAGTCTGTGGCGTCGAGGTCCGCGCTATTGATGATCATGGAGGGCCTGTGTCTTTCCCTGTCAGTGTGTATGTTGGCGTTCCCAAGAGGAAACGCGACCTGAGGCTGCATCGGCGCGGCCTGCGGTGGAGGAAGTGTTAGAGCTTTGTAGAATCAGCAACTGAAGTAAGCGTACCTAGTTTACCTATTTCATTCAAGAGTATTGATCCAGAATTTGAAAATGCCTCAAGATGGCGGTCACGCCCCGGATCAGGGACGCAACTAGCGCTCCAGCACAACAGCGAGGCCTTGTCCCACTCCGATGCAAATGGCGGCAACTCCGACTCCTCCGCCGCGGCGTTTCAGCTCCCGTGCCAGGTGGATCAGGATGCGGGAGCCGGACGCACCCAAGGGGTGACCAAGGGCCAGCGCGCCGCCGTGAATGTTCACCTTCTCCGGATCCAGGTCGGGCCAAAGCCGCAGGCATGCCAGGCTTTGTGCCGCGAAGGCTTCATTGAGCTCCACAACATCCACGTCGGCCCAGGTCTTCCCTGCCCGGGCCAGGGCCTGGTTGGCCGCCTCCACGGGCGCAATGCCGAAGATGTCTGGATCATTGCCGGCCACCCCGCGTGAAACGATGCGTGCCAGGGGTTCCGTTTCCAGGGCGCCCTCCCGGCCGATAAGCATGGCTGCTGCCCCGTCATTGAGCGGAGATGAATTGCCTGCAGTGACTGAACCCCCGTCACGGAATGCCGGAGCCAGACCCGCCAAGGCCTCCCCCGAGGTGGTGGGCCGGACACCCTCGTCGGTGAGGAGCTGTGAATCCGGATGGGGCACCACCTCGTCGTCGTAGATGCCTTCGGACCAGGCCTTCGCGGCCAGCCGGTGGCTGCGAACGGCAAACTGGTCTTGCTCTGTCCTTGAGATGTCGAACTTGTCGGCGAGGTTTTCTGCCGTTTCGCCATTGGAGATCGTCCAGGCCTGGTTCATCCTGGGGTTAACCATGCGCCAGCCCAGCGTTGAACTGTGGAGAGTTTCTGGGCCGGCAGGAAAGGCCCGCTCGGGTTTTGCGAGGATCCAGGGCGCCCTGCTCATGGATTCGACGCCGCCAGCGACCACCAGATCGGCATCTCCAATTTCCACAGCACGGCTCGCCTGGATGGCAGCCTCGAGGCCGGAACCGCACAGCCGATTGACCGTAACGCCAGGCACCGACGTCGGAAGCCCGGCGAGCAGCGCAGACATTCGCGCCACATTGCGGTTGTCTTCTCCTGCACCGTTGGCGTTGCCCAGAATCACCTCATCAATCCTGTGCGCTTCCAGCCCCGGCTGCCTGTCGACTACCTCCCGGATGACATGGGAGGCCAGATCGTCGGGGCGGATGCCCGCCAATGACTTCCCGAATTTTCCGAAGGGGGTGCGGATCCCGTCATAGATGAAACTGCCTGCCATCGTTTTGCCTTTCGCCGTGCATAGGTGAAGAAATCTGGGAATGGGGTCGGCCTGGGGCCATGAAAGGAGCATACGCCTAAAAATCGTTGCGAGACATAGTCTAAACGTGTACGCTTATTTCATATCTTGCATCCGTAAGGCCGAAGCTTCCCGCTGAAACCGGGCCACAGGCCCTTCAACCACCACGCAACTGATTCGTTCCAAGATTCCCCGCGGCGCGCGGCGTGGCTCCCGCGGTTTCACACCTACCCGGCCACGAGCGCTGGAGAGAAAAGAGAGACTCATGGCAGAACGACTGGAAGTTGAATTTATGGCCGAGGGTGGCATCAAGCTTCGCGCTTGGCTCTACCTCCCGGATGGGCCAGGGCCGCATCCCGCCATCACCATGGCCCACGGCTATGCCGGCACGCGCGCCCACGGACTCGCTGCGTATGCCTCCCGCTTTGCCGACAACGGGTTTGTGGTCCTGGTTCACGACCACCGGAATTTCGGCGCCAGCGAGGGGGAACTCCGCCACGACATCAATCCCTGGCAGCAGATCAAGGATTGGCGCCGGGCAGTGACCTACCTCGAGGGCAGGCCTGAAGTAGACGCCTCCCGCATAGGCCTGTGGGGCTCAAGCTACTCCGGAGGGCACGCCCTGGTTCTGGGAGCCACGGAACAGCGGCTGAAAGCAGTGGTCTCCCAGGTCCCCGCCATCAACGGCCATGTGGCCGGATCCAGGCGCGCGGTAGGCGACGCCAGGACGGCGCTGGAACAGTCCTTCATCGACGACGAACGGGACCAGGCCGCCGGTAAGGCACCCAGGATGATCGCAGTGGTGAGCAGTGATCCAAGCCAGCCTGCCGCATACCGGCTACCGTCCGCTGTCCGGTTCTACACGCAACCCGGCCCGGAAGAATACGGCTGGGACAACACCGTCACGTTGCAGTCCACCCGGGCGGCGCGTCTCTACGAACCCGGGGTCTGGGCCTCAAGGGTGTCGCCGAAGCCGCTGCTCTTCATCGTGGCCGCTGACGATGAACTGACCGGCACGGACTTGGCCCTCGAAGCCTACGAACAGGCCCAGGAGCCCAAATCCCTGGTGATGCTGCCAGGGGGCCACTTCGAGCCGTACGTCGAAAACTTTGAAGACTCAAGTTCCGCCGCCCTCAGCTGGTTTTTGCAGCATCTCTAAGCCACCACGAACTTCAGGGAAAGTGACACATAGTATGGCACCCACAACCGAGCTGACTTACGACGTCTTCGTCTCCGGCACCCTGCCTCAAACAGGAAGAGGGACACTCCCGAACGGGGACCCCCGCATCTGGTCCCCGCTGTCCTCCACGCTGATCTCCGGACAGGAGAACGCGGTGCTGGTTGATCCGCCCATGACGGTGGAGCAGACAACGAGGGTCGGGGACTGGATTGAGGCATCGGGAAAGACACTCAGTCACGTCTACATCACCCACGGCCATGGTGACCACTGGTTCGGGGCAGGTCCCCTTGCGGAGCGTTTTCCGGGCGTCACAGTTCTGGCAACCCCGGGCACGCTTCGGGAGATGGCGATGCACGGCTCCCCCGGGTTCCGCGCCTCTTTCTGGGACTCGATTTTCCCGGACCAGATTCCGCCCACCACAGCAGTGACCCAGGCAGTCGAGAATGGGTCGTTTGAACTTGAGGGTCATGAACTTCAGATCATTGAAGTGGGCCACACCGACACTGACAACACCACCATGCTGTTCGTTCCCTCCATCGGGCTCCTGGTAGCCGGGGACGCCGTCTATAACGGGGTCCACCCCTACCTGACAGAGTCGCAGGACGGGGGCATCGAAGCCTGGCTGCGAGCGCTTGAGATCGCGGAGAGCCTCGAGCCAAAGTTCGTGGTGGCGGGACACAAGAACCCCGCATTGCCCGATCTGCCCGGACAGATCCAAGAGACCCGCGGGTACCTTTTGGACGCGTCGACGATCCTGGCCGAGGAACCAACGCCGGAGGAGTTCTTCTCGGCAATGCTTGCGCTGCATCCTGCCCGGATAAACCCCGGTGCGTTGTGGGGTGCGGCCCTGAAACTGCTCAGTTGACCAGTCGCCAGGCGCCCACGATGGGGCCCGTTGCGACGCCTTCGGAAGCACGGGAGCCCGATCTCCTCACTGAACCTTCCCCAAAGCCTCCGACGCACCCCTTCAACCTGTTTGCCGTTCCCCTGGGCTTCACCGGGTTGGGGGGTGCCTGGCAGGCAGCCCGTCTGACGCTTCAGGCCCCCGCATGGCCGGCGGAAGTCTTCTACGGGATCAGTGCGGCTGTCTGGTCCGTCCTGCTTGTCTGGTACCTGGCGAAAAGTTTCCGGTACAGGTCCAAGGGACACTTCGACAAAGAACTGAGACACCCCGGAAACGGCCCGTCGGCGTCCTTCATTCCCCTGGTGGGCATCATCCTGAGCAGTCACTACATCGAATACACCAAGGTGTTCTGGTCCGCGCTGTGCCTGTTCTTCATCCTCGCTCTCACGCTCCTCGGAGCAAGACTTCTGGTCCACTGGGTGACCGGTGGAGTGACCCTGGAATGGGTTCACCCGGGTTATCTGCTTCCGGTTGCTGCAGGTCCCTTCATCGCCAGCATCGGCTTCTCCACTATGGGTTTTCCCCAAGCGGCTGTCGCTGCCTGGGGAACCGGTGGATTCTTCTGGCTGATGATCGGGACTGTGGTGACGGTGCGCTTCATGGCGGGGATTGAAATGCCGGACGACTTGAAGCCCGTCTTGGCGGGGTACCTGGCCGCCCCCGCAACGGCCTGCGTTGCCTGGATAGTCATCCGCCCGGAGGGTTCCGGAATCATCCAGCTGGGACTCACGGGAATCCTCCTCATGATGATTCTGATGCAGGTGGTTCTGATTCCCCAGTACGCCAGCCTGCCGTTCTCGCTGACGTTCTGGATCTTCACCTTCCCGGTGTCAACGTCGGCGAACTACGGCATCAGATGGCTCGGAACTCCCGGCGTCGCCGGCTCGGAACTCATCTCCTGGGCCCTCTTAGGCCTTGCCACGGCTTTTGTCCTTGGTATCGGAATACGGACGCTCGTCCATCGTTCGCCGGCCAAGGGACGGCGCTGACGCATCGGCCCACCTGTAAACCAAAGCAAAGTCCGCGCTGATGCGCGTAGCTTAGGGCCCGACGTCGGGGCTTGGGATGCGGGAAATGGTTGCGGCGTGCTGGGGAGACATAAAGAAGACCTCCGCGTGGAGCGGGACTTGTGAGTCCCGCTCCACCTGGAGGTCTTTTGTGTCTCCCTTACGCTGTTCTCGCCGAGCGAGCAAGCGGCCAAACCCTTTGTCCAGCGATGAGGTGGCTGCTGTCGTGGCTGCTGTTCCTGGGCGGGCTCTGGATGGAGCCCCCGGAAGCGATGGCAGGTGTTCAGCGCGCTGGTCAGTGTGGCATGACTGTGGCACGCGGTAAGCGAGCCCGGAGCAGCTTTACACGTGGAAGGTCCACAGCCTCTTGATCCGGAGGATCTCCCCGATGAAATCTCGGCTGTGAACTCCAGCCAGGGGCACTTGTTCCAGGTCCTCGTTCATGACACTACGGAAGCATCGGTGCGGGACGCCACTCACTTCTCCCGCCGGCGCCTGATGATCCACGACACCTCGCGTGGCCGACAAGGAGCCGTTCAGACACTGTCGGTCAGCATCCAAGCAGCTCCCCTATCGATCCTGTCCAGCGCGAAACGTTCCGCCGCTTCTTCATCGACCTCGAGACAGAGACCAACTCCTTCTACGCCGAGGCCAAGGACTAAGACGGCTACGTATGGAACGGCCGAAAGGCAAAAGCATCGCCCAAGCGTTCCTGGGACCGCTTATTACCAAGGGACCAGTCCCGGAAAATGGCTGGGGCTGCCCGAGCGGCCGGAATGGTGGACATCCGTGAACCCCTTCCTGCAGCCACTACCTGGCTGCCGAGGGACCTGCGCCCCTGGCCGCCTCCATCCCCGAAAGACTCACTGACATGCTCGTGCCCATCAATCCAGCCTGAGGCAAACAAGATGAGGCAGGAGAAGAAGGGTTCCTCAGACGGTTCGGTTCACTGCCCCTAAAACTCAGCTGGCATGCCCGCCGGTATCCCGTCCGGAAGTTTGTGTTCACCGAGACTGCTCTCCGGCTGGCTCCGCAAACAGCCGAGCCACCTTGCTCTGGAGTAGGAGCAAGGTGGCTCGAATTGGAATCTGTATCGCTGCGGTCCGGTGACCATGCGACGATCAGGGTGGGTAAATGCAAGCCGCCTTATGAGTCGGCACGTGAACGGCGTATGGTCATCGCCCTGACTGCACCCACGGCCGCAGCTCCCGCCAGGAGCGGAATGGCCAGGGCGAAGAAGATCTGGTCCACGCCCCATCCTGCGCCCAGCATCACGCCACCCAGCAGACCGCTGACGATGGAACCGGCCTTGCCGAAGCTGTGCATCCATGACACACCGGTTGCGCGGGCTTCAGTGGGGAAAACCGATGTGCTCAGTGCGTTCATGCCGCTGTTGGCTCCCACCAGCACAACGCCGATGGTGAAGCCCAGGACAAGCAGCAGGGGCAAGGTCAGGTTGACTGACGCCAGGATCCAGGCGGCTCCGGCGGCCAGCGTGAAGGCCGCACCGAGGGATACATATTTGCCCAGCTTCTCCATGGCAAAACCGATAGCCAAAGCCCCGATCACACCGCCGAGGCCGAACATCGACACCACATTGCCTGTCCCCGCGGCGTCGATATTAAGTTGCTTGACGATGAGCGGCAGGTAGTTTAGGAACATATAAACCACTGCGGCGCAGATGAAGTAGCAAAGCCAGATCAGCAGCGATACAACCACAAGTTTCTTGGACAGTACCGCCCTGACGCCGCCAACCGGCTTGGCACCGCCGCTGGGGACCGCGCCTGTCAGGTCCACCGTCTTCATGTCGAAACCGGGAATGATGGCACTCAGCACCTTCGTCACGTTTTCTGTTCTGCCTCCCCGTCGAATCATGAATACGGTGGATTCCGGTAGGCCCCACAGCAGTGCTGGCAGAAGGATCAAGGCAAGGAGTGTTCCGGTCCCGAGCAGCCACTGCCAGCCCAGGGTGGGAATGATGGTTGAAGCCAGGAAGCCGGTGATTACTGTTCCAAGTGGGAAACCGGTGAACGTGATGGCCACAATGGCGGCCTTCCGCTTTTCAGGCGCGAACTCGGCCACGAGCGTGATGACCAGGGGCATCACAGCTCCGAGGAACAGGCACGCCACCACCCGGAAGATTCCTAACGTCAGGTCGTTTTGTGCCAGCGCGCCGCCTAAGGTGGCGAGCCCGAATCCTGCCGTGCCTACGATAATCGGGAGCCTTCGGCCGATCTGGTCGGACAGCGGGCCGGCAACCATCGAACCGACGGTGAGCCCCACAACTCCCAGTGTCACCATGGTTGTCACCGTTGCCAGCGAGGTACCCCACTGGGTGACTATTTGGGGGTAGATAAATCCCCACAGGCCGATTTCAACTCCCTCCAGGGTCATGGTCAGGAACCCGAGAAAGATGATCACGCGCCGCCTGTTGCCCAGCGGCGCTTGATTGAGTAACGCCTGAACGGTCAAGCGGGAGGACGCCGAGGTCCGGAGGCCGGTCGTCTTTGACGCCTCGTTGGCTATTGCCATGTTGTTCGCCTTTCTAATGCACGCCGTCGGTGGCGTGCGTGAGCTGATGCGAAGCTCGTAGTGCTCGTGGATCGGGGCACGCAGCCTTCTGGGAGCGGTTGCCGTCTAGGTTGTTCCCCTGCGCCTTGCTCATGGCAACCGAACCTTCAAGTGTGTTCGGGGACACAAGGTGAACTCTGCGATTGAAAGAAGCTTAGGCCATACGGCTCTTTCAAGCAATGGTTTCCGGAGTATCCAATTAGTCCCCGCTACAAGCACTCCCCCCGTAGGCCTCGAATCCGATGTCTTTGCACTCAACCACCTTGCCTCCCTTCATCGGAGACCGCCTCGACCCGCAGCGTCTTCAACCAGTCACTGATCACGCCCCAGGGCTGTTCCCAGCCGCCGTCGAGCATCATGTCATGCCCAATCCCGGCGAGCTCCCGCACATCGGCGCCATACCGTCGTGCGGTTGAGCGCGCTGACCGCACGGGCACCATGCGGTCGTGCTTGCTGTAGACGGACAGAAGCGGATATTCAGGCTTCAGCCTCGACGGGAGGTGGAAAAGCAACTGGTACTGGACCCGGGGTGACTCACCACAAAGGGATCGGGAAATCGCCGCCGCCTCTTCAGTGCCCATCCGCTCGAACAGCATGTCCGGCGGCAGCCGAAGGCTTCGACCCGCGAGAAACCGCATCGCCTGCCAGGGGTGGCTTCTCAGCACCGAGATAACCGTCCCGAAGGCCGGACCGGAAGTGATTGAGCCAACAAGCACGCCCGCGCTCACCTTCGCCGGCTCCAGTGCCAACACCCGCTGCACGACCAGGCCACCCAGTGAGTGCCCAACCAAGACGAGCTCATCAGCATCGACAGCCTCGACCGCGCGAAGGACGTCTTCAACATAATCCTTCAGCCGCGCCGAACGGAGGCTTCCTCCACTGCCACCGTGACCCCTGAGCGAGATCGCGTACGTCGCATAGCCCTCCTCGGAAGCTGTGCGCATCCAGTTGTGCCAGCACGTGGCGTCATGACCGAGGCCATGTACAAAGAGAAGCGCAGAGCGGGGCCTGATCCCGCCCGCAGGAACCGCGGCAAGCATTTCGAGTTGAACATCGTTACCAGTGCCAAACATCATCGTTTTCACAGCGATGAACATACCAGAGTTAGAAAGAGGTAACAATGATTTGCATATGTCGGTCTCTATTCTCAAATTGCGCTTGCTGTCACATTCAAACGCAATATGCTCCTGACATACTTTCGCCCTACCGACACCGCGATACCATCGCCAGTCTGCTTCGAGAAGGAATCTGAGGCTTTGATTCCAAGAAGTCAGGCCGGCGGAACGCCGGGCGCAACCGTGGCCAGAGGACGATGGCGGGAGGTACCGGCGTCGTCCTCTGGCCGGTGCTTGTTCTTACTGGTCGGACGCCGGGTCCGTACCGGCCGCTGACACAAGCGGTCCCAGCATCAGACTTCCTGGGGTGAACTCCTCACCGCATTCCGCACACGACACCAGCGGTTTCAGGTCCGCCCCGCAACTGTGCCGGTAAGAGGCACGGGGTGTCTCGTCGCGCATCCATGTACTGCTCCACGCTGCGAGTGAAATGAGGATGGGCGCGACTTCGGCTCCGGAAGTTGTGAGGTGGTACTCGTAGCGCGGGGGGCGCTCGGAGTACTGGACGCGCTCGATCACGCCTTGGCTTTCGAGTGTGCGCAGTCGGCCCACCAGGATGTCGCGGGACGCGCCGGTATTCCGCGCGATCTGATCGAACCGGTGAACGCCCAAGGACATCTCGCGAAGCGCCAGCAGCGCCCACCGCTCCCCGAGCACGTCGAGCCCCGCCGCGATGAAACACGCCCTGGGCGCATCTACTGCCTTGTCGGTCGGCCGATTCATCGTTCACCTGCTTTCGGGTACTTTCTTCAAGTATACAAGTCAGTTGGAAAATCCAACTCACTCGACTACTCTGATGTTCTGAGGTCGCGACAACCGCGTCGCCGCCTACCTGAGATCAGGAGAATCCATGCCACTGCTATCTGGCGCCGTCGTCCTCGTTACCGGTGCAAATGGAGGCCTGGGCCGCGAGCTCGTGGAACAGGCCCTCGCCCGGGGTGCTGCGAAGGTGTATGCGACGGCCCGCCGCCCGCAAGAGTGGAACGACTCCCGGGTCGTCCCCCTCGCCCTCGATGTCACCAACCCTGACTCGATCCGGGCCGCCGTTACCCAGGCCCGGGACGTCACCGTTCTGATCAACAACGCCGGCACGAGCCTCGAATCGGACACTCTGTTGGCACTCTCCGACGAGGAGATCCGTGAAGTCATGGAGACCAACTTCTTCGGACCGGTCGCCCTGACCAGGGCATTCGCACCGGTGCTCGCCGCCAGCGAGCCATCAGCGGTCCTCAACATCCATTCAGTGCTCAGCTGGATCGCACTCACCGGCGCCTACAGCGCATCAAAGGCCGCACTGTGGTCGGCGACCAACTCCTTCCGCGTGGAACTGGCCCCCCAAGGTACGCGGGTCACGGGTGTTCACGTCGGCTATATGGACACAGCCATGGCCAAGGGCGTGAATGCCCCGAAGACCTCCCCCGCGGAAGTCGCGCGGAAGTCGTTCGATGGGCTCGAGCAGGGTGATTACGAGGTCATCGTGGACGAAATCAGCGCCGGAGTGAAGCGCGGCCTGGCTGGCTCGATCTCGGATCTGTACCCTGTACTGGCAGCCAGCACCCCGGTATGACCGCGACAAACCCTAAAGACCTGCAGAGCTCTAAGGAGGAAACACCCGTGTCAACCAACACCTCGGCGCAACGATCGGAAACCTTCACCTGGATGGATCCGGCAATTGCGCTCGAACAGCTGCCACGGCTGTCGGGTCTGGACTACTTTTCCGGCCTCCGCGACGGCAGCATTGCGCCGCCGCCGATCGCTTCCCTCATGAATTTCGATCTCGTCGATGCGAAGTACGGACACGTCGAGTTCCAGTGCTGGCCGGGAGAAGCGCACTACAACCCCCTCGGAATGGTGCACGGCGGCCTGGCCTGCACGCTCCTCGACACAGTGCTCGGCTGCGCAGCACACAGCACCTTGGAATCAGGGATCGGCTACACCTCTATCGATCTCGCGGTCAAGTACCTGCGACCCATCACGCTCCAGAAGGGTGCTCTGCGCGCAGAGGGGTCAGTTGTAAAAACCGGCTCGCGGGTGATCTTCACCGAAGGCCGCCTCAGCACCGCCGACGGAAAACTCCTCGCCACCGCCACGAGCACGCTGCTCATCTTCCCCCACCAACCAGCCGCTCTGACAACATGACTGGTACCGGCACCGCCCTTGCCCTGACGCCTGCCGCTCAGGAACGCGCCTTGCCCCCGGCGCCCCTTTCGGGAATGCCGGCGTTGAGCCGCTTCGGCATTCCCTTGGGGCCTGCCGGTCTTGGCGGCGGCTGGTCCGCCGCGAGGAGCTCTCTCGGTTGCCCGATGCGGCCGGAGGAAATCCTCTAAGGGGCAGCCAGCTCGCTGTGGATGATGCTGACCGCCGTCTACGTGTTTCGGGGCCTTCGCCGGAAAGGAGCATTCCGGGCAGACCTGCGAGATGAAGTGGCGGGGTGACCCCGCCGTGGCCCTTCACCTCCTTCATCCCGCTCGTGGGGATCCTGCTTTCGTCCCACTACAGCCAGTATCTGCCGCCATGGGGCGCCTGGCTGTGTATAGATTTCATTACCGCCCTTGCCATCGTCGCCGCGCAGCTCCTCGCTCACTGGGGTCACCGTCCGCCTGATGACCGGCGGCGAGCTGTCACCAGCCGCTACAACCGGACTGTCCGCCTATCTCGCCGCGCCCGCAACGGGCAACATTGCCTGGATGCTGTCACATCCAGAACCCGTGGGGCTCGTCCAGCTTGGTCTAACGGGCGTGCTGTTGATCATGGCGCTGATGCAGCTCATGCTCCTCGCCGAGTACCGCAAGCTCCCTTCACGCAAATGTTTTGAGTGTTCACCTTCCCGTTGCTGCAACCGCGAACTATTCCATCCGCTGGCTTGCAATCACCGACCTCCCCGGCAGGGGAATTTGCGCCTGGACGATTCTTAGCCTCGCAACAGCCCTCACCCTGGCCGTCGCCGCCCGCACCGTCCCAACAGCCATCGCCCCAAAATCGGCGAGACGCGCCACAGCACAGAGCACAGAAGTGCGCTGAAGCTCCCGCGAACACATACCTCAGTTGCATTGTTTAGCGGCGCTTCCCTGGGCTGCCGCATAGTAACCGCTTGCGAGTAGTGATACCTATCCGGTTGGCAAGCACACAGCCAGCGGCACAACATACCAAGCCACTCTTCGGCTCTTGCAACCAACTGTCAGCCGTGCCGCCGCAGGATATCCCGCCCGCGGTCGCCACCAATCCCACTGATTCGAAGTAACCAGCACAGCCAAGGACCCACATGGGGACTGTCCGATAAACGGTGTGTGGGCTCCGGCGGTTTTCATTGTTTGATGGTTCTTTCGAACCGTCCGGCGAACGTTATGGCGAACGCGTTGAGTGCGGGCTTCCACCTCATGGTCCAGCGTGCTCTTCCGCCGCCCGTTGGATCAAGGGATCTGGTGACCAGATACAGGCATTTCAGGGCAGCATTCTCGTTCGGAAAGTGGCCTCGGGCCCTCACGGCCCTGCGGTAGCGGGCGTTGATCGACTCGATCGCGTTCGTCGTGCAGATCACCCTCCGGATCTCGACGTCGTATTCCAGGAACGGCACGAACTCGGCCCAAGAGGACTCCCAGAGCCGCACGATTGCCGGATACCGGTGACCCCACTCTGCCGTGAACTCAGCGAACCGGTCCTTGGCCGCCTGCTCGGACGGGGCGGTGTAAACGGGTTTGAGTGCCTTCACGATGCCGTCGCGGTGCTGGCGTCCGGCGTAGCGGAAGCTGTTGCGGATCAGGTGCACGATGCATTGCTGCACGATCGTGCGTTCCCATGTGGTCGTGATCGCTTCCGGCAGGCCCTTGAGCCCGTCGCAGACAGCGATCAAAACATCTTCCACACCCCGGTTCTTCAGCTCGGAGAATACCTGCAGCCAGAACCGGGCACCCTCGCCACCGTCACCGGCCCAGATACCCAGAATGTCCCGTTCCCCGTTCGCGGTGACTCCCATGACGACATAGAACGGGGTATTGCGTACCTGCCCGTCACGGACCTTGACCACGATCGCGTCAACGAAGAGCACCGGATAAACCGGATCCAGCGGCCGGGCCGACCATTCAGCCAGTTCGGCGGCGACTTTCTCCGTGATGCGGCTGATGGTGTCTTTAGAGACCCTGGCCCCGTAAACCTCCTCGAAGTGCGCGGCAATTTCCCCGGTAGTCAGCCCACGTGCCGAGAGCGAGAGCACGACCTCGTCGATCCCGTCCAAACGCCGTCTCCGTTTCGGCACGATCACCGGCTCACATGACCCGTCCCGGTCCCGGGGCACCTCGATCTCAACCGGGCCGATCTCGGTCAGCACGGTCTTTGATCTCGTGCCGTTACGCATGTTCGCGGCGACCGGTTTCTGGCCATGCTCATGCCCGAGGTGCTCGGTCAGTTCCGCGTCCAGCGCGGCTTCCAGGACGTTCTTCGTGAGCTGGTTCAGCAGCCCGCCAGGGCCCACCAGGCTCACGCCCTGTTCCTTGGCCTGCGCGAGCAACCGCTCCGCAAGCTCCTTCTGGTCAATGATTTCTCCCGTCACAGGATCGATCATCACCCCTGTCATCTCGGTCGCGGATCATGACACGGCCGTCTCCTTCGGATCAGGCCGAACCCCACACACCCTTAGTCAGACAGTCCCCCCACATGAGTTCACCAGCAGGACATCCAACCGCATGGACGGCCAACGTCGACCACAGGATTTTCATGGCACGAACAGCGTATACACACCGTCTCCATGACTGGTCCGACCTGCGGGGAGCAACTGTGGAAGTCCGCCGAAATGGAACATACTTCAGAACTGGCCGCGTGGTAGAAGCAACTTCGGAGTTGCTATGAATCGCGCAGGAAGGCGTCGAGTCGGGAATGATAATCGAGAAACTCGATGGCGATGAGGTAGAGCCAGTAGGACCTGGCGCTTCAACAAGACGCACCCGTACCTCAGGATTACGCGAACCCGATCATGGGAGAAACAGGGCCTCATAGCCTCGGCCATGAGTTCGCTGGCTACGTCGTCCAGGTTGCAGCCGCGCACGTGACTAGGGTCTGTCCTGTAAGTGGTCTCGTGGCTGGTGCGGCGGCTTTTAATCCCGTTCGAAAGCTGTTAATCCTGGAGTCATGCCAGGACGCGGAGAATTGACCAACGACGCATGGAAAGTGATCGAACCCCTGCTGCCAAGCAATGGCAGCGGGCGGCGCTGGCGTGACCACAGACAGGTCATCAACGGGATTCTCTGGAAGCTGCGCACCGGTGCCCCGTGGCGCGATGTCCCTGAACGCTACGGTCCTTGGAAAACCTGTCACGAACGTCTGCGGGTCTGGACCCTGGACGGGACGTGGGCAAAGATCCTGGACCACGTAGTCACCCGGGACGATGCCGTCGGAGACGTTGAATGGGTAGTATCCGTGGATTCCTCCGTAATCCGGGCGCACCAGCATGCCGCTGGCGCCCGGAAAAAAGGGGCTGCAGCGCAGCCATCGAAGACATCGCTATCGACGGGGAATGCATCGGACGCTCACGCGGAGGACTGAGCACCAAAATCCATCTCGGCGTCGAAGGCCGCGGGCTGCCCGTCAGCGTGATCCTCACCGAAGGACAAGCCGGGGACAACCCGCAACTGCTGCCGGTCCTTGAACAGATCAGCGTCAACAAGCCCGGTCCGGGCCGTCCACGCACCCGCCCGGACGAGGTACGAACCGACAAGGCCTACTCCCATCCAAGCACCCGGGACGCGATGCGCCGCAAAGGCATCAAGTACACCTGCCCCGAACGCGAAGACCAGAAGAAGCACCGCAAGTCCAAAGGCTCCACCGGCGGCCGACCGCCAGCCTTCGACGCCCAGTCCTACAAAGGACGCAACGTGGTCGAACGGTGCTTCAACCGGTTCAAACAATTCCGCGACCTGTCCACCAGGTACGCAAAACGGGCAGCCTACTACGCCTCGGAACTAACAATCGCCAGCATCGTGCTCTCGCTACGCTGACTTACAGGACAGACCCTAAAGGGATTTCCTAGATCCGCACACCGACACGGGAGCTGGCACGCCCTCTAAGGAAGCAAGAAGCGGATAGAGCCCGATCGCAGCAGAACACAAACACGATATTCGATGACGATCGAGAACTCCGGGCCCCCTAGATCCGCACTAAAAGAATCCTTGACAGAGCCTTCCTGCAGTCCTATGTTTATTGCAACCGATCTCAGCAACCGATCTCACTGTTCATTAATGCAACCGATCTCAAAGGAGAGACTCGATGATCACCTGGCTCATCCCCGGACCTTCGGTAGCCCCACATTCAGCAGGCGTCGTTTTGAGTACGGCATGCTCCCGCATCAGCAACCCCGCACACAGGAGAAATACATGATCAAGAAGCGATGGGGCTTAGCACTCGTCACAGCAGTCGTAGCTAGCCTTGCCCTCAGCGGCTGCTCCCCCTCAACTCCGCAATCTGGGGGGCCGGTGACACTGAACTACTGGGACTTCCTCGATCCCAGCCAAGCCAACCCCCGCTCAAAGGCACTGAAGGAAAACATCGCCAACTTCGAGGCGGCAAACCCTGACATTAAGATCAATCTCTCGGTGGTTTCTCTGGGCGATATGCTGAACAGGCTGCCGCAGTCAGCAGCGGCCGGCCAGACGCCGGATGTATTTAAGATGTTCACCCCGATCGTCCCCCAAATGGCCGGCGCCGGCGTCTACTCGCCGCTGCCTGATGCTGCCTCCAAGGTCACTGACTGGCTTCGCCCCACCGACACTCTCGCTGGACCTGACGGCAAGCAGGTCGCGGTGCCCTATGAATACCGCACCTGCGCGCTGTACTACAACCAGAAAATTCTTTCTCAGATCGGTGCGGCCACTCCAACCACCTACGAGGAAGTCGTCGACGTTGCACGAAAAGCTGCCGCAGCTGGATTCACCGGGTTCGGAACCGGGTTCTCGGACACTGACAATTCAGCCATCATCAGCACTTTCTTCAACTGCTTCATGACGCAGGTCGACCAGGAAATATGGACTGGGGACGGACAGGCAGATTTTGCGACAAAGAAGGGCGAGGAGTTTGGCAACTTCCTGAGCAAACTCCGGGACGCAAAGGCTCTTGGTAGCAATGTCGTTTCCGATACGTACGGCACCGTAGCAGACGGCATGGCCAGCGGCACTGTCGCAATGGCAGTCCTCGGCACGGAACGAGCCGTTTCCTTCGCCTCGCAGAACCCGGACCTCAAGTGGACCTCCCTGCCAAAGGCGTCTGCTGGAGACACCACCGGCACCACCATCGGGTGGACTCTGGGAATAGGCTCGGGAAGCAAGCACACAGAGGCGGCCTGGAAGTTCATCGAGTACATGACCGGTCCCGAAGCCGGCGCAAAGATGGCCACCGGCGGCGAGGTCCCCACACGCGCCGCCACTTATGAGCAGCCATTCTTCTCCACGCCCGAAGCGAAAACGGTGAACGACATCGCCGCCTACGTCAAGAGCAACAGCAAACCCCGCACATACTCCAATAACTGGACCTCGCTGGCCACCGGGCTCTCCCAGGCCGGACAGAAACTGAACCTCAACGGTACATCGGGCAGCGAATTTATCCGTTCCGCCCAGGATGCGGCCAACAAGAAATAGCCCCCAACATTCCGGGGGGAGCCTGAAAAATCAGGCTCCCCCCGGAAGGGAGAGATAATGTCAACAAACAGCCCAACCCGCACTTCATCTCAGACGGCCACTCCACCCACAGGCATCCAGGCTCTCCGCCGGGCTCGTAAGGACCGCACGGTCTGGTTGTACGTCGTCCCCGTCACTGCCGTGTTCCTCTTTGTATTTGTTGGACCGCTCATCTACACGGCATGGACAGCCCTTCACGAGACTTCGTATTACCAGATCGGAAAATTCTCCGGTCTGAACTCTTTTACCAAGCTGTTCTCCGACTCCGATCTGCCCGCCCGCATCTGGACAACCCTTGTATTTTCGCTCGGGGCGCTGGTCATTGCCTTGCCCGCGGGACTCTTGTCTGCACTTGTGCTGAACAACCTGCACCGATTCAAGCGCTCCGTCCGCAGCCTCTTCCTGTTGCCGTGGCTTATGTCCCAGGCCACAGCAGGAACAATCTGGCTTTGGTTTCTCAACCCCAATTACGGGCCGGCCTCAGCTATCACCAAATCCCTAGGGTTCGGTCCTACTGATGTCTTCTCGTCCCCGAATAGTGCGCTCGTTGCCGTGACTCTGATGACAGCGTGGTGGTCCTACCCGCAAGCCATGCTTCTCTTTCTCGGCGCCCTTCAAACCATTCCAGAGGAATTGTACGAAAGCCTCAGAGTGGACGGCGGGGGGATCCGGCACGCATTTGTCAACATCACTTTGCCTCACCTGCGCAACACCATCGTCTCCGTGGTGATCGTTCTACTCATGCTCTATGTACAGATGGTCACCATCATCCTGGTGACGACACGAGGTGGTCCCATCGGATCGACCGAGACGCTGTCAATGCGGGTATACAACCAGATGTTCGACAAGTTCGATCTCTCCGGGGCATCAGCAACGGCTATCCTCCTTTTTGCCGTAAATATTGTCCTCACTCTTGTCGCGATTCGCTTCCGACGGAAGGAAAGCCTGTGAGCACCACAACTTCACGACGCCAAGGCCGCGTCGGCGCGGTCCTTCGGGCGGTTCCGGCCTGGGCATACGTCACCCTCTCAGCTGCGATCGTTCTACCGCCTGTCGCATGGATCGTATCCACCTCGCTGAAAACGGCCTCGGATACCCTTGAGTTCCCGCCAAGATGGATTCCGGACCCGATCTCATTCGAGGGCTATGCGGGCCTGCTGACGTCAACGAACATCCGGTTTTTTATTAACTCCCTCATCTACGCTGGCGGTTCCATCGCCCTCGCGTTGGCGATTTCCATTCCTGCAGCATACGTTGCCACCAGATACCGAAGCCGCCGCATGGAAACTCTCATGACCGGGATCCTGGTCCTATCGATGGTTCCGGCAATCGTGGTCTTTATCGCGCTGTACTCCATGTTCGTCAAAACCGCCTTAATCAACACGTACCCGATGCTGATCGTCGTCTACACGGCCATCATTTGTGGACAGACCATCCTGTTTCTTCGCAACTTCATCGAAAACATACCCGTCGAGATTGAGGAAGCGGCCGCAATCGATGGCTGCTCCCGGATACAGATCTTGTGGCGAATCATCCTCCCACTCATCCGTCCCGGTATCGCTGCTGTAGCCATCTTCATCTTCGTATTCGTTTGGAACGACTTCCTTGTAGGCACCGTCCTCGCCACCACAGAAGACATGAAGACCGTCCAGAACGGCATCGTGCGGTATATAACCACGGGCTTCGGTAGCTTCTGGGGACTCTTCGCTGCATTCATCGTCGTTGCTTTCATCCCCGTTCTCTCAATCTTCCTGGCCTTCCAGCGCTGGTTTGTTGCCGGCATGACGTCCGGTGGTGTCAAGGGATAACTACAGCAAGAGTTCTGCTGCCCAGGCCCAACCCAGAAAGGCACGCCACATGGCCGCTTCCAAGCGGTCATGTGGCGTGCCCTTTCGCGACCAACCCACCGGAACTGCAATCCCTAAACTCTGACAAGCCCCTCAGCCCGCGTCTTAAGTACCCGCGGGGGCCGAATGCGCTCATTCAACACCAACACCAACGCCAACGCCAACGAAGGAGCCTGACCAATGCACCGCCCGAACGCCCTGCCCACCGGCCAGTGGGCCAATCTTCCCCTCGACGAAGACGGCAAGCTCGCCTCAGGATGGGGCTACGACGGCCTTAAATCGCCGTCTCCGGAGACCGTCTTGAGACCTGGCGCTGGAAATGAGCTCGAATTCCGCCACGAAGCCAGCGTCGACTCCCGCTCTTGGGGGACGGCGAACACCTGTTGAGGCCTGCCGCGACGAAAATGATCGCTGTTGAATCTTCCACCGGCATTGGCGCAGGGCTGATTGACCGTGGTACTCCGCTTCGCGGAATCAAGGGCACTGCTGGCGCCATTGGACACATCCCCATTCAACGCGGCGTAGATTTTCCGTGTATTTGCGGAAACAAGGGGTGTCTCGTCGCCTTGAGTGGCGGACCGGCAATTGCAAAGTCCCCTCTGAGGGTCGGCGCTGGGCTCGAGCTTGAGAATCTGGGCAGGTTGCTGCCAAGCGAAACAAAAAAGCAGTTCAAGAAGGTCCTGGACCTTTAAGGCAGGCAGCCACTCCAGCTATGAACCCTGTTCGGCTATTTCGGCAGGCCTTACCTCACCCGCACTGCTGAGGTTAGGATCATCTGCAACCCGTAACTCAATCGATGAACCGCTACGAAACGGCAGAGTTCATTAGGGACCCGAGCATACGGGCATGGCTTCTCAAAGTGCTCCTACGGTCCCACGAGCAACCAGATCTCACCCCCCACACGATGGGATCCAACTGCCACCCGCGTGATGCCGCGGGCCGAATAGCAGGAGCTTCAGGGATGCAGGGGGTAGCCACATCTTGCGCGAAGCCTGGCAGCGCTCCCTAGACCATTCCTGCATGTGTCGCAGCAACCTTGCGACGCGTCGGGGAGATCCCCTCACCCACGAAGCGCTGAATCATGTACCAAACAGTCGATATGCGGAACACAGGCCCAGCCTACTGCTCGCCCACCACAAGCGGCTCCCGAACAGGTACCACTACCTCGCCCTCTTAAACCGTGCTCACCGTTAAGAGGGCGAGGACCAGACTACAGTCCGCGTCCGTGTACCGTTTTTTGCGAAAGGACAGGGTTTGAGTCATGTTGCCGTGCCAGCCGCTGAAGGTCGACTGCTCTTGGGATAGCAGGCACAGGGGACGCCTTCTGTCCTCACGCGAGCCAAACCATCAGGTGTCGCAGCAAGTCCATGCCACGGACTTGCCAATATATCGGCCTTCTCGGCAAAGGTGTCATTGCTATCGAAAAGACTCAAGGCTCGTTTGATGAGTGGAGGACCCCTTCCGGAATCTTAAAGCCGCGCTCCTCGTTCCATGCGCTGTTTCCCCTGGTTTGCCCAGTCTGGTTAGCTGGCGCTAGGCACTCCGAGCATCTTTACCCGGGTGCGGATAGCTCAAGAGTTGTCGCTTGGCGGCCAGTCTGGCGGCTGAATTAGCTCCACACGATTTCCGTCTGGATCGAGCAGGTAGATCAGCAAGCCTCCTGCAACCGGGCCCGACGTAGGTGCGACCGGTTCGGACAAAGCGCTGTACCCGAGCGCTGTCATTCTGGCGTAAACCTTGCGCAGGTCAATATCGGTAAAAGCAAGATGTGCAGTCCCCGGCTGCGCCTCTGATGGGTTAACGGCCGGTGGCGGATCTTCAACCTGGACCAGCTCCAAGTTGAAGGTACCGTCACCCGTTGAGAGCATTAGTGCTTTGACCTTAACGTCCGGACGGCCGTAAAGTTCGCCGACGTATGGGCCCGATGTCCACGCTTTCAAGCGGACAAGGCCAAGCCCTTCCACGTAGAACCGTGCGCTGCGCTCCATGTCCGTAACGTGCAGGGCAGTGTGATGATGTCGAATTGCAGTTTTCATTTCTCCCGCCTAAACATCCCCGAAGGCTTGAACTGGGACCAAAGAACGGACATAGGCTTCTCCTCATAGTTTTGGACTGAAATTTCGCTGGGGTTGCTCAGACACAGCTTGAGGGGTCGGTGCTGAGTTTGCCTGGCGTATGTGTACGCTGGGTTGCCACCCGCAAAAGGTGCGTGATGGCCTCTACGACTGCGAGGCACGGTACAGGGGGTTCAGGTTCCTATTCCCAGGTGTGCTCCGCCAGCCACATCGAGAGACACTCCGGTGATGTAGCGGTTGTCGGGATCGGTCAGAAAAAGGATGGCGCGGGCGACTTCGTCGGGTTCGGCAAACCGGCGCATCGGCAGTTGCGCTGCCCTCTTCGCCCGGTTGGCAGCCGCATCCGGGCCTGAATCTTTGGCAAACTGTGCCCACATGGGTGTGTTCACCGGGCCTGGTGCGACGGCGTTGACGGAGATGCCCTGAGGCCCGAGTAATTCTGCGAATGACCACATGATGTGTAGGACTGCGAGCTTGCTCGCGTTATAAGGCAGGTAGTTCAGGCGTGCTTCTTTGGCCGCGACGGAGGATAAGACCACGATGGCGCCGGCCGTGCCGGACTCAAGCATTGACTTTGCAGTCTCTCGTACCATCGAGAACGTTGCAGAGGCATTGATCCTCAGAATGGAGTCGAACTCTTCTGTGGTTGTCTCCATAATGTCCGGCGTGGTGCCGAGCACTCCTGCTGCATGGACGAGGACGTCGATGCGGCCGAATCTGGCTTTGATGTCCTGGATAGCCGTTGCGCATTGTTGCTCGGACGTGATGTCGAGAGGATAGAAGGCCCCCAGCGCCTGATCCTCCTTGGGGGAACGATCAGCGCCGACGACGATGGCGCCTGCAGTTGTGAATGCGCTGACAGCAGCATCGCCGATTCCCCCGCTCGATCCGGTTACCAGAACCACCTGGTCTTTGAGGCTCATCAGTTTTCCCCACTCTGGATGCGGCTGCGCCGCGGTTCTCCTGCGGTCGGAGCGTGAGTTGCTCGCTTCATGTCTAAGTTCCTTAATTAGGGCTGTTCAGTCGACGGTTGCCTGTTGTTCAGGTTTTTGGTGATGCGACGGGGCGACCATGCCTTCAGCTCTGGATGTTGCGGCTGCCAGGACTGCATCGGCGATTTCCGTAGCGCGGAGTGCCTGGGCGAATGTGACTGCAGGGGTTCCACCCGTGCAAAACTTCAGCGCCATCTCAGCTTGGCGAAGGAAGAGGTCGGAGGGCTCGAAGGTCGTGTCATACTGGCCACCGTCACGCTCCCACACGTGAAGGGAGTCGTTGGACCATAACATCCGGCCCTCAGTGGCCAGGACGTCGATGGTGAGGCTCCAGTCGCCCTGATTGAGGCCTTGAGGTTCCTTCCAGGGAGACCAGTAGCTCTGCATGGTGAATATGACGCCCTCAGGAAATTCGAGGGTGGAGACGACGTGCTCCGGTACCGGTGACCCATAGAGGCTGCTGCTGGCGCTGCTGGCCAGTACTTTCGGGTAGCCGTCAAACCACGATGAGACTAATTCGATGGCGTGAATGCCATTCACTACAGCGACGCCGCCCTCCTTCGGGTCAGCGCGCCATGAGTGGACGTTCTGTTTATGGGCGACGGAACGAACAGACACGGCGATCACGTTCTTGTTCCTGATCCATTGAGAGACAAGTGTGCCGGCGGGATGTTGGTGGAGCGTATACCCGACCATGAGCCTCTCGTTAACGCCCCAAGCGGCAGCCAGGACGGCAGCACCCTCGGCATCTGCGGCCACCGGCTTTTCAGTCAACACTCGGAATCCCCTGTTCAGCAGGTCTGCGCATATGGCCGGTTGCATGGTGGTCGGTAGCGCTACGACTACCAGGTCCAAGTCTTCGGGGTGTAGTTCCGCGGTACTGGGCACCAGCTGTGCGCCCAGCTCCTGAGCGAGGGCAACGCCGCGCCCGTCGTTCTCCACAAGGATGGTGACATTGGCACCTGCCGCAGCGAATGCCCGCGCGTGCCGTGATCCGGCCCAGCCAGCCGCCCCCACGACGGCGACGCGCGGGCCATGTGCCGTCGCCGTCATGATGTCGGTACGCCGAAGATGATGCCAGGGACAAAGCAGTTGACCATAATGTCTCTCCCTTGAGATCGGTTACGTTCTTTTAGTGTCAGTGAGATCGATTGCTGAGATCGGTTGCAATAAACTTATGGTCCCAAGAAGGATCTGTCAATGATCTATGTGGTTCGGGTTTCGGGGGCCAGGCGTTCTCGTTGTCTGCGTAGATTATTTCGGTTTTGTGACTTGCTGCAGCCGGGCTCTGCATCAGTTTCTTGCTTCGTTGGCGCCTGGGCGTGCAACCCGGAAGGCGTCTTCGAGCAAGCGCGGCTTGTCGACCATCACGGCTCCTACCGAAAGCACCGCGAGCCAGGCTCCGAGCATGCCAAACGAGGGCAGCCAGCCGTCCCCTGGATGATGCAGGAGCCCAAAAAGGAACGGGCCAACGCTCGCGAGGGCGTAGCCCACTCCCTGGGCGAACCCGGATAGGATCCCTGAGCCGGATTGCGTTCGTGTTCGCTTATTGATCATCGTGAACGCGAAGGAGTACGCGCCTTGGCCAAGGCCAGCTATGACGACCCAGACCACTGCAGAGGCTGGTGGAGCAAAAATGATGCCTCCGTAACCGATGGCGAATGCGACGACAAACAGGATTGCGACGGGTGGCGGGCGAGGCATTCTCACCACTACCAGGGGCACAATCCGGGCGACAGGCACGGTGAGGATTGAATAGAGCGCCAGCATGGATCCAGCGGTTTCCTGACTCATTCCTCTGTCGACAAGAACAGCCGGAAGCCAACTGAGCGCCGCAAAAGTATTGCTCGAGCAACCAGCGAAGATCAGTGCTGCACCCCAGCCAATTGATGATCTCCAGGGTTTGATCGCGTTCGCAGGAGGAGACGGCCCATCGTGGGCTGGTGATGTCTTGGAGCGGGCAACAGTCCGCTTACCTGCAAGAAGAATCAGCCAAGGCATCGCAGCGACCGCGCTGACGGCCGCCCAGATGCCGATGGAGAACCGCCAGCCATAAAGATTGCCCAGGGGTATGGCAGATTGGGCGGCCACAGCCGTGCTGGCGCCCAGGAGAGTGATGTGGAGCGTTGCCAGGATCCCGGTCTTGTCGGGAAAGTACTTCATCAGCAGAGGCGGAATCACCACATTGACCACCCCGATCCCGAGCATCGCGATCCAGGTGAACACCAAGAATGCCGGGATGTTCCATCCCAGTGCGCGGCCGACCTGACCAAATGTTGTCAGCAGGATCGAGACCAGTAGCAGGTGTTCCAGCTCGATACGCCGGAGGAGCGGCGGAGCCAGGAAGCCCATCACTGCGAAGCCGGCGGTCGGCAGCATCCCAAGGATCCCTGTCGTCACCGCGTCGAGGGGAAGGTCCTCGCTTATTGGACCAAGGAGCGGGGACACCGCCGAAACCGCTTCTCTGGCGCTGAACGCGACCAGCAGGATGCCGGCAAGCGCGGCGAGCCGGCCCCGTAACGGCTGTCTCCCCGCTCCCCCGATGTGTGGTCTGCCCTGACGCAGGCGAAATAGAGCTATGTTTGCACCTCCGTCTTTTCAGCAGGTTTGTTCAAGCCACGGTTCCTCAGTGCCCGCATCAAGGACTGGAAGTGCAATGGAGAATGGGAGAGCTCGTTTGGTTGTTAGCTTCCGTTTACTGCGTGGCTGGCCCATTCCCGACCGGCTTGCTCTTCTGTCGGCAAACCGGCGGCAGCGAGAATCCGGTCGAGCAAGCGTTGGGTATGGACAGCTTCCCGGCCTGAGGTAAGCGGCTGCGCCCTGTCAGCAACCCGGTCAAGGAAATGATGAACGGCGGCCGAAAATCCCAGAGTGTCTGTCGCAGTAGCCCAGCCATAGGCTTCGGCGCTAAGTTCCCGCGATGTGGTGACACCCTTGACAGTGGTCGAAACCGTCTCCGGTGCCCTGACTTCGACGGTCTTTCCGTCGCCGTAGGCGTCCAATTTTTCGTTCCATGCACCTGCCGTACGGGCTGCCATCAGGACGCCCGTGTTCCCGGTACTGAAGCGGATAGTTGCTGCGACGCCGTCTTCTTCCCAAGGGTCGTCACCGGCGGCGTGCGCGGCGACGTCCACCGGCTCGCCGCCGCAGTACCAGCGGAGGAGATCGACCATGTGAATGGCGTTCTCGAATGTCGCACGGTATTCCGATCCAGGGCGGTTTTTCTGGGCGACGCAGAAGGTGGCGCCTTTGGCGCCAAAGACTTCCCGGCCGGCGGTATAGACGGGCGCATAGCGGCGGTTGAAGTCCACCATCAGGATGCGGCCCCGCTCGTCGGCGAGGTCTGCCAGACGTTCTGCTTCATCGGTTGCCGGGGCCAATGGCTTTTCGCAGAACACGTCGACGTCACGGCTCAGGCACAACTGGACGGCGTGGGCGTGCTCGGACCGCGGCGTGAGGACGAAGACTGCGTCCAGCTCCTGCGAATCCAGCATGTCCTCTACTGTTTTGTAAGCGGCGTTGAAGCCCCAGCGCCGGACCAGATTGCCTGGATCCTCACGCCGGGACACCAGAGCGGCCAACTCAACGTCATCGCGTTGTACGAGGGTGGGTAATTGGGCAATGGTGGCGATGTTGCCCGCGCCGACAACTCCGACACGGAGACGGGTGGTGTTCATCAGGCGTTCCTCACTTTAGCCAGATCAGAGAGCATTGAGCGCAGGACGGCGGCGGATTCGCGGAATCCGTCCTCGGGCGCAGGGAGGTCTTGCGGGTGCCAACGGTACTCGAGCTCGATGCTCAGCACGTCGTCGTAGCCATGCTGCAGCAACCCGGCGAGAATTTGAGACCATGGAACGACGCCGCTTCCGACGACGCGGGACCGGACGGCTCGCTCGGAAGCGTTGACCCGGGCTGTTTCAGTGGCGCGGAAGGCCGCGTTGGGATCAGTGAAGACGAGGTCCTTCACGTGAACGTGACCGATCAGGTCACCTTGAACAGCGAGGGCCTGTTCGAACGTCTCGTCGTGGGTGAATGTCAGGTTCGCCTGGTCATAGAGAACGCGGACGGCCGGATGAGCAATTTCCCGGACAAGGGCAGCGGTGTCCGCCGCGGTCTGGGTCATGGTGCCGAAATGGTTTTCCACGCAAAGGCGAACCCCGGCCTGGTCTGCTTCAGGCGCGAGGGTCTCCAATGCTTCACGCAGTTTTACCCAACGCGCCGCGTGGTCGTTGTCCCCGGGGTGCCACGAACCAGCATAGACACGAACCCGGTCAGCGCCGAGCAGGTGTGCGGTTTCTATGGCGCCACGGAATTCATCGACTGCTGTGCGCCATTCCGCGTCGTCCAGTGAGTTGATGGCGGTTGTGTAAGGCGTCAGGCCCACGATGGGTATCCCTGCGCTTTCGGCCGCTTCCAGTGCCTCCATCGCGGCACGCCGATCACCTAATGGCAATCCTGATTTGTAGTCATTCTGGTAGATGACTTCGGCGGCATCGAGCCCTGCGGCTCGGAATAGATCAAGTGCTTGGGGAACCGTGTGGTCCGGGGTGCCTAGTGTGTGACCGGCAAGCCGCATTGTTTATGTCCTTTCTGAAATGTTTGGAGGTGCTGCCCAGTCCGTGGGACCGACGAGCCGGGGCGGGGCTGCGACGCGGGATCGATCCACGATTTCCATCAGCAATCCCCAAGGGGTGATGAAGTATGTCCAGCGATTGCCGGCTACTCGGGGGCTGTCGCCAGCGACTTCTTTGCGCTCGCCGAGCACGCGTACTCCAGGTGTTGCCTGCAGCACTTCGATCGCTTCGTCGACGTCGTCCACGACGAAGCACAAGTGGTGGCCGCCGGCGTCGCAGTGCCGCGGCGGGGTATCACGGCGCTCAGCGCTGCTCCATTCGAAAAGCTCGATGTTGAGGTTTGGTGGCAGGCGCAACATTGCGAGCGTGAGCTTGGCATCTGCCGGGACTTCGAAATTTGTGGGCATGAATTCTTCGTCGGGCCCGCGTTCGGAGCGGTAGAGCTCCTCAGCTCCGAGGACTTCGACGAAGAAGCGGATGCCTTCCTCAAGGTTTGGCACTGTCAGGCCGACATGGTCTGTGTGCTGGAGCCCTGGCAGGCGCCGGAGCGTTGACTCCTGTCCCCTGGTCATTTGCGTGGTCCAGAGGTGGAGCCGCGGACCAGAAGCTGAGGTTCGAGGACGATGTGGTCCACGGAGCCGTCAATGTTCTGCTTCTCAGCCAGTTCGATGGCGATGTGTCCCATGTCGGCAATCGGCTGGCGAACCGTGGTCAGAGGAGGGTTGAACCGGGCGCCGAGAGCGAGACCGTCGAAGCCGATGACCGACACGTCCTCCGGTACCCTTACGCCACGTTGGCCGAGTGCCGAGATGACAGCAAAGGCCACCATGTCATTGGCCGCGATAATTGCCGTTGGAGGATTGTCCATCTCGAGGTAATGTTCTGCCCCGCGCGTGCCCGCATCCAGATCCGACCCGCTGTCCAGCACGACAGGTGCGCTGCCGCTCTCGGCGGACAGCTCCAAATAGGCGTCCATCCGGTCCTGGGCGGTGTGCGTTCCGGCGATGCCGGATACGTAGCCGATCGAGGTGTGCCCCAGAGAGTGCAGGTGCTCCAGGGCGATCATGATTCCGCGGCGGCTGTCGACGGTGACCGTTGGGACGGCATCGTCCCCTTCAACCCGGTCGATCACCACAACCTTGTGGCCGAAGTCGAAGCGTTTCATGGCCTCGGTATCGACCTTTGTGGACGGCGCGACGATGCCGAAGGGGGCATACATGGCCTGCATGGCGGTGAAGTATCCGTCGGTTTTGGCCGGGTCCCCGTTGGTGACGCAGAGCAGTAGCTGGTATCCGCGCTCGTCAGCGGCCTGTGTCATCGTCTTGGCAAGTTCTGCAAAGAAGGGGTTAGTAATGTCCGGCACGATCAGCGGGATGAACGTGCTGGTCTTTGTCCGAAGGGCCTGGGCGAGTGGACTCATCGTGTAGCCAAGCTCCTCGGCGACTCGGAGGATGTGCTCGCGTGTTTCACTCTTTACCGCCTCAGGGCGTGAGAACGCCCGGGAGACCGTTGACCGATGGACACCGGCAGCTTTTGCAACGACGTCGATACTCAGATCAGGCATGTTCTCTTCCTCCGTGCTGGTCGTCATAGGCCTGCCAAATGGGGCGCATGACATTTTCGAGCTGGGCCAGCGTCGGCAGGCCCCGGAATCCATCATCCAGCGTCCGGGCGACGCTGCGCACGAACGGATCGTAAAGAGGGTCGCTATCCACATTGATCTTGTCGACCTCCGTGGTGCCATCCAATGCCGTGAACGTAGCTGTACCGTCCGAATCAACTGAGGCGAATCCTGCCTCACCGACCGAGGTGAAGCTGCAGTAGCGCTTAAGCGGCGAGCCAGGGAATGCATAGCCAACTTCCACTATGGCTTCGCGTCCCTCCGGCGTCGTGATGATGAGGGTGGCATGATCCTCGACAGCCTGGCTGTGAAGAAACGATGAGAGCCGGGAGTCCACATGTGCTGCAGTCTCGCCGCTGCCCCTGAGGAACAGCTCAACAAAATGTGGACCCAGGTTCGCCAGACACCCCCCGCCCGCCTTGACCGGGTCGAGCATCCAGGGATTGGCATTATCGAGATACCGGGATGGTGGACCAGCAATAAATGAGGTTCGCTGGTAAGCGGGCCGTCCTGCCTTGGCAAGCCACTGATCTGTGGGTCCGCCGCGCTGGACCAGGGGGACAGTGACAGGCACGCCAGCAGCCTCGGCGGCCTGACGTACGGCAGAAAGCTCGTCAAGGGAAGTGCCCAATGGCTTTTCCACGACGAACGGAATACTGCGCTCGATCAAGGCGAAACACTTTTCAGCCATACCCTCATGGGGACCAAAGACATATGCAAGTCCGACATCAGGGAGATCAACCAGCTTCTGCCAGTCGGCTTCAACCGGCGCCCCCCAGCCTTCGGCCAGGTCCTGCACCTGCACGCGGGATACATCCTCGTCACTGACTCCGATCACCTCGTGCACTTCGGCAATGGCCGGCGCGCAGAGCGGAACATGCCAATGGGAAGCACCAAGAATGATTGTGCGTACGTAAGTCAACCGCAATACCTCCTTGCATGAGATCGGTTGCTGAGATCGGTTGCAATAACACTATGGATGGTGGGAGAGTTTGTCAACGGAACTAAACACCAACAAGGGGTCGGGTCGCTCAAGAAGTAAGAGATACCCGGCCAGAGAGAGGCCAACATGCACAAGAAACTCCGCACCCTGCAAACCATCCACGAGTCAGGGGCCGTCCTCATCGTGCGGCTGGAGAACGCGGAGGTTGCCGAGCGCGTTGCGGAAGCTGCTATCGAAGGAGGTTTCCGGGCACTCGAGATCACGCTTTCAATTCCAGGCGCTGTCGACGTGATCCGTCGGCTCGCGGCCAAACACGGCTCCACCGGAGTGGCAATCGGTGCCGGAACAGTGCTGGACGAGCACTCAGCGTATGAATGCATTCGGGCCGGCGCTCAGTTCCTCGTCAGTCCTCAGCTGAACCCCGCGATGATCCGTACCGCAAACCGGTACCAGGTGCCGACAATCAGCGGCGCCTATACACCAACCGAGCTCCTTGAGTCCGCCGAAGCAGGCGCCGACATCATCAAGCTCTTCCCGACAGAGGCCGGCGGAGTCTCCTACGCGAAGTCCGTGCTGGCTCCGCTGGCGCATCTGCCGATCATGCCGGCTGGCGGCGTAACCGTAGAGAACGTGGGCGAATGGTTCGCGGCAGGCGTGGCCGGCGTCGGCGTGGGCAGCTACGTGACGAAAGCATGGCAACCCGATGGCGACTTCTCCCGCGTCACCGAGGCCGCCAAGGAGTTCCTGTCAGCTGTAGCAGAGGCCCGCCAATGACCGCCCCCAAAGTCTTCATTGTCATCGGTCCTGCCGGCTCAGGGAAAACAACGATTGCCCAGCAAACAGCACAAGAGCACGGGGCTGCGTACCTGGACAAGGACCGGGTCAGTGGCCGCTTCGTCGAATTCGCGCTGACCGCTACCGGGCATGATCCCAGCGACCGCGAGTCCAACGACTACTATCGCCGAAATTTGCTGCCCCTCGAGTACCAGACTCTGATGGACGTGGCGGGGATAAACCTGCGTCTCGGCCGGTCAGTTGTCCTTGACGCTCCCTTTGGAGCCTATTTCGGAGACCCAGACTATCTGAGACGCATGGCAGAGAAATTCCAATGGCCGTCGCCGGCGATCACCGTAATACGGGTCCGGGTACCTCAAGACCTTCTACGTACGCGGCTCACCCGCCGCGGACTGGAGCGAGACCAGTGGAAACTTGCCCACTGGGATGACTACTGGTCGGTATACGGCAGCCTGGAGTGCGCCTGGTCAGGAGTGCATTTCCAAGACTTCAACAATGAGGCGCCCCTTCCGGTCGATTGACGTGAACCCCGTCAGGCGATTAGGCACTGAGTCGGAGGCCTGTCTTCGATATCCGCGCCGCGAGCCCACGAGACGTTGACAAGGATCACTTTTCATCCGTATCGTTGCTTGCAACCGATCTCAGCAACCGATCTCATTTATGAAATATGGGGAGCCTGGATCAGCTTCTGCCCCGCTGCAAGCTGCTCTGGCTGTTGGTCTTGGCGGTCGATTGTCCGTCGAGCCGAGTTACAGCCGGACGATTTCCCGCACACCCCATCAGGTGTCCGGGAAATCGTCCAATACCCCTCCGCAACAAACGTGAAAATATGGAGAGTTCAATGAAGACCTCGCAAGACGCCCTCCGCAGCCCGGACCCTTCCGATCATCCCAAAGCGCCCGGCCGCAGCCGCCACAACATCGTTGCAGGCACGATCGGCCACTTCGTGGAGTGGTACGACTGGTACATTTATGGGCTCCTGGCAGCGGTGTTCTCATCACAAATATTTCCAAGTGATTCCCCGTTCGCCTCCTTGATCGCGGCACTGCTCGCCTACGCCGTCGGGTTTGTTGTACGCCCGCTCAGCGGCATCATCATCTCTCCACTGGCCGACCGTTTCGGCCGAAGGCTCATCCTGACGCTGTCCGTCTCCGGCATGGCGCTCGGCTCGCTCATCATCGGCCTCACGCCATCGTTTGCGACCATCGGCTACGCTGCGCCCGTTCTCTTTCTGGTCGCACGCATCATCCAGGGCATCTCGGCCGGTAGCGAGGGACAGAGCGCCATCGCGTTCATGGTTGAGCACGCTCCAGCGAACCGGAGGGGCCTGTTCGGTTCCTTCACCAACATGGCGAGCGGCCTTGCGACCCTCGTTGCGACTGGCGCCGCGGCACTGGTGACATCATCCTATTCACCCGCCGACCTCGCCGCCTGGGGCTGGCGCATCCCATTCGTCGTGGGTGGCATCCTCGGCATCGTCGGCCTTATCTTGAGGGCCCGGGCAGAGGAGACCCCTGAGTTTGAGGCAGAGTCCCTCGTGGATCACAAGTCCGCCGCGGCCCGCCTGATGGAACTCCTTCGCGAACACCCGAAGGCGCTGCTGCAGGCAGCAGCGCTCTCTGCCCCGGCCGTGGCCTACTACACCTGGGCCACCTTCCTTCCCACCTACGCCAAGCTCACCACCGGCCGGGACCTGTCCTCCACCCTGGCCGGGAGCGTTATCGGACTGGCCTTGCTCGTAATCATCGTTCCGACCTGCGCCGCGCTCTCTGATCGACTCGGCCGACGCAAAATCTTCCCCATCATCGGCGCCATCGGCATGATCGTTCTCTTCTACCCCATGCTCCTGCTGCTGAACCAGCCGGGCTTCTGGGTATACGTCCTGGTATCGGCGTCCGGGTGGGTTGTTCTCGGTATCTGGCAGTCGGTCTATCCAACCATCCAGGCCGAACTGTTCCCAGCTTCGGTACGGGTATCGGGCATCGGCTTCGCACACCAAATCGTGATTGCCGTCTTCGGTGGCACCGCGCCGCTGATCGCCGCTGCGTTCGTCGGCGCCGGACAGCCAATGCTCGTCGCGGTCTACATGATCGCCATTGTCGCCCTCAGCCTCATCGTCTACTGCACCCTCCCGGAGACCGGCAGCCGCGCCTCCCGAGCCACCGTAGCTCCCGCCGACCCCGAGGTACTCGAAGGCGAACGCCTGCTCCTGAGCACTCCGCAGGCCGCAGACGAGGCTGTGCGTTCCCGGTAGGCACACTAATTGCCAACTAGTCCGGCGGCCCGCCTGGGCAAGAAGGGGCGTGGCTGCGCGAGGTCTCGTCGAGCCGCCTTGCCCGCGCCGACGACCCCCAGAGGGCGATTGACAATGCGTTATGAATGAACGCTTCTTCTCCATAGGCGAAGAACTGAAAGGATACCTTCAAATGAACCAAATTGTTATTAACACCTTTTCTTATTTATGGTCATCGACGGCAATTGATGCGATAGCTGAATTGGTCACCAACGGGTATAAAACATTTGAAGTTCCCATCAGTTCACCCCATTGCTGGCCGGATGAAATGTCAGATTCGGAGCGTTCAGCAAGCTATGCAAGGCTCAATGACTACGGCGCCAAAATCAGGTCGCTGAACGCGGGCGGCTATGACATCAACCTGGCCAGCCCCGGCGCCAATATGCGTCGCAAAAGCGTCGAGCACATCAAAACGGTGATTGACCTGGCCGCAGCCTGGGATGTCCCCGAGGTTGTCATCTCCCCTGGCACAAGACGCCCAATGATTTCACCTTCGCTGGAGCGGGTTTACGGGTGGATGTACGAGAGCCTGGAGAATCTCATCCCACTGGCTAAACAGGCCGGCACACGACTACTTTTCGAAAACACTCCCTATTGCTTCACTCCAACCATCCAGGACTTGGCAGGCGTCGTAAACACCATCAACGACGACGCAGTCAAGATTGTGTACGACGTCGCCAACGCTGCCTACATCGGAGAAGATCCCGTACAGAGCTTGCTCTCCCATCACGGATCAATTGGACTAGTGCATATTTCTGATACGGGCACGGAGACCTGGGGTCACGATCCGATCGGCACCGGAGTGATCGACTGGAAGGGACTGGGCAACGCCGTCAACGAAACGTGCGGAGTCAATAACGTTGTTCTTGAGATCATTCGCGAGGAGAACCCCGTGCAAGAATTCAAGAAAGCGATGCAGGACCTCAAAGATCAAGGCTGGGAACTGGCAAACTAGCCCCAAGTTTGAGATCGCGGCACGGTAGTCGAAGACCTACAGGAAAAATTGTAATAGTTCACATTGGGAATGGATCTGCACCACCCAACAACCTGGCAGGTCCTGATTCTATGAAATTTCGCAGCAGAAATTTCTTATGTGAACCGCTGATAAAGGAGTATGTGCGATGAGAGCTTTGGTAAGTGGCGGAAGCAGCGGCATAGGAGCATCTACCTGCGTGAGAATTGCAGAAGCGGCTCTGGCTCGTGGCGTACACCCGATGATTGCAGTGGCAGGACACGATTCGAACGGCAACCAGGAGCAAGTCGTTCGTTCAATCCAGTCAATGGGCGGGACCGCTATCGCTTTGGCGGGCAACATCGGTGACCCAGAAGTGCCAGGTAAATTGGTAGAAGCAGCGGTAGCGGAGTTCGGTGGGTTGGACGCACTAGTAGCAAACGCGGGGATCGCAAACCCTGGCGCCATCTGCGACGTGTCCCTTAAAGACTGGGACGAGATGTTCGCCGTGAACCTTCGCGGCGCGTGGCTTCTTGCCAAAGCAAGCCACCCGCATTTGAGGCAGAGCCGCGGATCCGCCTGCTTCACCTCTTCCATGTCTGGTCAGATACCACACGCTGGATCAGGCGCTTACAGCCCCAGCAAGGCCGCGTTGACGATGCTGGCCCAAACACTCGCGCTGGAATGGGCACCCGAAGGAATTCGAGTCAACGTGGTCTCCCCAGGCATGACCCACACGCGGATGACCGAAAAAATGTACGCCGATCCCCAGATCAAGAAGGCAAGGGAAAACATCATCCCCTTGGCAAGAATTGGAGATCCAACGGACATTGCGAACGTGATCGAGTTTCTAATAGGCCCGCTATCGGGCTACGTCACGGGGCAAGACATCTGCGTCGATGGCGGCTTCACCAAATCCATTCTTAGCCATATCCCTGGTCGACCCAGCTCCAAATCCTGACACCCGGTCTGTAGCGGCACCCCCGGACAGTGACGTAGCCGTCTCCTCGTAACAAACGGGCTCTTCGTGGTTGGTGGGGAATTGATTCCGTGTCGTAGATAAGGAAGGGGCCCGTGGCCCTGCTGGGATGAGTGTGTCTAGCATTCAACCGGGAACAGGACCACGAGCCTTGACTGAGCCTATCGTTGTGGCGTCCGACGCTGCCACCAGCATCTTCAACCTTCCCGACTACCGCGTCATCTCGGCTCTCCGTGGTTCGTGGTGAAACGGATTCCGTGTCTTGAAAGCTGAAGGGCTCGTAGCCCTGCTGTGATGGATGTTCTCTACGCATTCATCAAGAGTCAGGAGCTACGAGCCTTGATCGAGCCTACTTCCCCGCGCCCCGATGCTGCCACCGCCATTCTCAACCTGCCCGACTACCGCGTCACCGACACTGAGATCCTCACTTTCGGACAGCGGCGGGTCCGCGTCGAAGCCACCGCCGAGGCCGGCTGCCCGTCCTGTGGCGTGATCGGCACCCGCGTGCATTCACGCCGGCCACAGCGCCTGCGCGACATCCCTGTCGCCGGCCCGGTCGAACTGGTCTGGGCCAAGCGGAGATTCTTCTGCGATGAGTACTTGTGCCCCCGCAGGACTTTCGCCGAGGAAACCGCCCAGGTGCCCCGCCGCGCCCGGTCCACCCGCAGGCTCCGCGACGCCCTCGTGGCCGCCGTCATCGGTTCCGGAAGAGCCGCCGCGGAAGCGGCCTCCTCGTTCGGTGTCTCATGGTGGCTGGTCCAGCGGGCTCTGGACTCCGCGGCGCTGACGCTGCCTGATATTGATGCCCTCGCACCCCGGATGCTCGGCATCGATGAGCACCGTTACCGGTCCGTGCGGTTCTTCCGCGACCCGGCCACGAATGCCTGGAAACGCTATGAGCCCTGGATGACCACCATTGTCGATCTCGACACCGGCCAGGTGCTCGGGATCGTCGATGGCCGCGACAGCGAAGGCGTCGGAGACTGGCTGTTCGCCCGGCCGCTTCAGTGGCGTCTGGGCGTGCAGGTCGTCGCGATCGATCCGTCTGCGGCGTTCCGCAAGGCCCTGCGGATGTGGCTCCCGCGCACCGCGGTCTCTGTCGACGCGTTTCACCTGGTCAAGCTCGGCAACGACATGCTCACCGAGGTCCGGCAGCGGCTCACCCAGCAGATTCATGGCCGGCGGGGACGCTCCGTCGACCCGGTCTGGGCCAACCGGCGCCTGCTCCTGCGCGCCGGCGACAGCCTCTCGGACCGGGCTCGGGACAGGCTCAGCACCGTGTTCGCCACGGACGACGCCACCGGGAAGCTGCAGGCTGCCTGGCTGGTCAAAGAGCAGCTCCGGACGCTGCTCGCCACCGGCTCTCTTGCCGACGCGGCCGCAGCGAAAGACCGCCTGCAGGGTCTGGTTGAACGCGCTGCGCAGCCGGAAACGAACCGGCTCTGGCGCACGATCTGCCGGTGGTGGAAAGAGATTGAAGTCCTCGTAGTCACTGGCGCGACCACGGCGAAAGTAGAAGCAAACAACACAGCAATCAAGAACATCAAACGCACCGCCCGTGGCTATCGCAACCCAGACAACTACAAATCAGTTATTCTCCTGAGAAGCGCCGTCCGGACGGCGGCATGACACTCATCCCGGGGGATTCATTTCCCCACGAACCGTGACACTCCTATTGACTGATTTCAAGCGTTGATGTCTCGCTTGGGTCCTGCAGTGTTCGGACGATGAGGGGGTAGAGCTGGCGGACGAGGTAGCGCTTGAGGCAGCGAACGATTTCCATTTTCGTTTTGCCCTCGGCGGTCCTTCGAGCAGCATAGTCTCGGGTTGTTTGGTCGTAGCGCAGCCGCACGATGACGATGTGATAGAGCGCCGAATTCGCTTGGCGGTCACCGGCTCGGCTTAGTCGGTGACGGTTCGTTTTACCCGATGACGCCGGGATCGGGCTCACGCCGGTCAGTGCAGCGAATGCAGCCTCGCAACGGAGCCTTTCGGGGTTGTCTCCGGCGGTGATCAGCAGTTGGGCGGTGGTGTCTGGTCCGCAGCCGAACACGCCCATCAGGGCTGGTGCGTGGTCCTCGAGAAGCCGTTTCAGGTGCCGGGTCAGGTCTTGGATTTGCTCGGTTAGATCGAGCCAACGCCGCGCGAGAAGGCGCAAGCTGTAGGCCGTGGCCTCGGCCGCGTTGACGGGCGTTTTCGTTGGTCTCGATGTCGCCAATGCGGCAATCAGTTTGGTGTTTGGCAGGCCGCGGTATCGGGCCCGAAGTTGCTCAGGTGCTGCGATCAGCATGCCCTTGATCTGGTTGATCGTGGCGGTCCTGGCCGTCAATGCTGAGGACCTTGACGTGCGTAAAACCCGCAGAGACTCCACGAGGCCGTCACCACCTTTCGGTGCAGCCGTTGCGCGCCCCGAAAGAACAGCTTCGGCGGCCGAGTAAGCATCGAAGACGTCAGTCTTGCCCCGGAGCCTACGATCGAACCGGTTGGGCCTGTTGACTTCGAACACCTCAATACCGGCCTCGCGGACGACACGGGTGACCGAGGCCCCGTAGGAGCCGGTGCACTCGATACCGACGCTCACCAAGGCCGGCCACATTCTCAGGAACCGTAATGCCGCTTGATAACCAGCAGCGGTAGTGGGCACCTCCACATCTGCCAGCCGTTGTCCTGCAGCGTCGATAACGGCGATGTGATGCGTGTCGGTATGCGTGTCGATTCCGCCGTAGACCTTGATTTGCTTCTCGTTCACCATGGAAACTGCGCCCTTCCTCGTTGTCGGGTGCGCAGCTCGGTGGGCGTCAGTCAGTTCACTATCGGGGACTCGCCAGACTCCTATCAGGACATGACGGCCTGCCGGGCTGCACTTCGAAAATGAGCCAGGTCGGCCGACAGGTCACGGGAAGGACAATCACCAGGGGGTGATGTCAGAAGAGCCGAGAGTCAGACCCGCCTCACCAGACCATCCTGCATCCAGCAAGCCGAGGCCGCCACGTCCCATCAAGGAGCCAGACCAACCGGTCCACAACTCCATAGTGAAGAGCCCGATTATCGCCGGAAGCTGCTCGGAAATGACGAACGAGCAAATCGAAGCATTCCGCCAATTCCGCCCGTGTTTCCGGATTGATCCAGTCGCCATCGCCAAGGGAGACAACGTGCTCGCCGACGCTCTGGTCTTCGCCCGGGAGCACCTACCGGACGGCCCCGTCCTGATTCATTCCACCGCGTCCCCTCACGAAGTATCCGAAGCGCAGAGGCACCTTGGAAGAGCCCGGGCTGCGGAGTTAACGGAAGACTGCCTGGCGGCGATCGCTGAAGGCCTTGTAGGGCTGGGATGCCGGCAACTCATAGTCGCTGGCGGTGAAACCTCCGGGGCCGTGGTCCACCGTCTGGGAATCACCACGGCCCATGTTGGCAAAGAAGTCTCACCGGGAGTGCCATGGCTCAGAACGGACACTGTCCCCGAACTGGCCATCCTGCTCAAGTCCGGAAACCTCGGTGAGCCGGGACTATTCCTTGACGCAAGGGAGCACAACCGGTGACCGGCATGGACAGCCGCAATGAACTCGTTCGATTGGCCAAATCCCTACACCAGAGAGGCCTCACCCGAGGAACATCCGGAAACGTGAGTGTGCGCGTGGCCGGCGGGATGCTGGTCAGCCCCACCAACGCCTCCTTGGGCGAACTCACAGCGGATGATCTGGCAATGGTCTCCGATACCGGTGAGCACCTGTCCGGAGCCCGCCCGTCCAAAGAGGCCTTCCTCCATTTGGCGATGTATCGCGCGAGGCCGGAGGACCGCGCCGCAGTTCACCTTCACTCCACCTACGCCACCGCCCTTTCATGCCTGGAAGAGCTAAACGACGACGACGCCCTGCCGCCTTTGACCGCCTACTTTGCAATGAGGGTGGGCCGACTGGTCCGGTTGCCCTACTTTGCGCCCGGAGATCAGGGCTTGGCCGAAGCTGCCCAACAGGCCGCAGACTCAAGCCGTGCTCTGCTGCTGGCTAACCATGGACCGATCGTTTCTGCGCCTACCCTGCCACAAGCAGTGGACGCCGTTGAGGAAGTAGAGGAAACAGCCCGGTTGTTCTTCATTCTCCAAGGCCTCCCGACGCGCCACCTCCAACCCGCCGAAGTGGCCCTGCTGCACTCCCGGGCACAGACGTAGTTGGACACACTCGCATTAATAAGAATGATTCTTGATAAGCTGTCGGTGTTCAGCTGCCTCAGGTAAAGGATCCGCCATGGCCAGCCCCGCCACTCGGAAGCAAAAGATCAGTCAGACGGCGACGCGGACCTTTCGCCCGAAAGTTACCAAGCGACGTCCTGCCAGGGTTAAACCCGCCCCGCAGCTGCTGCTGGCCAGTCAACTGATTTTCAACATTGGCTTCTATGCCGTTGTGCCGTACCTTGCGGTGGCCATGCGAAATGACTTCGGTATGGGCGCAATGGCGATCGGCGTCGTCCTGGGCGCACGCACCTTCGCCCAAGAGGGAATGTTCCTTTTTGGCGGGGCTCTTGCAGACCGGTGGGGAGCTCGGCAGTCCATGATCACGGGATGCCTGGTCCGGATCGCCGGCTTCTTGCTTCTGGCGTGGGCTGCCGACTTTCCACTGTTCCTGATCGGGGCCGTCGTTACGGGGATCGGCGGTGCATTGTTTTCTCCTGCGCTGCAAAGCCTCTTCGGCGCTGCCGCCGAAAGAGGCTCTTCCAAGGAAGCCGATCGCGCCGAAGGAAACTCCCCAATTGAAGTTTCGCCGAAGGGCAGCCCGAGGCAAAGCAACAGGTCCACCCTTTTTGCACTGCTGGTCATCTGCGGTGAGGTCGGCGTCGTTGTCGGTCCATTGCTGGGATCACTTCTGTTGGTCATTGGCTTTGACACCGCACCGCTGACGGGGTCCGCCGTCTTTGCACTCATGGCTGTGGTCTTTTGGCTCTTCCTGCCCAAGACCCGCACCCACGCCCCCAACACCTCAGCCCAGTTGCCGGGCCGCGTGCCGCCGTCGGGTGCTTGGTCCTGCCTGAAGGACAAAAGGTTCATCGGGTTTGCCGCCTTCTTCAGCGTCAACCTTCTGGCAACCAACCAGCTCTACTTCGGACTTCCAGTGGAACTTGAGCGAAGCGGGGCAGGAGTAAGTTCACTAGCGGTCGTTTTTGCCTACGCATCGTTCCTGACCATCACTCTCCAATGGCCAATAGCCCGACTAATGCGCAAAGCCGGCCCAGGGATCGCTCTTCCCTTGGGTTTCGCCCTGCAGTCACTGGGCTTCGCCTCTCTCGGTGCGTTGGCCACGGTCCCACCACCGAGCGGGTTCCCGATCCTTCCTGCCTTCTTGCTGGTGACGGGTACTGCACTCGGGAACATATGCGTCCTGCCCGTCGCGATGGGCCTGGTACTGGAGTTCGCGGCCGGACGACCCACAGGCGCGTACTACGGATTGCTGGCGAGCGCCGGAGGGCTGGCCGTAGTCCTGGGCAACACGGCACTCGCTCCCCTCTACGAACTCGCCTACACCCCATCCATCAGTGGACTGGCCCCCTGGCTCGTCCTGTCCTTCTTGGGGGCGATCACCGCAACCTTCATCCGCCGTTTTGTGCCCAAATCCTCCGCCCCGGCCACGATTCGACAAGAGCTTTACACTGCCTGACCCAACGCATCGCGTCAGAGATAGTCGCCTCCCCGTTCACGTGCAATTTCCAGAAGCGTTGAGTGGAAAGCTACCTCTGCGGGCGCATACACCTTGTCCTGGCGCTGGGCCAGAAGTACTCGCCGCAGGGGGGCGTTGGAGCCAAGACTGAGAATCCTGACATCCGGATGCTGCAGGGCCACTGCAGTCTTTGGGACCATCGCCACCCCCATGCCGACGCTAACCATGGCTTGGGCCTCCTGGTAATCGTTGGCAAGGAAGCCGATGTTCGGCTCAAAGCCGGCGTCATGGGCGGATCGTTGAAGTACCTCCACCACGGGGTGGGCCTCCGCGCGGACTATCCACGACTCCTTTCGGAGGTCTTTCATCGACACTTCATCACGCTCAGCGAGGGGGTGGCCCTTGGCCACCAGGATCACCGTGCTCTCCTGGAAAACTTCCGTGATCCGAATGGACTCGTCGTTGAACCGGTTCCAAGGATAGTCCCAGAGTAAGCACAGTCCGGTCACTCCGGACTCGAGGTCCGAGACGAGTTCGTCGAATCGGGCGCTGCGCACAGATAGGCCAATCGCCGGGTATCGCGTCTTGAAGGCGCGGATCACCAATGGCAGGAATGAGCCGGCCAGCGTGGGGAAGGTGCCGACGGTCAACGAGCCGCGCCTCAAGCCGGCGATCTGGCCCAGGTCGGACCGGGCTGCGCGCATCTGTCCGACGATCTTCCGCGCGTGTCCCGCCAGCACCTGACCGGCCTCAGTGGGAACCACCCCGCGGGATCGTCGATTAAGGAGGGGCTGCCCCACTTCTTGCTCCAGCTTTCGCAATTGCTGCGAGACGGCTGAGGGCGAATACATCATGATGTCAGCCGCCGCCGTGATGGATCCCTGTTCGACCACCTCCACCAGGAGGGCAAGTCGGCGGATATCAAATAAATCCAAGTTCTCATCGTTAAGCAATACTTCATCCTTCCTCTTCTTTGGTTCATTCTATGCAGCACATTGTGGTTTCGCGCCTGTTTGCACACGAATCGAGACAAACTAGCCCGCAAGAGCAGAGCAACTAGGACCGCTGCATCAGTGAATGAAGCATCTCTACACTCCTCTTCATCTATCCAACATTGTCTTCATATGTGATCCGCATCATCCTCGTAATAGGCCACAAAGTTTACAAAGCGCCACGGGAAGCAGGGAACACCATGAAGATAGAAGCCGAATGGATGCGCGGAGGCACCAGCAAGTGCTGGGTCTTTGATACTGACCATCTGGATAAGGCCCATACCAAGCTGGATGATCTCCTGCCTCGACTCTTCGGAAGTCCGGATTCCCGCCAAATTGATGGGGTGGGCGGGGCTACCTCGACTACAAGCAAAGCAATGATCCTCAGCCGACCGGCGGAAGACGAGGTCGACGTCGAGTTCACTTTCGCACAGGTGGGGATCGAAGAGGCTGCTGTTGATTGGGGCAGCAACTGCGGGAACTGCTCGGCGGTTGTAGGCCTCTACGCCATCGAAAAAGGGTGGGTTGTGCCCACCGGCGATTCCACGCGAATCGTCACCCGCAATACCAACACAGGCCAGATCATCATTCAGCGGGTTTCAACTCCAGCCGGTGCCCTGCCAATCGTTCCGGACGCGCAGATGCCCGGCGTCGTGTTTCCCGGTTACAGAGTAGGTCTCGGCTTCCAGGATCCTGCCGGCAAGACCACGGGAAAACTACTGCCCACCGGTGCAGCAACTGACGCGATCATGGCCGGCGGAACACCCTGGACTGTTTCGATGGTCGACGCCGGAGCACCAGTCGTGATTGTCCGCGCCGAAGAGTTGGGGCTGGACACCGCCCGCTACGACACGTGGAAAGCCGGCGTCGAACTGCAGTTGGACACCCTGGACATTATCCGTCGCCAGGCAGCGGTCCGCATGGGAATGGCGGCAACCCCCGCTCAAGCCGCGCGGGCAGTTCCCAAGGTCGCAATCGTCGGACCACCTACGGGGTCGGACGCTGAAGGCGACGTCAACGTCATGATGCTTTCCATGGGCAAACCGCATCCCGCCCTGGCCATCACCGGCAGCATTGCCCTGACTCTCGCCGCCCGGACACCCGGCACCGTGCTCAACACCATCACGGGCAACACATCAGAGGCAGTCCTGAAACTCAGGACACCTGCGGGCGTCATCGAAACCTGGAGCGAGGAACACGAAGGGACCCTTCTAGTGGGCGTCGACCGGACAGCCCGCACCATCGCCACGAGCATCATTCACCTCCCGGAGACTCTCGGCAACGCAGTCGAAGCCTCACTAGCAGCAGCCACTCGATGAGGAGACACCACCATGGCTAAGACTATTTACCAACCAGCTCCCGAGGCAGAGAGCGACATCCGGGAAGTACGTTCCCAGCGACCCAACAACCGCCGCCGTATCCTGCTGATGACGGTTGCCGCTTCCGTCATCCTGGGTCTGGTTGCCATCCTGTTCGGGGGTGCCATCTTCAACCCGGCAGCTACCCCGGAATCGGAGCCGACCATGACCGCCACCCAGATCATCCCGCTGGTCATCCTCGTGGTGATGTTCGTCGTCGCCACCAAGTGGCCGTTGAACATCGGTGTCATGGGGCTCGTCGCCTCCTTCGGTGTTGGGTATTTCATGCTCGGCATGACAGACAAGGAGATCTTGGCCGACTTCCCCGCCAACATCGTGATCACGATCATCGGCGTCACGTATTTCTTCAACATGGCCCAGCGGAACGGGACCATCGACATCATTGTCCAGAACTGCGTCCGGTTTGTGCGCGGCAAGACGCTGCTACTGCCATGGGTATTCTTCCTCCTGGCAGCGTCACTCACAGCACTGGGCACGTTCTCCCCCGCCGCCGTCGCACTGCTGGCGCCCGCCGCCATCGGGCTGGCCTACGAATCACGCATCCACCCCGTTCTCATGGGCGCTTTCATTATCAACGGAGCCCATGCCGGCGGCTTCTCCCCGCTCTCCGTCGCTGGAGTCCTGGTGCATGACATCGCTGTGAAGAACGGCTTCCCGATCTCCCAAGGCGCGCTCTTCGGAGCAAGCTTCGCCCTGAATCTGATCCTGTCAGTGCTGACCGTGGTGCTGTTCGCCCTCCTGGGTAAGCTTCGCGACGGCGAAACAGGCCGGCACGCCGACCTGGAGACACGCAAAACCCGGCCCCACGGCCAGCAGATCTTCACCCTTGCACTGATCGTGGCGATGCTTGTCTGCGCCCTGGGCCTCCACATGCCCATCGGATTCGTCGCCCTCTCTGCCGGGCTCCTTCTGGCACTGGTCAACATCAAGGAACACCGGACCTTCATCGGCGGAGTTTCCTGGTCCACCGTCCTGCTCGTTGCCGGCATGATCACCTACGTCTCCCTACTCCAACACGTCGGCGTCATCGATACCCTTGCCGAGCAAGCCCTTGCCCTCGGCGCACCACTGCTCATCGCCCTCATGCTCTGCTACGTCATCGGCGTTGGCTCAGCCTTCGCCTCCTCCACCGCACTGCTCACCGCGTTCATTCCCCTGGCCGGCCCCCTGCTCGCAACAAGCTCACTCAGCGCCTCAGGAACGGTCGCCGCCCTCGCCATAGCCGCAACCGTCGTGGACGTATCCCCCTTCTCCACCGACGGCGCCCTGGTTGTTGCGAACGCCCGCGAAGAGGACCGGCAACGTGTCTACAAGCAACTCATGATGTACGCCGGCGGAGTTGTCCTTGCGGCACCAGCCCTCGCCTGGGCACTGCTGGTACCCACCGGCATCATGTAACTTCCCCGACCAAACCGACCGCCGGCAAACAGTTCGGCCGCGTCAAGGGACTGCATCCTGCACTCCATCGCAACAGGAAGCCCGAAATACGGGCGCAGGACGGACCCCACGCAACAACGGCAGGGCCACCCTCAAGGTGGCCCTGCCGTTGTTGCGTAAGCCATATCGACGAAGCCGCACAGAACGTGCCCACGCCGCCGCCCAGGAGGCTCCGGACGCCAGCTGACAGTTGGAGCAGACCGAACTAACCATCATTTGGCCTCCCTAGCGGTCTGGCGGATCGGGTTCCGCCCCTACGAATGGACCTTGTGATCCGTCAGCCGCGAAGGGCTAAATCAAGCCGAGATAGGGGCCCATACCGGCAAACTGTTCGGCTCTACATGCTCAGCCGACAATCGCGAGTAGTGCTCCGGAGGCCACGCTACGACCTACAAATCTGCGCGAGGACCGCTCGCCTCTTGATTCGTAGCGTCGCGTCGACGGCGCGCACGAAACCAGCCCGAAGGCACTCGGTCGGCCGTAGCGACTGAACTCTCGCACCGAAATGGCCCTGAGCATGGAGCGCTTGCGCGTCGGCGTCATGTCTCAACGGCCACTCCCATGCAATGAAGTGCAGATGCAAGCCAAAGGTGGGACAAGCCAATGACTGCAATCAGTCACAAGAAAGCAGACTTAAGTGTGCACAACGCACACACCCCTTTTGGCCTGACAAAGCATCGGCAAGATCGGCCTCCTCACGCCAGGAACGGGCCGAAGCCAGAGGCCTTTGACGCAGGCTGTCGAAGTCATGTTGTGCTCAGTCCTTCTACCCATGAAGAGGTGTAGGGCAACCACGACCTACCGGACGCACCAAGAGAGGAACGCATAGCCCCATCACAGAGCAAGCGGAGGGCCCACAGCCACAACCCTGAACCCGCTCCCCACAACTGAACAGGCCAACCGGCGGCCAGGCACCAGCCGGCACCACACATCAGAGACTCGTGTCAACAATTGTCAACACGTTAAAGCAAAAACCCCTCTGACGAGGGGTCATGCTGTGCCCGAGGTGGGACTCGAACGGGATTCTGTGCCTTGGAAACACTGGGAAGTGGCTGAAACATAGGGAATCCGGGCCGATCCGGCAGCTGTACGGGCCAGTCCAGGGCGAAAAGTGTGGACAATGTCCACACTTTCTCTCTTGTCCCACTCCGAGCCAAGTGGGGCTCCCCCGAGATCCGTTTCCGCCTTTGACGGCCGCCTCAATGACGTCGCCTGCGGCGGCCGAATCGTCAGCGTCGCTTCGATGGCAGTCCCGTCGATCGTGACCTAATCGGCGTAGCACTTGCCATCCAAGACGCGCCCTCCTAAGAACCCCAGAACACCGCGGGCCCTCGTGGCCATTGCGGCTCAAGGGTGGCCCGCGCAACGAACCTCTTCAACAGCCGGACCCACGCCCGGGCGGCGCTCCTTGCGACATGGCGCAGCAGGTCAGGGGAAGGGCGCCCGCCGCAACTTTTCATTCGACGTTCAACACGCATATAGTGATCGTCAACAATTGACGATAGGCTGGCCGGGAATCCTACTTGTCCGGAAGTACCCGCGCCCTCAGCGCAGCCCGAATACGCCGACAACCTCCGTCCCGCGAAGCAGCCTCCCCGTGGGTAAACGGTCACTCCTTGCCCCGAGCCGAAAGGCGGAAAATGCGACAAAGCCGTCGCCCACCAGATTTGACGCCCATTCAGAGTCTGGAGACGCCGTGACCGGGATCATGGATGGAATCGCGCCGCAATGCTCAGCGTGAGTCTGCTCTTAGCCGCGGCGCTTGTAACCAGCGCAGTTCCCCTCCTGCCGTGGCCCCCGCCGGGAATGGGCGGCAATCGAAGGTGGAAGCACGCGGCCGCCGTGCATATCAGCGCCGGATCTGTCGCGGGAGCGCTCGTTCTCCTTGCTGTCAATATTCAACTGGGGGCGTTTCGTTGACACGACAAGTGTCCGGAGTAGGCGAGGGACCGATCCGGAACCCTCCCCACCTGCTTGCCCGCGCGCCTTCTCAGAACGGACCGGAACTGGTGTTTCATGATCCCTTCGAAGATGCAGGCTCCGGGCTGCCCGAGTTTTCCAAGGATTCCCTGCTCCCTCGCTCCCCTAGTTCACACCACGCGGAGCGCCTTGAAGCCGAAGTCCCAACGATCCGGAGACCAACGACGCGCTCCGGTGCGATACAGGCCGTTTCGCGGGATCTCAAAATCTTGGCCCGAACGAGAGGAATTTCGTTGAGCCAAAAGTGAGTCCCCGTTATTCATCAATCCCGCTCCTACACCAAACGGAAAGCGCACCATGCACTCAAACCTCACCGCCCCGGATCGTGCACACGTCATTGCAAGGCTTCAGATCGCCGGTGTGCCAGTGGAGGCCTCGGGTCACCGACTGGCCGCATACTCCTATGACGCGTCCAATTACCGGATCCCGCCTGTCGGCGTCGCGTTTCCGCGCGACGTTGAGGACGTCCTCGCCATCATCGCGGTGTGCCGTGAAACCGGAACTGTTCTGATACCCAGGGGCGGAGGGACGTCCATGGCTGGGAACGCCATTGGACCTGGAATCGTGTTGGATTTCTCGCGGCACATGAACCGTATCTTGAGCATCGATGCGACCACCGGAACGGCAGATGTCGAGGCCGGGGTGGTGCTTGCCCAACTAACCCGGGAAACTGAACGGGCAACCGGCGGGAATCTGACCTTCGCACCTGACCCATCATCAAAGAACCGCGCTACGATCGGTGGCGCCATCGGCAACGATGCATGCGGCAACCACTCCGTACGATATGGGCGGACTTCCGATCACGTCCACGAGATCGACGTCGTCACCTCCGACGGAGCCCTCCTTACGGTATCGCTCGACGGCGTCCGGGCCACCGATCCCTCCGACGCTCATTCCGTCTCCCGCGCCTTCCAGTTGGGTGAGGAACTCAAAGACCTCGCCCAAAATAACCTGGCCGCGTTTCGCCTTGAACTTGCGCGTATCCAACGCCAGGTTTCCGGCTACCATCTTGCCAATCTCCTGCCCGAGAATGGCCTGAACATTGCCAAGGCGCTGGTCGGCACCGAAGGAACCTGCGCCGTCGTCGTCCGCGCCCGCATGAAACTCGTCCCCAAGCCGTCCAGCGCACTGCTGGTATGCCTCGGCTATGCCGACGTGGTGGACGCCGCAAAGGACATCGAAACCATCCTCGAATTCTCGCCAGCAGCGGTGGAAGGAATCGATGAGGCCATCGTGGATACCATGCGGCTGCGCCGCGGAGACGACGCCGTCCTGGGGCTTCCCCGGGGAAACGCCTTCCTGTACGTAGACCTCGACGGCGACGACCGGGACCAAGTGGCCCGCCAAGCCGCCCTGCTGCTGGAACGGCTCGCTGCGAACGGCCGGCTGGTCGATGGGTGTGCAGTGCCGGACCCTGCCGAACGCGCTACATTGTGGCGGGTGCGGGAAGACGGCGCGGGCCTGTCGTCCAGGCCCGCCAGTGGCGGAGAATCCCAAGCCGGTTGGGAGGACTCCGCGGTCGCACCGCAGAACCTTGCAGCCTACTTGGCCGACTTCCGGAGGCTCCTGGACGAGTACGAGCTGACCGGGATCATGTACGGCCACTTTGGAGCGGGTTGCATGCACATCCGCATCACCTACGATCTGCGCAGCGAACAAGGCCGCAGCGTGTTCCGCAAGTTCACGCAGGCCGCCGCGGAGCTTGTTGTCCGTCACGGGGGCTCCTTGTCTGGAGAACACGGAGACGGACGAGCCCGGTCGGCGCTGCTTCCGTACATGTACTCCCCTCGCATGCTCGCCGCGTTCCAGGAGTACCGCAAGCTCTGGGATGCGGCAGGGACACTGAATCCGGGGTCGATTACCGATCCGGATCCCATTGACACCAATCTGGCGCACGAGGGCGTCCCCGACCGTGAGTGGCGAACGCACTTCGAGCTACGGCCCGTCGATGCCGCCGCGGCCGGAACCGACCCTTGGGTGCACGCCGTCCAGGCGTGCATCGGCGTCGGAAGATGCCGTTCTGACTCCGGAGGAGTGATGTGCCCGAGCTTCCGGGCCACAGGCGACGAGAAAGACTCAACGCGTGGACGCTCCAGGGTCCTCCAAGACATGGTGCGCGGTGCCCGCACCATCGACGAAGGCTGGAAGTCGGAAAACGTCCGTGAAGCACTGGACCTGTGCCTGGCCTGCAAGGCCTGCTCCAACGACTGTCCCGCTGGCGTGGACATGGCGAGCTACAAGTCCGAGTTCTTCTCGCACTATTACCAGGGCAGGCTGCGGCCAATGTCGCATTTCTCTCTCGGGTGGTTGCCCAGATGGCTGAAGCTCACGTCCCGCATCAGCCCGGTGGTCAATGCCGTCCTGGCAAGCCCTCTTGGGAAGCTCGTGGCGGCGGCGGGCGGCCTCACCACACAGCGGGCCCTGCCGAAGTTCGCTTCCCGGGAGATGCTCCGCGAAGCCCTCGAAGGATTCACAAAGTCGCCGGCGGGCGCTGACACTGTGCTCTTCGTCGACTCCTTTACCAAGGGTTTCCGACCCGAAGTGGCCGGAGCCGCTGCACGGGTCATTGCCGGCGCTGGCAGGCAGGTCTCCTGCGAAACAGACGCCTGCTGTGGCCTCACTTGGATATCAACCGGCCAGCTGGACGCTGCCAAAAAGATGCTGACCAGGACCATAGCCAAGCTGGATGACGGCAGCGACGCCCCAATCGTTGTCATCGAGCCCAGCTGTGCCGCAGCATTGAAAAAGGACGGTCCCGAGCTTCTCGGCACCGAAGCCGCCGAACGCGTTTCCCATCGCGTCCAAAGCTTTGCCGAAGCGGTGAAACTATGGGTGGAGGACGGCTGGAAACCGCGATCAATACCGACGGCCGTGACCGTTCAGACTCATTGCCACGAATACTCAACCTTCGGGGCGGCGGTACAAAGGAAGGCGTTGGCGGCCATCGGCGTAGCCGATATCACCGAGGCAACAGGCTGCTGCGGAGTAGCGGGAAACTTTGGCTTCGAAGCGAGCCACTACGACATCTCCATGACGGTGGCACAACAAGCGCTCATGCCTGCCCTCGAAGCCACTGCAGCTGACACGCCCGTCCTGGCTGACGGCTTCAGCTGTGCGATGCAGGTCAAGCAGCTGGAGCCCGGGCGCAAGAGCCTCCACCTCGCCGAGCTCCTTGATCCGAAGCCCCTCACATAGAAGACATTCCAACGTCCATCTCATTCCGGACGGCACCATCAAGATCTGAGTAGAATCGTTGACAATCTACACACACAGCGAGTATTGTCGACAATCGACGGCACTACTTCACCGCAACTCGTCGACAATCGACGACACAACAAATTACTGGAGGACTCATGGCATTCGAAACCAAACCGAAATTCGTTACCTTCGACATGAACGGAACGCTGATCCAATTCCGCATCAACGACGCGATCCGTGAAGTCTTGGGCGAGCGACTCCCCGCCGAGATCGCAGACGACTACCTGAAGGCCTGCAAGGCGTACCGGATCGACGAGTGCACGGGCGAATACAAGCCGTTCCACCAGATCGTCGCCGAATCCATGGAACGCGCCACCCGAGGGTTCGATCTGGAATTTCGTGCGGCCGACGCGCAGGCAGTGTACGAGCACATTCCTACGTGGGGCCCGTACCCCGGCGTTACCGAGGCACTGAACCGCCTGGCGGAGGAAGTCCCGCTGGTCATCATCACCAACAGCGACACTGCGCACGCTGTGCGCCTCGCGGAGAACCTCCAGGCCCCATTCGACACCATCATCAGCGCAGAACAGTCGGGTGTCTACAAGCCACGGCTCCGTGCATTTGAGTACATGTTCGACAAACTGGGCGCTACACCCGACGAGATCGCGCACGTCTCCGCGAGCCCGATGTACGACCTGCGACCAGCAGCCGTAATGGGCATCAAGAACAAGGTGTACGTAGACCGTGGCTTCGAGCACGACGAACACTGGCTCGGCTACGAGCGGATCACCGACATCGCCGACCTCCCCGTCCTCTTCGGCCTCCCCCGTTCTGCTGCCTAAGGAGAACTGAGAGCGTGAACCACAAGAAGGCGATGGCCGGATGAGATTGCCGCTAGCTCAAACCGTCAAGGGCAACTCGGCTTCAGAAAGGCTCCGGGTCCTCGGCCTGGTTCTTCCAAGCCTCGCTGACAACCCGTACTTCGTGCACCACCGGGCCGTGGACTCCAGCATCCACATCTCCGGCCAACTGCCTTACAAGGACGGTGAGCTGCTCGGCCAAGGGATTGTCGGCCGGGATGTCGAGCTGGAGACAGCGAAGGACCTCGCACGCCATACCGCGCTTAACTGCCTCGCCGCCGCAGTGCAGGCGGTCGGAGATCTGGACAGGGTACGGATCGTGCAGATGCTGGTCTTCGTGGCAAGTGCACCGGATTTCGGTCTGCAGTCGCAGGTCGCCAACGCGGCCAGTGACTTGCTCATTGAAGTGTTGGGCGAGAACGGACGGCACGCGCGCACCGCGATCGGCGTCGCCGGATTACCGCTCAACACTCCGGTAGAGATCCAGATGATCTGCACAGCCGTTTAGTGCGGATGTGTTGGCGGCAAACTCATGAGGAGAACAGCGTGAACCGTATTCACCAAGCACTCAACGCATTGGTCGAGCGGATCGACACTCCCGCACCCATCGTGTTGGTCGACGTGATGCAGGACAACATCGATCGCATGCAGGCCTTCGCCACCGGGCGGAACCTCGACGTCAGGCCGCATGTCAAGACGCACAAATGCGTCGAGATAGGCCGGCGCCAGGTGAAAGCCGGTGCAGTCGGAATCACCGCAGGCAATGTGGGTGAGGCCGAGGTGTTTGCCGCGGCCGGCTTCGACGATATCTTCATCGCCTACCCCATTTGGCCTTCCGGGACCAAAGGCGTGAGGATCCGAAAGCTTGCCGTAAGCACCCGGCTACGGGTCGGCGTCGATAATTTTGCGGCACTCGACGCCATTGCTGATGCGATGGGCTCTGAGGCCGAACGGCTGGAAGTCGTGATCGAGGTCGACTGCGGTGCCCGCCGTTCCGGCGCACCGCCCGAGGCGGCGGGCGACCTCGGGGTTGCCGCCCGCAAGAGAGGCCTGGTGCCGGTGGGTGTCTTCACCTACCCAGGTCACGGCAGCTCCAGCCGGGAGGCCCGCAAGCGTGCCGCGATAGACCAGGAAGCCGCGCTCACCGCCGCCGTTCGCAGCTTCAACGCGGTAGGCATCAGCGCAGATGTGGTCAGTGCCGGCTCCACACCCACGATCGAATACTCAACCAGCAGCATCATCACCGAGATCCGGCCCGGCGAGTACGTTTTCAATGACCTCAACAACACCCGCCTCGGGGCCTGCACGGAAGATCAGATTGCTCTGTTCGTCGCTGGCACCGTGGTCAGCAACTGGGTTCCCGATCAGGTCATTGTCAATGTAGGCACCAAGGCACTGAGCCGCGAAGGCAGCCCCGATATCGGCTACGGCGCAGTCCCCGGCACTCGGGCCGTCCTCTCCAAACTCAACGAGTACCACGGGTTCCTCCCGCTACCCGCCGGCGATTTCCGCCCCAGCATCGGCACCGTCATTCCGATCGTGCCCAACCACGTCTGCCCGGTAGTCATCAATTTTGAAGAGTTGATCGTCACGGACAGCACGGGAACATCGCTTGAGCGCTGGAAAGTGGACGCCCGTGGATTCCTCAGCTGAGCCGTCACCAACAAACAGCGATGGTATGGACCATTCAGACAAGCAATCTACTTCACAAAGGTGTGACCAACATGAGACTTGATAAGACCACGGCTGTAGTAACAGGGGCCAGCAGCGGAATCGGCGAGGCAGTAAGTGCACATTTCCGTCACGAAGGCGCACGGCTCCTGCTCACAGGCCGCAGGGAACGAATCGATAGCGCCCAACCTGAAGACTTGTACGTTCCCGGAGACCTCAACGATGAGGCATTCGTCGAAGAACTAGCGCGCCAGGCCGCCGACTCGTTCGGGACCGTGGACGTCGTAGTCCTCAACCACGGACTGCAGGTCAGTGGCCCACTGACGGAGATGGCCTACGAGGATGCGAAGAACGTGCTTCACAGCAACCTGCTCAGTGCGTTCCTGATGATGAAGCACTTCGCACCACTGATGCCCGCCGCTGGTGGTTCGTTCGTCCTCGTCAGCTCGCGGCTCGGCTTGGTGGGCAAGCCCGATGAGGTCCTGTATTCCGCAGCCAAGGGCGGCCTCATCATGCTGGCCAAGGGTGCGGCCATCGAGTGGGCACCACGGAACATCCGCGTCAACGTCGTCGCCCCGGGACTGACCGTGACCCCGGTCATCGAAGCATCGTTCCAGCGCAGGGACGACCCCGTCGCCTACCGTCGGGAGCGCGAGGGCCAGATCCCGCTCCAACGCCTCGCCACTCCCGACGAGATCGCCGACGCGATCCTTTTCATGGCGTCGCCGGAGTCCTCATACATCACCGGAGCGGTTCTCCCCGTCGACGGCGGATACACCGCCTTCTGACCAACAGGTCGCCTCCCAGCGGCCCCACTACTCCACACCAAAAGTAGGACTAAGATGAATGCCCTTGCAGCAACACCCCGAAACGGAGACCTCGGCTTCTGGATGGCCGGACTCGCGGACAACAAGCCTACTTACCCCGGCTTCTCTGGGCAGGACTCTGTAGACCTGGCCATTGTGGGTGGTGGTTACACAGGCCTGTGGGCCGCCTACTTTGCCAAGAAGCTTGAACCCTCACTCAAGGTGGCAGTATTTGAGGCAGAACAGATAGGCTACGGCGCCTCCGGCCGAAACGGCGGCTGGCTCTCAGCAATGCCCCCAGGAAACCGAGCCACCTTCGCCCGCGCATCAGCAGGTGGTCTGGAAGCGAGCAGGGCCTTGCAGCAGGAGTTTGTGGCCGGCGTCGATTCTGTCCTGGATATTCTTCAGACTGAGGGCATCAACGCTGATCAGCACAAGGGCGGAGCCCTCGTGGCTGCCCACACCAAGGCGGGTCTTGGACGGCTGGTGGCCAGGCGTGCCGCCGACCTGAAATACGGGCTGTCCGAAGACGAAATCCAGATGCTCGACCGCGATGATTTCCAGAGCCGGATCAACATCTCCACCGTCCATGGCGGGCTCTTTTACAAGCATTGCGCGCGGTTCCACCCCGCGAAACTCGTGTACGGCCTTGCCGACACCCTGACCTCCATGGGCGTCAGCATCTACGAAGGCAGTCGAGTGAACAGTGTCGACGAGAACACCCTCACCTTGGCCACGGGACGCGTCAACGCTGCCAAGACGTTTATCTGCACGGAAGGCTATTCGGGACCGCTGCTTGGCCGCAGAACACTGATACCGATCAATTCCTCAATGATCGTAACCAAGCCACTCTCGGACGAGGCCTGGCAGCAGATCGGATGGAACGGGCTCCAGTGCCTCAGCGACTCCGCGCACACCTTTATCTACGCCCAGCGAACAGCGGATGGCCGCATCACCATGGGAGGCCGAGGAGTCCCCTACCGCTACGGCTCGGGCACCGGAGGAACCGGCTCAACAGCCCAGTCCACCGTCAACCTGATCTCGGAGAAGCTCCGAACATTCTTCCCGGGCGTCCGCTTCGAAGTGGACCACGCCTGGTCAGGAGTTCTGGGAGTGACCCGCGACTGGAACGGCGGTGTTCATTGGGATCAAGAGGCCGGGATCGGATCGTCAACAGGCTATGCGGGACACGGAGTCACGGCCGCCTATGTCGGCGGACGAACCCTCGCGGAACTGGCCTTCGAACGCGAGACCGAACGAACCACACTTCCCTGGGTGGGCTACCGCTCCCGCAACTGGGAGCCGGAGCCCATCCGCTGGCTAGGTGTTCACGGCATGTACCGACTCTTCGGTCTGGCTGACCAATGGGAAGAACGCCGGGATTCCACCAAGACCTCACTCCTGGCCAAATTCGGCAGCAGGCTCGCCGGACTCCACGAATAGTGCACCAACCAAATCTCTCAACCGAAACCCTTTGAAGGAATGATTATGAAAACCATCAGTAAGATTCAGACAGCGACCGCAGGTCTCGCAGTCCTGTTGGCCCTGACCGCTTGTGGCGGGTCTGCCCCGGGCTCCGCCCCTTCAGGAGATAGCAAAGCCTCGAACACAGCGGATATTTCTGAGGGTGTTCAGCCTGACCAGGCTGCTGTGGCCTTGTTGCCGCAGTCGTTCAAGGACAAGGGCGAGTTGACGGTTGCGATGGACTTGCATTACCCGCCGACGACGTTCCTGGCGGAGGACAACAGCACCCCGATTGGTTTGAACCCGGACGTTGCCCGGCTCATTGCGAAGAAGCTCGACCTGAAGCTGAAGTTCGTGGACACGAAGTTCGACACCATCATCCCCGGCCTTGACGGCGGACGTTTCGATTTCACGGCCACGACGATGTCCAAGACCGAGGAGCGGCTCAAGGTCCTGGACATGATCGATTACTTCAGGGCCGGCACGTCCGTGGCCGCGGCCGCAGGGAACCCGCTGAAGCTCACGGTTGAGACCTTGTGCGGGAAGAACATCGCCGTCACCCAGGGCTCCACCGGCCAGCTCAAGCGCCTCCCGGCCCTCAGTGAGCAGAGCTGCACCTCCAAGGGACAGCCGGCGATCAACGCCGTGACGCTGCCCAACGTCCAGGAAGCCCTGACGCAGCTGCACTCCAAGCGGATCGACGGCATCCTCTACGACACAACCGCACTCGCGTGGGCCGCCAAGCAGCAGCCGGACTCCTTCACCATCCTCGGCCGGGTCAACGTCGGCTCCAGCGACCTGACCGCCGTCGGCCTGAAGAAGGGCTCGCCGCTCACCCCGGCCCTGCAGGCAGCGCTGCAGTCCGTCCTTGCAACCCCTGAATACAAGGAATCCCTCGAGAAGTGGGGTCTTGACTCCGGCGCCATCACCGACGCCAAGCTGAACTAGTGGGTTCACAGATGAAGCAAGCAACTATTGAGAGAAGCACACCGACAATGAACGGGATGGATCCGGCGCTCAAGCCCAGGCTCAAGCGGCGCAGCACGTTCGAGTATGTCTCCTGGGTGGTGTGCACGTTGGTCGGCGCCGGCATCCTGGCTTCGGTTGCGACGAACCCGAACTTCAAGTGGGATGTCGTGGCGAAGTACTTCACGCACGAATCGATCCTGCGCGGCTTGATGCTCACGATCTTCCTCACGGTGGCCAGCATGGCCCTGGGCACTCTCCTGGGCCTGGGTCTGGCGATCATGAGGGCTTCGAGCATTAAACCTATCGCGGTCCTGGCCGGGGCGTACATCACCTTGTTCCGGGGCACCCCTGTCCTGGTCCAGCTGATCTTCTGGTTCAACATCGCTGCCCTGTACCCGAACCTGACCATCGGCATCCCGTTCACTGACATCGGCACGGCGATCGACGTGAACGCGCTGATGGGCCCGATCACGGCGGCCCTGATCGGCCTGACCCTGAATGAAGCCGCGTACATGGCCGAGATCATCCGCGGCGGCTTCTCCTCCGTCGGCAAGGGACAGATCGAAGCCGCGGACTCCCTGGGCATGAGCGCGTCCATGAAGATGCGCAAAGTCATCATCCCCCAGGCCATGCCCTCGATCATCCCGGCCACCGGCAACCAGGTCATCGGCATGTTCAAGGAAACCTCCCTGGTCAGCGTCCTGGGCGTCGCCGAACTGCTCCAGAGCGCCCAGCTGATCTACGCCCGCACCTACGAAACCATCCCGCTGCTGATCGTCGCCAGCGCCTGGTACCTGGTGATGACCCTGCTGCTGAGCTACCCGCAGTCCAAGCTGGAACAGAAATACTCACATACCTCCGTCCGGATTCCCCGCAAGTCCAGGAAGGCTGTATTGACCGCACCGGAAGGCATCGCACGATGAGCAACGACGGCACGATCTACGCCCGGGGGATCCGCAAATCCTTCGGACCCAAAACCGTCCTCAAGGACGTCGACCTTGACATTGCCAGCGGTGAAATCTGCTGCATCATCGGCCCCAGCGGCTCCGGCAAGTCCACCCTGCTGCGCTGCATCAACGGCCTGGAAACCGTGGACTCCGGCGTCCTCAAGGTCAACGGCGAAGACTTCGGCTACTACGAAACAGACACCTCCTACCATGCCCTGAGCCCGAAGAAACTCGCGCTGCAGCGCACCCGCGTGGGGATGGTGTTCCAGCAATTCAACCTGTTCCCCAACATGACCGCCCGCGACAACGTCATGGCCGGGCCGGTCTTGGTCAAAGGCGCCAACAAGAAGCAATCGGCCAAACGGGCTCAGGAACTGCTCACCAGCGTCGGCCTGGGCGCTTTCGGTGACCGCTACCCCGCCGAGCTTTCAGGTGGCCAGCAACAACGCGTCGCCATCGCCCGGTCCCTGGCCATGGACCCGGAAATCATCCTCTTCGACGAACCCACCAGCGCCCTTGACCCGGAAAAAGTGGGAGAGGTTCTGGCCGTCATGCAGGACCTCGCCAAAAAGGGCATGACCATGGTGGTGGTTACCCATGAAATGGGCTTCGCCCGCGAAGTAGCAGATTCCTTGCTCTTCATGGATGAGGGTTTTGTGGTGGAGCGCGGTGACGCCAGGGCGGTCCTGGGCAATCCGAAGGAAGCCAGGACCCAGGCGTTCCTGGAAAAGGTGCTGTAGGCAATGGACGGAAAACTCGCAGTCATCGGCCTTGGCAGCGTCGGCAGCATGGCGCTATGGCAAGCGTCCCGCCTGACCGACTCAGTGGTCGGCTTCGAAGCACACTCCCCGGGTCACGCCAGGAGCGCCGCAGGTGGCGATACACGACTCTTCCGCATGTTGTATCGCGGCAGGCCTGACTACTACCCCATCCTGCAACACTCACGGGACCTCTGGGCCGAACTGGAAGCAGAAACCGGACAGGACATCCTCACCCGCTGCGGTGGGCTCTCCATAGGGACAGTTGACGGCCCCTACATTCCGGCCCTGCTCGAAACCACCAGAATCAACATGGCCGACCACCGCATCCTCAGCCGCCAGGAAATGGCCGAACGCTACCCCCAACACAACCTCAGGGCCGACGACATCGCCGTTTACGACCCCAACGCTGGGGTCCTGCGCACCGACCGTGCCGTGACCGCCGCCGTCGCCGCCGCCCAGGCCAATGGGGCGACGGTACTCACCAACACTCCGATCACCGGTATCCGGGAAACCGACGACGGCGCTGTCGTCACTTCCGGTGACAAGTCCTGGACCTTCGAGCGCGTCATCGTTGCCTCGGGTGGCTGGTCCCAGCGCCTGATGCCGGAGTATCTGAAGGCGCATACGGAAACGCGCCGGATTTTTCTCTCATGGTTCGTTGCGCGCGACGCCTCCGAGTTCACGCCGGACAAGTTCCCCATATTCAGCCGGATCAATGAGGACCGCTCCATGTATGGCGCGCCAACCGTGGACGGCGTGACGGTCAAAGCCACACTTGACGGCCGTGGGGCAGGCACGCCGGACCCAGACCGCGTTCCCAGGGAACTCACAACAGCTGAGATCACCGAGACTATCGAAACGGTCTCGGAGTTCTTCCCCGGTCTCATACCGACAATCGTGCGCTCTGATGCCTTCCCGGACCTGTTCACCCGGGACCGGAACCCTTTGCTGGGGTGGCTCAGCGGGTCAAGCAGGATCTACTCCGCAACCGGCTTCTCCGGAGGCGGATTCAAGAACGCCACCGGGTACGGCCATATTGCCGCATGTGAAGCACTCGGGAAGCAGTCCCTCGAAGGCCTGGAATTCGTACGCCCCGAACGGTTCAAGGCGAGCTAGGCCGCTCCGTCAGCCACCACTACGGCCCTGACACTGCAAGCGTTGCAATCCAAGAAGAAAGTATGAAGCCATGGCAACACTCAGCCCTATCCTGAAGCAGGCGACCCCCGTGGTCGTCGACCACGCGTCCGGCAGCTGGATCCACGCGACCGACGGCAAGAAGTACCTCGATTTCACCACCGGGATCGGCGTCACCAGCACGGGTCATTGCCACCCCGACGTTGTCGCGGCGGCCCGCGAGCAGGTGGGCAAGATCGTGCACGCCCAGTACACGACCGTGATGCACAAGCCTTTGCTGGAACTCACGGAACTCCTCGGCGACGTCCTGCCCCAGGGTTTGGACAGCGTCTTCTACGCCACCTCCGGCTCCGAAGCCGTGGAAGCCTCCATCCGTTTGGCCCGCATGGCCACCGGCCGGCCCAACATCATCTCCTTCCAGGGCGGCTTCCACGGGCGCACCGTCGCGGCGGCATCCCTGACCACCGCCGGAACCAAGTTCCGCTCAGGATTCTCCCCCCTGATGAGTGGCGTGCACGTGGCCCCCTTCCCGCACTGGTACCGGTACGGCTGGGACGAAGCCACCGCCGTCGAATTCGCCCTGAAGGAACTGGACCACCTTCTCCTCACCATCAGCACCCCGAGTGACACCGCAGGGTTCATCATCGAACCCGTCCTCGGTGACGGCGGCTACATCCCCACCCCCGTTGCCTTCCTCCAGGGACTCCGGGAACGCGCTGACCGGCACGGCATCGTGCTCATCCTGGACGAGGTCCAGGCCGGCGTCGGCCGCACGGGCAAGTTCTGGGGCCACGACTGGGCCGGAATCCGGCCCGACGTCGTGATCACCGCCAAAGGCCTCGCCAGCGGCTTCCCGATCTCCGCCATCGCCGCCTCCGCAGAGCTGATGGGCAAGGCCTGGCCCGGTTCCCAGGGCGGCACCTACGGCGGAAACGCCGTCGCAGCAGCAGCCGGCGTCGCCACGCTGGGCGTCATCCAGCGGGAAAACCTGGTGGAAAACGCCCAGCTGCGCGGCGACGAACTCAGGGCAGGGCTGGACGCACTGCAGGCAGAGTTCACCGGAATCGGCAACGTCCGCGGCCGGGGCCTGATGCAGGGCGTCGAATTCACCGCAGCCGACAACACCCCGGACCCGGCAACCGCCCTCGCCGTCCAGCAGGCCGCCATCAAGGAAGAGCTCCTGCTCCTGACCTGCGGTCCGCACGGCAACGTCATCCGCCTCATCCCCGCCCTGAACGTCAGCAGCGATGAAATCCAGGCAGGCCTGACCAGGTTCACCCAGGCCCTCAAAACGGCCACCTCCTGACAAACCAAAGCTCGGCAAGGCCACACTGCTCCACCAAACTCCCTCCTAAACGACTGAAAGCGTGACATGAGCACTTCATTTGATCCCACCACTCTTCACACAGGGCTGTTCATCGACGGACACTGGCAGAAGGCCGCAAAGGGCGCCACATTTGCTGTAGAGAACCCCGCCACGAACGACATCATTGCCTACGTTGCCGACGGCGGCCCTGAAGATGCCGCCCTGGCCATTGAGGCCGCAGGACGCGCGCAGGCAGCATGGGGAAAATCCACCCCACGCGAACGGGCGGACATTCTCCGACGCGCCTTCGACCTCGTCATCGCCAATACGGACCGCTTGGCAGCAATCATGACCGCCGAGATGGGAAAACCCCTCGCGGAGGCAAGAGGCGAAGTGGCCTACGGCGCCGACATGCTCCGCTGGTTCTCCGAGGAAGCGGTCCGCATCGGCGGCGACAGCGCCACCTCAGTGGATGGCAACACCAGGATCATGATCACCAAGGAACCTATCGGTCCCTGCGTGCTGGTCACTCCGTGGAACTTCCCGCTCGCCATGGGCGCCCGCAAGATCGCCCCCGCGGTGGCCGCGGGTTGCACCATGGTCTTCAAGCCGGCGGCTTTGACGCCGCTGACGTCACTTGCCCTTGTAGAGATTTTCCGGGAAGCGGGCCTTCCTGACGGCGTCTTGAATGTCGTCACCACCTCCAAGGCCTCCAGCGTGGTAGATCCCTGGATGAGCAGCGGAATCGCACGCAAGGTCAGCTTCACTGGGTCCACCGAGGTGGGCAAGACTCTACTGCGCCAGGCAGCCGACAACGTGATGCGCTCCTCCATGGAGCTCGGCGGGAACGCTCCATTCATCGTGCTTGCCGATGCAGACATCGAAAATGCAGTCCAGGGGGCCTTGAAAGCCAAGATGCGGAATATGGGAGAGGCCTGCACCGCAGCCAACCGCTTCTTCGTCCACCGCTCCGTCGTCGGGGAATTCAGCGAGAAGTTCGCAAAAAGGATTTCCGAACTTCAGGTAGGCGACGGCGCATTGGCTGGCACCGATGTCGGGCCCCTTATCGACCGGAAGGGCCTGGAAAAGGTCGAAAGCCTTGTCGCCGACGCAGTCAACAAGGGCGCGCGTATCCTGACCGGCGGAAGCCGTCCGAAAGGACCCGGGTACTTCTACACCCCCACCGTCCTGGTTGATGTGGCGCTGGATTCCGAATTAATGAGCACGGAAATCTTCGGACCGGTAGCAGCAATTACGCCGTTCGACAGCGAGGAGGAAGTCCTCCGCCTGGCCAACGACACGGAGTGGGGCCTTGTGGGATACGTATTCACCGAGAGCCTGGACAAAGGAATGCAGTTCTCCGCGGACCTGGAGGTCGGAATGGTCGGACTCAACACGGGCTTGGTGTCCAACCCGGCGGCACCGTTCGGCGGCGTCAAGCAGTCCGGACTGGGACGCGAAGGTGGAAAGGTCGGCATCGAAGAATTCCTGGAGTACAAGTACACCGCGCTGGCTGTCTAACGAATGGAGGGAAGGCCTACAGCGCAGGTGATCGCTGATCACCTGCGCGAACAGATCGTCCTGGGACTCCTCCGTCCCGGGCAGCAGATCAACGAATCCCTCGTGGCGAGCCAGCTCAACAGGTCCAGAGGTCCTCTGAGGGAGGCACTCCAGCGCTTGTGTCAGGAGGGGATCCTCGTCAGCAGGCGCAACTACGGGGTGTTCGTCCTGGAATTTGAAACGCATGACCTTAGGGAGATCTACGAGGTTCGTGACATCATCGAGTCCGCCGCGGCCGGCAGGCTATTGGACGGCAGCCCGAATCAGATCCAGGACACCTGCGAAGTGCTGAAAGACATCTTGGGCGAAATGGCGGGGCAAATGGCCGCCTCCGATTGGCAGAGCATTGCCCGGCTTGACATGCAGTTCCATTCAGCCCTCGTTGCCGGCATGGGAAATTCCCGCTTCATTCGTATTTACAAGACGCTGGCGGCTGAATCGAGGATGTGTATCCTCGACCTGAAAGTCTCCTACCCAAGGGTGGACCTTCTGATAAAGGAACACCAGATCATCCTGGAACTATTGGAGTCAGGCGACCGGAATGGACTCCTCAAGGCCATTAAGCGGCACATGCAAAAAGCCGTTGAGGACCTCACAGCAACCCGGCAGGACAAGCCAGTCAGCGTCTGAGATGGCCTGTCCGCTGGAGGTCGTTGCAGGACTCAACCTTCCTGGGTCCTGCAACGACCCCCGCGGCTGTCAGCGATCGAGAAATTTGGCCGTCAGCACTCCGGGCCATCCGGGTCAGGCCGGCTTGGCTGTATAATCGACAATCGACAAGGAAGGCGGAACAATGGACCGCAAGTTCGAGTGGCAAGAACAGCGGACGACGACGCCGGACGGCGTCTACCGCGTCCTCCGTAGCGCCATCCTGGACGGGACTGTCTCTCCCGGAGAACAACTGCGCGAGACGCACATCGCTTCAGATCTAGGCATCAGCCGGTCGCCACTACGTGAGGCACTGACCAAGCTTGAGGAGGAGGGCCTTGTAGTAAAGGTCCCTTTCCGGGGATCGTTCGTTGTGGAAGTGAGCGCTCGCGACGTCGCCGAGATCGCATCGATCCGCATGCTCGTTGAGCCTTACGCTGCCGAACTCGCTGCCCCGACGCTTCGGGGTCCTGAACAGCTTCGCTTGAAGCAAACCATCGAGGAACTTTACCGGGCCACGGACACGAACGACATCCCGGCCAGCATCGACGCTCACCTTCGCTTCCACAGACTCTTCTACGAATTTTCAGGCAACTCCGCCTTGCAGAGCCTTTGGACCGGTTGGGAGACCAAGCTACGTCTCTACCTCTCGGTCGACCATCGTACGTACAGCGATCTCCACGACGTTGCCGTTGAGCACGAGAAGTTGGCTGCGCTTGCATTGGAGGGTGACTTCGATGGCTACCGCAAGGAAATGCTGAGTCAATTCCACAATGCGCTCAGCGCTCAAACCTTAGACGAGGCCTGACGCCTACATCCGACAAACAGCGAATCCTAGCGTTCGCCTCAGAGATAGGCACTGCCCGTTCGAGTGCGATTCTAATAAGCGGTGAGTGGAAAGCGACATCGTCGGGGGCACACATATCGCCCTTGCGCCGGGCCCGAAGTACGCGACGCAAGGCGGCATCACGGCCGCGGCTGAGGACCCGAACGCCTGAATCCTGCAGAGTCATGACTGTATTTGCGCCAGGCAACACCCAGGCTACCCTGACCATGCTTGGGCCTCCGCGTAGTCATTGGCCGGGAAGCCGACGTTCGGCTCAAAGACGGGGTCGTGAGCGGAGCATTCAAGTACTCACCGTGGGCATCAACGTTCACTATCCGCAACTTATTTCGGCCATCACACAGGCAGACTTCATCATAGTCAGGCGACGCACCCGCCCACGGAGGGGCGAGTCCCTACAGGGCGGTTTCTAGGGGTCGTTGCAACACCTGTTGGTTAGGTGGTTAGTAGTAGATCACGTAAACGCTCGGCTGGAGTATTCCAGCCGAGCGTTTTGCGTGGGCGGCCGTTGAGTTCCTGGGCGACGTGTTCGAGGTCTTCAGGCCCGTAGGCGGACAGGTCGGCGCCTTTGGGGAAGTATTGGCGCAGCAGACCGTTGGTGTTTCGTTGGAACCGCGCTGCCAGGGGCTGGCGGGGTCGCAGAAATAGGCGGGCTTGTCCGTGGCCATGCTGAATGAGCGGTGGGCGGCCATTTCGGCGCCCTGGTCCCAGGTCAGGGACCCTTGCAGGTGTTCCGGGAGGGTGGCCATGGTGGCGATGAGTCCGTCGCGGACGGTTTCGGCGGTGTGGTCACCGGGCAGGTGGACGAGCATCCCTTAGCGTGTGGTGCGTTCGACCAAGGTTCCGATCGCGGACTGGTTGTAGGCGCCGGTGATGAGGTCCCCTTCCCAGTGCCCGGGCACAGCGCGGTCCTCGATCTCGGGTGGACGCTCCGAGATCCCGTTGCCGCTGCCCGGGCCTTCCAGGCCGTCGGCTGACAGATGGAGCAGAACGTGCTAACCATCATTCCGCCTCCCTAGCGGTCCGGCGCATCAGGTTCTGCCCCGACTATGGGCGTGGACCTTGTGGGCGATCCAAGCACGAGGCGCCCTGCTTCAGTCGACCAAAGCAAACCCGCAACTGTTTTGACCCACAAGCCCCCTCATTCAGCGTCAGTGCAGGGCAGTCTCTGACTTGTCGGCGTCGTGTTTCACCGGATCGACTGCTACGGACGAATATCCATAGCCGTTGGACCCCGGAGAGCTCGGAGTCATGTTGTCAACACCGGGTTGCAAATGAACAAGGGACAGCAGACGACGACCAAAAGAACCACGTTCGTGCGGCACTAAGAAAGAAGATTTAAGTGTGGACATTGTCCACACCCCCTTTGATCGGACAACCCCTCATGCACCAGTCCTTCAAACCGGCCCAAAGGAGATCCAACCAACCGAAATTATTCAAAGAATTTGCCCAAAGTCATGTCATCAAGACTGCCGGCGACCATGAAGACGTGAGCGGCCAACAGGGGCGGCCGCAACACACCCACCAAGGAGGACTGAATGACCCCACAACCTAGCAAGTGGAGCGCCCACCAGCCAGGACGCTGAACCCGCTCCCACCCAACTGAACAGGCCACACCCGGCGGCCAGGCACGAGCCCGGGGCGATGAGGCAGAGGCAACTGTCAAGCTTTGTACACAGGTTAAAGCAAAAACCCCTCTGACGAGGGGTCATGCTGTGCCCGAGGTGGGACTCGAACGGGATTCCGGGTACTGGTAACACTGGGAAGTGGCGGAAACATGCGGAATCCGGGGCAATCCGGAGGCAGTACGAGGCAATCCGGGACGGAAAGTGTGCACAATGTGCACACTTCCTTTTTGCCGTGAACGAGCGCCGACCTGCACCCCGCAGTAGGCACAGCAAATCGCTGCAGCTCACCAGACCTCGAAGCCGCGGGGCGCTCTCCGCCAGAGAATTGAAGCCGTTCATCGGCGTGCCTCCTTTCACAACTTCATTGCGGCTCCTAGCCCAATCACCGTGACTTTCACTGAAGGACAAGAGACCGACCACCCACCGCAGGCGATGGATCTGGGAGCTGACCCCTTCTTTGGGCCCGACCGCGACGGGGCTCGAACCGCGAAAAAGGTCACACCGACAGACCTGAGTCTCCCCACTAGAAGCAGCACTGGCCAGCGTCATGCTGGCGGGCTCGCGCCGGTCAATGAACAGCCAGAAGCAACAACGATGCTTGTCATTCTGATATCCCGATTATCGCTGGCAGTGCATCCGCGCAATCAGGTTGCTCGCACACCGGCTCCAAACCCAGCGCACAAGTCCCCTACCAGAACGATCCACAAGACCAAACGACCACAAAAGAACGGACAAGTGCAAAGGAACAGGACCATGAACGCTCTCACCATCAAGAATCCAGCAGACCTACTCAGCTTCATCGGCCACACTCTCGGCTTCTGGCCACAAGAAAGCCTCGTATGCATCACCCTCGATCAGAGCAAGGTAGGTGCCACGCTCCGCATCGACCTCCCGCGTCAACCGGACCACGAACTCCTCTTCGCCCGGACTGTTGCCAGCTACCTCACGAACGACTCAAACGCCACCAGCATGGTCTTCGCCCTCTACACCAAGGCCCATTGCTTGCCCGGTCAGCTGAAACCGCACGCCGGAACCATCGCCGCACTTACGGGCGTCCTCGCAGAGAACGGCATCACCGTCCGCGACGGCATCTTCGTAGGCAACGACGGTTACTCGCCTTACGACACAGAACCTGGCCAAGACATCACCTTGCCCATCAGCACCACCGAATACAGCCAAGTCAACGCAGAATTCATCTACCGCGGCAGCACCATCGAACCAACCAACGCCGTCACCCTGCCACCGCCAACACATGAAGCGGAGCAAGCGACCGCCGTCGAAAACCACGTGGCAACCCTCAAGGGACTGCACCCTGAGGAAGCAGTCCGGCAAGCCCACGAACTCTGGACAACCATGCTGGACAGCACCGACTACCCCACCGACGAGGAAGTCCTCAAGCTTGTCGCGTACTTCCAGTTCCCCCACATCCGCGACCAACTCATGGCCGACATCCCCGGCATCAACGCACCACCCCACCACATCCTCTTCGCACAAACCCAAAAACCGCCCCATTGGCCACGGATCGAATGGGCACAACAACTGCTCCTCCACGCCTACACCAGAACCACGCCCCAACACGCAGCACCCATACTCTCCACCATCGGCTACATCAACTGGTGGCAAGGCCGAGGCTCCAAAGCACACCAATACCTCCAACTAGCCCTCGACACCGACCCCGGCTACCGCTTCGCCCACCTCACCGACCAAATGCTCGGCGCCGGCATCATCGCAGGCTGGAACACCAACAAGACCACCTCCTACAAAACCCAACTCGACATGGCATAAGCCACTTTTTCCGAGTAAATGCCGTCTTACGGATTGTCCGTTATCGGCCTCAAAACCAAGCGAGTAGGGGTAGCTGAGAGAACTCCAGCCCCATAACGGACCTGTTGTGTCCCCTTTTCAGTCAAGCCTTCCTGAAGGTTTGCGTGCATCCTGCCGTTGGCCAGACTTGCCCTGGAATGTTGTCCCCTGGGGGCTCCCGCATCTCGCCGACTCCCTAACCCGCGGTGCTTGGAGTGCCGACGGAACGGCCACATCCAGGCCGGCGCAGGCTTTGCAGTGACGAGCTATTGGCCAAACACTATGGAGGCCACATCGTTCGGCTGGGCTGCGATGGCTGCGGCGCTGGACCGCTCTTCTTGGCTACCGTAGCCCCACTGGGCGAAAACTGTGGGGATCCCAAACGCGGCAGCTCCTTCGACGTCGTACATCCGGTCTCCCACCATGACCGGCCTGGCAACATCAATGCCTTTGGACTGGAGTCGCCGCAAGGATTCTTGGATGACGTCTTTTTTGCGTGACCTGTCCACGGCGTCGGAGGCGCCACAGATATCTACGAAGTGCCTGTCGATGCCCAACAGGACAGCCACCCGAAGGGCCTGGTCTTCAATCTTGGAGGTGGCGACGGCCATGGGAAGGCTGCCTTGGAGTTGTTGGAGGAGTTCGACGACGCCGTCGAACAGGCGGCTTTGCCCTGCTCCCTGCTGGGCGTAGATGGATCGATAATGTTTCAGTGCCAGCTGGGCGCGTACTTCATCCATGCCCGGAAGCGAGCGGAACGACTCCAGCATCGGTGGACCCACGAAGGACAACAGTTCCGCCGGTCCGGGTACCTCAGCTCCAACTGCCTCCAGTGCCGCGGCTGCACTCCCTGTCACTCCTTCGGCGGAGTCGACCAAGGTGCCGTCCATGTCGAAAAGGATGCAGGTGAATTCTCCCTCGACTGAATCGTGGAGCAGTGGACGTATCATTTCTTTCTGGGCCTTTCGGTCAAGGCAGGTGCTGTACTTTGCGCCTGCGTGCTTATTTGTGGATGGGACGCATGGAACGACCAGGCCTGGACGGTATTGACCAAAGCATCCTCGCGGAGTTGACCAGGAACGCCCGAGTCCCTCACGCGGTCCTTGCCAGCAAGGTGATGCTGTCAAGGAACGCGGTACGGCAGCGGATCGAGAGAATGGAGCGGCAAGGCTACATCCAGGGCTACACGGTGGTGGCCGGTGGCGTGGGCCAGGACTCCGTCTCGGCGTTCCTCATGGTTTACCGGAAGGACCGCATGCGCGGAGCTGATGTCCTGGCCGCGCTCCGTGCCATCCCCGAGGTAGTACTTTGCGATGTCCTGAGTGGCGACTTCGACTTGATTGTCCGGGTGGAAGCCCGTTCCCTGGGCCGCGTTCAGGAGATCTGGGAGGAGATCGCTGCCATCCCTGGCGTGGCCGATACCGTTACGGCAATGACGCTCTCCAATGTGATCCGCAGGGTTTCCGCCTAAGGCACAAACGGTTTCTCCGGTATCCGCGGCGACAGGCCAACGGCGTCCTCCATGATGATCCGGGCCGCCTCCCGGTCCAACACTCCCAGTGACGTGATGGCCTCCAGCACGGGCGTATCGTCATGGAGTGCGCGTTTGGCTACCGCAGCGGCTGCCGCGTATCCGATCGCCGGGATGAAGGCGGTGGCCAAACCCGCGGAGCTGGCCACCTTCACTCGTAGCAGCTCCTCATTCGCTTCGATGCCGTCGACGCAGTGAGTCCGGAGGATTCGGGCTCCGTTGGTCAACCAGGACAACCCCTGTAGCAGTACGTGCCCAATCACCGGCTCGAAGGCGTTGAGTTGGAGTTGGCCGTTGTCGGCGGCCATGGTGACGGTTGTGTCCGCACCTGCGACGGCGAAAGCGATCTGGTTGAGCGTTTCGGGGATGACGGGGTTGACTTTCCCGGGCATGATCGAGGAGCCTGCTTGCCGTGGCGGCAGCCGCAGCTCACCCAAACCATTTTGTGGTCCGCTGGAAAGCAATCTGAGGTCGCTGCTGATTTTGGATATCTTGACTGCCGAGCGCTTGAGCATTCCGGACAAGTGCATGAACACGCCCACATCGGAGGTGGCCTCTACCAGGTTGGCGGCCGGCACCAGCCGATAACCGCTGATTTCCGCCAGTGCGTCCACTACCTGCTCCCGGTAACCGGCCGCTGCCGTGATTCCGGTTCCAATGGCGGTAGCTCCCAGACTGCACTCGAGGAGGAGGCCGGCAGACTCTTCCAGCCGCTGCCGGTCCTCGGTGACAGTCGCCGCGAAGGCGTGGAACTCCTGGCCCAAGGTCATGGGGACCGCATCCTGCAGTTGCGTGCGCCCCATTTTCACGATGTCAGCGAAGGCGATTCCTTTGTCCTGGAACGCCTCTGCCAGCCTGTCGAGTTCCTGGCATAGGCCCTGCACGGCGCCTGCCAAAGCCAATTTAAGGGCCGTCGGATAGACATCGTTGGTGGACTGGCAGCGGTTGACGTGGTCTATGGGATGGAGCACCTGGTAGCAGCCGAGCGGGTGCCCCAGGGTTTCCAGGGCAATGTTGGCAATCACCTCGTTGGCGTTCATGTTGGTGCTGGTGCCGGCACCTCCCTGGATCACGTCCACGCAGAACTGGTCATGAAAGCGCCCAGTCTCAATGGCCTCGCAGGCCCCGCTGATGGCCGTGGCAGTGGCCGCATCAATGGCGCCGAGTCGTCCGTTGGTGACGGCGGCAGCCCTTTTGACCATTGCCAGGGCCGTGACGAGCCGAGGGTGATCTGCCAAGGTTGTCCCGCTGATGGGAAAGTTCTCCAGGGCCCGGGCCGTGTGGGCTCCCCAGTAGGCGTCGGCCGGCACCTCGATGCGGCCAAGGGAGTCTTCCTCCACCCGATAGTACTTGTGCAAGGTTTTCCTCCCTCAGTTCTTGATGCAGATGACCTTGGGCTGGGTCATGTCCTCGTAGGCGAAGCGGACTCCTTCGCGGCCCAGGCTGCCGTACTTGAAGCCGCCGAACGGCATGCCGTCGAAGCGGTAGTCGGAGGAATCGTTGATCATCACGCCACCGGCCTGGATCTGCTTGGCTGCGCCCATGGCATTGCCGATGGAAGATGTGAAGATCCCTGCATGGAGACTGAAGTCGATCGAGTTGGCAACGTCCACGGCTTCCTGCAGGGAATCCACTGGCCGCAGCATCACGAGTGGCCCGAAGGCTTCTTCCTGCCACAGCCGGCTGTCTTCGGGGACTGCCTCGGCCACAGTCGGCTGAACCAGGTTTCCGAAGTTCTTGCCACCGGCAAGCAGGACCGCACCGGCGTCGACGGCCAAGCGAATCTTGTCCATGAGTGTGGCGGCAGCCTCGGTGGTGATCATCGGTCCGACGTCGGTCTTCCCGTCACTTGGGTCGCCCACCACCAGCGCTGCCGTTTCGGCCAGGAACTTGGTTTTGAACTCCTGGTAGACGGAGCTGTGGACCAGGATGCGCTGGACTCCCACGCAGTTCTGACCGGCTGCCCAGAACGCCCCGGAGACGCAGGACTCGACCGCTTTCTGCAGGTCGGCGTCGTCCATGACGATGACGGGAGCATTTCCGCCGAGGTCCATGGCCAGCTTCTTGAGTCCCGCTGTCCTGGCGATGTCCTCCCCTGTTGAGAAGCCGCCGGTGAAGGACACCATGCGTACGTCCGGTGCGGCCAGGATCTTCCGGGCAACCTCGCGACCGCCGTGGACAACGGTCAGTACGGTGTCCGGAAGTCCCGCATCGAACAAGGTTTCCGCCAGCAGCTGCGCGGACAACGGAGTCAGCGCCGAAGGTTTAAGGACGACCGCGTTGCCTCCAGCGATTGCAGGCCCCACCTTGTGGGCTACCAGGTTGAGGGGATCATTGAAGGGCGTGATGGCCAGGATGATCCCGAGCGGTTCACGGGAAAACCAGCCGTGACGGTCCTCGGATCCTTCGTACGCGTCGAAGGGGATGACTTCACCGGCGTTGCGCCGGGCCTCCGCAGCTGACAACCGCAGGGTGTTGACTGCCCTCAGGACCTCTTTGCGCGCCTGGCGGATGGTCTTTCCTGCTTCATCGACGATGGTCCGGGCAAAAATTTCGCTGCGATCCTCGATGGACTGCGCAGCGCGGTCCAGGATTCTGCCGCGGTCGTTACGGGAGAGCGCTGCCGACGCCTTGGCACCGGCACGTACGGTGGCAAGGACATCTGCCACGTCGTCGGGTTTAGTGAGTTTGATGCTGCCCACTATGCGGTGGTCGAAGGGACTGGTGACGTCCTGGACGGCGGTTTCAGTGGCAAGCTCTACGATGAGGGCCTCAGGCATGGGAAACAACTTTCTTGGCTGCGTGGATGGCGATGATGTCGGAGAGCAATGCATAGGCGGTTTCAACCCGTCCGGCGCCGGGGCCGGAGATCGTTACCGGGCCCAACAAATCGGTGGTGAAGGAGACGGCGTTGGTGGCACCGGAGATGCCGGCCAAGCCGTGGTCCAGGGGCAGCGCCATAGGTTTGACTGAAGCCGACACGGTGCCGTCGGCATTCCTGTTTGCTGATCCGATCAGCTTCCAGCGCCGCCCGTCCGCCACCGCTTTTGAGATGTCTGCGGGGGTTACGGAGGAGATGCCTTCGCGACTGACGTCTTTGAGTGTGATTCCGGCGCCCAGCAGTTCATTGGCCAAAATCAGTACCTTGAGTTGGACGTCAAAGCCTTCGATGTCTGCGGTGGGGTTGGCTTCTGCGTAGCCGAGTTCCTGCGCTTCACGAACGGCCGACTGGAGGTCGAGGCCTGCTTCCATCCGCCCGAGCACGTAGTTGCTGGTGCCGTTCAGGATGCCCTCGAACCCGTCGATGGCGAGCCCGGTGAACATCTGCTTTGCGAGTCTGATGACGGGGGTGCCGCTCATGACAGCGCCTTCAAACTCGAATCTGGCTCCGTTTGCTTCGGCCAGGCGGGTCAGTTCCGGTCCTTGGAGTGCTACGGGGCCCTTGTTGGTGGTGCAGACGCTCTTGCCGGATTCCAGTGCCCAGCGGACGTGGGATACGGCTGGTTCCCCGTCTTCCGGGTTGGTGAAGGTGGCTTCACAAATGATGTCAGCCGTGCAGTTGCGGATAACTTCCTCGTTGTTGGTGTCCTGGGATCCCCCGTGGTCTGCGAATGTTTCACCGGCCGGGAGGTGCAGGGCCACGCCGAGGTCGATTCCGCCGGGGACCATCAGCGAGCCAAGCCGAAGGTCTGTGATTGCAACAATCCGCAGACCGAACCCGAGGTCCGCGCGGAGTTCTTCACCGCGTTCGTGGATGATTTCGGCAAGCGTGCGGTTGACTCCGCCGAAGCCAATGAGGGCGAGATCGTAGGTGGTCATGGTGCTCCTTTTGGGTGGGGTGGCTTGATGACTCAATCCTGCTGTGGCCCCGTGTCAGTGCGGCCATGTCGATTCGGCAAAGAACGTGGTCATTGTGACCATTCGGCGGACATCTTGGAGTTAGCCCACTCAGATGCGTGCGTTATAGACATTCACAGTTGCCTTTAATGACTATTCGACGGTGATGTGTGTTACCTTCATCACTACGGACTTCAGCGGGTGATATCCAGCCCGCTCGACTCTTCCCCCTTCGCATCCGTCATCGACCGGAGAATCACATGGAATCTTCAACACCTCTGCAGCTGGACCAACGGTCCGAAATACCCGGCGCCGAACCTGCCCAGAGCGGACTTCGCCGATCAATGGGCACCAGGCACCTGGTCATGATCGCGATGGGAGGCGTGATTGGGTCAGGGCTCTTCCTGAGCTCCGGGTACACGATCTCTCAGGCAGGACCGCTGGGCGCTGTCATTGCCTATCTGGTGGGCGCGTTCGTCGTGTACCTGGTGATGGCCTGCCTTGGCGAACTTGCTATTGCCTATCCGGTCTCCGGGGCGTTCCACATCTACGCCGCGAGATCGATCGGACCGGCAACGGGATTCGCGACGGCCTGGTTGTACTGGCTTTGCTGGGCCGTTGCCATCGGTTCGGAGTTCACGGCGTCAGGATTGTTGATGCAGCGCTGGTTCCCCGACGTCGAGGTTTGGGTATGGTGCCTTGTCTTCGCGGCGATCCTCTTTGGGTTCAACGCGGTCTCTTCACGGTTCTTTGGTGAATCCGAGTTCTGGTTTGCCATCATCAAGGTGGGCGCGATCATTGGCCTGATCATCCTCGGCGGCGCGGCCCTCTTTGGCTTTCAGCCGTTGTCGGACTCGGGAAACCATCCGTTCCTCTTTGAGAACTTCAACACTTCCGCCGGCCTCTTCCCCAATGGGTTCACCGGCGTCCTGGTAACTGCCCTTGCGGTCTTCTATGCCTTCTCAGGATCCGAACTGATCGGCGTCGCGGCAGGAGAAACGGCCGATCCGTCCCGCAACATTCCCAAGGCTATGCGGAGCACCGTCATTCGTTTGCTGATCTTCTTCGTTGGCGCAATCGCTGTCATTGCGGCAACGGTCCCCTATGACCAGGTAGGCCTGGACGAGAGCCCCTTCGTTACGGTGTTCTCTTCCGTGGGAATTCCTTTTGCGGCAGACATCATGAACTTCGTCATCATCACCGCCCTGCTGTCTGCCGGCAACAGCGGACTGTTCTCCTGTGCCCGCATGCTCTATTCGCTGGCCGACGAGGGCCACGCGCCGCAAGCCTTCAAGAAACTGACCAGCCGGGGCATTCCCCTGATCGCACTCTCCGTCAGCATGCTGGGTGGCCTCGCATCCCTCATCAGCAGCGTCGTGGCCCCTGAATCCGTCTACCTGGCGTTGGTGTCCGTGGCCGGTTTTGCCGTGGTTGGCGTGTGGATGTCCATTGTGGCTTCCCACTTTTTCCATCGCCGCGCGTTTGTCCGCAATGGCGGAAAGGTGGCCGACCTCGCCTACAAAGCTCCGCTGTATCCGGTGGTGCCTATCCTTGCCTTCGTCCTGTGCCTCGTTTCCCTCATTGGCATTGCCATGGACCCGTCCCAGATCGCAGCCCTGTACTTCGGGGTTCCGTTCGTGGCTGCCTGCTACCTGTTCTTCCGGCTCCGGTACGGCGGCAGAAACCGCAAGGACCAGTCGGCCTGATCCCCTTCCATCCTTCGCGGCCGGGCAGTGTTTGCCTGGCCGCGAAGCCATTTTCAAAGGAACCCAAACATGTTGCATTCGGGTCCCCCCGCACCCCGTACCGACAATCTCGCCAGCTGGGTGGAGGTAGACGGAGAAGCCTTCGAATTCAACGTCCGCGCAGTGCAGGAACTGTTGCGTGACCGTGCCGGGCTCTGCGCCGTCATTAAGTCCGACGGGTACGGGCACGGGGCGGAGCTCTTAGTGCCTTCGCTCGTGAGGTCCGGCGTCCCGTACATCGGCGTCGGGTCCAACACGGAAGCCGGAATTGCCCGCAGCCACGGGTACACCGGCAAGCTGCTGCGGGTCCGCGCCGCAGCACCGCAGGAGATCGCGGCCGCCGTCGGGTACGGCGTCGAAGAACTGGTTGCCGACCCGCAAAGCGCGTGGGAGATCAGCCGGATCGCAGCTGCTGCCGGGCGGGTGGTCCGCATCCATCTGGATATCAACTCATCGGGCATAAGCCGTCACAGCCTTGACGTCTCCAGTGCATTGGGGCGGGCAAGCGCAGCGGGAATACTGAGTCACCGGAACCTGGAGCTTGCCGGCATCATGACGCATTTCCCGCTGGACGACATTGGAGACATCGAGGCAGGCCTGGGGCGCTTCCTGGAGCAGGCAATGTCCATCCTGCGTGCGGCCAACGTTCCACGTGAGCAGGTCCTGCTGCATGCAGCAAATTCCTACGCAACGCTCAACGTCCCCGCCACATGGCTGGATATGGTCAGGACGGGCGCGTTGCTCTACGGAGACTCTGACCTGCGTCACCCCGGGTACCGGCGTTGCCTGGCCTTCAAGGCCAGAATCGGCTCGGTGAACAGTTACCCCGCCGGAAGCAAGGTAGGGTACGGCCACCTGCACACGCTGCGCTGCGAGGCGCGGCTGGCCACAGTCACCGCAGGGTACGGCGACGGCTACAGGCGTGCGCTGGCCGTGGGAGGCAGTGTGCTTGTCAGGGGACAGCGGGTGCCCGTCGTGGATGCGGTCTCCATGAACTCGATGGTGGTGGACGTTTCCGACGTTCCGGACGTCTGCCCGGGTGACGAGGTGGTCCTTTTCGGCCGCCAAGGCAGCCAGGAGATCACGGTGGATGAGCTGGAGTCCGCCAACGGGAACATCCTGGCCGATCTGTACACGGTGTGGGCGGGCGGCTCCCGTGTCCTCGCCTCGGAGGCCGCCATGTGAGAATGGCTTGAGCTTGCTGAAAGGAGCCCGATCCGTGGATGTACCATCCGAAGCCTCGTCCTTGGCCCAGGGCCTCCGCTTGGTGCGGTTGGTGGCGGACCGGGAAAAACAGGGCAGACAGTTGCTGGGGGTCTCGCAATTGGCCGCGGAGCTGGACATGGAACAGAGCCGCGTGTCCCGGCTCGCCCAGGAGCTTTGCGACCTCGAACTGTTGGAGCGGGAAGACCGTGGACCATTCAGGGTGGGTCGGCGCTTCTTCGCCCTGGCGGGTTCCCTCAACCGGAACTGGGTCCATGAGTCCAAGGCCGAGTTGGAAGAACTGGTAGCTGGTTTTGGTCTTCGAGCCCGCCTCTCCGTGCGGGACGGCGTGCGGGTGCAGCTCCTGCGCTCCTCAAACAACAACGCCGCTTTCGGTGGCTTCGCCAAGCCTGGAATGGTGACACCGGCCTGGTGCACGGGAGCTGGCAGGGCACTGCTGTGGGATCACGACGCCGGCGCCTTGGAGTCGTTGCTTAGGGACGTGAATTTCATCGGGGTGGGTGGACCGGCCGCTGCACACACTCCAGCCGAGGTCCAGAAACTGATGGCGCGCGACAAGCCGGCAGGATACGTCTTGGCGACCGAAGAATACGAGCACGATGTATGGGAACTGGCAGTCCCTGTGCGCTCACCCCGTGGGGATATCCTGGCAGGGCTCAGCGTCCTGGGCAGCCGGTCCGGGGCCGAGCTGGACATTGCTATTGTGGCCGATGCCCTGCAGGCCGCGTCCAAACGGTTGGGCTCCGCCCAGGGGCAGGTTTACTGACTTCCCCCGACCCGGGTTTCGAGCCAGTCGCGCCACGAAGCGAGTACCAGGGCATGATGTTCCCGCCGAGGCTCCAGCCGCGCTTTCGGGCCAACTATCTGCAGCGCTGCGGCCACATCACCTTTGAAGTCACGGACCGGTGCGGCGAGCGAATAGAGACCGGGTTCGGCCTCCTCATCGACGATGGAGTAGCCCCTGCTCCTGGCACTTTCCAAGCGCTGAAGAAAGTCGTCTACCGACGACGGGGTGTTGGGCCCGTGCTGGACGAACTCCACGTTCTGGAAGATCCTCCGCACCTCCTCTTCGGGCGTGTCCCACAGGAGGGCCTGGCCGGCGTCACTGCAGTACGCAGGGTAAGGGCGTCCCAGCCAAGAACCAACAAGGTTGGCAGCGGGAGGTACGTGCTCGGCAATGGTGACGGTGCTGTTTCCGCTGAGGACGCCCAGGAAGCAGGCCTCGGTGGTTTCGGCCGCCAATCCCTCCAACGCTGCCAGCCCGTCAGTCCGGAGCCGTTGTTCCGTTACCAGTTGGGCGTCGGTGAGGAGCGACCAATCGAGGCAGTATGCCCTGTCAGGCGTGCGTGCCAGGAATCCTTCCTGGAGTGCGCCTTTGAGGCTGCGGGAGACCTGGCTGCGGTCTTTGTCCAGTCGGGCCGCGACTTCGGCGACCGTACCGCCGTCGTACCCTTCGTTGTGACGCTCGCCGACGGCGAGGATGGCCATCATGCCGCGGCCCATGCTGGAGGTCTTTGACATTTCTCGATTCTAGCCAGTCCGCGGCGCAGGTCGCCGCAGGCATGCACGACGGCGACCTGCCGCCTCAGTGGATCGCGAAGACGCGGGCGGGGAATCCGCTTCCGCCCAGTGGTTTGGCCCAGGTGGCTATGACTGCGGCTCCGGACTCCGGCAGTCCGTCCAGGTTGGCGAGGAGTTCGATCTGCCACTTGTCCTTGGCCAGGATGTAGGTTTCGAGGCTGAAGTCCTGGCGGGATGTCGCAAGGCCGGGGTCGGTATCGGTCTGTTCGTGTCCGATCGCCGCGACGTTGCGTTCTTCAACCAGGAACACCAGGACTTCCCGCGACCATCCCGGCGTGTGGCTGATGCCGCCCGAGTCACGGTTGGCCATCGCCTGGGCATCGGGCCAGCGCTGGCTCCAATCCGTGCGCAGCGCAACAAAGGATCCCGCGGGGATCTTGCCGTTGCGCTCCTCCCAGGCGTCGACGTCGGCCAGTATGGGCGTTGCGTCGTCGTCGACCGAGGTGCGGCTCGTGATGTCCAGGACCACCAGAGGCAGCACCATGTCCCGGACCGGCAGTTGGTCCAGTGTGCGGCCATCCCGGATGAAGTGCGACGGCGGATCGACGTGGGTGCCCCACTGGCCGACGATTGAGTACCTGTGTGCGGTGAAACCGTCGCCTTTGTCCATGTCGAAGAGGGCTTCGCGTTGCTCATCGGGAAACGCCGCGAAGTGCGGCTGGCCCGGGTGGAAGGCGTGGGTCAGGTCGGTGAAGGTCCTGCTGGCGAGCAGCGGCGCCAGTTGCTGCCACATTGGTGCCTTCACGAGGCGATCCTTTCTTGAACGGAGTTCGCGGCGCTGGAGGAGGCGGTGCTGCTGGAGACACTGATCGGCCCGGAGACTTCAATGACAGGAACCTCCCAAGGGTGGATTTCCACGATGCGCTGCACCAGTTTGTGGACGGATGGTTCGTCCAAGGCGGCATCGAAGTAGGACGTGAAAACAAACGTGGGCGAGATGGTCCGCTGGCCGACGTTGCCCAGCGTTGGATTTGCGCCCTCGGCTACGGTGAAGCCTTCAAAACCGGCCGAGGACTCGAAGACATGGTGGTAGTTCCCGAACCCACCGAGCTCAGGGGAAGCCCTGAGGGTGTCCAGAAGGCGGCCGATACCGGCGTCCGCTTCGAGGGCACTGGGTTCGCCCTGGCCAAGACGGGTCATCGTCTCCACGGAGATGGGCCAGTGGATGCGCAGCTTCCGGACGCTTTTGAGTTCAATATTCACGGTTGAGTTCCTTGCTCGAGAGTGGATGCCAAGGATCATAGTGTCATACGTCACTGTGCATTACAAACATCTTTAGTTGTGAATACTGCACGCAATGCGAAGAGGTGCTCCTTCGCGAGGCGAAATAGGCAACGCCTCGGTACGGCGGACCATGCTCCGCCAGGGGAACATGATGGGTTCTGGTCGGTTCGAAGGCAACGAAGATGCTCTTCTGCCCTAGCCGACGGAGGGGTGCTTATCGGCAGACTGGTCCGCGTCGACGTGCTCAGCCGACGTTCGCGTGAGGTGCAGTGTTCCGGAGGCACCACTGGGAGCGGTCATCTGCGTCGGGCCCGCGTCCCGCCTGGTTTCGCAGTGCGCTTCGATGACACGGCCAAGACCCATTTGATGGCGCTCGACCGGTCGTGGCCGGCGAACTCTCACCTCGAAATGACCCTGCCCATGCAGAGCGCTTCCGAACCCGCGTCAGGTCGCTATGGCCACCCACATACATGAGTAGATGAAGGCCCAAGGAGGGAAGTTCTAATGGCCTCAAGCAGGCGCAATAAAGATGATCTAAGTGTGGACAATGTCCACACCCCCTTTGGCCTGACAAAGCAGCTACCATCCACGTCTCCTCGCTCGAGGAACGAACCGAAGTCAGGATCTTTAGTGCAAGCTCCCAAAGTCATGTCGTGCCCAGTCCCCCCATTCATGAAGAGGTGCAGGCCAACCACGACCTACCGGACGAACCAGGAAAGGAACCCATAGCCCCAGTACAGACCAAGCGGAGGGCCCAGCAGCCACGACCCTGAACCCGCTCCCCCACAACCAAACAGGCGACCCGCTGCGCCAGGCACGCCCCGCGGACAGTGTCAGAGGGACCTGACCACCCAGAATGTACACACGTTAAAGCAAAACCCCCTCTGACGAGGGGGTATGCCGTGCCCGAGGTGGGACTCGAACCGGACTCCGGGCCTTGCAAACACTGGGATCCCGCGGAAACATGCGGAATCCGGTCCGATCCGGTGCCGGTACGGCGCAGTCCGAGGGCCAAGGTGTGCACATTGTGCACACCCTCTTTCTTGCCTTGCGGCGACACCCCGGCACACGCTAGCGACCATCGTCCCACCACGACGAGCCACCAGTATCGACACGGCCGAGCCACGACATTCGGCCACCAACCGAGGGTCCAGACACATCACACGCGCCCCCTTCCATCCGCCGGCGAGTTCCTACTCAGCTCATGGGGCATTGGACGACACAGGACATGACCGCCCCCAACCGAACACGAGGTCTGCCCAGCAATGATGTTCGTGTCACCATTCGGTGACATACTGGATACAGCACAGGAGGATGCCATGACGTTGGAAACCAGCATCGACTCGCCCGCAGCAGCGGGCGCCATCATCCGCGCCCGCCGCACAGCCAAGGGGCTTTCCCAGCAGACCCTCGCCGACACGGCTGGGGTGTCCCGGAAATTCCTCATAGATCTCGAAGCCGGCCACGACCGCGCCGAACTCGGCAAAACCCTGGCCGTCATGGCCGCCCTCGGCCTGTCCCTGGCCGCCACAGATCCCATCCCTCACGGAAGCGACCACGACCCGGCACGACGGGACTACGCGGCAACATTCACCCGCCTCATCGCCGAACGGGATTTTGAGTTCGCCATCAAAATGCTCGCCGACTACGCTAACGCATCCCTCACCGTCGGCACGCCGCTGCTCCAGCGCAGCCCCCGACTCAAAGACCCGCATTGGTTAGCGGCCCTCGCCGGCATCACCAACTACACCGCACACCGTCTCGGCCAACCCGCGCCATCCTGGACGCGACGGATCAAACCCCTCGACCAGGCCTGGATGCCAGCAGAGTCCTACCGGACAATCCGCACACCCATGAAAGAACTCACCCGCACCGAGACCCCGCCGGAACTCGCCGCGTTGAACGTCTTCATCCGCGAACGCAGCCTGGCCACCGCATGACCGGCGGAGAACTCACGGCCGCGCAAATCCGGGCACTCCTTCACGAACTCGGCCGACGCCTGCAGGCCGTCGGCGCTCACGGCGATGTTAAACTCGTGGGCGGTGCCGCGCTCATCCTGCAGGGCATCGGCAACCGCCCCACCGCCGACATCGACGCCAGCTACGCCGACAAGACCACTGTCGACGCCGTCGTCAGCGAGATGGCAGCGGACTACGACCTCGCGCCCGACTGGCTCAACTCCAACGCCTCAGCCTTCATCCCCGACGACGCCACCTGGGTCGAACTCGAACACCTCGACGGACTCACCATCCAGGCCGCCGACACAGAAACGCTCCTGGCCATGAAAATCGCCGCAGAACGGGACAAAGACACTCTCGACATCGCCCGCCTCCTGCGCCGGCTCAACATCACCAATGCCAACGATGCCGTGGACCTCGCCTACGACAAATACGGCGAGCACTCCATTCCACTGGCCGCAGGCCGGGACAACTACCTCATCGTCGTCGACGACGCACTCGACGCGGCCGCCGCCCTCGAGCCCGAAGCCGGAGAGTAGTCTGAGCGGACAGGCCCGCGACCATCAATCGCCTGTCCTACCATCCGTCCATTCTCTCTGCTTGCAGGGCCCGTGGCGCCCAAGCTTGGCATCGGTGCCGGGGCGCTGCGCCGGTTGTTCCGAAAGCCGATCCTTCGAAATGTTTCTGTCTGGGCTATCGCCTATGTGGCATAAGCGGGTGGGACCTCATATTCGGTAGCCCACGGGAGGAGCTTCGGGGCAGGGTGCGGCCCGTCGGATAGCCAGTCGTTGCTGATCTCTGTGGCCTTGGCGGCGTGCAGAACAAGCTGGGCAGCGAGAGCTGAACCGGTGATTCTTGCGTAAGCGATAGCGGTTTCGCCGACGGTCTCTGTGTGCTCGAGGAGCGGCAACAAATGTGCAGAGGTGACGTTGCTGAGCTCCCCGACGCGTTCGCCATTGAGCCGGACCTCGACAAATAGTCGCTCGGTACCGTTCCTAAGAGTATGGATCGCTTTGTGGAGGCTGACCAGCAGGAGGCCGACCCCATCCGGGGGCACGTGGTTGAAGAGGATGTCGAAATGGTTCTCTTCCTTGAGTACTTGAATCGCCGATCCCCAGGGTACAAGAGTGGCGACGCCCGTCGGGGCCTCGTTGAGCGGGGCGATCAGCCCCGGCTCAGGCAGCGCGAGCGTGACCCGGGCTTGAAGCCGGTCGCCGTCGTCGTACGCCCAGATGCGAGCCGTCGTAGCTGCAGTGAGCCCACTCGCGATGATTCTCCGGACAGGCTGCGCGTAGCGGAGCGCGTCTTCACGACTGAGATAGCCGAGGACATGATTCCGCCATCGAACGCTGATGGCATTCGGGTCATATGGGTTGTCCGGCTCGGCCACGAGTTCGACTTGAAGGCCTTCAACTTCACTGTCGCTCCGTACGGCGCCCGGCCTCTTACCGGCGCGCAGCGCGGCTTTGATCGCCTTCCCGTAGGCGTGCTCGCCGACGACTTCGACGTTCGGCCATTCCGAACGGCCGAGCGAGACCTGATATAGCCCCTGGACTGAGGCATAAGGGCGTGTGACCGGCGAAACTGGCTCATCAGTCTCAACAGCTACCGACTGGGGCTCGGCGTAATTCGCAGGTGCCTCAATCTGAACTGCAGGACCTGCGATTCGTTGGACGGCACTGACGGGACTCGCCACCCAGGTCGCGTCCTCCCACGCCTGCCGGTTCCGGCGCCGCTTCCGCAACAGGAACATCAGACCCACGATCCCCGCAGCCAGCAGGAACCCGGCGGGCGAGGATACCGTCACCATAAGCACCAGCACCCCGAACAAGGTCCACTGGGCAATCGCCCCGGCCTTCTCCAGCCCCGGCACGCCGCGCCCGCCGGCGGTCAGCTTGGCCGGACTCTGACCGACACACTCCAGGACCCGCGCCCCCTGTCCCAGGGTTAGGTGCATCAGGCTCGGGCGCTTCCCCGTTGCGCGTGCGACGGTCGCGCGAACGAAGTTGCGCTGAAACTTCGATGCCGCGGCCGTCCCATCGGGCGTGAGGAGCTCCCGCCATGTCTCGTCGCTGATGATCTGACGCACGACTTCGCGGCGGGTTGGTTGGGCCACCCGGGCAGCAGGCCTCCGTGTCGAGCGGCGGCTTGAGCTGGTGCTCACGTATGAGACACCGGTTCCGGGGATCCTCACTGTGCTCGTTGTACGGCCCGTCGTGGACTTCGTCACCCGGAACGGGCCTGCCCCAATGCTCGCACTCACCCCGCGCTTCGACGCCGTGATCCGCACAGGCCCGAAACTCTTCGACTTGCGGTAACGAAACCCCAACTCGCACCCCCCAAATAGGCAATCACGAGGAACCGCTTGTCCCCGTAAGGGAGATTCTAAGCCTCAGGGACACGCGAAATGCTAGTCCGCGCCGGGGGTCGCTTCCATCGTCAGTCTAGGCAAGGCCATGTGCGCTGGCGAACGCGCACATGGCCGTCATGAAATCAGGATAGCGACCGCTAACCTGCCGCCGAGGACCCCCAACTGGACCAGGAATTCCTGGGCGCCGAACCTTTTGACACACAAGGTTTGCGATGACACCAGAGAGGCTGAGTCTGGCCAGAACGCTCCCAGGCGGCAAGCTTTGCCACCAGATGAAGCACAAATCATGTAGGTCGGCCACGCCCCCACCATGAAGAAGCAAGACCACAGAACCAGCAACCACCCAAAAAGCGAGGTACCCGGCAAACGAAAAGGGCCCCCGAAGGGGCCCATCCGAGAACATTTGTCCACACTCAGCGGCGAATAAGCCCCTGAACTGGGAAAACACGTGCCCAAGGTGGGACTCGAACCCACACACCTTTCGATACCGCATTTTGAGTGCGGCGCGTCTGCCAATTCCGCCACTCGGGCGCGGAGACACTGGAACAGAACCTACCGGCGTCGGGCTCTTCACAGAACCCAACGCTGCCTGTTGCAGTGCGCGAAACTACTCTACATGCAGATAGGCTGATTCCCAGAACCGGCCCGCCGAAGCAATAAGTCATACGCAAGGGCCGCGTGCAACTAAGATGGATCTGAACCCGCCGTACCTTTTCAAGGAGATCCCGTGACAGAACAGACGGAGTCCACGCCCGTATCCCAGCCGGCACGCCGCGTAGTCGTAGCCGAGGATGAAACCCTCATCCGGCTGGACATCATCGAGATTCTCAAGGGCGAAGGTTACGACGTCGTGGGAGAGGCAGACAATGGCCAGAAGGCCGTTGAACTTGCCGAGGAGCTCAAGCCGGACCTGGTCCTCATGGATGTGAAGATGCCCGTCATGGACGGCATCTCGGCAGCCGAGAAGATCGTCAAGGCCCGCATTGCACCGGTGGTGCTGCTGACCGCTTTCAGCCAGAAGGAGCTTGTTGAGCGCGCCCGCGACGCCGGCGCCATGGCTTACGTCGTCAAGCCGTTCACGCCCGCCGACCTCATCCCGGCCATCGAGATCGCGCTGTCCCGCCACGAGGAGATCAAGGCCCTCGAAAACGAGGTTTCCGACCTCCAGGAACAGTTCGCCACCCGCAAGCTCGTAGAGCGCGCCAAGAGCCTCCTGACCACCAAGATGGGCCTGACGGAGCCGGAAGCCTTCCGCTGGATCCAGAAGACCTCCATGGACCGCCGCCTCAGCATGCGCGAGGTTGCCGAGACCATCATCAACCAGGTCAACTAGCACCAAGCCAGCAGGCCAAGCCGATAGGGGCGGCCGGATTCCTGAACGGGATCCGGCCGCCCCTATCGTCGTCTCCGGCAAGAAGGCCGGCCGGCTCCCCCGGCCGACTCCCCAACCGCCGACTCCCCCAACGCGCACTCCCCAGGCACAAGGAAGGACCCCGCCAAACGGCGAGGTCCTTACTTGTGTTGCCTGTTGCTACGGCGCCCAGGAGGTGCGGCGGCTTAGCTTTCCGGCCAGGGGCCGACCTTCTCGCGGACGCGGTCTGCGGCACCGGTGTCGGCCAGGTCGCCCACCTTGTGGACCTTGAGCGAGTTGGTGGAACCGGCGACTCCCGGAGGGGAACCGGCAGCGATGACCACGAGGTCGCCCTCATCGGCAATCTTCATGGCGAGCAGGCTGCGGTCAACCTGTGCCGTCATTTCGTCGGTGTGGCCAACCGTGGGGACCAGCACCGGCTGGATGCCCCAGGTCAGTGCCAGCTGGTTCCAGACGTGCTCCACGGGGGTGAACGCGAAGACCGGCTTGACCGGACGCAGGCGGGACAGGCGGCGGGCCGAGTCGCCGGACTGGGTGAAGGTACAGATGTACTTGGCTTCCAGCTGGTCGGCGATCTCGACGGCGGCACGGGTGATGGCGCCACCGCGGGTCTTGGGCTTGGTGCCCAGCGGCGGAACGCGCTCAAGGCCGTGGACTTCGGTGGACTCGATAATCCGGGCCATCACCTTCACGGTTTCGATCGGGTACTGGCCCACGCTGGTCTCGCCGGAGAGCATGACCGCGTCGGCGCCGTCGAGCACTGCGTTGGCGCAGTCCGAGGCCTCGGCGCGGGTGGGGCGCGGGTTGTCGATCATGGATTCGAGGACCTGGGTGGCCACGATGACCGGCTTGGCCCAGCGGCGTGCCAGTTCAATGGCGCGCTTCTGGACGATCGGCACTTCCTCGAGCGGCAGCTCGACGCCGAGGTCGCCACGGGCAACCATGATGGCGTCGAAGGCGTCGATGATCTCGTGGAGCTGGTCCACGGCCTGCGGCTTTTCGATCTTGGCGATCACCGGCACGCGGCGGCCTTCTTCGTCCATGATTTCGTGGACGCGGGTGATGTCGGCTGCGTCGCGGACGAATGACAGTGCCACCAGGTCAACGCCACGCTTGATGGCCCAACGGAGGTCGTCCTCGTCCTTTTCGCTCAGGGCGGGGACGTTGACGGCAACGCCGGGCAGGTTGATGCCCTTGTTGTTGGACACCATGCCGCCGACGGTCACCGTGGTGACGACCTTCACGTCGTCCACCTCGATGGCGCGCAGGGCAACCTTGCCGTCGTCGATCAGCAGGGCATCGCCCACGTTGACGTCCTCGGTGAGGCTCTTGAGCGTGGTGGAGCAGATGTCCTTGGTGCCGGGGACGTCTTCGGTGGTGATAGTGAAGGTGTCGCCGACTGCCAGAGCGTGGGGACCGTCAACAAAGCGGCCAAGACGGATCTTGGGGCCCTGAAGGTCGGCCATGATGGCCACGGGCTTGCCCAGCTGTGCTGCAGCCTTGCGGACGTTTTCGTAGGTGTTGTCGTGCACGGCGTAGTCGCCGTGGCTCATGTTCATGCGAGCAACGTCGACGCCGGCTTCCAACACCGCGAGGGTGTTGTCGTAGCTGGAGATAGCCGGGCCGAAAGTTGCCACAATTTTCGCGCGTCTCATATACCTACCCTAGTAGTGTGCTGCTGGTTGAGTTGAATGGTCGTTCCTGCCGGTCTTATAAGACCGAGATGGCGCGGTCGGTGGGGGCGACCGGGGCCGGGAGAATCGTGCTGCCCATGAGGAACTTGTCGACGGCGGCTGCGCAGGCGCGGCCTTCCGCGATGGCCCAGACGATCAGGGACTGTCCGCGGCCGGCGTCGCCGGCCACAAACACACCTTCGGTGTTCGTCATGTAGTAGCCGTCGCGTGCCACGTTGCCGCGGCCGTCGAACTCTGCGCTGACCTGCTCGGTGATGCCGGCCGGTTCGGCGCCAGTGAAGCCGAGGCTCAGGAAGACCAGGTCCGCGGGGATGATCCGCTCGGTTCCGGCCTTGGGCAGGCGCCTGCCGTCCACGAATTCCGTTTCGGCAACCTTGACGCCTGTGAGCTTGCCGTTTTCGCCCACGAACTCAACTGTAGAGGCCAGGTACGTCCGCTCGCCGCCTTCTTCGTGGGCGCTGGCGACCTCGAACAGGGTGGGGAACATGGGCCAGGGCTGGTTCCCGGCACGCTCCAGCGGCGGCTGCTTGCCGATCGCCAGGGTGGTCACGGAGGCCGCGCCGTGGCGGTGGGCGGTGCCGATGCAGTCGGCGCCGGTGTCGCCGCCGCCGAGGATCACCACGTGCTTGCCCTTGGCGTTGATCTGGTTCTCCACGGTTTCGCCGGCCACCACGCGGTTCGCGGGGACCAGGTAGTCCATGGCGTAGTGCACGCCCTCCAGGGCGCGGCCCGGAATCGGCAGGTCGCGCGGCACGGTGGCACCGGTGGCGATGACCACGGCGTCGTAGCGGCGGCGCAGCTGCTCCCAGGTGACGTCCGTACCGACGGCGACGCCGGTGCGGAAGCGGGTGCCTTCGGCCTTCATCTGCTCCAGGCGGCGGTCCACCTGTTCCTTCTCCATCTTGAAGTCGGGGATGCCGTAACGCAGGAGGCCGCCGATCTTGTCGTCGCGCTCGTAGACGGCGACGGTGTGGCCCACGCGGGTCAGCTGCTGTGCGACAGCCAGGCCGGCGGGCCCGGAGCCGACGACGGCCACCGTCTTGCCGGTGAGGCGTGTCGGCGGGAGCGGCTGGACCCAGTCGTTCTCGAAGGCCTCGTCAATGATGGAAACCTCCACCTGCTTGATGGTCACGGCGGGCTGGTTGATCCCCAGCACGCAGGACGCCTCGCAGGGCGCGGGGCACAGCCGGCCGGTGAACTCCGGGAAGTTGTTCGTGGCGTGCAGGCGCTCAATCGCGTCCTCGCCCTTGCCGCGCCACGTCAGGTCGTTCCACTCCGGAATCAGGTTGCCCAGCGGGCAGCCCTGGTGGCAGAAGGGGACGCCGCAGTCCATGCAGCGGCCGGCCTGGCTCTTCAGCACACCCTTGTCCTGGGCTTCGTAGACTTCCTTCCAGTCCATGATGCGGACGGGAACGGGACGGCGTGGCTGCGTTTCGCGCTGCCGGACTTTCAAAAATCCGCGTGGATCAGCCACCGGTTACCTCCAGGATTCGAGACCATACTTCTTCGCCGTCGGGGTCAAGGCCCTCTTCGATGGCGTCGAGACGGGTTTGCAGGACTGCGGCGTAGTCGCGCGGCAGTACTTTGGTGATGCGGGCTGCGGTGTCATCGAAGTTTTCGAGCAGGCGGCCCGCCAGGACGGATTCGGTTTCCTCGACGTGCTTGACGAGGAGGCCGTGGACGATGTCGCGGTCCTCGGCGTCCAGCTCGAGGAGCTGGAGTTCGCCGGAGTCCAGCGCATCCTTGTTGACGCGGGCAGGCTGCAGGTCCAGCACATAGGCCGTACCACCGGACATGCCGGCGCCGAAGTTGCGTCCGGTGCGGCCGATGATCAGGGTCTGGCCGCCGGTCATGTACTCACAGCCGTGGTCGCCGATGCCTTCGACGACGGCGGTGGCACCGGAGTTACGCACCAGGAAGCGTTCGCCCACCTGGCCGCGCAGGAACATCTCGCCGCTGGTGGCGCCGTAGCCGATCACGTTGCCCGCGATCACGTTGCGCTCCGCCTGGAACACGTTGGTGCGGTCCGGGCGGACGATGATCCGTCCGCCGGAGAGGCCCTTGCCCACGTAGTCGTTGGAGTCGCCGAACATGCGCAGGGTGATGCCCGCGGGCAGGAAGGCGCCGAGGGACTGGCCCGCGGTTCCCTTCAGCGTGACGTCGATGGTGTCTGTGGCGAGCACATCGGTGCTGAACGTCTTGGTCACCACATGGCCCAGCATGGTTCCCACCGAGCGGTCCGTGTTGATGACGTCCACCGAGATCTTGACCGGGGTGCGGTCGCTGAGTGCCTCGGCAGCCATCCCGATCAGGCGCTGGTCGAAGTGCTTGTCCAGCTCATGGTTCTGGCCGGTCATGTTGCGCAGCGGCACATCGTCGTCGAACTCGAGCCCGTGCAGGATCGGGTCCAGGTCGAGGCCCTCGGCCTTCCAGTGGTTGATCGCCTCGCGGGAGTCGAGCATTTCGGCGTGGCCGATCGCCTCCTCCAGGCTGCGGAAACCGAGCTCGGCGAGGATTTCGCGGACTTCCTCTGCGAGGAACTCGAAGAAGTTGACCACGAATTCTGGCTTGCCGTTGAACCGGGAGCGCAGCTCGGGGTTCTGCGTGGCAACGCCGACGGGGCAGGTGTCCAGGTGGCAGACACGCATCATGATGCAGCCGGAGACCACCAGCGGCGCGGTCGCAAAACCGTACTCTTCGCCGCCCAGGAGCGCGGCGATGACCACGTCGCGGCCGGTCTTGAGCTGGCCGTCCACTTGCACCACCACGCGGTCGCGCAGGCCGTTGAGCATGAGGGTCTGCTGGGTTTCGGCGAGGCCGAGTTCCCAGGGCACACCGGCGTGCTTGAGCGAGTTCAGCGGCGAGGCGCCGGTTCCGCCGTCGTGACCGGAAACCAGCACGACGTCGGCCTTCGCCTTGGTGACGCCGGACGCCACCGTGCCGATGCCCACCTCGGATACGAGCTTGACATGCACACGGGCCGACGGGTTGGCGCGCTTCGCATCGTAGATGAGCTGTGCGAGGTCTTCGATCGAGTAGATGTCGTGGTGCGGGGGCGGGGAGATGAGCCCGACGCCGGGGGTCGAGTGACGCGTCCGGGCCACCCAGGGATAGACCTTCTGGGCCATGAGCTGGCCGCCTTCGCCGGGCTTGGCACCCTGCGCCATCTTGATCTGGATGTCTTCGGCGTTCGTCAGGTACAGGCTGGTGACACCGAAGCGGCCGGAAGCGATCTGCTTGATCGCCGAGCGGCGCTCGGGATCCAGGAGACGGTCCACGTCCTCGCCGCCCTCACCGGTGTTGGACTTGCCGCCCAGCCGGTTCATGGCGATCGCGAGGGTCTCGTGTGCTTCCTTGGAGATGGAGCCGTAACTCATGGCGCCCGTGGAGAAGCGCTTGACGATGCTGGAAACCGCTTCGACTTCCTCGAGCGGCACCGCAGGGCGCAGGCCGGTCTTGAACTTGAGCAGGCCGCGCAGGGTCATCAGGTTCTCGGACTGGTCGTCAATGCCCTTGGTGTAGGACTTGAAGATGTCGTAGCGGCGTTCGCGCGTGGCGTGCTGCAGGCGGAACACCGTCTCCGGGTTGAAGAGGTGCGGTTCGCCGTCGCGGCGCCACTGGTACTCGCCGCCGCCCAGGAGCGGGCGGTGCGGGTGCTCGATGCCGCCCTCGGGGTAGGCCATCTGGTGGCGTGCCGAGACCTCGGCCGCGATGACGTCCAGGCCCACGCCGCCCAGCTGGGAGTGCGTGCCGGAGAAGAATTCGTCCACGAGTTCCTGGGACAGGCCCAGTGCCTCGAAGGTCTGGGCACCGCAGTAGGAGGCCACGGTGGAGATGCCCATCTTGGACATGATCTTCAGGACACCCTTGCCGAGGCCCTTGATGAGGTTGTAGACGCCGTCTTCCGGGGTCACTCCCACCACTTCGCCGGTGGTGATCAGCTGTTCGACCGATTCCATGGCGAGGTAGGGGTTCACGGCGGAGGCGCCGAAGCCCACCAGCACGGCCACGTGGTGCGTCTCGCGGACGTCGCCGGCCTCGACCACCAGGGCGGTCTTGGTGCGGTTGGCGCTGCGGAGCAGGTGGTGGTGCACGGCGCTGGTCAGCAGGAGCGACGGGATCGGCGCCCACTGGGCGTTCGAGTCACGGTCGGACAGCACGATGTACTGCACGCCGCGGTTAATGGCGCCGGAAACCTGCTCGCAGATTTCGGTCAGGCGCGCACGCAGGGCCGCTTCGCCGCCTTCGGGGCGGTAGAGGCCGCGCACCTTCATGGCGACCTTGTCGCCGTCGGCGTTTTCGATGTTCGCGATCTTGGCGAGCTGGTCGTTGTTGATCACGGGGAACGGCAGCGAGATCTGCGGCTGGCGGACCTGGTTGACGTCCAGCAGGTTGCCGTTCGGGCCGATGGCGCACTTGAGCGAGGTGACGAGTTCCTCGCGGATGGCGTCCAGCGGCGGGTTGGTGACCTGCGCGAAGGACTGCACGAAGTAGTCGAACAGCAGGCGCGGGCGCTTGGAGAGCACGGCAACCGGGGTGTCCGAACCCATGGCTCCCAGGGGCTCCGCACCGGTGCGGGACATGGGACCAAGGAGGATCTTCAGTTCCTCGGTGGTGTAGCCGAAGGTCCGCTGGCGGATGTTGACCGACGCGGCCGTGTGGACCACGTGCTCGCGCTCCGGCAGGTCCTTGAGGTCGATCAGGTTGTCCTTGAGCCATTCGGCCCAGGGGTTGGCGGCGGCAACCTCGGCCTTGACCTCGGCGTCGTCGATGATCCGGCCCGAGCCGGTGTCCACGAGGAACATCTTGCCGGGGGCAACACGGCCCTTCTTGACCACCTTGGCGGGCTCGACGTCGATCACGCCCACCTCGGAGGCGAAGATGATCAGGCCGTCCTCGGTGATCCAGTAGCGGCCGGGGCGCAGGCCGTTGCGGTCCAGGGTGGCACCCACCAGGTTGCCGTCGGTGAAGGACACGGCGGCCGGTCCGTCCCACGGTTCCATGAGCAGCGAGTGGTACTCGTAGAAGGCACGGCGGGCCGGGTCCATCGTGGCGTGGTTTTCCCAGGCCTCGGGGATCATCATCATGATCGAGTGCGTGATGGGGCGGCCGGAGAGCCACAGCAGTTCGGCGACCTCGTCGAAGGAGGCCGAGTCGGAAGCACCCGGCGTACAGATCGGGTAGAGCTCTTCCGGGGTGTCGCCCAGCAGCGGGTTGGCCAACTGCGACTGACGGGCGCGCATCCAGTTCCGGTTGCCCTTGACGGTGTTGATTTCACCGTTGTGGGCGATGGTGCGGAACGGCTGCGCGAGCGGCCACGACGGGAAGGTGTTCGTGGAGAAGCGCGAGTGGACAATCGCGAGCTTGGTCTTGAAGCGCTTGTCCGAGAGGTCCGGGTAGAACGGTTCCAGCTGCGCGGTGGTCAGCATGCCCTTGTAGACGATGGTGCGGGAGGACAGCGAGGGGAAGTAGACGCCGAACTTGTTCTGGGCGCGCTTGCGGATGCGCCAGGCGCGGGAGTCGATCTCGTTGCGCTCCAGCTGCTCGCCGGTGGCCGAGGCGAAGAAGGGCTGCGAGAAGTACGGCATGCAGGCGCGTGCCATGGCTCCGACCAGGTCGGCCACCACGGGGACTTCGCGCCAGCCGAGCACGGTCAGGCCCTCGTCGGCAGCCAAGGCTTCGATGCCGGCCTTGGCCGTCTCGGCCTCACGGGTTTCAGCGGGCAGGAAAGCCGTTCCGACCACGTACTGGCCGGGAGCCGGCAGTTCGAATTCGGTGACGGCACGGAAGAACTCATCGGGAACCTGCATGAGGAGCCCGGCGCCGTCGCCGGTGCCCTCGTCAGCGCCCACGGCGCCACGGTGCTCGAGGTTGCGAAGGGCAGTCAATGCCGCTTCCACGATGTCGTAACCCGGTTCGCCACGGAGCGTGGCAATGATGGCCAGGCCGCAGGCGTCCTTTTCCTTGTCCGGGTTGTACAGACCCTGGGCCTCCGGAAGCGCGGCGAAGCGCTTGAACGGAGAGATGGTCCCCTCGGTGCCGGCCTTTTCGGACCAACCGGGGTTATGAAGATGGGTCATGGAAGACGTCCTTCCTCGTGATAGTGCGTTGGAAGGGACAACGTTGGCCCCACTTTGCCCCACCCTGTGACGGGCACAACAAAGCGCTTATTTATTGGAATTGTAGGCCAGCAGCACACACGCAACGAACAGTTACGTGCCCACGGGCCTTGGCTTGACCGGGGGGCAGCTATGTGCCCGATCCGGAATGCCGGGGTGCCACGCCATTGTGGACGGCGGGCCCAGCGAGTGGTGACTCTGCGGCCCTCTGCCGGGCTCGACTACTTGGTGTCGTCAGCTTCCGGTGCGGATCCTGGCATTTTGCCGCCGGGAACTCCAGCCGTTCCCGCATCCGGCGTACTACCGGCCGCGGGTTCCTCAGCTGCTTCCCGGGGCTCGACAAAGTGGCCTGGATCGCTTTTCTCATCTCGGAGATTACCACGCGCACCCTCCCCGGAAACAGATCCGCCCGCATCGTGGCCAGTGACGCTGCTCACTGCGGCGCCCTCTTGGGGAGCCTTTTCGGGGGCCTTTTCTGCGCCTTCCGGAGCGGCGTCGGGCCCATGCCCGGGCAGGTACGCGGTGTCCGGCTCCGGCCGGCCCTTGAGGCCCAGCACGATGAACACGGCCAACGCCACCACGAACACGAGGATGCTGGTCCAGACGTTGAGGCGGGTGGTGATGCCGAAGAGCGTGATCTGCTCGGCGTCGTCGATCCGCAGGGCTTCAATCCAGACCCGGCCCAGCGTGTAGTACATGGCGTAGAGCCAGAACAGGCGTCCGCTGCGGAAGTGGAACCTGCGGTCCAGGACAAGCAGCAACGCGACGCCAACCAGGTTCCACAGGGATTCATACAGGAACGTCGGATGGAACAGCGTGTCTGTGGGCATGCCGGAGGGGAAATTGGCGTTGGCGGGATCGATCTGCAGGCCCCATGGCAGGGTGGTGGGGGCACCGAAGAGCTCCTGGTTGAACCAGTTGCCCCAGCGGCCGATCGCCTGGGCGAGCAGCAGGCCCGGGGCCGCCGCATCAAGGAAAGCCGTGAGCTTCACGCCGGCGCGGCGGCAGCCGATCCAGGCACCGAAGGCGCCGAGCACTACGGCGCCCCAGATTCCCAGGCCGCCGCGCTGGATCTGCGGGATCAAGGAGAGGTCGCCGGTGCCGTCGAAGCCGGGACCGAAGTAGGCGTCCGGCGAGGAGAACACGTGGTAGAGACGGCCGCCGATGATGCCGAAGGGAACCGCCCAGATGGCGATGTCCCACAGGCTGCCTTCGGGCGTGCCGCGGCGCTTCCAGCGGGCGGACGTCAGCCACAGGCCGATGACGATGCCCGCCAGGATGCACAGGGCGTAGGCGTGGATACGCAGAGTCCCCCACGGCAGCGGAATATCGAATCCGGACCAATCAGGGCTCGGAATGCTCATGGGAGCCATTGCCGCTACGTGGAGGACTGTCTGCATGGGTTGCGTTCTTCCTTGTTCCTAGGCGTCAGCGGCTGCCCGGCCGAGGCCGGCGCTGAGGTTCTTGGTGAGCTGCCCGACGGCGTCCACGCCGCCGTCGCGGATGGCCTCGACGAGCGCGGTGCCGACGATCACGCCGTCGGCGTAGGCTGCGATCTCGCGGACGTGGTCCGCGTTGGAGACGCCCAGGCCGACGCAGACGCGTTCCGCGCCGGCTGCGTGGGTGTCTGCGACGACCTTCTCGGCGCTGCTGCTGACGGACTGGCGGGTGCCGGTGACGCCCATGATGGAGACGGCGTAGACGAAGCCCCGGCTGGCCTTGACGGTCATGGCCAGGCGTTCCGGGGTGGACGACGGCGCCACGAGGAACACGCGGTCCAGGCCATACTTGTCCGAGGCGGCAAACCACTCGGAGGCTTCATCGGGGATGAGGTCCGGCGTGATGAGGCCCGCTCCCCCGGCTTCGGCCAGGCGGCGGGAGAATTCGTCCACGCCCATGCGCATGACGGGGTTCCAGTAGGTCATGACCAGCACGGCGGCGTCGGTGGCCGCGGTGATGCCGGCCACCACGTCGAAGACGCTGGCCACACGGAAGCCGTTGGCGATCGCCTCGGTGGTGGCCGCCTGGATGACGGGGCCGTCCATGACGGGGTCCGAATACGGGATGCCGATTTCGATGAGGTCGGCGCCGTTGCGGGCCATGGCGATGCCGGCGTCGATGCTTGCCTGCACGCTGGGGTATCCGGCCGGAAGGTAGCCGATCAGCGCGGCGCGGCCCTGGGCCTTGGCGCGGTCGATGGCCGCGGCGGACTTGCTGGTGGTCTGTTCAGTCATCAGTTCTGGTCCTCGTTGACGTCTGCGGCGCCGGCTTCCGCCGCGCGCTCTGCCGGGCCCTTGGGCTTGCGGGTGGAGAGGGTGGTGCCCTTGACGTTGCCGTCCTCGTCCAGCATTTCGAACCAGGCCGCCGCCGTCTCGACGTCCTTGTCGCCGCGGCCGGAGAGGTTCACGATGACGATGGTGTCCGACGGCGTGGCCTTGCCCTCGGTGAGGCGCTGGCCCACCTTGATGGCGCCGGCCAGGGCGTGCGAGGACTCAATGGCCGGGATGATGCCCTCGGTGCGGCACAGGAGGCGGAACGCGTCCATGGCCTCGGTGTCCGTGATGGGCTCGTAGGTGACGCGGCCGATGTCGGCGAGGTAGGAGTGCTCGGGGCCCACGCTCGGGTAGTCCAGGCCGGCCGAAATCGAGTGCGATTCGATGGTCTGGCCGTCCTCGTCCTGCATGAGGTAGGAACGGGCGCCGTGCAGCACGCCGGGGCGGCCGAGGGTGATGGCTGCGGCGTGGCGGCCGGTGTCGACGCCGTCGCCGCCGGCCTCGAAGCCGTAGATCTTCACGGAGGCGTCGTCCAGGAAGCTGTGGAAGATGCCGATGGCGTTCGAGCCGCCGCCGATGCAGGCGCAGACGGCGTCAGGCAGCTTGCCGGTCTGCTCGAGGATCTGGGCGCGGGCTTCCTCCCCGATGACCTCGTGGAAGAAGCGGACCATGGCCGGGAACGGGTGGGCTCCGGCCGCGGTGCCGAGCAGGTAGTGGGTGTTCTCCACGTTGGAAACCCAATCGCGCAGGGCGTCGTTGATGGCGTCCTTGAGCGTCTGGGATCCGTTGGTCACGGGAACCACGGTGGCGCCCAGGAGCTGCATGCGGGCCACGTTCAGTGCCTGCCGGCGGCAGTCCTCGGCACCCATGTAGACCACGCATTCGAGGCCCAGCAGGGCGGCGGCGGTGGCGCTGGCCACGCCGTGCTGCCCGGCGCCGGTTTCGGCGATGACGCGGGTCTTGCCCATGCGCTTGGCCAGCAGGGCCTGGCCCAGGACGTTGTTGATCTTGTGCGAGCCGGTGTGGTTGAGGTCTTCGCGCTTGAGGAAGATCCGGGCCCCGCCGGCGTGCTCGGAGAAGCGCTTGGCCTCGGTGAGCAGGGAGGGGCGGCCCGAGTAGTTCTTGTTCAGGTCCTTGAGCTGGGCGAGGAACCCGGGGTCGGCCTTGGCCTTCTCGAAGGTGTCCTGGACTTCGTCGAGGGCCGCGATGAGGGACTCGGGCATCCAACGGCCGCCGTAGCTGCCGAAGTACGGGCCCGCGGCGTTCCGCAGCGAAGCGCCACCTTGCAGGAATGCGTCGGCCGCATTCTCTTCCGAGTTGGCTGTTGGCGCGTCCACCATCAGTCTCACCGTCCTGTTCCAGTTATCGATCGAATAAGTTCCAGTTGCCGCGAGGCAGCCGCGGGCATCAATGTCCGGGCTGCCTCGTGGCGTGCGCCGTGCTTAGGTACGCCGTGCTTGGCGTACACCGTGCCTGCGTGCCGCGTCAGTTCCTGACCGCGATGGCCGCTGCGCCGGCTGCCTTGAATTCCGCGATGCGCTCACGCGGCGTGGCGTCGCTGACCAGGGCCTCCCCCACCAGGATGGCGTTGGCTCCCCCGGCGGCGTAGTGCGAGACGTCGCCGGCCCCGCGGACGCCGGACTCGGCCACGATCACTGCCTCGGCAGGAATCAGGCCGGCCAGGGAGCCGAAAAGCGAACGGTCGACGTCGAGCGTCTTGAGGTTGCGGACGTTGACGCCGATGATGCGCGCCTGCGCGGCAACGGCACGTTCGATTTCCTCTTCCGTGTGGGTCTCCACCAGGACGTTCATGCCGAGTTCGTGGCTGAGCGCGCTGAACTCGTTCAGCTGCGCGTCGGAGAGTGCGGCAACGATGAGCAGGATGAGGTCCGCGCCGTGGGCGCGGGCTTCCCAGATCTGGTACTCGTCCACCGTGAAGTCCTTGCGGAGCAAGGGGATCCCGACGGCGGCGCGCACCGCGTCAAGGTCCGCCAGGCTGCCGCCGAAACGGCGCTGTTCGGTGAGGACGCTGATCACGGAGGCTCCGCCGTCGGCGTACTGCACGGCGAGGGACGCCGGGTCCGCGATGGACGCAAGGTCTCCCTTGGACGGGCTGCGGCGCTTGATCTCCGCGATGACCTTGAGCTCGTCCCGGCTCGGCGAGGGGCCGCCGAGGGCGGTCCAGGCATCCAGGGCCGGCGCTGCTGCCGCTGCACGGTCCTTCAGTTCCGCGAGGGAAACCAGGCCGCGGCGGGACTCCATGTCCTCCCTGACACCAACGATGATGTCATCAAGAACCGTCACGGTCAGTGGCCGGAGTTCTTCAGCTTGCTGCCGCCCACGCCGTAGCCGGCCTTGCGCATGGCCCAGCCGGCCAGCAGGCCGATGACCATGACCACGAGGCCGCCGATGAAGACCGGGGTGCTGGCGATCACGTAGGCGATGGAGGAAACCAGTGCGCCGACCAGCATGACAATCACGCAGGTCCAGGCTGCCGGGCTGTTTCCGTGGCCGATCGCGTCAGCGTGGCTGGCGGTGGTCACGGGGGCGTGGGTAGCGGGCACTGTGGTTTTGCTCATGTGGAATCTCCTCAAGACGAATACTGCTTACATTCTGCCATTTATTGACGGCGGCCGGGACATCGTCCGACGTCAGCGCCGGGAACCCCGCGTTTGTTGCGCGGGGCCGGCAAAAGCTCTGCCGGGTCGGCCGTTAGGTAGGGTCTTCCCCACGCGAAAGGCTGTCCCAGCTGTCGATTTCATCGACGGGGCCGGTACCGGCCTGCCGGGCGCCTGCCGAGACGTCGTACTTGGTGCGCGACTTCCAATGGCGGCCCGCCGGTGGGAGGACCACGGCGCACACTGCCAGCAAGGAAGCCGCGACGACGGCGAGCAGCGGGAACACGGTTGCGGTCGCCGCGGCTTGTCCGCCGGAAATCCCGGTGGCGGCGGCGATCGAGCCCTGTGCCGCGGCGAGAGGGGCGGCCAGGACGGTGGCAGCCGCTACGATGATGCCCGCCGCAGAGAGCGCGATGATCGCGGCGATGATCCACCGCGAGAACCGGCCGGCAATGGAGGCTGCCAGGCCGCCGGCCAAGGCCACCAGCGCCAGAGCCGTCACGGCCGTGGCCGCCTTGCTCCCCTGCACGTGGAGATCGCTGCTGGACGCGGAGGCCGGGTCCAGGCGGACATCGATCCAGCTCTGCGTGGTGGTACCGAAGACCGCGAGGGCCAAGAGCACCGTCACCAGCACCAGGGTGGACTTGCGCGCCCAGCGTGGGGGCCGGACGGCCGGGTTTGCGGGTGTTGCGGTGCTCATTCGGCGGGCGTCCCGCCGTCGGCGTTTCCTGCTGCGGCGCTACCGGCCGCGGGCACGGAGTCTGCCGAGATGTTGCGCAGCGAGCCTGCCGTGTGCACGGCGCGCAGCGGCGCGGCGGCCTTGTTGACGGTTTCCAGTGCTTCGGACGGTTTGTGCGAGTCCGCCACGATCCCGCCGCCGGCCTGGACGTAGGCCCGGCCTTCGCGGAGCAGGGCGGAGCGGATGGCGATGGCCATGTCCATGTCCCCGGCGAAGTCGAGGTACCCCACCACACCGCCGTAGATGCCGCGGCGGTGCGGTTCGAGTTCGTCGAGCAGGCGCAGGGCCCGGGGCTTGGGCGCACCCGAGAGCGTGCCGGCCGGGAACGTCGCCTTCAGGACGTCGTAGGCCGTGGCCTTCGGGGCGAGCTCGCCCACCACGGTGGAGACCAGGTGCATGATGTGGCTGAAACGCTCCACTTCCATGAACTGCGTGACGTCCACGGTCCCGGCAACGCAGACCTTGGAGAGGTCGTTGCGGGACAGGTCCACCAGCATGAGGTGCTCGGCGCGTTCCTTTTGGTCGGCGAGCAGTTCCGTGGCCAGGGCCTTGTCGGCCTCCACGGTCTTGCCGCGCGGGCGCGAACCGGCGATGGGGTGCGTGATGACCTCGTCGCCGTGCACGGTGACAAGGGCTTCCGGGGACGAGCCAACGATCGAGTACTCGCGGCCCGCGGCGTCCTCGAGGCTGAAGATGTACATGTACGGGCTCGGGTTGGTGTTGCGCAGCACGCGATACACGTCCAGCGGGTCGGCGCCGCATTCCATTTCGAAGCGGCGCGAGATGACCACCTGGAAGACTTCGCCGTCCACGATCGCTTCCTTGCCGCGGTCCAGGGCGGCCATGTACTTGTCCTCGTCCCAGCGTTCCTGGACGCTGGAGGCAAAGTCGACGGCGGCCGTTTCCAGCACGGAGACGGGCTGGGCCACGGGCGTGCTCACCTGTTCGAGCAGGGCCTTCACGCGGGCCACGGCATCATGCCAGGCGTCATCGACCCGCTCGGAGCTGTTGTCGAAGTTGATGGCGTTCGCGATCAGCAGGACAGTGCCGTCCATGTTGTCGTGCACGGCCATGTCGGTGACCAGGTTCAGCGCCATTTCCGGCAGGTCCAGGTCATCCTCGGGCGGGCTGGTGAGCTTTTCCCAGTGGCGGACGGTTTCCCAACCCAGGAATCCCACCAGGCCGGAGGTGAACGGCGGCAGGCCTTCGAAACGGTTGGTCTGCAGCGCGGCAACGGTGTCGCGGACGGCATCCACGGGGCTGCCGTCCACCGGCACGCCCACCGGCGGCTCGCCGATCCAATGCGCTTGGCCGTCCTTGCTGGTCAGCGTGGCGCGGGAACGGGCTCCGATGAACGAATAGCGGGACCATGCGCCACCAACGGCGGCGGACTCCATGAGGAACGTGCCTGGCTGGCCCTGGGCCAGCTTCCGGTAGAGGCCGATCGGGGTCTCTGCGTCGGCCAGGACCTTCAGCCGGACGGGGATGACACGGCTGTGGAGGGCGAGTTCGCGGAACTCTTCCAGGCCCGGGCTGATGATTCCAAGGTCCTGCATGGCTATTCTTCTCCGCCTCTGCTCAGTGGTGGTGCATCTGTGAATGTGGTGCGGGGACTAGTCCCGCTGGCCTGCCTGCTCGCGGTGGCCCGTGACGACGTCGACGCTGCGGCCGTCGAAGCAGGTCCGGGTTCCGGTGTGGCATGCGGCGCCCACCTGGTCAACTCGGACCAGCAGGGCATCGCCGTCGCAGTCGAGGGCGACGGACTTGACGAATTGCGCGTGCCCGGACGTGTCGCCCTTGCGCCAGTATTCCTGGCGGGAGCGCGAGTAGAACGTCACCCGGCCGGTGGTCAGGGTGCGGTTCAGCGCTTCATCGTCCATCCAGCCGAGCATGAGCACCTCGTTGGTATCGTGCTGCTGGACGATGGCGGCCACCAGGCCTGCGGAATCGCGCTTCAGGGCGCCGGCAATCTCCTGGGGAAGCGGGCTTCCGGGGTTGCTGGAAAGCTCCGCGGCGGGAGTGGGGCTGGGGGCAGACTGCTCAGACATCAGACCAAGTCTAGTGCCTTTCAACGGGGCGAAACTCTGCGGCGGTTCCAGTGCGCAAGAGCGGGCCTCTCGTGCTAGTTTCACAAGTGATGCATTTCGTCGATCCCTCCCGCGAAGTACTGGCCGAAACACTCCTTGCGGCCGGTCCTGACTCTGCCACGCTCTGCAAGGGGTGGCTGACCCGTGACCTTGCCGCGCACCTCTACCTGCGTGAGCGCAAGGCCTCCGTGGGCGTCGGCCTCCTGATCCCCCGCCTGGGGAAGGCCTCGGACAAGGCCACAGCCAAGCTGGCCGCCAAGCTCAAGACCGCCGAGGACTACGCCGGGATCGTGAACGCCTTCCGCGCCGGTCCCGGAGCCTTGTCGCCGCTGAAGATCAAGGCTCTCGACGAAGCCTCCAATCTCATCGAGTACTTCGTCCACACGGAGGACATCCGCCGCGCGGGCGACCGCTGGGCCCCGCGCGCACTCGATGACGAGTATTCTGACGCCCTTTGGGATGAACTGATCAAGCGTGCGGCCTTCCTGTACCGCGGCGTGGACCTCGGCATTGTCCTGGTCCGTCCCACCGGCCCCCGCCATGTTGCCAAGCGTGCCCCGGTTTCGGTGGCCATTGTCGGCGAGCCGGGCGAACTGCTCATGCACGCCCACGGACGCACGCGCCAGGCGCTGGTCACCTTCGAAGGCCAGCCCGACGCCGTCGCGCTCCTGCAGTCGGCCGACATCGGCCTCTGACCGCTTAACCAAGCAACGGGGGCCCACGCCCGCCGGGTTCCCTGTCCGAGCTTGCGAGGATAGGGGGCGGGTGGGGAGGGTCACTTACGGCCCATCATCCGTCACCGGATGGGCCGTAAGTGACCCCGCGTTGTTGTCTGCTGGGGACTAGCGGACCTCGAAGCCTGCTTCGCGGATGGCGGTCTTGACCTGGGAGATCATATCGTCCGGGCCGAAGTGGAACACGGAGGCGGCCAGGACGGCGTCTGCCCCTGCTTCGACGGCGGGCGGGAAGTGCGCCGGCTCGCCGGCGCCGCCCGAGGCGATGATGGGGATATTGACGGCCGCACGGACCAGGCGGATCAGTTCGAGGTCGAAACCGTCCTTGGTGCCGTCGGCGTCAATGGAGTTGAGCAGGATCTCGCCCACGCCACGGTCCGCGGCTTCCTTGGCCCAGGCGATTGCGTCGATGCCGGTCCCTTGGCGGCCGCCGTGGGTGGTCACCTCGAAGCCGGAGGCCGTGGGCTCGGAGCCGGGCCGGGTGCGGCGTGCATCCACGGAGAGCACCAGGACCTGCGAGCCGAAGTGCCGGGTGATTTCGTCGATGACGTCCGGGCGGGCCACGGCTGCGGTGTTGATCGACGCCTTGTCGGCACCGAAGCGCAGGAGCTTGTCCACCTCGGCCACGCCGCGGACGCCGCCGCCCACGGTCAGGGGAATGAAAACTTCCTCGGCGGTGCGGCGAACCACGTCGAAGGTGGTTTCGCGGTTGCCCGAGGATGCCGTGACGTCGAGGAACGTCAGTTCGTCGGCGCCGGCGTTGTCATAGCGGTGTGCCAGCTCCACCGGGTCCCCGGCATCGCGAAGGCCCTCGAAGTTGACGCCCTTGACGACGCGGCCGGCGTCGACATCGAGGCACGGGATGACTCGTACAGCTACAGCCATGGTGTTCTCCTGGAAATCAGATGCGGCAGGCGTGGATGCTGCTGACCAGGATGGCCCGGGCACCGAGATCGTAGAGCTCGTCCATGATCCGGTTGGTTTCCTTCTTGGGAACCATGGAGCGGACGGCAACCCAGTCGGAGTCGCGCAGCGGCGAAACCGTGGGCGATTCCAGGCCGGGGGTCAGTGCGGCAGCCTCTTCGACGAGCTCTTTGCGGATGTCGTAGTCCATCAGCACGTACTGGCGTGCCACGAGGACGCCCTGCAGGCGGCGGATGAGCACCTCAATCTCCTTGGCCGTGCCGTTTGCGGCACCGCGCTCACCGGTGCGGCGGATCAGCACAGCTTCCGATTTGAGGATGGGCTCGCCGAAGATTTCCATGCCGGCTGCCTTGAGGGTGTTTCCGGTCTCGACGACGTCGGCGATCGCGTCGGCGACGCCCAAGCGCACGGAGGATTCCACGGCACCGTCCAGGCGGACCACCTTCGCGTTCACGCCGCGCTCGGCGAGGTAGTCGCGCAGGAGGCCGTCGTAGCTTGTGGCCAGGCGCTTGCCTTCGAGCTGCTCGACGCCGGAGAAATCGCCCACGGGGCCGGCGAAACGGAACGTCGAGGCGGCAAAGCCGAGTGGAAGCATTTCTTCTGCCTCCACCTGCGCGTCCAGCAGCAGGTCCCGGCCGGTGATGCCGACGTCGAGGGTTCCCTGGCCGACGTATACGGCGATGTCGCGCGGGCGGAGGAAGAAGAACTCAATGTCGTTGTCGGGATCGACCATGACCAGTTCGCGGGTGTCGCGGCGCTGGCGGTATCCCGCCTCAGACAGCATGGCCGAGGCGGCTTCGGACAGGGATCCCTTGTTGGGGACGGCTACTCGCAGCATGGGGAAACTTTCTGGTTTGGAATGATGGTTTTCAGGCACACGGGCCACGCGATGGGCTCCGGCTCCGGCGGCCCGTCTGATTGACGGTGCCCCGGACTGCGGAGTGGCGTGGCTAGAGATGCTTGTAAACGTCTTCCAGGGTGAGGCCCTTGGCGAGCATGAGGACCTGCAGGTGGTAGAGCAGCTGGGAGATTTCCTCGGCGGCGGCGTCGTCGGATTCGTACTCGGCGGCCATCCACACTTCGGCGGCCTCTTCCACGACCTTTTTGCCGATGCCGTGGATTCCGGAGTCCAGTTCGGCGACGGTACGGGAGCCTGCCGGGCGGGTCGCTGCTTTCTCACTCAGTTCTGCGAACAGCGTCTCGAAATTCTTCACGCACTCCAGACTACTTGCTCGCGGGCCGGCACCGCGTGTCGGGGCCTTGCATGACGAAGGGGATGTGAGTGATAACACACCCACATCCCCCTGGTCATGACCGGCAGTCTTTGGAACCGGCTGTCTTTCGAGCTATGCGTACTGCTTGAGGGTCAAGGCCGTGGCCAGCGCCGCGGTGACGGCCTCGTGGCCCTTGTCTTCGGAGGAACCGGCCAGGCCGGCCCGGTCCAGGCCCTGCTCCTCGGTGTCGCAGGTGAGCACGCCGAAGCCCACCGGCACGCCGGTGCGGACGCTGACGTCGGTGAGTCCCGACGTCGCGGCCTGGCAGACGTAGTCGAAGTGCGGCGTGCCGCCGCGAATGACGACGCCGAGTGCGACGACGGCGTCAAAGTGCGGTGCCAGCCGCGCCGCGGCGACGGGGAGCTCGAAGGAACCCGGAACGCGCAGCAGCACGGGCTCGGCGATGCCGGCTTCCTTGGCCGCGCGCAGGGCGCCGTCAACCAGGCCGTCCATGATCTGGGTGTGCCAGCTGGCGGCAACGATGGCCAGCTTCAGCTGCGAACTGGCCTCCGGGTTGAGGGTGCTGAGGTCGATGGTGGGGGCGCCGTGTCCGCTCATGTGGTGTGGTGTTTCCGTTCAGTCTTGGTGGAGGTTCAGTCTTGGTTGAGGTCGAAAGTGCTGTTTACTGCGTGCTTGGAGGAACCGGCGGTCTCGGTGTCGAGAGCCAGGAGGTGGTCCATGCGGTCCTTCTTGGTCTGCAGGTAGCGGATGTTCTGCTCGCGGGACGGCACCTCGGTGGGGACCATCTCGACCACTGCAACACCCGCCTGCGCCAGGCGGTTCTGCTTGTCCGGGTTGTTGCTGAGGAGCCGCACCTCATGCAGGCCCATCTCGGCAAGGATCTGCGCTGCCGCCTTGTAGCAGCGGGCATCGACGGGCAGTCCGAGCTGCTCGTTGGCCTCCACGGTGTCGAAGCCGGCTTCCTGCAGGGCATAGGCCTTGATCTTGTTGGCCAGGCCAATGCCCCGGCCTTCCTGGCCGCGCAGGTACAGCAGGGTGCCGCCTTCTTCGCGGATCATTTCCAGGGCGTAGGCCAGCTGCTCGCCGCAGTCGCAGCGGTAGGAGCCGAACACGTCTCCCGTGAGGCATTCGGAATGCAGGCGTACCAGCGGGGCCTTGCCGTTCCGTGGAGGGTTTGGAGAGCTGACGGCGAGGTGTTCCACGCCGGTGACGTGGTCGGTCCAGGCCTGGGCCACGAAGTCACCAAACGCCGTAGGCAGCTGGACGATCGGTCCGCCGCTCACTGGATGCGGCGCGCGGGCGGCGTTGCCGCCGTCGCGGTTTGTCGCTGCGGTCATTGCTTCTCCTCATCCGCGGACTGGGCTGCTCCCCCGTCGCTCTCCAACGCTTCCACGTATGCCACCAGGTCCTCAATGGAGATGAGGGGGCATTCGTGTTCGGCGGCGAAGTCGCGCAGGCTGTCCAGGCGCATCATTTCACCGTTGTCATGTACCAACTCGGCGATCACGCCCACCGGAGCAAGTCCGGCAAGACGGCACAGGTCCACGGCAGCTTCCGTGTGGCCCGGACGTTCACGCACTCCTCCCTTAACGGCCCGCAGCGGGAAAATATGCCCGGGACGCGTAATTGCTGAGGGGGTGCTGGCCGGATCGGCCAGGATCCGGGCGGTCAAAGCCCTGTCCGTGGCCGAGATTCCCGTGCTCACTCCGACGGCGGCGTCGCAGGACACCGTGTAGGCCGTGCCCTTGGCGTCCTCGTTGATCTGCACCATCGGCGGCAGGGCGAGGGCGTCGGCCCGCGCGCCCTCAAGCGGCACACAGATGACGCCGGAGCTGTACCGGATGGTCCAGCCCATGAGGGCCGGGGTGGCGTGCTCGGCGGCGAAAATGATGTCGCCTTCGTTCTCGCGGTCTTCGTTGTCCACCACGATCACGGCCTTGCCGGCAGCCATCGCCGCGACCGCGGCCTCCACCGGGTCCAGGCCGTGCCGCTCTCCGGCGTTCAGTGTGCTCTTTGCCTGTGGGGAGCTCATCGCGCGTTCTCCTGTTCAGGCGCTGCTGCGGGGGCCGCTTCGGCGACGTGGGCCGGGGCTGCGGAGCGTGTGGTGAAGGACAGCAGCCGTTCGGTGTATTTGGCCAGGACATCCACTTCCAGGTTGACGCGGCCTCCGGTGGGCTTGGCTCCCAGGCCGGTTTCCTCCAGCGTGGTGGGGATGAGACCCACTTCGAACCACGGGGCGGTCTCCGCCGCGGGGCTGACCGCTGTGACGGTGAGCGATACGCCGTCGACGGCGATGGACCCCTTCTCGGCGATGTACCGTGCCAGCGGGGCCGGGACGCCGAACCGCAGGCGGTCCCAGTTGCCCAGGGCCTCGCGCTCCACGAGCTCGCCGACGCCGTCGACGTGTCCCTGGACGACGTGGCCGTCCAGGCGTCCGCCGGCGGGGACACAACGCTCAAGGTTGACCGAGTCGCCTGCCGCGAGTTCGCCGATGGTGGTGCGGACCAGGGTCTCCCCCATGACGTCGACGCTGAAGTCCTGGCCGTCGATGTCCGTGGCCGTCAGGCAGACGCCGTTGACGGCGATGGAACCGCCCAGGGCCAGGCCTTCGGTGGTGGTGGGCGCCTTGAGACGCAGGGTCGCGCTCGCGTCGCCGTCGCGGTTGATCGACAGAACGGTGCCCTGTTCGGCGACGATTCCGGTAAACATCAGTGTCCTCCTGTGACAGTTCCCGCGGCATCCTTGCCCGGGGTTGGATTCTCGTGGCCTTCAGTGGTCCGGCCCGGCCTCAGGTGCAGCCTGAGGTCGCGCCCCAGGGGGCGGACGGCGCCGCCCGCGGCATCGTCCCAGTCCCAGTGCTGGGCGTTGGCCAGGGTGGTGATGCCCAGATCCCGCAGGGCAGGCGTGCCGGATCCCAGCAGCGTCGGGGCGAGGTAGACGATGAGCTCGTCCACCAGCCCTGCGCCCAGGAAGGCGCCCAGTATGCGGGAGCCGCCCTCCACCATGACGTGCCTGGCTCCTTCGGCGAAGAGCAGGGAGAGTGCTTCGGCAGGGTCCCTGGTGGGCAGGTGGATGAACCTGCCGTCCGTGCCGCGCACGGCGGCACCGGCAGGGACCTCGCGCAAGCCCATCACGGCACGCAGCGGCTGGGATGCTGCAGGCGCTCCGTCCGGGTCACGGGCAGTCAGCCGGGGGTTGTCCACCAGGACCGTTTCCGTGCCCACAAGGATGGCGTCGATGAGGCCGCGCAGCCCGTGGTTGTCGCGCAGCGACTCCGGGCTGGAGATCCACTGGCTGGTGCCGTCCGCTGCCGCGATCCTGCTGTCGAGCGTCTGCGCGATGTGCATGGTCACGAACGGCCGCTTGGCGGCCACGGCGTCGAACCATTCCCGGTTCAGCTCCGTAGCCTGTGCGGCTGCGAGCCCCGAGGCCACGTCAACGCCGGCGGCCGCGAGGGTCCTGGCCCCGCCGGCGGCGGGGTCGTGGGGATCGTCCACGGCGTAGACCACCCGGGCGATTCCGGCGTCGATGATGGCCTGCGAGCAGGGGCCGGTGCGCCCGGCGTGGTTGCAGGGTTCGAGCGTGACCACCATCGTGGTGCCCTCAAGGTTGATCCCCTGGATGCGGGCCTGTGTGATGGCGTCCGCCTCGGCGTGGGGTGTGCCGGCTCCGCGGTGGAAGCCGGAGACCAACTGCCGGCCGTCGGGCCCCAGCACGACGGCGCCCACCAGCGGGTTGGCCCCGCGCGGTCCGCCGAGGGCTGCCTGCAGTGCGGCGTCCATTGCAGTGGCTTCCGCCTCGCTGACGGCACCGGTCTGGGTGGAGTGGGTGTTTGCTGTGCTCACAAGGCCGCTCCTGCCGGGGCAGGCGCCGGGGCAATTGCCGGCTTTTCGCGTTTGCTGGCGCGCCACCAGACGAAGAAGCCTGCGAGCGTGAAGATGCCGTAGAAGAGGTACATGAAGGCGCTCGCGAAGTAGCCTGCGCTGAAGAGCAGCGGCACCCCCACAATGTCCACGGCCACCCAGATGAGCCAGAACTCGGTCCAGCCCCGGGCCATGCCGTAGGTGGCGAGCAGGGAACCCATGAACGTCCAGGCATCAGCCCAGACGGGCGGGTACGAACCCAGGGAATCGAAGAGCGGCGTCAGTGCTGCCGTGCCGGCGAACATGGCGGCGACGAGTGCAATGCGCGTCCTGGCACCGGCCCAGCCGGGCACGACGGCGCGGCCTTGAGTGGCGGACTGCCTGCCTTGCTGCCAGCGGTACCAGCCGTAGACGGCGACGCCGATGAACATGACCTGGCGCCCGGCCTGGCCCCAGAGCGTTGCCGGTGTGGCCGCTCCGAAGACGTTGCCGAGGAAGACCGTCAACAGCAGGACGTTGCCTATGATGCCCACCGGCCATGCCCAGACTTTGCGGCGCATGCCGCCAAGGGCGCTGGTGAGCCCGAAGATGTTTCCTAGCACTTCGCGTAGAACAAGCGCAGATCCGCCTACCGGTATCTGTGCTTCGAAGAGCCATCGCAGAAAGTCCATGTCGTTCCTTCCCTCGAATGCCGCGATGGCTCCGGGGGTGTACGACAGCGCAATACCGGGTGCCGCAAAAGGGCGCCCAAGGCATGACTGTACGTGCTTCTCCCATCCAGACTTTAACTGTCGGTACTGGAATTCCACCAGTTCAACCGTTCGCCGTCAGAACTCCAAATTGCTTTGGAGCGGGACGGCTCGCGGGTCGCGGACTATGACCGCCGGTTCGGAATTACACCGACCCCGGAGCACGTATGTGTGTTGTTATTCTGACACAACCCGCCACACCGCCAGGCTATTCCCGGAACAATGTGTAACGAATTTCATGGATGGTGTCATATTTCTGCGGGACCCGATGTTCAGAGGGACCCGGCGGCCCGGAGTCGCTCAATCGCCGCAGCAGGGTCCTCATGGCCGTAGACGGCGGAGCCGGCCACGAACACATTCGCCCCGGCTTCCGCGGCCCGCAGGATGGTTTCCTCGGTGATGCCGCCGTCCACCTGCAGGGCCACGCCGATGCCGGATCCGTCGATGGCGGCGCGGGCCCGGCGGATCTTGGGCAGCGTGATGTCAAGGAAGGACTGGCCGCCGAAGCCCGGTTCCACGGTCATGATCAGGAGCATGTCGAGTTCGCTGAGCATGTCCAGGTAGGGCTCCACCGGCGTGGCGGGGCGCAGTGCCATGCCTGCCTTGGAGCCGCGCGCCCGCAGTTCCCTGGCGAGCTTGACGGGAGCCATGGCGGCCTCGGCATGGAAGGTCACGGAGGCGACGCCCGCGTCCGCGTAGGCGGGTGCCCAGCGGTCGGCGTCGGCGATCATGAGGTGGGCGTCAAGCGGCACCGGGCTCACGGCCTGGATGCGCTGGACCACCGGCAGCCCGAGCGTGAGGTTGGGCACGAAGTGGTTGTCCATGACATCCACGTGCACGGCATCGGCGTTGCTGATCCGCTGAAGCTCCGCCTCAAGGTTGACGAAGTCCGCGGACAGGATGCTCGGGTTGATACAGCACTGAGACAAGGAAGTCCCCTCAGGTTGGTGACGGTCAGGTGGCGGTGGTGTTGCCGGGGCTGTGTGGTGCGGCCGCGGCAACGTCCGAAGCGGTGGCTACGGCTTCTTGCGGATGATCGCGATGAACATGGCATCGGTCTGGTGCACGTGCGGCCACAGCTGGGCCGTCTTGTCGTGTCCGGCGCCGAGGCTTCCGCCCAGGCTGACGGCGTCCATGGCCAGGCCGGCGTCGAGAAGTTCGAGGTCCTCGCGCTTGTGCATCGCATCGCCCACGACGGCGGTGGTCTCGGCCGGGTGCGGCGAGCAGGTCACGTAGGCCACCACGCCGCCGGGCTTGACGGCGTCGATGGCGGAGTTGAGCAGCTCGCGCTGGAGCGGGCCGAGGTCGCCGATGTCCTTGGGCGAGCGGCGCCAGCGGGACTCGGGCCGGCGGCGCAGGGCACCGAGGCCGCTGCACGGGACGTCGGCCAGGACCCGGTCGAAGGATTCGGGCTGTTCCTTGCCGACGTCGCGGCCATCGCCGGTCCGCACGGTCCAGGCGCTTTCAGGAACGGCTCCGAGTGCCTGGCGGACCAGCTTGGCGCGGTGGGGCGCAGGCTCGTTGGCCAGCAACGTGGCGCCGCTTTCGTTGGCCAGGGCGGCCAGGAGGGCCGCCTTGCCGCCGGGTCCGGCGCAGAGGTCCAGCCACTTCTCGCCTGCGGCGGAACCGTGGCCGAGGTCGACGCCGGCGACGGCGCGCGCCACGAGCTGCGAGCCGACGTCCTGCACGCGGGTGGTGCCGTTGCGGACCGACTCCAGCCTGCCGAGGTCGCCGCCGGCGGAGAGCGCCGAGTCTTCGACGAGTTCGCCGCGGGCCGCGCCGTTCTCGAAGGCTTCGTCAAGGCTTCCCAGGCCCGGAAGGGCCACGAGGTTCACCACGGGAGCGGCGTTGTCCGCCTCGAGCAGATCGGTGATGTCCGAGGCGGGCCGGCCGTGGTTCACAAGTGACTGCCGCAGGGCACGCACGATCCACTCCGGGTGGGCATGGCGCAGCGAGGCGATCCTGGTTTCGTCGTCTTCCCCGTCCAGGAGGAGGTCCAGCCACTCCGGCAGGGTGCGGGCAGCCACCTTGCGCAGCACCGCGTTGATGAGCGCGGAGGGGCCGGCGCCGATCACCGCACGGGCCAGGCCGACGGTCTGGTCGAGCGCGGCGTGGGCCGGGACGCGCATGGCCAGCAGCTGGTGGGCGCCGATCCGCAGCGCATCCAGGATGGCGGGGTCAAGCTGGTCCAACGGGCGGTCAACGCAGGCGGACAGGATGGCGTCATAGGTGCCCTGGCCACGAAGGGCTCCGTAGCTGAGTTCGGTGGCGAAGCCGGCGTCGCGCTTGTCCAGGCGGTGTTCGCGGATCCGCACCGGAAGGACCAGGTTGGCGTAGGCGTCCTCCGAGGCAACGGCACGCAGGACCTCGAACGCCACCAGGCGCGCGGGGTCTGCCCGGCGGCTGCGCTGCGACGGGGCGTTGGTGGAGAAGCCCCGCTGCGGGCCCCTGTTTCGTTCGCGGCCCTGGGCGTCGCGCTTGCTGGCTCCCCCGGAGCTACGATGGCGTTGGCCGCCGCTGTCCCGGCTCCCGTTGTTGTTGGGGCCGCGCCGGCCGGACTCGCTCATTCGAATACCACTCTCTCAGGTGTTGCCAAGCCGCGGGCCCAATCGGCCGACGACATCATTTTCTTTCCCGCAGGCTGGATGCGGCCAAGCTCGACGGCATGGGATCCGGTGCCGACAAAAACGCTCTTACCGTCCACCCGGACAGCCCCCGGAGCGAGGTCCTTGACCTCCGGGCGGAGTGCCACGGGTTCGAGCTTGACGCGCTGCCCGTCCAGTGTGGTCCAGGCGCCGGGCTCGGGAGTCACACCGCGGGACCTGCGGTTGAGCGCCAGCGCGGGCTGCTGCCAGTCGAGCCGGCCGTCGTCGAGGCCCAGCTTGGGAGCCAGCGAAACGTCGCCGGACTGCGGCTGGGGCGAGGCCTTGCCGGCGTCGATCGCCGCCAAGGTCTGGCCCAGAAGCACGGCACCGCTGTGCGAAAGCCGCTCAAGGAGCTCACCTGCGGTATCTGCCGGGTTGACCGACTCCGTGAGGGTTCCGAAGACAGGGCCGGTGTCCAGGCCCTCTTCCAGGCGGAACGTGACGGCTCCGGTGACGTCGTCTCCGGCGATGACCGAACGCTGCACGGGGGCGGCCCCCCGCCAAGCCGGCAGGAGGGAGAAGTGCAGGTTGACCCAACCGTGCCGCGGAATGTCGAGGGCTGCGCGCGGGATGAGTCCTCCGTAGGCCACGATCGCGGCCACGTCGGGTTCTGCTTCGGCGATGCGCGCCGTGGTCTCCGCGTCCACTTTGCTGGCGTGGATGATGTCGATGCCGAGTTCGGCGGCGCGGGCGGCAACGGGAGACGGCGTCAGCACGCGCTTGCGGCCCAGCGGGGCGTCCGGACGGGTCAGCACGGCGACGACGTCGAACCCTGCCTTGATGAGGGCGTCCAGGGACGGGACTGCCACAGCCGGCGTTCCCGCGAACAGAACCCTCATTCAGGCGCCCCCGAAGCTGCCGCCGCCGAAGCTGGAGCCTACCGAGGTGGCCCGCTTGGCAGTGGTCTGTTCGGTGACGGCGTGGTAGTTGGCGTTCCGGATGGCGCGGAGGGCGGCCTTGCGGTCTTCGCCTTCAAGCCGGTCGGTGAAGAGGATGCCGTCCAGGTGGTCCGTTTCATGCTGGAAGCAGCGGGCAAGCATGCCTTCGGCGTCCACGGAGACAGGGTTGCCATGGATGTCCACACCGGTGGCCCGGGTTGCGCGGTAACGGCGGACGGGGAAGCCGAGGCCGGGGATGGACAGGCAGCCTTCGCCCTCGTCCGGCTGGAAGTCCTCGCTGTTTTCGAGCACGGGGTTGATGATGTGGCCCTCCACCCCGCCGATCCGGTACGTGAAGACGCGCTGGCTGACGCCGATCTGCGGCGCGGCGAGGCCTGCGCCGTCGACGTCTTCCATGGTTTCCGTCATGTCGGCAACCAGTTTGGCAAGCTCAGGCCCGAATTCCGTGACGGGATCGGCAACCGTGCGAAGCACCGGGTCCCCGATGATACGGATACTCAAAATGGCCATCTGCTGTATTTCCTCACGATCGGCTTGCTGCGGTCCGGTGTTATGGACCTAAGCCAGTTTAGTGGAGTGCAGCGGGTCCACGAGGTTCGCGAAGTTCCCGGGCTGCGACGGGTTCCCGGACTGCCCTGCGCTTCCGGGCTGCGGTGCGTTACCGGAACCGGCGGGGTACGACGGCGGTGCCACCGGCAACAGGGCCTGACCGGCCGCCGTGACGTTGGCAGACATTTCCCACACGCGCTTAAGCGCACAGAACTTCCACCAGTGGTGCTTCAAGACATCGGGGTTGGCTCGCTGGGGCCGGACTTCCGTTTCCCCGATGGCCACGGCCAGCAGCATGGGGTTGTCACCGTACTTCCAGCTCTCCCACTCCCCCGCGACCGGATCCACCAGGCTCTCTTCGGCTTTCATGCCTGCCACGAGCTGCATCACCACCTTGTCGTCAAGGGGCTTGACGGTGCCGTCCCGGGTGGTGCCTTTGGTCTTGTAGTCGATCAGGCAGATCCGGCCGTTGATCCTGGCCACGAGGTCCAGCGTTCCCGCGTAGCCCACCGTCTTGTTCCACACGGTAATCTCCGGCGCCAGCGGCTCCACGCGGTACAGCTCCCACCATTCGTCGAAGCGTGCGGCGAAGGCGGCCTCGCCGTTGGCGGCCAATTCCTCACGGGTTTCCTGCATGCGGTGCGGCCGCCCGAGGGCGCGGAGGGCCACCTGCTCGCAGTAGTTATGGACCCTGTCGCCGCGCTGGGCCGCCTCGTCGCGGTACAGTTCCGCGGCTTTCGCTGCCTTGTTAACCGCCTGGCGGATTTTGGCAGGGCTGCCGAGCAGTGCGGGGAGCTCCGGATCCTGGGCCAGGCTGTTGGCGCCCATGTACCCGAACCAGCCATCCAGCGTGTGGGCCTGCTGGCCGATGACGGTGGTGATGGAGGGGACGGAGAACTGCTCCGAGGTGGAGCGGGCATACATCCGGCCGTATTCGGTGGCGTGGGCAAGCAGTGGATCTGTCATGGAAAGACTCTTTCACATGGCCCGGACAATATGGGTCCGTGGGCGACGATAGGGCGGGCACACCTTGTGGCAACAAAAAAGGTCCGCCTGATCCATGTATTCATGGATCAGGCGGACCTTGATGTGTGGGCGATACTGGGTTCGAACCAGTGACCTCTTCGGTGTGAACGAAGCGCGCTACCACTGCGCCAATCGCCCCGGTGCATAAGAAGACTAGCCGACGCTGACCGGAATGCAAAACGGAGCACAAACGCAGCACAAACGGCCCTGACCAGCGGCTATGCATTCCCGTCCGGCATACCCGCAGCAACCGCGCCCCCTCCGAACTACAGCCATGGAATTACACGCTTGAAACTCACCAAAAACCCCGCAAATTCAACGATCCAGCCGCATTCCTACCCAGTTCCATGCCTTCGATTTGGAGTTTCCCGGAACCTCCTATAGAGTTTTTACTCGTCGGAAAGCGACGGAATGCCTGCGAGGCAGGCCGGCGTTCCAACACTGCGGACGTAGCTCAGCTGGTAGAGCACCACCTTGCCAAGGTGGATGTCGCGAGTTCGAATCTCGTCGTCCGCTCGCAAGGCACTGTCAAAGCAAATTGTTCCTCGGAATTCTGCTTACACGGTGGGTTGGCCGAGAGGCGAGGCAGCGGCCTGCAAAGCCGTATACACGGGTTCGAATCCCGTACCCACCTCGGTGAAAACCATGGTTTCCGACTTCGGTTGGATTCGATGGGCGATTGGCGCAGCGGTAGCGCGCTTCCCTGACACGGAAGAGGTCACTGGTTCGATCCCAGTATCGCCCACCAGAGCAAGGCAACTTGCTTGTTGTTGAAGGCCTGGCATTTGCCAGGACATTCTTCATGTGCGGACGTAGCTCAGCTGGTAGAGCACCACCTTGCCAAGGTGGATGTCGCGAGTTCGAATCTCGTCGTCCGCTCTCCTTCTCGAAGGACCCGGAAACGGGCGATTGGCGCAGCGGTAGCGCGCTTCCCTGACACGGAAGAGGTCACTGGTTCGATCCCAGTATCGCCCACCAGAGCAAGGCAACTTGCTTGTTGTTGAAGGCCTGGCATTTGCCAGGACATTCTTCATGTGCGGACGTAGCTCAGCTGGTAGAGCACCACCTTGCCAAGGTGGATGTCGCGAGTTCGAATCTCGTCGTCCGCTCCATAATGAAAAAGGCAGCTCCTCGGAGCTGCCTTTTTTGTGCCCGGAATCAGGTCACAAGAGTCCCCTCCTTCCCGCTCCAAACGAACAAATTCATCAGCAGAACTAACCGATACCGCTAAGAAGAAGTCGCTTTATCTAATGTGATACGCCTCGCATAATGTACTTCGAAGCAATCGACATTCCACGCCGCAGGCAGGAGCCCCCATGATCCAACAAACCTCACCGCTGTCCGTCATGAGAAAGAAACCGATCGACGAGATCGAGGAAGACGCCAAGCACGGCGGCCTCTTCAAGAGCCTCGGGCTGTGGCAGCTGACAGCCATCGGCGTCGGCGGCATCATCGGCGTCGGGATCTTCTCGCTCGCCGGCCTGGTGGCCCATGGTGACGGCAACAACCCCGCCGTCGGCCCGGCCGTGCTGATCTCGTTCCTCGTTGCCGGCCTCGCATCGGCCGCTGCAGCCCTCTCCTATGCCGAATTCGCCGGCATGATTCCCCGGGCCGGATCGGCCTACACCTACGGCTATGTAGCGCTGGGGGAAATCATCGGCTGGTTCATCGGCTGGGACCTGCTGCTCGAATACATTGCGATCGTGGCCGTCGTCGCGATCGGCATCTCCGGCTACTTCGACGCCTTCCTTTCCGGCATCGGCATCCACATGCCGACGTGGATGACGTCGACGGCGGACGAGGGCAAGGGCGGCATCATCAACCTTCCGGCGATCCTCGTCTGCCTCTTGGTCACCTGGATCCTGTCCCGCGGCACCAAGGCGTTTGGCCGCTTTGAGCTGGTGGCTGTGGCCATCAAAGTGGTCCTCATCCTGTTCATCATCGGGCTGGGCATCTTCTACATCAACACGGAGAACTTCAATCCGTTCATGCCCAGTGGCTTCGGCCCGGTACTGGCCGGCGCAGCCACCGTGTTCTTCGCAGTCTTCGGGTACGACGCCATGAGCACCGCCGCGGAGGAAGCCAAGGACGGCAAGAAGCACATGCCCAAGGCGATCGTCCTCTCCCTCGTCATTGCCATGCTCCTCTATGTCGCCGCCACGCTGGTCCTGACCGGCATGCAAAACTACAAGGACATCAACCCGACTGCAGGCTTCGCCTCGGCATTCCAGGGCGTCGGGCTTCCCGTGATCGCCACCATCATCTCCGTCTTCGCGGTGCTGTCCATCCTCACCGTGATGCTGACCTTCCTGCTCGGCGTCACCCGGGTGTGGTTCTCCATGAGCCGTGACGGTCTCCTGCCTGGCTGGTTCGCCGGCACGGACAAGCACGGAACGCCGCAGCGCGTCACCTGGATCGCCGGCGTCGCCTCGGCACTGCTGGCCGGTGTCTTCCCGATCAAGGCCGTGGCCGACCTGACCAACATCGGCATCCTCGCCGCCTTCGTGGTGGTCTGCCTGGCCGTGATCGTGTTCCGCTACAAGAAGCCCGACGCGCCCCGGACCTTCCGGCTCCCCTTCATGCCGCTGGTGCCCGCCTTCGGTGTCCTCGCCTCTGCTTTCCTCATGGCGCAGCTCCACTGGGAGACCTGGCTGCGGTTCGGGGTCTGGCTGGTGGTGGGCCTGCTGATCTACTTCGGCTACGGCCGGAAGCACTCGCTGATGAACCCGGACAGCCCCCGGCACCTCGCCAATGCCCGGATTTCCTCAGCCGCTGCGGCGGGGCGGTGACACGGAGCGGAAATCCCTTGAGCGCCCCGTCACAAGGACCCTTGGCAGGCTCATTTTCCGGTGTTAGTGTTCGAGGCGGAGGGGCGATCTGGCTCCGCGAATGAAGGGAGGTGCCCGTGGGATTACTTGACGACCTGAAGGGCAAGGCTCAGGAGCTCATCGAGGGCAACGAAGAGGCCATCAAGGATGGCATCGAAAAGGCCGGCGACTTCGTCGACGAAAAGACCGGTGGAAAGTTCGCCGATCAGGTTGACGCAGTCCAGGGCGCCGCTTCCGATTTCGTGTCCAACATCGACGGTGAAGCCGAGGAGGCTCCCGCCGAAGGTGAGGCTCAGTAGCCGGCATTGCCGGTCTGGGATCCCTTTACAGTTACGTCAACGGGGCACCGGTCCCGCCGCGAGGCGACGCCGGTGCCCTTGGCATTTAACCGCGGCTTGCGCTTGGCAGGCCCATTGGCCCACCAGGCACCTCGTTCAGCCGACCGTTCTACGCGGGTTCGTGGTTCTGGCCTTCACGTGCCAGCGCGGTGAGGCGGGACACCGCGCGGAAGTACTTCTTCATGTACCCGCCGCTCATCATGTCCTCGGTGAACAGCTTGTCGAACGGCACGCCGCTGGCCAGGATGGGCACATCCTTGTCGTACAGACGGTCCGCGAGCACCACAAAGCGCAAGGCCACAGCCTGCTCGGTGATGGTCTCCACGTCCCGCCACACGACGCCGTCGATCCCTGAGATGAGCTGGCGGTAGCGGCTCGGGTGCACGCCGGCAAGGTGGTGGATGAGGCCCCCGAAATCGTCCACGGCCACGGTCTTGCCATCGAACTCGGCATGCATGCGGTGCTTGAGCTCGTCGTTCTTCAACGGCGCGGGAGCCGCCGGCAGGCCGCGGTGGCGGAAGTCCTCGCCGTCGATCCTTACGACGTCGAACTGGTCCGCAAGGACCTGGATCTCGCGCTGGAAGTCGACGGCGGCAAAGCGGCCCTCGCCGAGTGAACCCGGCAGCGTGTTGGAGGTGGCAGCAAGCTTCACGCCGGCGTCGGCGAGTTCGCGCATGAGGCGGGACATCAGCACGGTGTCGCCCGGGTCATCGAGTTCGAACTCGTCGATGCAGACCAGCTTGTAGTGGCTCAGCGCCTCCACGGTCTTCCGGAAGGACAGGGCGCCCACCAGGTTGGTGTACTCCACAAAGGTGCCGAAGGCCTTGGGACCCGGAGCGGCGTGCCACAGGGACGCCAGGAGGTGGGTCTTTCCAACGCCGAAGCCGCCGTCGAGGTAGATGCCTGCCCGGGTGGCCGGCTTCTTGGCGAAGAACTTCTTGAAGAGCCCGCCGCCGTCGTCGGCGCCGACGCCGTCAGCGAAGCCCGAGAGCGCCTTGACCGCTGCCGCCTGGCTGGGCTGCGAAGGATCCGGCCGGTAGCTGTCGAAAGACACCTCGCCAAATCGGGGCGAAGGGTAGAAACCCTTGAGGATTTCATCCACGGAAACTGCCGGCGTGCGCGCGGCCAGTTGTTCGATCTGTACCAAGGTGGTCCGTTCTTCTGGTATTAAGTCCCCAGCAAGAATACCGGCATTGGAACGGCCAAAACGGCGACGTGACGAAGGCCATGTTTCACCATATGACCAAGGGGGAGCATTCCTTGCGGGCCGTGGTTAGTGTTGGAAACACGCCCGGCTCCCACGCGCACCAGCTCCCCGGCCAGGCTCCGTCCGTTGTCAGTGAAAGGCCATCGCCATGTCCTACCCCGTTGAACAGAACGAAAAGTTCGCCGAGTACGCGAACCCGGAACGCCTCGTCTCCACCGAGTGGCTTGCAGCGGCCCTCGAAAGCGGTGCCATTGCCGACGGCAAGCTGGTCGTCGTCGAATCCGATGAGGACGTCCTCCTCTACGAAACCGGCCACATCCGGGGCTCCGTCAAGATCGACTGGCACACGGACCTGAACGACGAGGTCACCCGTGACTACGTCGACGGCGCCGCGTTCGCCGCACTGGCCTCCGCCAAGGGCATCTCCCGCGACACCACCGTGGTGATCTACGGCGACAAGTCCAACTGGTGGGCCGCCTACGCCCTCTGGGTCTTCACCCTCTTCGGCCACGAAGACGTCCGCCTGCTCGACGGCGGCCGCGACAAGTGGATCGCCGAAGGCCGCGAGGTGACCACCGACGTCCCGCAGCCCGCCGCCGGCGACTACCCCGTGGTGGAGCGCGACGACGCCCCCATCCGCGCCTTCAAGGACGACGTGCTGGCACACTTCGGCAAGCCGCTGATCGATGTCCGTTCGCCTGAGGAGTACACCGGCCAGCGCACCCACATGCCCGCGTACCCGGAAGAGGGCGCGCTGCGAGGCGGGCACATCCCCACCGCCGCGTCCATCCCGTGGGCGCGCGCGGCCGCCGAAGACGGAACCTACCGCACCCGCACCGAGCTCGAGGCCCTGTACCTGGGCGAGGCCGGGCTGCAGGCCGGCGACGACGTAGTGGCTTACTGCCGCATCGGCGAGCGTTCCAGCCACACCTGGTTCGCCTTGAAGTACCTGCTGGGCTTCGACACCGTGCGCAATTACGACGGCTCCTGGACCGAATGGGGCAATGCTGTGCGCGTCCCGATCGTCAAGGGTGCCGAGCGCGGTTCTGTACCGGCCCTCGCCGGAAAGTAACAACCCGCCCGTGCCATGTAGTGTCCAAGCCCATACGGCGCATTCGGCCCGTTCTGCGTAAGCTGGAAGCAATGAATACGAATACTTTGCCCGCCGCTTTGGCGGAAATCGTCGATGACTTCCAGGCGCTGACCGAACCGGACCGCCTGCAGCTGCTGCTGGAGTTTTCCCGCGGGCTGCCGGAACTTCCGGAGCGCCTGAAGGACCACCCGGAGCTGCTGGAACAGGTGGTGGAGTGCCAGTCGCCGTTGTTCCTGACCATCGAGTCGGAGAAAACGCCCGACGGCGCCCCGGCCTACCGCTTGTTCTTCAAGGCTCCGCCCGAAGCCCCCACCACGCGGGGCTTCGCTGGTGTCCTTCATGAGGGCCTGGACGGCCTGACGGCCGCGGAGATCCTTGCTGTTCCGGACGACATGCCGGAACTACTGGGGCTGACGCGGGCCATCACACCCTTGCGCATGCGCGGCATGACCGCAATGCTCGGACGGATCAAGCGCAAGGTGGCGGCCGCAAACCGCCTGGAGTCCTGAGAGGCACCGCAGAACCACATGGCCAAGAAACTGGCTTCACAGGGGACGCCGGCCACAGCCGTTCTGGCTGCGGCCGGCGTTTCCTTTACGCTGCATCCCTACGCCCACGACCCCTCCGCGGCCAGCTATGGCATGGAGGCAGCGGACGTGCTGGGCATCGACCCCGCACGGGTCTTCAAGACGCTGATGGTGGACATCGAGGGCAGGCTCGCCGTCGGGATCGTGCCCGTGGGCGGAACGCTGGACCTGAAGGCCGTGGCCGCCGCCCTGGGCGCGAAGAAGGCCGCGATGGCCGATCCCAAGGCAGCCGAACGCCGCACAGGCTACGTACTGGGCGGCATTTCGCCGCTGGGCCAGCGCCAGCCCTCCCCCACGGTGCTCGATGAATCGGCCTTCAATTTCGAGACCGTGTTGGTCTCAGGCGGCCGCCGCGGGCTGGACATCGAACTCGATCCGGCCGAGCTCGTGCGGTTGACCGGCGCCCTGACGGCACGCATCGGCTCAGCCAGGGGCTGAACACCCCGCTACCCGCCGCCCGCCCGGACCAGGCCTGCGCGGCTAAGACAGCGGCCCGGGATTCGTGCGTGGGGCCAGCTGCCGCTGCAGCCAGGCGCGCACCAGGCGGTCCCATTTCTGCGGGTCCGCATTCCACTCGTGCGTGTGCCGTGCCCCCGTGAACGGCTCGAACGTCACCATCTCCGGGTTCTTCTCCGCGAGGCTGGCCGAGGGACCGTACGGCACGTAGTCATCGTCCACGCTGTGGATCACCAGGGTGGGAGTCCTGAGCTCCACGGCCCGGGTGTCCCAGTCCATGGTCTTCAGGTCCATCGGAGCGGCCAGGCCGGTCAGGCGCCGGCCCAGCGGGTGCCCGAGCATCAGCTGCCCGTAGCGGCCCACGGCGTAGGGAATCCGGTTGATTTCGGCGTGGTGGGCCAGCACGTCCACCCAGTTGATGACGGGTGCATCCAGGACCATCGCGCGGATCAGGTGCCGGTACCGTGACAGGTCCGCGGTCTGCAGGCTGATGGCTCCGCCCATGGACCAGCCAAAGAGCACCACTTCCTTGGCTCCGTTGGCCAGGGCGTAGGCAATGGCCGCTTCCACATCCCGCCATTCCGTGGAGCCGAGGCCGTACCGGCCGTCCGCAGCGGAGGGCGCCAGGCCGTCGTTGCGGTAGGAGATCAGCAGGCTGTCCAGGCCGAGGTCGCGGGCCGTGCGCACGGCCCGCAGCCCTTCGAGCCGCGTTGCGCCGCGGCCGTGCACCATGATGGCCCACACCGGTGCCGGTCCTGCCGTCCCGGCACGGATCAGCCAGGCGGGTGCCTGTCCGCCGTCGACGTCGATCGCCAGCTCTTCCGCTGCCAGGCCAACCGCGGCGGGATCGGCGTAGGCGGAGCCGCTCCACCAGCCGCGGCGGGCGGTTGAAATGTCGCCGCTGTAGACGGCCTCGACTTCGCGTTGCACGGTGCGCTCCGCGGGCGAGTAGGACACGATCCGGCCGATCCGCGCATGGCCCCGGCCGCCGTCGAAGAACAGGCTGTACACGCCGTCGACGACCGACTCTTCCGTGGCCGCAAGGATGAGCTGCAGGCCGTCGTCGCTGCGGACCACGGCGAGGACTTCCTGGTCTTCCACCCGCGCGGTGGGCGTGATGACGCGGCGGGCGAAGTAGGCGGCGAGCGCCGAGGAACCCGTTGCCAGCAGCCCGGCCAGGCCGCCGCCGGCCACGATGCCGGCCACCGCCCATTTGGCGCGCGTGGACATGGTGCGGTCTGCGGGAAGGACGGGAGCAGTCAGGGTGGTCGATGCCATGGAACCATTCTCGCCTCTGCGGGGGCGGGGTGCAGCACCAGGGCCGCCGCACGCCGTTCAGGGGCCAGGAGAATCGGCGTCCAAAACCCTGCCGGCTCCGGTGCTGCGGGTCTACGCTGTAGCCATGAGCGATCCAATCGTCATTTTGACCGAAGAGCCCCTGGGCCCTGACGACCGTGCCAACATCAAGAAGCTCGTGGACGGCGGCGACGCACCCTTGGTGGTCCTCGTCCCCGCCAACACGGAGCGTCACCTGCTGGTGGACTTCCTGGAAAACCTCTCGCTTCTGGAGGTGGCGAAGGCCTTCCGGGAACTGCTGGCTGCGGCCCCTGATCCGCAGTCCGAGCGGGCCGAGGCAGCGGATGCCCTGGCGGCGTCGCTGGCGGCCCTGGAGGGGCTGGGCGGCGGCGTCACCGGCGAGATCGTCGACGGCGGTGCCGTGGCTGGCCTGGTGGCCAAGGTCAAGGAACTCGACGCCGCGCAGGCCGTGGTGGTCACCCGGCCCCATGCCATCGCCGATACCTTCCACACGGACTGGGCCAACAAAGCGCAGGACCAGCTGGGGCTGCCCGTGCTGCATCTCTATGCGGGCTCGGGATTTATCGGCGACTCCTGAGCGTTGGTGTAGGCATGAGCACTGCTGAAAACAGGAAATACTTCGAGACCGCCGACCTCTCCGCCGGTGTCCCGCTCCAGGACGTCCCGGAGAAGGAGCACTGTGTGGAGAAGACGGACGCCGAGTGGCGCCAGGAGCTGACCCCCGAGGAATTCCGTGTGCTGCGCCAGGCGGGCACGGAGCGCCCCTACACGGGCGAGTACTGGGACACGCACACGGCGGGTGTCTACCAATGCCGGGCCTGCGGCGCCGAACTCTTCACCAGCAACGAGAAGTTCGATTCCCACTGCGGCTGGCCGTCGTTCTGGGCACCGCTGGCCGAGGGCACTGTCCGGTACCTGCATGACCGGACCATGGGCATGGAGCGCGTTGAAGTCCGTTGTGCCACCTGCGATTCGCACCTGGGGCATATGTTCGAGGGCGAGGGCTATGGCACGCCGACCGACCAGCGGTTCTGCATCAACTCCGTTTCGCTCAGGCTCGTCGGGTCCGCGCCCGGCGCATAACTGGCCGGCCGTTCCCGCGGCAGCCCTTCCCGGGCTGGATCTTTCGGGCCCCGCCGGGGCCCTATGCACCAGAGTTTCTTATGCTCAACCAACTTTTGCATTAGGGACTCTGTCTGCTTGCTACGCTCGCCTCAGAAGCACAACTCCTGAGGAAAGGCCCTGTCAACGATGACCACCACCGCTGCGGCAACACTGACCCGCATCACCGCCGACAACCCGGACTGGACGGCACTCAAGGCCGCCGCCACCGCCCTGCAGGGCCTCCAGAGCCAGGACGGTTCGGTCCCGGAGACGGCCGACCACGGCGCCGCCGCCGCCCATGTCGCCGCCATCGCCGCCGCCGTCGGGAAGCTCGCACCGCTGTTCCCCCACGACGCCCGCTACCTCGAGCTGCTCGTCCAGGACTTCGGACGTTGGAGCGACGGCGGCTTCGGCGTGCCGGACTTCCTGGATTCCCTGCTGGCCTTCCAGCCGCAGGAACACCGCGAGAACGGCCTGCAGCACCTGGTGGTCTTCCCCATGTACACGCAGAACGGCAGCACCAACCGGCTCGTCGAGGCCGTTCTGATCGAGGTCATCTGGCCCGAGTTCATCGCGGGCCTGGAAGCCGGCGACTACTCCAACAAGCTCTTCGTGCCCATCCGCTTCCTGGACTTCACCCCCGGCTACGACACGAACTCCGCCGTGCTGTTCCCCGAGACCGTGGCCGTCCGGGAGACCCCTACCTTCACCTGGGGTGCCATCTTCGCCGACCGCGAAGCGGCCCGCTTCCGCCGCGTCCTCCGGGCCGCCGCGGACACCACCTCGCTGGAGCTGCCGGCCGACGCCGCAGCACTCCTTGAGGACCAGGAGCTCACGCAGCGCACCTTCGTGATGTGGGACCTGATCCACGACCGCACCCACATGCGCGGCGACCTGCCGTTCGACCCGTTCATGATCAAACAGCGCATGCCGTTCTTCCTGTACTCGCTGGAGGAACTGCGCTGCGACCTCACCGCCTTCCGCGAATCCGTCCGCATCGAGAAGGACGAAAACGCCGATCCCAACGCCCGCAAGCACGCCAAGCTGGTCCAGTACGCCGTCATCTTCGACCGCATCTTCCGCTTCGCCATCACGGGAAGCCGCGTCCGCAACTACGACGGCCTGGGCGGGCAGCTGCTCTTCGCCTGGATGCACCAGCACCGCGTGCTGCACTGGACCGACAGCCGGCTCAGCATCGACTGGGACGAGGTTGCCGACGTCGTCATTGAACTCGGCGCCCGCATCGAGGAACTGTACTGGCGCTCCATCGACCGCCCCAAGGCCGCCCACTGGCTGGCAGCCTATGAGCTCATCTCCGGCACCGTGACGCCCAACCCGGCATCCGTCTGGGCCAAGGGCCCGGACGCCCTGCCGCTGGACGGTCCCCCGCGCGGCCTGACCGACCAGGTGCTCGACGACGAATTCCCGCTGTCCATGTTCTACGAGGCCCTGGAGAAGAAAATGCGCTCTGTTATCGAATCCACCACCGGCATCACCGGCACGACGGCGGCCTGATGGAGTCCCTGAACATCCTCGTCGCCGGGGGCAGCAGCGCCTCCGGCGTCGCCGTCGCGCGGGCCTTCGCCGCCGCAGGGCACAGGGTCACCACCGTAGGCAGCGACGAGCTCCGCATCAAGGAAGCCGCAGCACTGGCAGGCGCCGGCGTGACTCCCCTGGTCTGCGATCTGGGCAGCCTGGAGTCCGTCCGCGAGCTCGCCGAAACCATCCACAGGACCGAGGGCCGCATTGACGGCATCTTCCACCTGGTGGGCGGCTGGCGCGGCGCCAAGGGCATCGAAGACCAGCCGGACGAGGACTGGGACTTCCTGGAACGGGGCGCCGTCACCACGCTGCGCAACGTCTCCCGCGCCTTCTATTCCGACCTGGCGGCCGCACCGGCCGGCCGCTTCGCCATGGTGTCCTCGACGGCGGTGTCCGCACCCACCGCCGCGGCCGCCAGCTACGTTGCGGCCAAGGCCGCCGCCGAGGCCTGGACCCTGGCAGTGGCGGACGGCTTCCGCCGGGACCAGTCCGGCAGCAAGGACCAGCCTTCGGAACAGCGCAGTGCCGCGGTGGTGTTCGTCGTCAAGGCCCTCGTTGACACCGCCATGCGGCTGGAGCACCCGGAACGGACGTTCCCCGGATACACGGACGTCGAAGAACTGGCCGCGGCCGCCGTCGGGCTGTTCGAGCGGCCTGCGGCGGAACTGAACGGGCAACGCATTCTCCTGGCCAAATAGACTGAAAGCGTGAATGAACAAGTGACGAGCATTACAGAAGCAATCCCGGCTGCCCTCGACGGGGACGCCACAGCGCCCCTGCACGACCCTTCCGTCCGCGGCTTTGCCTCGGACAACTACTCGGGCGTGCACCCGGAAATCCTGGCAGCCCTCGCCGCAGCCAACGGCGGCCACCAGGTCTCCTACGGCGACGACGTCTACACGGCACGCCTCCAGGAGCTCATGGAGGAGCACTTCGGGACGGGCATCGAATGCTTCCCGGTCTTCAACGGCACAGGCGCCAACGTGCTGTCGCTGCAGTCGCTGCTGCCCCGCTGGGGCGCTGTCATCTGCGCGTCCACGGCCCACATCAACATGGACGAGAACGGTGCGCCCGAGCGGATCGGCGGCATCAAGCTCCTGCACGTCCCCACACCGGACGGAAAGCTGACACCCGAACTGATCGACCGCGAGGCCTGGGGCTGGGGCGATGAACACCGCGCACAGCCGCTGGCCGTGTCCATCACGCAGACCACCGAGCTGGGTACGTGCTACACGCCGGAGGAGGTCCGCGCGATCGCTGACCACGCCCACGCCAAGGGCATGAAGCTGCACATGGACGGCGCCCGGCTGGCCAACGCAGCGGCGCACCTCGGCGTGCCGCTGCGGGACTTCACGCGCGACGCCGGTGTGGACATCCTGTCCTTCGGCGGAACCAAGAACGGCCTGCTCTTCGGCGAGGTGGTGGTGGCGCTCAACCCGGAGGCCGCCCACGGGCTGAAGTTCCTGCGCAAGATGAACATGCAGCTTGCTTCCAAGATGCGCTTCATTTCGGTGCAGTTCATCGCCCTCCTGGAGTCCGGGCTGTGGCTCCGCTCGGCGCAGCACGCCAACGCCATGGCAGCCCGCCTGCGCGCCGCGGTGGACACCATCGACGGCGTCGAGCCCACCCAGCAGACGCAGTCCAACGGCGTCTTCGCGGTCCTGCCGGCCGGCGTCGCGGACCGGCTGCGCAAGCAGTTCACCTTCTACGACTGGGACGAGGCGGCCCGCGAGGTGCGGTGGATGTGCTCCTTCGACACCACCGAAGCAGACATCGACGCCTTCGTCTCTGCCATCACCCGGGAACTGGCAGCCGGATAGCGGATGCTCCGGGGCGGCGAGCCTGCACAGATTCGCCGCCCCGGACACATAATCTGCGAGGGTGAACGCCCTTGCACAGGTTCCCGCAGACTTTCTCCACGCCTTGGGAACGCTTCGAAAAGCGCAGTGCCGCAGCGAATTGCGGCTGGATGAGATTCCCGCCCCCTCGCGGCTCGCCCCCTATGCCGTCGCCCTCGGGGCCGAGGTCTTCCGCCAAACGGCCTTGACCCGCCGCATGCCCCTCCACGGTCCGGCGGCCAAGGCCTTTGCCGGGGAACACCCCGGTGACACCCAGGATGACGAGGACGACGAACTCGCCACCGGGCGGTTCATCCTGCTGCACGACCCGGAGGGCCCTGCGGTCTGGGACGGGGAATTCAGGATCGTGACGTACATCCGCGCCCGGATGGATGCCGAGATGGGCAACGATGCCATGCTCGGTTCTGTGGCCTGGGACTGGCTGGTGGAGGCCCTGGAGGGCCACTCCGCGGCGTATCGCGCGGCGGGCGGCACCGCAACGCGCATCCTGTCCGAAAGCTTCGGCACCCTTTCGGACCGCCCGGACACCATCGACATCGAATTGCGCGCCTCCTGGACCCCGGCCTCGTCCGACGTCAAGGACCATCTTGAGGCCTGGTCCGACATGGTCTGCACGTTTGCCGGCCTCCCGCACTTGCCGCCCGGTGTCACCGCACTGCACGGCCGCAGGCTCACGTGAGGCCCCCGGAATCCCCCGCCGGAACCGGCCACGGGCAAAGTCGCTAAACTTAAGGCATCATGACCCCTGAAAACCTGGAACACACCACGGCCGGCGATCCGGCTGCTGATCCCACTCCCCACATCACAGTCGAGGGTTTTGACAGCCCCATACCCGTCGTCATCGATCTGGATGCGCCGCGCGAAGGCGTCCCCCTGGTCATCGACACACCTGCCGGCCTGGAGCGGTGCGCCGCCGCCATCGCCGCGGGCACCGGCCCCGCAGGAGTCGACGCCGAACGGGCCTCCGGCTTCCGCTACGGGCAACGCGCCTTCCTGGTGCAGATCCGCCGCGAAGGCGCCGGCACGTGGCTGATCGACCCCGAGCCCTTCGACAGCCTGGACATCATCAACGACGCCCTGCGCGGCGTCGAATGGATCCTGCACGCCGCCACCCAGGACCTCCCCTGCCTGTCCGAACTGGGCATGTGGCCGGACAAGCTCTTTGACACCGAACTCGCCGCCCGCCTCGCAGGTCTCCCCCGGGTGGGCCTGGCGGCAGTCATCGAACAGCTCCTGGGCTTCGGGCTGGCCAAGGAACACTCGGCCGCCGACTGGTCCACCCGCCCGCTTCCCGAGCCGTGGCTGCGCTACGCCGCCCTCGACGTCGAGGTCCTCGCCGAGCTCCGCGAGGAACTCATCGAACTCCTCGAAGCCGACGGCAAACTGGAATACGCCGAGCAGGAATTTGCCGGGATCCTCAGCGCCGGCCTCGCGCCGCCCCGCGTGGACCCATGGCGCAAGACCTCCGGCCTGCACCAGATCCGGGACCGCCGCCAGCTCGCGGCTGTCCGTGAGCTCTGGCTCGAACGCGACCAGCTCGCCCGCAAGCGCGATGTAGCCCCCGGCCGGCTCATTCCCGACTCCGCACTGGTGGCCGGCGCCAAGGCGCTGCCCACCACGGTGCCGCAGCTGCTGGCCACCAAGGGCTTCCACGGCAGGGCCGCCCAGCGCGAAGCCCCGCGCTGGCTGCGCTGCATCACCGCCGCCCGGACCGCCGAGGACCTCCCGCCCCTGCACCTGCCCACCAACGCGCCCCCGCCGCCCCGGGTCTGGGCGGACCGCGACCTGGACGCCGCCGAGCGCCTCAGCACAGCCCGCCCGCTGCTCCAGGCCAAGGCCGACGAGCTAAAGCTGCCCGTGGAGAACCTGCTCACGCCGGACTACCTGCGCCGGGTGACCTGGCGGCCGCCGTCGGACGTTTCGCTCGAATCCATCACAGCCGAACTCATGGAGCTCGGTGCCCGCGAGTGGCAAATCGGCATCGCCGCGCCGATCCTCGTGGAGGCCTGCCTGAACCCGCAGCCCCTGCCACCCAAGGAAAGCAAGCAGCCCCAGGACGCCGACTGATCCGGCGTCCCGGAGCCCGCGTCCCGGAGCCCGCCTCCAAGGCCCGCCTCCGGACCACATCAGATGGTCCGGAGGCGGGCCTTCCGCGTCTGCGGACACGCCCCGGCCCGCGCTCCTTGCACCATAAGTTACCCACGAGTAACATAGCTATCAACGCCGACCGGCCGCCCGCTTGAATCGGGCCCCGGCACCCAGGTCTCAACTACCTATGTCTCAACGAGGAGCTACACATGAGTCCACACCGGAGCAGCAGGACCCAGAGGACAATCCGCGACGTCGTCTTTGTGGACGGCGTGCGCACCCCGTTCGGCAAGGCCGGCGACAAGGGCATCTATGCCGGCACGCGCGCCGATGACCTCGTGGTCAAGTGCATCCGCGAGCTCATGCGCCGCAACCCCTCGCTGCCGGCGGAGCGCGTCGACGAGGTGGCCATCGCCGCCACCACCCAGACCGGAGACCAGGGCCTCACCATCGGCCGCACCGCGGCCCTCCTGGCCGGCCTCCCCCGCACGGTGCCGGGGTTCGCGATCGACCGCATGTGCGCGGGCGCCATGACAGCAGTCACGACGACGGCGAGCGGCATCGGCTTCGGCGCCTACGACGTAGTGATTGCCGGCGGCGTGGAGCACATGGGCAACCACCCCATGGGCGCCGGCGCCGACCCCAACCCGCGGTTCATGTCCGAGCGGCTGGTGGATCCCGCCGCGCTGAACATGGGCAACACCGCCGAGAACCTGCACGACCGCTTCCCCGCCATCACCAAGGAACGCGCCGACTCCTACGCCGTGGCCTCCCAGGACAAGCTGGCAGCGGCCTACCAGAACGGCCAGATCCAGCCGGACCTGGTGCCCGTGGCCACCATGAAGCCGGAACAGGGCTGGACCGTGAACACGGTGGACGAGCCGCCGCGCCCCGGCACCACGGTGGATGACCTCGCAGCCCTCCGCACCCCGTTCCGCGCCCACGGCCGCGTCACCGCCGGCAACGCCGCAGGACTGAACGACGGCGCGACGGCGGCCGTCCTCGCCTCCGCCGAAGCCGCCGAGGAGCTCGGCCTCTCGGTCAAGATGCGCCTGGTTTCCTACGCCTTCGCTGGCGTCGAACCCGAGGTCATGGGCATCGGCCCCGTGCCCGCCACGGAGAAGGCGCTCAAGAACGCCGGCCTGGGCATCGGGGACATCGGCCTCTTTGAGATCAACGAGGCCTTCGCCGTCCAGGTCCTGAGCTTCCTGGACCACTTCGGCATCGCCGACGACGACCCCCGGGTCAACCGCTACGGCGGCGCGATCGCCGTCGGGCACCCTTTGGCCTCCTCCGGCGTCCGCCTCATGAACCAGCTCGCCCGCCAGTTCGAGGAGGACCCCTCGGTCCGTTACGGCATCACCACCATGTGCATCGGCCTGGGCATGGGCGCCACCGTCATCTGGGAAAACCCGCACCACCCCGAGTACGCCACCGAATCCGCCACTGATGCCGAAACCGAAGGGGCCGCAGCATGAGCGCCACCGATTTCCAGACCCTCGCCGGGCTGTTCCCGGACGAAACCGTGACCCACTCCTACGTCCAGGACATCGAGCTGCCGCCCGTCGGCGGCAAGAGCCCGGGCACCTTTGCCCTTATCACCCTGGACAACGGCCTGGACCACTCCAAGCCCACCACCCTGGGTCCCAACACCCTTGTGGAACTGGGCAAGGTACTGGACGGCCTCAAGGAACGCGCCGCCCGCGGCGAGATCGCCGGCGTCGGTGTTACCGGGAAGCCGTACTACCTCGTGGCCGGAGCCGACCTGTCCGCGGTCAAGACCCTCAAGGAACGCGAACACGGCCTCTGGATGGCCCGGCTGGGCCACGCCGTTTACGCCACCCTGGCCAACCTTGGCGTGCCGAGCTTCGCCTTCATCAACGGCGTGGCGCTGGGCGGCGGCCTCGAAATCGCCCTCCAGTCCACCTACCGCACTGTTTCCACCGGCGCCGGCGCCCTTGCCCTGCCGGAGGCGTTCATCGGGCTCGTCCCGGGCTGGGGCGGCGTTTACATCCTGCCGCGGCTGATCGGGCCGGAGAACGCCGTCAAGGTCATGATCGAGAACCCGCTCAGCAACAACCGCACGCTCAGCGGCCCGCAGGCGTTCCAGCTGGGCATCGCCGACGCCATCTTCGAACCGGCGGACTTCGTGGAACAGTCCATCGGCTGGGCCGCCAAGGTCATCGCTGGCGAGATCATGCCGGCGCGCGCCAACGCCGTGGATCCGGCCGAGCCGGCCGTCGCGGAGCGTTGGGCCGGGGCCGTCGCCGCGGGCCGCGCCTTCGTGGAAGCCAAGACGTCCAATGCCTCGCCCGCACCGGCCAAGGTCCTGGACATCCTCGAAGCAAACCGCACCATCACCCAGGCGGAATCCGCCGACCTCGAATGTGAAACCCTCGCCGGGCTGATGCAGACGGACGAGTTCCGTTCCACGGTCTACGCGTTCCTGGACCTCGTACAGAAGCGTTCCAAGCGCCCCGCCGGAGCCCCGGACCGCAAGCTGGCCCGCCCGGTCACCAAGATCGGCGTGGTGGGTGCCGGCCTCATGGCCAGCCAGCTCGCCCTGCTGTTCGCCCGCCAGCTCAAGGTCCCCGTGGTGATGACCGATATCGACCAGGCCCGTGTGGACAAGGGCGTGGCCTACGTGCACGCCGAGGTGGACAAGCTCCTTGAGAAGAAGCGGATCAAGGCCGACGCCGCCAACCGCACCAAGGCCCTGGTCACCGGTTCCGTCTCCAAGGAAGCATTCGCCGACGCCGACTTCGTCATCGAGGCCGTGTTCGAGGAACTGCACATCAAGAAGCAGGTCTTCGCCGAGGTGGAGGCCATCGTCTCCCCCGAATGCATCCTGGCCACGAACACCTCCTCGCTCTCGGTCACGGCCATGGCCGAGGACCTGGCGCACCCGGAACGGCTGGTGGGCTTCCACTTCTTCAACCCGGTGGCCGTGATGCCGCTGCTGGAGATCGTCCGGGCCCCGAAGACCGACGACGCCGTGCTGGCCACGGCCTTCGAGCTCGCCAAGGGCCTGAAGAAGACGGCTGTCCTGGTCAAGGATGCCGCGGCCTTCGTGGTCAACCGCATCCTGCTGCGCCTCATGGGCGAAGTGATCGCCGCCTTCGACGAGGGCACTCCCGCCGAGGTGGCCGACTCGGCCCTGCGGCCCATGGGACTGCCGATGAGCCCGTTCACGCTCAGCGCCATGGTGGGCCTGCCGGTGGCCCAGCACGTCCAGGAATCCCTGCACGCCGCGTTCGGCGAGCGGTTCGCCGTGTCCCAGAACCTGCAGAAGCTCATCGACAACGGCGTGAAGTCACTCTGGGCGCCCGGCCCCGACGGCACCCCCGTCATTCCCGCGGAGACGCTGGCCGTCATGTCCTTCGGCACGTCCCCGTCCACGGGCGAAGGGGTCCTGCGCCGCACGCAGGATGCCCTCGCCGAGGAGATCGGCCTCATGCTGGCCGAAGGCGTGGTGGCCGGGCCCGAGGACATCGACCTCTGCGTCATCATGGGTGCCGGCTGGCCGATGTTCCTGGGCGGCATCACCCCGTACCTGGACCGTGTGGGGGCGTCCGAGCGCGTCAACGGCAAGCGCTTCCTGCCTGCGGGGATCGCCTCGGCGCCCGCCTGACCGGACACCGCAACGCATGATCCGCAAACGGCCGTGGCCGGAGCCGAACGCTCCGGCCACGGCCGTTTGCTGTGCAGTGTGCGGCTTTTTAGAAGAGCGCCACCTTGGGGCTCTTGGGGAAGATCCCATCCAGTTCGGCGCGCTCCTCCTGGCTGGGAACCCAGCAGACGGCGCCGGCGTTCTCGGTGACCTGGGCGGGCCTGGTGGCGCCGGCAATGACGCTGGCGACGCCGGGCTGGGCTGCGAGCCAGGAGAACGCCAGCTGGACCTCGTTCAGGCCGCGCGCTTTGGCAAAGTCCCGGAAGCGGTTCAGCTGCTCCCAGTCGGCGTCGTCCACCATATGGGTGCGCGTGTGGCTCAGGCGTGATCCGGCGGGGGCGGTGCCAGGGGCGTACTTGCCTGTGAGCAGCCCGTTGGCGAGCGGGAAGTACGGCAGCACGCCGAGGCCGAACGCCTGCGCCGCGGGGAGCACCTCAAGCTCGGCCCGGCGGTCCATGAGGTTGTAGTGGTTCTGCGTGGAAATGAAGCGTGCCCCGCCCTGGATCCGGGCCACGTACTCGGCCTCGGCGATCTGCCAGCCGGCCCGGTTCGAGTGGCCGATGTACCGGACCTTGCCGCTGCGCACGAGGTCATCGAGCGCTGACAGCGTTTCCTCGACGGGCGTCAGCGGGTCCGGGGTGTGGAACTGGTAGAGGTCGATCCAATCGGTCCCGAGGCGGCGCAGTGAGGCCTCGACGGCCGTGATGATGTACCGCCGGGACCCGCGCGCCCCGAAATCGTTGCCGTTGGCGCCGTGCATGTCCATGCCGAACTTGGTGGCCACCACCACGTCGTCGCGGCGGCCCGCGAGGGCCCGGCCGAGCATGGTCTCGCTCAAGCCCGGTTCCCGGCCGTAGATGTCCGCGACGTCGAACAGCGTGACGCCGGCGTCCAGCGCCGCATGGACCACGGCGTCCGTGCCCGCCTGGGATTCGGTGGGCGTGTTGGCCCGGCCGAGGTTGTTGCAGCCCAGCCCCACGACGGAAACGGTCAATCCGGAATGGCCAAGGCGTCGGTATTCAGTCATGCCTTTCACCCTATACGGCCGTTCCGGCGGGGATCGAAACGCACGGGAGGAACGGCGGCGGCTGCTAGGCGGTGCCGAACTTAATGCCGGACTCCTCCATGGCTTCCTCAATCTGGGCCAGGGCGACGGGCCCCATGCCATGCAGGCTCGCCGCCTGCCTCTCCCCGAAATCTGCCAGCTGTTCCAGGGTTTCGATACCCTCATGGGCCAGGGCCCGGCGGGCCGGCGCCGCCAGTCCCTTGGGCAGTGGCGTGTGCCCGGGCCAATTGCTTTTCGGCGACATGCGGGGTCCCTCCTGGTGCTCTGGGGTCTCCCTTAGAGCGTAAAGCCCGCACCCGGTTTCGGCGAGTACCTAACCCTGAATGCCGTGGGATCGGTGTGCGGGGCGGCGCCGATGCTGAGCTTGGTGTAGTCCAGGTCTTCGCCGCGGATGCACACTTTGATGGCGTTGACGGCCTTGTTGACATCCGGGCACAGACAGAAGATGTTGAGGCGTGAATTACCGATTTCGGTACGCTCCACGATGCCCAGCCCGCGCCAGGCCAGCTCGCTGGTCAGTGCGGCTTTGGCCTTGCGCTCAAGGTAGCGGTCGCGCTCGGTTCCATCCTTGGTCTTCAGCGCGAGCTGGGCCACCACCCAGTACTGCTCGGACTCGGGGATCTCGGCGTAGCCGTCCTCCTCGCATTGGGCGGCAAACGCGGCCATGAGGCCCTCAACGGCGGTTTCGTCGTCGACGTCGGTTTCCTCGGTCTTGCTCTGGTGTCCTGCCACGCCGTGGTTCACCACGAGCTGCTGGTATTCCTCGTCGTACCAGGCCTCCCGGAAGTGGAGTACCCCTTCGTCGTCGCGCTTGTACGTACGGATGATGCCGCTCATGCTCGTCCTTTCCTGAACCATTCGGCGTCAGTGCCGTCAAACGGTGCTTGTTTGTCCCGCACTGCTTCAAACAGGCGGTCACATTCTTTGCGCACGGACTCCACGACCCCGGCCGGGTAGTCCATGGTGGTGCGGTGCTCCTCGAACTCGTCCTGGTCGTCCACGAAGACGCCGTGGTCCACGGACCGGATGACGTCCAGGTCCATGTCGATCATGTGGAATTCGGTGACGCCGGCCCTGATGGTGTTCCAGCCGTGGTCCGTGGCGAGGTCCACGTAGATGCGGAAATCGCCCGGGTAGCTGTCGTCGTAGAACGTTGCCACGTATTCGCCGGTCCGCGGAACCAGGAGGATGGCGTCCGACGCCGTGTAGAACGCCGCACCGGGCCGTGAGCAGAACTCCTGGGCGCCTTGGAAGACCCACCAGCCGTGGATGTCTTCACCCAGGTACTGCCCGGGGACCACCCAGTGGGCCTTGCCGTTCCATTTCCGGTTGCGGGCCACCACGAGGTCGCCGGGCTGCAGGGCTCCCGGCTCGCGCGTTGGGCTCACAGTTTCGGCAGACTGCCGGTGGTGGGGTGTTCCTGTCCCGGCAGGGGCCGGGCAAAGGGAACCTTCGTGCCTAAAACCTGTGCCACGACGTCGTGCGTGATCTGCTGGGCCGTCAGCCCCACGCGTTCCATGACCTGGCTCCGGGTGCCATGGACCAGGAACTCGACGGGGAGGCCGACCTCGTTCAGGGCCGTGTCCACTCCGGCCGCACGCATTTCCTGGCGGATCCGCGAACCCACGCCGCCGGCGCGGACGCCGTCTTCGATGCAGATGACCAGGCGGTGCCGGGCTGCGAGGGCGATGATGGAGCGGCGCACCGGCAGCAGCCAGCGCGGGTCCACCACGGTGGAGCTGATGCCCTGCGCTCCGAGCCGCGAAGCGACGTCGAGGGCGAGTTCGGACATGGCGCCGACGCTGACGATCAGGACGTCGTTCTCGGTGGAGCCTTCCGGGCGGCGCGCGAGGATGTCCACGCCGTCGTGGAGGCGCTCGATCGCCTCGATCTCGGCGCCGACGCTGCCCTTGGAGAAACGCACCACCGAGGGGGCGTCGCTGATGGCGACGGCCTCGCGGAGCTCCTCGCGGAGCCGCGTGGCGTCGCGGGGCGCTGCCAGGTGCAGGCCCGGGACGATCTGGACCATGGCCATGTCCCACATGCCGTGGTGGCTGGGGCCGTCCGGACCGGTGACGCCGGCCCGGTCCAGGACCACCGTGACGCCCGCCTTGTGCAGGGCAACGTCCATGAGCAGCTGGTCGAAGGCGCGGTTCAGGAAGGTGGCGTAGACGGCGACCACGGGGTGCAGCCCGCCGAACGCCATGCCTGCCGCGGAGGTGAGGGCGTGCTGTTCGGCGATGCCGACGTCGATGACGCGTTCCGGGTGCCGCTCGGCGAACTTGTGCAGGCCCACGGGGATGAGCATGGCGCCGGTGACGCCCACGATGTCCTGGCGTTCATCGGCGATGTCCGCAATTTCCTCGGCGAACACCGAGGTCCAGGACTTCGCGCCGGGCGTTTCGGTGGGCTCGCCGGTTTCGGGGTCGATGATGCCGACGGCGTGGAACTGGTCGGCTTCGTCGGCCAGCGCCGGTCCGTAGCCGTGGCCCTTCTCCGTCATGGCATGCACGATTACCGGGCCGCCGTAGGCCTTGGCAAGTGTCAGCGCGTTTTCCATGGCCTGGAGGTTGTGGCCGTCCACGGGGCCGATGTACTTCATGCCGAGGTCCTCGAACATGCCCTGGGGTGCCCACCAGTCCTTGATGCCCTTCTTCATGGCATGCAGGCTCCTGTAGGTGAACTGGCCGACGGGGCCGCCGTTCTGCAGCTTCTTCTTCCACCATTCCAGCGTGCCCTCGTAGGCCGCGGCGGTGCGGAAGGAGTCAATGGTGGGGCGCAGCGAGGCCAGGTAGTCGGCGAAGCCGCCCACGGTGGGCGCGTAGGAGCGGCCGTTGTCGTTGACAACGATCACCACGCGCCGGCGCTTGTCCGCCGCGATGTTGTTGATGGCCTCCCAGGCCATGCCGCCCGTGAGGGCGCCGTCGCCCACCACCGCGACGGTGTAGCGATCGCCCTCGCCGGTCAGCTGCCGGGCCCGGGAGATGCCGTCGGCCCAGGACAGGGAGGATGAGGCGTGTGAGCTTTCGACGATGTCGTGTTCCGATTCGGCACGGTCCGGGTAGCCTGACAGTCCGCCCTGCTGGCGGAGGGTGCTGAAGTCCTGCCTGCCGGTGAGGAGTTTGTGGACGTAGGACTGGTGCCCGGTGTCGAAGACGATGCTGTCCCGCGGCGACTCGAAGATCCGGTGGATCGCCAGTGTGAGTTCAACGACACCCAGGTTCGGCCCGAGGTGTCCGCCCGTCTGCGAGACGTTGGTGATGAGGAAATCCCTGATCTCACCGGCGATCTGGTCCAGCTCCGGGCCGGACAGATTGCCCAGGTCCTGCGGATTCTTGATTGATTCCAAGAGTCCCAACGGCCCCTCCTTAGGGTGATTGACATGCTTGTTAACTTTAGCGCGTAGTCTGCCGCCGCGTCGCCGCAACGGCGGCAGCCCCGGCTGGTCAGTGACCAGCCGGGGCTGCCGTGGTACTAGCGTTGCTGCCCCTTGGGGCAGTTCCGGCTAGTTTGCCGAGATTTGACGCAGGACGTACTGTTACATGCCCCCACTACGCGGTAAGTTTTGCGAATCCCGAGGGCATAAGCAATTTGAGCAGAGGTCTTCGCGCTAGGACGACACAATGTCTAAAGTTCCTGGGTGGGGTGATCATAGTGCTCGTGAATGCCTACCGTTATCGTAGGACGTCGGCATGCACGGCATAAGTAGCCAACGTGCTCCGTTAGTAGTTTTCCCCTTTGCTGGGCCGGGCGCGCGACAGCGGCATTCCAGCGGGTAGATGTACCCCGGTAGCGGTGGGTCTGGGAAGCGATCTCGACAACCGCGGGACCAGCTCCGGGGAGCTGCGCCGTGCACTGTGCTAGCTGGGCAGCCCGAGTTTGTCGAAGAATGCCCGGTTCCTCTCAGTTGCAGCGTTGACCAACCCGTCGAAGCTCATGACTTCGATGTATGCCTTGGCGGAGTCGTTGAAACCGAAGTACCCGAGACCGTCATGTGTCGGCCGCAGGTTCGAAATCTCGCATCGCTCGATCATCTTCTCTGTAAGGTCGGCGATGATGTAACAGAAGGCCGGCGGCTCGTGGGTCGGCGGGATCGGTCTCCCCGTTGCGGTGACCACGCCACCTGCGCGGATCCTTTTCACGTAGTCGAGGCACTGCTGGATCGGATTCTTGTCCTCGGTGGCGTCCTTGCGCATCGGCCTCTTAATCTCAACCACGACGATCGACGGGAGCGGCAGCTTCTGCCCCTCGGCCGCGAGCACCGGCGAGTCCATGAGCCGCGTCGCAACTATGTCGGGCTCCTTGGTGGATTCAGAACCCGTGATCGGCATGCTCTTCAGCGTCTTGTCGGACGCGAGGTAGTCGTGGAACGCGAGTCTCTCGTCGATGATCCACAGGTTCGAACCATCGGCGGCGTGCTCGCTGGACTCCGTCCGCATCGGGACGATCAGCGAGTGGATCGCATCCTCCCTGCTGTACTTCCCGTCCTTGTCCGCGCGGATCAGCCGCCCGAGCAGATCCAGCACCGTCCGGCGGCGCGAGACGTACGCGGCCAGGTCGGACTGGTTGATCTCGCTGACGGTGGCGAGATATGCGGCGAGCCGCTCCGCGTAGTCCTCCGCCGGCTCCGCGTCGGCCTCAGCGAAGATCTCCTGCCCCTGAATGAATGCTTCGGACTCGATCTTCTGAAGCTGCCGGTGCAGCTGGAGCTCTAGGTCCTGGTCCTTAATCGATGGGTCCACCGTGATGCCGCGCTCCTCGATCTTGGCCAGCAAGGGCCGGTACCGCGGCGCGCGTTTGGTCACGAACTCGTGGACGCGCTTCTTACCCTGCTCGCGGGCCGACTCGAGCGGAGCCTTCAGGATCGTCCTGACTTCTTCGAGGACGACCTCCCGGATGTCGTCCAGGGAGAGGTCATCGATGAGGGGCTGCCCCGCGATGCGATCGCTGATGTCGAAGGCTGTCCGGTCGGCGCGGACGCGCTCGTCGAGGAAGTCCGAGGTCAGGTAGCACGCGTAGACGAACTCGCTGGCGGCCTTGTCCGCGAGCTTGCCGTGGAGCCCTGGAACCTTCCCGCTAAGGTTTTCCTCAATGACGACGCGGCTCGCCGCGCACCAGTGGAGGCGGGGGACGGAGTTCCGCGCGGTGGCCTTCAGACGGAGGTTCAGCATGTCGAACTTCTGACCCTTGACCTCGATCTTCGACGACGTCATCGCCGACTCGACGAACTCACCCATCAGGTCGGCCAGCGACACCGATTCGTTGTCGTCCGCGATCGTCACGAGAGGGGCACCGCCGGGCCGGAGGAAGTACCAGATGCAGTGCTCGAAGACCTCGCGCGCGATGGCGTCGACGCTCTTCGGGGCGTTCTGCTGGAACGCCTTCTTGAAGCCGTCGAGGATGACGGCCGTGCCGGGGCGCACGAACCCGTCAGCGTCGCCGTCGTGCTCGACCTCGCGTTCGACCGAGAATCTGAACTGACGTCCTCGGAGCTTCCCGCCCTCGTCTTCATAGGCGCTGCGGACCGTCACCTTGTCGAAGGCCTTGAGCCAGAGCAGCCGCCCGACACCACGGCAGCCGAGGTGCGACTTGAAATCGCTGTCCAATGTTTCGAACGAGGACATGTTCTGACGGGTGAATCCCACGCCGTCGTCCTCGACGGTGAAGCCGACAATCGGCTTCATGGGGGCACGTCCAGGGCCCGGCTGGCCGAGATCGAACTCTGCCTGAGTGTCTCGGTGCACCCTCACGTTGATACGACCCGGCGTTGCGGAGTCTCCTCGACGTGCGTCGATCGCCTGGATAGCGTTGACGATTGCCTCGAGGAGAGGCAGGAGCGCGTGGCTCTTCGGCAGACTTGTGTTGCGGACGCGCCCAGCCAGGGAAGTTGTCAGCACCATGCGATCCCTCCTTTGCTCAGATGTGGAAACTCTATCCGTCCGCTCCGACACTGCATGAATACGCCACAGCCCTAGGACGGTGATGCAGTCAGGGTATGGGCAGGTTGGACAGGAAGCGTTCGGTGTCCAACTTTGAACAGTGGCTCCCCCAGTTCAGGCTGCCGCGGGGGGCAAGCATATCGAGCCTTACCCCGCGGTTGGTGACGCACCTCCGTTCACATGCTTCCAATGGGGTGTTCGTGGCCGCTGCTGCTCCCTCGGACCCGGACGTCGTGTGTCGCCCCACTGCCCAAGCGGCGGTCTCGCCATCTGACTCCGGTAGCCAGAGACAGGTGTGGAAGCAAGGCTGTGATGCTGATCTGAAGTTTGGCGTACTCGCGTCGAACCTGTTCAGGTGGCCGACCGGATATCGTTTGTTTTCAGCGAGACGCAGAGCCTGCACACAGCGAAGGAACATGATGAACATCCCCGACATCGACTTCACGCGCATCCGGTCGCTCGGGCCCGGTGGCCAACGCGATGGGTACGAGCAGTTCATCTGCCAGCAGGTCGCGCAGGAGCCCCCGGCAGACGGTTCGAAGTTCGTGTCCCTCCACGGGGCCGGCGGCGACGGCGGCGTCGAGTGCTACTGGACTCTCACGAACGGCGCCGAGCACGGCTGGCAGGCCAAGTACTGGACCAACCAAGCCGATGTCAGCAAGGCCCAGCTCGACAAGTCTGTCAACGCCGCCCTCCATCAGCACCCAAAGCTGACTAAATATACAATCGCAATCCCGACCGACCCGACCGGTCCCACCGGCGGCCGCGGCAAGTCGCTCCTTGAGAAAATCAGCGACCCCAAAGGGTGGCTGGAGGGCTGGCAGAAAATGGCCACCGACCGCGGCATGAATGTCGTGTTCGAGATCGAGTGGGAAACGAACATCGTCACCCGCCTTAACCGGCTCGACAGCTCCGGCACCCAGCGACGGTATTGGCTTGACGTCGACGTCCTCGCTCAGCAGTGGTGGGAGGACCGCATGCAGGAAGCAGTCGCCGCCGCACGCCCCCGATACACGCCGGAGCTCAACGTCGATGTGCCCGCGGCCCAATCCATCGCCGCACTCTGTTCTGACAACGAGTGGTGGCAGATCGTCCTCGACCAGGTCGATGAGGTCTCTAAAGCCGCCGACCAACTCCGTTACGCCGACAAGGAGGTGCTGGCCGCCGACTTAGGTGCCGCCCGGACCGCAGCTTCCACAATCACCGACGCCCTCAACGCCTGGCACGCTTCGCGCACCGCTGCCGGGCTCGACGACCTCGCTCAGGCTCTCGACGCGGCCTCCGCCGTCGTCCGAGCGCAGGAGGCTGTCGAGGTCGAAGCAATGGACGGCAAGCACGAAAATTGGGACAGTGAAAGCTGGCGGCAGTGGCAGCGCGAATACATGGTACGGTTCCCCGCAGCGGCCGTCGATGCGCTCCGTGAACTCGGCGAGAGACTCTTAGGAGCGACTGAGCTCCTCATCAGCCCCGTCGGCAAGCTCGCTGGCACCCAGGCCGCTCTCATGACAGGCCCCGCCGGCATAGGTAAGACCTACCTCGCCATTGATGCTGTCGCCCGCCGTCTGGCCAAGGGCCGCCCCAGCGTCGTGATGCATGGTCGCTGGTTCAAGAACCACGATCCGCTCGCCGACCTTCGCGACCTCCTCCAGATGCCCTCTGACCTGACAGGTGAGGAGACCATAGCGCTCCTCGACGAGAGTGCCCGGGCCGCTGGCACCCCGGTACTGCTCGTCATCGACGCACTTAATGACACCCGTCCTCGGTCCCTGTGGCGCGACAACCTTGACCGGCTCATCACCGTCGTCGGCAGGTACTCGCATGTGCGGCTGCTGCTGACCGCACGCACCCACTACGTCGCCCAAGTCCTCCCGCCCGGCGTCGCCCTCCCCCGATTCGAGCACACGGGATTCGAGGGCGTCGAGTTCGAAGCGGTCAGCGAGTACGCCGCGTTCTACTGCCTCGAGGCGCCGACGTCGCCACCAATCCATGGTGAGTTCGACAACCCGCTGTACCTGCGACTGGTGTGCGAAGCACTGCAGGCCAACAGCCGCCTCTCACTCGACCAGGCCAACATGGGCCTCGATGAACTCGCCAAGATGGTCCTCGACAACGCGAACATCATCATCAGTGACCGCGTTGACGCCTCGCCGTCGGACCGCGTAGTCCACCGGGCCATGCACGCCCTCGCTGCCGCCATCGCCGACGAAGGAGGCGAACCACTCACCCGTGCCAAGGCTCAAGCCGTCCTGGTAACGATTTGGTCCGACGTCAGCGCCGAAAAGTCACTGCTCGACGCTCTCATCGCCCAAGGGCTGATCGAAGAGGACGTCATCCCTGACGGCAGCCCGTATGGCGCCGACATCATCGCCATCACGTTCGAACGCATCGGCCACCACCTCATCGTGTCCGACGCCCTCGCCGGTGTGACCGACGCGGCCGGCATCCGAGACCAACTCGCCGGGCGCCTCGGACAGCTCATTGGGCGAGGCGAAACCATCGACGTCGGCATCCTGGAAGCAACCTCCGTCGTCGTCGCCGAACGTCTCGGGCTCGAACTAACCGAATTCGAGTCCGAGATCGGTAACGTCGACGCTATTGCCGCCGCCGTAATCGCTGGCACCGGCTGGCGCTCAGTGACATCCATCACTGACAAGACCGGTGACATCATCGTCCGCGCTCTGACCCGCAAAGCCACCTTCGACGCTGGCCTCACGATGCTCTTCCGGCTCGCCGCACGCCCCGGCCACCCGCTGAACGCCGAGTTCCTTCACAGGTTCCTCAACAGGTGGAACATGGGTGCCCGCGACCGGTTCCTCTCGGGATGGCTGCACATAACCCATGGCACCAGTGGGGCAGTCGACCGTCTCATCCGTTGGGCGCGCGAGAAGCCTATCCACCAAGTCGGCAAGGACACCACACGCCTGTGGATAACCGCGCTCCTATGGACCACAAGCGCCACGGACCGTCGTGTCCGTGAGCCCGCAACCGTCGCCGCCGCTCGCCTCCTCACCCGTCATCCCGGGGAGGTGGCCGGGCTCCTGGAGCGCTTCAGTGTCGTAAACGACGAGTGGGTCGTCGAACGTGCTCTCGAGGTCGCGTACTCGGCACTCCTGGCCAACGGTAGCGACACAGACTGGGCGGCCGCAGCTGAGGTCGTGTGGACCAGCTTCTTTGCCTCGCCTGCTGATCTCACCGCGAACGTGGCCGTCCGCGATGCTGCGCGCTGCATCCTCGAGGCAGCAAACGATCGAGCAAGTCTGCCCGAGGGCGTGACAGTGGCGCAGTTCCGGCCACCGTACGCGAGTGCGTGGCCGCTAGAGTGGCCGACCGAGGGAGAGATCGCTCAGTACAAGAGCCCCGACTATCCGAAGCTCGTGCATTCCACTACCCAGGACGACTTTTACCGGTACAAACTTGAGTACGATCTCAAAGACCGGCCTGGGATCAACGTTCCGGCCGCAGCACGGTGGGTCGTCGCCGAAGTCATCCGCCTTGGGTACCGCGCAGAATGGCACGCCAGTTTTGACGGGTACGTGTTGGGCAAGTACGGCGGCGGCCGCGGAAAGCCCCCGTGGATCGAGCGAATCGGCAAGAAGTACCAGTGGATTGCCCTCAACCGGCTCATCGGGCATGTCTCCGACCACGCTCCAAAGACCCCCAACTCCTGGGATCCGCCGTCGGCACCGGTCCCAGGTCCCGCGACCACTGTGTCCCGCCAGATCGACCCGACCGTTATCGAATTCGTACCCGCCGACAATGCACCTCGCTCCTGGGTGCCAACTTACGACTGGGCGACTACAGCCGGTAAGACGGACGCCCAATGGGTGGCCCATGACACCGACCTCCCCACCATCGCCGTCACCGACGCCGAACACGAAGGACACCCCTTCATCGTCCTGTCTGGCTATTACGAATGGAACGACGGCAACGACTACTCCAAGGGCACCCGCAAAATTTGGACCCACCTCTACGCCCACGTGGTGAACACTTCAGACCTTTCAGCCGCGTTGGCCGACCTCGAAGGACGCGACCTCCTCGATCACGGCCTGTCCAACTTCCCACAAACCCACGACGGATACGTCGGCGAATTCCCCTACGGCCACCACCACGGTGAAACCATGCATGTGGTAAACCACGAGTCGCGGCATCCAATCAGCGTCCCTACCCAGCCAGCTGCCTGGGACATCCTCGGCGAGTACGAGTACGCTCCCGGAGACTACGAGACCATTTCCCTGGTGGCGCCGGCACCTGAGTTTTTCGGCCATGCGCCCGGGAACCTCCACTGGAACGGCCGCAACGGTTGGACAGACAATACGGGCAAGCTCACCGCCGTCCTCCGGCATACCGTCAACGCCGGCCAGAACGAGCTCCTCGTCGACGCAGGCTGGCTCGATCAGTGGCTCACCTCCGAACAAAAGTCACTTATATGGGTGGAGAACACCGGTAAAGATGTTTACCGCGGATTCGGCGGAGGCCGAGCCCACCCTGGCGCTCTCACCCGATCCCAAGTCCGTTCCCGGGCAACCGGAAGCGTTACGCAAACCTCATCACCCGGTTGGTATCGCCTTCCTGCTCGCGACGAGTGACATCGGCCGCCATCTACAGGGATCCCATTCGAGTTTGAGTATCTGCGCGAGTGTGAGCTGGTGCGCCACCTCGAGGTGCCCCAGCGCCGTGCCCTTGTGGCCAAGGAGCGGAAGGTCGGAGCGAGGATGATCAACGCCCGCAGCGATACAGTCACGGAGAAATCAGGGGTTCCAAAGGGCGGCCTTCAAGCGTAGGACGGCGGGTTACCCTGCCAGCCAGAGCGGGCACTGGGTGTTCAATGGAGAGCCACTTGCATGCCACGCCGATCGGCATTGACAGCCAGTGATTGCGCGAGTTTCCTGCATGATCCATGCATCACCGATTCATGACCGCCGGGCTATCCCATTGATTCGAATGATGTACCCAGTTGCTGCCGCTTTGCCGTCGGCAGCAGCTCAGTCGTATTCCATGTCATTGCCTTCACCCTCGACGTGCCGCACTGTGATGCCAGACTGGATGCGGTTCTTGTCGAGTGTGTCTTCGAGGCGTTCGTACAGATCCGGGCGAACTATGAGGTCCGCGCCGTGGACCGCAGGTTCAAGAGGCGTATAGCTGCCGTCGTGGATCAGAAATCCGCGCCAGTTGCGTCCCACCAGAGCTGGCCCTTGGTCGTCAATGAGACATTGGCGAACTGTCGGAGACTCCGGGCGCAGGTTGAGAAACGCCACGAGTTCGAGTCGAGGCACAAGACTGAACGGGTGAAGTCCAACGCCGCGGCCGCCGTGAGGTGCGCTCCGCTGACCCCGGTAGTTGGCAATCATGGTCAACGGTCCTTGCAGATCCTCCAGCGTTTCTGCGGCTGAAGCTTGATCAACACCCGGGAGTAGGTGGTCGTACGGGGCCAGCCAGATATTTGGTGGGTTAGTTCCGACAGGCAGCGAATCGATCGAAATGGACGCGCCTGTTACCTCGAGCCCGGTTGTGATGAATAGTTGTCGGCTGGGCTGTTTGGGGTAGGTGCTGTCCAATGTGGCCTGCCTTTCGAACATGCCAATTTGAACCCAATCATTATATGGACTCTCTGCGACACGGATAGGCCATGCATCTTGTCCTGTGAGGCGGCGTGTTCCCTCGAGTTCGACCGCGGTCGGCGGCGGCCAGTCGGCCTCGTTGTCCTGCCACGGAATGGGCGTCAGGGACCGCGCCAGAAGATGATGGCGAGTTTCCGGACGAGGAACGCGGGACGATTCTTCGAGAAGCGCCCATCTGGCTGAAGGGGCAAGCGAGAACGCGTACCTGGCTTCAAACCTCCGTGCATCGGCTGTCAGGAAGCCTGCGCGTGCATGTGCTGCTCTCATTCCAGCTGCTGCCAGTTGGATGGCGTTCTCTGTTTCTTCTTCATCGTTGAAGTAGGCGTCGGGGATGCGTTGCGACGATGGCGAGCGGAGCTGGCCGATCTGTTCTCCGGAGCGCTGTTTGACGATATCGATTCGGTCGACCAGATTTTGGATCACGGCTTCGCGCACGCCTGGGGGTTCGTTGGCGTCGGCGAGGCGATCGTTTAGGTAGAAGCGGACCAGCCCTTCGACCTGCCCTCGGGACGTGTTCCGGGTCATTCTGCTTCTTCCTCGTGCTCACGGACGAGGCTGTGGAACGCGCTAATGACGCACAGTGACGGCGCGGTGGCCGGCGGTTCCGGAACGGGGCGCTTGTGGGTTGCGAGAATCTGGCCTGCTAGTGCTCGGACGGACAGGTGGTCGCTAGACGCGAGTCGGGTAATTTCCGTGGCGAGGTCGTCTCCGAGCTCACCCGATGGTACGTTCACGCGCACAGTTTCGAGTAGCCAGGTGCTACGACCTGCGTCCAGGTCTTTGCGGAATATGTATGAGAGTGCGCTTTGGGCGGCCTTCGGCCGGACGGTGAGGAGGAACTCGGTAGCCACCAGTGCGAGTCGTATCTGTTCCCGTGCGGCCTGGCAGATTGTCGCGAGCGCCAATGTTGCGACAGCAACGTCGAGGTCGTCGGCCGAGTCGGGCACTGGCGTCGGGTGATAGACGTGCGTTCCTGTTTCGGCAGTCCCGGGTAGGCGGTTACTGATGACGTCGAAGGCCGCGTCCCAGCAGTTGGCGGCGGTACCTCCGAGGCTGCTTGTGGGCTGCGCGGCGAATGCTGTGATGAGGCCTTGGCTGCTTCCATATGAGCCGTACGACGCGGCGGCGACACGGCTGGTAACCGCTGCGGCGAGAGCGCGCTCGGCGGTGCCGGGGGCAAGCTTATGGGCTTGTTCCCATAGTGCCCGGCGTTCCCGACCGGCGAACTGTCGCCAGCCTCCTCCGCCTCGGATGCGCTGATACGCGGTGACCAGGCAGTAACTGGCGACTTTGGCGACCCCGGGATCACCGTCAGCATAGACGGCAAGACCCTGTCCTAGGCTGGCGAAGATGTCGTTTCGAGAGAAAGTGGAGATTTCGCGGGCAACGTCGTCGATGAGTGCGATTCCGGCGTGGTGCCCCTCGGAGAGTGTCGTTTCGAGAATGCGGAAACCAATAGCGATGATGGCTGCGTTGATGTCCCAGGTGGCGGGCTCATCTTGGTAGCGCTCTTTGTCGATTGCGTGTGCGATGCTGATGGCGCCTGCGCGTCCTTGGGGCGCCTCGGGACGTTGAGCTGCAATGAGGCGCTTGAGGAGCGCGTGGGCGTCTGGCCCCTTTTCCGTCCGGAGGAACGAGCTTTGGTTTTCTCGGTCTGGGCGCGCTGCCCGGGGGTCAAATTCGGGGCCACCTAGATTCGTCACAACTTGGACGAGTGCTTGGTCCACAACTTCTTTGGACTGGTTGCTCGAGTATTGCATCGGCTGGTTGTCGTACGATGCGGCGATGTTGTTGGCGAGGACGCTGAGCATCGTGTCGACCGGTTGGCTAGCCCCACGCTCGGTTGCAAGGCGGCTGAGAATTTTCAGGTCGACCATTGGTGATCGCCAGGCAATGCTTGTGGTGAGCCGCAGTGCGGCGAGGGTGGCAGGGTCTGCTGTCGCGCTGTGGTTCTGCAGCAGGTGTGTTTGCGCTGCTTCTGCTCGGGCGTCTTCGAATCCGATGGTGTCTAGATACAGGTCGGCGGCGTCGCGGGCTGCAGCGATCGGATCGACAGATGCGGCAATCTCCCACCATTGAGTGACGTAATGCGATGTATCGCGGCCGTCGGTGTGCTGCCGTACGAGATAGACCAGGTCGACCAGTTTGGCCAGTCGGGCTCGTGCTTCCTTAGGGTCTTCGATGTCTTCGATGCTTGCGACGATCTCGGAGAGCGTCGGGTCTTTATGGCCGCCGTAGCTTGCGAGCAAGTCAGCTGCCCGGTTCCAGCATTCGCGGGCCTCGTCGCTAGCGCCTGCTGCTATGCAGATGCGGGCGGTCTCAAGTTCAAATGCAGCCTGTTGGCTGTATCCCGTGTGGTCATCGTTGCGACGTTTACGGATGACGGCAAGGAGGGCGTGGATGGCGCCGATTCCGACGTGGTGGGAGACCCGTCCGAGGACTGAGAGTAGATCGTTGGTGGTCAGCGGGCCGTTCTCGCCGAGACCGAGATTGGTGGTCGTAGTGGTGCCATCGCCTATGGCGATGAGGTGGTCGAGGACGTGTCAAGATCTTTTTCCCGCACGACGGTGAGGGAATTCTCGATCACCTGGTGGATGAGAGGATGGATGAAGTACAGGTCGCATGCTCGCGGCTTGCCGGTGAAGGGCTTGGCCTCGGCGACGAGGTCAGCGAGTGCGACGACCACTGCGGTCGACGCGGCTTCGGGTGTTGAGGCGCCGCTGCGGACATCGTCTGCGATTCCCAAAGTTTTGACTGTGTAGCGGAGCCATGCCCGGTAGAACCCGACGCCGGACAACTTTGCGCCGGCCTTGAGCACCAGGGCCGGGTCGATGGCCTGCGCGAGTGTGAGGAGAGCGTTCCACCTTCTGACTGCCGGTTCGTCGGCAGTCCTCGCTTTAAGAATGACATCCGTGGCGGCAAGTAGTTCAGCCTTGAGATCCGCGATTCCAAGTCCCGCAAGTACATCCTGTGGTGCGATACCGTGGAAGAGGTACCCGATAGTGTCCAGTGTCGGGTCCAGTTCCCACCCTTGGCGCGCTAGATCGTGAGGGTTGGGGAGCCCGATGGTTCCATTTGCGGCGAGGTCGGCGAGGGCCAAGTAGGTCTCGGCGGCGTTGGCCGGGTCGTTCATCGCTGCTGCGACCTGGGGCATGTAATCCGCCGGCAGTGCGGCCGTGAACGTCTCTACAAGATCGGCCAAGGATGCGTCGTGCTCGCCCTCTAGGTGCTCGGCGATTTTTGGAATGAGAGACGGGTCGACGTCTTGTCGTTGGGTGCGGAGTCGAAGGGCTCCGCGTTGGGCGGCCAGATGTAATGTTCCGTCGCTGTCGGAGGAGTAGCTGGTCCGATCGGCCTTGCGTTGCGCTTCCCACCCTTCGATGTACGCCTTCCACGGTGCAGCAGCGCCGGCCCGGTCAACAGCGTCGCTGATAAGGAGGCCCCATCTCGGGGGGAACGTTGTGCGCCCGTTGTAAATAAGGCGTTCTGCGACAGTCTCGGCACCGAGGATATTCACGATGACGTCGGCATATTCGGTAAGCGTTTCCGTGAGAGCGTCGTTCTCGTACGTGTCTATAGCCTTTCGGACTTCTACGCATTTGACGAGGGTTGCCCAGTCCAGACGCGATTGAGCTTCGCGTGAGATGACGCAGAGGGCTCGTTGCAGCGCTTCCGGGGAGTGGAACTGCCGCATTGCGTCTGCCACGAAGCTTGGACCGACCAAGGCCTTGAGCTGGTCGTACTCGCCTAGGTTGGCGAGTAGGTCGGGGAGGTGACGGAAGGCTCGGGAGTCGGTGAGGAATCCGCGGCCTTCGAGCCACTTCGCGATGCTCTGGCGAATGGAGGTTGCGGCCTCGTGGTCAATGGTGCGGAGGATGTGCCGCGAGAAGCTCTCGTGGTGGAGGCGGAGTCCACCCAGGCCAGGCTGAGTGTTCAGGACCGGAGCAAGCGTCTGGAGTGCCGGGAGAACGAAGGCCTTTAAGGGTGAGCCGAGAAGCTCTGCCAGTTCGTCGGGCGTGAGCGAGAAGTCGCACAGCGCGAGCGTGTCTGTGGCGAATCGTTGGTCAAGGGTCATCGCGTCGCGCAGGTAGTCGTAGTACTCCTCGACCGTTTTAGCCGTGTCGGGGACCAGTTCAAGACGATAGATGAGTTCGCTGACAGTGAGTGGCGCCGGGGTATCGTCGAGAGGTGACGCGCCAAGTGCGAGCCGGCACAGGTAGGTCGCGTAGAGCGCGTTCCCGTTGGAACGTTCGTGGACCAACGTGACGATGGTGTCCTCGTCAGACGAACCGACGGGTCCGGCGCCGTCAGGTGATTCGAGCAGGCCGTGCTTGGCGGTAAGCGCCTTGATCTCGTCTCGGGACATCGGCGGCATTTGGAAGGGTTCGGATGCGGGAGCCACTGGCTCGAGGTGAGGTCCGGGCTGGCTTGCGACGAGTAGACAGACGCCGGCGGGAAGGTTGAGGGCTGCGAGCTCCTCAACCAGGAGACGTGACGGGTCTTTCTGCTGGTTGGTGCTGCGTCCGACGACTCTGTCGACGTGGTCGACGCCGTCGACGACCAGGAGGACTGGTTTGTCAGGGTGAGTTTCGCGGCAGTTCTCGAGTGCCGATTCGAGCGCTTCGGTGCTCGTCGCGAATTTGGGGCGGAGGTCCTTGGTTGCTTCAGGGACTGCTTGTCCGAGCTGGTCGAGGAGACTGCCGATGACGACTTCGGTGAGGACTCGTTCCTGCATGTGGTCGTCGCTTGAGCCGAGCCAGCAGTGGTGGCGCGCGACTGTCCAGGCGTTGTCCCGGTACCGATCTGTAAGCTCTTCGCACAGCCATGATTTCCCGACGCCTGGCTCGCCTACGACGACGACTCGTCCGCCACCCGTCACTGTGCTGTCGATGTGTTTGCTGACCTCTGTCGCTGCTCCGACGCGAGCAACGGCGACTTCAGGTTCGATGGGGTGTCCTGCGGCGACGGCTCCGAAGTCAACGCGCAGCCCGAGTCGAGGTTCGATGAGGTCGCGTCGCACGACTCCGGTATCGACTACGCGAGCAGACGTTGCTGCTTGAACGAGTGCGTGTGCCGCGAACTCGGGGGTGACGTCAGTGTTGGGGGTGCGTCCTGCTCCAAGCTCTTCTCGGACACGTCGGAGGAGGGAACGTTCGGCAGGTCCAGGGTCGGCGAAGCTGATGGTTGACGACGGTGCACCCGCGTCAACGATCAGACTGTTGCAAGCGCTACGCAGGTCGTCGTCGCTGAGATGCTTGACCAGGTCGGCCCAGGGCCGGTTGGCGCGCAGCGCGGCGGGGTCGAACCGGTACTTCGCCGTTGTGATGCCGGGGAGCGGGTCGGCCGGTCGGACGGACGGGTCAACTGGCACCAAGACGACTGCGAGGGAGTCGTCGGGTTCTTGGTCTCGGACGACGATTCGGTAAGTGGTCGCTGGGGACGTGGCTAGGTCCTTGAGGAGGGAGTCGAGGACCTTGTTGAGCTTCAGGTTTCGGCCGTCTTGGGAGAACGTCTCTTTCGAGAGCCGACGATCGGAGGTCGTATGTTTGATTTGCAGACGGACTCGGGTCTTGTCCGCGTAGGTGATGTTGACATCATCGAACCGATCTGTCTCGAACCCCTTCGTGTCAACCGTGATGGTTTCCGCAGTGCCTAGGAGGAGATCGACCAGGGCGACTGCGGTGATTAGATCTTGGTAGAAGTAGCCGTGGTGCGTGGGCCCGAGACTCATCGCGTTGTATCTGCCTCTCCACTTCCGCCCGTTGATTCGCTCCCGGGTGCGTCTTGTTGCGGGTGATGCTAGCACGCACCGATTGCCAAGATGAAAGGGCGTCGGTGTCCGGCTCGGGCGAATAGCTGCTTCTCGCCATAGCACTTGTCCCACAAGCGTGGCTCCGGTCTTCGGATTCTCGCCCAGTCCTCGGCGTCCACACGGCACAGCTTCTACCAGCATATGTAGATGGCCGACACCCCCTCGGGCACGCTTCATCAAGGTTACTCCGTTGCAGGCACGCCGGCCGCCTCTGCGGTGGCACCCGTAGACGCGACCATCAGACGCCACGTACTCCGGCAACACACGACGGAGACGGACCGACAAGGCACCAGTGCCCCGACAGGCCGAAGCCTGACGGGGCACTTGTGCGAGACTCTAGAGTGACCGCCGGTGACAGCGAGTCAGCGACCAGATCCTCCCGTATCCGAGCCGATCAGCTCAGGAACCGCTAATTTGCCGAAGCACGTACTGCAGGATGCCACCGTTGCGGTAGTAGTCTGCTTCACCCGGGGTGTCGATGCGCAGGACGGCGTCGAAGGACTTGGCAGTGCCGTCCTCGGCCGTTGCGGTGACCTTGAGCGTCTTCGGCGTGGTGCCGTTGTTCAGCTCGGTGACGCCCTCGACGGCGAACGTTTCCGTGCCGCTCAGGCCCAGCGTTGCGGCGGACTCGCCGGCCGGGTACTGCAGCGGAAGGACGCCCATGCCGATGAGGTTGGAGCGGTGGATGCGCTCGTAGCTCTCGGCCACGACGGCCTTGACGCCCAGGAGCGCGGTGCCCTTGGCTGCCCAGTCACGGGACGAGCCGGAGCCGTATTCCTTGCCTGCCAGGACCACCAGCGGGATGCCGGCCGCCTGGTAGTTCTGGGCGGCGTCGTAGACGTAGGCCTGCGGTGCATCCGCCTGGCTGAAGTCGCGGGTGAAGCCACCCTCGACGCCGTCCAGCAGCTGGTTCTTGATGCGGATGTTCGCGAAGGTGCCGCGGATCATGACTTCGTGGTTGCCACGGCGCGAGCCGTAGGAGTTGAAGTCCTTGCGCTCCACACCGTTGGCCAGCAGGTACTGGCCGGCGGGGGTGTCCGACTTGAAGGAACCGGCCGGGGAGATGTGGTCGGTGGTGACGGAGTCGCCGAGCTTCAGCAGGACGCGGGCGCCCTCGATGTTGCTGACGGGGTCCGGCTGCGCCTTCATGCCCTCGAAGTACGGGGGCTTCCGGACGTAGGTGGAGTCCTCGGCCCAGGCGAAGGTGTCGCCGGCGGGGGTGTCGAGTGCCTTCCAGCGCTCGTCGCCGTCGAAGACGCCTTCGTAGCCCTTGGCGAACATGGCCTCGTCGATCGAGGAGTCAATGACTTCCTGGACTTCGGTGGGGTTCGGCCAGATGTCCTTCAGGAAGACTTCGTTGCCTTCGGAGTCGGTGCCCAGGGCATCGGTGTCGAAGTCGAAGTCCATGGTGCCGGCCAGGGCGTAGGCGATGACCAGCGGCGGGGAAGCCAGGTAGTTCATCTTGACGTCCGGGTTGATGCGGCCTTCGAAGTTGCGGTTGCCCGAGAGGACAGCCGTCACGGAGAGGTCGTTGGCCTGGATTGCCTCGGAGATCTCCGGCTCCAGCGGGCCGGAGTTGCCGATGCAGGTGGCGCAGCCGTAGCCGACGATGTAGAAGCCGAGCTTCTCCAGGTACGGGGTGAGGCCGGACTTCTCGTAGTAGTCGGTGACGACCTTCGAGCCCGGTGCAACAGAGGTCTTGACCCACGGCTTGGCGGCCAGGCCCTTGTTGACGGCGTTGCGGGCGAGCAGGGCTGCTGCCAGCATGACCGAGGGGTTGGAGGTGTTGGTGCAGGAGGTGATCGAGGCGATCGACACCGCACCGTGGTCCAGCTCGAATTCGCGGCCGTCGGCTGTCGTGACCAGAACCTTGTTCGATGGGCGTCCGTCGGACTTGGGGCCGTGCGGGTGCGGGGCAACGTCTGCCACGTGGCTCGCGGGGTCGGTGAACGACGGCGAGTCCGAGGCAGGGAAGCTCTCGTCGATGGCCTCGTCGAGGCTGCCGTCGGTCAGCTCTTCCTTCACGTAGTTGCGCAGGTCCTGACGGAACTGGTCCTTGGACTCCGAGAGGATGATGCGGTCCTGGGGACGCTTCGGGCCGGAGATGGAGGGAACAACCGTGGACAGGTCCAGTTCGAGGAACTCGGAGAAGCGCAGCTCGCGGGACGGGTCGTGCCAGAGGCCCTGTTCCTTCGTGTAGGCCTCGACGAGGGCAACGTTTGCCTCGGAGCGGCCGGTGAGGCGCAGGTAGTCCAGGGTGACGTCGTCGATCGGGAACATGGCGGCCGTGGAACCGAATTCCGGGCTCATGTTGCCGATGGTGGCGCGGTTTGCCAGCGGCACAGCCGCGACGCCCTCGCCGTAGAACTCGACGAACTTGCCCACGACACCGTGCTTGCGCAGCTGTTCGGTGATGGTCAGCACGACGTCGGTGGCGGTGGCACCGGCCGGGATGGACCCGGTGAGCTTGAAGCCGACGACGCGCGGGATGAGCATGGAGACCGGCTGGCCGAGCATGGCGGCCTCGGCTTCGATGCCGCCGACGCCCCAGCCCAGGATGCCCAGGCCGTTGACCATGGTGGTGTGGGAGTCGGTGCCGACGCAGGTGTCCGGGTAGGCCCGGAGAACGCCGTCGATCTCGCGGGTCATGACGGTGCGTGCCAGGTATTCGATGTTGACCTGGTGGACGATGCCGGTTCCCGGGGGAACAACCTTGAAGTCATCGAAGGCCGTCTGGCCCCAGCGCAGGAACTGGTAGCGCTCGCCGTTGCGCTGGTATTCGATCTCCATGTTGCGCTCCAGCGCGCCGGAGTTGCCGAAGGCATCGATCTGGACGGAGTGGTCGATGACCATCTCGGCCGGGGCCAGCGGGTTGACGCGCTTGGGATCGCCGCCGAGGTCCTTGACGGCTTCACGCATGGTGGCCAGGTCGACGACGCAGGGAACGCCGGTGAAGTCCTGCATGATGACGCGGGCCGGGGTGAACTGGATTTCGGTGTCGGGCTCGGCGGTGGGGTCCCAGCCGGCCAGGGCGCGGACGTGGTCGGCCGTAATATTGGCGCCGTCCTCGGTCCGCAGGAGGTTCTCAAGCAATACCTTGAGGCTGAACGGAAGGCTGTCTGCGCCTTCTACGGAGTTCAACCGGAAAATTTCATAATCGGTGCCGGCTACATTAAGTACGCCTTTGGAACCGAAGCTGTCCACAGTGCTCATGGCAGGACTCCTCTCGCAACAGTTTCATCTTTGTCGCGCGTTTGGCCGCTATCCAGTTAGGCACGCCTTACTAAACCTTGCGGCACGTCTTTGGTGATGATCCCGAATCACGACACGGGACTGATACGCCCATCGTAGTGGCAGGAATTGGCTTTGGTCACCGCCAGCCCGGGGACAGGTCCCGGGCTGGCGGTGGCGGAGTTACGCGGCGGGAACGAGCAGCGCGACAGTCTCCAGGTGGTGCGTGTTCGGGTAGAGGTCGAAGCCCCGCAGGGCCTCGAGGCGCCAGCCGCCCCGCTGAAAGTAACCCAGATCACGCGCAAAGGAAGCGGGATCACATGACACATAGGCGATGGCGCGGGGCCCGGAGGCCATCAACTGGTTGACGACGGCCTTTCCGGCACCGGCCCGGGGCGGGTCCAGGAGCACGGAGTCGAAGCTGCGGCTGCGCTGGTGCAGGACGCGCTCCACGCGGCCCTGGACGATTTCCACCTGGGGCTGGCCGTGCAGGTTCTTGCGTGCGTCCCGGCTGGTGCCCGGCGCGCCTTCCACGGACAGCACCGATCCGGTGACTCCCACGGCGTCGGCCAGGGGTGCGGTGAACAATCCTGCCCCGGCGTACAGATCGGCCACGGCAGCACCGGGCTCAAGGTATCCGCCGTCGTGCAGGAAAGCCGTGACGGCGTTGACCAGGGTGTCCGGCGCGTCCCGGTGGATCTGCCAGAATCCTTCGCCGGTGACGCGGTATTCGTGGCCTGCCGCCGATTCCTGCACCCAGGTGCGGCCGCGCAATTGCAGCACCTCCCCCTTGGCAGGGTCGAAGGAGGCCACGGAGACGTCCTGCGGCAGCTGCGACAGGATCGAATGGAGGCGCTTGGGCGTGGTGCCCTCTTCCGGGGCCAGCAGCACCAGCGGCCGGGATCCGTTGGACGGGGCCGCGACCTCGACACGGGCGATGCCCTGCAGCTCGATGTCCCACAGCTTCAGCTCGTTGATGCCGGCCGCGGCGAGCGGCATCTCCCGGACGGGAACAACGACGTCGGAGCGGTGGGCGTGCATGCCGAGCTTGCCTTTATCCGTGACGGCAAAGCTGGCGCGGGTCCGCCAGCCCAGCCCGGCGCCGTCGGGGGTGTCCCCCACGGCTTCGACCTCGGTCGGGAGCTCGACGCCGGCAAGGCGCTTGAGCTGTTCGTCCAGCACCTCGGCCTTCAGGGCACGCTGCCGCGGCAGCGAGATGTGGCCCAGTTCGGCGCCGCCCACGGGCGGGCCGCCCTGCTTCCAGGCGGCGAGCGAGTCGGCCTGCTTCCAGAAATGCCGGACGCGGTCTTCCGAAGCCTCCAGGACCTCGACGACGTCCCCGCGCCAGAAGCGCGAGGCCTCGCCGGAGTCGGTCAGCCGGATGCGGACCTTCTCGCCCGGGATGCCATGGCGGACAAAGATGACGCGGCCTTCGTGGCGTGCGACGAAATGGCCGCCGTGGGCGATGGCGCCGACGTCGACCACCAGTTCGGTGCCCGGCGTGCCTTGGCCTCCGTGGTGTTCGGTGTGCTCATGTGTGTGGGAGGTCATTGGATATCCTGCAGTGCCTTTGCTTCTTCGGACGACTTCAACTGCCACGGGACGCTTGCCACCATGACTCCGGATTCGAAGTGAAGTCTTGTCTTGATTCTGAGTGCGGTCTGGTTGTGGACGAGCTGCTCCCACCATTTGCCGACCACGTATTCGGGGATGTAGACGACGATCAGGTCCCGGGGCGAGTCCCGGCGCATGTTCTTGACGTACTCCATGATGGGGGTGACGGTCTCGCGGTAGGGGCTGGCGAGCACGGTCAGGGGCACGGGGATGTCCAGCTTTTCCCAGTCCCGGACGGTGTGCTCGGTCTCCTCTGTGTTGATGTCCACCGTGATGGCGTCGAGCCTGGACGGCCGGGAAGCCCGGGCATAGGCCAGGGCGCGCAGCACGGGCTTGCGCACGTGCGACACCAGGATGACTGCGTGGACGCGGCTGGGCAGGGCGCGCGGGGACGCGTCCTCGTCCACGGCCAGTTCCTTGGCCACGTTGTCGTAGTGGGCGCGGATGCTCCACATGATGAGGAAGAGCACGAACATGGCGAGCAGCGCGATCCAGGCTCCCTGTTCGAACTTGGTGATGAGCACGATCAGGAGCACAAGGGCGGTCATGCCGAAGCCGATCATGTTGATGGTGCGCGACTTGACCATCCTGCGGCGCGTGGACTTGTCGCGTGCGAGCTTCAGTTCGCGGCCCCAGTGCCGGACCATGCCGAGCTGGCTGATGGTGAACGAGATGAAGACACCCACAATGTAGAGCTGGATCAGCTTGGTCACGTCGGCGTTGAAGGCAAGGATCAGTACCAGGGCCCCGGCTGCCAGCGCAAGGACGCCGTTGCTGAAGGCCAGCCGGTCACCGCGGGTGCGCAGCTGGCGCGGGAGGTAGCCGTCCTGGGCCAGGATGGAGCCGAGGACGGGGAATCCGTTGAACGCCGTGTTGGAAGCGAACACCAGGATGGTGCCCGTGGCAGCGACCACGATGTAGAAGGGGATGGATCCCGGGCCGAAGATGGTCTGGGCGATCTGGCTGATGGCCGGGCTCTGGATGTAATCCTCTGGCAGCGGCAGGCCGTTCAGCAGGAATTCCGTCGCCGGATCCAGCACGATGTGGACCTTGGTGGCGTTCGCCAGATAGATGATGCCCGCCAGCATGGACGAGGCGATGACGCCGAGCAGGAGCAGCGTTGTGGCCGCGTTCTTGCTCTTGGGCTTCTTGAAGTTGGGGACGCCGTTGCTGATGGCCTCGATGCCGGTCAGCGCGGCGGCGCCGGAGGAGAAAGCCCGGAGCAGCAGGAACGCGCCGGCAAGGCCAACCAGGCCTTCGTCAAAGCCTTCCTCGGGCACGATGGTGAACTGCGCCGAGGGAGCCTCCCCCAGTTGGCCGGTGATGGCCTGGATGACGCCCACAAGGGTCATGCCCAGGATGGATGCCATGAAGATGTAGGTGGGGACCGCGAACACGGAGCCCGCTTCCTTGATGCCGCGCAGGTTGACCAGGGCCAGGATGATGACGCCGATGGTGGCGATGAGCGCCTGCTGGCCGTGCAGTGCCGGCACTGCCGTGGTCAGGTACGTCGCGGCTGAGGACATGGATACCGCAACGGTGAGGACGTAGTCCACCAAAAGCGCGGAAGCCACGGTCAGCCCCGCGTACTTGCCCAGGTTCACGTTGGCGATCTCGTAGTCGCCGCCGCCGGAAGGATACGCGTGCACGTTCTGCCGGTAGGACGCCACCACCGTGAGCAACACCACCATGACGGCAAGGCCCACCAGCGGCGAGAACGCCACCGCACTGATGCCGGCCAGGGCCAGCGTCAGGAGGATTTCATCAGGGGCGTAGGCCACGGAGGACAGGGCGTCCGACGCGAAAATCGGCAAGGCGATGCGCTTGGGCAGGAGTGTGTGGGCCAGTCGGTCGTTACGGAACGGCCGGCCCACCAAGATCCGCTTCACGGCATTCAGAATTGTCAACACCCCGCAAAGCTACTCTGAATCCCGGGCGATGTCATGACGGCCGCCGGCGTCTTCCGGGAGCTGCCGTTCGGCAGGGTGCCGTTTCTGCCGCCCGCCACCGGTAAAGTCTCTAGCAGGCGGCATGGACAGAGAGTTTAAGGAGACATGGTGGCTCACTTCGTGATCATGGGTTGCGGCAGGGTCGGCGCGACTTTGGCGCACACCCTGGAGGACGCCGGGCATTCGGTGGCCATCATCGACCAGGATGAGCGGGCCTTCCGCCGCCTGCGGAACAGCTTCACCGGGCGCAAGGTGACCGGCGTCGGATTCGACCGCGACACGCTCAAGCAGGCCGGCGTCGAAGAGGCCTACGCCTTCGCCGCCGTTTCCAGCGGCGACAATTCCAATATTCTTGCCACCCGTGTGGCACGCGAAACCTTCCACGTTGCGCACGTGGTGGCCCGCATCTACGACCCCGGCCGGGCCGAGATCTACCAGCGGCTGGGCATCCCCACCGTGGCCGCCGTGCGTTGGAGCGCCGACCAGGTCCTCCGCCGGATCCTTCCGGAGCAGCACCTGGCCGGCGACTACCGCGAGCCCTCGGGCCGGCTGGTCCTGGCCGAAGTGGACGTCAACGAAGGCTGGATCGGGCATTCCCTCTCCGCCATCGAAGCCGCCGCCGGCATCCGCATCGCCTTCCTCACCCGCTTCGGCGAGGGCACCCTCCCGGAGCCGGGGATGGCCTATCAGGAGGGCGACACGGTCCATGCCATGGTGGCCCTTGACCGGACCTCCGAGATCGCACGCATCCTCGCCAAAGCACCTGCCAAGGAGTCTTAGTGAAAGTTGTCATCGTTGGCGCAGGCAGCGTCGGCTCGTCCATTGCACGGGAGCTTCTGGCCCACAACCACCAGATCCTGCTGATCGACCTCAAGCCCGAGGTCATCGGCCGCAGCGGCCTGCGCGGGGCGCGCTGGCTGGTGGGCGACGCCTGCGAACTGAGCACCTTGCAGGACGCGAAACTTGAGGACGCCGACGTCGTGGTGTCTGCTACCGGCGACGACAAGGTCAACCTGGTGGTGTCCCTGCTCGCCAAGACCGAATTCGGCGTGGGCCGCACCGTGGGCCGCGTGAACAACCCCAAGAACGACTGGATGTTCAACGATTCCTGGGGCGTCGACGTTGCGGTCAACACACCGCAGCTGATGACGGCCCTGGTGGAGGAGGCCGTGGAGATCGGCGACATCGTCCGCCTGCTGACCCTCCAGACAGGCGTGGCGTCGATCGTGGAATTCACCGTGCCGCACGATTCCCACGTCATCGGCAGCACCGTCGGGGCCATCGACTGGCCCGAAGACGCGACGCTGGTGGCCATCCTGCGCGACCACGCGCCGATCACGCCCAGCCGGGACGACGTGCTCGACGGCGGCGACGAACTGTTCTTTGTGACCACCATCGCGGCCGAGGACGGGCTCAGGGCCCTGCTGTCCCCCGCGTCAATGGCCGGCCAGGGCCCCCGCGGCAATGATGGGGAAACCGCCGACCAGGCTGCGGAGGACGACGGCTTCGACGGCTGATCCGCCGGCCCGGCTGATCCGCGGGCCCGGCTAGTCCGCGGTCTTGGCCTGGACCGCGGGCTTGGTCAGCAGCCAGGCCACCCAAAGGCCCAGGATATACAGCGGTGCGCCCATGAGCAGCCGCGTCGTTGCCAGCGCGGCCAGGCCGGGCTCACCCATGAAGTACAGGGGGACCTGGACCACGAGCCGCAGTGCCAGCACGGCAACCACCACCCAGGTTCCGAGCCGGTAGACGCGCAGCCTCTCGGGATCCTTGCGCCACTCGAGTCCCTCGTTGCGGACAAAGCCGAACAGGAGTCCCGCGACGGGCCACTTCAGGACGATCGAGAGCACCATGCCGGCGATATAGGCGACGTTGGTGAAGAAGCCCAGGACATAGAAGTCCTCGGCCTTTCCGGTGGTATTGGCGAGCCAGGCGGAGATCCCGACGCCGACGATCCCGGCGAGTGCCTGCGTCAGGGGGCGCCGCTGCACCAGCCGCGCCACGGTGAAGACGGCAGCCGCTGCCAGGGCGGCGACCAGTGCAGGAGTCAGGTCCCGTGTGATGGTGAAGGCAATGAGGAAGACCAGACCAGGCAGGATGCTCTCCGCGATCCCCTGGATGCCCCCGGCCGTCTTCAGCATGTCCACATGGCCTGCGCTGTTGCGGTGGACGCCCGCCTTTTCGGCGTATCCTGCGGCGAGTTCCGCGACCGTGGGACCCTGTGGGCCAGTACCAGTACCGTACTGGCCAGCGCCCTGGGTGCCGGCGGTGTCTCCGCCTGCGGCGCCGGCGCCCTCAGGCGTGGCCGCCTCCGGCGTCGGCGTTTCGTGCGGATCGGATCCGTTGGCGACGGTCATAGGTGCTCCTGGCGGGAAAGAATTTCGTAGCGGGGATTGAACATGGCCGGCAGCCCGTCCCGGGCGGTCACCATGCCGTCGAGTCGGACTTCGACTCCGGCCTCGATGCCGGGGACGCGCCGGCGGCCCAGCCAGATGACCAGCAGCCGGGCCGCGGAGGCAGCGCCTGGACGGCCGCCGGCGGTACCGTGCTCATGAGAGTCCACCACGATGGCCGAGAAGAAGGGCTGCTCGCTGGCGGGCTGGTAGGTGACGGACTCGACGAATCCCGTGCAGCCGGCCCTGCCCCTGGCGGGGAGCCCGCTGATGCGCAGCCCGGGAGCCTTGTTTCGTCCCTCGGGCATGCTTGGAAGAGGCTGGTCAGCCAATCTGGGTGATCTCCGGCCCGCGTTCGGGTTGTTCCAGTGCGGGGCCGTCCTGCGCTGCGCCGTGCTGGGCCGGCGCTGCCGCATCCTTGGGCAGGCGAAGCTGCAGAAGCTCGCGCGGCGGCATGGGGTTGTCGCCGCGGACCACCACCACACGGCGGAAGAGCTCTTCGAGCCCGGCCGCTGCGTCGCGTTCCAGGGCGGCCTCGCCGCCGAGCACGCCGCGGAGGAACCAGCGCGGACCGTCCACGCCCATGAAGCGGGCGGCACGGTAGCCGCGGCTTCCGTCGGCAGCTTCTGCCGGGAGCTTGGCCACGAGTTCCGGCCCGAAGGTGCCGGTGACTTCCTCGACCTCACCGCCCTGGCTCGCCACGGACTGGCCGATCTGTTCGCGGATCTCCTCCCACAGGCCCTCTGAACGGGGGGCTGCGAAGGCCTGGAGCTGCAGGCTCGAGGCCCCCAGGTCCAGGGTGACGGCGACAACCCGCTGGGTGGCCTCCTCGATCTCGAGGCGCAACTGCAGGCCCTCGGCCGGCGCGATCAACAGTGCTCCGAGATCGACGTAGCCGTCCTGGCTGTCAATCTCCGTGATGTCCAGCGGCCCCTTGACGATCCGGAAGTCGCCCTTGGCCGCGCCTACGCTGGCAGCCCCATCAGCGGATCCGGGCGTGTCTGCTACCGCAATGTCCGCTTCTGCGGCGTCAGCAGCAGCGGATTCCGGCCGTTCGGCCTTGGACTTCTTGCCGCGCCCAAAAAGCATCGGATTGTCTCCTTAGTAGTGGTCTGTCCCCCAGTAAACCGCACGCAGGGCGGACAACGGGAATACTGCGGGGCCCCGGCGGCTGCCTGCCGCCTGAGGTCCTCCCGCGTTGCTACGCCACGGGCGTGGCGAATCCCCCGGTGGAGCCGAATCCGCCGGTTCCCCGGACGGAGTCGGACAGCTCGTCGACGGCGACGAAACGCGCGTACTCGACGCGCTGGATCACCATCTGGGCAATTCTATCGCCGCGCTTGAGTTCGATCGCCTGGTTCTGGTCCGTGTTCAGCAGCGTGACGGCGATTTCGCCCCGGTAGCCGGCATCGACCGTTCCGGGGGCGTTGACAACTGTGAGTCCGTGCTTGGTGGCAAGGCCCGAACGCGGGTGGATGAGTGCCACAAAGCCGTCGGGCAGTGCGATGGAAACGCCGGTGGGGACGAGCTTGCGCTCTCCCGGAGCCAGCACCACATCCTCGCGGGTGCGGAGGTCGGCCCCCGCGTCGCCGGGGTGCGCGTACGACGGCGCTTCCAGCCCGGCGTCGAGCATTTTCAGCTGCACGTCAAGGGTGGGCGCGCCGTAGGCTGCGCTGGTTTCGGCGTCGGTGTTCATCACTGCGGTCTCGTTGCTCACAGTCATTCATTCTACGTGGCCGCGCGCGGGCCCGCGAAGGGGCGGCGCAGGCGGCGGGCGCGGGGCCATGGCCCGTCCCGATAAGCTGGGACCATGCCTACGCCTGACTCCGCCGCACCCGTCCCTGCCCGGAACGACCCCTCCAGCGCATCCACGGTGCTGTACACCGAGAAACTCTGGCCCTCGGCCTGGATCTGGGTTGTGGTGATGGGCCTGTCCGGGGCCGGCATCCTGATGTTCTCGCCCATCAGCTTCGGGGTGGGCCTCACGGCGGCAGCGGTCCTGTTCGCGATCATGGCCACCATGCTGGTGGTGTCCACGCCCACCATCTCGGTCACCCCGGACACCCTGCGGGTGGGCCGCGCCACAATCGAGCGCCGCTTCGTCGGATCCGTCGAGGCCTTCCGCAAGGAAGAAGCCACCGCCGAACGGGGACCCCGCCTCAACGGGCTAGCCTTCATGTGCTTCCGCGGCTGGATCGACGCAGTGGTCAAGATCGAGATCACCGACCCCTCTGACCGCACCCCCTACTGGCTTGCATCCTCGCGGCGGCCGGAAGAGCTCGTCGCCGCCCTGACTTCGCCCGCGAAGTCCTAGCTTTCACATTCCTTGCAGTAGAGGTGACCGTCCTTTTCCCGGGCGATCTGTGAGCGGTGCTTGACCAGGAAGCAATTGAAGCAGGTGAATTCGTCGGCCTGGGGCGGCAGGACCCGTATCAGGAGCTCCTCGCCGGACAGGTCCGCGCCGGGCAGCTCAAAGCCGTCCGCCAGCTCTGCTTCATCGACGTCGACGCTGGACGATTGCTTGCCGGCCTGACGGGTCTTGAGTTCCTCGATGGAGTCTTCGCTGGCGTCTTCCTCGGTTTTCCGAGGCGCATCGTAGTCCGTGGCCATGGTGCTTCCTTGTCCTCCGCTTCACTCAGGATCGAAAGCCGGCGGGACCGGGCTTCCGTCCGCTTGCCGGTGTATCGGTGTAACGCCGGAAGCCCCGGATTTGTGCCCGATATCGGCCACATTGTGCTCTCCTGAAACCCGAAAGTCCATAGCCTTGGACGGCGTGTCTGCGGCCCTTGGCCGGGCGTCCCCCGGCCGCTTTTCGCGGAATATCGCGGCACGCCCTTTGTCCTAGTAGGAAATGGTCCCGGCGGATGGCAGAGTTTCGAATGTCAGTTATGCCATGGTGGAGGGTGTTATGCAGGATCTACGGCTCGTAGGCGTCCACGACGACGGCGGTCATCTCCTCTTGAGCGGCACCGGCGGTGAAATGTTCCAGCTCCCGATCGATGAGGCGCTGCGCGCCGCAGCGAGCCGGACCCCCGCCCAGGTGGCGGCCCGCGCCTCCATCACCCCCATTGCCATGTCCCCCCGGGACATCCAGTCGCGGATCAGGTCCGGGGCCACGGCCGCGGAAGTCGCCGAACTGTCCGGGCTGCCGCTGGCCAATGTGCAGCGCTACGAAGGTCCTGTGCTGGCCGAGCGTGAATACGTTGCCCTGCAGGCGCGCAAGGTCGAAGTTGCTTCCCCCGCCCCCGGCCATGATGCCTACCGCAACACGTTCGGCGATGCCGCTGCCACCCTGGGCGAAATGGTGGCGCACCGCCTGACGGCCCACGGCATCGACTCCTCCACGGTCGAGTGGGACTCGTGGCGCCGCGCGGATGGTTCCTGGACCGTCGTCGCACGCTTTGAAACCGTCCTGGGCGCACCGGACAGCATCGGAGAAGAGCCCCCCGCGATGTGGACCTTCAGCCCCTCGCGCAAATCGTTGCAGAACGCCAACCGCTGGGCGCAGCAGCTCAGTGAACTCGAGCCGCTGGATGGCCTGGTTCCGGCCCGCCGCCTGGCCGCGGTCTCCGACCGCCCCTTTGATTTTGAGACCGACGCCGAATCCGCGGCCCGTGCGGCCACGGGGAGCAAGGAATCCGACAGCCTCCTGGACATGCTGCGTTCGCGCCGCGGACAGCGCCTGGGCATGGATGAGGACGGCGACGACGCCCTCGCCGCGCTGCTGAGCACCGGTGTCCCGGCGGCCCATCCCCGTGCCGTCGACGACGTCGAGGAAGCAGACGACGCCGATGCCGCGCCGGCCGCCTCGGAGGCTGATGCGGCGGAACGCCGCAAGGACGGCCGCCCATCGATTCTTTCGCGGTTGACGCTGGCTCCGCGGCTTGAGGATTCCCCGGAAGACAACGCCCTCCGGCTTCACGACGGCGTCAGCACCGATACCCGCGAAATCACGGTCATCGCCGGTCCCGTGCGGCCCGCGACCGGGCTGCTTGACCGGATGGGCGGCGGATCAGCCCAGCAAGCCCCGGCCGATCCCGACGGGGCCGTGGTGGAAGACTCCGGCGCCGAAACGCCTGCGACGCCGGACGGCGTCCAGCGTGTGGGCTTGGACGAGCTTCTGGGCGGTGCCTTGCGCCCCAAGGCGGATGCGGAGCCGGGCGATGCTGCCCCGGCGGAGCGGCAGCCTTCCCGGCCCAAGCGGTCCAGCATCCCCAGCTGGGATGAAATCGTCTTCGGGGCACGCGGGGACTGAAGCCCCGGCTGCCACGGCCAGGCTACGGCCGAACGGCTGCTAAGCCTTCTGCTCGTGTGTCCCGGTGGCGTGTGTCCCGGCCCCGTGCCAGAGGCAGGCGTCCACGTCGAACGGCAGCAACTGGTCCTTGCTGGCCATGAGGTCTGCTCCGTGGGCGGTCACGCGGCGCATGTAGTGCCGCCGGCACAGTGTTTCATATCCCACGGTCTTGGTGCCCGCGGTTTCGTGGCCGGCGCTGTCCCTGCCCTCATCCATGGCGACGTCCCCCACCACCACCTGGGCGCCTTCCATTACCATGATGCCGTCCACGGTCCGGGCGTTGTGCGTGGCCCGGCGTCCGCACCAGCACAGCGCCTCCACCTGGAGGACCTGGACCCGGTCTGCGAGCTCGATCAGCCGCTGGGAGCCGGGGAAGAGCGCCGTCCTGAAGTCCGCGGTGATCCCGAACGCGAAGACGTCCACGTCCATCTCGTCCACCACGCGGGCCAGCTGCTCCACCTGGAGGGGTGAGTAGAACTGGGCTTCGTCGCAGATCAGGTAGTCCACGCGCAGGCCGGTGGTGCGGCGGCGGACCACCTCGTCCCAGAAGTCGGTGGCTTCGGTGACCTCCACGGCGTCGGTCTGCAGGCCGAGCCGGCTGGAGATGGTGGCTTCACCGGCGCGGTCGTTGCAGCTGAAGCGGACGCCGCCCCGGCCGCGGGCACGGTGGTTGTGGTCCATCTGCAGGGCCAGCGTCGACTTGCCGCAGTCCATGGTCCCGGAGAAGAAGATGAGCTCAGCCACGCCGGCCCTTCTTGCCTCCGGCCGGGAAGCAGAGCAGCGGCACTTCGCGTTCGGCCTTGGTGAGGGAGCCGTGCTGGCCCACGACTTCCATGGCCGTGGGGCGGACGCGGCGGGTGTCATAGAGGGCCAGGGTGTCCCGGGCGGCGATCATGACATCGCCGATGCGCGGTGCCACGCCGGCCGCCACGGTGCCGAACAGGCCGGCGTCGATGGCCTGCTCGCGGGTGAACGCCCAGATCCGCTCGCCGAAGCGGCCCCGCCAGGCGTCCAGCAGGGCGTCACGGCGGGAGGCTCCGGCGTCGGGCTCCATGTACAGGTGGACCATGCGCGGCTCGCCGGCGGTGTGCCGGACGCCGTCAATGAGCGCCGGTTCGGCCGAGTAGTCGAGGCGCTGGGACTCGGGGACGTCGAGCATGCCGTGGTCGCCGGTCAGCAGGATGATGGTGCCGGCCGGGAGGCTGGCGGAGAGCCGTTTGACCGTGGAGTCGAGCTCCTCCAGCTGGTGCTCCCAGCGCTCCGACTGGCAGCCGTAGCGGTGCCCGGCCTTGTCGAGTTCATTGGCGTAGAAGTACATGAGGGAACGGCCGCCGCCGGACATGGCCTCGGCGGCTGCGGCGGTGCGCGCGTGCAGGGAGGTCCCGCCGATAAAGCGGCTGCCGCGCAGGGCGGCCTGGGTCATGGGCGAGTTGCCGAACTGGGGCAGGCTGATGGTCACGACGTCGATCTCGGCGGCGATGCGCTCGAACACGGTGGGGTGGGGCTGCCACTGCTGCGGATCGACGCCGGCGTCCCAGTTGCCCAGGAGGTTGACCACCTTGTCCTGGGCCGGGTCCAGGACGTCGTAGCCCACCATGCCGTGCTCACCTGCGGTGCGCCCCGTGCCCAGGCTGGCCAGCGAGGCCGCGGTGGTGCTGGGAAAGGCCGAGTCCAGCCAGACGGGCACCGCGCCCTGGCCCGCGGCGACCATGGAGCGCAGAAACGGCGTGTGGGAGGCCTTCTGCTTGAGCAGGCCGCGTCCGAGTCCGTCCGCGAGCACCACGCACACGCGCTGGCTTGTCGGCAGGTTCAGGGCATTGCCGAAGCCGGGCAGGCCCAGGCTTGCGGCCGCACTGGTGAAGACTTCCGCGATGGACTTGCTGCCGTAAAGCGGCGGAGCAGGCAGCTCAGACGCTGCCGGCGCCGTGGCGGGCATTTCGACGGTCACCTGCGCCTGACCCTGCACGGGCCCCATCAGCGCTGGTGCCCGCGGCTGAGCCTGTTGCCGAAGACTCCGGAGCGTGGCCGCGGCGCGGGGAGGGTGGCGTGCTGGGCGGGGGCAGCCGTGCCGGTGTTGACGGCACGCAGTGCCCGGGCGAAGACCTTGGCGTCCTGGACTGCCTGCAGCCCGTCCGCTTCGGCACTGATGCGCAGGACGATGTCTTCCTGGGCGATGGTCCCGCTGTAGCCGTGGTCGGCTTCGCACTGGGGGTCCCCGCAGCTCGCCGGGCCCATGTCCAGGCGCTGACCGCCGGACCACGCGATGGACACGGTGAGCTCGCGCACGGGGTCCGAGGGCTTGTAGTCCTGCGGCTGGGAGTACATGTAGCTCAGGACCACGGAGCGGATCTGGGCCACGGGAACGGATTCCGTGGAGATCTGGGCCACGGTCTGCTCACCCGCCTCGTCCAGCTGCTGGTCGTCCACGTGGGTGATCACCAGCATGTCCTCGGTGAGCACCAGGACGGTGATGTGGCGGCGGACCTCGGCACGGTCGAAGTGCGTCTCGAGGTGGACCAGGTGGGACAGGCAGTCGCGCCCGTCCAGGGCGTCCTCGACGACGTCGGCCACGAGCCGCGGGTAGAAACCGGCCTGCTGCAGGGCCTGGTCCAGGCTCTGTCCCTGCGAACTGTGGTTGTGCGCGGTGTGGTGCCCGTTGACAGGGCGGGACTGAGGCGTCGGGGACTTGGTGCTCATATCCCCCATTTTCACAGATCGTCCTTTGACTTCATAACCGCGTAGCGTCCTGCGGCTGGGCCCACGGCGTCAGCCGCGCATGGCCCGGCGGGCGCTGTCGGTGCGTTGTGCGGCGTTTCCGATCCACACTTCGGCGGCCAGGATTTTCGCGCCGGACGGGCCTGCCAGGACCGGGTTGAACTCCACCAAGGCGATTTCCGGGTGGTCGTCCTTGAGCCGCGCCAGGCGCGAGGCGATGTCCTCCAGGGCGGCGGTGTCCACGGCTGGAAGGCCTTGGTAGCCGAACAGTTTCCGGGCCGCGTGGGGTGCCCGGATGAAGTCGTGGAGGTCGGCGGAGGACAGCGGCGGGACGCGGTGCGCCCAGTCATCGAGCAGGTTGACGGCGTCGCCGGCCAGGCCAAAGGACACCACGGGTCCCAGCAGCGGGTCCTCGATGGCCCGGAAGGTGCAGGCCTGGCCCACGGGGGCCATGGCCTGGACTTCGAGCGACGGCGAGCCGAAGGGCTCCAGCGCGCGCCGCATCTGGGCGATGTTCAGCCGCAGCGATGCGGGGTCCTGGATGTCCAGCCGGACCCCGCCCAGGTCCAGCCGGTGCCGGAGGGCCGGATCCGTGGTCTTCAGGACCACTGGCCAGCCCAGGTGCCCGGCAGCATCGACGGCCTCGTCTTCCGTGCCGAAACCGAGCGAGGGAAGCACGGCGATGCCGTAGCGGGCCAGCAGTCCTGCGGCAGCACCGGCGTCGAGCTTGACGAGCTTTTCGCCGGTCACCGAGGCCAGCATCCGGTCCAGCTCCTCCCGGGTTCCCTCGGTGTCGCAGCCCTCCGGGTCCACGAACATGCCCTGGTCGCGGTCCAGCCAGTGGGCGTAGCGGACCACGGCCGCGAGCGCCGCCACGGCCGTTCCCGGGTTCGAGTAGCAGGGAAGCGGTGCCTGGCCGTCGTCGCCGCCGAGCAGGCCTTCGGCCAGGATGGAGGGGTCCAGGATCCCCGAGAAGGCGGCCACCACCGGCTTGCCGGCCGCCGCGGCGCATTCGGCGAAGACGGCGGCCAGGGCCTCCACGGTCAGCCCGCGGGCGGGCAGCAAGGCTGCGACGACGGCGTGCACTGCCTCGTCGGCCAGCGTGGCCTGCAGGCTGGCACGGAGGGCCGGCAGCGCCAGGGACATGCCGGCGTCCAGGTCCACGCCCGTGACAAGGCGGTCCACGTCCAGGCCATGCGTGCCGGCACTGTCCGCCACCACTTTGCCGAAGGCCACGGAGTTCGAATACACGACGATGGACGGGCCCTTGGGCAGCGCCTGGCTGGAGACGATCTGGGCCACGTCCATGAGCTCTTCGATGGTTTCGACGCGGATGACCCCTGCCTGGCGCAGCATCGCGTCCAATGCCGAGGCCGGGGCCTGGGTGGTCCGGACTTCGTGGCCCGGGGGCAGCCGGAGCCCGGTGACATCGGATTTGGCGACTATCACCGGTTTGCTCCGCGAGAGCCTGCGGGCCAGCCGGGAGAACTTGCGGGGGTTGCCGATGGATTCGAGGTAGAGGCCCACGGCGGCCGTGCCCGGATCGTCTTCCCAGAACTGCATGACGTCGTTGCCGGAGACGTCGGCCCGGTTGCCGGCGGACAGGAAGGAGGACAGGCCCAGGCGGCGGCGGCTCGCGGCGGCGTACAGCGAAACGCCGATGGCCGCCGACTGGCTGAAGAGGCCCAGTACACCGCGCCGGGGCATGCTGGGCGCCATGGAAGCGTTCAGCGCGACCGCCGGATGGGTGTTCAGGATGCCGAGCGACTCGGGCCCGATGACACGCATCCCGTTGGCCCGGGCCCGCCGCACGAGTTCGTGCTGCTTCGCGAGTCCACGTTCGCCGTCGTCGGCAAAGCCTGCCGTTGCCACCACGATCCCCTTGACGCCCGCGGCGGCGCAATCGTCCACCACCTTGGCCACCTCCGCGTAGGGCACGGCAATGATGGCGAGCTGCACGGGTCCGGGGACCTCGGAGATCCGGCTGAAGGACAGCATGCCGGCCAGTTCGAAGGCCTCCGGGTTGACGGCGTAGACGGGGCCGGTGAAGCCGCCTTCGATGATGTGTTCGAGGAGCTGGTAGCCGATGGTCCCCCATTTGCGGCTCGCGCCGATGACGGCCACCGACGACGGCGCCAGCAGGTCGCGCACGCTGCGTGCCTCGGCGCGGTGCTCGCGGGACTCCATGACGCTCCGGGATTTTTCAGTGGGGTCCACGTTGAACTCGACGCTCACCACGCCGTCGTCGAAATGGCGCTTGAGGTCGTAGCCGGCGTCGGCGAATACCATCAGCATCTTGCGGTTGTCCGGGAGGACCTCGGCGGTGAAGCGGCGGATGCCGTTTTCCCGGGCGGCTGCGGCCAGGTGTTCCAGGAGGATCGAGCCGATGCCGCGGCCCTGGTGGGCGTCGGAAATGTTGAACGCGACCTCGGCTTCGCTGGGGTCCTCGAGGCGGTCGTAGCGGCCGATGCCCAGGATCTCGCCGCCGATGGTGATCACGAACGCCACGCGGTCAACGTGGTCCACCTCGGTGAAGCGGCGCACTTCCTTTCCGCTCAGCTTGGGCTTGAAGGAAAAGAAGCGCATGTAGATGGAGGCCTGCGACTGGCCGGCATGGAAGGCCTGCAGGGCCTCCGCGTCCGCGGGTGAGATCGGCCGCAGATGCGCCGTTCCGCCGTCGCGCAGGACGACGTCGGCCTCCCAATATTCCGGATAAATGCCGACGCCGGGCTGATCCACCATAGGCTTAGCCTAGCCAAAACATCCGCAGTACATCTTTAAGGATCCACCGACCCCATGGCCCGCAGCCAAAACCCCGCACGCACCGGCGAACCCGCAGGGGATTTTACCGAGAACATTGTCGACATCGACGTCACGTCCGAAATGGAAGGTTCCTTCCTGGAGTACGCGTATTCGGTGATCTATTCGCGCGCACTTCCGGACGCCCGCGACGGTCTCAAGCCGGTGCAGCGACGCATCCTGTACATGATGTCTGACATGGGCCTGCGCCCGGACCGCGGCCATGTGAAGAGCGCCCGCGTGGTGGGCGAGGTCATGGGCAAGCTGCACCCGCACGGCGACACGGCCATCTACGACGCCATGGTGCGCATGGCGCAGGACTTCTCCCTGCGCCTGCCGCTGATCGACGGGCACGGCAACTTCGGTTCGCTCGACGACGGCCCGGCCGCGCCGCGTTACACCGAAGCCCGTCTGGCGGCCGCTGCGCTGACCATGACGGACCACCTCGACGAAGACGTGGTGGACTTCGTCCCCAACTACGACAACCAGCTGACCCAGCCCGACGTCCTGCCGGCAGCGTTCCCCAACCTGCTGGTCAACGGCGCCACCGGCATCGCCGTCGGCATGGCCACCAACATGGCCCCGCACAACCTGGCCGAAGTCATCGCGGCCGCCCGGCACCTGATCGCGAACCCGGACGCCACGCTGGCGGACATCATGGCGTTCGTCCCGGGCCCGGACCTGCCCACCGGCGGGCGCATCGTCGGCCTGGACGGGATCCGCGACGCCTACGCCACCGGGCGCGGCTCATTCAAGACCCGCGCCAAGGTGGAGGTGGAGCAGCTCACGGCCCGCCGCACCGGCCTTGTGGTCACGGAGCTCCCGTACATGGTGGGCCCGGAAAAGGTCATCGAGAAAATCAAGGACGCCGTCAACGCGAAGAAGCTGACCGGCATCAGCGACGTCGTGGACCTCACGGACCGCAACCACGGGCTGCGGCTCGTCATCGAGCTCAAGAACGGCTTCAACCCCAACGCCGTGCTGCAACAGCTCTACCGGTACTCGCCGATGGAGGACTCCTTCGGCATCAACAACGTCACCCTGGTGGATGGCCAGCCGCAGACCCTCGGACTGCTCGAGCTGCTGCAGGTCTATGTGGGGCACCGCCTGTCCGTGGTGCGCCGCCGCACGGCGTTCCGCCTGGGCAAGAAGAAGGACCGCCTCCACCTGGTGGAGGGCCTGCTGATCGCGATCGTGGACATCGACGAGGTCATCCAGATCATCCGCTCCTCCGATGAGGTCTCCGCGGCCAGGGAACGGCTGATGTCCATCTACGACCTCAGCGAAATCCAGGCCAACCACATCCTGGAACTGCGCCTGCGCCAGTTGACCAAGTACTCGCGCCTCGAGCTGGAAAAGGAACAGGAGCAGCTGCGCCTGGACATCGCCGCCCTCCAGGCCATCCTGGACTCCGACGTCCTGCTCCGGGAGTTGGTGTCCGGCGAGCTCGCCGAGATCTCCGAGAAGTACGGGACCCCGCGCCGCACGGTGCTCCTCGAATCCGAGGCCGTCTCCCCCACGGTCGCCGCCGCGCTCGCCGCTGCCCCCGGCGCCAAGGGCAAGGCCGACGCGCTGCCCATGGAAATTCCGGACGACCCCTGCTGGGTGCTGCTCAGTGCCTCCGGGCAGATTGCCCGCACCTCCGCCCAGGATCCCCTGGCCGAAGCCGGGCCGCGGAGCAAGCACGATGTCTTCCGTTCCGTGGTCAGGACCACTGCGCGCGGCGAAATCGGTGCCGTGACCTCGCAGGGGCGCATGCTGCGGCTGCAGGTCATGGACATGCCGGTGCTGCCGCCGGTTGCCGGTGTCCCCAACCTGGCCGGCGGCGTGCCAGCCAAGGACTTCATCACGCTGCTCAAGGGCGAAACCCTGGTGGCCTTCGTCCCGCTGGACGTGGTCCTGGCCCTCGGAACGGTCCAGGGCGTGGTCAAGCGCGTCCAGCCGGACTACCCGCTCAACCGGGAAGACTGGGAGATCATCACGCTCAAGGACAAGGACACCGTCCTCGCCGTGGAGCCCGCCCAGGACGACGACGTCGAACTCGTGTTCGTGACGCAGCAGGCCCAGTTGCTGCGGTTCAGTGCCTCGAATGTGCGCCCGCAGGGCCGCACCGCCGGAGGCATGCAGGGCATCAAGCTCGCCGCAGGTGACCAGGCCATCCACTTCGGCACGGTCCGCGCGGACGACCCCGCCGCCGTCGTCGTGACCATTTCAGGGACCCGGGGCGCGCTGCCGGGCACCGCACCGGGAACGGCCAAGGTCACGGCGTTCGAGGAATACCCGGCCAAGGGCCGCGCCACGGGCGGCGTGCGTGCACACCGCTTCCTCAAGGGCGAAGACATGCTGCTGCTGGCCTGGGCGGGGCACGGACCCGCGAAGGCCTCCTCCTCGGCCGGCGTGGCACGCGCCCTGCCGCAGGAACACGGCCGCCGCGACGGTTCCGGCATCCCCCTGTCCCAGCCTGTGGAGGAGATCGGTCCGAGCATGGCCTGGGCGGCCGCCGGGGCCCCAGGAGCGGAGGACTAGGAACAGCCACACCACACGGCGGGGCCGCAGGCAAGACCGTCGGCCCCGCCGTGGTGTTTTCCCTGTCCCCTGGTGGCGCTGTCTAGGGCATCGTGGCGATGCTGAGGATGTTTCCTTCGGAATCGAGGAACCAGCCGCCGCGTTCGCCGTCCGGCATGGTGGCGACGCCGTTCTCCGTCTTCAGTCCCGGGAAGTCGTATTCCTCGAAGACGACGCCACGGGACTTGAGATCGGCCATTTCCTCGTCGAGATTGTCAGTGGTCCACCCCATCTGGGTGTTCTTGGCGCTGCCAGCGTTGGGCGTCTGGTAGATCAGGAACGCCGTGCCGTTCCCGCACTTGTACAGCAGGTTGTCAGTGGCGTCCGGATTGTCCGGTTCCAGTCCGAGCTTGTCCCGGTAGAAGTCCCGGGCGCGGCTGATGTCGCTGGCCGGGAGCACCGCCGCGACGCTTAGATCCTTGAGCATGGCTGTTCACTTTCCGGGCTCTCCCCCGGGATGAACTTTACTCCTGACAGTGCCGCAAGTATCGGGGAAACCGCGTGAACTTTGCGGGCTGGCGGCGTTCGGCGCGGGCGGGCCCTAGACTGGCCGCATGCCGATCATTCCTGAAGACAAAGACTGGACCTGGGTGCTGTCGCGGCCGTGCCCCGAATGCGGTTTCGACGCCAGCACAGTCACCCCTTCCACCGTGCCGGGAACTGTCACCAACATGCTGCCGCGATGGCGCAAGGTGCTGCGCCGCGATGACGTTGCCGTGCGGCCGAACGAGCACGCTTGGTCCGCCCTGGAGTACGCCTGCCATGTGCGCGATGTCTTCAGCCTGTTCGACCAGCGGCTCAACCTGATGCTCAGCGAGGATGACGCCACTTTCGCCAACTGGGACCAGGACCAGGCCGCGATCGACGGCGACTATGCCGGCGCTGATGCCCGCACCGTGGCGGACCAGCTGCAGGCCGAGGGCGAGCAGATCGCCGCGTCGTTCGCCGCCGTCGTCGAGGACGAATGGCAGCGGACCGGAACACGGAGCAACGGCTCCGAGTTCACGGTGCTGACGTTCGCGCAGTATTTCCTGCACGACGTGGTCCACCACCTGCACGATGTGGATGGCTAGAGCAGCTTCTCCCACGACATGGAGCGGTTGACCGCCGTGTAGCCCATGCCCATGTACAGGGCCAGGGCGCCGGTGGGGTTTTCCGAGTCGACGTCGAGTGAGGCCACCTCCATGCCGGAACCGGCGAAGCGGCGCATGGCATCGGCCAGCAGCGCCTGGGCGATGCCGCGCCCCCGGTAGGCACGCCGGACCCCCAGGAGTTCGGTGTAGCCCTCCGCGAAGCCACGTTCGGCCGCCGTGTCCGGATCAAAGCTTGCCAGCTGGTAACCGGCTACCTCGCCGCTGGCACGGTCAACGACCACCGTGCTCCAGTCCGGCCGAAGCTGGGGGTGCTCCAGCGTGAAACGCCAGGATTCCTCGTCCCGCGGCTCGCTCCCCCAATGGTCCCGGAAGGCGTCGTTGTGGGCCAGCCGCACGGGCTCGTGCAGCGACGGCTCCAGGGTGACGAGTTCCAGGCCATCCGCCACTGCCGCCGCCGGAATCGGGACGCTCAGAGACCGGTGCATTTCGTTGTACCAGCGGACCGTCGAATAGCCCAACCGCTGCAGCAACGCCGAACGGCCCTGCTGCACCTCCTCGTTGAAGATCCGCAGCCGTGCCTGCGCCGGTCCATGGCCCTGCCCGTGTCCTGTCGCTGCGTCCGCGGCAAAGCGCGCCTTGGCAAGCCGCTCCTGCCAATCAACAATGGCGGCACCGATGCCCCTGCGCTGCCAGCCGGGGTCCACGCATCCCATGCCGTGGGCCTTGTCACCGTCCGGGTTCTTGGCAATGCGGCCGTAGGCGCGCGGGACGCCGTCGCCGTCGGTCCCAAGCACGGTGTGGGTGCGCGGATCGTTCTTGCTGTTCTCCAGGACCTGGACCAGGTCGGCGTGCTTGTCGAACCAGACAGGATGCTCAGCGGCGGCCGTGCGGGCAATCAGGGCGGCCCAGCTGTCCAGGTCCGCTGCCGTGGCGGGGCGCCAGTCCAGTCCTGTCGCAAGGGGGTCCGGAAATTCCGCCCCGGCGAAGGCTTCTTTGCCGGCGTGCGTGGTGAAAGGTTGCACAGTGGACGGTTGCTCTGTGGAAGACATGCCAACAGGCTACTGAGGAGTAGCCTGTCCCACCAGCTTCGGCTCGCCCGGCGTGCCGAAGCCGGCCCCGCCGTCCGCTGGGGCATCCAGGGCTGCTGAATCCAGGGAAGCCAACTCCAGGCGTGCGTCCGCCGGATCGATGTCCGCCGGGTTGTGCGTCACCAGGACCACCGTGACGTCCTTCAGTCCCGCACGGAGTTCGGCCATCATGGTGCGCGCGGACGCCGCATCCAGGTGCGCCGTGGGCTCGTCCAGCAGCAGGACCGAGGCGCCGCTGAGGAGGGTCCGGGCCATGGCGAGCCGTTGCCGTTCGCCACCGCTCAGGAAGGCCCCGCCGGGGCCGATCCGGGCATCCAGCCCGCCGGGCATTCCCGCCACCAAGGTGGAGAGCCCGACGGCGGCCAGCGCCCCGTGCATGGCGTCCTCGCCTGGCTTGCTGCCGGCGGGCCGGGCCAGGAGGAGGTTGCCGCGGATGGTGGAGTCGAAGAGGTGGGCCTCCTGCGGGCACCAGGCTGCCGTGCCGGTGAGCCGCGCGGTGCCCTCCTGCACGGGGAGGAAACCCAGCAGCACGGAGAGCAGCGTGGACTTGCCGGAGCCGGACGGACCGGTGACGGCGAGCCAGCGGCCCGGGGCCGCCTCGGCACTGAGTCCGCTGAACACGGCCGGACCGCCGGGCCAGGCCGCTGCGGCGTCGTCGAACCGCAGGCCGGGGGCCCGGCCGGGACGGTCGGGCAGGGGCCGGACGCCGGCGTCGGGAATGCCGCGGCCGGGGGCGTCCAGGGCGCCCGAGCCGGCCACGCGCCTGAGGACCGCCGCGAGGGCCGGCGCCTGGCGCACGGCGGTGACCACGGCGGCGTACGGCTCCACGAGCGCCAGCTGCATGAGGACCACGACGGCGGCAATGGCCGGCGCTGCTGCGCCGCCTTCCACGGCCGGCGCGGCGAGCAGGCCCGCCCAGAGGGCTGCCAGCGTGCACGCTAGCACGGTGACGGCCTGGCCCAGCCCCTCGGCCCAGGCGGAGCGCTGGGCCGCTGCCGTGGCGGCACGGTCGCCGCTGCGGAGCCGGCGCAGGACCGCGGCCGCAACGCCGTTGGCGCTGAGTTCGGCCCGGGCGTCCAGGGCGGAGGCGACGCCGTCCAGGACCACCGAGCGGAGCTGTTGTTCGGCCCGGGCGGCGTTCCGGTCGGCCAGCAGAGCGGCCGCGGGAGCAACGAGCAATCCGCAGAGCGCGGCCAGGGCGACGGCGGGCACGGCGGCCGTCACCAGCAGGGCCGTGGCCGTGACGCCGCAGGCCGCGACGGCGAGCGCCGTCAGCGGGGGAAGCACCACCCGGGGCAGCAGGTCCCGGAGCGTATCGACGTCGTCCACCACCGCGCCCAGCACATTGCCGCCCTGCAGCAGGCGCCGGAGGGACAGTGCGCGGCGGCTGAGCGTGGCCCACAGCGAGCCGCGGAGCCGCGTCATGGCGGCGAAGACGGCATCGTGGGTCAGGAGGCGTTCCCAGTAGCGGAGCACGGCCCGGCCGATGCCGAAGAAGCGGACGCCGACGATCGCGCCCAGCAGATAGAGGATGGGCGGCTGTTCGCTGGCGCGAATGATGAGCCATCCGGACAGGCCGGACAGGGCCACGGCGAACAGCGCCGCGAGCGCGCCCACGGCGCCGGCACCGGTGAAGCGCAGCCAGAGGGGGCCGAGGATGCGTGCGAGGCTCCGTCCGGCGCCGGGCACGGCCGTGACCAGGGCAACGGCCGGGGCATCCATGGCCGGGGTCGCGGGTGCCACCGCCGGCAGCGGGTGGGATACGGGGATGGACACGGCCGCCGCCGGGACCTGTCCTTGGCCGTCCACGGCGGATGTCCGGCCATGGACGCCGCCCAGCGTCACCACGTGCTCGGCGAGCGCCCTGGTCTCGGCGTCGTGGGCCACCAGGATCACGGTGGCCGTGCCGCGCAGCGACTCGATGGCAGAGCGCACGGCCCGGGCGGATTCGTGGTCCAGGTGGGCCGTGGGCTCATCCAGCAGCAGCACGGTGGCGCCGGCGTCGAGGCGGGCCAGCCCCCGGGCCAGGGCCACCCTGCGCAGTTCACCGGGGCTCAGTTCCGCGGGGTGCTTCGCCGCGAGGTGGCCCGCCGAGGCCCGCCGCAGGACCGCCATCGCGGCGGCGGCGTCGGCGGCGTTCCCGCCCGCGCCCTGCCCGGGTTCGTCCTGCCCGGCTTCGTTTCCCCTGCCCAGGTACAGGATGATCTCCTCGAGCACCGTGGCTGCGACCATGGCGGGGTGCTGCGGCACCCAGGCCACGGCACCTTCGGCGATCCCGGTGATCCGGCCCGCCACGGCGGCGCCCGCTCCGTCGCCGATGGTTCCGGCCAGGACCCCCAGTACGGTGCTCTTCCCGGCGCCGCTGGGCCCGTCGAGTGCGGTGATCCGCCCCGACGGGGCGTGGAAGTCGAGGGGCCCGACGGCGGCCGCCCGCCGCCCCGTGTACCGCACGCACAGTCCGGCGACGTCGACGCCTGCCGGCCTGCCGTCGTCGGGGTTGCCGCCATCTGGCCCGCCGGAAGCGGACTCCAGCCGCCGGGCACGGGGGGCCTCCAGCACGCCGTTGCTGGCGGCGAGTGCTGCCCGGCCGTCGTCGCTGGCGTGGTGGGCGGTGCCGAGTTCGCGCAGGGGCAGGTAGCAGTCCGGGGCGAGAATCAGGGCCAGCAGTCCGGCTTCCAGGCCCATGTCCCCGGCCACCAGCCGGACGCCGATGAACACGGCCACCACCGCCACGGAGATGGTGGCGATGAGTTCCAGGGCCAGGGCGGAGAGGAAGGCGGTGCGCAGCGTGCCCATGGTGCGGGTGCGGTATTGCTCGGAAATGTCCTCGAGGGCGGCGCGCTGATCGCTGGCCCGTCCCAGCCCAACCAGGACGGGCAGGCCCTTGGCCAGTTCCAGGATGTGCCCGGAGAGGCGGCGGAGGGTGGCCTGGGCCTGGTGCACGCGGTCTTCGGTGTGGCGGCCGATCAGCACCATGAAGAGCGGCACCAAGGGCACGGTCAGGACGATGACCACGGCGCTGACCCAGTCGGCGAACAGGATCCGGGCGCCCAGGAGCAGGGGCACGGTGGCGCAGTTGACCAGGGCCGGCAGGAACTGGGTGTAGTAATTGTCCAGTGCGTCCAGGCCGCGCGTTGCCAGGACGGCGAGTCCGCCGTCGCTCATCCCGTCCCGGGCGTCCGCTGCGCCGCTGTGCAGTGCGCGCGCCAGCAGTGCTGCGCGGAGTTCCTCCTTGACCCCCAGGGCCGCGCGGCGCGCGGCGACGCCCTGGCCCCATACGGCGAAGGAACGCAGCACGGCACCGGCGGCACCCCAGACGAGCTGCTCCCGCCATCCGGTTCCCCCGCCGGCAAGCCCTGCCAGAATCGCGGCCACGGCCTGTCCCATGAGGACCAGCGACAAGGCCTTGAGCGCAGCAAGCAGGCCCAGCAGGTACAGGGCGGCGCGGGTGGACGGTCCGGCGGGGAACTCGGGTTTCATGCGTTACTCCGTGGCGCCGGTGCCAGGTGCCGCGGGCTTGGCCACGAGGACCCTGGCCGCGATGGCCGGGAGGAAGCCGTGGGCCGGCGGGATGTGGGCAGCACTGACGCGGCGGCGGAACACCCAGTAGGTCCAGGCCTGGTAGGCGATCACCAGCGGAAGGCCGAACGCGGCCACGATGCTCATGAGGCCCAGCGTGTAGTCCGAGGACGAGGCATTGGAGATGGTCAGGTTGAAGGCCGCGTCCAGCGTGGACGGGACGACCACGGGGAAAGCCGCCCCGAAGATGGACGCCGTCGCGCAGACCACAAAGACGCCCAGGGCAGCAAACGCCCTGCCTTCGGCGCCCTTCCGGGCAAGGATCCACGCGGCCGCGACGGCCAGGACACCGGCCGCCACCAAGGCCCAGGTCCAAGGCTTGCCGCTGAGCAGCTGCACGGAAACCATCCAGCCCAGCATGGGCAGCACGGCGACCGGGACCAGCCGCACGAACCAGCGCCGCGCCCGGTGCCGGACATCGCCGTCGGTCTTCAGCGCGAGGAATGCCAGGGCATGGATCAGGGCGAAGGCCACCACACCGAGGCCGCCCAGCAGCGCATAGCCGCTGAACCAGGCGAAGGGTCCGCCGCTGCGGTCGCCGTTGGCGTCCAGGGGCAGGCCGGTGGTGGTCAGGGCCAGGGCGGCGCCGATCCCGAAGGCGGCCACGAAGGAGCCGACGGCGATCGCCCAGTCCCAGCCGGTGCGCCAGCGCGCGGAGTCCACCTTGCCCCGGTATTCGAAGGCCACAGCCCGGAAGATCAGCGCCACCAGGACGCACAGCAGCGGCAGGTACAGGGCCGAGAAGAGGGAGGCGTACCAGAGCGGGAACGCGGCGAAGGTGGCGCCGGCGGCCGTCAGGAGCCAGACCTCGTTGCCGTCCCAGACCGGGCCGATGGTGTTCAGCAGAACGCGCCGGTCCGTGTTGTCACGGGCGAACAGCTTCATGAGCATTCCGACGCCAAGGTCGAAACCCTCCAGGAAAAGGTAGCCGGTCCAGAGCACGGCGATGGCCACGAACCAGATGGCAGGCAAGAGTTCCATTGTCGAGATTCCTCTGCTTCCTAGTAGGCGAATGCCAGGACGTCGTCGCCGGACTTTTCCGGGCCTGGCGTTCCGTCGTCGTGCTTGTCGCGCTTGTCGTGGTCCGCGGCGTGGCCGAGCTCCGGCATCGCGGAGGCCACGCCGCCGCGCACGTACTTGACCAGCAGGCGGACCTCGACCACCAGCAGCACGGCGTAGATGGCGGTCAGGACCACCAGCGAGGTCATGAGCTCCCCGGGGCTGACTCCGGGCGAAACCGCCGCGGCCGTGAACATGAAGACCTGGTCGATGCCGTTGGCGTCCGGGTTGGGCGCGACCACGAAGGGCTGGCGGCCCATTTCGGTGAAGATCCAGCCCGCGGCGTTGGCGCCGAAGGGGGCCAGGATGCCGAAGACGGCCAGGCGCATGAGCCAGCGGGACTGCGGGACCGTGCCCTTGCGGGTGGCCCAGAGCGCCAGGAGGGCGGCGAAGGCGGCGACTCCGCCGAAGCCGATCATCATGCGGAAGCCCCAGTAGGTCACTTCCATGACAGGCACGTACTGGATTTCCTGGCCTGCGCGCTCGCCGTAGAGGGGGTTGCCCGGCAGGTGCGTGCCGTACTTGGCCTGGTATTCGCCGAGGAGGCTGTTGACGCCCTTGACCTCGGTGGTGAAGTCGCCCTTGGCCAGGAAGGAGAGGATGCCGGGCACTTCAATGACGGCCACGATGTCGTCACAGTTCTTGGCGCCCAGGTTGCCGACGCTCAGGACGGAGAAGCCGGTGCCGTCATGGCAGGCAGCCTCGGCGGCGGCCATCTTCATGGGCTGCTGTTCGAACATGAGCTTGCCCTGCAGGTCACCGGTGAGGGCCGTGCCGGCGAAGGAGATCATGGCGACGACGGCGCCGATGCGCAGGGAGCGGATCCAGACCTTGTAGTCGGTGGCGTCGCGGCCGGGGATGGCGGCTGCGCCGGGGATGGCCCGGCCGTCCGTGCCCACGGTGTCGATGCCGTCGTGGCGGCGGCGCCAGAGGTGGTACCAGGCGATGCCGAGCAGGAAGGCGCCGGCCACGCCGAGGGCGCCGAAGAGTGTGTGGGGTACGGCCACCAGTGCGGTGTTGTTGGTGAAGACGGCCCAGGCGTCGGTCATGACGGGCCGGCCGTTGACCATATCGACACCCACGGGGTGCTGCATCCAGGAGTTGGCCACGATGATGAAGTAGGCGGAGAAGATCGAGCCCACCACGGCAATCCACAGGCACGCGAGGTGCACGCCGCGCTTGAGCTGCTTCCAGCCGAAGATCCACAGGCCCAGGAAGGTGGATTCGACGAAGAAGGCCAGGAGCGCTTCCAGGGCCAGCGGGGCGCCGAACACATCGCCCACGAAGCGGCTGTACTCGCTCCAAGCCATGCCGAACTGGAATTCCTGCACGATGCCCGTGGCTACGCCCATGATGAAGTTGATGAGGAAGAGCTTGCCCCAGAACTTGGTCATGCGGAGGTATTCGGGCTTGCCCGTGCGGTACCAGAGGGTCTGGATGACGGCGACCACCAGTCCCAGGCCGATGGTCAGCGGCACCATCATGAAGTGGTAGACGGTGGTGATTCCGAATTGCCAGCGTGCAATTTCCAAAGCGTCCATGGCTGTCCTTTGTCCGGTGGACCGAAGTGCGGAGTTTTCTACGTTACGTAGAAAACTACTCTTCTACACAGTGTAGAACAAATGGCCTCGCACGCTTCCCATTCTTCAAGCGGCGTAACAGTGCCGCAAGGCCCACTCGCGCATTGCCGCGCTGAGGCCGCCGCAGGGACGCCCTGGGCCCGGCCTCGCCACGCCCACAGTTCTACCTCGCGTAGAATCAACGGCCGAAAAGCGGTAGATTGATGGTGGAATGTTGGATCATCGCCTCCTGACCGGTCGTAATGGCCGCGGGAGACGGAAGGTAGGGACGTATTGATGGCAAGTCTTGGCGAACTGGAACGGGCGGTCATGGACCTGCTCTGGGCAGGCCACGAGGCTGCAACAGCCAATACCCTCCGCGACCTGCTGGCGCAGGACTCCGCCGCGGTTGACGGGAACGCCGGCCACCAGGGCAAGGATCTCGCGGTCACCACCGTACTGACGGTGCTGTCGCGCCTGGAGAAGAAGGGCCTCGTGGAGCGCGAGCGCGGCACCCGCCCGCACCGCTACCAGGCCGTGTCCAGCCGTGCGGACCACACCGCCGAACTCATGCATGAAGTCCTGGGGTCCGCCCCGGACCGCGAGGCCGTGCTGGCCCGCTTCATCGGTTCCGTCACGGAAAGCGAAGCCGCAACACTGCGCAAGCTGCTCGGCTACAATTAGCCACTATGTTCTGGACCTCATACTTCCTGGCGGTCCTGGCATTGATACTGGCGTGGCCGGTGCCTGTGCTCTTGTCGCGGGCGCAATGGCCCGCACGCGCCCCCTTCACGGCCATGGTGTTGTGGCAGGCCATCGCGCTGGCCGGTGGGCTCTCGATGATCGGCGCGATGCTCGTCTATGGGCTTGAACCGATCGGCGACAATCTCCTCGCCGGGCTCCGCGGACTCGCCGGCATGGTCCTGCGCAACGAGCCCACCACCGCACTGGGCTTCTGGCACCTGTTCGCACTGTCCGCCGCGGCGCTGCTCAGCGCCCATCTGGTGTTCACGCTGCTGCTGACCTACTACAAGATCGAGCGCCAGCGCCGCCGGCACCGGCAGCTGCTGGAACTGCTCGCGTCGCCCTCCGACGACGGCCCGGGCACCGTGGTCATCAACCACGACTCCCCCGTGGCGTACTGCCTGCCGGGCGGCGCGCGCTCGGTGACTGTCCTCTCGGACGGGCTCATGGCGGCCCTGGAGCCGGACGAGCTCCGCGCCGTCCTCATCCACGAAAACGCGCACCTGAGCCAGCGGCACGACCTCCTGCTGTGGGCCTTCGCCGCCTGGCGCCAGGCGCTCCCCTGGTTCCCCACCACGCGGCTGGCCCAGACGGCGGTCAACTCCCTCATCGAAATGCTCGCCGACGACGTCGCACTGCGGACCGAAAGCAAAGGCACCCTCATCAAGGCGATCGCAATCGTCGCCAGCGGCTCCCCGGCACCGGTCGCGGGGCAGGGACCGCTGGCCTTGGCGGGGGCCGGCGTCGAGGACAGCGCCCTGAGCGCCACCGGCGGGGCCGATTCACCGCGCACGACGGCGTCACGCGTCAGCCGCCTGCTCTCACCGAAGCCGCCGCTTGCGAAAGGCCTGCGCGCCCTGGTGCTGGCGGCGTCGGCGATGCTGCTGGCAGTGCCCACGGCCCTGCTGATCGTGCCGGGCCTGCTGGGCTGAGCCCTGGCAGGCAAGCCGTGCCAGGCAGAGCAAAGCCGGCCGGGCTCCGCGTACGGAATCCGGCCGGCCCTTGGCTCCTGCAGCTGTTACTTCAGCGCCATGTTGCCCTTGAATTCAAGGTCCACGTTGCCGGAGCCGCTGCCCTTGGACGTGCCGTTGATCGCCGAGGTGGTCTCGGCGAACGAGAGTGTCGCGTGGGCGATGGCATCGGCCATCTCCTCCAGCACCACGTGATCGACGTTGGCGATGGTGTCGCAGGCACTGTGGTAGCAGGGATCGTAGGCCTCACCCGCCGTGCCCCCGAAGACGTCAGCTTCTCCGGCGGTCTTGATTCCCTCGGCACCGGTGAAGAGTCCGCCGGCGGGAATCCCGTTGTTGATGAAGCCGAAGTAGTCCGAGCGGCCGTCGAACTCGGTGGGGGCCGTCGCCAGGCCCTGTGAGGCGAAGTAGTCGAGGAACACCTGCTCCACCCGCGCCGAACCGTTGGGCCCGGTCTCGCCGAAGGCCGAACCGTCGCCGTCATAGACAAAGCGCACGGCATTGGGCGAGCCCACCATGTCGAAGTTGAGGTTCACCGCATGGTTCTTGAGCTCCCGGGCCGACAACTGGGCGACGTAGAACTCGGAACCGATCAACCCGTCCTCTTCCCCGCCCCAGAACGCGAAGCGGACCCGGTTGACGGGATCATGCCCGGACGCAAGCTGGATGGCCGTTTCCAGGATGGCGGCACTGCCGGTGCCGTTGTCGTTGATGCCTGGCCCCTCGCCGACGGAGTCAAGGTGCGCCCCCACCACCACGGTGCGGTCCGCACGCCCTGCCGTGTCGGCCAGGATGTTGAAGGTGTCCACGGACTTCACCGAAGCATCGACCGTAAGCCGCATGGTCAGCCCGGCCAGGCCCGCCAGCTCCTCGCCGAGCGCAAAGGGCACGCCCACAGCGGGGATGGCGGCGAGCGGCGGATCAAGGGTGCCGAAGATCAAGCCCAGCCGGTCATCCCCCGGGACCACGTTGCCCTGGTTGAAAACGATCACGCCGGAGGCACCTGCAGCAGCGGCGTTGTCCACCTTGAGGCGGAAGGTGCAGGTTCCGCGCTGGATGAGTGCGATGTTGCCGGGCGTGAACCAGGCGAAGTCGCCTGCTTCGCAGCCGCTGGTGGAGGCACGGTCGCCCACCAGGTTGATGTCGACGGCGGAGACGGCGGCCGCTACGTCGCCGGCTCCGGAGTAGCTCATCACCTGGAAGTGGGTGCCGTCCGTGTAGCTTGTCGGGTTGGGCGTCAGCTGCGCGAGCCCGGCCCCTGCCACGATGAACTGCTCGTACGAGAAGTGCTGCCTGACGGGCGCGTAGCCTGCCGCAGCCAACTGGCCTTCGATGTACTGCGCTGATGCCTCGTAGCCGGGGGTTCCCGCCGCGCGGTTTCCGTCATTGGCGTCGGCCACGGCCTGGAGTGCGGCGAGGTGTGTCTGGATTCCGGCCGCGGAAACTGCCTGCCGCAATGCTGCGGTGTCCGTTCCGTTGTCGGCATAGGCCGGCGGTGCGAAACTGACCGCCAAGCCTATGGTGGCGGCCACGGCCGCGCATCGAATATTCCGGTTCTGCTTCATTGGGATCTCCTGGGCTGTTGCACTACCGAATCCGACTCCGGGCACCACTGCCCGGAGCAGTGAGAAGACACTATCGGATCGCCTGCATGCGTGGAAGATCCCCAGCATTCCCGGTGACGCACCGGAGCAACCGTCAGGCGTCGATGCGTTCCCGGTCCAGGCTCGACGCACCCGCAATGATGAATTCCTTGCGCGGGGCGACGTCGGATCCCATCAGCAGATCGAAGACTTCCTCGGCCCGCTGGGCACTCTCGATGCCCACCTTGCGGAGCGTGCGGTGGCTCGGATCCATGGTGGTTTCCGCGAGCTGTTGCGCATCCATTTCACCGAGGCCCTTGTAGCGCTGGATCGGCTCCTTGTAGCGCTTGCCCTCCTTCGCCAGCTGGGCCAGCAGCACGTGCAGCTCAGCCTCGGAGTAGGTGTAGATCATCTCGTTGGCCTTCTGGCCTGCATTGATGACCTCCACGCGGTGCAGCGGCGGCACGGCGGCGTATACACGGCCCTGCTCCACCATCGGGCGCATGTAGCGGAAGAAAAGCGTCAGCAGCAGGGTACGGATGTGTGCGCCGTCGACGTCGGCGTCGGTCATGAGGATGACCTTGCCGTAGCGGGCGGCGTCGATGTCGAAGCTGCGGCCAGAGCCCGCCCCCACCACCTGGATCAGCGCGGCGCATTCGGCGTTGTTGAGCATGTCGCCCACGGACGCCTTCTGGACATTGAGGATCTTGCCCCGGATGGGCAGCAGGGCCTGGAAGTCGGACGAGCGGGCCAGCTTGGCCGTGCCCAGGGCCGAGTCACCTTCCACGATGAACAGTTCAGAGCGCCCGACGTCGTCCGTGCGGCAGTCTGCCAGCTTGGTGGGCATCGAGGACGTTTCCAGGGCGTTCTTGCGCCGCTGGGTTTCCTTGTGGACGCGCGCCGAGATGCGCGACTTCATCTCGCTCACGATCTTTTCCAGCAGCAGGGCCGACTGGGCCTTGTCGTTGCGGTTGGCGGAGTTGAGCCGGGCGGTGATCTCCTTCTCCACCACCCTCGCCACGATTGCCCGGACGGCGGAGGTGCCGAGGATTTCCTTGGTCTGGCCCTCGAACTGCGGCTCGGCCAGGCGGACTGTCAGCACGGCGGTGAGCCCGGCCAGCACGTCGTCCTTTTCGATCTTGTCGTTGCCGGCCTTGAGCTTGCGGGCGTTCGTTTCCACGGCCTTGCGGAACGTCTTCAGGAGCGCTGCCTCGAAGCCGGCCTGGTGCGTGCCGCCCTTCGGCGTGGCAATGATGTTCACATAGCTGCGCATGGTGGTCTCGTAGCCGATGCCCCAGCGCAGGGCGATGTCCACTTCGCAGTCTCGCTCCACCTCGGCGATCTTGCTGTGGCCGTTTTCGTCCAGGACCGGCACGGTCTCCTTGAACTTGCCGGCCCCGTGCAGGCGCCAGACGTCCGTGACGCCCGCATCGGCGGCGAGGAATTCGACGAACTCCGAGATGCCGCCGTCGTGGTGGAACACCTCTTCGTGGCCGCCGTGTTCGCCCGGCGTGCCGGGCAGCCTGCGTTCGTCCCGGACAGTGATCTTCAGGCCGGGCACCAGGAAGGAGGTCTGGCGGGCGCGGGCCGCGAGCTCGTCATAGGAGAACTTGGCGTCCGGGGTGAAGATCTGCCGGTCTGCCCAGTAGCGCACGCGCGTGCCGGTTACGCCGCGCTTGGCCTTACCGACGACGTCGAGCACCGAGTCCTCCACGAACGGCTCGAAGGGCGCGGCGGGGTTGGGCTTGGAGCCGGTGTCCTTGAACCGGCCCGGCTCGCCGCGGCGGAAGTTCATCTGGTAGGTCTTGCCGCCGCGGTCCACCTGGACGTCGAGGCGGCCGGACAGCGCGTTGACCACGGAGGCGCCCACGCCGTGCAGGCCGCCGGAGGCGGTGTAGGAGCCGCCGCCGAACTTGCCGCCGGCGTGCAGCTTCGTGAAGACGACCTCGACGCCGGTGAGCCCGGTCTTGGGTTCGACGTCCACCGGGATGCCGCGGCCGTCGTCGTGGATTTCCACCGAGTTGTCCGCGTGCAGGATGACCTTGATGTCGTGGCCGAAGCCGGCGAGGGCCTCATCCACGGAGTTGTCGATGATTTCCCAGAGGCAGTGCATGAGGCCGCGCGAGTCCGTGGAGCCGATGTACATGCCGGGGCGCTTGCGGACCGCTTCCAGACCCTCCAGCACAGACAGATGCCGGGCGTTGTATTCAGAACTCGGTGCCACTCGCGGTGCGCTCCTTCGGGGGATATCTCAAGGCAAACAGTGCTCATACTAGGCTAGTCGCCCCGGTCCCGTGGCATGGGCTGTGACTCCCGAACGTGCCGGACGCCACTTCCCTGCGTTACGGACATGTGATACGCGGACAGCGAACGTGATCCATCCTTGGCATGGTTTGGCCACAAATGCTGGTTATATGGGTATACAGAACTACTAAGGAGGCCGACATGACAACAGCAGTTGCAGACCGCACGCTCAACGCAGTTGACCGGTGCGACCGTTGCGGGGCACAAGCATATGTCCGCGCTGTACTCGAATCCTCCGGTGGGGAGCTGCTCTTCTGCGGCCACCACGCACGCGCAGTTGAGGCCACGCTCCGGCCAATGACCTCCGACTGGCACGATGAGACGGGCCGCCTCAACGAGAAGGCACCCGTCCCGGTCGACTAGACGGGAAGACGCCGGCGCATCACGCCGGCATACCATTTCACAGCAGCAGGGTCCCTCCTACCGGAGGGGCCCTGCTGCTTTTTTCATGCGGCACGACGGGGCGCCTCGCTCGGTGGCAGTCTGCAGACAACGGTGGGAACGAAAGCGGGCCCCTCCGGAGAAAATCCGGAGGGGCCCGCAACACGTTCAAAGCCGGGACGCTCTAGTCCAGGTAGTCCCGCAGGACCTGGGACCGGGACGGGTGCCGCAGCTTGGACATGGTCTTCGATTCGATCTGGCGGATGCGCTCACGCGTGACGCCGTAGACCTTGCCGATTTCGTCTAAAGTCTTCGGCTGGCCATCGGTCAGGCCGAAGCGCATGGCCACAACGCCGGCCTCGCGCTCGGACAGGGTGTCCAGGACGGAGTGCAGCTGCTCCTGCAGGAGCGTGAAGCTCACGGCGTCCGCCGGGACAACGGCTTCGGAGTCCTCAATGAGGTCACCGAACTCGGAGTCGCCGTCTTCACCCAGCGGGGTGTGCAGGGAAATCGGCTCGCGGCCGTACTTCTGGACCTCGACAACCTTTTCCGGGGTCATGTCCAGCTCGAGAGCCAGCTCTTCCGGCGTAGGTTCGCGGCCGAGGTCCTGCAGCATCTGGCGCTGCACGCGGGCAAGCTTGTTGATGACTTCCACCATGTGCACCGGGATGCGGATGGTGCGGGCCTGGTCGGCCATGGCGCGGGTGATGGCCTGGCGGATCCACCACGTGGCATAGGTGGAGAACTTGAAGCCCTTGGTGTAGTCGAACTTCTCGACGGCACGGATCAGGCCCAGGTTGCCTTCCTGGATGAGGTCCAGGAACAGCATGCCGCGGCCGGTGTAGCGCTTGGCCAGCGAGACAACGAGGCGCAGGTTGGCCTCAAGGAGGTGGTTCTTGGCGCGCTTGCCGTCGTGGATGACGAATTCGAGCTCACGCTTGAGCTTCGGGTCCATCGAGCCGTCGTCGGCGTTGATCTTCTCTTCGGCGAACAGGCCTGCTTCGATCCGGAGGGCGAGGTCGACTTCCTGCTCGGCATTCAGCAGGGCAACCTTGCCGATCTGCTTCAGGTAGTCCTTGACGGGGTCGGCCGTGGCGCCGGCCGACATGACCTGCTGCACGGGGGCGTCGTCGTCGTCGGCGTCGGAGTAGACAAAGCCGGAACCGGTGGCGGCAGGCTTGTCCTTGGCGGCTGCGCCGTCCTCGGCGTCGTCCTCGCCGAGTTCGGCATCGGGGGCCGCGGGGTCGAAGTCCTCGTCCTCCACGTCAACGTCCTCGGCGTCTGCATCGCCGGACTTGCTTGCGGCTTCGGCCGCAGCCTTGGCGCCGGGCTTGGGCCCGCGCTTCTTGGGTGCCGGCTTGTCGGAGGCGCTGGCGCCTTCAGCTGAAGCCTTGTTGGCAGCACGTGTCGCCGCGCGCTTCGCAGACGTAGCCGCCTTCTTTTCTTCGGCGGACAGTTCGGCCTGGGCGGCGGGTTCCTTCTCGGCGGAAGACGGGGTCACAGAAAACCTTTCTAGCGGCGGTCTGTGGAATCACCATACGGGCAACACCACTATGACCCTGTCAAGTCCGCGATCAACATCAAATGCGAGCGCCGCCTGCAGAGCCACTAAGTAGAACTCCCGACGGCACCGGAATGTTCCCTGGTCCAGGGGCATTTCGGGCATTCGATACACGGACCCAACCGGGTCTCGGCAACCATTGTCTCACGGTTTTTCCGAATCGAAAGGCGGGGCACGGCCGTCAGCTCAGGCCGCCGCGCCGCCAAACTTCCGCCATGCCGCCTCGCGCCGCCGGGCCCAGCCGCAAATCGTCCCGCGCCGCACCACTCGCCCAGGAGTTCGGCAAGCCGGTAGCCGGGTTGTTCGGCGTCCGCCCGAACGAAGTGCCCGTGGGCGAAGGAGCCGCTCCCCTTGCACCAGTGGATCCATCCCTGCAGGGTCAGGATCGCCGCGAGGGCCTCGCCGCCGCCGGCGTCCCGCAGGCCGGAGAGGACCGCTTCAAGCCGTTCCATGCGGGGCCAGTCCGGAATCCGGGGGTGAAGTCCGAGCAGAACATCTCCGTAGCTGAGGGGAGCGCCGTCGGCATTCGCGTCCGTGCCCGCCGTGTCACCGGCCGTGCCCGCCACCTTCGGAACATCGAGGGGAGGCCCGTCGTCGTTGGCGGTGAGGTACCCGAACGCTTCGGCCCCGCGGCAGGCTGCCGAGGTGCCGGCGGCGGCCATCACCGCCACGGCATCCCGCCAGGCGGGCACGCGCAGGCTCGCCCGCAGGAAGCCAAGCAACTCCGGCGTCAACGGGGCGTCCGGCCCGTCGAGGATCCGGCCCCACAGCTCCAGCACGGCATCCAGGCTGCGGCGGCTCCGCCAATGCAGGAGCATCTGTGCAAGGTGCCGTTCCTCGGAATCCAGGGTGCCGAGGTGGCGCGGGTCCGCACCGAGCGGTATGCCCGCGGGCGGCGGATTGGCCACGCTGCTCCCCCGGTACACCATTTCGGCGTTGATCCTGCTGTCCCGGATCTGCTCGACGGGCCGTCCCGGCGCCGGGCAGCACGCGGCGTCCGTGCAGTATGCGCTCCGCCAGTACTCGGTACCGACAAGCCAGGCTTCCCGGACGCAGGGTCCGCTGCCGAGCACTTCCTGCAGCTCCGCCAGCAGGGGCATGTTGCGGTCCAGCAAGGTTCCGTCCTGCCAGCCGGCATCGGTGAAGACGGCCAGCAGGACGCCGTCGGCGCGTTCATCAGCGGCGAGGTAGTCCCGCACCCTGGCGGCAAAGAGCGGCAGGAGGCTCCGTGATCCGCCGGCGGGCAAGTCCACCCGCAGGGTGGCGCCGAGCGTGTTGCCCTGCATGGTGATCGCAACGAGGCTGTCGGTGGGCCAATAGCCCAGGACGTGCGGAATGAAGCCCAGAACGTCCTCTGGCTGGCTGATGGTCATGCGTTCTTTGGAAGTCATGGTTCCAGCATCGGCAGCGCAACCCGGGCATGACACAGGGCAACCGCCCTATGTGGAGAAGTGCGGACCGGGCAAACGGAATCGGCGATGTGGAGGACAGGTCAGGCATCCCCCGCCCGCCGCGACACAGTGCAGGCGGCCCCTCAGGCCGTGGGGCTGTCCTGCTTGTCGGAACGGGTCCGGCGTCGTTCAATCCGGCTGCGCCGCTGTTCCAGCAGCGTGGCCAGCAGCGGCGGTACGTGGACGCCCTGTGCTGCCATCTGGCGGCGCACCTTGCGGCGGGTCACCAGAATCAGCACTGTGCCGAGGCCCAGGAGCAGGAATTGCACGCTGAGGGCAATCCGGAACGGGGCCAGGCCGTAGAGCTCTCCGCCTGAGAAGCCCGTGGCGTTCAGCACGTCGAGGATGAGGCCGATCAGGTAGATGGCCACGAGGGCCGCGATGAACCCGCCCACGTTGACGATTCCCGTGGCCGTGCCGATCCGGTGCGAAGGGTTGAAGGTGCGGGCGAAGTCGAAGCCGATCATGGATCCCGGCCCACCGACGGCCAGGACCACTACCAGGAGGGCAAGCAGCCAGAGGGGTGCCCTGTCCGGCAGGACAAGCACGGCCGCCCAGGCCAGCGCCGTGGCGAGCGTGATCAGCAGGACCATGGCCGAGCGCCGCATGGGGTGCTTGGACACGAAGCGGCCGAATCCGGGGCCTGCCACGATGGCGGTGGCCACAAACAGGGCCATGAGCCCTGAGACCGTGGCAGCATCAAGCCCCTGGGCTGAGATGAGGAAGGGGTACCCCCAGGTCATGGCGAACATGTTCCCGCTGAACTGGATGGTGAAGTGGCTCCAGAGGCCCAGCCTGGTGCCCGGCTGTTTCCAGGCCCGGGACAGGGAGATCCCGGTGGCGCGCAGCCCCTGGCCGGTTTCGCGCGGCGGATGGCCCGGGGGCGCATCCCGCATGATGGCCAGGACCAGCACGACGGCGACCACCGACATTGCGGCCAGGCCCAGGAAGGCGGGGGTCCAGCCGACGGTGTGCAGCATCAGTGCAAAGGGCACCACACTGAACAGTTGCCCGAGCTGCCCGCTCATGCCGGTCAGCTGGGTCACGATCGGCACTTTGGACGGGGCGAACCACAGCGGGATGAGCCTGATCACCGAAATGAAGGTCATTGCGTCGCCCGCGCCCACCAGCACCCGGCCCATCACGCCGCCGGGAATGCTGTCGGCGTGGGCGAGCTGCAGCTGACCCAGCCCCATGAGCACGGCGCCGCCGGCCACCATGGCCCGCGAGCCGAAGCGGTCAACCAGGACCCCCACGGGAATCTGCAGTCCTGCGTAGACGAGCAGCTGCAGCACGGTAAAGAACGAGATGGCAGCAGCGCTTGCGTGGAAGCGCTCCGTCGCTTCCAGTCCGGCCACTCCGAACGATGTCCGCTGGGTGACCGCCACCAGATAGGCGAACACCCCGATTGTCCAGATGAGCCAGGCGCGGGGAGCATTCACTCCTCGATTATGCCAGCCCGCCGTTAAAGACAGATTTAAGGACGCGAGTCTTTTCGGGCCAAATAGGCCTCCACAGCGGCGCCGATGTCCTCGGCATTGGGCAGTTCATCGTTTTCGTCGGCCAGCAGCGAACGGCGGACCGTGCCCTCGGCTTTCTCGTCGTAGCGGGTCTCCAAGTTGGCAACCACCTGCTGGACTTCCTCGGACGCCTCGATCTGTTCGGCGATCTGCCGGCCGACTTCCCGTCCTGCCTCGCGGAGGCGGTCCGTGGGCAGCATGAGGGACGTTGCCGCACCCAGATACTCCAGTCCGGCCACCGCGGCGGGCGGGTATTCAGCTTCAGAGAGGTAGTGCGGCACGTGGATGACGTAGCCGGCAACGTTCCGTTCCGCCTCGGTGAGCCTGAGCTCGAGGATGTGGCCGATGGCTGCCGGCACCTCCACAGTGGGCTTCCAGCTGGAGATGCCCTCGATGAGTTCCGGCCGGTTGCCGTGCACGGTGACACCGACGGGGCGCGTGTGCGGCACGGGCATGGGGATGGAATGGATCCAGGCCACCAGGTTGACGTCCAGCTTTTCCACTATCCCGACGACGGCGCGCGAGAAGCGCTCCCACTGCAGGTCCGGCTCGAAGCCCGCGAGCAGGAGGAAAGGTTGACCCAGGCCGTCCTTGAGGCGGTAGAGGGCCAGCTTCGGTGCCTGGTAGTCCTGCAGGTGGTCCTCGACGAAGCTGATATGCGGGCGCCGGGAGCGGTAGTCGATCAGCTGGTCGGCGTCGAACACTGCCACCACCTCGGCGTCGACGTCGGACCCGTCCAGCAGTTCGGCGTTGATCTGCCTGACCACATGCCCGGCGTCGGCAAAGCCGGTGAAGCCCATCAGCATGTTCAGACCGCGGAGTTCCGGGCTGTGGAACAGTTCGATGTTGCTGGCGTAGAGCGCCTCAGGGTCCAGGAGGGAGCCGGATATCCGTTCAAACACGGCATGGTCCTTTCGCGTAGGCGAGGTTCGGGGTCAGCCGCCGCACGCCTGGGTTCACACCATCGAAGGCCCGCGGGGCTCTATGTATTCTTACAACGCCTTGCGCGGGTCAGGCATTCCTGACCGCGGATGTGCTGCAGCTCTCATTTAATTGCCGTCCGGCGCAGTCGAGAGACTACGATCGAAGCGGGCCGCCCAGGCGGCCCTGAAGACGAAGGCCGTCGTCGCAAGAGGACGGCGGACGCGTACCCGGGGCGGGCGCCAAACATGCAGCCCCCCGCCATGCAACGCAGAGAGAAGTGAGGACAGATCCTCGTGGTCAAGACTACTGACATCACCCTGGCCGTTATCGCCAAGGACCTCAAGAAGTCCCCCAGTGACGCGCTCGTCATTGGAGTGGCGCAAGGCACGGACGGGCCGGTGCTGCTCGCGAACCCGTTGAGCGCCAAGGCCGCGGAGACCCTGGCCGGCTCCCTTGAGGTCCTCGGTGTCACGGGTGCCCCCGATCAGGCCCACCGCCTGCCGGGCCTGCCCGAAACCGGCGCCGGCGTCCTGGTCCTGGCCGGCGTCGGCAACCTGGAGAACGGCGCCCTGTCCGAAGAGGCCCTGCGCCGCGCCGCTGGATCCGCAGTCCGCCAGCTCGCCGGGCTTGCCTCCGTCACGCTTGCCTTCCCGACGGCGTCCCTCGCCGACGTCGCGGCGGTCGCCGAAGGCGCCACCCTGGGCGCCTATTCCTACACGGAGCACCGTTCCAGCAAGGACGGACTGAAGGACCCCGTGGCCAAGGCCGTCATCTACACGGATGTCGCCGCCAAGGACGCCCAGCCGGCCCTGGACCGCGCCGGGCTGATCGGCCGCGCGGTCAATGCGACCCGCACCCTGGTCAACCAGCCGCCCAGCCACCTCTACCCCGAGTCCTTCGCGGACTCCGCCAAGGAACTCGCCAAGGGCCTGCCCGTCAAGATCACGGTGTGGGACGAGAAGCGCCTTGAGAAGGAAGGCTTCGGCGGCATCCTGGGCGTCGGAAAGGGCTCAACGCGCCAGCCTCGCCTCGTGAAGGTGGAGTACGCGCCGGCCAAGGCGAGCAAGAAGATCGCCCTGGTGGGCAAGGGCATCACCTTTGACACCGGTGGAATCTCGATCAAGCCGGCCCTCGGCATGGGGGACATGAAGAGCGACATGGCGGGCGCCGCCGTCGTGCTTAACACTGTCCTGGCGGTTGCCGGGCTGGGCCTGCCCGTAAAGGTCACTGCCTGGCTCTGCATCGCCGAGAACATGCCCTCCGGCGCCGCGCAGCGTCCCGCCGACGTCCTCACCGTCTACGGCGGCAAGACCGTGGAGGTGCTCAACACTGACGCCGAGGGCCGCCTGGTCATGGCGGACGGCCTCGTGGCGGCGAGCCTTGAGCAGCCGGACGCCATCATCGACGTCGCCACGCTGACCGGCGCGCAGCTGATCGCCCTGGGCAACCGCACGGCGGGCGTCATGGGTTCCGACAGCGTCACTGCCGCCCTGAAGTCGGCGGCCGACCGTGCGGGCGAGCTGGTCTGGCCCATGCCGCTCCCGGAAGAACTGCGCGCCAGCCTGGACTCCCAGGTGGCCGACCTGGCCAACATCGGAGAACGGCATGGCGGCATGATGACCGCCGCGGTCTTCCTGCGCGAGTTTGTGGGCAAGGATGCGGCGGGCGAGCAGATCCCGTGGGCGCACGTGGACATCGCCGGGCCTTCCTTCAACAACGGCAGCCCCTACGGCTACACGCCCAAGCAGGGAACGGGCTGCACTGTCCGCACACTGCTTGCCTATGTGGAGGACGTCCTGGCGGCTTCCGCGTAGATACGCCCAGCACCCTTTCCGGGGCGTGCCGCAGGGGCCGCGGACAGCTCCGTGGCCCCTGCAGCACCCGCCAAGCGGCGGGAAGATGCTCGCTGTGTCACTCCACAACGTGAGTCTGGACACAAGCGCCCCACAAACGCCTGCCGAGGGTGGGAGCATGGGTAGGTGGTTCGCTAAGGTGAACTTCGATAGTCACAAATGCAAGAGAACTTTCGTGCTGGCATAATCACGGCAGAACAAGTTCCAAGACCAGATGACGCGTTGTCGCGTGTCATCATTCACGCGAGGGAGCGTCTAAGTGGCCGATCAGGCAACTGCGCAAGAATTCGACATCCTGGTACTCGGTGGCGGCAGCGGCGGCTACGCCACGGCTCTGCGGGCCGTACAGCTTGGTTTCACGGTTGGCCTTATCGAAAAGGCAAAGCTCGGAGGCACCTGCCTCCACAACGGCTGCATCCCCACCAAGGCACTGCTGCACTCGGCTGAACTGGCCGACCACGCACGCGATTCCGGCAAGTACGGCGTGAATGTCACGTTCGACGGCATCGACATGTCAGCCGTGAACGCGTACAAGGACGGCATCGTTGCCGGCAAGTACAAGGGCCTGCAGGGACTCATCAAGTCCAAGGGCATCACGGTCATCGAAGGCGAAGGCAAGCTGCAGGGCAACAACACCATTGTTGTGAACGGCACCGCCTACACCGGCAAGAACATCGTTCTGGCCACGGGCTCCTACTCGCGCTCGCTTCCCGGCCTGGAAATCGGCGGCAAGGTCATAACCTCCGACGAGGCCCTGGTGATGGACTACATCCCCAAGAGCGCCATCGTGCTCGGCGGCGGCGTCATCGGCGTCGAGTTCGCTTCCGTCTGGAAGTCCTTCGGTGTGGACGTCACCATCATCGAGGGCCTGCCCTCCCTCGTCCCGAACGAGGACGCCTCCATCGTGAAGAACCTGGAGCGCGCCTTCAAGAAGCGCGGCATCAAATTCAGCACCGGGATCTTCTTCCAGGGCGTGGAGCAGGACGAGAACGGCGTCAAGGTCACCCTCGTTGACGGCAAGACCTTCGAAGCAGAGCTGCTGCTGGTCGCCGTCGGCCGTGGCCCCGTCACCGCAAACCTCGGCTACGAAGAAGCCGGCATCACGCTGGACCGTGGCTTCGTCATCACCAACGAGCGCCTGCACACCGGCGTCGGCAACATCTACGCCGTGGGCGACATCGTCCCGGGAGTGCAGCTGGCCCACCGCGGCTACCAGCAGGGCATCTTCGTCGCCGAAGAAATCGCCGGCCTGAACCCCACCATCGTTGAAGACGTGAACATCCCCAAGGTCACGTTCTGCGAGCCTGAAATCGCCACCGTCGGCTACACCGAAAAGGGCGCCAAGGAGAAGTTCGGCGACGACCAGGTGGAGACCCAGGAATACAACCTGGCCGGCAACGGCAAGAGCTCCATCCTCGGCACCGGCGGCATCGTCAAGGTTGTCCGCCAGAAGGACGGCCCCGTCGTCGGCATTCACATGATCGGCTCCCGCATGGGCGAGCAGATCGGCGAAGCACAGCTGATCGTCAACTGGGAAGCATACCCGGAGGACGTCGCACAGCTGGTCCACGCCCACCCGACGCAGAACGAAACCCTGGGCGAAGCCCACCTTGCCCTCGCGGGCAAGCCGCTTCACGGTTAAGACTTCACCCAAGCCACGGTCCGGTGCGTCCGGCCAACCTGCCCGACGCACCGGACCGAACCAAGAATTCATCCACAAGATCAATAAGGAGAACGGGGACGACATGTCTGAATCCGTTAACTTGCCCGCCCTCGGTGAGAGTGTCACCGAAGGAACCGTCACCCGCTGGCTCAAGCAGGTTGGTGACCGGGTAGAGATCGACGAGCCGCTGCTCGAGGTTTCCACCGACAAAGTAGACACCGAAATCCCCTCTCCGATCGCTGGCGTCATCGAGGAAATTCTCGTCGCTGAGGACGAGACCGCCGAAGTTGGCGCTCCCCTGGTGCGCATCGGCGACGGCTCCGGTTCTGCTGCTCCCGCTGCCGAAGCCGCGCCGGCCGAGGCCGCACCCGCTGCCCCCGTGGTAGAGGAAGCCCCCGCAGCTCCGGCCGCCGAGGCACCTGCTGCTCCGGCACCCGTCGCCGCAGGCGAAGGCCACGAAGTGACCCTCCCGGCCCTGGGCGAAAGCGTCACCGAAGGAACCGTTACCCGCTGGCTGAAGGCCGTGGGCGACACGGTTGAGATCGACGAGCCGCTGCTCGAGGTTTCCACCGACAAGGTCGACACCGAGATCCCGTCCCCGGTTGCAGGCACCCTGCAGGAAATCCGTGTGAACGAGGACGAGACCGCAGAGGTCGGCTCCGTTCTGGCCGTCATCGGCTCCGGCGCAGCCGCACCCGCTGCTCCGGCTCCGGCCGCTGCTCCGGCACCCGTCGCCGCAGCTCCCGTTGCCGCACCGGCTCCGGCCGCTGCTCCGGATTCGGCCGCAGCACCGGCACCCGTCGCCGCAGCCCCCGTTGCCGCACCGGCACCTGCTGCCCCGGTAGCTGCTGCCCCGGCCGAATCCGGCTACGTCACTCCCCTGGTCCGCAAGCTCGCCAACCAGCACGGTGTGGACATCGCCGCTGTGGCAGGCACCGGCGTCGGCGGCCGCATCCGCAAGCAGGACGTGCTCGCCGCGGCAGAAGCCAAGAACGCTGCCGCCCCGGCAGCTGCACCGGCTGCACCGGCCGCCGCAACCGCAAGCAAGCCCGCCGCCGCCCCGGTGGTTGCGTCCTCGCTGCGCGGCACCGTAGCCAAGGCACCGCGCATCCGCCAGGTCATCGCCCGCCGCATGCGCGAGTCCCTCGAGATCTCCACCCAGCTGACGCAGGTGCACGAGGTCGACATGACCAAGGTCGCCAAGCTCCGCCTCAAGGCCAAGAACTCGTTCCAGGCCCAGAACGGCGTCAAGCTGACCTTCCTGCCCTTCATTGCCAAGGCTGTCGCCGAGGCGCTCAAGCAGCACCCCAAGCTCAACGCTGCCTACGATGAAGACAAGCAGGAAATCACCTACCACAACGCCGAGCACCTGGCGATCGCCGTCGACACCGACAAGGGCCTGCTGGTTCCGGTCATCTCCGACGCCGGCAATCTGAACCTTGCCGGCCTGGCCGGCAAGATCGCCGACGTCGCAGGCCGCACGCGTGACGGCAAGATCGGCCCGGACGAACTGTCCGGCGGCACGTTCAGCATCACCAACATCGGTTCCGTTGGCGCCCTGTTCGACACCCCGATCATCAACCAGCCGCAGGTGGGCATCCTCGGCACCGGCGCCATCGTCAAGCGCGCCGTTGTTGTTGCCGATGAGAACGGTGACGACTCGATCGCCATCCGCTCCATGATGTACCTCTCGCTCACGTACGACCACCGCCTGGTGGACGGCGCTGACGCTGGCCGCTTCCTGCAGACCCTCAAGGCCCGCCTTGAGGAAGGTGCGTTCGAGGCAGATCTGGGACTCTAGTCCTGATCGATTCATGACGGCCGCCGCTTCCGGCGGCGGTCAATGAACGACGGCGGGGCAGGCTCCGGTGCGAAAGCGCCGGGACCTGCCCCGCTTCTGTTTGCTCCGGTTGTCCATCCTGTGCGTGCCGCCTGCGTGGCCTTGCTACGGGACGTAGAACCTTCTGGCTAAGCTTGAGCCATGAGTATTCTCTTCAGCATCCTGGTGTTCTTGCACATCGTCGGCGCAGCCATGATTGTGGGCTACTGGATCGCCACTATGAAAGAGCCGACCGTCCACCCGCGCCAGCGCGACGGCGCCTTCCTGCAGCTGCTCACGGGCATCGCCATGATGGGCCTGCTGCCCTTCATGCCCGACGCCGACCCCAACTACTTCAAGCTCGGCATCAAGTTCGCCATCGGCGTCGCCGTTGCCGTGCTTGCGGTGATCGGCTCGCGCAAGGTCAAGAAGGGCGAGGCCGTTTCCACTGGCATCGCGCATGGCGTTGGCGGACTGGCCCTGGTCAACATCGCCATCGCCACGATCTGGAACTGATTCCGCAGACGAACAACACAACGGCAGCCCCGCTCTGGCGGGGCTGCCGTTGCCGCTTGACCCGCGCCTCGGGCGTGGGCCCCGGCTCAGTCGTGGGCGATGCAGAACTCGTTGCCTTCGGGGTCCTGCATGACATCCCAGTGGAAGTCCCCCAGGTCATGGCCCTCCACGAACACGGCCCCGAGCGATTCAGCCTTGCGGCGCAGGCCGGCAGGGTCGTCGTCGTGGATGTCCAGGTGCAGGCGCCGGCGGCCCTCGGTGGGCGCCTCCACCTGCTGGAAGGCCAGCTGCGGCATACCGGCAGCAGCAGGCCGGAGCCAGAGGAACTGCCCGGACCTCGCCGAGACGGGAAGGTCCAGCAGCGCAGACCAGAATCCGGCCAGTTCTTCGGCGTCCACCGCGTTGACCATGATCGTGGCAATCCGCGGCGGCTTCCTGGCCGGGGCGGCATCGTTGTGCGTGTGGCTCTCCATCCGCACAGTCTAGGGGTCACAATCCACTGACAGCGGACAGGTGTGCGGCCGGACCCGTGAATCCATAGGATTGTCTCTGGTGGCATCCGGCGGCTGGCCGGATGCCGATACGCAACGACGCTCAGGAGTGGACATGGCAACAACACGCACCGCACACACCGTTTGGAACGGCAACCTCATCGAAGGCGCCGGCAACACCACGCTGGACAGCTCCGGACTGGGCACCTTCGACGTCACCTGGAAGGCCCGCTCCGAATCCGCCGAAGGCAAGACCAGCCCCGAAGAGCTCATTGCCGCCGCGCACTCCGCCTGCTTCTCCATGGCCTTCAGCAACGGCGTGGCCGGCGCCGGCTTCAGCCCGGAAGAAGTCAACACCAAGGCCGATGTGACCTTCCAGCCGGGCGAGGGCATCACCGGCATCCACCTGACGGTCAGCGCCCGCATCCCCGGCGCCACCGAAGAGGAATTCCAGGCCCTGGCCGAAGACGCCAAGGTCAACTGCCCCGTGTCCCAGGCCCTCCGCGCCACGCCGATCACCCTGACCGCAACGCTCGCCGTCTAGGTCGCGCGGCTTCCAGGACTGACGGAAAAGCCCGGCCCCACCCTTTCTCGGGAGGAGCCGGGCTTTTCCGTGCCCTGCGGGCCTGGCCCTGGTACAGGCCCCGCCGCGCTACGGCCGGGCCGGGAGCGGCGCTGGACGGACCGTGCGGTAGCCCTCGCGCAGCGGCGGACGGTCCGTGGGCAGCTCCTGGACCATTTCCTTCAGCGCACCGATGCCGTACTCCAACTGCGGATCGGTTCCGGCTGCGTAGGCGTGCGGCGGGAACACCACCTCGATGTCCGGCTCCACACCCCTGTTTTCGACGTCCCAGCCGATCCCGCCGCCGAACCAGGTGGCGTAGCGCGGCTGGGTGACCCCGGTCCCGTCAGCCAGGGAGAAGCGGTTGTCGATCCCCACCACGCCGCCCCAGGTCCGGGTGCCGATCACCGGGCCGATGCCGCGCAGCTTGGAGACCTGGGTAATGATGTCGCCGTCGGAGCCGGCGAATTCATCGGCCAGGATGATGACGGGGCCGCGGGGGGCGTGGTGCGGATAAGTGCGCGGCTTCTCGCCGCGGGGCATGCTCCAGCCGGTGACCTTGCGTCCGATCAGTTCGGCCACCAGCTGCGAGGTGTGGCCGCCGCGGTTGCGTCGCACGTCCACGATCAGCCCGTCCAGGGACGTTTCGGTGTCCAGGTCGCGGTGCAGCTGCGCCCAGCCGTTGGCCATCATGTCCGGCACATGCAGGTAACCGAAGGCGCCGTCGGAGGCTTCGCGGACGGTGCGGCGGTTGGCCTGGACCCAGTCCTGGTACCGTAGGCGTTCCTCGTCCCGGACGGGCACCACGGCAACGCGTCGCTGCCGTCCGGCGGCGGCGCCGTGTCCGCTGCCGTTGCGCAGGGTAAGTTCAACGGTGCGCCCGGCGGCGCCGACCAGCTGCATGGCGGGGCTCACCGAGGCGGAGAGCTCGACGCCGTCGATCGCCAGCAGAAGGTCGCCCACCTTCGCGTCTGCCCCGGGGCGGGTGAGCGGGGACGTGGCGAGCGGGTCCGAGGATTCGCCAGCCAGGATCCGGGTGATTTCCCAGCCTTCGGCGGTGAGCTTCAGTTCGGCGCCGAGCCGGCCCTGGCCGTTCCTGCCGGGCTCGGTGGCCGCGGCGGGCCGGACGTAGGCGTGCGAGGTGCCGAGTTCGCCGTGGAGTTCCCACAGGAGGTCGACCAGGTCGTCGTGCGAGCCCAGGCGTTCCACCACGGGGCGGTACCGCGCGTGGATCGCGTCCCAGTCCTGTCCGGCCATGTCCGCGGTCCAGAAGAAGTCGCGCTGGAGCCGCCAGGCCTCGTCGAAGGCCTGGCCCCAGGCAGCCACGGGGTCCAGGATGACGCGGATCCGGTTGAGGTCAACCTTGACGAGTTCCCCCGATTCCTCGTCGGCCTTTGCGTTGGCGGGGACCGCGCTGATCTGCTTGTCCAGCACGAACACGACGCGCTTGCCGTCTTCGGAGAGCCGGTAGCGGTCCACGGCGGGCACCAGGGTGGCCGGCTTGCGCTTGGCGAACTCGTAGCGGACGAGAGACGGTGCCGGTTCCTTTTCCTGCAGGGTTCCCCGGCCTTCGCCGGTAACGCCGCTGAGTTCGGTGTCCAGCCAGAGCAGGGCACCATCGGCTGCGGTGAGCCCGGAATAGTTGCCCTGCGGCACCGGCACGCCGATCACGCGGTGGGCCAGGCCCTCGGCGTCAACCCGGACCTCCGGAACGACCGTGTCCTCGGCCTTGTTTCCCTTGCCTGCGACCTCCCTGCCTGCGGTTTCGCCGGCATCCGGGGCTCCGAGCGGATCCACGGAAGGGCCAAACGGCGACGGCGTGTCCGCGGCAAGTGCCACGAGGTAGGGCTTGATGGGGCTCGGGAAGGAGAGGTCGAAGGCATGGCCGTCGTAGACCGGGTCAAAGCTGCGGTTGGACAGGAAGGCCAGGAATTTGCCATCAGGCGTGAAGGTGGGTGATTCGTCGCAGAAACGGCCATCTGTCACGTCGACGATGGCGGTCTGCGCGTCGGCCGGGCGGGCGATCCGAAGCTTGCTCCGGGAGCCGAACGACGTCACGGGCTCGGACCAGGCCAGCCAGCGGGAATCAGGCGACCAGGCAAGGTGTTCGATGCTTCCCTCGCCCACGCTGACCAAAAGCGTCAGGGTTCCCTCGGCCGTGTCGGCCACGAAGACGTCGCCGAAGGCCGTGCCGACGGCCAGCCACCGTCCGTCCGGACTCGCTTCGAGGGCGCTGGTGCGTGCCGGCTTCGGGAACGCGACTCGGATTTCGCCGGTGGCCTCCTGCGCGGCCGCAGCCGTCGCACCGGCTTCCTGTGCACCTGTTTCCTGCACATCGTCGGCAGGCACCGCCGTCGGACGTTCAGCCGCTGCCAGCCGGCCCTCCGGCGTCCTGGAGGGAACTCCGGTCTGGCCTGTCACCGCGGAGGCCGCAACCGGCTTCGGCAAGGCATCCCCTGTTTCCGCTGGAAACGGGGGCTGCGCCGGCGCGGGAAGCTGCATGCTGCCGGACAGGACCGGCGCGATGTCCTTGATGTAGATGGCTTCAACGCCGCCGTGGTCCGCCACGTAGGCGATGCGGCCGTCAGTGAGCGGCCGAGGCAGGCGGGCACGGACACCGGGGGTCGCTTCCACCACACGTGACGGCCCGTCCTTGTGCCGCAGCCAGTGGATGGTGCCGTGCGTTTCGATGGCGCTGGCCGTGCCCTCCGCATTCGGGAACACGTCGCCGAGGTGCAGTCCGGCCTTGAGCGGCGCGGGCCTGCGCGCCGGGGAGGCGGAACCGAGGACGATGTCCAGCCTCACGGCATCGGAATCAAGTCCGGCCAGCAGCCACAGTTCGCCGGCGGACTCGAAGATGATCCGCTGGCCGTCGGTGCTGGCGTGCCGGACGTAGAAATCCTCGTGGTCCGTGTGGCGCCGCAGTTCCGAGCCGTCGGGCAGTACGGAGTACAGGTTGCCGTAGCCCTCGTGGTCCGAGAGGAAAGCGATCCTGCCCGCCACCCACAGAGGGTCGGCCAGGTTTCCGTCAATCTGCGGAACCAGCCGCTCAAACTCGCCGTTGCCGTCGGAGTCGATCCACAGCTTCCCGGCCGTGCCGCCGCGGTAGCGCTTCCACCATGCAGGCTCGCGGGACAGCACACTGGCAAGCACCACGGGCTTCTCGTCGCCGATTTCCGGGCCGTACGCCACAGAGTCGACAGGTCCGAAGGGAAGCCCGACGGCGGTGCCGCCGCCCAGCGGGAGGCTGTAGGCATGCGTGTGGCGGCCTTCGGCCTGCTGGAAGGCGCTGGTCACCAGCACATCGCCGGACGGCGTGAATCCCTTGACACGCGTGGTGCTGTGCCCGAAATGGCTCAGCTGGCGGTACCCGCCGCCGTCGACGTCGGCAGTGAGGACCTCCGGGGAGGTCCCGACGACGGCCGTCCAGACGAGCTGTTTGCCGTCCGGCGTGAAGCGTGGGTTGCGTGCCTGCAGTTGCTGGGACGCTACGCGCCAGGCGCGGCCGCCCTCGACGGGGGCGATCCAGACGTCGTCTTCGGCCACGAACGTGACCAGATCGCCGTGCAGGTGCGGGAAGCGGAGGTAGCTGGAGGAGGTCATCGTTCGATCATAGTCAAGAGGCAGGAGCCGAGGGGCCAACGCCGAACGGTCCGTGCCTCCTTCCTGCGGCACGGCAGCCGTGATGAGATGGACCATGCGGATCGTGATTGCAGGAGCCTCCGGAATGATCGGCACGGCGTTGGCCGGGTACCTCAGGGAGCAAGGCGAGGACGTGGTGCGGCTGGTCCGGCGGGCAGCTGGCAGCCCGGACGAGGCCACCTGGGATCCGGCAGCCGGCGTGCTCGAGGAATCGGTGCTGGACGGTGCGGATGCCGTGGTGAACCTTTCCGGCGCGGGCATCGGGGACCGGCCCTGGACGCGGCGAAGGGTCCGTGAAATCCGCGAATCCCGCCTGCATGCCACGCGCACGCTGACCTCGGCGATGGGCCGCCTCGGCACCCCGCCCGCGGTCTTCATCAGCCAGTCCGCGTCCGGCTACTACGGCGCGTCCCGGCCCGGGCTGCTCCGCGAGGACTCCGGCCCGGGCACAGGGATGCTGGCGGCGCTGTGCGTCGAATGGGAGAAGGCTGCGCGGACGGCTCCGGCCAATGTCCGGGTTGTGGCGCCCCGTACTGGGGTGGTGCTCAGCCGCTCGGGAGGGGCACTCGGTCCGGTGCTTCCGTTGCTGAAACTGGGCCTCGGCGGCCCGCTCGGAAACGGCCGCCAGTACTGGCCGTGGATCAGCCTGGCGGACGAGGTGGCTGCCTTCAGTTTTCTCCTGCGCTCCGGGCTTGAAGGTCCGGTCAACGTGTGTGCACCGGAGAGCGCGGACGTCAATGCGATCGTGGCCAGCCTTGCCGCAGCATTCCACCGGCCGGCCGTCCTCCGCGTTCCCACGCCAGTGCTGCGGCTGGTCCTGGGCCGGCTTGCCGATGAACTCGTCCTCGCCAACCAGCGCATGGAGCCGGCACGGCTCACCGGTTCCGGATTCCAATGGCAGCACCCTGCTTTGGCCGACGCCACCGCGTGGCTGGCCGGCACCGAGGACGGCTGACGGCTGACAGCAGATAGCCGACTGCTACGTCGCGGCGGCCAGGATCTCGGAGATCCGCCAGGCACCGTTCGTCCGGACGAGGACGAGCCGCAGCTCCTGGGATTGTCCGGGAGCCTGGGCGCTGACGGTGGCCCCTGATTCGTCGCGTTCCGCATAGGCGGAGGTGCTGGCGACAACGGCAACCGTGGCCCGTTCACCGGTGGTTCCCGGTTCCACGGCAATGTTGCTCAGTGTCGTGGTGAATCCTGCCAGCACCAGGCGCCCGCCTTCCGCCTGGCTCCGTTCCAGCTGCGCACGGATCCTGGCATCGGCGGCGGCCGCCGCGGACCCCGGCAGGTTTACCTCGTCCAAAAGCTGCAGCGGCCCCTGCTTCAGCGCCAGGTCCCGCACGGCCGAAAGGGCAAGGACCGCTTCGACCGGATCGTCCGACGCCAGCTGCTTGCGCAGCTGCTCCGGCAATCCGGCTCCGGCTGTTTCATGGGTCTGTGCTGCTGCCAGAGCCCCGGCCCCATGTGCGTCCACTGCTGCTTCGACCGGTTCCCGGAACAGCCAAATGGCCGAAACCGCCATCACTGCGATCAGCACCGAGGCGATCAAGACGGAACCTGGCCAGCGGGCAAGCCTGGACGCCCGCACACCGACGTGGCCGCCGTGGCCTGCCCGTGCGTGGTCGCGCAGCCCGCTCTTCGCCCGCCGTCGCGTTCCCGGGGCCGGCATGTGCCCGCGGATGCGCCGGAGCCCCTTGAGCCTTCCCCGGATGCCGCCCGTGGGCGCAATGGACTGCCGCCGCGTCAGGAGTTCGGGGACGACCGTCGCATGCACGGAGCCGGAGAGGTCCACCGGCTCCGGTGCGGCGCAGCGGTAGACGGCCGTTCCCAGTTCCGCGGCAGAGGGCCGGTGCCTGCCGTCGGGGTTGAGGCCGGCCTCAATGGCTGCCGCGAGTCCTGCGGGTACCTCCGGCACGAGCAGGGACAAGGGCGGCCGCTTGGCCGTCAGCTCCGGCACCGATCCGGTGAGGCAATACCAGCCCAGTGCGGCCAGGGAATAGACGTCCCGCTCGGGATGAAGTCCGGCCGTGCCCGCATCGGCGCCGCCGGGATCGGCGAACCCCGGAGTCCCTGCAGCGGATTCGGGAACCGCTTCGCCGAGCATCCTGGCGATCCCCAGGTCCGCCAGCAGGGGTTTGCCGTGCGCTGTGAAGAGGATATTGCCCGGTGAAACATCGGAATGGGTCATGCCGTGGCCGTGCAGGTACGAAATGACCTGCGCCACAGGCGTCAGGACCGTCACGGTTTCGCCGACACCCAGCCTCCCGCGGCTGGCCACCAGCTGGCCCAGGGATCCCCCGGCGGCGTAGTCCAGGACCAGGCCGAGGCTGCCGTCGGCGGCGCCTCCCAGCCTGACCACGTCGTGGGTCTTGACCAGATGCTCGTGGTTCAGCCGCGAGAGGATCCGCACCTCACGGAGCAGCTCGGCCTGCCTGGCGGCAGCACCGGCGTCGGGCAGTCCGGCGTCGAGGCATTTGACGGCGAAAAGCCGGCCATCCGCTTCCCTGGCGGCCAGCCACACGCTGGCGCTGGCGCCGCGCCCCAGCTCGCGGGATGGCCGGAATCCGGGGATCAGCGGCATGGCCCCGGCAACAGTCGGCAAATTCTCCATGCTCAAGGTTTACCGGATCCGAGGATTTCCCGCAGAAGTTATCCACAGGCCCGCAAACCGGGCGTCCGCCAAGGAGAGGAGTACGACTGAGAGCTTGGCCACAAAATCACAGCCATCGCCGCACGGGGTCTAAGCTTGAACCCATGACTCTTGAGTTCTCCCAACTGGGTCTTGCCCCCGATTTCGTTGATTACATGCAGGGCTGGGATCTCCAGCGCGAAATCCACAACAAAGTTGTTGCCGGCGAGAAACCCAGCACCGTTTTGCTTCTGGAGCACGCCGCCGTCTACACGGCCGGCAAGCTCACGGAAGACCACGAGCGTCCCTTCGACGGCACTCCCGTTGTTCCTGTGGACCGTGGCGGCAAGCTGACGTGGCACGGTCCCGGCCAGCTGATTGCCTACCCCATCCTGAAGCTGAAGAACCGCGCCGGAATCCGCGACTACGTGGAGCGGCTTGAGGCCACGATGATCGCGGTCATGGATGACTACGGCATCAAGGCCGTCACCGTGAAAGGCCGGGCCGGCGTCTGGGTCCTGGCCGATGACAAGGGCCCTGACCGCAAGATCGCGGCCATCGGCATCCGCGTCCTGGACGGTGTCACCATGCACGGTGTCGCGATCAACTGCAGCAACGACCTTTCGCCGTACGCACAGATCATCGCGTGCGGGATCACGGACGCCAGCGTCACCACCATGTCCATTGAGACGGGCCAGGTCATCAACCCGGCCGACATCGCCGAGCGCTTCGTGGAAGAGTTCCGCAAGCACGAAGAAGCACTCGTTTTCAGCCCCGAAGGAGCTATCCAGTGACCCTGGCACCTGAAGGCCGCAAGCTGCTGCGCGTTGAACAGCGCAATGCCGCCGTCCCGGTCGAACGCAAGCCCGAGTGGATCAAGGCCAAGGTCCAGATGGGCCCGGAGTTCGTGGGCCTGAAGAACCTCGTCAAGAAGGAAGGCCTGCACACCGTCTGCGAGGAAGCCGGCTGCCCCAACATCTTCGAATGCTGGGAAGACAAGGAAGCAACCTTCCTGATCGGCGGCTCCGAATGCACCCGGCGCTGCGACTTCTGCCAGATCGACACTGGCAAGCCCTCCCCCGTGGACCGCTTCGAACCCACCAAGGTGGCCCGCTCCGTGCAGGCCATGAACCTGCGCTACGCCACCGTCACCGGCGTGGCCCGCGACGACCTCGCGGACGAGGGCGTCTGGCTCTACGCCGAGACCGTCCGCAAGATCCACGAACTGAACCCCGGCACCGGCGTCGAACTGCTCATCCCGGACTTCTCCGGCAAACCCGAGCACATCGCCGCGATCTGCGACTCCGCCCCGGAGGTGTTCGCGCACAACGTCGAGACCGTGCCCCGCATCTTCAAGCGCATCCGGCCCGCGTTCCGCTACGAACGCTCCCTGGACGTCATCACCCAGGGCCGGGACCTGGGCATGGTCACCAAGTCCAACCTCATCCTGGGCATGGGCGAAACCCGCCAGGAGATCTCCGAGGCCCTCGCGGACCTGCACGCCGCCGGCTGCGACCTGATCACCATCACCCAGTACCTGCGCCCCTCCGAACGGCACCTGCCCGTGGACCGCTGGGTCAAGCCCCAGGAATTCGTGGACCTCGCCACCGAGGCCGAGGAGCTCGGCTTCCTGGGCGTCATGTCCGGGCCCCTGGTCCGCTCCTCCTACCGCGCCGGCCGGCTCTGGGCCACCGCGATGCGCAAGAAGGGCCGGCAGATCCCCGCCCACCTGGCCCACATCGCCGAAGGCATCCAGGACTCCGGCACCACCCGCCAGGAAGCCCGCACCATCCTCGCCGCCCACGCCGGCTAGGAACAGCATCTTCAAGTCATAAGGACCGGACATCGGGCACAACCGGAGTCCGGTCCTTAGACGTACATCACGTAGAATTAAGGCACTATGGCGAACTCCCCTGATTCCAGCAACCCGACCCCGTCGGCCGACGCTCCCAAGCGTGGGCTGTTCAACCGCAAGCCCAAGGAAGCGAAGGCCAAGAAGCCGAGCCAGCTGAAGCAGATCGGCGAGGTCTTCAAGATGACCCGCCGCAACGACCCCCAGGTCGTCTGGCTGATGCTCCTCGCTTTCCTTGCGATCGTTGCCGTCAGCTTCCTGGTCGGTTTCCTCCTGGAAAACTGGGTCACCGGCCTGATCATCGGCATTCCGCTGGGTCTGCTCGCCGCCGTCTTCATCCTCTCGCGCCGGGCCGAGCGCGCTGCTTTCGCGCAGATCGAGAACCAGCCGGGCGCCTCAGGCGCCGCTCTGGGCACGCTGCGCCGTGGCTGGATCACGCAGGACCAGCCGGTTGCCGTCAACCCGCGCACGCAGGATGCCGTGTTCATGGCGATCGGCCGCCCCGGCGTCGTTCTTGTCGCCGAGGGCCCAACGCACCGCGTCAAGCCCCTGGTCGACGCCGAGCGGAAGCGCCTGGCACGCATCCTCCCGAACGTCACCATCCACGTCATCGAAAGCGGCCGCGGCGAAGGCCAGGTGCCCCTCAACCAGATTGCCAAGAACATGGGCAAGCTCAAGAAGGAACTCACCAAGATCGAGGTCAACGCCGTCAGCAAGCGCATCAACTCGCTGGGCAACCGTCTTCCGATCCCCAAGGGCATCGACCCCTACAAGGCCCGCCCGGACCGCAAGGCCGCCCGCGGACGCTGATTTCCGTTCCACGCAAAGCGCCCCGCCTCCTGGATCTCCAGGGAGCGGGGCGCTTTTGTGTCTGCTGGGTCTGTGCTTGTGCTGCGCCGAGCCGGGAACGGCGGGAAAGTTACATCCGGATAAGGATGGTGTTCATGGCCTTGTCATGGATGCCGCGCTGGTCCGGATCGAAGATGACGGCGGGGATCACCAGGCACAGGAGCACGGCGCGCACCAGGGCCGCGAGCGGGCCTGCGGGGCCGCCGCCCAGCCGGACCACGTGGATTCCGGCCATCCGGTGCCCGATGCTGTAGCCAAGGGTGCCGATCAGGAGGATCTGCTCGGCGGCAAACACTGCCAAGGTGGCCCACTGGTTGCCACCGAAGGCGAAGTTGCTGATGACCAGGGCAATGGTCCAGTCGATGGCGATCGCCAGGATGCGCCGCCCTGCCCGCGCCATCGAACCGGGCCCGGACTCGGGAAGGCCAAGCCTCTCGCCCGGGTACTTGGAGATGCCGGACGTGTCCGGGCCGGTAAGCCATGAGCCGATGTCTTTACGATCTACCACCCTTCAAGACTAACGGCTGTGGCTTTCGGTGCCCGACGGCGGGGGCTTCTTATGGTGCGGCCGCCGCCTTGCGCTGCCTGCACTGTTCACCCGTTGGACGGCAATCGCCACGGAACCTGGATTCCGACTAGCGTTTACACAACAGATGATTCTGTAACCTGCCCGAAACAATACGGATACCCTGGGGAAATCCCATGTCCCTAAGGTTGTGTAAGTTGCTAGCCACCGCGGCAAGGGGGAGATTTTTGTGTCTCCTCCCTATCGCATTGCGCTGGACCAGACGGCCTCCTGGCCTGTTACTTGATATGCGTAAGGAGCATAGATGTTCAAGACCGCGGACGAAGTCCTCCAGTTCATCAAAGACGAAGACATCAAGTTCGTCGATATCCGCTTCACCGACCTGCCGGGCGTCCAGCAGCACTTCAATGTGCCGGCCAAGAGCGTAGACCTCGACTTCTTCGTCCACGGTCAGCTGTTCGATGGCTCCTCCATCCGCGGCTTCCAGGGCATCGCCGAGTCCGACATGCAGCTCATCCCGGACGTCACCTCGGCCTTCGTGGACACGTTCCGCATCGAGAAGACGCTGGCACTGAACTTCTCCATCGTGAACCCGCGCACCGGCGACCCGTACCACCGCGACCCGCGTGGCGTGGCTGAGAAGGCTGAAGCCTACCTCGCCTCCACCGGCATTGCAGACACCGCGTTCTTCGCTCCCGAGGCCGAGTTCTTCGTCTTCGACAACATCCAGTACCAGTCCTCCCCGCAGGGCAGCTTCTACAAGATCGACTCCGAAGAAGCGCACTGGAACACGGGCCGCAAGGAAGAGGGCGGCAACCTCGGTTACAAGACCCCGGTCAAGGGCGGTTACTTCCCGGTTGCCCCGACCGACAAGCAGGCTGACCTGCGCGACGCCATGTGCGTTGAGCTGGACAAGGCCGGCCTCGAAGTTGAGCGTTCGCACCACGAAGTTGGTTCCGCCGGCCAGGCAGAGATCAACTACAAGTTCACCACGCTGACCTCGGCAGCCGATGACCTGCAGAAGTTCAAGTACGTCATCAAGAACACCGCTGACGCGTGGGGCAAGTCCGTCACGTTCATGCCGAAGCCGGTCTTCGGTGACAACGGCTCGGGCATGCACTGCCACCAGTCGCTGTGGAGCAACGGCGAGCCGCTGTTCTACGACGAGAAGGGCTACGCCGGCCTCTCGGACATGGCGCGCTGGTACATCGGCGGCCTGCTGAAGCACTCCTCGGCTGTTCTGGCCTTCACCAACCCGACGGTCAACTCCTACCGCCGCCTGGTCAAGGGCTTCGAAGCTCCGGTCAACATGGTCTACTCGCAGGGCAACCGCTCCGCCGGTATCCGCATCCCGATCACGGGCTCCAACCCGAAGGCCAAGCGCATCGAGTTCCGCGCGCCGGACCCCTCCTCGAACCCGTACCTGGCATTCGCTGCCCAGCTGATGGCCGGCATTGACGGCATCCGCAACCGCATCGAACCCCCGGCTCCGATCGACAAGGACCTTTACGAGCTCCCCGCCGAGGAAGCCAAGGACATCCCCAAGGCTCCGGGTTCCCTCGAGGAAGCCCTCGAAGCACTGCGCGAGGACAACGAGTTCCTGCAGGCCGGCGGCGTCTTCACCCAGGACTTGATCGACACCTGGATCGAATACAAGTACGAGAACGAAATCAAGCCGCTCGCGCTGCGCCCGAACCCGTACGAGTTCGAGCTCTACTACAGCTGCTAGTCAGGACACGCGGCTAACGGAGTTTAGTCCGCAGGGAGTCCGCAGGAATCTGGATTCCTCCACACGAGAAGGGGCCACAGGCATCACGCCTGTGGCCCCTTCTCTGCATCTATGCCTTCTGTGCTTGTGGAGGCCACGCCTAGCGGTGCTTGGCCCACGTCTTCCACGAGCGTATGAGGTTCACCGACGCGACGAACAGGCCGCACGTGATGAACACGGCCCACACGATGGATGCTACATACGGGTGCATCTTCTGCTCACACTCCTCACCGTCATGCACCGCAGACCAAGCCTGGAACGCCACGCCGCCCCCGGGATAAACACCGGCAATCGAGGGGTCCGTTGATGCCGCAATTCTATCCCTCGGACCGTCCTGCCAATAGGCCAGTCACGCCCCGAATGCCTTGTACATGATCCTCTGCGGTCCGGAGTCCCCGCCAAGGTATTGCCCGTGGTCGCTGAACCCGGCTTTCACGTAAGCAGCCTGGCCGGCCGGGTTCCGTTCATTGACGGAGAGCACGACGCCGGCCTGGCCGCCGCCCAGCCTCCGCGTCAGTTTCCGGGCTTCCTCCACGGCGGCAGCCGCGGCCAGCGTCCCGAGTCCTCTCCCCTGCGCCCTCTTGTCGATCAGGAAGCCCCTCAGCAGCCAGGCCGAATCGTCGTCCGGCCACCCGGCAAGCCGTGCCGCCCCGGGCTGCAGGGTCAGGACGCCCACGGCAGATCCGCCGGCCTCGATGACATACGGCAGCCGGGCCTCCTCCTCGAGGCCCAGGAGCATCATCCGGAAGGGGTCGCCGACAAAGTCGCTCTGCCCCGCGGCCAGTTCCATCCCGGCGACCGCACCGAGCTGGATGGCGCGGGCATCGTCGTCGAGCATTTTCAGCGGGATCAGCCACACGGTGTCAAGCATCCCCTGAGCCTAGCGAAGGAGGCGCCGGCAGGATCAGATGCCGTAGAACTGCTTCTCGAACACACCCCGGGCGCGTCGGCTCAGGCGCAGGTAGTCTTCCTCGAACTCGGCCGCCACGCCGGGTGCATAGCCGCACCAGCGCGCCACGGCTTCCAGGTCGCGACGCGACGAGGGCAGCACATCGGAAGCCCGCCCGGTCACGATGACGTTGGCTGAACGGATCCGGCTGGCCAGCTGCCATGCCTTCCGCAGCAGTCCTGCGTCCCCCTTGCCCAAAAGGCCCAGTGTCTCCGCTGCGGCCAGCGCCTCGAGCGTCGAACTGCTCCGCAGCTCCGGATGCTTGCCGGCATGCTGCAGCTGCAGGAGCTGAACGAGCCACTCGACGTCGCTGAGCCCGCCGCGTCCCAGCTTGACGTGCCGTGCAGGGTCGGCGCCGCGGGGCAGCCGTTCGGATTCCACGCGGGCCTTGACCCGGCGGATTTCCCGGACATCCGTCTCCGCAAGCGTCCCCGGGTACCGGATGGGATTGATCAGGGCCAGGAAATCGGCGGCCAACTGGTCGGAGCCGGCCATCGGCCGGGCCCGCAGCAGCGCCTGGGCTTCCCAGATCAAGGACCATCGCCGGTAATACTCCGCATAGGAGTCCAGCGAACGCACCATGGCGCCGTTCTTGCCCTCGGGGCGGAGGTCGGCATCCACCACCAGCACGCGCTCGGCCATGATGGCCGGCTTGAGGGGCTGGGTCAGCAGGCTGGAGATGAGCCCCACGATCGCCGTCGCCTGCTCCTGGGCCTCCTCTTCACGGAACCCGGGCAGGGCCCGGTGGACGTACATGACATCGGCATCGGAACCGTAGCCGATCTCGCGGCCGCCCTGCCGGCCCATGGCCACCACCAGGACCTCGGTCTTGAGCGGCGCAGACGCCGAGACGATGTTCTCGGCCACGTGGAGGGCACCCAGGACGGCGGCACGGTCCGTGTCGGCCAGGGCGAGGCCCACCTGCTCCTGGTCGAGGAGCCCCGAACTGTCGGCGATGGCGATGCGCAGGGTCTCGCGGCGCCGGATGAGCCGGATCAGGCGCATGCTCTTCTCCGGCTCGGCGTGCCGGGACATCTTGGACTGGATTTCCTGCCACTGCGCCTCGAAGCTGATGGGTGCCAGCTCCTTGTCGTTGCCCAGCCAAGCCACCGATTCGGGCGAAACCTCCAGCAGGTCCGCTATCAGCCGTGAGTTCGCCAGGACGTGGCAGAGCCGTTCTGCGGCTGCCTGGGAATCCCGGAGCATGCCCAGGTACCAATGAGTGGTTCCCAGGGCCTCGCTGACACGGCGGAATCCCAGCAGGCCGGCGTCGGGATCCACTCCCTCGGCGAGCCAACTGAGCAGCACAGGAAGCAGCTGCCGCTGGAGGGCTGCCCGTCGGCTGACGCCGGCGGTGAGGGCCTCGATGTGCCGCAGCGCACCGGACGGATCCAGGTAGCCAAGTGCCGCGAGCCGGCCTTGGGCGGCCTCGGGTGTCAGCCGGGCATCTTCGCTGCTCAGCGCCGCGGCAGTGTTCAGGAGCGGGCGGTAGAAGATCCGGTCGTGCAGTTCCCGCACGGAACGCTTGGTCTTCTGCCAGGTCCCGATCAGCTGGTCCGGGTGCGGGCGCTCCATACTGAACGGCCCCAGGACCGCCTTTGCCAGGAACCGCTGCGCCTCGGCACTGGCGGGCATGAGATGCGTGCGGCGCATCTGGAAGAGCTGGATGCGGTGTTCGAGGAGCCGCAAGTAGCGGTACGCGTTGTCGAACGCAGCGGCGTCCGCCCGGCCGATGTAGCCCCCGGCGGACAATGCGGCGATAGCGGAGGTGGTGTCCCGGCGGCGAAGGGACTCGTCCGACTTGCCGTGCACCAGCTGGAGCAGCTGCACCGTGAATTCGACGTCCCGCAGTCCGCCGCGCCCCAGCTTGATCTGGCGCTGTTCCTCGGCGGCGGGGATGTTGTCGGTGACGCGGCGGCGCATGGCCTGCACGGACTCCACGAAGCCCTCGCGGCCGGCGGACGCCCAAACGAGCGGCTGGACGGCGTCCTCATAGCGGGCGCCCAATTCCTTGTCGCCGGCGATCGTCCGGGCCTTAAGCAGCGCCTGGAACTCCCAGCTTTCAGCCCAGCGCGCGTAGTAGCTCAGGTGCGAGGCGAGTGTGCGGACCAGCGGCCCGGACTTTCCCTCCGGCCGCAGATTGGCGTCCACTTCCCACAGCCCGGGTTCCGGCGCCGGGGAGGAAATCACCCGGGAGATGCCGGCCGCCAGGGCCGTCCCGATCGTGGCCGCACGGGCGTCCTCCAGACCGGCCGCCTCGATGACGTAGATGACGTCGACGTCGGAAATGTAGTTCAGTTCACGGGCACCGCACTTGCCCATCCCGATGACGGCAAGCCCGACGGCGGCGATCTCGGCGGCGTCGAACTGGCCCACGGCCTCGGCGCGGGACACCGCCAGGGCGCCCTCGATCGCGGCGCCGGCGAGGTCGGCCAGTTCGGCCCCGACGAAGGGCATGTAGTCCTGCGGCGAGGCAGCGCACAGGTCCTTGATGGCCAGCTCGGCCAGGCCGCGGCGGTAGGCGGTGCGCAGGGCCGCGTAGGCGGGCACACCCGTCAACCCGGCCACCGGACGGGGCGAACCCGGTTCGGCCCGGACGCTGCGCAGGAACCTGGAACGCAGTTCCTCGGCGTCAGTCGGCACCGGTTCCGGGCTGACCCGGACGTTGAACACGTCCAGATGCTCCGGGCGCCGGATCAGGAACTCACCGAGGGCCTCGGACGCTCCCAGCAGGCGGTAGAGCGGCTCACTGGTATCCGGATCGGCCGCGGCCAGTTCCTTCAGGGCCGGGTGCTTCTCGATCAGCCGGACCAGGGACTGCAGGGCTGTGTCCGGGTTCGCGGCGATCGAGAGGCCGGCGAACAGGGTGTCCTGGTCGATCCCGTCCAGTTCGGGCGCGCCAAGGAACCTCTCGCCCTTCTCAAGATCACTGAAACCGGCCGAGATGAGCCGACGTGCAAGGCTCATGCGGCGCGCCTAGAGAATGCCGAGGTTGCGCTTGAGCTCGTACGGGGTCACCTGGAGCCGGTAGTCCTGCCATTCGGCCCGCTTGTTGCGCAGGAAGTGCTCGAAGACCTGCTCGCCGAGGATCTGTGCCACGAGCTCGGATTCCTCCATGGCCCGGATGGCATCGTGCAGGCTGGCCGGCAGCGGGGCGTGGCCCATGGCCCGGCGTTCCGCCGAGGTCAGCGACCAGACGTCGTCCTCTGCTGCCGGGGGAAGCTCGTAGCCTTCCTCGATGCCCTTGAGTCCGGCGCCCAAGAGCACGGCGTAGGCGAGGTAGGGGTTCGTGGCGGAATCGATGCCGCGGTATTCGATCCGGGCGGACTGGCCCTTGCCCGGCTTGTACAGGGGCACACGGACCAGCGCGGAGCGGTTGTTGTGGCCCCAGCTCAGGTAGCTCGGCGCTTCTCCGCCGCCCCAAAGACGCTTGTACGAGTTCACGAACTGGTTGGTGACTGCCGTGAATTCGGGGGCGTGCTTGAGGATGCCGGCAATGAACTGCCGCGCCGTTGTGGAGAGCTGGAACTCGGCGCCGGCCTCGAAGAAGGCGTTGGTGTCGCCTTCGAACAGGGAGAAGTGCGTGTGCATGCCCGAGCCCGGGTGGTCCGTGAACGGCTTCGGCATGAAGGTGGCGTAGGTGCCCTGCTGAAGGGCCACTTCCTTGATGACGGTGCGGAACGTCATGATGTTGTCCGCGGTCTGCAGGGCATCCGCGTAGCGCAGATCGATTTCGTTCTGGCCGGGACCGCCCTCGTGGTGGCTGAACTCGACCGAGATGCCCACCGACTCCAGCATCGTCACCGCGGTGCGGCGGAAGTCCTGGGCCACGCCGCCGGGGACGTGGTCGAAGTAACCGCCCTCATCCACCGGAACGGGGTAGCCGCTGGCGTCGAGCTCCTTGGACTTCAGGAGGTAGAACTCAATCTCCGGGTGCGTGTAGCACGTGAAGCCCATGTCGGCGGCCTTCGCGAGCGTGCGCTTGAGGACGTTGCGGGGATCGGCAGCCGAGGGCTCGCCGTCCGGAGTCAGGACGTCGCAGAACATCCTGGAGGTCTGCTCGGTCTCGCCGCGCCACGGCAGGATCTGGAAAGTGGAGGGGTCCGGCTGGGCCAGCATGTCGGACTCGAACACGCGGGCCAGACCTTCAATGGCCGAACCGTCGAAGCCCAGGCCCTCCTCAAAGGCGCCCTCGACTTCCGCCGGCGCCAGTGCCACGGATTTAAGCGAACCCACGACGTCGGTAAACCACAAGCGTACGAAGCGCACGTCACGCTCTTCGATCGTCCGCAAAACGAACTCTTGCTGGCGGTCCATGGGGCCTCTTCTCCGGTTCAACGTCCACGCCGCGGCTCCAGGATGAGGAGGCGCGCGGCAGCTCAGCTTTTACTCTACTAAGCATTGGCTCCGAATGGCGGCGCCGAAGCGGCCGCGTAACACAGCGTTTACAAACGGGAGCTTCGCCACACTCCGGTGGCCCGGGCCGCCGGCACCGCTTAGGCTCTATCCCATGGCCTCAAGCAACCATCCCGAATCCAGCACGCCCGCAGAGTCGCCCGCACCCTACGGCACCGGCCCGGCAGCCGCCGGCGCAGCGCAAGGCGGCGCAGCGAGGAAACCCCTTGCCCGGATCCGGACGCACCACCTGCAGCAGGCCAAGAACGACGGCGGACATTTCGCCATGCTCACGGCCTACGAGCAGTACACGGCCGAGATCTTCGACCAGGCCGGCATCGAGGTCCTGTTGGTGGGCGACTCGGCGTCGAACAATGTCTTCGGCAACGAAACCAGCCTCCCCGTCACCGTTGACGAACTCCTCCCCCTGTGCCGGGCAGTCGCGCGCTCCGCGCACCGCGCCCTGGTGGTCGCGGACCTGCCGTTCGGCAGCTACGAGGTCTCCGCCGAACAGGCCGTGGCCACCGGCGTCCGCTTCCTCAAGGAGGGCCTGGCCCACGCCGTCAAGATCGAAGGCGGGGCGTTCTACGCCAGCACCGTACGCGCCATGGTCCAGGCCGGCATCCCCGTCATGGCCCACATCGGCTTCACCCCGCAAAGCGAACACTCGCTCGGCGGCTACCGGGTCCAGGGCCGCGGCGACGACGCCCAGCGGCTGGTTGACGACGCCGTGGCGCTCCAGGACGCCGGCGCGTTCTGCGTGCTGATGGAAATGGTGCCCGCCGAAACCGCCGCAGCCGTTGATGCGGCGCTGCGCATTCCGACGGTGGGCATCGGCGCCGGCAACGTCACCACCGGGCAGGTCCTGGTGTGGCAGGACATGGCCGGCCTTCGTGGCGGCAAGATGGCTAAGTTCGTGAAGCAGTACGCGGACCTGCGCGGCATCCTCAGCGAAGCCGCCACGGCCTACGCGGAGGACGTCCGCTCGGGCCAGTTCCCCGGCCCGGAGCACACGTTCTAGCGACGGACGCTCTCCCCCAGGCCCGCAAGCCCGCCAGGGCCCCTCGCGCGTCAGCGACTTACGCGCTCCCCAAGCTCGCAAGCTCGCCAGGGGCCCCTCGCGCGTCAGTCTTGGTCGTCCTGCTTGTCCCACGCGTCGTTGCGCGCCTTGACCTTTTCCAGGGCGTGCTCGGCTTCCTCGCGCGTCTTGTACGGCCCGATCAGCTGCGTCCAGTCGGACATGGCGTCCTCTTCGATCTCATGGGTCCTGACGTTGTACCAGAACTCCGTCACGTTTCCTCCTCGGTGCGTGGGCCACGCCTCCGCGTAACGTAGGCAGGCTCACCGGCCAATGCCGGGCTTTTGTTACTTGCGTCTCGTGGGTGCCTTATATGATCAATCTATGCCTTCTCTCGCTTCGACTGCACCCATCGGCACGCTCACACAAGGAACCGTCAGCCCCGAGCTGCCCGTACCGGCGTCGATCCCCCGCCCCGAATACGTGGGCAAGAAGGCTCCCGCGAAGTTCACGGGCTCCGAGATCAAATCCGCGGACACCATCGAGCGCATCCGCATCGCAAGCAGGATCGCGGCCCAGGCCATCGTGGAAGTCGGCAAGCACATCCAGCCCGGCGTCACCACGGACCAGCTGGACAAGATCGGCCACGAGTTCCTCCTGGACCACCAGGCCTACCCCTCCACCCTGGGCTATCGGGGCTTCCCCAAGTCCCTGTGTTCCTCGCTCAATGAAGTGATCTGCCACGGCATCCCCGACTCCACGGTTGTCCAGGACGGCGACATCCTGAACATCGACATCACGGCGTTCATCGGCGGCGTGCACGGAGACACCAACTACACCTTCCTGGTGGGGGACGTGGACGAAGAGTCCCGTCTGCTGGTTGAGCGTACGCAGGAGTCGCTCAACCGCGCCATCAAGGCCGTGGCCCCGGGCCGCGAAATCAATGTGATCGGCCGTGCCATCCAGTCCTACGCCAAGCGCTTCGGCTACGGCGTGGTCCGGGACTTCACCGGCCACGGAGTGGGAGAGGCCTTCCACACCGGCCTCATCATCCCGCACTACGACGCCGCCCCGGCCTACAACACGGTGATCGAAGCCGGCATGGTCTTCACCATTGAGCCCATGCTCACGCTCGGTACCATCGAGTGGGACATGTGGGCGGACGACTGGACCGTGGTCACCCGCGACCACAAGCGCACGGCACAGTTCGAACACACGCTGCTGGTCACCGAGACCGGCGCCGAAATCCTGACCCTCCCCTAAGCACTCCGGAAGGTCGCCTGCAGCCACCGGGGCTGCGCCATGCCCACCCCTCCTGCCATGAACGGAAATGACTTGACCAAGAAGGACGAGAAGACCCACAAGAACGCCCCGCTGATCGGCATCGACATCGGCGGAACCGGCATCAAGGGCGGCATCGTCGACCTCAAGAAGGGCAAGCTGCTCGGAGACCGCTTCCGCATCCCCACGCCGCAGCCTGCCACCCCCGAGGCCATTGCCGACGTTGTTGCCCAGATCGTGGAGGAGCTCTCAGGCCGCCCGGAGGCCCCTGCCGAAGGTTCGCCGATCGGCGTCACCTTCCCCGGCATCATCCAGCATGGCGTGGTCCACTCGGCCGCCAACGTGGACAAGTCCTGGCTGGAAACCGACATCGACGCCGTCCTCAGCAAGCGTCTCGGCCGCCCCGTTGAGGTCATCAACGACGCCGATGCCGCCGGCCTGGCCGAGGCCCGCTACGGTGCCGGCGAAGGCGTGGACGGTACCGTCCTGGTCATCACCCTCGGCACCGGCATCGGCTCGGCGTTCATCTTCAACGGCCAGCTCGTCCCCAACGCCGAGCTCGGCCACCTCGAGGTGGACGGGCACGACGCCGAAACCAAGGCCTCCGCCGTCGCCCGGGAACGCGATGAGCTGAGCTGGGACGAGTACGGCGTACTCCTGAACCGGTACCTCCAGCACGTGGAGTTCCTCTTCTCCCCGGAGCTCTTCATCATCGGCGGAGGAATCTCCAAGCGCTCGGACGAATACTTCCCGCACCTGGAGCTGCGAACCAAGATCGTCACTGCAGAGCTGAAGAACGACGCCGGCATCGTGGGCGCCGCACTCGAAGTCGCCCTGCACCACAAACTGGCCAAGTAGCGGTTTGAACCGCCCCGGCCCCGATTCCGTACCGGCCGTTCCGGCCGCCCCGGTGGCGATTGTCACCGGGGCGAGCCGCGGCATCGGGGCGGCCATCGCCAGGAGCGCAGCCCGCGCCGGCTACGCCGTCGTCGTCAACTATTCGGCCGACGCCGACGGCGCGACAGCGGTGGCAGGCAACATCACCCGTGAGGGCGGCACCGCCGTCACAATACGCGCGGATGTCAGCAAGCCCGTGGACGTAGGGCGGCTGTTTGAGTCTGCCTCGGAACTGGGGACGGTCACCGCCGTCATCAACAATGCTGCCGTGACCGGCGACCTCATCGGCACCCTCGTGGAGGTACCGAGCCATACCGTGCAGCGCGTGATCGACGTCAATGTGGCGGGCATGATCTTCATGTGCCAGGAGGCCGTCCGCCGCCTGTCGACCGAGCAGGGCGGCCCCGGCGGATCCATAGTCAACATTTCCTCCACGGCGACCAAGGCCGGCTCACCGGGCACCTGGGTGCACTACGCGGCGAGCAAGGGCGCAGTGGACGTCCTGACCACCGGGCTGGCGGCCGAAGTGGCCAAGCAGGGAATCCGGGTCAACGCCGTGGCACCCGGGAGCACGAACACCGGGCTGCACGCGGCTGCGGGGATGCCCGACCGGGTGGAGCGGCTCAATCCGGGTATCCCGATGGGCCGCGGAGCCGAACCTGAGGAAATCGCCGCAGCGGTCATGTGGCTGCTTTCGGAGGACGCCGGTTACATCACCGGAGCGGTGCTGCCGGTTTCGGGCGGCAGGTAAACCCTGTGGCGTTTGGGGCCGGTGGAGGCTGCGACTTCCCCTTCGCAGCCGCCACCGGAGCTAGAGCTGGCTCTTTCCGGAGCCTTGGGCCTGGACTTCCCGTCCGACGCCGTCCTTGACCTGGGCCTGGGCTTGGGCCTCGTGGCGCAGGAGCGAAATGGCGGACTCGAAGTCCTCCAGGGACTCGAAGGCCTGGTAGACGCTGGCGAAGCGAAGGTAGGCCACTTCATCAAGCTTCCGGAGCGGGCCGAGGATGGCCAGGCCAACGTCGTGGGCCTTGATTTCGGCGGCGCCGTTGGAGCGGATGACCTCTTCGACTTCCTGGGCCAGCATCGCGAGGTCGTCTTCCGTGACAGGCCGCCCCTGGCAGGCCTTGCGCACGCCGTTGATGACCTTGATCCGGCTGAACGGTTCGCCCACGCCTGAGCGCTTGACGACCGAGAGGCTGGTGGTTTCCACAGTGGTGAAGCGGCGGCCGCATTCCGGGCACTGCCGGCGGCGGCGGATGGAGGATCCGTCGTCGGCCATGCGGCTGTCCACGACGCGGGAGTCAGGGTTACGGCAGAACGGACAATACACGTCGGGCCTCCCTGATCGGCTCCGGCAGACCTGGGCGCGCCCGGCGGGCGGGAACGCAACTGGTGCCGGAAGTTTTGCTTCCGGCACCAGTTTACGTCCGCAACTGCGGTAATGACAAGCTTGTCATTACTACATGTAGTGCTGGGCACCCATAGATGTAGTGGTCAGCCTTCGCTGGCGAAGCGGATGGTGACAGCGTCACCATGGCCGGGCAGGTCCTCCGCACGGGACAGGCTTACGATGTGGCTGCTGACCTGCTCAAGCGCTGCCCTGCTGTAGTTGATCAGCTGGACCGCGCGCAGGAACGTGGTGACGTTCAGGCCGGAGGAGAACGCTGCCGTGCCGCTGGTCGGCAGGACGTGGTTGGAGCCTGCACAGTAGTCGCCCAGACTGACGGGGCTGTAGTCGCCCACGAAAATGGCGCCGGCGTTGCGGATCCGGGCGGCCACGGCAGCCGCGTCCGCCGTCATGATCTCGAGGTGCTCAGCCGCATAGGCGTTGCACACGGCGATGCCCTGCTCGAGGTCATCCACCAGGACCACGCCGGACTGCGGTCCGGACAGCGCCTCGCGTACGCGGTCGCCGTGCTTGGTAGTGGCGGCCTGCAGCGCAAGTTCGACGGCGACGGCGTCGGCAAGGTCAGCGGAATCGGTCACGAGGACCGAGGCCGCCTTGGGGTCGTGTTCGGCCTGGCTGATGAGGTCCGCAGCCACGAGTTCCGGGCGGGCCGTGGCATCGGCCAGGATGGCGATCTCCGTGGTGCCGGCCTCGGAGTCGATGCCCACCACGCCCTTGACGAGTCGCTTGGCGGTGGCCACGAAAATGTTTCCCGGGCCGGTGACGACGTCCACGGGCTCGATGGGCTCTTCACCGTCCGTTCCGGGGACACCATAGGCGAAGGATGCAATGGCCTGGGCGCCTCCGATGGCGTAGACCTCCTCGATGCCCAGCAGCGCCGCGGCGGCAAGGATGGTGGGGTGGGGCAGGCCGCCGAAGTCCTTTTGCGGCGGCGAGGCCAGGGCGATCGACTCGACGCCGGCGGCCAATGCAGGGACCACGTTCATGATCACGGAGGACGGGTAGACCGCGAGGCCCCCGGGCACGTACAGGCCCACACGGCCCACCGGGATCCAGTTCTGGCTCACCACGGCGCCGTCCGCCAGTTCGACGTCGACATTTGCCGGGCGCTGCCCCTCGGCGAAGCGGCGGGCACGGCTGATGGATTCTTCCAGGGCCGAACGGACAGCGGGGTCAAGCTCCGCCAGCGCCCCGGCGAGCGCCGCGGCCGGAACACGCGGGTGGGACTGCTCCACGCCGTCGAACCTCTGCGCCAGTTCGCCCAGCGCCGCGAAGCCGCGGGAGCGCACTGCCGTGATGATGTCCAGGACCTTGCTCTCGGCGTCGGCCATCGTCTGATGCTGCGCCCGCGGGACGGCGGCACGCAGTTCCGCCAGCGACAGGCGGCGGCCGCGGAGGTCCAGGCTGCGGAAGTCCAGTGTCTGGGCGGTGGTGATGGCAGAGTTATCCGAAGAAGTGGTCACTGGCCCATTTTACGGTGCCCGCACCGGGCCTGCGGTTCACCGGCGGATTGCTACGGCCGGGCCGGGGCACCGGGATCCGGCTTGTCGGTCATGAGGGACCACAGGTTCAGCAGGAACGTGACGAGTGCAGTGGATCCGGGCCAGAGGCACAGCACGGCGAACGACCGCAAGGAGAACGCGTCGTCGGCGCCCAGTGCGGGGTCCAAGGCCGGCCCCCACCATTGGGCCGCCAGCAGTCCGGACAGCCAGGCGATGACGCCGCCCAGGGCCCCGCCGGCGATGGCGAGCACGATGCGCCGCAGGGCGTCGGGCTTCCGGTTCTTGCCGTCCAGGAGGACGGCGGTGGAGCAGCCGGCCAGGAGGAACAGCCCCGCCAGGACAAGGTCGCGGGGCAGCCACGACTCCGGGTTGGCCGTCGCGGCCAGCTCCGGGTTGCCGGAAACCAGGTTCAGTCCGCCCGGGGCAAGCAGCCACCAGGCGAGGCCCAGGACCACGCCGGAGGCGCCGGGGAGGGCCAGCCAGCTCAGCTGGCGTCCGCCCTGGCGCGCGATGCCGCCGTCGGGTGCGGCATCGGTCTGGCTGTTCCATGCGGGCAGGGTCATGCACCTCACATTAACAAACCTTTACCGCCCCTCAACAATAGGGGGCCGCGCCCGCCCGGGGATACTCTGGGCAGAGAAGTGGAAATGCGTCGTCATACAGGAGATTGAGCAACGTGGCACCGGAAAACTCCGCCTTTGAACGGACCTTCAAGGAAATGTTCAGGAGGCATGCCGCCGGTGTCGCCATCATTACGGCCAATCTCAACGGCAAGCCCTTCGGCTTCACAGCCACCTCGGTGGCATCCCTCTCGGCCGATCCGCCGCGCTTCACCTTCAACATGGCGCGGAGCGCCAGCTCCTGGCCGGCCGTGGCCAACTCCACGTACATCGGCGTGCACATGCTCGGTCTGGAGAACCAGGAACTCGCCAACCGCTTTGCCCGGACTCGGGACCGCTTCGAAGGCGACCACTGGGAGCCGGGGCCGTACGATGTGCCGATCCTCAAGGACGTCACGGGCTGGCTGATCGGCAAGATCCAGATGCGGCTGTCCTTCGAGAACAACGCCGTGGTGGTAGTTGAGGTGGTCGAAGGACAGCTCGGCGGCGACGGCACTCCCCTGCTGTACCACGACGGCGGCTACAGCCAGCCGGCACCGATCGACTACGAAATCTAGCCCGGCCCTGGCTGTCGGGCCAGGCCCGGCTGCTGGCCCGGCCCGGCTGCTGGCCCGGCCCTGCCCTAGTTGTCCAGGCAGGCCGGGCCGAGCAGGACCTTCAGGTCGCCGAACAAGGAGGGCGTGGGGTTGACCCGCAGGTGCACCGGCAGCGCCATGACCTCCACCTTGGTGTCCCCCGTCAGGTGCAGGCGCACTTCCGAGTTGCCGCGGTGCGTGCGGAGCACGTCCCGGAGATCGGTCACTACGGCCTCGGTGGCCTTGTGCGTGGGAAGGGTGATGACCAGGGGCCCGTTGACGCCTTCGCTGAGGTCGGGGACGGACAACTCCATGCAGTTCAGGGTGACGGCGCCGTCGTCGCGCCTTTGCAGGCGTCCCTTGACCACGACAATCAGGTCCTCCGCCAGCACCGAGGCGATGGGCCCGTAGACCTGGCCGAAGAACATGACTTCGATCGAGCCGCCCAGGTCCTCGATTTCGGCGCGCGCATAGGCGTTGCCGCTGGCCTTCGCGATCCTGCGGCTCAGCGAGGTGATCATGCCCGCGATGGTGACGATCGCGCCGTCGTGGGGCCCTTCTTCGCCGATGAGCGTGGTGATGGACTGGTCCGAGTGCTGGCTCAGCAGCCCTTCCAGGCCCTGCAGCGGGTGGTCGGAGACGTAGAGGCCCAGCATGTCGCGTTCGAAAGCCAGCTTGTCCTTCTTCTCCCACTCGGGAAGGTCCGGGATCTCCGTGGTCAGGGACGCCTCGGGCTCTTGGTCCTCGAAGCCGGCGAAGAGGTCGAACTGGCCAATCGCCTCGTTGCGCTTGAGCGTGATGACGGAGTCGATCGCTTCTTCATGGATCATGGCCAGGGCGCGGCGGTGATGGCCCAGGGAGTCGAACGCGCCGGCCTTGATGAGCGATTCGATGGTGCGCTTGTTGCAGACCACCGCCGGGACCTTCATGAGGAAGTCCTTGAACGAGGTGTAGGCGCCCTCGCTGGCGCGGGCGGCCACCATGGCTTCGACCACGTTGACGCCCACGTTGCGGATGGCCCCCATGCCGAAGCGGATATCTTCGCCCACAGGGGTGAAGTTCAGGGCCGACTCGTTGACGTCCGGCGGCAGGACGGTGATGCCCATGCGCCGGCACTCGTTGAGGTAGATGGCCGATTTGTCCTTGTCATCGCCCACCGAAGTGAGCAGGGCGGCCATGTACTCCGGGGCGTAGTGCGCCTTCAGGTACGCGGTCCAGTAGGAAATCACGCCGTATGCGGCCGAGTGCGCCTTGTTGAAGGCGTAGTCGGAGAACGGAAGCAGGATGTCCCACAGCGTCTTGACAGCGGCCATGGAGTAACCGTTGTCCTGCATGCCCTGGGAGAAGCCGGCGAACTGCTTGTCCAGCTCGGACTTCTTCTTCTTGCCCATGGCGCGGCGCAGGATGTCTGCCTGGCCAAGGGAGTAGCCGGCCAGCTTCTGCGCCACGGCCATGACCTGCTCCTGGTACACGATCAGGCCGAAGGTCCCGCCCAGGATCTCGGAGAGCGGTTCCTCGAGTTCCGGGTGGATCGGAATGACGTCCTGGATCTTGTTCTTGCGCAGGGCGTAGTCGGTGTGTGCGTTGGCACCCATCGGGCCCGGCCGGTACAGGGCCAGCACGGCGGAGATGTCTTCGAAGTTGTCAGGCTTCATGAGCTTGAGGAGGGACCGCATGGGACCGCCGTCGAGCTGGAAAACGCCCAGGGTGTCGCCGCGGGCCAGCAGCTCGTAGGAGGCGGCGTCGTCCAGCGCCAGGCCTTCCAGGTCGAGCTCGGTGCCGCGGTTCATCTTGATGTTTTCCAAGGCGTCGGAAATGATCGTGAGATTCCGCAGCCCCAGGAAGTCCATCTTGATCAGGCCGAGGCCCTCACTCGTGGGGTAGTCGAACTGGGTGATGACCTGCCCGTCCTGGATGCGGCGCATGACGGGAATGACATCGATGATGGGGTCCGAGGACATGATGACGCCGGCTGCGTGCACGCCCCACTGCCGCTTCAGGCCCTCGATGCCTAGGGCGGTCTCGAAGACCTTGGCCGCTTCCGGGTCCGTGGCGATGAGCTGGCGGAAATCGCCGGCCTCGGAATAGCGCTTGGCCTCGGGGTTCTGGATGTCCGCCAGCGGAATGTCCTTGGCCATCACCGCGGGGGGCAGAGCCTTGGTAAGGGTTTCACCCATGCTGAACGGGTAGCCCAGCACGCGGGAGGAGTCCTTGAGCGCCTGCTTGGTCTTGATGGTGCCGTACGTGACGATCATTGCAACACGTTCGTCGCCGTATTTCCGGGTGACATAGTCGATCACTTCGGAGCGGCGGCGATCATCGAAGTCGACGTCGAAGTCGGGCATGGAGACGCGGTCCGGGTTGAGGAAGCGCTCGAAGATGAGGCCGTGCTCCAGCGGATCCAGGTCGGTGATGCGCATGGCGTAGGCCACCATGGAACCGGCGCCGGAGCCGCGGCCCGGGCCCACGCGGATGCCGTTGTTCTTGGCCCAGTTGATGAAGTCGGCCACCACCAGGAAGTAGCCCGGGAAACCCATCGAGGTGATGACGTCGAGTTCGTAGTCTGCCTGTTTGCGGACCTTGTCCGGAATGCCGTTGGGGTAGCGGTATTCCAGGCCGGTGGCCACTTCCTTGACGAGCCAGGAGGTTTCGTCCTCCCCCGGCGGGCAGGGGAAGCGGGGCATGTAGTTGGCGCCGGTGTTGAAGGAGACTTCACAGCGCTCGGCGATGAGCAGGGTGTTGTCGCAGGCTTCGGGGTGGTCCCGGAACAGCTCGCGCATCTCCTGCGGTGACTTCAGGTAGTAGCCGCTGCCGGAGAAGGCGAAACGGGAGCCGCCGTTGTCGTAGGTGGGTTCCAGGAGGGTGGAACCGGACTGGATGGCGAGCAGCGCCTCGTGCGCCTTGGCGTCGTGCTCATGGGTGTAGTGGAGGTCGTTGGTGGCCACCAGCGGGATCTTCAGTTCCTTGGCCAGGCGCAGCAGATCGCCGGTGACGCGGCGTTCGATGTCCAGCCCATGGTCCATGAGTTCGCAGAAGTAGTTCTCGGCACCGAAAATATCCCGGAACTCGGCGGCGGCTGCCACGGCCTCCTTGTACTGGCCCAGCCGGAGCCGGGTCTGGACTTCACCCGAAGGGCAGCCCGTGGTCGCGATGAGGCCTTCGGAGTGCGTGTTGAGCAGCTCCCGGTCCAGGCGCGGCCATTTGCCGAATACGGCGTCCAGCGAGGCAATGGACGAGGCCCTGAAGAGGTTCCGCATGCCGGCGTTGTTGTAGCTCAGCAGGGTCATGTGGGTGTAGGAGCCACCGCCGGAGACGTCATCCTTGCGTTGGCTTTCGTCGCCCCAGCGCACACGGCTCTTGTCGCCACGGGCCGTCCCGGGGGTCACGTAGGCTTCGATGCCGATGATCGGCTTGATCCCCTTGTCCGTGGCCTTCTTCCAGAAGTCGAAGGCGCCGAAGAGGTAGCCGTGGTCCGTGGTGGCGAGGGCGGGCATCCCGAGGCGCTCGGTTTCGTCGAACAGCTCACCGAGCCGGGCCGCGCCGTCGAGCATTGAATACTCGGTGTGGGTGTGCAGGTGGACGAACGAGGCATTGCTGGAAGTCACCACGACAGTCTACCGTCGCGGGGCCGGAACGGCTTTCGCCTGCCCGGACCGCGGCCGGGTTACTGCCCGGCTTGCCGCCGGAGCAGCGATGCCGCAACTCCGGCCTCGACGGCGTAGAACACGAAGGGCGGGATGTCCTTGTTGGCCGCCAGGACGGTGCCGAAAACGGGCGCAGAGGCCGCCGCCGCGACCACGGCCCCGCGCGGGGCCGGCAGGCACGCAAGTGCCCCTGCCAGGGCCGCCAGTCCGGCAACGTGGAGCCAGGAGTACGTCAGGAAGGGCCATGAGGCACCCCGGCGGTAGGCGAAGCGCTCAAGATCACTGGCCCTGTCGGCCAGGCACCACACGAACAGGGGTGCCCCGGCCAGCAGCGAAGCGGCTGCGAGGCCCGCAAGCTTCCGCGCCTTTCCGTGGGGCAGCCCCGCGGCAAGCCCGGCGAAAGCCACTGGAACGACGGCGGTTCCCACCGCCGTCAGGTGCTGCCCGGCAACCCAGCGCCAGCCGGATTTTTCGAGGATCGCCAGGCGGGCGGCGGGGTCCTGCGTGAGGTACACGCGCTGGGCCGGCGAGACTCCCACAAACCAGAGCACGGCCCCGGCGACGACGGCCGCGGGCGGCCTGTTGAGCGTTTCGCTCCGGACTCCGCGCACCTCATGCCTCCTGCCATGCCGGCTGGTGTCCTGATGCACTGATGAGCTGGTGAGCTGGTGAGTCGATGAGCCAATGAATCAGCGTGCCGGTGGTGCCAAAACGCTAACCCCGGCCGCGGGCGGCGTCAACGGTGTGCGGTGAACCGGACGTCTCAGGCGTCCCCGCTGGCTAGCAGGTCCAGAGCGTACTGCAGGTCTGCCGGGTAGTCGCTGGTGACTTCCACCCAGTCGCCGGTGCGCGGGTGGGTGAAGCCAAGCTGGCGGGCGTGCAGCCACTGCCGGGTCAGCCCCAGGTTGGCGGCCAGGCGCGGGTCCGCCCCATAGGTGAGGTCGCCGGCACAGGGGTGGCGCAGGGCCGAGAAGTGCACGCGGATCTGATGCGTGCGGCCCGTCTCCAGGTGCACCTCCACCAGGGTTGCCTTGCCGAAGGCCTCAAGGACCTCGTAGTGCGTGACCGAAGGGCGCCCGTCCTCGATCACGGCGAAGCGCCAGTCGTGGCCGGGATGGCGGCCGATGGGGGCGTCAATGGTGCCTTCCAGCGGCTCGGGCAGGCCCTGGACCACGGCGTGGTAGACCTTGTCCACCGTGCGTTCCTTGAAGGCACGCTTGAGGATTGTGTAGGCGTGCTCGGTCTTGGCCACCACCATCACACCGGAGGTGCCGACGTCGAGCCGGTGCACGATCCCTGCGCGCTCCGCGGCGCCCGACGTCGAGATCCGGTACCCGGCACCGGCCAGGCCGCCCACCACGGTGGGCCCCACCCAACCCGGCGAGGGGTGGGCCGCCACGCCTACGGGCTTGTCAATGACAACGAAATCCTCGTCGTCCAGCAGGATCTTCAGGCCTTCCACAACTTCCTCCACGACTTCAAGGGGGTCCCGCCGTTCGGGAATGGTGACGTCCAGCATGGTGCCGGCCACCAGCTTGGCGGACTTGCCAAGGGCGGTGCCGGCGCAAGTGACGTTGCCTTCCGAGATCAGCAGTGCGGCGGCGGAGCGGGAAATGTCCAGGAGCTTGGCCAGGCCGGCGTCGGCCCGTGTCCCGCCGAGTTCCTCGGGAACTGCAACGGACTCACTCACCGGCGGCCTCCTCTGTGTTTGCGGCAGCCGCCGGCTTGCCGGCCTTGGCTGCCGGCTGCTGGCGCGAGCCGTCCAGGCCGATCCCCCGCAGCGTCAGCAGGCAGATGATCACCACACCGGAAACGACGGCGGAATCGGCGATGTTGAAGATCGCGAAGTTGGGCAGTTGGATGAAATCCACCACATGTCCCATGGCGAAGGACGGTTCCCGGAAGAGGCGGTCCGTTAGGTTGCCCAGGGCGCCGCCGAGCAGGAGACCCAGGGAGAGGGCCCACCAGGCCGAACCAAGGCGGCGGAGCTGGAAGAGGATGGCCACGGACACGCCCGCCATGATGATCGAGAAGACCCAGGTGACGTTCTCGCCGATGGAGAAGGCCGCTCCCGAGTTGCGGATGAAGTACCAGTGCAGCAGGGGCGGGAGTACGGGAATGCGCTCGCCCTCCACCATGGTGCTGGTGACCCAAAGCTTGGTCAGCTGGTCGAAGGCGTAGGCAAAGACGGCAAAACCGGCAAACAGCCAGAGCATGGCCGGGCGCCAGGTGTGGCGGACTATGGGGGCCGGCAGTGTGGTGCCGTCCGTGTGTTCGTCGGTCATAGTGCTTTCATTCGGGAACCGTGGCGGGCTGCTGACTAGGCGTTAACAGCAAAGGCCGGCGGCCGAGGAGTCCTCAGCCACCGGCCTTTAGAATACTTGCTTAGACGTCAGCAGTCGCTTCGCCGACCTCGGGGGCGGCAACGGAGCCACGGGCGTCAAGATCGCGCAGCTGGCCTTCGATGTAGGCCTTGAGGCGCGAGCGGTAGTCACGCTCGAAGCCGCGGAGCTGCTCCACCTTGCGTTCCAGGACGGAGCGCTGCTGCTCCAGGGCGCCGAGGATCTTGCGGGACTTCTCCTGGGCATCGTTGACCAGGCTGGAGGCCTCGATCTGTGCCTCGGCGATGATCTTGTCCTTCTGCTGGGCACCGTCTGCGACGTGCTTGTCGTGCATCTGCTGGGCCATGGCCAGCAGGCCTGCAGCGGATTCGGCAGAGGGGGTGACACCCGCGGCGGCTGCGGGGGCCGGAGCGGCTGCGGCTGCAGCCTTCTCGGCTTCCTTTGCCTTGGCAGCGGCGGCAGCCTTGGCTTCGGCCTCGGCCTTTGCTTCGGCTTCCTTGTCAACCTTGACGGGGGCAGGAACCTTTTCGACCACGGGGGCTGCGGCAGTGGCTGCGGGCACGGCGGCACCGCTCTCGCCCAGCTTCTTGCGGAGCTCGTCGTTTTCCTGGTTCAGGCGACGGAGTTCGACGACGATCTCGTCGAGGAAGTCGTCTACCTCATCCTGGTCGTAGCCTTCGCGGAACTTGGTCGGCTGAAAGCGCTTGTTGACAACGTCTTCTGGCGTCAAAGCCATCTGGTCACCTCATTGGTCTAGTTAGTCAGTAGGCCTTCCGGCCGTTCAAAACTACGGTACCTAAATATCGTCTGGTTCCTCCAATTCAACACCATCGTGTTGGATTGGAGAATTCACGGGCCTGGACCAGTGGGAACGCTGCCGTTCCCCGGGCCCCGCTTCGCGGGAAAATCTATGTCAAGCCAAGTGTCACGGCCATCAGGATGTAGACGACTATGAACAGGATCAGGAAGCCGAGGTCGAGGGAGACACCACCCAGCTGCAGGGGCGGCACCAGCCGCCGCAACCGCTTGATCGGCGGATCAGTGACCGAATACACAACATGCGCGGTGACCAGCGCGGCGCCGCGCGGCCGCCACTGCCGGGCGAACATCTGGACCCACTCAAAGACAAGCCTGATGATCAGAGTGATGAAAAACAGCAGCAGCGCTATATGGATAAGGCCGAAAACAATGCCCACGAGTTAGCTCAGATCTCCCACTTGTTTTGGATTGTTGCTCGGTCCCTATTATTGCAACACAGATGCCAGGCCGGTTGACCCGCCTGGCATCTGGAAATTCTGTTGTCAGCTCTGGTTGAAGAAGCTGGCCTGCGTTTCGCTGGCCTTCTTGTCGTCCCCGATGACCTCAACGTACGACGGCGAGAGCAGGAAGACCTTGTTCGTCACGCGTTCGATGCTGCCGTGCAGGCCGAACACCAGGCCGGCGGAGAAGTCGACGAGCCGCTTGGCGTCCGCTTCCCCCATGTCTGTCACGTTCATGATGACGGGGATGCCGTCGCGGAAGCTCTCGCCGATGATCTTGGCATCGTTGTAGGAGCGGGGGTGGACGGTGGTAATCTGCCTCAGGCCAGAGACGTCTTCGCGGCTTGCTGCCGCACGCTTGATGGGTGTCACGGGTGCGCGGTATTCCTCTTCGGCGACAAGATGGGGTACTTCACGGACAACTTCCCGGACGGGGGCAGGAGCACGGCGTTCTTCACGCTCACGGTCCTCGGAGTGGTCCTCGTCCTTGTGCGCTGCGTGGGGCTCAGACTCGTAGTGGTCCTCGCCGTCGGCCAGCCCAAGATAGATCATTGTCTTGCGCAAAGCGCCAGCCATGGTGGACTCCTATCGTGTCTGCAGTAGGCGGGCCGCCATGACTTGACGTTGTTGGAATCCCGGCCCGTCGTTCCAATACTTTGACGCTACCGCACGGCCGGCCTTGAACCGAGAATATCGGATCCGATCCTCAGGTGTGTCGCCCCGAATTTGATCGCCGCTTCAAGGTCCTGGCTCATGCCGGCGGAGACCCCGACGGCGGCCGGGTGATTGGCGCGCAGGGCCGCCGATATCCGGGCGAGCCGTTCGAAGGCCGCTTCGGGGTGGGCACCGAGGGGCGCTACGGCCATGACACCGGCAAGGTGAAGGCCCGCGGCCGATTCGATCCGTTCCGCCAACAATCCGAGCTCGTCAGGAGCGGCCCCGCCGCGGTGCTCACCGCCGTCGTCTTCGAGGCTCACCTGGATGTAGCAGTCCAGGTCCGGCCGCCCTGTTGCGTCCTGTTCGCGCGCCACAGCCTTGGCGAGGGCATCGGCGAGCTGGAGGCGGTCGACGGACTGCACCGAATGCGCGTACTTGACCACGGATTTGGCCTTGTTGCTCTGAAGCTGGCCGATGAAATGCCAGCGGACATCCAGGCCGCTGAGCTCCGCCGCCTTGGCAGACGCCTCCTGGTCTCGGTTCTCGCCGACGTCGGCAACCCCAAGGGCCACGAGACGGCGGACATCCGCTGCGGGATGGAACTTGGTGACGACGACCAGGAGGGGCTCATCGATGCGTCCCGCAGCCAAGGTGGCCGCACTGATGCGGTGGCGCACGGCCGCCAGCCGTTCCCGGAGCACTGCGCTGCGCTGGTCGACAGGACGGGCGTCGCCGGCGGCGTCCTGGGCTGCGGGGTGGGGGTGATCAGTCATGCGTCCATACCAAACCTGCGAATCGACCGCTCTGCGGATCGCGCCGGTAGGAGAAAAGTGAGTCGTTTTCCAGTGTGCATTCGCCGGAATAGGCAAGGTCCACGTCAACAGCCGCCAATTGTGCCCGGACGCCTGCGGGGAGATCGAGGCCGGGGGTTCCCCAGGACGTCTCCGACCAGGTGGCCGGCTCAATCATGGCGACTGCGGCTCGCATGTCCGCGGGGACCTCGTAGCAGGCGCCGCACACGGAGGGGCCGATCCAGGCGCGGATGCCCGTGGCTCCGCGGAGCCGCATCTCCGCCACGGTTGCCGGAACCACGCGCGAGGCTACGCCGGGGCGGCCGGCGTGGGCCACGGCCAGGATGGGCTTGTCCGGGGCGGGGCCTTCACCCAGCAACACCACGGGAACGCAGTCGGCCACCATGACGGCGAGGGGCTGGCCGTCGGAGACCATGGCGTCGGCGGTGGGGCCGGGACCCAGGGCGTCAATGAATTCCACCGTGTTGCCGTGGACCTGGTCCATGTACTGGAAATACCGGCCGCCGAGCCCCGCTGCTGTTTCCAGCGCGGCCCGGCGGGCCATCACTTCTTCGGGGTCATCTCCCACGTGCAGGGCCAGATTGCCGGCGCCCGCGTCGGTGAAGGCGAGCGATACGCCCGGCCGCACTTCATTCCGCCACCAAAACACCGGTAACTGCGTCTCCTGAACTTTGCGGAGGACTTCCTACTTCAGGAAGTCCGGGACGTCGAGGTCGTCGGTGCGGCTGCCGGACAGGTCCGGCTCCACCACGGCGGGAAGGTCGACGTCGAAGCCGGAGTCCGCAGGCAGGGCGGAGGGGCGCTGCTGGCCCCAGTTGCTCAGGCCCGAGGCGCCGATGCTGGCGGGGACGTGGTGCGGTGCGGCGGCGTGTGCCGGGGCGGATGCCGGAGCAACCGCGCGTTCAACCGGCGCAACCGCGGGACGCGACTGGTCCATGGACGGCGAGGTGGCCTTGACGTCGTCGAAGCCGGCGGCAATGACGGTGACACGGGCCTCGTCACCCAGGGCGTCGTCAATGACGGCACCGAAGATGATGTTGGCCTCCGGGTGGGCCACTTCCTGGACCAGTCGTGCGGCCTCGTTGATTTCGAACAGTCCGAGGTCGGAGCCGCCCTGGATGGAGAGCAGGACACCGTGGGCACCGTCGATGGAAGCCTCGAGCAGCGGGGACGCGATGGCCAGTTCCGCGGCCTTCACTGCGCGGTCTTCGCCACGGGCGGAGCCGATGCCCATGAGCGCGGAGCCTGCACCCTGCATGACCGACTTGACGTCGGCGAAGTCAAGGTTGATCAGGCCCGGTGTGGTGATGAGGTCAGTGATGCCCTGGACGCCGGAGAGGAGCACCTGGTCAGCGGAGCGGAAAGCGTCCAGGACGGAGACGTTGCGGTCGCTGATGGACAGGAGCCGGTCGTTCGGGATGACGATCAGCGTGTCGACTTCGTCGCGCAGGGCGTCGATGCCGGCCTCCGCGGAGCCCGCACGGCGGCGGCCTTCGAAGGTGAACGGACGGGTGACAACACCGATGGTCAGCGCACCCAGGGAGCGGGCGATGCGCGCAACGACGGGGGCACCACCGGTTCCGGTGCCACCACCCTCGCCGGCGGTGACGAAGACCATGTCCGCGCCGCGCAGAACTTCTTCGATCTCATCGGCGTGGTCCTCTGCAGCCTGCTTGCCGACCTCCGGGTTGGCGCCGGCGCCCAGGCCACGGGTGAGCTCGCGTCCGACGTCGAGCTTGACGTCCGCATCACTCATGAGCAGCGCCTGCGCGTCGGTGTTGATCGCGATGAATTCGACGCCGCGAAGGCCGACTTCGATCATCCGGTTGACTGCGTTCACGCCACCGCCGCCGATGCCGACGACCTTGATGACGGCCAAGTAGTTCTGCGGTGCTGCCACGTTTCGTGCCCCTTGCTTGTGTCCTATTAGCGAAACTGATCGAGTCCAACGTGAAGTCTGGACCTTAACCCTCTAGTTGAAGGTTGTTGTTATGTCAAGTAACTCTACTGGTGACCGTATTTCCTATGGTTCGCACATTCAATGACCGCTTCCGCGTGTCGCCTGAATGGGGCGAAATAAGGCCCTGTCCGGTCACTTGTTACCTGCTGCTGCCTCTATTTGGTGAATGGATGCCGCGGTGTGCTGACGTCGTAGACGTTGATGGGAACCTTGGGGTTCGGCGGCATCTTCAGGAGAGCCTCCAGCGCCTTGGCTTTGAGCTCTTTGTCCTCGGCATTGCCCCACACTACCGTCTTGCCGTCGTCCAGGCGCAGCTCCACGGCGTCCGCCGACTTGGCCGAGGCCGCGGAGAGCTTTGCCAGCACGTCCGCAGGGAGGGTGTCCAGGACGGCGGTGATGACCTTGAACAGCTCGGTGTTGGTGGTGCCGGCGCCTGCATCGATCAGCGGAAGCGGCACCTCGGCGGGATCCTTCGTGACCCCGAGGTGGATGCCGTCCACATCGACCATGACGTACGACTCCCCCTGCTTGGCCAACGCCACGGGCACGCGTTCGACAACATGCACCAGCAGTTCCGACGGCGGCCTGGCCTCGATGGTCGCCGAGCGGACCTGAACGAGCGGTTTGAGGAGCTCCGTGACTTCCTGCTCGCTGAGCTGCGGGAGCGGTTTGCCCTCGACGGCGGCGAGTGCCTTCTGCACGGCGGCCGGAGCCAGCAGCTTGGTTCCGTCCACGGTGATGGTCTGGACCGCAAGGACCGGAGAGTAGACGGCCCCGGCAACCACGGCGGCCACAAACGCTGCCACGGCTGCGGCGACCCACAGGAGGATGCGGCGTTTCCGACGCCCCTTGGGCTCCGGGAACTCGATGACATTGCTGCCGGGCTGTGGACTCTTGGCCTGCGGACTCTTGGTCTGCGGCTTCCCGGACTGCGGCGCCTCGGGTTCGATGGCACGCTCGGCGCTGATGACGGCGCCGGATTCCGACGAAACGCCCGGCCGGGACGTCGCGCCGGGCCTGAGGCCAGGTTTCCGGGGGCTAGCCACCGAGGGCCTCGACGATCCGCGGCCCGTAGGAAGTCACGTCCCCCGCGCCGACGGTCAGCACGATGTCGCCCTGGCCGGCCGCTGCCAGCACTGCGGCCACTGCGTCCTCGCCTGCAGCCACAAGGCCCCCGAACGTCAGGTGCTCGGTGATCAGCGTGCTGGTGACGCCGGGGATCGGGTCCTCCCGGGCCGGGTAGATGTCCAGGACCAGCGCGGTATCGGCCGTGTTGAGCGCCTCGGCAAATTCGCGCGCGAATTCACGGGTCCGGGAGAAAAGGTGCGGCTGGAACAGGACATGGACCTTGTTCCCGCCGGCCACAGAGCGGGCGGCCGACAGCGCGGCCCGGACTTCCGTGGGGTGGTGGGCGTAGTCGTCGTAGACACGGATTCCGCCCCCCTCGCCCTTGAACTCGAACCGGCGCGAGGCGCCGCTGAAGTGGCCCAGCGCGGCAGCAGCGGCTGCGGCATCCACCCCGAGCTCGACGGCAACGGCGAAGGCAGCGGCCGCGTTGAGGGCGTTGTGCCGACCGGGGACCTGGAGGTCCAGACGGTGGCGTTCGCCGCCGTCGGACACCCAGACGTCGCCGGGTCCGCCGTCGTACAGCCGGATATCGGCGTCCTCGGAGGTGCCGTACGTCAGCACGCGCGTGGTCCCTCGCTCCGTGGTGCGCGCGGCCAGGGCACGGGCGCCGGCGTCGTCGGCACAGGCCAGCAGGGCTCCGCTGGCGGGCAGGAGCGCCGCGAACGCATCAAAGGAGGCGTACACGGCCTCGGCCGTGCCGTAGTGGTCCAGGTGGTCGGCCTCGACGTTCGTGACGACCGCGATCAGCGGCCGGTAATTCAGGAAGGAACCGTCGGATTCATCCGCCTCTGCCACGAAGATGTCCGAGGCCCCGTGGGCAGCGTTCACGCCGAGGGCCGGCACGTTGGCGCCGATTGCGAAGGACGGGTCCAGTCCGGCCTCCTTCAGGAGGACGGCCACCATCGAGGTGGTGGTGGACTTGCCGTGCGTTCCGGCGACAGTGACCACGCGGTCGTTCGCCATGGTGGCGGCCAGGGCCTCGGAGCGGTGCAGCACCGGGAGGCCTGCGGCACGGGCGGCCGCGAGTTCCGGGTTGTCGGCCCGGATAGCGGATCCGGCCACGACGGTCTGGGCATCGCCGAGGTTCTCCGCTGCGTAGCCGACCGCGATCCTGGCGCCGGCGGCCGCGAGGTCTCGCATGACCGGGAGATCCTTGGCGTCGGAACCGCTCACGGCAACACCGCGGGCCACCATGATCCGGGCCACGGCGGACATGCCCACGCCGCCGATCCCAATGAAGTGGACACGGCCAAGGGACGGGAGTTCAAGCTGGGGTGTCATGCGGATACCGCTTCCAGGACAAGATCAGCCATGCGCTGATCGGCGTTTCTGATGCCGAGTGCCTCGGACCTCCGGGCCATGTCGTCGAGCCGCTCCTTGTCCCCGAGCAAGGGGATCAGCTCGGCCGCCAGCCAAGCGGCGCTCAATGCCTTATCGTCCACTAGGAGGGCTCCCCCGGCCTCTACCAGGGCAGCGGCGTTCAGGGCCTGCTCGCCGTTGCCGATGGGCAGGGGGACGAAAACGGCGGGGACGCCGACGGCTGCCACTTCGCTGACCGTTGCGGCTCCGGCGCGAGCCAGGAGGACATCGGCGGCGGCGTACACGTTTTCCATGCCGTCCACATATTCCACCTGCCGGTAGCCCTCGGCGGCCAGCAGGCCGCCGTCGGCGTCCACGACGGCCTTCCCGCGGCCGGTGATGTGCAGTGTCTGGATGCCGGCACCGGCCAGGGCACCAAGGGCGCCGGCGATGGTGCGGTTGATGCTCAGGGCTCCGGAGGAGCCGCCGGTGACGATCAGGGCGGGCCGGCCGGCGTCGAGCCCCAGCGCTGCCTTGGCCGCGGGCGCGGCAGCGGCGCGGTCCAGGCCGGAGATGGCCCGGCGCATGGGCATGCCCACATGGCGGGCGTGCCGCAGGCGGGTCCCGGCGAAGGCCACTGCGACGTGTTTGCTGAAGAGCGCGCCAACGCGGTTGGCCAGGCCCGGCCGCGTGTTGGCCTCGTGGATGACGATGGGGATCCTGCGGCGGCGCGCGGCCAGGTACATGGGGGTGCAGACATAACCGCCGACACCCACCAGCACGTCCGCGTGGGCCTCGTCCAGGATGCGGCCGGCCTGCCGGACCGCGCCCGCCAGCCGGCCCGGGAGCTTCAGGAGATCGAGGGACGGCTTCCGCGGGAACGGCACGCGGTCGATCGTCGCCAGTTCGTAGCCGGCCTCGGGCACCAGGCGCGTTTCCATGCCGCCCGGGGTACCCACGGCGAGGATGGCCGCCTCCGGGCGGGATGCCTTCACGGCGTCGGCGATCGCAAGGAGCGGGCTGATGTGGCCCGCCGTTCCACCGCCGGCAAGGACCACGGACAGGGGCCCTGTGCTGGGCTGGGGCTCGGAGCCTGGCTGGGGGGCTGCGGCTGGCTGGGGCAAGGACTCGCGATTCATGAAGTGCTAATACGCTTTCGTGCAGTTTTCGAAGGACGCCACGGGAACAGCCGGGGGCGGTGGCTGGGAGCCAGCTGGGACCGGGCCAAAGACAACACTACGCCCACCCCGCATAGCGACATCACCAACGCAGAACCGCCATAGGAGATGAATGGCAACGGCACGCCGATAACCGGGAGCAGCTGCGTGACCACCGCCATGTTCATGCATGCCTGACCCAGGAGCCAGACCATGATTCCGCCGGCCAGGGTGCGCTGGAAGGGATCCTTCTGGCGGACCACCACCCGGAAGATGGCGATGCCCAGGATGGCGAAGAGCACCAGCACCACGGTGGTGCCCACGAGTCCCAGTTCCTCGCCGATGATGGCGAAGATGAAGTCGTTGTGGGCCTCGGGGAGCCAGTTGTACTTCTGCCGGCTCTGGCCGAGTCCGAGGCCGGTCCAGCTGCCCTGCGCCAGTCCGTACATGCCGTTCGTGGACTGGAATGCGAAGTCGAACTGCTCAATGCAGCTTTGTGAGGGGTTGCCGAGCCAGGACGTGATGCGGCAGATGCGGTTGGCGCTGCTGGCGGTGGCAACCGTGGCGCCGATGGCGCCTATGACGCCGGCGATCAACAGCATCCGTGCGGGAACACCGGCGAAGAACAGCCCGGCCGCCAGGATGGCCGCGATAACGATGACCGTGCCGAGGTCGTTGCCCAGCATGACAAGAACAATGACCAGCCCGGCCCCCGGAATAACGGGGATGATGACGTGCCACCAGCGGTGGAGCAGTTTCTGCTTCCGCGCCAGCACGGCCGCGATCCAGATGCACAGGACCAGCTTGGCGGTCTCCGAGGGTTGGAGCGTAACCCCGCCGAAGTCGATCCAGTTCTTGTTGCCGTTGACGCTGCGGCCCATGACCTGGACGAGGACAAGCAGAACGACCACGGCGCCCAGGGCCCACCAGGACAACCTTTTCATCCAGCTGACGTCGGTGCGGGAGATGACGTACATCCCCACCACCCCGATCGCCCCGAAGCCGGCCTGCTTCATGGCGTCGGCGTACGGCGACTTGCCCTCGGAAATGGCTTCGACGCTGGACGCGGAGAGCACCATCATGATGCCGATGGCCGTCAGGGCCAGCGCACAGCCGAGGATCAGGTAGTACGTGGAGCTGTTGGGGGCCTTGCTCTTGCCCTCAACCCGGTCCCAGAAGCCGCGGAGGTGTCCGCGGAGCCCGGAGGGCCGCTTGGCATCCTTCGCCACGGGCCGGGTCTGCCCTCCTGCGGGTTCCTTGCCGCGATTACGGGTGGGCGTGCTGACCATGTGCTACTCCTCGGTGGTCTGTGCCTGCCCTTCCACGAGCTCGCGAACTGCCTGGATGAAAGCGTCGCCACGGTGAGCGTAGGAAGAGAACTGATCCATGGATGCAGCCGCGGGGGCCATGAGGACCGTGTCGCCGGAAACGGCCACCTCCGCCGCCGAGGCAACGGCCTGGGCCATCACGGTGTCGCCGAAGATCGGCGAAGCGGCGGCTCCGGCGGTCTGCACCATTTCAGTGTCGCCCTTGGGCTGGCTGATCACCGGGACATCCGGTGCGTGTCGCTGCAGGGACGCTTCAAGGTCCGCGGTATCGGTGCCGATCAGCACCACGGCCTTGAGCCTGGGGGCGTGCTCCTTGACCAGCTCGTCATAGTTGACGCCCTTGGACAGTCCGCCTGCGATCCACACAACGTTCTGGAAGGCAGACAGGGCGGCCGAGGCAGCGTGCGGGTTGGTCGCCTTGGAGTCGTTGATCCACAGCACGCCGTTTTGCTTGGCAATGGGCTGGATCCGGTGGTCGCCGGGCAGGTAGTTGAGCAGTCCCTGCCGGACGGCGGCCGGTTCAACGCCGTAGGCGCGGACCAGGGCGGCTGCCGCGAGTGCGTTGGCCACCATATGGCGCGGTGCCACCGGGCCAAGGTCCGCCATCGAGGCGAGTTCCGCGGCCGAGTCCTTGCGTTCGGCGATGAAGGCGCGGTCCACCAAGAGCCCTTCGACCACGCCGAGCATGCTGACCGCCGGGGTCAGCGTGGTGAAACCGATCGCACGGCAGCCTTCCACGACGTCGGCGTCTTCCACCATCCGCTCGGTCTCGATCTGCTCGGCATTGAAAATGGCGGCCTTTTGCGTGTTCGCGTAGACCTTGGCTTTGTCTGCCAGGTAGGACGTGTAGGAGCCGTGCCAGTCCACGTGGTCCTCGGCAACGTTGAGGCACACACTGGCCACCGGGGACAGCGAGTGGCTCCAGTGCAGCTGGAAGCTGGAGAGTTCCACGGCGAACGCGTCGTATTCCACGGGATCGCGGAGGGCGTCAAGGATGGGCGTGCCGACGTTGCCGACGGCAATGGCCTTGAGTCCCGCGGCCTGGAGCATGGATTCGGTCATGCCCACGGTGGTGGTCTTGCCGTTGGTGCCGGTGATGGCGAGCCAGTCCGCCGTCTTGCGTCCCTTGCGTTCCCGCAGGCGCCAGGCCAGTTCGACGTCGCCCCACACCGGGATGTGCTTGCGTTTGGCGGCGGCCAGCAGGGCCTGGTCCGGGCGCCAGCCCGGTGATGTCACCACGAGCTCGGGCAGCGCACCCTCCACCCGGGGAAGGGCGTTCACGGCGTCCTGACCGAGCAGGACATCCAGGGCCCCGACGATCTTCAGCGTGTCCGCCTGTGCTGCGGCCTTGGCGGTGGTGGCGGCGTCCACCACCACCACCTTGGCGCCGAGTTCAATCAGGGTGTCGGCGGCGGCGAAGCCGGAGACGCCGATGCCGGTGACCACAACGCGCAGCCCGCTCCAGTCAGCGTCCCAGCTGGTGAGGCCGGCGAGCCTGTCGTTGGCCGTCATGGATTCAGGATTTCCGTTCACAGCAGCACCACCCATTCAGCGTAGAAAATACCAAGGCCGGCGGCCACAAAAAGCCCGCAGAGGATCCAGAAGCGGACCACCACGGTGATCTCGGCCCAGCCTTTGAGCTCGAAATGGTGCTGCAGCGGCGCCATTTTGAAGAACCGTTTACCGCCGGTCATTTTGAAGTAGCCCACCTGGATGATGACCGACAGCGTGATGAGCACGAAGAGCCCACCGATGATGCCGAGCAGGAGCTCGGTGCGGGACAGGATGGCGAAGGCCGCCACGGCGCCGCCGATGGCCAAGGACCCGGTGTCGCCCATGAAGATCTTGGCCGGGGATGTGTTCCACCACAGGAAGCCCACCAGGGCGGCACTGAGGATGGCTGCCAGCAAGGCCAGGTCCAGGGGGTCGCGGACGGTGTAGCAGCCGCTTCCCGCTTCGCGCGGCGAACCACAGGCCTGGTTGTTCTGCCAGATCCCCATGATCGTGTAGGCGCCGAAGACCATGATGGACGCTCCGGCCGCCAGGCCGTCCAGGCCGTCGGTCAGGTTCACGCCGTTCGTGGCTGCGGTGATGATCAGGTTCGACCAGACCACGAACAGGATGGCGCCCAGCACGGTGCCGCCGAAGGCGAGGTCCAGCCATGGAATGTCGCGGACGAGGGAAATCTGCGTGGAGGCCGGAGTGATATCGTCCGCGTCCGGGAACTGGAGGACCAACACTGCAAAGACAATGCCGACGGCGGCCTGCAGGATCAGTTTCCACTTGGCGTTCAGGCCCAGGCTGCGTTTGTTGCTGATCTTGATGAAGTCATCGAGGAAGCCCACGAACCCCATGCCCACCATCAGGAAAAGCAGCAGGAGGCCGGAGGCGGAAGGGCCCGGGGAACGCGGATTCATCATCCACATGATCAGGTGCGTCAGCCCGTAGCTGATGAGCACGGCGAGGACCACCACGGCGCCGCCCATGGTGGGGGTTCCACGCTTGGTGTGGTGCGAGGTGGGCCCGTCATCACGGATGAACTGGCCGTAGCTCTTCGCAACGAGGAACCGGATGAAAAGGGGTGTGCCGATCAGGGACACAAGGAGAGCGACGCCTGCGCCGACCAGAAGTGCAATCACAGCAGCTCTTTCCCTTCAGTGGCGGCAGCTTCGGCCGCGTGTTCCCCAGTCGCCTTGGCTTGTGGGGGTAATGCTATCCTGTCACCCAAATGCCGGAGCCCCACCCCGTTGGACGATTTGAATAGGACCAGGTCTCCGGGCTGGAGCTCGGCCTGGAGGAGTTCGTAGGCCTCGTCCAAGGTCTCCGTGAAACTGCACTCATCGCCCCACGAACCTTCCTGGATCGCGGAAATGTACAGGGAGCGGGCGGGCCGGCCCACCACCACCAGCCGGGAAATGTTCAGCCGCACCACCTGGGTGCCCACCGCGGTGTGCTCCCGGATGGAGTCCTCGCCGAGTTCCAGCATGGCTCCCAGGACGGCCCAGGTGCGCCTGCCCTGGCCAAGGTCGGCCAGGGTGCGCAGGGCCGCGCGCATCGACTCCGGGTTCGCGTTGTAGGCATCGTTGATGATGGTGACGCCGTCTGCCCGTTCTGTGCGTTCCATCCGCCAGCGGCTGGCGGCTGCCTGCCCGCTGAGGGCCTCCGCAATGTCCGACGCCGGGATGCCGGCGGCGGATGCCGCGGCCGCCGCTGCGAGGAGGTTGGTGACGTGGTGGGCGCCGATCAGCCGGCTCGCCACCGGAAGGGCGGGACCGCCGTCGGGCAGCACCAGGTCAAAGCAGGGGTGGCCGCCGGCGTTGACCGTCAGGTTGCGGGCCTGGACAGTGCCTTCGGCATCGGCGGGGGCGTCCGCGCTGAAGCCCAGGACCCTGGCCGTGGTGCGCGGCCGCATAGCGGCGACGCGGGAATCGTCAAGGTTGATGATCGCCGTACCGGACTCGGGCAGGGCCTCCAGGAGCTCGCCCTTGGCCTTGGCAATGTTGTCCACACCGCCGAACTCACCGGCATGGGCGGTGCCCACTCCGAGGACCACGCCGATTTCAGGGCGCACCATGTCCGCCAGGTAGCTGATGTGGCCCACGCCGGTGGCGCCCATTTCGATGACGAGGTAGCGGGTGTCGGCACCGGCGCCGAAGACGGTCAGCGGCACGCCGACTTCACCGTTGTAGGAACCCCGCGGTGCCACGGTGGCCCCGGCCCGGGACAGGATGCCCGCGAGCAGGTCCTTGGTGGTGGTCTTGCCGGCCGAGCCGGTGATCCCGATGACGGTGAAGTCCTCTCCGCGCTCCGCGCGGATGGCGCGGATACGGCGGACCGACTCGGCAGCCAGGGCGCCCATGGCTGCCACGGCATCGTCAACGACGACGGCGGGGAACGGCTGTCCGTCCTCGCCGAGCACTTCGCGTTCGCTCAAGGTCAGCACCGCACCGCGGCTGAAGGCGGCGCCGATGTAGTCGTGGCCGTCGGCGTGCTCGCCAGGTTTGGCGACGTACAGCGAACCGGCCGTTGCTTCCCGGGAATCGGTGACGACGGAGACCGGCGCAATGCTCGGCTCCCCCGTCAGGCGGCCATGGGTGATGTCGGCGATTTCCGCCGCAGTAAGTGCAATCATCTCGGTTCAGGACTCTATCCGGTGGTCCGTGGAAACGCTGAATCCCTTGGCTGCCAAGGCAGCCCTGAGTTCAACACGGTCATCAAGGGCCAGGTTGACGCCCTTTACTTCTTGCCAGACTTCGTGGCCACGGCCCGCCACCAGGATGGTGTCCTTGGCGGTTGCCGCGTCCACGGCCTGGCGGATGGCGGCGTCCCTCGGGAAGGCCTCGAGGATTTCGCAGCCCAGTTTCTCAGCATCGCGTGCGGCGTAGGCACCGGCCAGGACGTCGGCACGGATGGCGGCGGCGTCCTCGTCGTGGGGGTCATCGTCGCTGATGATCACGACGTCGGCCAGCCGGGCCGCGATGGCACCCATGGTGGGGCGTTTGCCCTGGTCCCGCTGCCCCGTGGCACCGAAGACAACGATGACCTTGGAGCCGGGTTCCGGGGAACGGACGGCCTCCAGGGCACGCGCCAAGGCGTCCGGGTTGTGGGCAAAGTCCACAACCGAGGCCGGGGAGTTGGAGATCAGCTGCATGCGGCCGGGAACGGCCACGGTGAACGGGTCGTGCCTGTCCAGGGCTGCCTGCAGGGTTACGGGATCGACGCCCGTGGCCAGCACCATGACGGCGGCAAGGGCGGCATTGGCCACGTTGAAGTCGCCGGGCAGGCCGGTGTGAAGGCGGAGGACGTGCCCCTCCCTGCTCCTGAGTTCGAAGTCGCTGCCGAGGCCGCGGGCGGCCACTGCGGCCACAGCCCAGTCTGCGCCGGCCTCCGGGCCGTTCGTGGCAAGCGTGGTGACCGGAATCCCGGCCTCCGCGGCCAACTGCCGGCCCCAGGCGTCGTCCACTGTGACGACGGCGTGGCGGGCCCTGCCGGCCGTGAACAGCTCGGCCTTGGTCCGGAAGTACTCCTCCATGCTGCCGTGCAGGTCCAGGTGGTCCTGGGTCAGGTTGGTGAAGCCCACGACGTCGAAGACCACGCCGTCCACGCGGTGGAAGGACACCGCGTGCGAGGAAACCTCCATGGAGGCCGCCTCCAATCCGCGTTCGCGCATGAGGGCCAGCAGCGCGTGGACATCCGTGGATTCGGGGGTGGTCAGCAGGCTGGGAATCGGGTCAGCGCCGGCCAGGATCTCGATGGTGCCGATGAGCCCGGGTGTCTTGCCCAGTGCCCGCAGCAGGGAGTTGATGAAGTAGGTGGTGGTGGTCTTCCCGTTGGTGCCTGTGACGCCTAGGAGCCTGGGGAACACGCCGTCGGCGGGCTGGCTGCGGTAGATCAGGGCGGCCAGCGGACCCACGGCCGTCCGCGGCGTCCCGACGACGAAGACGGGGACGGCAAGGTCGCCGGACATCGCGAGCTGGCGTGCTCCGGCGTCGTCCGTTACCAATGCGACGGCTCCGGCGTCGATGGCCTGCCGGGCGAAGTCCGCGCCGTGCCGGGAGGCGCCGGGCAGCGCCATGTACAGATCCCCCGGCTCTACGGTGCGCGAGTTCAGCGAGATGCCGGTGACGCCGGCATTCCCGGAGCCGGCGGGCAGGGCAACGCCGAGCGCCTCCGCTATGGTTTCAAGCGGCACGGCTGCCACGTAGGCAGGGCGGAACCCCGTATTGCCCGCGGCCGGCCCGTCGCTGGGGGCAGGGGTGGAAGCGGCCTGGTTCTGCTCTGACAAATGGTTCTCCGTTGGTGCTCGTGGAACTGGCGGCCCGGAAGCCAATGGCGCCCGGTCCGGCATGGGTGGATCGTGTTTTGGCCGATACGGACGCCCAAAAAGCTTACTTGACGAACTGGGGCAGCCGCACCGGGGTGCCCGTGGACGGAGCGACGTCGTAGCTCCTGAGCACCTGGCTCATGACCGAGCGGAAGACCGGTCCGTTGGTGATGCCGTAGATGCTCCCCTTGGGCCTCTGCAGGACCACCTCGACGATGAAGCGCGGATCATCCATGGGGGCCATGCCCACCATGGATGCCGTGTAGCCGTCGAAACCCGGCAGCCCGTCCTCGCGCGGCGCCTCCGACGTTCCCGTCTTCGCACCCACCCGGTAGCCATCAATGGCGGCGTCCTTGATCTGCCCCTCCGTGACGGCACTTTCCAGGATGTCCCGGACCTGCTGGGCGGTCTCCTTGGAGACCACCGTGCGGGGTTCCTTGGCGGGCACCTTCTCCTCCGTGCCGTCCGGCTTGATGTAACTGTCGATGAGTCTCGGCTGCAGCATGACACCGCCGTTGGCGATGCTCTGGTAGGCCCGCACGGTCTGCAGGGTCGACTGCGAGACGCCCTGGCCGAACAGCACCGTGTATTGCTGGCGGTCGTCCCATTTGTCGGGCGTGGCCAGGATGCCCGTGGCCTCCGAGGGAAGGCCGATCTCCGGGGCCTCGCCGATGCCGAAGCGCCGGAGCCAGTCGTAGCGCTGGTCCTTGCTCAGGCGGCTGCCCACCATCACCGTGCCGGTGTTCATGGACCATCCCAGGATGCCGGCCAGGGTGCGTTCTTCCGTGCCGTGGACAAAGGAGTCCGTGAACTGCTGCCCGTCGATCACCAACGACGGCGGAATGGTGAACTTGTCCAGCGGGCTGGACTTGCCCTCCTCGATGGCGGCCGCGGCCGTGATCATCTTTTCCACGGAGCCGGGCTCGTACGCCGCTGTCACCGCACGGACGCCGCGGTCCTTTGCCTCGACGGCGCCGGGGTTGTTGGGGTCCGGCGCATTGGTATCGGCCAGCGCGATCAGGTTGCCGGTCTTGATGTCCATGACGATGATGACGCCCCAGTCGGCGCTCAGCTTGTTGACCTGGCTCTGAATGGCCTGCTGGGCGAAGTACTGGAGGTCCGAGTTGAGGGTGAGCTTGACGTCGCTGCCGTTCACGGCGGGGGTCAGTTCATCGGTGGCGATGGGGATGCGGAGGCCGTCGGCGCCGATCTCGAAGACCCGCTTGCCTGCCGTGCCGCGCAGGAGTTCGTCCTGGGTCTGCTCGATGCCGGCCTGGCCGGTGGTGCCGTCCTTCAGGAATCCGACAACCCCGCCTGCCACGCTGCCGTTGGGGTAGACCCGTTTGCTGATGCCTTCCGAGCCGACGCCCGGAACGCCGAGCTCGATGATCCTGGCTTCCAGCTCGGGCTTGACGTCCCTGGCCACGATGAAGTATTTCTTGTCGCCGGTCAGCTGTTCCTTGAGTTTCGCTGTTTCCATCCCCAGCGCGCTGGCCAGCTCGGTGATTCCCTGATCGCGCGAAATGGTGTCCACTTCTTCGGTGGCCCGGTTGTAGCGCTTGAAGGTCTCATTTTCACCGTTCAAGACCTGGTCCACCACGATGTTGTACCGCAGCACACTGTTGGCGAGCACGGTGCCGTTGGCATCGATGATCCTGCCTCGCTCGGCCGGAAGGTTGGTGGCCGTCAGGCGCTTGTTGAAGGCGGCTTCCGCCATCCCTCCCACGTCCAGGCCTTGGACCATGAAGAGCTTCCCGCCGACCACGAGCAGCAGGGTCAGCATGATGCCCAGCCCGATGCGCAGGCGTTTCTTCGCCGCCGGCACCTTGCCTGATTTGGTTTTGCCGGGAGTGTGCGCCACTTTGATTCCTTGCTGCTGGCCCTGCGTCGGTGATCTCTTGGCTGTCGGTGAACCGGCGGCTACTGTCCGGGGGTCTTCTGCTGCGGGACGGGCACGGAGCCGCCGTTAAGGTTCGCGGCCGGGGTTGCTGGCGTGGCCGGTGTGGCGGCAGTCCCTGCAGCCGGCGCCGGCGTGGCCGGGTCTGCCGGGGTGGCAGCATGAGCGGCCGACTTGCGGCCTTCCAGGGGGTCCTTGCTGCTCGCTGGCGGAACGACGCTGAGCTGGCCGGCGACGGCCGGGGCCGCAAGGACCGCACCGGGGTTGTCGCCCTTGACGGCCGGAGTCGCCTTTCCGGTGACTGTCATGGTGTCCAGGTCGATCTGGCCTTTGACGGTCGATGCCACCATTCCCAGTTCGGCGGCCTTGGCGGCCAGGTTCTGCGGAGCCTCGAAGTTCTGCTTCTTCTGTGTGAGGTCCTGGTTCTGCTTGCCCAGCGTGGCCGCATCGGCCTTGAGCTGCACAAGTTCGTACTGCGCCGTGGAGACAGAGATGTTCAGGACGAGGGCCGTCAGGAGGGCAGCGGCGAGGACGGTGAAGCACAGCACGACGAACGGGGCGCGGCGCTTGCCCGGAATGCTGCGCACGAGGGACAGCGGCGTACGGGGCTTCCGTCCGGCGTCGAGCCCTTTGGTCTCCGGCCGTGTACCGCCTGCCGGCAGGGCACGGGCGGTGTTGCCGACCACCGAGGGCAGGGTCTTCGCTGCGGCGCTGCTCATGCGTCTCTCCTCGCTTTGATGCGCTCCACGGCCCGCAGGCGGGCGGATGCCGCGCGGGAATTTTCGGCGATTTCCGCAGCCGTTGGCACTTCGGTGCCCTTGGTTACGGTCTTCAGTTCCGGTTTGTGCTCCTCCAGCTCCACAGGGAAGCCCAGCGGGGCGGAAGATTTGGAACCGGACTGGAAGACGGACTTCACGATCTTGTCCTCCAGTGAGTGATAGGACATCACTACGATCCGGCCGCCCATCGCGAGGGCTGCGACGGCCGCGGGAACGGCGCGTTCCAGGACATCCAGTTCCTCGTTGACCTCGATACGGAGCGCCTGGAAGGTCCGTTTGGCCGGGTGCCCGCCGCTCTTGGCTGCCGCGGCAGGGACCACGCTGCGGATCTGTTCCACAAGTTCACCCGTAGTGGCGAAGGGCTTGACGGCGCGGGCGGCCACAATGCGGTTGGCGATGCGTCCGGCGAACTTCTCTTCACCCCATTTGCGGATGATGCGCACCAGTTCGTCTTCGCTGTAGTTATTAACGACGTCGGCAGCGGTCTGCCCGCGGCTCGTGTCCATCCGCATGTCCAGCGGTGCGTCGTAGGAGTAGGCGAAACCGCGCTCCCGTTCGTCCAGCTGCAGGGAGGAGACGCCCAGGTCCATGAGGATGCCGTGGACTTCCGGGACTCCGAGGTCCTCCAGGACGTCGGCGATCTCGTCGTACACCGCGTGGACGAGGTCCGTGCGGTCCGAGAAGGGCTCCAGCCGTGCTCCTGCCAGAGCGAGGGCTTCCTCGTCCCGGTCAATGCCGATGAGGTGCAGATCGGGGTAGCGCTGCAGCATGGCTTCGGAGTGGCCGCCCATGCCGAGCGTCGCATCGATGACCACGGGCGTTTCGCCGCGGCTGCGTGCCGCTTCGAACCCGGGCGCCAGCAGGTTGATGCAGCGGTCCTTCAGGACGGGCACGTGCCGCTCCGATGTGGGCTTTGCCGCGTCCTGTTCTTCCACGCTGCCTCCTCATTCCTCAATCGTTCGCTCCGGGCCTGCACTGCCTGCTTCTTAAACCGGATCCCCATCCGCGCCTGTCGTCCCGTCCGCCTGGCTCCGGGGAAGGTGAGCCAGGAAAGCGTTCCGATGGGCGGCTGGAGATCCTGTCCAAGAAGCAGGGATGCCGCCCCATTGCCCCTAGATGAATCCAGGGAACGTGTCGTCGTCTGTCTCCGAGAAAGCGGCTTCCTTCTCGGAGAGGTACTCCTCCCAAGCCTGGGCGTCCCAGATTTCCGCGCGGGTTCCGGCACCAATGACCGCCAGTTCCCTGCCGAGCCCTGCATACGACCGGAGCGCCGGCGGAATCGTCACGCGCCCCTGCTTGTCAGGTACTTCGTCAGAGGCTCCAGAGAGGAAAACCCGGATGTAGTCGCGAGCCTGCTTGGAGGAAATTGGCGCCTCCCGCATGGACTCGTGAATACGCTCGAATTCCCGCTGGCTGAAGACGTAGATGCAGCGCTCCTGGCCTCTTGTGAGAACCAGGCCCTCGGCAAGTTCCTCGCGGAACTTCGCGGGAAGGATAATCCGGCCTTTTTCATCAAGACGCGGCGAATGGGTTCCGAGAAACATCGCCCCCCCGCCTGTCTTCAGGTACCGTTCCAGCCCCAGCACTGCCACTACCCTCTTACGCGCTCCACTTTACTCCACAACGCTCCCCCGTCAACGCAAGCGGGCGCGTTTCTCCACCACTTTGACTTTCGATCGCCCCGGGAACGCAGGGAACCATGGCCGTGGGGGAAAGTGGAGGATGCGGTGGTGGGAAATGGAGGAGAGAGGCCAAAACGGGCCCTTAAATGCGAAAAGACCCGCAGTGCGGGTCTTTTTCGCATGTGGCCTGGCACTCGGGGTGCAAAGTGGAGGCGGGGTCTGACGGCTGCCCGGCCAAGCGGCAGCAACATCGGGCACCTGATGTTTGCGGCCGGCGGTGCTTGCCGGACGGATCTCCTGTACTGGGTGAATCAGGTATCGTCGCGGCGGCGTTCGTCCCAGCGCTCTTCGAGGCTGCTCATGAATGAACTCTTGGATTTGCCGGGCTTGCGGTTGCGCGCTCCGGCTTTGCCAAAGGCTGCACCACGGAGCGTTGCAAAGTAGACGCCGGCCCCCATGACGACGAAGCCCAGCACACCCAGGGCGATGAGCTGCGTGGTCACGCCGATAAGGAGCAGAAGAATGCCGGCGATGGCACCCAAGACTCCGATGATGACATGCCGGGTTGACCAACTGCGGATGGGGTCCGACCCCATTGAATTGGCAAACTTCGGATCGTCCTCGTGAAGCTGCTTTTCGAGTTGCTCAAGCAGCTTCTGTTCATGCTCCGAGAGGGGCATCACGACCTCCTTTAGTCGGCCAGCATCTGGACGCGTTCGCGGCCTGTGCGTCTGTTCCCAGAACGGATGGGCCTCCCGAATTGTTCCCGGAATCCTGGGTGAATTTCAGGCACATCCGAGCGACCCACAGCCAAGGGACAGTTTGTCCAGACGTTTCAAATCTCTGTATATCTAGGATAGTTTGTCGCGGCCTGTTCTGAAAGACGACCACGGGCCATGGCCGCGTCGTTCAGTCATTCTCCGTCGGCTTGATGCCCTTGCGTTGTTCCAGCAGCCTGGCGGGAAGCAGCGTCTTGGAGCCGAAGCGCTCGGAAACCCTGTCCAGGGCCTGTTCCGCCGCACGCCAGTTGTCGTCCCGGCGGTCCAGGCTCAGCTGAAGTGAGGCCTGATCGGCCGGTTCCAGCTGTTCTGCCCGGACCCCCACCAGCCTCACGGTCATGGGCCGGTCCCCCAGCGAATCAAGAAGCTGGACCACCACCTGGTAGATCAGTTGCGCACTGTCAACGGGAGTCTGCACCGTCCGGCTGCGGGTCACGGTGGAGAAATCCGCATAGCGAAGCTTCAAGGCAATGGTCCGCGCCAGCATCCCGGCCCCGCGGAGCCGGGATGCCGTGCGATGGGACAGCCGCAGGAGCTCACGGTGCAGCAACGCTGCGTCGGAGGTATCGACGGCGAACGTTTCCTCGGATCCGATGCTCTTCTCCAGCCGCGTGGGCGTCACGGGGCGGGGGTCTATCCCCCAAGCCAGCCGGTACACATGTTCCCCGGTGGCTCCGAGCATCTTTTTCAAGGAGGCCACCGGCGTGGCAGCGACGTCCGCCACGGTGCGGATGCCGAGGCGGGCAAGGGCCTGTTCCGTCTTGCCGCCGACGCCCCATAGTGCGCTGACGGGAAGGCTCTGTAAATACGGGACCGTCTGCTCGGCCTCAATGAGCAGCAGGCCGTCCGGCTTGCACCGCGTGGATGCGATCTTGGCCACAAATTTGCTCGCGGCGATCCCCACTGAAGCGGTGATGCCCAATTCCGCCGCGACCCGTCGCCGCACCAACTTGCCGATTTCGAGCGGCGGACCCAGCCGGCGGATGGCACCGCCCACGTCCAGGAACGCCTCGTCCACGCTCAGCGGCTCCACCAGATCGGTGATGGATCCGAAGATCTCCATCAGCTGGTCTGAAACCTCGTAATACAGCTTGTGCCGGGGGTTGATCACCACCGCCGTGGGACTCATCCGCATGGCCGCCGCCATGGGCATGGCGGATTTGACGCCCAAGGCCCTGGCCTCGTACGAGGCGGACAAGACCACTGAACGCTCGGCAGGAAAGCCAACGATGACGGGCTTGCCCCGAAGTTCCGGACGGCTGCGGAGTTCAACCGAAACAAAGAACGCGTCCATGTCAACGTGCATGATGCTGGCGCGCCGGAGTTCCCGCAGCGCCTCCTCGGGGCCGCGGGCGGGGTCTGGGGCGGCGCCGGGGGCACCGCCGGACGTCTCCGGCCTCACACCGGCAATACTATGCCGGGGCACTGACTAAACTGGAGGCACAATCCGGCGTCACCCCAGGAGGGAAATCCCTGTGAAGCTCTTTGGAAGGCCTCGTCCGCAAGGGCTGGCTGTGCTCGCCGTCGGCGTTGCCCTTGCCGTCTCGGCCTGCTCGCCCGCCACGCCGGGCGGATCCGCCACATCGTCGACGGCGGCGATGACTGCGGCGACCCCGTCGCCGTCGGCCTCGCAGCCTTCTGCACCGGCGACCGCAGCGTCCAGCGCGCCGGTTGCCGGCGCCTCCGCCGCCGTGGGCGAACTTGTGGCCGGCTTTCCGCAGCAGCTGATCCCCCTCATGCCCGGCGCAACCGTCCAGTCAAGCAGTTATGACAAGAATTCCTCCCCCGCATCGGTGGCCCTCGTGGCTCGTATCCAGGGCGCCGCCGCGGCAGTCGCAGTCTTCTATACCAAGGCTTTCGAAGACCAGGGATTCAAAGCCATTCCGGGTGATGCTGTGGGTGACGTCACCACCAAGGACTTCCTTCGAGGCGACATCGAAACCGTGAACGTCTCCATCACGGAAAAGGACGGCACGGCGACATTCACCATCGGTGCCAACGTCAGCGAAGGATCCATCAAGTGACGCCGGCCGAGCAGCTCCGCGAGGAGCAGGACCTGTTCATCGGCGGCGTCGCCGGCAAGCTCAGCAGTTTCCTGGCAGGCCAGCAGGACATGATGGCCGGGATTTCTCCGGACGTGGCTCCGCTCATGGGCTCCATCTCGAACCTTGTCACCGGCGGCAAACGGCTCCGGGCACTGATGTGCTACTGGGGCTGGCGGGGAGCCGGAGGCAGTACTGGCCACGAGGACGTCGTGACTGCCGGGTGTGCCTTGGAACTGTTCCAGGCCGCCGCACTTATCCACGACGACATCATCGACCGCTCCGACACGCGCCGCGGCGGGCCCAGCGTCCACCGTCGGTTCAGCCTGCTCCATGAGCGCGAAGGCTGGGCACTGGACAGCGAAAGGTTCGGCCATGCCGCAGCCATCCTGACTGGTGACCTTTGCCTTTCCTTCAGCGAGGAGACCTTCACGCAGATCGGCAGCCGCGCGGCCTGGGGCACCGAGTCCCGGCGCATCTTCAACCTCATGCGGGCAGAGGTCATGGCCGGACAATACCTGGACATCCTCGAGGAAGTGGCCGGCCCGGTCCGCGACCGTGCCGGAGCAGTGCAGCGCGCAAAGTCGATCATCCGGTACAAATCGGCAAAGTACTCAATGGAGCATCCGCTGGCGCTCGGTGGCGCCTTGGCGGGCGCGGGCGAGGAACTGCTGCGGAACTATTCGGCGTTCTCCCTGCCGCTGGGCGAGGCGTTCCAGATGCGGGACGACGTCCTTGGCGTTTTCGGCGATCCGGAAACCACCGGCAAGCCCGCTGGAGACGACCTCCGCGAAGGGAAGCGGACCGTGCTGGTCAACCTGGCGATCGAGAAGGCTCCGGCCCCGGAATCCGAATACATCGACCGCATGCTGGGCCGGCAGGACCTGGGCGGGACCGAGGTGGCGGAGATCCGGCGCATCATCGTCGACTGCGGGGCACTTGAAGCTGCGGAGTCGATGATCGATGGACTCAGCGATACGGCATTCGAAGCCCTTGAGCTGCTGCCCCTGGACGAACTGCCCCTCGCCGCCCTGCGGCAGCTTGCCGAGGCAGCGGTCAGCCGGGCAGCCTGACCCTCCTGGCGGCGGACTGCCGCCGCCAGGAGTTTCTATATCTTGATGGCTTGGCTACCAGGCCAGGGACTGGGCGCGGCGGCGGATTTCGGTCTTGCGGCCTTCCCGCAGGGCGTCCACTGGACGGCCTCGCAGCGACTCATCCGGGGTGAAGAGCCAGACAATGAGCTCCTCATCCGTGTAGCCGGCATCGCTCAGGACTGCGATGGTGCCTTTAAGGCTGTCCACCACATGGCCGTCCTGGATAAACAGGGCCGGAACTGAACGGATGTTCCGCTCTCCCCGCCTAATGGCGACAAGCGCACGCTCATCCAGCAATCCATGGACTTTCGTGATGGAAACTTCCAGCAGCTCGGCGATATCGGGCAGCGGCAGCCAATCAGAAACAAGGCTCTCTACATTACTCACGCATCAAGGTTGCCACGGCGGCCCGCTCCGCGCCTAGCCAGCGCCGCTCCGGACTTTCCCGGAGCCATCAGCGGGCAGCTTTTCTGAGAACAATTCCCCTGGCTGCTTACCTCCGCATTTCTTGTGCCGATTCCATAAATGTGAGAGATTCATTTTGATCACTCTTGCACCATTGCTAACTTCAGTAACATTGGCACCACTGATATCAGGAACGGCTGTCCTTCGGGACCCGCTGCCGAGATGAGGACAATCCCATGACGACGCCCCGCTCGCCAAAGAGGACCATGAGCATGCCGGCAATTGCGGCCACGACCGCAGCGCTTCCCGCCGTCGTCCTGTCCTCCTTGGCCCTCGCCCAGCCGGCCACGGCGGATGCTGCATCGCAGCCCCGCAAGATCCCGGCCACGCTCGCTGCGGCCATGAAGGCGCAGGCCATCGCGCAGACCGCGAACCTGATTCCCGCATCCGCCGTACCCGCTGCCATTCCAAGCTCGCTCCGCCCCATGGCGCCTGCTGTTCCCAGCAGCTACACGATCGTCCGCGGCGACACCATCAGCGCGATTGCCGGCCGCTTCGGCCTGAGCACCACGGCGGTGCTGCAGCTGAACGGCCTCGGTGTCAACACGATCATCTACCCGGGCCAGTCCATCAAGCTGGGCGGCTCCGCGGCTCCTGCCGCGCCGGCCGCTCCCGCCCCGGCAGCGCCCGCGGCAGCGGCGGCTCCGCAGGCATCAGGCGGCGCCAGCTACACCGTCAAGTCCGGTGACACGCTCAGTGCCATCGCGGCCCGTCACGGAGTGTCCCTCTCCGAGCTGTTCAGCTGGAACGGGCTGAACATGCGCTCCATCATCTACCCCGGTCAGAAGGTCAAGGTGGGTGCGGGCTCGGCGCCCTCGGCCCCGGCGGCACCTCAGCCGGCAGCACCCGCGGCTCCGGCCCCGTCCGGTCCTGCGGCTGCCCCCGCGGCGCCTGCCAGCGGCGGCTCCTACACGATCAAGTCCGGGGACACCCTTGGTGCCATCGCCGGGCGGCACGGTGTTTCCCTGTCCTCGCTCCTGACGGCCAACAAGCTGTCGATGACCACCATCATCTACCCGGGCCAGAAGCTGGTCATCCCGGGCTCCACCGCACTGCAGCCCGCGGGCAGCACCGCTCCTGCAGGCAGCACGGCCCCGCTGGTTCCGAGTTCCTTCCTGGGCTTCACGTACCCGGCGGCGGTGGTCAACTCCGCCAACCAGAACAAGGCGCTGCTGAACGCGTCCCCGGTTCCCAGCCGCGAGCAGATGAAGGGCATCGTGGCGGACACCGCACGGCGCATGGGCGTCAACCCCTCGCTGGCCCTGGCGTTTGCGCAACAGGAATCCGGCTTCGACCAGCGCGCGGTCTCCCCGGCAAATGCCATCGGAACCATGCAGGTCATCCCGTCCTCCGGAGAGTGGGCGTCCGATCTGGTGGGCCGGAAGCTCAACCTCCTGGATCCCTATGACAACGCCACCGCCGGCGTCGCCATCATCCGGGCCCTCGTGGCCACCAGCAGCAGCCTGGACAATGCCATCGCCGGCTACTACCAGGGCCAGTACTCGGTCAGCAAGTACGGGATGTACGAAGACACCAAGCGCTACGTGGCCTCCGTGAAGGCTCTCCAGAAGACCTTCGGCTAGGCGTAAAGCCAGACATGAACAGGGCCCGGACCGCTTGTCGGTTCGGGCCCGTTCTGCGCCTCCATTAGGATCGTAGGGTGCAGGAACAAGTGCAGGAACAAGTGCAGGACCAACTTCTCGGGACCCTGGTGGACGGACGGTACCGCGTCCGCTCACGGCTGGCGAGGGGTGGCATGTCCACCGTCTACCTGGCCACGGACCAACGCCTTGAGCGGGACGTGGCCTTCAAAGTCCTGCACCCGCACCTGGCCAACGACCACACGTTCCTGCAGCGCCTGAGCCAGGAGGCCAAGGCCGCCGCCAGCCTGTCCCACCCGCACGTGGTGGGGGTCCTGGACCAGGGGCAGGATGGCCACACGGCCTATCTGGTCATGGAGTACGTCAAGGGCCACACGCTCCGGGATCTCCTCAACGAACAAGGGGCCTTGACGCCGCGGCTCGCGCTGGCCCTCATCGACCCCGTCATCGCCGGACTGGCGGCGGCCCACGCGGCCGGACTCATCCACCGCGACGTCAAGCCCGAGAATGTCCTGATCGCCGACGACGGCCGGATCAAGGTGGGTGACTTCGGCCTGGCCCGGGCCGTGACGTCCACCACCAGCACCGGCTCCCTGATCGGTACCGTCGCGTATGTGGCGCCCGAGCTTGTCCTGGGGAAGGCCGCCGATGCGCGGAGCGACGTCTATTCGGCGGGCATCATGCTCTATGAAATGCTCACGGGGCGCAGGCCCTACGAGGGCGAGGTCCCCATCCAGGTGGCTTACCAGCACGTGAATTCAGTGGTGGGGCCGCCGTCGGGAGCTGCACCCGGGCTCGCCGTCGACCTGGACGAACTCGTCCAGTGGTGCACGGCAAACGACGCCGAGCAGCGCCCGGCGGACGGCTCCGCGCTCCTCGCGGAACTCCGGCATATCCGGACCACCCTGAGCGACGCGCAGCTCGACCTGCAACCGCCCCTGATGCATGCCCCTGCCCAAGCCGGCGCGCCGGCAGGCGGACAGACAGCCATCGTCACGCCGGGCGCGCCCCGGAACGAGCCCACCGAGGCGCTGGCCGTGACGGGCCGCCCCACCGAGGTGATCTCCCGCCAAAGCAATCCGACAGCGGTGATTCCGCCGTCGGGCATTCCTGGCCTGTACGCAGCCGGCCCCGACGCTACGCAGCAGGTTCCCCGGCCCGGCAAACGCGAACTCAGGCGCCTTGAGCGCCAGGAAGAAAAGGACCGGGCGCGGGCCGCGGCGACCTCTGTCCGCTCGCTGCGCGAGGGCAACCCCCGGCGGCGGGGTATGATCTGGGCCATCGTGGTAATCGTCCTGGCCCTGCTGGCCACCTCTGCCGGGTGGTTCTTTGGCATGGGCCCCGGCTCCCCCGCCACAGTCCCGGATGTCAAGAACAAGACCGTGGCCGAGGCCCAGCAGCTGCTGCGCACCGCGGGCTTCCAGTCCGAGCCCCGGGACGTGTTCGACGACGACGTGGAGGCCGGCTTCACGGTCGGCACCGACCCTGCCTCGGGCCTGGTGGTACGCAAGTTCCAGCCGATCGCGCTCCTCGTGTCCAAGGGCGCACAGCAGTTCGCGCTGCCGTCCCTGGCCGGGCTGACACTTGACCAAGCCAAGGACCAGCTCAACAAGGCGGAAATGACCCTGGGCATCGTCACCCAGGCCTACGACGACAAGGCTCCGGCCGGAACGGTCCTCTCACAGGAACCGGCAGGCACCACGGCAGTCCGGCACGGCACGGCGGTGGCCCTGGTGCTGTCCAAGGGCCCCCAACCCATTCCGGTACCGGACGTGCGCGGCATGGGCCAGGACGAGGCCGTGAAGGCCCTGCAGAACGCCGGCTTGAAGGCACAGATCGCACCGGAAACGGTCAACGACAAGAAGGTGCCCAAGGGAGCGGTGGTCGGCCAGTCCCCGGCCAACGGCACCGTCATCCGCGGGGAGACGGTAACCCTAACGGTCTCCAAGGGCCCCAAGATGGTTAAGGTCACCAGCTTTGTGGGCAAGCAGGCCGCCGCCGCACGGGTAGCCCTGGAGAAACTGGGCTTCGACGTGGTCGTCAACAACGTCCTGGGCGGCTTCTTCGGCACGGTCCGGGACCAGAATCCGGTGGACACCGAGGTCCCTGAGGGCTCCACCGTCACGCTCACGGTCGTCTGACCGGGCCCACAACACGCGGCCCAGGCAGCACGCAAACAGCAGAGGGCGGTCCGGAAGATCCGGACCGCCCTCTGCTGTTGCAGCAGCGGCTACTGGTGCTTGGACAATGCCCCTGCGACGAGGAACGCCATCTCCAGCGACTGCATGTGGTTCAGGCGCGGGTCGCACACGGACTCGTAGCGGTCCAGGAAGGCGTCCTGGTCGATCGGGTCGGCGCCGCCCAGGCACTCGGCGACGTCGTCGCCGGTCATTTCGACGTGCAGGCCGCCGGGGACCGTGCCCAGTGCCCGGTGCACCTCGAAGAAGCCGCGCACTTCGTCGATGACGTCGTCGAAGTTGCGGGTCTTGTAGCCGTTGGGCGAGGTGACAGTGTTGCCGTGCATCGGGTCCGTGACCCAGAGAACCTGGGCGCCGGAAGCCGTGACGCGCTCGACAATGGCGGGCAGCTTCTCGCGGATGTTGCCGGCACCCATGCGGGTGATGAATGTCAGGCGGCCGGGTTCGCGGTTCGGGTCCAGCTTGTCAATGAGGCGCAGGGCGTCGTCGCCGCTGGTGTTCGGGCCGAGCTTGACGCCGATCGGGTTCCGCACGCGGGACAGGAAGTCCACGTGGGCGTTGTTGAGCTCGCGGGTGCGTTCGCCGATCCACAGGAAGTGGCCCGAAGTGTCGTAGGGAAGTCCCGTGCGCGAGTCGATCCGGGTGAGGGCACGCTCGTAGTCGAGCAGGAGCGCCTCGTGGCTGGCGAAGAATTCAACGCGCTTGAGCGCCTCGAAGTCGGCGCCGCACGAGTCCATGAACTTGATGGCGCGGTCGATGTCCCGGGCCAGGGATTCGTAGCGGGCGTGCGCAGGGTTCTCGGTGAAGCCCTTGTTCCAGTGGTGGACCAGGCGCAGATCAGCGAAGCCGCCCTGGGTGAACGCCCGGATGAGGTTCAACGTGGAAGCGGAGGTGTGGTAGGCCTTGAGCATGCGGCCGGCGTCGTGGGCGCGGGACTCCGGGGTGAAATCGTAGCCGTTGACGATGTCGCCGCGGTACGCCGGCAGGGTGACGCCGTCGCGGGTTTCGTCGTTGGAAGAGCGCGGCTTGGCGAACTGGCCTGCCATGCGGCCCATCTTGATGACGGGCATGGCCGCGCCATAGGTCAGGACCACGGCCATCTGGAGGATGGTCTTGACGCGGGCGCTGATCTTGTCCGCGGTGGCTGCCTCGAAGGTTTCGGCGCAGTCGCCGCCCTGGAGCAGGAAGGCCTTGCCCTGGGCCGCGGCGGCCAGCCGCTCGCGCAAGACGTCCACCTCGCCGGCGAAGACCAGCGGCGGCAGCACGGAAAGTTCTTTGACCGAGGCGTCGAAAACGCCTTTGTCGGACCAGGTGGGCTGCTGCGAGATGGGCAGCTCCCGCCAGTCGTCGAGTCCGGGATAGTCAGCCGCCCCGCTTTGGGCGGTGCTGGCGAGGGGCCCGGTTACGGACGGTGCGTTGTTCGTGGTTAGCTCAGTCACCCTACAAGAGTAGTTGCCCGTGGCACCGTTGGAGCACCTTCGGCGTAACCGTCTATCCGCAGACCGTCACACTTTCCCGGTGCCTGCTCCGGCGTCGGGCTCCGGTTCTTCGGGAGGCTCCGGAGCAGGCCGGGGTTCCGGCCCTTTTCCGGCCAATTGCTGCTTCACCACGGCGGCGTAGTCGTCCACGTATTCCTGCCCGGAGAGCCGCATGAGCTCGTACATGATTTCGTCGGTAATGGCGCGCTGGATCAGCCGGTCATCCTCCATCCCGTAGTAGCGGCTGAAGTCCAGGGGCTGCCCGAAAATGACGCCGATCCGGCGGATATTGGGGAGCCTCTTGCCGATGGGCTGGACCTTCTCGGTGCCGATCATCGCCACGGGAATCACGGGAACGCGGGTCTGCAGGGCAAGGCGGGCCACGCCCACCTTGCCGCGGTACAGCCGGGCGTCGGGGCTGCGGGTACCCTCCGGGTAGATGCCCAGCAGTCCGCCTCCGCCCAGCACGTCCTTGCCGGCCTGCAGGGACAGTTCCGAGGCTGCTCCCCCGGAGCGGTCCATGGGCAGCTGGTTGCTCAGGCGGAAGAACAATGCCGTGAGCCTGCCCTTGAGGCCGGTTCCTGTGAAGTACTCGGACTTCGCCAGGAAGATGACGGGCCGGTGCACCATGAGGGGCAGGAAGATGGAATCGGAGAACGAGAGATGGTTGGAAGCAAGGATGGCGGCACCCTCCGCCGGGACGTTGTCCAGCCCCTTGGCCCAGGGCCTGAAGAGCAGCTTGAGGATGGGACCCAGGAAGATCCGCTTCATGACCCAATAGAACACTTTCGTCCTCTCCCGTCGGCGGCTGGAAGGCTCCAGGAAAGGCCCGGCCGGCACCCAACTGCAACCCTACTCCAGGGGAATTGCCGGGAACAGCGACACGGTGGGCGCCAACAGAGTAGCCTCGAGTCATCATGACAACTCTTCCTGATCCATCACCGTTCGTGAGCGAATCCACCGGTTCCGGGCCCCGCATCGGCGTCGTGATGTCCCATGGGTTCACGGGCAGTCCGCACAGCATGCGCCCCTGGGCACAACACCTTGCGGCAGAGGGCTTCGCGGTCCGTCTGCCCCTGCTGCCCGGGCACGGCACCAGCTGGCAGGACATGGCCACGCACCGCTGGCAGGAGTGGCACGACGCCGTGGACCAGGCGTACCGGCAGCTGGAAGCCAGCTGTGATGCGGTGTTCACCGCCGGTCTGTCCATGGGCGGAACGCTGGCCCTGCGCGTGGCCGCAACCCGTCCGGTGGCTGGCACCGTGGTGGTGAATCCCGGCCTGGTCATCGATGATCCCCGTTCCGCCGTAGTGGGTGTCCTCAAGCACGTCCTCAAGTCCACTCCGGCGATCGCCAACGACATCCTCAAGCCCGGCATGGACGAGGGCGCCTACGATCGGACGCCGGTGGCCGCAGCCCATGAACTGAAGAAGATGTTCAAGGACACTGTCACCCTGCTGCCACGGATCAGCGCGCCGGTCCGCGTGTTCCGCTCCACGGTGGACCACGTCGTCTCGGACCACAGCATCGAACTGCTGCGCCGGCACGTCGTGGCTCCGCTGGAACTGAGCCTGCTGGAGAACAGCTACCACGTGGCCACCCTCGACAACGACGCCGAGGAGATCTTCCGCGGCTCGGTCGACTTCATCCGGAAGACCATGGCGGCCCGGACCGGGCCCTCGGATGCCGGCAGCAAGGACGCAGCCCATGAACAGGCCTGACCCCAACTCGGCGGACCAAAGCGCCAACAATGACGACGACGCCGTCTGGCTTGACCTGGTGGCCCGCCTGGAGGCGACCCCGTCCACAGGCACCGGGGACATCCACGAGGCGACACCGCCGGAGCCGGTCTCCGAGGAACCGGCCCGGGTTTCCTTCCGCGACTTTGATCCCCTGGGACTGTCGAGTCCGGCCGCTGCTGGGGATGTGCCCCCGGCGCCCGGTCCGCGTGACTATGGGGTGGACGATGACGAGGGCTTCGTGCCCGAGGAACCGCCCAGCCTGGCGGGAACGGAGCCCATGACCATGCTGGCGTGGCTGGGCGCCGTCGGCGGGCCGCTTGCGCTCGTATTCACAGCCATGTTCTGGCGGTCCGCGCCGCTCATTGCCATCCTCGGCATTGTGGCCGCCTTCATTGCGTCGGTGGTCTACCTCATCATGAAGCTGCCCCAGGAGAAGAACGAGGACGACGACGGCGCCCGCATCTGAGCGGGCCGCCGGACTTCGCCTGCGGCTGTGTTGGCCGTGCGTCCTGCCGCCTAGCCGAGCGTCCTGGCGTTTAGGAGCGCGTCCGGCCGCTGACGCGCGACAGGTCCGCGGCCCCGATCATCCCGGCCCGCGGGCCCAAGGCCGCCAGTTCGATCCGTGCGGCGGGGCGGAAACCGCGTCCCGTGAGGTTTTCCTCGAACGCGGCCCTGGCCGGAGCGACCAGCAGTTCGCCGGCATCGCACATCCCGCCGCCGATGACGAACTTTCCCGGGTCCAGGGCTGCGGCCAGATTGGCCAGGCCCAGCCCGAGCCACCGGCCCTGTTCCGCCAGCAGTTCCTTGGAGCTGGCATTGCCCGCCAAGGCAAGTCCGGTCACCGCAAGGCCCGTAATCCCCTCGAGTTGTCCCCCGCTGCCGGCCAGCAGCTCCCGCGCCTCCGGCGTGCCGGAGGCGGCAAAGGCGCGCGCCTCGCGGCCCAGGGCGTTTCCGGAAGCGTACTGCTCCCAGCATCCGCGGTTCCCGCATTCGCAGGCGTGGCCGCCGGGCATGATGATCTGGTGGCCGAACTCGCCCGCCACCCCGAAGCGCCCGCGCTCCACGCGGCCGTCCATGACCATGGCGCCGCCGATGCCGGTGCCAAGGGTGATGCAGACAAGCCGGCTCTCGCCCTGCCCCGCACCGAAGCGCCATTCCGCCCAGGCTGCGGCGTCGGCGTCGTTCGTCAAGAGGACAGGCCGCCGCAGGAGCTTTTGCAGGTTGGCCCTGAGTGGCTCGTTCCGCCATGCAAGGTGCGGGCTGAACAGCACCGTGCCGCCGTCGAGGTCCATCCAGCCGGCCGCACCGATACCCACCGAGGCGATGCGGTGCCCGGAGGCAAGTTCCCGGACGAGGTCCACGATCACCTGTTCCACCGCGCGAGGGTCGCTTCCAGGGGTGGAGCGTCGGGCCTCAGCGAGGACGCGGCCCCCGGCGTCCACCACACCGGCAGCGACCTTGGTGCCTCCGATGTCGATTCCGATGGCCAGGCCCCTTCGGCCCAGATGCGTCCTGCGGCTGGCCCACGGCACGTCGCCCCAGCGGGCTGCGGGCCGACGGCGGGCCGCAGCGGAGCCGGACCAGGCCGATGGGCGGGGTCCGGGCTGTGGCGTGGGCGGGCTAAGTGGCATTCCGACATCTTATTCTGCACTGCCGCAACGGCGCCGCCATCTGGCGGTGTTGCCGCGTCTCCGTAGGCTGCCGATTGGCGGAGCAGGGGGCCAAAACCGTAAAGTTACTCGCCAGTAGGTGAAATAGGACACACCCCCGGAAACGGGCGTACTAGAGTAAGAGCAGCCCCAATGTGGTCTGTTGATATCGAAGGAGCTATTGTGCGTGAAATCAGTGTTCCGCCCCTTGTAAGCATCGCCCCTGAAACCAACACGACGGACCTTGTGATCCGCCAGGCCGCCAAGCCGTCCAACCCTGCCCTGTTCTCCAAGCTCAACGGCAACGGGCAGTGGCAGGATATCCGGGCCACGGAGTTCCTCGCCGATGTGCAGGCCCTCGCGAAGGGTCTGATCGCCAGTGGCGTGGGCCCCGGCGACCGAGTCGGCATCATGTCCCGCACCCGCTACGAATGGTCGCTGGTGGACTTCGCCATCTGGTTCGCCGGCGCTGTCACCGTCCCCATCTACGAGACGTCCTCAGCGTCGCAGGTCGCCTGGAACCTCGGGGATTCCGGCGCGGTTGCGGCATTCGGCGAGGCGGCCCACCACGAGGACATCATCCGGCAGGCCGTCGCTGCCGAGGCGATCAGCGCCATGTCCAACGTGTGGCAGCTTGAAGGCGGCGGACTGGACACCCTTCGCCAGGCGGGTGCCGGCGTCAGCGACGAAGTGCTCGAAGCGCGGCGCAGCTCGGCGGGCCTCGCCGATCTCGCCACCATCATCTACACCTCCGGGACCACCGGCCGGCCCAAGGGCTGCGAACTCACGCACGGCAACTTCGTGGAGCTCTCGGAGAACGCGCGGGCAGCGCTCGGCGACGTCGTCAACGAGAACGCCAAGACCATCATGTTCCTGCCGCTGGCCCATGTCTTCGCCCGGTTCATCTCCGTGCTGGCGGTAGCCGGCGGCGTGCAGGTGGCACACACCCCCGACATCAAGCACCTCTTGGCCGATCTCCAAAGCTTCCAGCCCACGTTCATCCTGGCCGTCCCCCGGGTCTTCGAGAAGGTCTACAACTCGGCGCTCACCAAGGCAGAGGACGGCGGCAAGGGTGCCATCTTCCACCGGGCCGTGGACACCGCGATCGAATACTCCAAGGCGCGCCAGTCCGGTTCCCTTGGCTTGGGGTTGCGCCTCAAGCACACGCTGTTCGACAGACTGGTGTACGGCAAGCTGCGGGCCGCCATGGGCGGCCACGTGGCACACGCCGTGTCCGGCGGCGGTCCGCTGGGCGAACGCCTCGGCCATTTCTTCCAGGGCATCGGCCTGCAGATCCTCGAAGGCTACGGACTCACGGAAACCACTGCCCCGATCACCGTCAACCGGCCCTCCCTCATCAAGATCGGCACCGTGGGGGCCCCGCTGCCGGGCAACTCGGTGAAGATTGCGGACGACGGCGAGATCCTCGCCAAGGGCTACTGCGTGATGAAGGGCTACTACAAGCGCGAGGACCTCACCGCGGAAACCTTTGTGGACGGCTGGTTCCGGACCGGAGACATCGGCGAGCTGGATGACGAAGGCTTCCTGAAGATCACCGGACGCAAGAAGGAAATCATCGTGACTGCCGGTGGCAAGAACGTGGTTCCCGCCCTGCTGGAGGACCAGATCCGTGCCGACGCCCTGGTGTCGCAGGTCCTCGTGGTGGGCGACAACCGGCCGTTCATCGCCGCCCTGGTCACACTGGACGAAGAGGCACTCCCGGGGTGGCTGGAGCGCCACGGGCTGCCGGCGACGACCACGCTGGCGCAGGCCACCGACAACGCCGTGGTCCGCGCAGCCGTCCAGGATCTGGTCAACCGGGCCAACCAGTCGGTGTCCCAGGCCGAGGCCATCAAGTCCTTCAGGATCGTTCCCGCCGACTTCACCGAAGCCTCGGGCCACCTGACCCCATCCTTGAAAGTCAAGCGCGCGCAGGTGATGAAGGACTTCGAGTCCGTTATCGAGGACATGTACTCAACACCCCGCGTGTCCTAGGCCGCGCACCGCTCCGCGCGGGCAGCGGAAGCACTAAAAGCAAGGAACCCCGTCCGGATTTCCGGACGGGGTTCCTCGTCTATGCGGTACAGGCTACCCGACGACGAGCAGCAGATCGCCGCCCTGGACCTGCTCCACGGCCGAGACGGCGAGGCGCGAGACGGTGCCCCCGACCGGCGTCGTGATGGAGGCTTCCATCTTCATGGCCTCGATCGTCGCAACGGTATCGCCGGCCTTGACGACGTCGCCGGCCTTGACCGTGACCGTGACGGCACCCGCGAACGGCGCGGCAACCTGGCCGGGCTGCGCGGGATCTGCCTTCTCGGCGGCCTTGACGTTGCTCACCACGGAGCGGTCACGGACCACCACGGGGCGGGACTGGCCGTTGAGTGTGCACATGACGGTGCGCATGCCCTTCTCGTCGGCCTCCGACACAGCCTCAAGCTGGGCGATCAGGCGGACGCCCTTTTCCAGCTCGATCACGTGCTCGGCACCGCGCTGCAGGCCGTACAGGTAATCACGGGTGTCCAGCACGGAGATGTTGCCGTAGCTTTCCACGCTCTTCAGGTAGTCCTTGGTGGGGCCGTCGAAGAGCAAGCGGTTCAGCGTGTGCTGGCGCGTCTTCGAATCGGACTTGAGCGCGGCGCTGTCCTCGGCGCTGAGCTCCACGTCGCGCACCTTGATGCTGCGGCCCTGCAGGGCCTTGGTGCGGAACGGCTCGGGCCAGCCTCCGGGAGGGTCACCCAGCTCGCCGGAAAGGAAGCCGATGACGGAGTCCGGGATGTCGTAGTTCTGCGGATTCTCGTTGAAGTCGGCGGGATCCGCGTTGAGGCCCACGAGGTGCAGTGCGAGGTCGCCCACCACCTTGGAGGAGGGGGTCACCTTGACCAGGCGGCCGAGGATGCGGTCCGCTGCGGTGTACATGTCCTCGATGGCTTCAAACTGCTCGCCCAGGCCCAGCGCAATGGCCTGCTGGCGCAGGTTGGAAAGCTGGCCACCGGGGATCTCGTGCTGGTAGACACGGCCTGTGGGGCCCGGCAGGCCGGACTCGAACGGCGCGTAGACGCGGCGCACGGCTTCCCAGTAGGGTTCCAGGGCGCTGACGTTGGCCAGGCTGAAGCCCGTGTCGCGGGGCGTGTGGGCCAGCGCCGCGACGAGCGCGGACGCGGCCGGCTGGCTGGTGGTGCCTGCCAGCGACGCCGAGGCGACGTCCACGGCGTCGACTCCTGCATCCACCGCGGCCAGCAGGGTGGCCAGCTGGCCGCCGGCCGTGTCGTGGGTGTGCAGGTGGACCGGGAGGTCGAAACGCTCGCGGAGGGCCGAGACCAGCTTCGCCGCAGCGGCCGGACGGAGCAGGCCCGCCATGTCCTTGATCGCCAGGATGTGCGCACCGGCGTCGACGATACGCTGGGCAAGCTCAAGGTAGTAGTCGAGCGTGTACAGCGTCTCGTCCGGGTTGAGCATGTCGCCGGTGTAGCACAAGGCCACTTCGGCGACGGCGGTGCCCGTGGCCCGTACTGCGCGAATGGCCGGCGCCATCTGGTTGACGTCGTTCAGGGCGTCAAAGATGCGGAAGATGTCGATGCCGGTGGCAGCTGCCTCCGTCACGAAGGCCTCCGTGACCTCTTCCGGGTACGGCGTGTAGCCGACGGTGTTGCGCCCGCGAAGGAGCATCTGCAGGCAGACGTTGGGCAGTGCCTGGCGCAGCGCGGCCAGGCGGTCCCAGGGGTCTTCACCGAGGAAGCGCAACGCGACGTCGTACGTGGCGCCGCCCCAGGCCTCGACCGAGAGAAGATCCGGCAGCAGCGAGGTGACGGCCGGGCCGGCTGCAACGAGGTCGCGGGTACGGACCCGGGTGGCCAGCAGGGACTGGTGGGCGTCACGGAACGTGGTGTCCGTGACGGCCAGTGCCTGCTGTTCGCGCAGGGCCTTGGCGAAGCCCTCCGGGCCGAGTTCCAGCAGCCTGTGGCGGGAGCCCTTGGTGGGAACGGGACCTTCGACGACGGGGAGCTTGCTCGCCGGGTCGGAGTGCACCTTGAGTTCGCCGTTCGGCTTGTTCACGGTGACGTCCGCGAGCCAGGTGAGCAGCTTGGTTCCACGGTCCGCCGAGATGTGGGACTTCAGCAGCTCGGGGCGCTTGTCGATGAAGTCGGTGGCGACGTTGCCCGCGATGAAGTCCGGGTCGGCCAGCACGGCCTGCAGGAACGGAATGTTGGTGGACACGCCGCGGATGCGGAATTCGGCGAGGCCACGGCGCGCACGGGCCACAGCGGCCGGGTAGTCGCGGCCGCGGCAGGTGAGCTTGACCAGCATGGAGTCGAAGTGCGGGCTGATCTCGGCGCCCGAGTACACGGTGCCGCCGTCGAGCCGGACGCCGGCGCCGCCGGCCGAGCGGTAGCCGGTGATCTTTCCGACGTCCGGGCGGAAGCCGTTGGCCGGGTCTTCGGTGGTGATGCGGCACTGGAGCGCCGCACCCTTGATGGAAACGGTCTCCTGGCTCAGGCCAAGGTCTGCGAGGGTTTCGCCCGAGGCGATGCGCAGCTGTGCCTGCACGAGGTCGACGTCGGTGATTTCTTCCGTCACGGTGTGCTCGACCTGGATTCGCGGGTTCATTTCGATGAACACGTGCTGGCCGGCGCGCTCGCCTTCGGTGTCGACGAGGAATTCGACGGTGCCCGCGTTGACGTAGTTCAGCGCCTTGGCGAAGGCGACGGCGTCGCGGTAGAGCGCCTGGCGGATGGACTCGTCCAGGTTGGGCGCCGGCGCGATTTCCACGACCTTCTGGTGGCGGCGCTGGAGCGAGCAGTCGCGCTCAAAGAGGTGCATGACGTTGCCCTCGGCGTCGGCCAGGATCTGCACCTCGATGTGGCGCGGACGAAGGACAGCCTGCTCAAGGAACATGGTGGGGTCACCGAAGGCTGCGTCGGCTTCGCGCATGGCTGCCTGCAGGGCGTCCGGCAGGGCTTCGCGGGTTTCGACACGGCGCATGCCACGGCCACCGCCGCCGGCAACAGCCTTGGCGAAGATGGGGAAGCCGATTTCATCGGCGGCCGCAATCAGTTCGTCGAGATCCTTCGAAGGCCGGCTGGACTTCAGGACGGGCACACCGGCCTTGCGGGCCGCTTCAAGCGCCGCGACCTTGTTACCGGCAAGCTCCAGGACCTCTGCCGGCGGACCGACGAAGGTGATGCCCGCGGCCTTGGCCGCACGCGCCAGGTCCGGGTTCTCGGACAGGAAGCCATAGCCCGGGTAGATGGCGTCGGCGCCGGCTTCCTTCGCTACACGGACAACCTCCGCAACGTCCAAGTAGGCGCGGACCGGGTGGCCGGCCTCGCCAATGAGGTAAGCCTCATCAGCCTTCTGGCGGTGGATCGAGTTTCGATCCTCATGCGGAAAGACTGCAACGGTCTTGGCGCCCAGTTCATAACCAGCGCGAAATGCCCTGATCGCGATTTCTCCGCGATTGGCCACCAGAATCTTCGAAAACATGCTTCTCCTGCATCATTGCGGGTGTATCGGTCGGTGGTCACAGTGTGTAATGCCGCCAGTGGCAAACACAAATCTTTGTGGCAACCATCACAAAGCAATCGTCATGTGGGCTGTATAAGCGTGCGCGCGGGTGACCACCGTGCTAGTGCCCACCCGGGACTCGGCGGGGCAGCCCGGCCGGGCGGGCCGGCGAGGCAGGCCCGCAAAGGCGGGAATCGGCCCCCGCGCAACATATGATGTTGAAGGGGCTTCGGTATGCCCCACCCCGGCACCGCCGGGCAAAAACACCGCGACACGGCAACCGGCGTTAGGTTTTGGGTTCTCAAGTGCAAGTAGTCAGCATCAGCAGCCTCAAGGGCGGAGTGGGAAAGACGTCCGTCACCACCGGACTGGCCTCGGCGGCACTGGCTGCCGGAATCCCCACGCTCGTCGTCGACCTCGACCCCCACGCAGACGCCACCACAGCCCTCGGGGTACAGCCAGGCGAACAGCTGGACATCGGCCGCATGCTGAAGAACCCACGCAAGGCAAAGCTCAGCGACAACGTGGCGAGCAGCGGCTGGGTGTCCCGTGCCAACGGCAACGGGGCGCATGCACATGTCCTCGACGTTGCCGTGGGATCCGCGTATACCGGCATCTATGACCGTCCTGACCTTGGCCGAAGGGACCTCCGCCGCCTGTCCGCCGTCCTTACCGGCAGCGAACGCTACGAGCTCGTCCTGGTGGACTGCCCGCCATCACTCAACGGCCTCACACGCATGGCATGGAACGCGAGCGACCGCGTGGTGCTGGTGGCCGAACCCGGCCTGTTCTCCGTGGCCGGCACGGAACGCACCATGCGCGCCATCCAGCTGTTCCGGCAGGAGTTCGCCCCGAACCTGGCACCGGGAGGCATCGTTGCCAACCGCGTCCGGAGCGGCTCGGCCGAACACACCTTCCGCCTGGGCGAAATGGAATCCATGTTCGGCGAGCTGCTGCTCGCCCCTCACATCCCGGAGCAGGCCAATTGGCAGCAGATCCAGGGCGCGGCCCATGCCGTGCACCACTGGCCCGGCGATTCGGCCAAGAACGCTGCCAAACTCTTCGACACCCTTCTTGAGAACATGCTGTCGGCGCAGAACGGCCTGCGGGACCGACGCCAGCGCTAACATCGGGGCCAGGCCAACACGGGGCCAGGCCTAGGCTGGACACAGCTGCATCAATGCAACCGCTTGGACACAGATACGCAGAAGGCCGCCTCAAGGGGAGGCGGCCTTCTGCGTATCTGTGCCGGCGGCGTCTGACGCGGGCCCAGCGCTTAGCTGATGCGGCGAGCGACGCGGCGCTTGCTCAATTCGTCGTCGGGAAAGGACTGCTCCGTTGCGTGCTCGCTGGGCAGCGCGGCGAGGCTGCCCTCGACCTCCCGCCAGACGCGGCCGACGGCGATGCCGAACACTCCCTGTCCGCCCTGTACAAGATCAATGACTTCATCGGCGGAGGTACATTCATAGACACTGGCGCCATCGCTCATGAGGGTGATCTGGGCCAGGTCCTCCACACCGCGTTCGCGCAAGTGCTCCACGGCTGTGCGGATCTGCTGGAGGGAGACCCCGGTGTCCAGGAGTCGCTTGACGACCTTCAGGACCAGGATGTCGCGGAAACCGTAGAGCCGCTGGGAGCCTGACCCTGCGGCCCCGCGGACAGCGGGCTCAACGAGGCCAGTGCGTGCCCAGTAGTCGAGCTGGCGGTAGGTGATGCCCGCGGCTTTGCATGCTGTGGGGCCGCGGTAGCCCGCGTCCTCGTCCAGCACGGGAAGGTCCTCCGTAAACAGGAGACCCTGGGCACCGCCCGCGTGCGCAGCAATGCCAGTCGAGGCCTGCTTCAGCTCGCCTGCTTCGCCTTTCGGACTCACGTGACCCTCCTTGTAGTAAGTTCCCCTGGGGAAGGTGCATCCAGCACGCAACACGTGGGCGAAACCCAGCCGTGTAGTCTCCGCGCAGGTCCACATTCCAGTGTGACTTGCGGGGGCAGTGTATGCAACGGGAACTTGATACTTCGACGTTAGGCCTGTGGAGGCCCAAGGTCAAAGACGTCGGAAGCAATTTCGGATCGTGTCGAAACCTTCAGCTTCAACTTCAACCTTAATTCCGTGTCAGCCCTCGAAATCCTCCGGCTCCACGTCGTCCAGGAATTCCCGGAACTTGCGCAGCTCGCCTTCCTCGTCAACGGCGGAATCCGGTTCGGCTTCCTCGCCCTCATCATGCTCGGTGATACGGACCCCTGCTTCCTCCATGACGGCATCAGCGCACCAGATCCGGCATTTGGCACGCAGGGCCAGGGCCAGCGCGTCCGAGGCCCGGGAACTGACCACTGTGCCGTTGTCGAACTGCAGCTGCCCGTAGAAGATGTTGTCCTCAACGGCCACGATATTGACGCTGATGATCGAGTGCCCCAGGGATTCGACAACATCGACCAGGAGGTCGTGCGTCATGGGCCTTGGAGGCACCACACCCTGCTGCGCCAAGGCAATGGCACTGGCCTCGGGTGTTCCGATCCAGATGGGCACGTGCCGTTCGCCGTTGATCTCGCGCAGGAGAACCAGTGGCTGATTGGACGGCAGCTCGATCCGGACGCCGACGATTTCGACTTCGATCATCAGGCGTCCATGCGGGAGATACGGTCCTGCACCAACGCCCGGTGCAGGCTCAGGCAAAGCTCGCTGATTTCGCGTGCGGCCTCGGCGGCCCGGGCCTGCGAGGCTGCGTCCTTCCGGGACGTCAGCGGCGCAACGGCCCGCTCAACAAGGCTGAACTCACGTTCGGCAGCGGCTTGAAACGGACGCAGGTGGCGCGGTTCCAGGCCATGGCCCTCAAGCTGGACACAGGCGCGGGCCACCTGGAGCGCATGCTCGTCGAACTTGCCGTTGGCGTGGCTGATGAGGCCAAAACTGAGCAGGGATTGAAGCAACGGCACGCTGGCACCGGACTCCGCACGCAGCTGCTCCTCGCTCAGGGCGCGGGCACGCCCGTGGATTTCGGCGGCGAGCGCTTCGGAAACGATCCGCGGAGACACGGTGACCCCGTCCGGCAGCTTGTCCGGGCGTTCCCCGCGGTCGATCGCGTCGAGGTAGTCCTTGATGACCTTCAGCGGCAGGTACTGGTCCCGCTGCAGGGCCAGGATGAAGCGCAGCCGTTCCACATCGCTGTCCGCGTACTGACGGTATCCAGCCGGAGTGCGCTTGGGGTTGATCAGCCCCTTCTCCTCCAGAAACCGGATCTTGGATGCGGTCATGGCGGGAAAGTCGTCGCTCAAAAGCGCGAGAACTTCCCCGATGTTCAGGACCTGGGGCCCTCGACGCTCCGGCTGGGCCATTGCCACAGAGTGGTTCCCCGGAATCAGACTTGGCCTGCTGCGCGGGCAGGGCTCAGGTAGTAGGTCAGCCGGAATTTGCCGATCTGGACTTCATTGCCGGTCTTCAACTGCACGCTGTCCACGCGGTCGTGGTTGACGTAGGTTCCGTTCAGGCTGCCCATGTCGACTACCTCGAAGCCGGATTCCGTGCGGTGGAACTCCACGTGCTTGCGGGAAACCGTCACGTCGTCAAGGAAGATGTCGGCGTCGGGGTGCCTGCCTGCCGTGGTGGTGTCCGAGTCCAGCAGGAAGCGGGCACCGACGTTCGGTCCGCTGTGCGCAATGAGCAGCGCGGAGTCCGGCGGCAGCGCTTCCACGGACGCCCGCTCTTCGGGGGCCAACTTGGGCGCAATTTTGGGCTCATCCCATACGGGCGTCAGGCTGATCGAGGTGGTCTCCGGCGTAGGCTGTTCGTCCGCACCGTTCTCGCCAGTGGTTTGGTTCTGTTCGCCGCCAACCATGGAATTCCTCCTCATCCGCCGGCTGCTGCTCGCTGCCGGCCACACCTTCGCCCGGTTCCGCCGGGGAAATCGGTTTGCTGGCCCGCCTTCCCGGCTCCCGCTAACGCAGGAGTACCAGCCGGGCGGGCCAGATAACTTTAGCCTACCTGCTGTTCATACTCGGATGAACTGAGCAGCGACTCCACGGCGTCCGCCTCGGCCAGTTTGACTTCCAGGAGCCAGCCTTCGCCGTAGGGGTCCGAGTTGATCAGGGACGGGTCCGTGTCCAGCGCCTCGTTGCGGGCCACCACCTCACCGGATACCGGCGCGTAGATGTCGCTGACGCTCTTGGTGGATTCAACTTCACCGACGACGTCGTTGCCGGCCACGGTGGTGCCGGCTTCCGGCATCTGGGCGTAGACAACATCGCCCAGCGCGTCCTGGGCAAAATCAGTGATTCCAATCCGCACAATGCCCTCGGCATTGGGGGCAGTGACCCATTCGTGTTCGGCAGTGTAGGAAAGATCGGCAGGAATGTTGCTCATCGGTCGCCTTTCATCGGGACTGTTACTGACCTCGACGGCGGACCGGGCTTCCGGCCACCGCTGAAAGTATATGCACAATCGCCTTCCCTCCCCAGAGGCGTCTGGGATCATGGAAGTGTGTCTGATCCGGTCCCCACCGGAATGTCCGCAAAGGAAGCTGACAATGCCCGAACTCCCCGAACTCGCAGCAATGGCCACGTTCCTGGACGGGCAGCTCAGCGGCGCCGTGATCACCCAAGTGCAGTTCCCGAATTACTTCTCACTGAAGACCAAGGAACACCCGCCGGAGGAACTCCAGGGGCGGACGGTCGAATCGGTGTCCCGGCGGGGAAAGTTCGTCCTCCTCAAGACGGCTGCGGGCCCGGATGCACTGTCTGCACCGGGCTCCCCCGTGACGATGTTCCTGGCTTTCAACCTGGCGCAGGCAGGCTGGCTGCACTTCATGGAGAAAGCCGTGGGTCCCGTGGACAAGCCCGGATTCATTGCAGCGCGGCTGAACTTCGCGCGGAACGGCCAGGACGTGTCTTTCGACCTCACTGACGCCGGGACGTGGAAGGGCTTGGCCGTCTTCATCGTCAACGATCCGGCGGATATCCATGGCATCGCCGAGCTGGGCCCGGAACCAATGGAACCCGGCCTTGGCCTGGAGGAGTTCAGCAGGCTGTTCAGCGCGAGACAGCAACTCAAGGCACTCCTGAAGGATCAGAAAGTCCTCGCCGGGATCGGAAACGCCTACAGCGACGAGATCCTGCACGCCGCAAAGTTGTCGCCCTTCGCAACGGCCTCATCCCTGGATCCACAGGCTGTTGAACATCTCTTCAACACCATGAGGTCCCTCCTGACGGACGCCGTACAGCAGGCCACGGGCAAGCGGCCCGAAGATCTCAAGGCCCTGAAGAAATCCTCCATGCGGGTCCATGGACGGACGGGACAAGCATGCCCGGTCTGCGGGGACACGGTACGGGAAATCGCGTACACCACCGGATCGCTGCAATATTGCCCCACGTGCCAGACCGGCGGGGAAATCCTCGAGAAGCGGCGCCGCGGCAAAGCCGACTAGGCAATCCGGGCGAACTTGCGGCAGCGCGCCCGGGCCTCTGCCATGATGGACGCATGATTGAACAAGCGCAGGTACCTGCCAGGAAAAAAGGCAACTGGGGAGCCAAGATCATTCTGGTCGTCGTTGCCTTGCTCATCGCCGTGGTCAGCTACTTCACCCTGTCCGCCATACTTCCCCGCTGGTGGTCCGACGTCATTGCCGGCCAGATCCGCCGCGATCTCGGTGCCAGCGTGCTCGTGGGCATGTTCTACGGTTTCGTGTTCACGTTCCTCCCGTTGCTGGTTGCGTGGCAGGCGACGCACAAGGCCATCACATGGCCGTGGAAAATCGTCATCGTGCTCCTGGCCGTAGCCGTCGCCACACCCAACCTCCTGACGGCCGGCATCGTCTTCGGCTCCTCGGAATCCTCGCATGCCGGCCAGCGGACGCTAAGCGTGGACGCAGGCTTCTTCACCACCTGGACGGCCATTTCGGCGATTGCGGCCGCAGTCGCCTTCGTGGTGGCGGTCATCCTCTGGACGGTGTGGCGCAGCCGGGGCAAGAAGGTCAAGGCCCTGAAGCAGGCCGACAACGAACGGCTCAAGGCCGCCAAGCAGGCCGAGAAAGAAGCCCGCGACGCCGAACGCGCGGCAGCCGGCCGCCCGACGTCGGGCCCCGCAGCGTTCCTCGACGAGGCAAAGGGGCGCGTCGCCGATGTCTTCGACGGCAAGCCCGACCTGGACGGCAAGCCCGACAAACAGTAGATACCGGGAACAGCGAAAAGCCCGCCGCGGTGATCCCGCGGCGGGCTTCCCTGCTTGCTGGCCAATGACCATTGGCCAGGGTCAGGCGACGCCGGCAGCCTGGGGTTCGCGTTCGACGTCGGCGGTTGGCTCTTCCGCCCCAGCTCCCCTGCGTCGGGCGGCGGCCGCCGCGGCCAGCATCACGAGCAGCCCGGCAACGGTGATTCCGGCCCCCGCCCAGATGGGCGAGGTGTACCCGAGGCCGAGGGTGATGGTGACGCCGCCCAGCCAGGCGCCGAGCGCATTGCCGAGGTTGAAGGCGCCGATGTTGGCGCCGGACGCGAGCGTCGGGGCGGAGGCCGCGAAATGCATGACGCGCATCTGCATTCCGGGAACGGCCGCAAAGCCGACGCCGCCCATGAGGGCAAGGGAGAAGACCGTGGCAACGGGGCTGCTTGCCGTGAGCCCGAAGAACACCAGTACGGCCACGAGGGCCAGCAGCGCGGTGATCAGCGTCTTGTCCAGGGCCTTGTCCGCCGCCTTGCCTCCGACGAAGTTGCCCACGAACAACCCGACGCCGAAAGTCACCAGGAGCCACGGGACCGCGCCCGAGTCGAAGCCGGAGACCTCGGTCAGGGTGAAGGCGATGTACGTGAAGGCGCCGAACATGCCGCCGTAGCCCAGGATCGTGACAAGGATGGACAGCCAGACCTGCTCGGATTTGAACGCGCCGAGCTCGCTGCGCAAGCCCCTGCCGGGTTCCGCGCTGCTACGCGGGACCAGGAAGGCAATGCCGAGCAGTGCGACCACGCCAATGGCCGTGATGGCCCAGAAGGTGGAGCGCCAGCCATGACTCTGCCCCAGGAGGGTGCCGAAGGGAACGCCCAGGACGTTGGCGGCCGTGAGCCCGGTGAACATGATGGCAATGGCGCCGGCCTTCTTGTGCGCCGGCACGAGGCTCGCTGCCACCACGGAGCCGATGCCGAAGAAGGCACCGTGACAGAGGGCGGCAATGATGCGCCCGAGCAGCATCGCCGGGTAGCTGTCGGCAATCGCCGAGAGCAGGTTGCCGACAATGAACAGGACCAGAAGGCCCAACAGCACGGGTTTGCGCGGCAGCCTGGTTACTGCGGCGGTCACCAGCAGGGCGCCCACCGTCACGCTGAGGGCGTAGCCGGAGATGAACCAGCCGGCGGAGGCTTCGCTGACGTTGAAATCGGCTGCGACCTCGGGCAAGAGGCCCATGATGACGAATTCGGTCAGGCCGATGCCGAATCCGCCGAGAGCCAGGGCAATCAACCCTGCGGGCATGTGGTGCTCCTTAAATGGGACAGGTTCCTTGGGGAAGTGGATGTGCGCCGCCGGGAACCGTAGAATATTAGTTGCAGGCGCTTCATACATAGTTGCACACGCCAGATAATTGCGCAAGCAACTACTTTTTGCGGTGCCGCCATTTCAGATTCAGGCAGGAGCACAGAAGACATGGGCATCAAGGACGACGCCGTAGAAGTACGCGCGCAGGGCTGGCGGACGCTCGCGGCATTGCACGGCAGCATCGAGACAGAGCTCGAGAAGGCGCTTCAGTCCGCCGTCGAGCTCTCCGTGGTGGAATACACGGTCCTGGACGCCCTGAGCCGCCAGGACGGCTGGCACATGCGGATGCAGCAGCTGGCCCGCGCCACCGCACTGTCGAGCAGCGCCACCACGCGCCTGGTGAACCGCCTGGAAGACCGCGGCCTGCTGACCCGCATCCTATGCGCCGACGACCGCCGCGGCATCTACACCGAACTTACGGCTGCCGGCCAGAAACTGCTGCTGGAGGCCAAACCTGCGCACGACGAAACCCTGGCTGCCGCGCTGGCCGCGGCAGAGCTGGTTCCGGAGCTGGAGCCGCTGGTCAAGGCCCTGGGGGCGTTGCAGGGGGTGTAAGCGGGACTGGGTGCGTCCGCACAAGAGCGCGCTCAGCACACCTCCTTGAACGCGAAAAACCCCGCCGCTCCCTCTCGGGAACGGCGGGGTTTTTCATGCGGTCGGGCTGACAGGATTTGAACCTGCGACCCCTTGACCCCCAGTCAAGTGCGCTACCAAGCTGCGCTACAGCCCGCCTTGCCTGACCGTTATCGCTATTCGCGGCCGTTCAAGCAACGCGTATTAGCCTATACGAAAGCTGCCCGGATGAGAAATCGAGGGCCGTTCAACACACTGTGTCGCCGCGCAGCACAGCGAAAGCGAGAAACCAGCACACCACGACGGGTTCTTGCCCGCGTTCTTGCCCAATTCAGCCAGCCCGACGGCAGCTCCCTCGCACGCCGATGTCCTTGGGCACAGGGGCGCGTCAAATGGTGGCGGTTTGAAAGTATTTCCCGGCCCAAAGTGATCAGCAGTCACCCGGCGTTGCGTGCGGACCGTGACGCCAGTGTGCGTCGCGGGTATGGGTGGGTGATCCACGTAAGTTCGGCCGGTTGGGCTGGTCCATTCCAGCACCCCGGCCCCGGCTTGCCGGGTTTTCCACGGCGAACGGTGCTTGAGCGTGTGGTGGCGCCTGCAAAGCCCGACTTGGTTGCCGGTTTCCGTGGGCCCGCCGAGGGCGGCGTCCTGGGTGTGGTCCACGTCCAGATCACGTGCTTTGATCCCGCATCCAGGGAAACGGCATCTGCTGTCCCTGGATGTCAGCAGCCGCTTGAGCTCCTCACTGGGCCGGTACCTGTCCACGGAAAGCACAGCACCGGTGAACGGGTCCGTCAGTACCCTGTTCCACGCGGCTGCCTGGCCGGCGAGGATTCTGGCGGTACCGGGGTCGATGGGATGGCGTCCGTCCATGTCGGCCGGGACCTGTTCCGCGTTTCCTGCGGTTGTGCTGATTGCGGCTGCGTTGCCCGCGGCACGGGCGGTTCCCCCATCAATCAAGTTCAGGACGGGGACGGTGACAGCCGCCCGTGCTGTAATGGCTGCCAACAGCCCGTCAGGTGTGTCATGGCCGGTGGGAGCGCCGCGCAACAGCACGTCCGATAGGAGGTCGGCGCGGAGCTGGTCGACGTTTCGATGCATTCCGGCAGGACAGGGGGCCTGGTTTGCCTCGGCTTGTGCGTGGGCGTGGGCCATGCGGGTGAGGCGATCGTGGATGCCGTGTGCAACTGCCGCGGGCAGCACCGCGGCCAGCTCGGCCATGCCGTCTGGTAGCGGCGTCACCCGGACATGTCGTTCCGCCACGGCCCGTTCATGCCGGAGCGTCAAGGCCTCGGGCTGGACCTTCTCGGCTTTCCGGACAGCCAAGCGGCGCACCCGTCCAGGCGCCTGCTGCTCGGCGCAGGCCACCACCACGGCTTCGTGGCGTGCCAAGGCGGAAGGATAGCCCAGAGACATGCCGGCGTCCTGGATCACGCGGCGTGGGCGAGACTGATCCTGCCCTGCGCGAGGGCTCCGAAGGTGGCTGGGAAGCGGTCCAGAAGCTCCACCGCTTGGCCCATTTGCCGCTGCACCGTGCGATCGTTGGTGCGCGTGGCCGTGGCGATCTCGGCCGCCACCGCACGCTGGGCCAGTTCCGCCGAACGTGAATCCCAGCCCGCGGCCGTGAATCCCGCTCCTGTTGAACCGTTCAGCGCAGCACTGCCGTGGTTCATCACCTCCGCCAGCCGGGAAGCCATGGCGAGCGTGTACTCCCGCAGTGACTGCAGGCTTGCGATCGCCTTCTCAACGGACTCGAGGGTGGAGACCATTCCGCCCGACGCCAGCATGGATGGGACGCCGCGTCAGATTGCGGGGTCGTCTCAACCAGGCTGATGATTTCCATGAAGTGATCACATCACCGACCACCGACATTATTGCTCCAGAGCGGGCCGAGGCGCCCACCCCCTAAAGGAACTGCCGCCACCCCCGGCGTACGCAAACGGCGCGCCTCCCCGCTAAGGGGCGGCGCGCCGTCGTCGTACTAAAGAAGAGAGTTACTTCTTCCGTCCACGCTTTTCACGGACACGCATGTTAACCTCGATGGGCGTGCCCTCGAAGCCGAACGTCTCGCGCAGACGGCGCGTGATGAAGCGGCGGTATCCGGGGTCCAGGAATCCGGTGGTGAACAGCACGAACTTCGGCGGGCGGCTGGAGGCCTGCGTGCCGAAGAGGATGCGGGGCTGCTTGCCGCCGCGGACCGGGTGCGGGTGCGCTGCAACGAGCTCGCCCAGGAAGGCGTTCAGGCGGCCGGTGGGGATACGGCGGTCCCAGCTCTCCAGCGCGATGTCCAGCGCGGGCACCAGACGGTCCTTGTGCCAGCCGGTCTTGGCGGAGATGTTGACGCGCGGCGCCCACTCCACGTGTGCCAGGTCCTGCTCGATTTCGCGTTCCAGGTAGCGGCGGCGCTCGTCGTCCAACAGGTCCCACTTGTTGAACGCGAGGACCAGCGCACGGCCGGACTCAATGGCCAGCTGCAGGATGCGGACGTCCTGCTCGCTGAGCACCTCGTCGACGGCCAGGAGCACGACGGCGACCTCGGCCTTTTCGAGCGCGGCCTGCGTGCGCAGGGAGGCGTAGAAGTCTGCGCCCTGTGCCATGTGCTGGCGGCGGCGGATGCCTGCGGTGTCCACGAAACGCCAGGTGCGGTCACCGAGTTCGATGAATTCATCCACAGGATCGCGGGTGGTTCCGGCAAGGGTGTCCACAACCACGCGTTCGGTGCCGGCAAGCTTGTTCAGCAGAGAGGACTTGCCCACATTCGGGCGGCCGATCAGGGCGATGCGGCGGGGTCCACCGGAACGCTCGACGCCTTCCACCGTGGAGTACTCGGGCAGGGTGTCCATGACATGGTCGAGGAGGTCGGCCACACCGCGGCCGTGCAGTGCGGAGACCGGGTACGGCTCACCGAAGCCGAGACCCCAGAGCGTTGCCGAATCGGCTTCCTGGGCAAAGTCGTCCACTTTGTTGGCCACCATGATGACCGGCTTCTTGGACTTGCGCAGCATCTTCACGACGCCTTCGTCCGTGGCGGTGGCGCCAACGGCGGAGTCCACCACGAACAGCACGGCGTCGGCGAGCTCCACGGCCATTTCGGCCTGCTCGGCCACACGGGCGTGGATGCCCTTGGCGTCGTGCTCCCAGCCACCGGTATCGACCAGCGTGAAGTTGCGGCCGTTCCAGTTGGCGGAGTACATGACGCGGTCACGGGTGACGCCGGGGGTGTCCTCGACGACGGCCTCGCGGCGGCCGAGGATACGGTTCACCAGCGTGGACTTGCCCACGTTCGGGCGGCCGATGATGGCCAGCACCGGGTCCAGCTTCAGCGGGCCGTCTTCGCCCTCGTCTCCGTATTCGCCGCGCAGCAGGGCTGCATCGTCTTCGTCCAGCTCGTAGTCGTCCAGGCCGGCCAGCAGGGTGGCGGCGCGGAGCTCGGCCTCGTCGTCGTCCAGGGCGGCAAGGTTTTCAGCCACCTGGTCGGTGCCGGTGGGCGTGTATTCGTCGTCGCCGGCTCCATGGTTGCCGGATTTTTGAGTCGTATCGCTCATTGCACTTTCCTTAGTGGTGGTCTGCCGGCGTCCCGGCTACTGCTTTTTGACGATGCTGCGGAGTTTGTGGACCGGGCACGGGGTCCTTCGGAAGGTCCTGCCCGGTGGTGTGGATGGCATCCCGAATGTGCTCTGCCAATGCGTCGCGGATTTCCGCAGCCGCCCTGTCCATTGAAACACGCCCGGGCTCGCCGTTCCGGCGCTGCACGGTGAGAGGCTCGCCGAAGCTGACGTAGAGCCGGCGCCGCGGCCTGGGGATGTGGTCGCGGTGCTCGTTGCCAGTCCGGGTGCCGAGGATGGCCACAGGTATCACGGTGGCCCCGGAATTCAGGGCCAGCCAGGCAACGCCGTTGCCGATGCTTTCGGCTGCGCCGCTCCCCCGGGTTCCCTCGGGGAGAATCCCGACGCAACGGCCGGCGTCGAGCAGTGCCTTGCCCAGGTGCAGGGCCGCGCGGTCTCCCGCACGGTCCACCGGAATCTGGCCCGAGCCGCGCAGGACGCGTCCCAGGAAGCCCGCGAACATCTCCTTCTTGACGAGGATGTGCATGGGCCGCGGGGAGGCGCCGAACATGACGGGACCATCCAGCATGCTGATGTGGTTCCCGGCGAAAATCACCGGACCTGCTGCTGGAACGTTCGCGCGGCCGGTGACGGATGTCCGGTAGACCACGTGGTCGATGAGCCAGCCGATCGGCCGGCTCCAGAACCTGGTCCACGAGGCCGGGAGTGCCTGCTCAGTCACCATAGATGACCTTGCCGACAATGTTGAGCGCGGTGTCCACGGTTTCCTCGAAGTCCAGGTCCGAGGAATCCAAGGTCACCACGCCATCGGCCGCCTGGGTGAAGTTCACCACGGTGGAGTCCTTGGCGTCGCGCTGGATGACCTGGGCGGCTAGCTGTTCCTTGCTCTGTGTGCCGCCGAGCTGGATGCCGCGACGGCGGAGCCGTGCTTCCTCGCTGGCGGTCAGCAGCATGCGGACTTCCGCTGCAGGCGCGACGACGGTGGTGATGTCACGGCCCTCCACCACCATGCGGTGGTGGTGCTGTTCGATGAGCCGACGCTGGCGCCGGATCAGCTCGGTGCGGGCACCGAGGGTGGTGGCCACGGCACTGACGGACGACGAGATCCGAGGGTCCCGGATCTCCTCGGTGATGTCCGTTCCGTTGACCGCCACATACTCGGTGCCGGTGCTGGTGCTGATTTCCAGCGGCATGGTCTTGGAGGCCTGTTCGACGGCGGCACCGTCCGTGAGGTCGATGCCGTTGTTGAGGCAGTACCAGGTCAGCGCCCGATACATGGCGCCCGTGTCCAGGTACGCCAGTTTCAGGCGCCTGGCCACTTCCTTGCTCACGCTGGACTTGCCGGACCCGGAGGGGCCGTCGATGGCAATCAGCAGCGGCTTTCCGGGGCGGGCTACCGTCTCGGGTCCGAAGAATTCACGCGTCATTACTGGAGTACCCGCCATCCACGGTCAGTCAAGGCTTCTACAAGGAGGTCGTGCTTGTTGGGCAGCACGGAGAGCTCCACCATGCCCACGTTCTGGCCGGACGAGTGGTCCAGCCGGAGGTCTTCCACGTTCACGCCGATCTCGCCGATTTCGGTCAGGAGCCGGGCGATCTGGCCCGGACGGTCGTCCACCAGAACTGTCAGCCACGAGTACGCCTGGGGCGGACCGCCGTGCTTGCCCGGGATCCGGGCCTGGCCGGCGTTGCCTTCGCTGATGAGCTGGGCAAGGTCAAGCCGGGCACCGGGTGCCAGGGGATCCTCCAGGGTTCCGATGAGCCGGTTCAGGTCCTCCCGCACGCCGTGCAGGATGGTGACCACCTTGTCCGCGTTGCCGCCGAGGATCTGCACCCACAGGGTGGGATCGCTGGCGGCGATGCGGGTGGTGTCCCTGAGTCCGTTGCCGGCCAGGGACAGCGCATGCAGCGGCGTGCCCTGCAGCCGGCTGGCCAGCAATGAGGACATGAGCTGCGGGACATGCGAGACCAAGGCCACCGCTTCGTCGTGCTCATCGGGGGTGAACTGCGAAACGATCGCGCCCAGGTCGCCCGCGAGGGAGCGCGCCACCTGGAGCGCCTCCCCGCTGCTTTCCTCGCCGGGGCACAGGACCCACGGCATGGACGTGAACAGCTCGCCACGGGCGGCAACGGGCCCGGACTTTTCGCGGCCCGCCATGGGATGCGTTCCCACGTAGCGGGCCAGGTCCACGCCGCGCTGCCGAAGGTCTCCCTGGATAGCCGCCTTGACGCTGGCAATGTCCACCACCACGGCGTCCGGGTAGTCCCGGAGCGCACGCTCGACGACGTCAGCCGTCACATCGGGCGGCGCAGCGACAACCACCAGCTGCGGCTGTTCCTGCAGCTCGGTCAGCGGCCGGCCCGCCCCGATGTCCACGGCCACGGCCTGGTTGGTGGGCGAGGGGTCCGACAAGTAGACCGGGACCCCCCGGCCACGCAGGCCGAGGCCGATGCTGGCGCCGAGCAGCCCTGTACCGAACACGACCACCGGACCATCAAGGTGTCCCCGGCCGTGCGTGCGGAATGCCGTCATGCCCTAGAGCCCCACGGATGCCAGGAGGTGGCCGACTTCCTGCCTGCCGAGGTTGCGGATGCTGCCCTGGCGCTGGTCGCCCAGGCCGATGGGGCCGATCTTGACGCGGACAAGGCGCTCAACCGGGAAGCCGACGGCGTCGAACATGCGGCGCACAATGCGGTTCTTTCCGGAGTGGAGCACAACCTCAGCCAGGACGTGGCCCGGGGTGGAGTCCACCAGCTTGAAGGAGTCCACTGCTGCGATGCCGTCTTCGAGCTCGACGCCGGCCTTGAGCTGTGCGCCGACGCCGTGCGGGAACGGCCCGCGGACCTGGACCAGGTACGTCTTGGGCACCTCGTAGGAGGGGTGCGTCAGGCGGTTGGCCAGTTCGCCGTCGTTGGTCAGCAGCAGCAGACCCTCGGTGGCGACGTCAAGGCGTCCGACGTGGAAGAGCCGTTCGCCCTTGGCCTGCTTGCGCAGGAAGTCGCTGATGCAGGGACGGCCGTCCGGGTCTTCCATGGTGGAAACTACGCCCTTGGGCTTGTTGAAGACCATGTAGACGAGGGTTTCGTCGAGCTGGATGCGGATTCCGTCAACGTGGATAACTGCCGTTGCGGGGTCCACGCGCACGCCGAGTTCGGTGGTCAGCTGGCCGTCCACCTCGACGCGGCCTTCGAGGATCATTTCCTCGCAGACGCGGCGGGAAGCCACGCCGGCCTGGGCCATGACCTTCTGCAGGCGGACGCCGTCGACGTCGTGCAGATCGGACTGCGGCACGTCCTGGCGCGGGCCGCGCGACGGCTTGCGGATGGGGCCAAGGTTCTGGCCGAAACGCTCGCTGCCGAAGGCGCGGGAGCCGTACTGCTTTGCATTGCTGCCGGTCTTGCGCTTGGGCGCACCGGGCGTGCCGGGAGCCCTGCCGGAACCGGGCTTGTTGGTGCCGGGCTTGCGGAACGGCTTGGCCGGCCTGGCGTCGCGGCCGCGGTCGTAATCGCCGGCCGTGGTGGGGTTGTCCGGGTCAAACGGGGCTGCTTCACGCGGACGGGCCGCTTTGAAGGGCCGTTCGCCCTGGAAGGGGCGGTCGCCGCCCTGGTTGAAGCCGCGCTTTGCTGCGCCGCCGGCACTGCTGCGGCCGGAGAATCCGCCCGCGCCCGTGCGGCCTGCGCCGCCGCGTGCCTCATTGCGTCCAGAACCGTTGCGTCCCGAACCGTTACGTGGTGAACCCTGGCGTCCCGCCTGTGTCATGACCCGTCCTTGTGTAGTAATGGCCGGCATTCGTTGCTGTAACAACACTAGCCAGCCGGGCAGACAAAATCTGCCCTTCTTTGCTGTGGCCCCGAGGTATCCGGAGCCTTCTATGAAGTTGTCCTGCGGTGCAGGTGGTGCCGGCGCAGCTGCCTACATCCGGCCGGCGTCGTAAAACTCCTCGATGCCGTCCAACCCGGGAAGGTGGGGCGACAGCGCAGGCAGTTCAGCCACCGAAGCGATTCCCATCCGTTCAAGGAAATAGGAGGTGGTCCGGTACAGGACCGAACCCGATTCGGGATCGTTGCCGGCGTCTTCGACCAGGCCCCGCTGGGTCAGGGTCCGGACGACCGAATCAACATTGACGCCGCGGATCGCAGACACCCGGGCCCTGGAGACCGGTTGCCGGTAGGCGATGACCGCCAGCGTTTCAAGTGCTGCCTGGGTCAACCTGCTGGTCTGGCCATCGAGAACGAATCTGCCCACGACGTCGGCAAAATCCGCGCGCGAATAGATCCGCCACCCGCCGGCCACGTTCCGCAATTCAAAACCCCGGGGTGCGGCACTGACAACGGCAAAGCCGACAGCGTCCACGTCCGGGGCTTTAACAGTATAGCCGCTATACTCCCGCTGCAGCTCGGCCAGCAAATCCTCGACGACGGCGACCGTCACGCCCAGCCCGGCCGCGAGCTCCTCGGACGTGGCCGGCTGGTCCACAACCATCAGCACTGCCTCCAGTGCTGCACGGACTCCCCCGGGCCTTTCCTCCAGGGCGGCCGGGTCCTCCGTGGCGTGCGTCTCTTCGCTCACAGCTACTCCTGTTCCATGCCGTATTCCTCGTTGAGGCCGTATTCCTCGCTGAGGTTTTCGCTGCTCCAGTCTTCATGGTTCCCCGTCCAGCGCACGGTGAGATCGCCCAGCGGAGCCGCCTGCTCAAAGGCCACCACACGGTCGCGAAACATTTCCAACAGGGCGAGGAAGCGGGCCACCACCACCGGTGTGGTCCCGGCGTCGGCGATGAGGGCGCGGAAGGACAGCGGCACGCCGTGCCGCAGACGGCGCCCGATGATCCCGGCCTGCTCCTTGATGCTGACGGCCGGGGCGTGGAGGTGGTCCAGGCCCACTTGCGGGGCTGCGGTGTCCTTCGGCGCTAGGGCCTTGGCGGCCAGCGCGGCAAACTGCTCAGGCGTGTGCCGCCACACGAGTTCCGGAAGCAGCGCCGCGAAGTGGGCTTCAAGGGCCACCTGCCGCGGAAAGCTCTTCGCCTCCAGGTCCAGGGTGTCGCTCATGATCCCGGCAACCTGCTTGAACGCCTTGTATTGCAGCAGGCGGGCGAACAGGAGGTCCCGGGCTTCCAGGAGCGCAATGTCCTCGGCGTCCTCCACTTCGCCCGCAGGCAGGAGCCTGGCAGCCTTCAGGTCAAGGAGGGTGGCGGCGATGACCAAGAACTCGCTGGCTTCGTCCAGGGCCCATTCCTCGCCGAGTTCCTGCAGCTTGCGGATGTACTTGATGAACTCATCCGTGACGGTGGCAAGGGCGATTTCCGTGATGTCCAGCTGGTGCTTGGAGATCAGGCCCAGGAGCACGTCGAAGGGCCCGGTGAAATTCTCGAGCCTGACTTCGAAGCCGGGCGCCGGCGGGGCGGCCGTCTCCGCCGGCGGAGCGAGCGCTTGTGCCACGCGGTCCGCTAGGGTGCGCCGCCGCGCGAGATCAGTTCCTTGGCCAGGCGGCGGTAGGCGTCGGCGCCGATGTGGCTTCCGGCGTAGCTGGTGATGGGTTCGGCGGCCACGGTGGCGTCGGCAAACTTGATGGAGCGCTTGATGACGGTTTCGAAGACCTTGTCACCGAAGGCCTCGACCAGGCGGGAGATGACTTCGCGGCTGTGCAGGGTGCGGGCGTCGTACATCGTGGCCAGGACACCGTCCACCTGCAGGCGCGGGTTGAGGCGGTCCTGGACCTTTTCAATGGTCTCGACCAGCAGTGCCACGGCGCGCAGGGCAAAGAACTCGCAGATCAACGGGATGATCACGCCGTGCGCGGCGGTGAGGGCGTTGACGGTCAGGAGCCCCAGCGAGGGCTGGCAGTCAATGAGGACGACGTCGTAATCATCCTCGACGCTCTTGAGGGCGCGGTCCAGGACCTGTTCGCGGGCAACCTCGTTGACGAGCTGGACTTCTGCGGCGGAGAGGTCGATGTTGGCGGGCAGCAGATCGACGCCGTCGACGCCGGTCTGCTGGATGGCGTCGCGGATGTCCACTTTGCGGTCCATCAGGACGTTGTAGACCGTGAGATCGAGCTCGTGCGGGTTGGCACCGAGGCCGGCGGAGAGGGCACCTTGGGGGTCGAAGTCCACCAGCAGGACGCGCCGGCCGTATTCGGCGAGCGCCGCTGCGAGGTTGATGGTGGACGTGGTCTTGCCGACGCCGCCCTTTTGGTTGACCATGGCGATGACCCGTGCCGGTCCGTGCGAGGCCAGCGGCTCTGGCTCCGGGAAGTCACGCTGCGGGCGGCCGGTGGGCCCCATGACAGCGCCTTCCAGGTCGAACTCCGTGCCTTCCAGCGTTGCCGAACCCCATTCGCTGCTCACGTATCTGTCCACACTTTCGACGTCGATCTTTTGTCCCTGCTGCTGGCGCCAGCTTCAGCGATACTACCCACCTAGGCTACAGTCCCGGACACGCTGTTTGACGAAACTTGACAATGTCGGCCATTTGAGCCTTTACCTTCTAGCTGAGGTCTAAGGTTGATGCTTCCAGGCCGGCAATCAGCATTTTCAGGCCCCAGCGGAACTGCTCGGCCCCCACCCACGTTGCCATGGTTCCAACCGCCGCAGCGGAAAGCGGCAACCGCCGTTCGTCGATGCCGCGGAATGCTTCCAAGCGGCTGGCCATCCGCTCGGCCTCGGGGTCCATGGGTGCCCTGCCGTCCGTCTCGGCCACTTCCATGGCCACCGAACCCAGAACGAAAACCATCAGCGCATAGGACGCCCGGGCCGCCCCTTCGGCAGACAGGCCGGCGCCCGCCAGCACGCGCAGCAAGCCCTCCCCCACCTCGATGGCAACCGGACCGTCCATGGGTGCCGTCATGAACAACCCCGCGACACCAGGGTGTGCGTGAATGGCGCCGCGCAAGGCGTTGGCAAAGTCCTGCAATTGCTGTTGCCAGGTCCCGCTGCCGGGCACCAGCAGGCCCGGGTCCACGCCGCCAAGGATCTCTTCCACGAGAAGCCGCTCCAGGTCCGCACGGCTCCGCACATAGGTATAGAGGGCATTGGGATTGATTCCCAGAGCGGCCGCCACCGCCCTGACGGAGAGTCCCTCCGGCCCGGACGCGTCAAGCACGCCCAGCGCTGCGGCAGCCACCTGCCCGGCAGTGAAAGTGCGTGGGCGGCCGGGCCTGCCCGTGGTTGCCGAAACCGTTGACCCATCATCCGTCATGGGGTTACTGTACATCGTACAGCGACTGTACAGTGTACAGAAATTGCAAGGTACAGAAACTGCAAGGTGCAGAAATGGCGCGGTATGAAAATTGCGCCACATGAATCCAGAACAGGAACTGATCACATGCAGACACACCAGCCCCGCCCCGTCCTCACCGCCGCGTTGCTCGCGGCGGGGGCCCTCGCGTCCAACGCAGCCTTCATCTGGCTTGGATCCGTCTATGACTACCCCGCCGTGCTCAGCAGGCCTGCGGCAGAAGCCCTGGCCAGCTTCCATGACAAGCCGGAGGCCGTCGTCGCGGGCTTCAGCGTGCTCTCCGCCGGCGCCGCACTCATGGCGCCCATCGCGGTGCTGGCAGCACGGCTTCAGCCAGGCGTCGCCATGCGGGCCGCCGCCTGGGCGGGCATCGTCGCCGCCGTCGTCCAGCTTGCCGGGCTGCTCCGCTGGGTCACCCTGGTGCCAATGCTGGGGCCCGATGATACAGGGACGTTCACGCTCCTCAACCTGGTTCTTGGAAAAGTGCTGGGCGAATGGTTCGGATACCTCTTTACTGCAGCGTGGACAGTGCTGGTGGCACACCGCTTTGGAATGCACCGCCGATGGTTCGCATGGTGGGGCTACGCTTCGGCACTCCTCATTGCCGCCGGCTTGACCAGCCCGCTGGGTCTTGAATCCGCGGACATCGCGAACTTCGCCGGCTATGTCCTCTGGTCCCTGTGGCTGCTCGCCTTCGCCGCCCTGATTCTGAGGGACCGGGCCCTGAAGGACGGCATCCTGAAGGTCCGCGGGACGGGAAACCGCGACGGCGGGAGGGCTGCCAACGCGGCAAGGCCGGCACCTGGTGGTGCCGGCCTTGCCGGTGGAACCGTGGGATCCGGAGCTATGGATCCCGAAGGGGGCCTGCGCCGCTGAACTTAGTCAGGACAGCTGTTCAGCAGGGCAGCTGAGAGGCAGCTGGTCGTCAGGCAGGAACCTTCTCGCGCAATTCCGTTCCGGCCTCCGCTTCCGCTTCCACGGCCTCGGCGCCGTGGGCGATCATGGTCTGCTCGTCGAAGGGCTCGGCGCCGGACAGGACCCGGCCCATCTGGCCGTTGTCGATCTCCTTCACCCAGGTGCCGATGAGCACGGTGGCCACGGCGTTGCCAGTGAAGTTGGTGAGGGCGCGGGCCTCGGACATGAATCGGTCGATGCCCACGATCATGCCCACGCCGCCAAGGAGCTCGGGCTTGTGTGCCTGAAGGCCTGCGGCGAGGGTGGCCAGGCCGGCGCCGGTGACACCGGCGGCACCCTTGGAGGCGATGATCATGAAGACCAGCAGGGATACCTGGGCGCCGAGGTCCAGCGGAGTGCCCATGGCGTTGGCCACGAACAGGGAAGCCATGGTCAGGTAGATGGCGGTGCCATCCAGGTTGAAGGAGTAGCCCGTGGGGACAGTGACGCCGACAACCGGCTTGGACACGCCCAGGTGCTCCATCTTGGCGATCAGGCGGGGAAGGGCGGCCTCGGAGGAGGAGGTGGAGAAGATCAGCAGGTATTCGCGGGCCAGGTACTTCATGAGCTTGAAGATGTTGACCCCGGCCACCACGCGCAGCAGCGAGCCCAGGATGACCACGATGAACAGTGCACAGGTGATGTAGAACGCCACCATGAGGGTGAACATGCTGAGGATGGCCTGCGCGCCGGTGGCACCCACGACGGCGGCGATCGCGCCGAAGGCGCCCACCGGGGCCAGCCACATGATCATGATGAGGATGCGGAAGACGAGAGTCTGGCCATGTCCGATGGCCTTCAGCACGGGGGCTCCCTGCTTGCCCATCTTCTGCAGCGCGAAACCGACCAGGATCGCGGCAAGCAGCGTGGGCAGAACGGGAATATCGCCGGGGATGATGCCCAGGAGGAAGTCGACGGTGCTGTCGGTGGCGGCCTTCTTGGTGGGATCGTAGGGCGCCAGCTTCAGGCCCTCGCCCGGGTGGATGAGGTTGCCTACCACCAGGCCGATGCCCAGGGCGAAGGTGGACATGGCCACGAAGTAGCCCAATGCGAGCCCGCCGACCTTGCCCACCGTGGCGGCCTTGGCGATCGACCCGATGCCCAGGACGATGGTGCAGAAGATCACGGGGGCGATCATCATCTTGATGAGCTTGATGAAGCCTTCACCCAGCGGCTTCAGGGACTTGCCGACCTCCGGGAACAGCAAGCCGACCAGTGCGCCCAGGATGACGGCGGCGATAACCGCGATGTACAGGTAGTGCGACTTGTCGAGCCCCTTGCGTCCACCCTTGGTGTGCTGTGCCGACTCTCCTCGTTGAGAGGTCATGGGATTACTCCTTTGGATACTCTGTAAGGCGCTGCGGTCCTGCACTTGTGTCCATTCCGCCGTCCTTCTGTGATATCCATCATTGGGCCGCCAGTGACATGCATCACGGTTGCGGTCATATTGGTCATGGAGGTGACTGTGTTTCAGAGCTGGAGCATTGCCCGGCGGCTTTTCGTGGCGAACCTGCTGTTCGTCCTGCTGCTGACGGCCGCATTCGGGGCGGCCGCCGTGATCGAGGCCAGGAACAGGGCCTACGACGACGCCGGTCACCGGATGCGGGCCGTCGCGGCCGCCGTCGCCGCCAATCCCCTGGTGCTGCAGGCCGCCGACCTGCCGGACCCCTCGGCCATGCTCCAGCCCTATGCCACCGCCTTCCTGGACGACGCAGACACGGACTTCATCACCATCATGGCCCCGGACCGGACGCGCTGGACGCATCCCAACCCGGCGGAGCTGGGCAAGCCCTACATCGGCACGATTGAGCCGGCTCTCCGGGGCGAATCATTCACGGAAGTCACCGCCGGAACCCTGGGGCCATCCGTCCGGACCATCGTCCCGGTCAAGGACGCCGCCGGAAGCGTGAAGGCACTCGTGGCCGCCGGCGTCACGGTCCGCACCGTCGACGTCGCGGTTTCCGAGCGGCTGCTGGCCGTTGGGGCCATCGCCCTGGCCGTGCTGCTGGCCGGCTCCTTCGCCTCCTGGGCCCTGGGCCGGTACCTGCGCTCGGTCACCCGGGGCTGGGGGCCGGAGCAGCTCGCCCAGCTCTTCGCCTACTACGAATCCGTGCTGCATTCCGTCCGCGAAGGCGTCATCCTCTTCAACACACAGGGCAAGGCCGTGATGTACAACGACCAGGCGGCGGAGCTGCTGGGACTGGAGCCTGCCGACGTCGACCGGGCGCCGGATGCCGCCCCCCGGCTCTCGGAGCTGCCGCTCGACGGCAGCTTGAAAGCGCTCTTCCAGTCCGGACGGACGGCGCACGACGAGATCCACCTGACGGGCTCCCGCATCCTGGTGGTCAACCAGGCACCGGCCGTGGGCCCCGTGCCGGCACGCAGCCGCCAGAAGCCGGCGGTGTACGGCTCGGTGGCGACCATCCGGGACCGCACCGAAATTGAGTCGCTCGGCACGGAACTGCAGACCATGAAAACCCTTTCGGATGCCCTGCGGGCGCAGACCCACGAACACGCCAACCGGCTGCACACGCTGGTCTCGCTGATGGAACTGGGCCGGACTCCGGAGGCGCTGGATTTTGCCACCAAGGACCTTGAACTCAGCCAGCAGCTCACGGATGAGCTGCTGTCCTCCGTGGACGAGCCGATCATGAGCGCGCTTGTCATGGGCAAGGCGGCAGAAGCCCATGAGCGGGGCGTCGAACTGCTGGTCCGCACCTCGGGCAGCACCGGCGCGCACGGACTGGACGTCCAGGACCTGGTGACCATCCTGGGCAACCTCCTGGACAACGCGATCGACGCCGCTGCAGCGGCGGAGGCCCCGCGCCAGGTGGAGTTGGTGGTCACGTCGGGCCTCGACGCCCTGGAGTTCGTTGTCCGGGACTCCGGCGCAGGACTGGATCCCGGTATGGTTGATGACGTTCTCCAGTACGGCTTCAGCACCAAGGCATCCGGTCCCCCACGCGGCGGGCATGGCCGCGGAGTGGGGCTCGCCCTGGTCCGTCAGGCGGTCCAGCGGCTCGGCGGCACGATGACCATCAGCAACCCCGGGGGCGCCCAGTTCCATGTGGTGCTGCCCGCGCCGGACCACGAGGAAGAATCCGCATGACAGAAATCCGCGTCCTGGTGGTCGAAGACGAACCCGTCGCCGCCGACGCCCACGCCGTGTATGTGGGCCGGATGGCGGGCTTTGTCCTCGCCGGAACCGCCCCGGACGGCCAGTCCGCCCTGCGGATCATGGGCGAATTCGCCGCCGCAGGAACCCCCGTGGACCTGGTGCTCCTGGACATGAACCTGCCCGATCTGCACGGGCTCGACGTGGCCCGCCGGATGCGCGCCGCCGGCCTGCCCGCCGACATCATCGCCATCACCGCCGTCCGCGAGCTCAGCATTGTGCGCAGCGCCGTATCCATCGGCGTGGTCCAATACCTGATCAAGCCCTTCACCTATGCGACGTTCGCCGACAAGCTCGGGAGCTACCGGGCCTTCCGCGAACAGCTGGCGTCGTCGGCGTCGGGCATTTCCAGGGCCGGCGCCTCCCAAAGCGATGTGGACCAGGCGTTCGCGAGCCTGCGCGCGCCCACGGAACTTCCACTCCCCAAGGGCCTGTCCACATCCACACTGGACTCGGTCAAGGAGCTCATGCGCGGGCGGCAGCAGGCCGTCTCCGCGAACGAGGTCATGGAAGCGCTGGGCATGTCCCGCGTGACGGCACGGCGCTACCTGGAGTACCTGGCCGACGCCGGTGTTGTCACCCGGGCGCCGCGCTACGGCACCCCGGGCCGCCCGGAAAACGAATACGGCTGGAACCGGCCCTAGGCAGAGCCTCCTCGCCACCGTGTATACACAGGCGGAAATTATGTATACATAGAGCGGTACTTCTAGGGCATTTTCAAGAAATCTGGCCAAAAACACCCAATCTGTCACCTTCCGTGTATACACTGATGCTTATCCACGGATTGAGGGGAGGACCATGCGGGCCAGCGACAAAGCCTATGCAGCGCTTCGCGAAGACATCATCGAGTGGCGCCTGGCGCCGGGCACGGTCCTTGCCGAAGTGGAGCAATCAGAACGCCTCGGCGTCTCGCGCACCCCGGTCCGGGAGGCGCTCAGCCGGCTCAGTGCCGAGGGGCTGACAACGGCGGCGGGCGGCCGCGGCGTCGTCGTCACCGACATCTCCCTGGACGACATCGACGAGATGTTCGAACTGCGCGAAACACTGGAGGGCAAGGCCGCCGCCCTCGCTGCCGAACGCGGCGAACGCTCGGTGTTCGAGCAGCTGCACGCAGACCTCCTGCGGGCGCCCGAGCTGATCAGGGAAAGCGATCCGGCCAGGCACGAGTACTACGCCCTGGTGGGGCGCCTTGATGAAGCGATCGACGCCGCCATTTCCAATTCCTACCTCGCCCAGGCGATGCGCAGCCTGCGCGTCCACCTGGTCCGTGTCCGCCGCCTTGCGGCCGACGATTCCCGGCGCCTCAACGCGGCCGCCCTGGAGCACGCGGCGATCGCCGAGGCCATCGCCTCCGGCAACGCCAAGCTCGCCGAGGCGGCCACCACGGTGCATCTGCACCGCAGTCTTTCCCACGTCAAAGCAACCCACTCACCTCACTAAAGGAGCACCATGGTCAAGCTCAACCACGTCCGCGTTTACAAGAGTGAAGAGAACCTTGCCCGCGAGGACCAGCTGGCCCACAAGATCGCCGTGGTCGCCGCCGACCCCGTCGCCGTCGCCCCCGAGGTCACGGACATGGTCATCAACCGGGTCATCGACAACGCTTCCGTGGCCATCGCCTCGCTGAACCGCGGCCCCATCGTCGCGGCCCGCGCCCAGGCACTGACCCACGCACCCACCACCAACGGCAAGGGCGCCGGCGTCTTCGGCATCACGGACCGGGTCTCCCCCGAGTGGGCTGCCTGGGCCAACGGTGTGGCCGTGCGTGAGCTCGACTACCACGACACGTTCCTGGCGGCGGACTACTCCCACCCGGGCGACAACATCCCGCCGATCCTCGCCGTCGCCCAGCACGTCGGGGCCAGCGGCGCGGACCTGATCCGCGCCATCGCCACCGGCTACGAGATCCAGGTCAACCTGGTCAAGGCCATCTGCCTGCACAAGCACAAGATCGACCACGTGGCCCACCTGGGCCCGTCCGCCGCTGCCGGCATCGGCACGCTCCTGGGCCTGGACGTCGAGACGATCTTCCAGTCCGTGGGCCAGGCGCTGCACACCACCACGGCCACCCGGCAGTCCCGCAAGGGCGAAATCTCCACGTGGAAGGCCCACGCCCCCGCGTTCGCGGGCAAGATGGCCGTCGAAGCCGTGGACCGCGCCATGCGCGGCCAGACCTCCCCGGTGCCGATCTACGAAGGCGAGGACGGCGTCATCGCCTGGATGCTGGACGGCCCGGACGCCTCCTACGAGGTCCCGCTGCCCGAGGCCGGCGAAGCCAAGCGCGCCATCCTGGACACCTACACCAAGGAACACTCCGCCGAATACCAGGCCCAGGCCTGGATCGACCTAGCCCGCAAGCTGCACGCCGAGCACCCCGAGGCCACGGACCCGTCCAAGGTGAAGTCGGTGCTGATCAAGACCAGCCACCACACCCACTACGTGATCGGTTCCGGCGCCAACGACCCGCAGAAATACGACCCCACGGCCAGCCGCGAAACCCTGGACCACTCCATCCCCTACATCTTCACCGTGGCCTTGCAGGACGGTTCCTGGCACCACGTTGACTCCTACACCCCGGAGCGTGCCGGCCGTGCCGACACCGTGGAGCTGTGGAACAAGGTCAGCACCGTGGAAGACGCCGAATGGACCCGCCGCTACCACTCGCTGGACATCGCCGAGAAGGCCTTCGGCGGCACTGTTGTCATCACACTCACCGATGGGACCGTAGTCACCGATGAGATCGCCGTGGCCGACGCCCACCCGCTCGGTGCCCGGCCGTTCGCCCGCGAGCAGTACATCCACAAGTTCCGCACCCTCGCCGCGGGCCTGGTTGCCGAGGAGGAAATCGAACGTTTCCTTGCCGCAGCCGAGGCCCTGGCAGAGCTGGGCCCGGGTGAGCTGGACCAGCTGAACATCACGGCCGCGCCCGGCGTCATCGACCTCAGCAACGCACCGAAGGGACTGTTCTAGATGCTTTACTCCACCACCACCCCGGAGCAGAAAAGGATCCGGCTCCGCGAGTTGCTGGCCTCCGGCACCATCGCCCAGTTCCCGGGCGCGTTCAACCCGCTCTCGGCACGGCTGATCGAGGAAAAAGGCTTCGCCGGCGTCTACATCTCCGGCGCCGTGCTCGCCAATGACCTGGGCCTGCCGGACATCGGGCTGACCACCCTCACCGAGGTCGCCACCCGCGCCGGGCAGATCGCCCGCATGACCGAGCTGCCCTCCCTGGTGGACGCGGACACAGGCTTCGGCGAGCCCATGAACGTGGCCCGCACCATCCAGGAACTCGAGAACGCCGGCCTGGCCGGCTGCCACATCGAGGACCAGTTCAACCCCAAGCGCTGCGGGCACCTGGACGGCAAAAACGTCGTCGACGTCGACACGGCCGCCAAACGCATCCGTGCCGCCGCCGACGCCCGCCGCGACCCGAACTTCCTCATCATGGCCCGCACCGACATCCGCGCCGTGGACGGAATCGAAGCCGCCCAGGACCGGGCCAAGGCTTTGGTGGACGCCGGCGCCGACGCCATCTTCCCGGAAGCCATGAGGGACCTCGGCGAGTTCCAGGCCATCCGTGACGCGGTGGACGTGCCGATCCTGGCCAACATGACCGAGTTCGGAAAAAGCGAGCTCTTCACCGTCGGGCAGCTCCAAAGCGTGGGCGTGAACATGGTGATCTACCCGGTCACCCTGCTGCGCATTGCCATGGGAGCTGCAGAGCGTACGCTGGAAACGATCAAGGCCACAGGGTCGCAGGAAGCACAGGTGGAGAACATGCTCACCCGTGCGCGGCTCTATGACCTCGTGGACTACGAGGCCTACAACCACTTCGATACTGGCGTTTTCAACTTCCAGATTCCCGGCGTCCGCTAGGACCTGGGATCCACGAAAGAACGAAGGAGTTCAGCATGGCTGCTGAAGATATCAAGAAGGGTCTGGCCGGCGTGGTGGTGGACTACACCGCAGTCTCCAAGGTCAACCCGGATACCAATTCGCTGCTCTACCGCGGCTACCCGGTGCAGGAGCTCGCCGCCAGATGCAGCTTCGAGGAAGTGGCCTTCCTGCTGTGGAACGGCGAGCTGCCCACCCCTGACGAGCTGACCGCCTTCTCTGACCGCGAGCGTGCCGGCCGCGCCCTTGATCCGGTGGTCAAGCAGGTCGTTGACACGCTGCCCACCACCGCCCACCCCATGGATGTGTGCCGGACTGCGGCGTCGGTCCTGGGAGCCCGGCATCCTCTGGCCGAGGATTCCTCACCCGAAGCGAACATGAAGAAGGCCATCGATCTGTGGGCGGCCATGCCGGCGATTGTGGCCTACGATCAGCGCCGGAGGCGCGGCCAGGATCTCGTGGAGCCCCGGGATGACCTGGGCTACTCGGCGAACTTCCTGTGGATGGCGTTCGGCGAAGATCCTGTGGACGAGGTCGTCGAGGCCTTCAACGTCTCGATGATCCTGTATGCGGAGCACTCCTTCAACGCCTCCACCTTCACGGCCCGCGTGATCACGTCCAGCCTGTCCGACCTGCACTCGGCCGTCACGGGCGCGATCGGCGCCCTCAAGGGACCGCTGCACGGCGGCGCCAACGAGGCCGTGATGCACACCTTCGACGAGATCGGCATCCGCCCCGAGGAATCGCTGGAGGACGCCGCCGCCCGGGCGAAGGCCTGGATGGAGGACGCCCTGGCCCACAAGAAGAAGGTCATGGGCTTCGGACACCGCGTCTACAAGCACGGCGATTCCCGCGTCCCCACCATGAAGGCCGCGCTGGACAAGATGATCGCCCACTACGGCCGCCCGGAGCTGCTGGGGCTGTACAACGGCCTGGAGCAGGCCATGGACGAGGCCAAGGCCATCAAGCCGAACCTTGACTACCCGGCCGGGCCCACCTACCACCTCATGGGCTTCGACACCCTGACGTTCACCCCGATCTTCGTGGCCAGCCGCATCACCGGCTGGACCGCGCACATCATGGAGCAGCAGGCCTCGAACTCCCTGATCCGGCCGTTGAGCGAATACAACGGCGTGGACGAGCGGCACCTGCCGTAGTCCCCACCGGCTCCCAACCGGTTCCCTGAACGCCCGACGGCGGGCCGGTCACCTTCCCAGGTGGCTGGCCCGCCGTCGTTCCTGTCCCAGTTCAGTTCCTGTCTCAACCCTGCGGCGCCACCCGCAAGGCAGCGAGCAGCGTGGCCACTTGGTTATAGCGTTCCGTGGCCCGCCAGGCTTTGGCCGCCTCCACGTCTGCGAACACCCAGCCGGCACCGGCGCCGGCGTCGGACCGCTGGATCCCGGTGCCGAACGTGAGTTTCAGTCCGCCCAGCTGCACAGGAGTCAAGGTGCACTCCGCGCTGCCCGCACCGCTCACCCGGGCCAGCAACAGCGCCCCGTACAGCTGCTCCCCTTTGAAGACCCCGTAGACCATCCGGGCCGCAGCGTCCGGAGACTCCTGGAGCGGCACGGACTCAAGGATTTCGAAGTTGCCGCCGGGGCCGCAGGAGATGCCCGGGTCCATGCCCGCCGACGCTCCGAAGACCAGCTTCGCCGTGCTCTTGCCAGCGCTGTCCAGGACCTGCAAGGACAGCTCCCCGTCCGGATCCGTGCCGGGCGTGTGCTGGACGGTGAAGGCGTCGGCGTAGTCGAAGCCCATTGTGTAGCCCTGGGAGTGGAGCTCGAAGCGGCTTCCGCCCAGCGCGTCCGGACCGGGCGCCTCCCCCACAAGTTGTGGCCGGAGCTCCACGGGGATGCCCTTGACGGCGAACTCCTGGTCCATGGCCTGTTGCGGCGCGAGGACCTGGCCATTCTGCGAGACGTCGTTCCTCAGCGCCTGGAACTTCCAGCTGAAGACGCTGGACCATTCCTGCTGGAAGTCGCTGAGGAAGCGGCCGTTCTGCAGCCTGGCGATCAGATACCAGGCGTTGCCGCCGTCCAACTGGAGGGCCATGGCGCCCTCGTCGGAAACGGAGTAGGCCAGCCAGCCCTCGGCGCAACCCAGCACCGTGTAGTACTTCTGGTCCGCCGCCGGGATCGGTGCGATGGCCCGCCGCTGGTCATTGAGCTGTTGGTCGATGTTGGCCACCGTGCACTCCACCCCGTTGCTCGTCAGGACGGGCGGCACGCTCGCCGTCGGCGTCGGCGTGGGGCCGGCCGTGGAGGTATGGAGCGGTGTCGGCGTGCCGGTCTGGGCGGGCGACGGCGTGGGCTGTGCCAACAGATTTCCGCCGACCACGACTGCGGCGGCAAGGACCGCGGCGGCGGCGAGTGCGCCGACAGCCGCCCGGACCGTGGTGCGGCGCGCCGGCCTGCGCTGCCTGCGTACTGCAAGGGACACAACATTGGGATCGTCGCTGAAGACGATCGAGCGGGCCGATTCGAATCCCGCGGCGGCCTGCGGTTCATCCACGTGTGGCCGTGCATCCTTCATGAGCTGCTCGATGCGGTCCATGGCTAGCCCTTCCGTTCGGTCATCAGGTGTGCGGGGGAAATCCTGGCGAAGGCCTGCCGGGCGCGGTGCAGTCGGACCCCGGCGGCGGAAACAGAGCAGCCGAGGCTTTCAGCAAGTTCCGCGGTGGTGAGATCGTCCCAATAGCTGAGCATGAGCACCTCCCGGTGCCGCTCGCTCAACTGGGTCAGGACCTCGGCGACCTCCTGCCGCACGGTGGAGCCGGCGTCGCTGTCCTGCCGTAGGCGCGCCTCGCTTTCCAGGCGTTCCCGCAATTGTTGCTGGCGGCGGCGTCCCTTGTACTCGTTGCCAAGCACATTGCGGGCGGTGGCGATGAGCCAGCCGATGCCCGGGGCGTCCGCCGAGCGCTTTTGCCACGCGATCCGGAAAACGTCCGCCGCGAGTTCCTCGGCCCGGGACTGGTCCTGGATGCGGTAGGCGATGTAGCGGTAAACGCGAGTGAAATGCTGCGTGTGCAAGGCAAGGAATTCGTGCTCATCGGCAGCCAGCATGGCTTATCCCCCGATCCTCCGGATGACCCCACTTTTAATGACTAAGTGTCCCGTCCGAGGCGTCTTCTTACACCTCTGCCCGGGAATTTCTCCAACAATTTGTCCAACAATGTGTCCGGACGCAACAGACCGCCTGCAGGAACCTGCAGGCGGTCCGTTAGGCACTTCCGCACTATGCGGTCCGGAAGGCCCGCCGCCGTTTGGGCCTGACGGCGACGACCAGCAACGTCCCGATCAACAGCAGGGCCGCAGCCGGCCAGAACCACGCGGTGACTCCGGTGCCCGTGGCGGCGAGCGCCGCACGTTCCACCGTGGTCACGTGCGTGGCCCTGTTATTGCCGGTCACGGTCTCAGGGGTTGAGGTGGTGACCACCGCTACGTTGGTGAACGGGCCATTGCCCATGTAGTCGGTGATCGAAGCCTTGACCCCGATGGTGATCTCCTGTCCCACGGCCATCAGGCCAAGGTTGCAGATGAACGACGTTGCAGAATTGATGCAGCTTCCGGCGGACGGAGCGAGCGCGTCCGCCGTGACATCGGCCGGCATGGTGTCCTTGACCACGACGTCCCTGGCCTCGGTGGGACCGTTATTGGTCACTCTGAGGGTGTAGGAAATCGCTGCCGAGCCGCCCTTGTTGGGCAGCAGGACCTTTTCGGTACCGGTCTTGACGACGGCCACGTCGGCCTCGTCCGGCGCGGAAACGCAGGCTTCGGCTTCACCGCCTGTGCCGTCAACCACGGTCAGTTCCACCTTGTTCAGGAAGCCTGTGCCGTCATCTCCCTCCCCGAGGGTGCAATCCCTGGCATCCGATCCTGTTGCCGGGGCGATCGTGGACGTGGTGGTCACCGTATAGGTGTGGACCGCATCCGGGTCGATGGTGACCGGCGCCGCGGTCAGATGCGTGACCGTGGTGCCGTTCCAGTCGGGATTGACCGAAGCATCTGTGCTGGCCGCACTGGCTTCGGTGGCGGTGATGCCGTCGCCAAAGGCCAGCTTGTCCGTCAGCTTGTACTGTTCGGTGACAAACGACGCCGAGCTGACCCTGATGCTGTACGTCACTGTGTAGCTCGAATCGGCGTTTTTGACCGGTCCGCTGGTGACGGTCTTGCTGATGTCCACGGGGCCGCGCTTGCCGTTGGTGTACGTGCAGCTGATCACGTCGCCCGGTGCCGGGTTCAGGATCGCCTCCGTTCCGTGGACAGTGGCGCCGTTGAACACCTCGCCGCCCTTGAGGCATTCAAGCCCGAGGAGCCGCCAGCCGTCTTCGGCCATTTCAGTGACGCCCCAGTCCTGGGCCGGGTTGAGTCCGGTGAACACCTTGGGTTCCTGGGTGTCCGTCAGGGTGAAGGTCTCACCGAACTCGCTGTTGGGCAGGAACCACTGGAAGGCGAACACTGCTGGGTCGGCCGCAGGAACGGATTCCTTGTCGACGATGACGGTGGCGGTCTGGGTGTTTTCAAACACGCAGGTCACCGTCTCGCCCGGATCCAGCTTGATGTTGCCCGTCCTGTTCGGTCCATCGGTGGTGCTGGCGGTTCCGCTTTCCATGGAGTCCGAGCAGGACAGCACACGAGACAGGTAGGCCGGGAAGGGGCTGTCCTCGGCCACCGTGTAGCTGCCGGGCAGGACGTCCATGAACGTCTGGCTTCCGGTGCCCTCCTCGGTGGTGATGTCGAAGCCGCCGTCAGCCAGGGCCGGGGTTCCGGACGTCCAGCTGCCGTTGAAGCCGAAGGTGCCATCGGCGCCGTCGACGTTCTTGACGATGACGATCCTGCCCTTGGCCGTGTTGGTGATGGCGCAGCCGATGTCTGCGTCCGGTCCGACAGTGAACGGGATGCCCACTGCGTGTCCGTTGAGCGTGCAGCTGAGCTGTCCCATCGTCCAGCCGGAGCCCGGGTTCACCTCGCTGACCGTGTAGTGGACGCCGGGGACGAGGGCCACGGTGGCCGTCCCGGTGCCGTCCGCCGTCACGATGGTTTCCTCGGTTTCGACGCCGTTCTCTTCCCCGGTGATGGTGAAGTCGAACGAGCCGTTGCCGCCAACCGCTGTCTTGACGATGGTCAGTTCGCCGGGCAGCACCGCGTTGGTGACGGCGCATGCGATGCCGTCGCCGGCCTCCACCAGGATGGTGTTCCCGACGTCCTCGGTGGACTCGTCGGCATGCGTGACCGTGCAGGTGATGGTTCCGCCCGTCCAGCCTGCGGGGACCTGTTCGGTGATGCTGTAGCTTTCACCGGTCAGCAGGCCTTCCCACCCAACGGTCGGGTCCGCCGTCGTCGCGTTCTTGGTGCCCGTCTCGCCGTCAGGAACGGGCGAGATGGTGAACGGGATGGACCAGGCGTAGTCCGGAAGGACGCCGGTGACCGTCTTGGTGACCTCGACGTCGGCGGGTGCGGCGGTGTTGACGAGGCCGCAGGTGATCAGCTGGCCCGGCTGGGTGATGGTCACCTGGAAGCCGGCCAGTTGCGGGTTCTCATCCGCACCGGTGGAGCAGGTGATTGCGCCCTGGGTCCAGCCGGCAGCCGGTTCTTCCTCCGTGATGGTGTACTGCTTGTTCAGGACCAGCGGGGCGAACGAAACGGTGTCGCCGCCGTCTCCGGTGCCCGAAGCTTCCTGCGGGCTCGTCGCTCCGGCTTCCACCGGGGAGATGGAGATGTCGAAGGTCCAAGCGTAGTCATCCGCGACGCCCTCAACCGACTTGGTCACCTGGATGGTTCCCGGGGCCGCACGGTTGACGAAAGTGCAGGTGATGGTCTGCCCCGGAGCCGGGGTCAGGGAGACGCCGTTGGCCGTTACCGCAACCTGGTTGCTGCAGGCGGAGGCGGCCAGGTCGAGCGTCCATCCCGGCACTGCCACTTCATTGACCGTGTACGGCTGCTTGGCCGGCAGCAGTGCTGACGTGAAGGTGTTGGAGCGGGTGCCGTCCGCGTCGTCGTCGAGAATGAACGACGGCGGCAGCGGGCTTCCGGTGGCGCTGAACGTGAAGTCCTGGTCGTCGTCCGGAACGGCGTCCTTGACGATCACGATCGTGGAGCGCTGCGTGTTCGTGTAGGTACACGTCACCGTCTCCCCTGGATCGAGGTCGATGGTGCCCACCAGGCCCTGGGCCGAGCTGGTGTCTCCGGCAAGGTTGCCGGAGCACACCAGATTGGTGCCGTCATACCCGGGCGTCGGATCCATTTCCGTGACCGTGAACGGGCTGCCGTCCTTGGGGACCACAACACCGGTCCATGTCCGGCTGCTGGTGCCGCTGTCCGTGGTCAGCTGGAAGTTGTTGACCGGGGTGCCCGTTTCGGGGTCGACCCAGTTTCCGCTGAAGTCGAAGGTGCCGTCGGCTCCTTCCACGTTCTTGACGATCACGATGGTGCCGCGGCCTGCCTCATTGGTCCACCTGCAGACGATGTCCCCGGTGGCTGCCTTCGGTACCACGATGCTGCCCGAGAGGGCACCACCCTGGTATGTCAGAGGGGCGCCGGTGCAGAGCAGCGAGGTGGCGTAGGCCGCGTCGTTGGCCGCATCGAGGGACTCGGTCAGCCCCACGGTTTCGCCGGAGAGAACCGTCACGGTCTTGACCGGGGAATCGACTTCACTGCCCGGGAGGCCGTTGGATTCAGACCCTTCCGGGAGCCCCGGGAACGTCGACGCCGCACCCAGGACGGCCCGGTCGCCGTCTGCCCCGTCAATCCATTCCTTTTCGAGCGTCAGCTGGACGCTGGTCCGGTTGTTGGTGAAGGTACAGGTGACCGGCGCAGCGGTCTTGGGCATGGTGTACGCACCATTCAGTCCCGGCGTTGGTTCCGGGTTCAGGCCCGCCGCGCTGCAGGACAGGCTGGAGGTGTAGGAACCAAGGTTTCCGGCGCCGAGGGCTTCCGCCAGGGAGACGGTCTCCCCCGACAGCACGGTTGCCGTCACGGTTTTGGCGGTGTCCGCGAACTGGGCGCTTCCGATGGCAACGGACGCGGCCCCGGCGGCGGGCGACTGTCCGAGCTGGGCAGTGATGTCCAGATCGGCGGTGTCCCCCTGTGCGCCATTGATCCAGTGCTTCTGGAGCGTCAGAACCGCGCTGGTGCGCGTGTTGGTGAACGTGCACGTCACGGCGGCCGGCGTGGGCGGCACCGCGTAGCTGCCGGTGGGGGCCGGCGGGGTGTAGCTCAGCCCATCGGCACCCGCGCAGCTCAGCGAGGTGGCGTAGGAGCCCACGTTGGCCGGAGCCAGGACCTCCCCGAGGTTCACCGTTTCGCCGGCGTAGACCGTGAGCACGGCTGGCGTGGTGGTGGCCGGTGCCGTGGAGCTTCCGGCGGCGTCGGGCGACAGCCCGCTGCTTCCGGCGGCACCCAGCGACGCCTGGTCGCCCGCCCGCCCATTGACCCATTCCTTGGTCAGGGTCAGCTGGGCCGACTTGCGCGTGTTCTGGAAGGTGCAGGTGACGGTCACGTCCGGGGACGTGACGGTGAAGTTGCCGGACATCCCGGTGTTGTTCGCCGGCACAATTCCGTTGTCGCAGACCAGCACGGATGAGTACCAACTTCCGTTGGTGCCAGCGTGGGCCGCCTCGGAGACGGTGACGCTTTCACCGAGGACAACCACCACGGCCGGGTTGGAAACGAATCCGTTGCCCACTCCGCCGGGGCTGCCCTGCGGCACGCCGTTGATGTTCAGATCGAACCTGCCCGGATCGGCTGCCGGCGTCAGCTGCTTGGCCACCTTGACGTTGGCTGTCTGCTTCGCGTTGGTGAAGGTACAGGTGACAATGTGCCCAGGCAGGATGTTGATGTTGCTCAAGGCCCCGGTGGCCGGGTCGAAGGCCGTTCCGGCGAGCGGGGTGGTTCCGTCCACGCAGGTGGCCGAGACCTTGCTCCAGTACAGCTCGGAGGTGGACTCGGTGACGGAGTACACGCCGGGGTTGACGTCATTGCTGAGCTCATCGCCCGCCTCTGTGACGTTGTTCACGGTGGTGATGTTGCCGTTGATCAGCTGGGTGTTCTGGCTGTCACGTCCGTCGAAGCTGAACGTGCCGTCCCGGAGGGTGGTTGCCTTCTTGACGATCAGGCGGCCCTGCTGGTCATTGGTGAAGGTACAGGTGACGGCGTCGCCCGCGGCCAGGGTCACCGTGGTCGACAGATTGCCCTGCACGTAACCGGTGGCGGTGGATCCGCCCGAACCCGTGATGGTGATGACGCAGGCAATGTTCACCAGCGCATAGTCGGGATCGTATTGCGTGTTCGCTGCCGTCAGGAGCTCGGCGATCGTGTAGGCACCCGGTGCCAGGTTCGGCGAGGCGTTGGACTGTCCGATCTGCAGCGAGAACTCTGCCGTTCCGTCCGGAGCGGCGGCGTTGTTCGCGTAGGTGGTGTCGAAGCCGAAGGTGTCCGTGGCGGTCTTGCCGCGGCCATCCTTTGCGACGACGATCTGGCCGTTCTGGTTGTTGGTGAACGTACAAGTGATGATCTGTCCGCCGATTGTGGCGAAGCCGACCGATGAACCTGCGACCGTTCCTACCGGCTGCTGCTGCCCGTCAAGGCAGACGATGCCCTGCAGGACCCAGCTGGGCGTCCCGGCAGGAACCAGCTCGCTGATGGAAACCTGGGTTCCCGGGGTGAAGGCCAACAGTCCCGAGCTGTCCCCGAGCGTCAGCGGGATGGATCCCTTGCCCGTGACATCGAAGTTGAACACCGTATTGGTGTTGCCCGCACCGGTCTTGTTGATGACGACGCCGGAGGATTCGTTGGTGATGACACAGGATGTCTGGACTCCGTTGTCCACCCCGCTGGGCGGAACCTGGAAGAGCTGGGTGACGTTGTTCAGGTTGGCGGTCACGACTTCCTGGGTACGCAGCACTCCCGAGGGCAAGGCGAATGGATCCCACCACGTACATTTGACGCTGACCAATGCCCAGCCTGCGGGCAAGGTGGTTTCCCGGAGCCGGTAGTCCGGCTGCGCGAGCACATTGCTCCAGATGTGGGTTTCACCCACCTTGATGGCCGAGGTGATCATCGCCGGATCCGGCTGGTCCAGGGTTGCACCGGTTCCTTGCACCGTCAGGTCAGGGCCGAACGCGTCCTGCTGGTCTGCCTGGTCCAGCGTGTACCCGAAGACATCGGCTCCGGTGAGGCCGGCAGGGTTTGATTCCTTGGTGATGCTGATGCTGGAACAGGTGTTGATCGTCAAGGGGGAAGCAGGCTGCAGGAGGTCCTTCAGCGTGGGGTTGCCTCCGCCGGGATCCGTCAGCACGCCGCCCAGGGCAACCGTGCCGCACACGTCCTGCGGCAGGACGCCTGAGGCCGTGAGGTCGATGGCCAGTTCGCCGAAGATGGCATTGGTGGGTACATCAACTCCCGGCTGGGTACCGGCCAGAGCCGTGACATCCGAGAATACCCAGGCACTGCCGTTCCAAGTCCCGACGCCCACCGCATTGGCGCCGCCGCCCCCCTCGGTGTGGAAAAAGCGGACGAGCTTGTCGTCCGCCCGGCCGTCCTTGTTGAAGGGATTACCTGGGGTCGGATCGAAGGGTCCGTTGACGGTGAAGTAGGTGTTCATCACGCCGCTGTTGCCCGGCACCCGGTTCCAGTCCATGTACAGCACGTAGTGCAGCTGGCCCGCCACGTTGACAATCTCGTAGGCCATCTCGGACCCGCATAGATCCGCTTTGGTGGGCGAAATCGCGCCTGGCGTGAAGACCCAGTCATCGTCGAGGTGCGTGCCGCCCACGGCCTGGCTCGGGTCGGTCACGGCTCCACAAGCGTCGGGCATGTTCCGGTACCCAACAATGCCCGTGGATTGCCGGCCCTGGGCGGTGGTGTACGGCCCATAGGGTGCCGCTGCAATGCCGGCCCAGTCGTTCGTCCCGGCGCGGTTTGCACCGCCCGGTCCTTCGATTTCAAACTTGGTGAAGTCGCCGCCTGCGGTGTGCCCTGGAAGGGCGGCGAAGGCTGGTGACATGAGGCCGTAGGGTCCGGCGATGGCCAGGACCAGGGCTGAAAAAATGGTGACGAAACCGCGGCGTAGAGGACGCCGGCGGGATGCTGCATGTCTCATGACATCTCCCGGGAAACTGATGGCCCCAAAAAGCGCCAGTCAGTCCGGCGCTTCTATCAGTTGTCTCGAGTTCAATGTGCCTGTCCCCGTGACAACATTGAACGGGCAGCTCCCCAGCTCCCTGGTCCGTACAGCACAGACCATACACCTGGAATCGGGAAAGCAAGCCTGAGCTGTCGGCAAATAACGATTGCCAACTCTCAGTTAGGCCGAATTTTCGGGAGAAAATCGATTAACAAGTAGCACTCCCGGAAAAGACGGGTACTACTTGGCCACGAATCGGCGGGCGGCAAGCAGGTAAGCGCGGGGCCAAGCGGCGAAGCTGCCGAAGGGGGTCAGAGCCCCGGCTGGAGGCCCGTCGCAGAATCCCCGCAGACGGAGGTGTGGACCTCGGCGACGCTCTCGTTATCGTCAGCCAGGACCACCCTGACGGCAAGCTTCCGGCCTGAAATCATGGCCGGCAGCCAGTGCTCCGCGTCGGCCCACATCTGCTCAACGGGCAGCGTCTCGACGCCGTACCAGCGGGGCGCGATTTCATCGCTCTCGGAGGGTTCGCCCTCCCATTTCCCGGTCAGGAAGACCGTGGTGAACATGTTCCACTCGGTCCTGCGGGGGAACACGAAGTCCACCGTCCCGGCGAACACAAGGTCCTGCTGGACCACGGTGACATGGACTTCCTCGTGCACTTCCCTGCACGCCGCTTCAAGGGCCGTCTCCCCCACTTCCAGGTGTCCCCCGACGCCCACCACTTTGCCGCTCCCGAAGCCGGTCTTCTTGGTTCCGAGCAGCACTTCCTGCCCGTCCACACCGTCGCGGAGCAGGAAGCAAAGGGTCACGTGTACGGCAGTCATGGGCCCAGCCTACTTCGGTGCCGGATCAGCTCCGGCAAGGCGGCGCAGGAAGCCCCCGGGCGTCCAGCGCTGCCTTGCTACAGTGGGGCCGTCCCTGGGACTGAACCTCCTGCTGGCCGCGGTTCCTCTGGTCTTCTCGGTGCTGTGGCTGGCCTTTATCGTGCGCTGCGCGTGGTTCCTTCGCAGGCTCCGCGGCTGGTGCCAGAGCCCGGCCAACTCAAGGGTGCCCAGGAAATTCCTGCGCGGGCTGCCCGAGCTGCGGCGGGTGGTGGTGGGGCTGGCGCACCCCGGTAGGGCTCCGCTCAACGCTGGGTTAGGGTTCGTACCCGCCTGGGGCCGAAAGCGCTGGCTTGGGGCTCAGCGCTGGCTTGGGTGTGCCGGCCACGGCGCGTCGGCCGGGCGGAGGTTCGCGAAGCCGTCGGCCTTCGCCGCCGCGGCTGCGAGGATCCCGACGACGGCAGAAGGGTTGTGCAGGCGCCCTTCCAGGACTGCCGCCACGGCATCGGTGAGCGGGACCCAGCGGAGCTCGATTTCGGCTTCCTCATCGGTACGGACGTGCCGTTCGGCCTCCGGGACCTCCCCGAGGCCGCGGGCGAGGTAGATCCGGATGGCCTCGCTGGAGGAACCCGGGGAATTGAAGAAGTCCGCCAGCACGTTCCACGTGGCCGCTGTGACATCGGCTTCTTCGGCCAGTTCCCGGGCCGCGCCCACCACGAAGTCCTCGCCCTCAATGTCCAGCAGGCCCGCCGGAATCTCCCAAAGGTCCATCCCCACCGGGTGCCGGTACTGCTTGAGCAGGAGGATCTCGCCGTCGTCGTTCATGGGAAGGACCGCCACGGCCCCCGGGTGGTCGATGTAGTCGCGCACCAGGGTGCCTGTGTCCTCGCCGAGCTGGAAGGCGTCGCTGACGACATCCCAGATCCGGCCCTCGTAGACCGTGCTGGACGACAAAAGACGGCGCGGGCTCGGCACGTCCGAAACCTGCCGTGACGTGGGGGTTTCAGAAATGCCGGGCATCGCGCCGTCCTTCGTTGTCGTGCTTGCGTTACTTGGCAGCTACCTTGCGGGCAGCAGGCTTTGCAGCCGCGGCGGCGTCTTCACGCCGGTCCAGCGCGGCCTTGACGAGGCCGGCGAACAGCGGGTGGGGACGCGTGGGGCGGGAGCTGAGCTCGGGGTGCGCCTGCGTGGCCACGTAGTACGGGTGGACTTCGCGGGGCAGTTCGACGTACTCAACAAGCTTGCCGTCGGGCGACGTTCCGGAGAACACCAGGCCCTCGGCCGCGATCTGCTCGCGGTACTTGTTGTTGACCTCATAGCGGTGCCGGTGGCGTTCGCTCACGCTGGTGGAACCGTAGGTTTCAGCAACCACGGAACCCTCAAGCAGCTTGGCCTCGTACAGGCCAAGGCGCATGGTGCCGCCCAGATCGCCCTTGCCGCCCACAATGTCCAGCTGCTCTTCCATGGTGGCGATGACCGGGTACTTGGAGTCCGGCTCGAATTCGCTCGACGATGCGCCTTCCAGGCCCACCACGTTGCGTGCGTACTCGATGACCATGCACTGCAGGCCGAGGCACAGGCCCAGGACCGGCAGTTTGGTTTCGCGGGCGAACTTCAGCGCGCCGAGCTTGCCTTCAAGGCCGCGGATGCCGAAGCCGCCGGGCACGCAGATGGCGTCGACGCCGGCCAGGGACTTGGTGGCCCCGGCAAGGGTCTCGCACTCATCGGAGGGGACCCAGCGGATCTTGACCTTGGCCTCGTTGGCGAAGCCGCCGGCGCGCAGGGCCTCGGTCACGGACAGGTAGGCGTCCGGCAGGTCGATGTACTTGCCGACCAGGGCAACCTCGACCTCGTGCTTCGGGTTGTGGACGGCTTCGAGGAGCTTGTCCCACTTGGTCCAGTCGACGTCCTTGAACGGCAGGTCGAGGGCACGCACGATGTACGAGTCCAGGCCCTGGGCGTGGAGCGTCTTGGGGATGTCGTAGATGCTGGGGGCATCGGCGGCGTTGACCACGGCGTCGATGTCGACATCGCACATGCGGCCGATCTTCTCACGCATGGCGTCCGGGACTTCGCGGTCGGAGCGGATCACGATCGCCTCGGGCTGGATGCCGATGGAGCGCAGCGCGGCAACGGAGTGTTGCGTCGGCTTGGTCTTCAGTTCCTGCGAGGGGCCGATGTAGGGCACCAGGGAGACGTGCAGGAAGAAGACGTTACCGCGGCCCACGTCCTGGCGGACCTGGCGTGCGGATTCGAGGAAGGGCTGGGACTCGATGTCGCCAACGGTGCCGCCGATTTCCGTGATGATGACGTCCGGGGCGTTCTTGCCTTCGGCGGGCAGGCGCATGCGGCGCTTGATTTCATCGGTGATGTGCGGGATGACCTGCACGGTATCGCCCAAGTACTCGCCGCGGCGTTCCTTGGCGATGACCGTCGAGTAGATCTGGCCGGTGGTGACGTTGGCTGAGCCTTCGAGGTTTTCGTCGAGGAAGCGCTCGTAGTGCCCGATGTCGAGGTCCGTCTCGGCGCCGTCGTCAGTCACGAAGACTTCGCCGTGCTGGAAGGGGTTCATCGTGCCCGGATCCACGTTCAGATAGGGATCGAGCTTCTGCATAGTTACAGACAAACCGCGTGCCCGCAGCAGGTGGCCGAGGCTCGAAGCCGTCAGTCCTTTGCCGAGCGAGGACGCCACACCGCCGGTAACGAAGATGTGTTTGGTCGTCTTGGACGAGCCCGGGAACCGGGAATTTACACGGGAATTTGATCGCTGCACCACGGAGTTCGAGCTTATCATCAATTGCGCCTTCCAAGCGTCCGTATCTGATTTCCCAAATGTTCAATGGTGGCTTACGGAGCGCCCCCGGAGCAAGGGTACGCACCGGCGGATCCGCCCGGATCGGCGCCACCAAAGGAAGCCCGGCACTGTTGGGCCATGGAGGCCCCGCCACACGTCCACTGCCGATCCTGCCATGACGTGAGCCGAAACACCTCAGGCCTGCGGCAGCAGCTTCGCGTCGTCAAGGAGCTCCTGGGCATGGGCACGCGCCGATTCGGAGTCCTCCTGGCCGGCCAGCATGCGCGCCAGCTCCTTGACGCGCTCCGCTGCGTCCAGCAGCTGCACATCGCTCGAGGTGAACCCCGTGGCGGTCTTGCCGTCAGCGCCCCGGACGGAGGTTTTGGTGACGCGGATGTGCTGGTCCGCGAAGGCGGCCACCTGCGGCAAGTGGGTGACCACCAGCACCTGGACGTGGCGGGCCAGCATCGCGAGCCGGCGTCCGATCTCCACCGCGGCCCGGCCGCCCACGCCGGCATCGACCTCGTCGAAGACGAACGTCGGCACGGGGTCCACGGCGGCGAGCACCACCTCGATGGCGAGCATGACGCGGGACAGCTCACCGCCCGAGGCGCCCTTGCCCAGGGGCCGTGACGGGGCGCCGGAATGCGGCTGCAGCAGGAAGGCGATCTCGTCCACACCGTGCGGGCCCAGCTGGCCGCCGGCCTCGACGTCGATCACCAGCGTGGCATCGGCCATGGCCAGGGCCTTCAGTTCCGCGCTGACACGGGCCGAGAGGTCCTTGGCGGCCTTGAGCCGCGCCTTGCTGATGTCCGTGGCCAGTTTCCGTAGGGTGGCCTCGGCGGACAGCACCTCGGCGTCGAGGGCCTCGATCCTGCTCGAGTCGTCCTGCAGTTCATCGAGCCGTGCCCGGGAGGCTTCGGCCCATTCGAGGACTTCGTCGATGCTCGGGGCGTACTTGCGGATCAGCTTCGCCAGGGCGGCCCGGCGTTCCTCGATCTCCGACAGCCGCTCCGGGCCCTCGGTGTCGAGGGAGGCCTGGTAGCTGGAGAGGTCGGCGGCGATGTCGTTGAGCAGGAAGCCCACCTCGGCAAGGCGGGCCGCCGCGGCCCCTAGTTCCTCGTCATGTTCGGCAACGTGTTCCAGCGTGCGCTTGGCCGCGTCCACGAGCGTGGTGGCGTCGCCCGTGTCGCCGAACTCCTCGGCGATAAGGGCTTCATGCGCCGCGGCGGCCGCGAGGCGGAGTTCCTCGACATTGGCGAGCTTGACGGCCTCGGCCTTGAGGGTCTCGTCCTCGCTGGGCTGCGGGTCCACCTGGTCGATTTCGGCGAGGGCGACTTCAAGGGACTCGGCTTCGCGCAGGCGTTCTCTGGCCTCGCCACGGAGGGTTTCCAGCTCGCCCTGGATCGATTTCCAGTGGGCGAAAAGTTCCTGGTACTCCCCCAGGACCTTGGCCAGCGGCGCCCCGGCGAAGCGGTCCAGGGCGTGGCGTTGCGCGGTGGCTCCCTTGAGCCGGATCTGGTCCGACTGCCCGTGGATCACCACCAGGCTTTCACCGATTTCGGCCAGCACGCCTACGGGCGCGGATCGCCCGCCGACGAAGGCACGGCTGCGTCCGTCGGCGCCGACGGTACGGGCAAGGACCAGTTCGGCCACGCCGTCGAACTCTTCGGCCTCGCCGCCCGCCTCGCGGGCGCGGGCCACGGCGTCGTGCACAGGGTCGAGTTTGAGTACGGCCTCGGCAGAGGCAGATTTGGCGCCGCTGCGCACCGCCCCGGCGTCCGATCTGGCGCCCAGGAGGAGCCCGACGGCGGTGACCACCATGGTCTTACCCGCGCCGGTTTCGCCTGTGACGACGCTGAGGCCGCGGCCCAGCGGGAGCGTGGCATCGGCGATGACACCGAGGTCACGGATTCGGAGTTCTTCCAGCATGCTTCACTTCGCCTTCGTGGGGTCGGCCTGATCACCGGGCCCGGCGTCCCTGGGACTGGGCAAGGGAGTCGGGGTGAAGGTCCGGATGATGGGCGTGGGTCCGGTGTTGACGTCCTCGGAGTGGGGTGCAGGGCCCCGCCAGCCGTGGATGGGCAGTTCGAACTTGCGCACGAGCCTGGCGGAGAAGGGGGTCTTGTGGGTGCGGGCGAGCCGTACCGGGGTGGCGGAGCGGGTCACCTCGACGCGCGCGCCCGGCGGCAGGTCCACGGACCGCCGTCCGTCGCACCAGAGGACGCCTTGGGCGTCGGTGCGGTTCATGATCTCGACGGCGAGCTTGGACCGTGGTGAGACCACCAAGGGTTTGGCGAACAGCGCGTGGGCACTGATCGGAACGATGACGAGGGCCTCCACCTCTGGCCAGACAACGGGTCCGCCGGAGGAAAACGCGTAGGCGGTGGAGCCGGTGGGCGTGGCCAGGACCACGCCGTCGCAGCCGAAGGAGGTCAGCGGGCGTTCGTCGACTTCGGTGACGACCTCGAGCATGCGTTCCCGGTTGGCTTTTTCGATGGCGGCCTCGTTGAGGGCCCAGGTGTGCCAGATTTTCTGCCCGCGGACCCAGACCTGGACGTCGATGGTCATGCGTTCTTCCACCGAGTAGTCACGGCTCGCGATCCATTCGACGGTCTGCGCCAGGTCTGCACGCTCGCTTTCCGCGAGGAAGCCCACATGGCCCAAGTTGACGCCCAGGAGGGGAACATCGACGTCGCGGACAAGTTCGGCGGCCCGGAGGATGGTGCCGTCGCCGCCGAGCACCATGACGAGTTCGACGTCTTCCAGCGAAACGTCCTCGTGCAGGATCTCAATCGGGTTGTCCAGGGCACCGAAGAACCGCTCGATGTCGGCCAGCTCCGATTTCTGCAGAACGGGGACGAGTCCCGAGGCGTGGAGCTGCGTGCAGGCATCCCAGGCCGCGCGGAGCGACTCCTCCCGCCCTGTGTGGGCAAGGACCAATACACGCCTGCTCATCGGGTTCCGCTTCCTAGTTGTTCGGCCAGATTGTTTCCATTAGCGCAGCAACTTCTTCGTCCCGCTCTTCGATCTTAGGCAAGACCGCGGACATCTTGCGTTTTATCCACAGGAAGTACTCGACATTTCCGTCCTGGCCCGGCAGCGGACTCGCCGCCAGGCCGTGCAGCCCCAGCCCCGCATCCACCGCTGCGCGGGCCACCTGGGCGACCGCTCGGCGTCGTTCGTGCTCGGAGGACACCACGCCGGTGCGGCTCAGACGTTCCCTGCCCACTTCGAACTGCGGCTTGACCATGAGCACCAGATCGCCGCCGGGTTCGGTGCAGGCCGCGAGCGGATGCAGCACCAGAGTCAGGGAAATGAACGAGAGGTCCGCGACCGTCACCGCGGCAGGGCCGCCGATCCGTTCCGGCTTCATGTACCGGACGTTGAGTCCTTCGTGCACAACGACGCGCGGATCGTTCCGCAGCACGGGCACCAGTTGGTCATGCCCCACGTCCACCGCAACCACCTGCGCGGCACCCAGCCGCAGCAGTACGTCCGTAAATCCACCCGTGGAGGCGCCGGCGTCGAGGCATCGCTTTCCGGCGACGTCGACGGCGGGAAACGCCTCCAGGGCGCCGGCGAGTTTGTGCCCGGCACGGCTGACGTAGATGTCCTCCACATGGGATTCAACGTCGAGGACGGCGTCCGCAGCCACCTGCTGGGCCGCCTTGACGAGGACGGTTCCGCCGGAGCTGACTTTGCCGTCGGCGATGAGTTTGGCGGCATGGGTCCGTGACCTCGCCAGTCCGCGGACCACGAGTTCCTGATCGAGTCGTGCCATGCTCAGCTTTCGCCGTCTCTGCGGGTGCCGGCATCGGCCGGCTCCGCGTCCAGGGCTTCACGCAGGGCGTCATGGATACCGGCATACAGTCCGCTGTGTTCGGCCACGGGCGTGTCCGGGATGCCGTCCAGCCGGCGGAGGACGGCGTCCACAGCCGGATCGCCAGTGGGGACTCCGGGCGAGTCGCCCGGCAGCGTGTCCCGACCGGGCCATTGCGGGCGTGGCGGCGCGGCAGCCGTTTCCGGGGAATCATTCAGCTCGGTCATGGCACCAGTCTAGTTTTCGCGCCATTCCAGCCGGGGTGCAGTTGCCGCGGCCGCCTCGGGAACGGCGGTCCACCATGCGGCACAGGCAGCACGCCAGGCATCCAGGTCCGTTTCGGAACCGGTGACCGACACCGTGCCGTCCGCCACGCTGGCGGAGGCCGCGCCGCAGCGGAACAGTCCGGCGTCGTTGACGATTTCCGGGTAAGGCTCATACAGGCCCGGGAGGTCTGCGAGCAGGTAGTTGGGGCGCTCGTCCGTGCGTGCGGCCAGGATGGTCCGGGGCGTGTCCACGCCGGTCAGCACGGCCGCCGTCGCGTAGCCTGCACGGTTGCCGCCCAGGATGTCGGTGTCGAGCCGGTCCCCGACCACGAGGGGACGATCGGCCTGGAGCCGCTTTGCGGCGACATGGAACAGCGGGGCCTCCGGTTTCCCGGCTACGAGCGGCTTCTGGCCGGTGGCGGAGGCCACCGCGGCCACGAGCGTTCCATTCCCGGGGGCGATGCCGCGGGCCTGCGGGATGGACATGTCCGTGTTGGTGGCGACCCACAACGCGCCCGCCGCAATGGCATATGCGGCCTCGGCCAGGTCCTTCCAGCCGATCTCCGGGTTGAAGCCCTGGACCACGGCCACAGGGTCCTCCGCCTGGCTGTGTACGGGGGTCAGCCCGGCCAGCTCAATTTCGTGAGCCAGGGCTGCACTGCCGGTGATCATGACGCGCGAGCCCGCAGGCAGCAGCCCGGCCAAAAGCGCGCCTGCCGCCTGCGAAGAGCTCACTACCTGATGGTCTTCGGCCGGCGCTCCGAGCTCGCGCAAATGTGCCGCGACCTGCGCGGGCGTACGGGAGGCATTGTTGGTCACATAGCCCAGCCCCACACCCACGGTCCCGAGGCGCTGCAGCGACTCCACGGCGCCGGGAATGGCGTGCGGGCCAGCGTAGACAACACCGTCAAGATCGGAGAGAACTGCGTCGAACGAAGAAATCAGGGAATCAGTCATGCTTGGGCTCGTTGCCGTCTTCCTCGTGTGCTTCCCCTGCCGGTGCTTCTTCTTCGTCGTCGCCGGCTTCGTGGTCTTCGTCTTCTTCCGCGGAGTCACGGTCGGACTCGGCGTCGTCGGATTCGAAGTAGTCGGACTCCGCGTCATCGAGTTCGGTGTCAGCCAGGTCCACGTCGGCCGCAGTGGCCTCGGAGATTGCTGCGGCAATGGCCGGCTGGTCCTCGTCGGCGTCTTCGGCGTTGGTGTCGCCTGCGGGGCGTTCGAAGCGCGGCTTGCGTGCAGAGCGCTCTTCTTCCTCGTCCCAGCCAAGGTCCATGATGTCCGGCTCTTCGAATTCTCCGACGCCCAGGGCGTTCTCCGCCACTACGGCCTGGCGCGACCACTTGCCGGCTTCCTCCGTACGGCCAACGGCCGTGAGTGCGGCGGCGTAGGCGCGGAACAGGCGCGGGCTGTAGGAGAAGGCCCGGTTGATGTCCAGCTGCACGATCTCAAGCTCGGTCACGGCGGCGTCGAGCTGGCCGAGATCGGTGCGGGCACCGGAAGCGACAATGGCCAGTTCCACCTTGCCCGGGGCATCCAGGTCCTGGGCTTCGGGGGAACGCACAGCGTCGAGGGCGCGGTCCGGACGGCCAAGACCGCGTTCGCAGTCGGCCATGATGGGCAGGTGGACGTTGGAACCGCTGATGCGGCGGTACGTGCGGAACTCGCGCAGTGCCTCACCGTAGTGGCCGGCAGCGTAGGCGGTCAGGCCCACGGCTTCACGGACGCACGAGAGCCGGCCGCCACGGCGGCTTGCTGCCAGGGCGTGCTGGAAGGACAGCTCCGGCTCAATGTCGATCAGGCGGCCGGCCATGACCAGGTGCTTTGCAACCCAGCCTGCGTTCATTGCTTCCAGGGTCTTGATCTGGTGCATGGTGGCGCGGTCCAGTTCGGTGCCTGTTACGTCCTCGTCGATCTCAGGAGAGCGGTCGCGGTCCGGGCGGTTGGCACTGCGCAGGTCTGCGGCGTTAGGGACGCGTGCGGGACGCTCCTCCCAAGACGAGTTGCGGCGGTCATCGCCGCCCCGCTGCGGGCGGTCGCCGAAGGGCTTGCGCTCCGGTCGGTCTCCACCGAACGAACGGCGCTCACCGTCACGGGCCGGGCGGTCGCCGAAGGGCTTGCGGTCGCGGTCGCCGCTGAACGGCCGGCGGTCATCGTTCTCGCGGCGGGGGCCATCGAAGTTCCGGGGGCCACGGTCATTGCGGTCGCCGAAGGGCTTGCGCTCCGGACGGTCTGCACCGAACGGGCGACGCTCGCCGTCGCGGGGCGGGCGGTCGCCGAAGGAGCGGCGCTCGTCGCCACCACGGGCGGGACGGTCGCCGAAAGGCTTGCGGTCGCGGTCGCCGAAAGGCCTGCGCTCGGGGCGATCACCGCCGAAGGAACGGCGCTCGTCGCCACCGCGGGCCGGACGGTCGCCGAAGGGCTTACGATCGCGGTCGCCGAAGGGCTTACGATCGCGGTCGCCACCGAAGGAACGGCGCTCATCGCCGCCACGGGCCGGACGGTCACCATCGCGCGCAGGACGGTCGCCGAACGGCTTACGGTCACGGTCGCCGAACGGCTTACGGTCACGGTCGCCACCGAAGGAACGGCGCTCATCGCCGCCACGGGCCGGACGGTCACCATCGCGCGCAGGGCGGTCGCCGAACGGCTTGCGGTCACGGTCACCGGCAAAGGGACGACGCTCGCCATCACGGGCCGGACGGTCACCGAAGGGCTTGCGATCGCGGTCGCCACCGAAGGAGCGACGCTCGTCGCCACCGCGGGCGGGACCATCAAAGTTACGCGGGGCACGGTCTCCGAAAGGCTTGCGATCGCGGTCGCCACCGAAGGAGCGGCCTGCGTTGTTTCCGTCACGGTCGTCCCTGGAGCGGAAGCCGCGGGGGTCACCACCGGAGTTGTTGTTGGGACGGAAAGAGCCGCGGTCGCCCCGGTTGCCGCCGAAGTTGCGGTCGCCGCTGCGATTGCCGCCGTTGTGCTCAGCCATGGTGGATTCCTCCTGTTGCGAGCCGACCACTGGCGCGTGCGCAGTCGCTCATAACCTTATTTCGTTGTCACGCCGCCGGGCACCACAAAGGGAACCGGCTCGTATGTCTAATGCAATTCTAGGCGACACGCTTGCAACCACCGAACGCCAAGGTACCCTTTCGCCCCTGCCGTGGGAAGTCTCACAGCGTTGATGCCGGCCGCGTGGGTGGGCGGGGCCGCTGCCGGGCACACTGAAGGCCGGTAACTGCCCGACGGCGGGTTGCCGGCGGGGCAGGCGGGCTTCCGCTCCGGTTTCGCGGCCGTGCCTGGGTACCTGTTTGTGGGGCCAATGGCTGTGTGGTTTGTGGGTTAAATGGCGGGAGCCCCGGCCGTGGTGGCGGGGGCTCCCGGTGCAATGTGTGTCCGGCGGTGTCCTACTCTCCCACACCCTCCCGGGTGCAGTACCATCGGCGCTGTGGGTCTTAGCTTCCGGGTTCGGAATGGGACCGGGCGTTTCCCCCACGCTGTGACCGCCGTAACCCTGTGTCCCGTCCCGCCGGGTTGTGCCGGGGGTGGGAAATCCGTGGTTACAACATGTTCCTGCCCGTGCGGGCAGGTGTGGTGTTGTTGTTGTTTAGTTGTGGTTGTGTTCCTGTGCCGTGCAAACCGCGGTTTGGGTTTGTTGGTCGGGAACCACATAGTGGACGCAAGCAGTGTTTTGTTTGTGTGGTGTAAGTTGTCGGCCTATTAGTACCGGTCAGCTTCAACAGTCTTTGGTCCTGTCTTCCACATCCGGCCTATCAACCCAGTGGTCTGGCTGGGGGCCTCTCACACACGAGGTGTTTGGAAATCTCATCTTGAAGCGAGCTTCCCGCTTAGATGCTTTCAGCGGTTATCCCATCCGAACGTAGCTAATCAGCGGTGCACTTGGCAGTACAACTGACACACCAGAGGTTCGTCCGTCCCGGTCCTCTCGTACTAAGGACAGCCCTTCTCAAATTTCCTGCGCGCGCAGCGGATAGGGACCGAACTGTCTCACGACGTTCTAAACCCAGCTCGCGTACCGCTTTAATGGGCGAACAGCCCAACCCTTGGGACCTACTCCAGCCCCAGGATGCGACGAGCCGACATCGAGGTGCCAAACCATGCCGTCGATATGGACTCTTGGGCAAGATCAGCCTGTTATCCCCGAGGTACCTTTTATCCGTTGAGCGACGGCCATTCCACAATGTACCGCCGGATCACTAGTCCCGACTTTCGTCCCTGCTCGAGATGTCTCTCTCACAGTCAAGCTCCCTTGTGCACTTACACTCGACACCTGATTGCCAACCAGGCTGAGGGAACCTTTGGGCGCCTCCGTTACTTTTTAGGAGGCAACCGCCCCAGTTAAACTACCCATCAGGCACTGTCCCTGACCCGGATCACGGGCCGAAGTTAGATGTCCAAAGTGACCAGAGTGGTATTTCAACGATGACTCCACCCGGACTGGCGTCCGGGCTTCCACGTCTCCCACCTATCCTACACAAGCCACTCCGAACACCAATACCAAACTATAGTAAAGGTCTCGGGGTCTTTCCGTCCTGCTGCGCGTAACGAGCATCTTTACTCGTACTGCAATTTCGCCGAGTTTATGGTTGAGACAGCGGGGAAGTCGTTACTCCATTCGTGCAGGTCGGAACTTACCCGACAAGGAATTTCGCTACCTTAGGATGGTTATAGTTACCACCGCCGTTTACTGGGGCTTAAATTCTCAGCTTCGCCACCGAAGTGGCTAACCGGTCCTCTTAACCTTCCAGCACCGGGCAGGAGTCAGTCCGTATACATCGTCTTGCGACTTCGCACGGACCTGTGTTTTTAGTAAACAGTCGCTTCCCCCTGGTCTCTGCGGCCCACACCCGCTCCGGAGAGCAAGTCTCCATCACGGGGCAGGCCCCCTTCTCCCGAAGTTACGGGGGCATTTTGCCGAGTTCCTTAACCATAATTCTCTCGATCGCCTTAGTATTCTCTACCTGATCACCTGTGTCGGTTTGGGGTACGGGCGGCTAAAACCTCGCGTCGATGCTTTTCTAGGCAGCATAGGATCACCGGATCCCCCTTGCGGGAGTCCCATCAGATCTCAGGAACGTGATTGAACACACAGGGACGGATTTGCCTATCCCTGACCCTACATCCTTAGACCGGGGCAACCATCGCCCGGCCCGGCTACCTTCCTGCGTCACACCTGTTAATACGCTTACCTCCCGGGATCAGGTCCCGCGCTCGGCCAAAACCCGCACACCACAAGGGTGATTGGGCAGGCTCCGGGCGGTTAGTATCCCCCGCTTGGCATGGGCGGTTTTTCGCCGGTACGGGAATATCAACCCGTTGTCCATCGACTACGCCTGTCGGCCTCGCCTTAGGTCCCGACTTACCCAGGGCAGATTAGCTTGACCCTGGAACCCTTGATCATTCGGCGGACGGGTTTCTCACCCGTCTTTCGCTACTCATGCCTGCATTCTCACTCGTGTAGGCTCCACCGCTGGTTTACACCGCGACTTCACCGCCCACACGACGCTCCCCTACCACTCCAGACGCCTGAACCACGAAGGCTAGGCCATGTCTGAAATCCACAACTTCGGCGGTGTACTTGAGCCCCGCTACATTGTCGGCGCGGAATCACTTGACCAGTGAGCTATTACGCACTCTTTCAAGGGTGGCTGCTTCTAAGCCAACCTCCTGGTTGTCTTCGCAACTCCACATCCTTTCCCACTTAGCACACGCTTAGGGGCCTTAGTTGGTGGTCTGGGCTGTTTCCCTCTCGACTATGAAGCTTATCCCCCACAGTCTCACTGCTGCGCTCTCACTTACCGGCATTCGGAGTTTGGCTGACGTCAGTAACCTTGTAGGGCCCATCGGCCATCCAGTAGCTCTACCTCCGGCAAGAAACACGCAACGCTGCACCTAAATGCATTTCGGGGAGAACCAGCTATCACGGAGTTTGATTGGCCTTTCACCCCTACCCACAGCTCATCCCCTCCATTTTCAACTGAAGTGGGTTCGGTCCTCCACGACGTCTTACCGTCGCTTCAACCTGGCCATGGGTAGATCACTCCGCTTCGGGTCTAGATCACGCCACTACGATCGCCCTGTTCAGACTCGCTTTCGCTACGGCTTCCCCACACGGGTTAACCTCGCGACGTAACACTAACTCGCAGGCTCATTCTTCAAAAGGCACGCCGTCACAGCTACAAGGCTGCTCCGACGGATTGTAAGCACACGGTTTCAGGTACTGTTTCACTCCCCTCCCGGGGTACTTTTCACCTTTCCCTCACGGTACTGGTCCGCTATCGGTCATTAGGAAGTATTTAGGCTTATCAGGTGGTCCTGACAGATTCGCACGGGATTTCTCGGGCCCCGTGCTACTTGGGATCCTCTCCAGGCGGTGCACAACATTTCGGTTACGGGGCTCACACCCTCTCTGGCCTAGGCCTTTCAAGACCGTTCACCTATGCCTGCACTCCACACCCCACCGGTCCGGCAGAACCAGTACGGAAAGTCCCACAACCCCGCCCATGCAACGCCCGCTGAGCTATCACACATGGAACGGTTTAGCCTGATCCGCGTTCGCTCGCCACTACTAACGGAATCACTCTTGTTTTCTCTTCCTGCGGGTACTGAGATGTTTCACTTCCCCGCGTTCCCCCCACGCACCCTATGTGTTCAGATGCGGGTCACCAGATCACTCGCGCGTCTGGCGGGGTTTCCCCATTCGGACATCCTGGGATCACCGTTCGGTTATCAACTCCCCCAGGCTTATCGCAGATTCCTACGTCCTTCTTCGGCTCCTAATGCCAAGGCATCCACCGTGTGCCCTTAAAAACTTGACCACACAAAGATCAAAAGCTTTCTCGAGAGAACCATGACCACAAGGGCCAGGTTCTTCATAAAAAGAAATTGCTGTAAGACACACACACGCCCCGCCCCCGAAGGAACGGCCATGCGCATGCCTAGATGCTCGCGTCCACTATGTAGTTCTCAAACAACAACCCCGTCCCCCACACCCCACACACCAGCCACCCCCAAGAGGGCGGCCACCGTGCGTGTTCGGTGAAGGCAGGAAAAACAGAAACCCCAGGAGGTTCCCGCATTGCTGCAGGTCCTGTTGCCTCAGGACCCAACAGTGCGCCAAACACAACCCCGCATCCCACGCCCCGGCGCGTTCCCAACACCCACACCCCCAAGGGGGCGCGGGCGCCGTACTGGCACCAGGACACGGCCGCGACGGCCATGCCAAAACAAGTCTGATTCGTTGATATTCCACCCATGAGCACCCACCGCAGGACGAATGCCTGCGCAATGGGCTTTGCTTCCACACACCCACTCCAGGACCATGCGGTCCCTTCGGGGCGATGATGGTGCTCCTTAGAAAGGAGGTGATCCAGCCGCACCTTCCGGTACGGCTACCTTGTTACGACTTAGTCCCAATCGCCGGTCCCACCTTCGACGGCTCCCTCCCACAAGGGGTTAGGCCACCGGCTTCGGGTGTTACCAACTTTCGTGACTTGACGGGCGGTGTGTACAAGGCCCGGGAACGTATTCACCGCAGCGTTGCTGATCTGCGATTACTAGCGACTCCGACTTCATGGGGTCGAGTTGCAGACCCCAATCCGAACTGAGACCGGCTTTTTGGGATTAGCTCCACCTCACAGTATCGCAACCCTTTGTACCGGCCATTGTAGCATGCGTGAAGCCCAAGACATAAGGGGCATGATGATTTGACGTCGTCCCCACCTTCCTCCGAGTTGACCCCGGCAGTCTCCTATGAGTCCCCGCCATCACGCGCTGGCAACATAGAACGAGGGTTGCGCTCGTTGCGGGACTTAACCCAACATCTCACGACACGAGCTGACGACAACCATGCACCACCTGTGAACCAGCCTCAAGAGGGGCGCCTGTCTCCAGGCGTTACTAGTCCATGTCAAGCCTTGGTAAGGTTCTTCGCGTTGCATCGAATTAATCCGCATGCTCCGCCGCTTGTGCGGGCCCCCGTCAATTCCTTTGAGTTTTAGCCTTGCGGCCGTACTCCCCAGGCGGGGCACTTAATGCGTTAGCTACGGCGCGGAAAACGTGGAATGTCCCCCACACCTAGTGCCCAACGTTTACGGCATGGACTACCAGGGTATCTAATCCTGTTCGCTCCCCATGCTTTCGCTCCTCAGCGTCAGTTAATGCCCAGAGACCTGCCTTCGCCATCGGTGTTCCTCCTGATATCTGCGCATTTCACCGCTACACCAGGAATTCCAGTCTCCCCTACATCACTCTAGTCTGCCCGTACCCACTGCAGAACCGGAGTTGAGCCCCGGTCTTTCACAGCAGACGCGACAAACCGCCTACGAGCTCTTTACGCCCAATAATTCCGGATAACGCTTGCGCCCTACGTATTACCGCGGCTGCTGGCACGTAGTTAGCCGGCGCTTCTTCTGCAGGTACCGTCACTTTCGCTTCTTCCCTACTGAAAGAGGTTTACAACCCGAAGGCCGTCATCCCTCACGCGGCGTCGCTGCATCAGGCTTTCGCCCATTGTGCAATATTCCCCACTGCTGCCTCCCGTAGGAGTCTGGGCCGTGTCTCAGTCCCAGTGTGGCCGGTCACCCTCTCAGGCCGGCTACCCGTCGTCGCCTTGGTAGGCCATTACCCCACCAACAAGCTGATAGGCCGCGAGTCCATCCAAAACCGCAAAAGCTTTCCACCACCACACCATGCGGTGAGCGGTCGTATCCGGTATTAGACCCAGTTTCCCAGGCTTATCCCAGAGTCAAGGGCAGGTTACTCACGTGTTACTCACCCGTTCGCCACTAATCACCGGCGCAAGCACCGGGTCATCGTTCGACTTGCATGTGTTAAGCACGCCGCCAGCGTTCATCCTGAGCCAGGATCAAACTCTCCGTTGAAGTAAAACAAAAACAGACACAACCAACACCCCCGGAAACACGGGGAAAGAAGGCTGCACAAAATTTGAAACCAGCTGAAACCAGGCCACCACACACGGGGGTGCGGGCAACCCGGCAAATCAACCAATTCATAAAAACAAATCGGTATCAACAAACTTGGCACACTATTGAGTTCTCAAACAACAGACACACCCGGCACCACCAACCCCCACAAACAGGGACCGGCTCGCTCCGGAGCAACTTTCCAAACCTACCAGACCATACCCCCCGGCGCAACTCCCAAAACCAGGGAACCACACCAGGAAAACACCATCCGGGACCCCCAAAACCAGCACGGACACACGGAACGTGGACCAAATATTTGGCTTCAATTTGAAGGGGGTCGGTCGCCGGTTGAACCGTATTCGCCTTTCGGCTTTCCGTTCCGCACCCGGCAACTCAGAAAACAATACACGCTCCCCCAGGACCGTGCAAATCGGCCCTGGAGGAGCGTGCATGGGCCCGGAATCCGGGCCGGCAAACCTGTAAAACTAGGCGGAAACCTCAATGGTTGCAAGGTTCTTCTTGCCGCGCCGGAGGAGCAGGTAGCGGCCGTGCAACAGTTCGCCCTGTTCGATCACGGCGTCGGGATCCGTCACCTTGGCGTTGTTCACATAGGCGCCGCCTTCACCCACCGTACGGCGGGCGGCCGACTTGCTCTCGGACAGGCCCGAGGCCACCAGAAGGTCAATGATCCCCAGACCGTCAGTGCCGATGGTCGCGGACGGAAGTTCCGCCGTCGCGGCTTCCAAGGTGCGTTCGTCCAGAACGCTGAGGTCGCCGTTGCCGAAGAGGGCGGCGGATGCGGCAATGACCTTTTCGGTTGCCTCGACGCCGTGGACCAGGGAGGTGACTTCGTACGCGAGCTTCTTCTGGCCTTCGCGGGCGAAGGGGCGCTCGGCAACGGCCTGGCCGAGTTCCTCGATCTCGACGCGGCTGAGGAAGGTGAAGACCTTGAGCCGGTCCACTACGTCGGCATCTGCCGTGTTCAGCCAGAACTGGTAGAAGGTGTACGGGCTGCACATGTCCGGGTCGAGCCAGATGGCGTTGCCCTCGCTCTTGCCGAACTTGGTGCCGTCCGAGTTGGTGATGAGCGGCGTACCAAAGGCGTGGACGCTCTTGCCATCCACCTTGCGGATCAGCTCCGTGCCGCTGGTCAGGTTGCCCCACTGGTCCGAGCCGCCGGTCTGCAGCACACAGCCGTAGTCGCGGTTCAGCTGGAGGTAGTCCATGCCCTGCAGGATCTGGTAACTAAACTCGGTGTAGCTGATGCCTTCGTCGGAGCTGAGGCGCGAGGCCACGGCGTCCTTGCGCAGCATGGTGCCCACACGGAAGTGCTTGCCGATCTCGCGCAGGAAGTCGATGGCGCTCAGGGGCGCGGTCCAGTCAAGGTTGTTGACCATGCGGGCCGCATTGTCGCCCTCGAAGCTGAGGAAGCGGCGGACCTGTGCCTGCAGGTAGCCCACCCACTCGGCCACGGTGTCCTTGGTGTTCAGCGTGCGCTCTGCCGTTGGACGGGGGTCGCCGATCAGGCCGGTGGAACCGCCCACCAGGCCCAGTGGCTTGTGCCCGGCCAGCTGCAGCCTGCGCATCACCAGCAGCTGGACGAGGTTGCCCAAGTGCAGCGAGGGAGCCGTGGGATCGAAGCCACAGTAATACGTGAACGGGTCCCCGGCGAGCAGCTTTTCCAGTTCCGTTTCATCCGTGGAAACGTGGACCAGGCCGCGCCATTTGAGCTCTTGCCAGATGTTGGCAAAGCCCGGGTCGTTGTGCTGGGACTCGAGGTTGTTTACGTGTGACACGAGATCTAAGTTAGCAGGATTACCGGGCCTGTTTTGCCTAGCGCTCGATGCCCGCCGGGAGCGGCGCCGCCGTGATGAGCCGCAGGCGCTGCGTGGGACGCGTCATCGCCACGTACAGGTCCCCCACCTTGCCATGCTCATGGTTGAGCATGGCGGCCGGTTCCAGGACCACAACGCCGTCGAATTCCAGGCCCTTGGCTTCCTTGGGGCTGATGACCACAATGTCCTGCTCATAGCTGCCCGCGCCCACGCCGATGCGGCGCCCGTAGACCGCCCGCAAGGCTGCCGTGGCCTGCGGCAGGAGCTCGCCCTCGGCGATAACGGCCAGCAGACCGCCGTCGATCGCTGCTATTTCCTCCGGCAGGACCTCAACAAGACGCTCCACGATCCCGGCGGCTTCCACGCGGTCCACAATGGGCGACCACTGGCCCTCGCGGACGGCCTTGGGGGCCGAGACCACCAGGCCGGCACGGTTTGCCATACGGACCGCTGCTTCCGCGATCTGGGACGGCGTGCGGTAGTTGACCGTGAGTTCCTCCAGCTGCCAGCGGTCTCCGAACGACGGCGCCAGGGCACTTTGCCAGGAGTTCGCGCCCGCCGAGGAGCTCGTCTGGGCGATGTCGCCGACGATGGTGAAGGACTTCAGCGGGCAGCGGCGGACGAGCAGGCGCCACTGCATGGGCGACAGTTCCTGCGCCTCGTCGACCACGATGTGCCCGAAAGCCCAAGTGCGGTCGGTCGTGGCTCGTTCGGCGGCCGTCAGGCGGTTCTCGCGCTCCTGGTTCTGCTCGGCGAGTTCCTCGGCGGTGATGAGGACGTCGACGCCCATGGACTCCATGTTCACCAGCGTCTGCTTGGCGTTGGCGAGGTCGCGGGCGCGGTCGTGTTCCTGCTGCGCGAGGCCCCGCCCGGCGGCCGGGTCCAGCTCGCCGAGGAGTTCGGCCGCTTCATCGAGCAGCGGGACGTCGGCTTCGGTCCACGGCGCGTTGGCGGGACGCAGCAGCAGGGCGCGCTGCTCCGCGGTGAGGTGGGGAGTGCAGGCATCCAGGATGGCAGGCTTGCTGAAGAGCTCCGAGATGAGCTTCTCCGGCGTCATGGGCATCCAGCACAGGTTCAGCATGGTGCGGACATCGCGGGCCGTGCGGACGTCCTCGGCGAGGTAGGAACGGTCGGCGTTGTTGCCGATGTTGGATTCCTCAACGATTTCGGTCAGCTGCTCCGTGAGCTCGCGCAGCAGGATCTTGACGAAAGTTACGCGGGCCTCGTTGTGCGGCTTGCCCGTGGCGCGCGCCTTGTCACGCGCACGGCGTACCTGGCGGACGGTCAGCGTCAGCTTGCGGGAATCAACCTCGAGCAGGCTGTCCGCGGCGGGCGTCCGCTGCCGGTTGGCCACGGCGTTGGCCACGACGGCGGCCATGTCCAGTTTGCCCTTGAGCGCGGCGACGTCGGCGTCGTGCTCGGGGACGGCGTGGATGCCGGGCATGAGCCGGCCCAGGCTGGCCATGACCACGCCGGTCTCGCCCAGGGAAGGGAGCACACGTTCGATGTAGTGCATGAACGACGACGACGGGCCCACCAGGAGCACGCCTGCGCTCTTGAGCCTGTCGCGGTGGGTGTAGAGCAGGTAGGCGGCGCGGTGCAGGGCGACGGCTGTCTTGCCGGTACCGGGCCCGCCCTGGACGACGAGCGCCCCGGAGATGGAGGAGCGGATGATCCGGTCCTGCTCGGACTGGATGGTTCCGACGATGTCCGACATGCGGCCCGTGCGCTTGGAGTTCAGCGCGGCCAGCAGCGCGCCCTCGCCCTGGAGGGAATCGTTGTCCGCGAGCATGCCGGCGTCGAGCACGTCGTCCTCGATGGCCTTTACCTCACGGCCCTGCAGGATCAGGTGGCGGCGACGCCGGACGCCCTGGCGGTCGAACGCTGTGGCCTGGTAGAAGTGGCCGGCCTCGGGCGCGCGCCAGTCAACCATAAGCCGCTGCAGATCCGCCGTGGACAGGCCGATGCGGCCGATGTACTGCGCCTCACCGGAGTCGAGGTCGAGGCGGCCGAACACCAGGCGGTCGTCGACGGCGTCGAGCTGGGCGAGGCGGTCCTCGTACAACGCCGCGAAGGCGTCGCGCTCGGAGACGTTCTGCATGGTTCCCACTGCCCCGGCCCGCCGGACCTGGGCCAACTGTGCGCGCTTCTCCACGCGCAGCTCATCGAGCCGGGCGTAGAGCCCGGCAACATATTCCTGCTCGTGGACCAAATCAGCGTCGTGCATTGAACCGTAACCCCTATCGCAAAAGACAGACCGTCCATTCTACAGCGGTTTTCGTTAATGCGGCAGGAACAGGCCATATTCCGGACCACGTCATCCAAAGTTCACACTCCGCTAACCATTCGGGCGTGCGACGGCACAGCCCGGGGTGCTTAAATGCTGCAATGCAGCACGACGTTGCCCTTTCCGGACACGGCATCAGCCTGGTCCCGTTGTTGCCCTGGCACGCCGGCTCCCTGTTCGGATTCGTGGATTCCGAAATGTGGGCCGGGATGGCCGCCAGCCAGCCGCACAGCACCGAGGAGCTGGCGGCCCTCTTCGCGACCCGCCTGGAGAATCCGGACATGGTGCCGTTCGCCGTGACCGGCCAGAACTCCGGGGAACTGCTGGGAACCACCTCCTTGACCGAATACAGCCCGCGGCAGGAACGCGCCGAAATCGGCGGCACCTTCTTCGGCCGGCCCTACTGGGGAAGCCACGTCAACACGGCCAGCAAGCACCTCCTGCTGTCCTATGCCTTCGAGGTGCTGGACGTGCACCGCGTGGCGTTCCGCTGCGATACGCGCAACACCCGCAGTGCCAACGCCATTGCCCGGCTCGGGGCACAGTACGAGGGAACGCTCCGCGGCCACCGCCTGGCGCCCGACGGCAGCCGCACTGACACCGCCGTGTTCTCGATCCTCCAGCCGGAGTGGCCCGAGGTTCGCGGGGCGCTGCTTGACCGCTTGGCGCCGTTCAGCGTGGCGCTGGAAACAGCCGCCTGAAGCGCTACTGTTTGGGCGTCCTGGCCTTGGCGGCCTTGTAGCGCGAGACTGTGGGATCATCCTGGATCCAGAAGCGCCAGGGATAGAGTCCGCTGCCGCCGTCGCCGGCCACGCCCACGCGCGGCCCGCTCCCGACGGCGGAGGCCGCCGCGCCCGGCAGGACCAGCCCGAACGGCGGGGCGAGGGCGTCGCGCCCGCTGTCCGCCGTCGTCAGCCCCAGCACGGTCGCCAGCCGCGCCGGCCCGCTCGCGAGGTCCCTCGGCGACTTCGACGCCGGCCGCCGTGACGCCGCGATCCCCTGCCCGGCCACCACCTCGCCCGCACGCAACAGCAGCGCGGACGGCACGCCGTCGGGACCGCAGACAATGTTGGCGCAGTAATGCATTCCGTACGTGAAATACACATACAGGTGTCCCGCGGGGCCGAACATGGGCGCATTGCGGGCGGTCAGCCCCCTGAATGTGTGGGAACCAGGGTCGGGACGCGGTGAATCGTGCGGGCCCAGGTAGGCCTCCACCTCGGTGAGCCGGACCGAGACCGCGCCTTCGTCCGTTTGGTGCGTGAGCACGGCCCCGAGCAGCAACGGCGCAATGTCGCGCGGATCGCCGGACAGGAATTGCCGGAGCGCGGAAGCTTCCGGGCCCGGGTGCCCGGCTGTCTCGCTCATGCCCCAGACCTTAGCAAAGCCGCCAACGGTGATGTCCGATTTCCGCTAGCCGCGGCACCGGGCGGCTGGCAGGATGGGGGCATGGACTTCTGGCAACGCTACCGGGCCATCGACGCGCGGGACACCCGCTTCGACGGACAGTTCTTCACGGCCGTGCGCTCCACGGGGATCTACTGCCGGCCGTCCTGCCCGGCCCGCACCCCGAAGGCAGAGAACGTCACCTTCTACGAGACCTCGGCGGCGGCGCACGAGGCCGGATACCGTGCCTGCAAGCGCTGCCTGCCCGAGGCAGTCCCGGGGACGCCCGCGTGGAATGTGCGCTCCGACGTCGCCGGCCGCGCCATGCGGCTCATCAACGACGGCGTCCTGGGCCGGGAAGGCGTGGACGGGCTGTCCAGCCGTTTGGGCTATTCCTCACGCCAGCTCAACCGGATCCTGCGCCACGAACTCGGCGCCGGGCCCTTGTCACTGGCCCGGGCCAGCCGCGCCCAGACTGCCAGGACCCTGCTGGTGTCCACGGACATGCTGCTGGCGGACGTCGCCTTCGCCTCGGGGTTCAACAGTGTGCGGCAGTTCAACGACACCATCGCCGAGGTCTTCGCGCTGACGCCGAGTGCCCTGCGCGCCACGGCCGGCAAGGCCGGCATGGCCAGAACCGCCACTACAAGGGGGCAGGCGGTCACGCCGTCGGCCCTGACGCTCAAACTCCCCTACCGGGAGCCGTTCGACCCAGGCATCTTCGATTTCCTTGCCGCGCGCGCCGTGCCGGGCATCGAGGCCGCCGGCCCGCACCGCTATTCAAGGACCCTGCGCCTCCCCCGCGGCGATGCGGCGTTCACCGTGGACTACGACGCGGCCGCGCCCGGCAAACCCCTGCGGCTCGCCGTCGCCTCATTGGACCTCCACGATCTGCCCGCGCTGTTGAGCCGGGTCCGCAGGCTGTTCGACCTCGACGCCGATCCGGTGGCCATCGACGAGGTGCTGGCGGCGGATCCGCGGCTCAAGGCCAGTGTCCGTGCCATTCCCGGGATCCGGGTCCCGGGGGCGGTGGACCCACACGAGCTGCTGGTCCGGGCGATGATCGGGCAGCAGATCACCGTGGCGGCTGCGCGGACCGCGCTGACGCAGTTGTCCGCGGCTGGATCGCCCGCAGGTAACCCGGCCCCGGGGCTGGAGCGCTTGTTCCCGACGGCGACCCAGCTCGCCGAATCGGGGCGGGAACTGCTCCGGGGTCCGCAGCGCCGCATCGATTCCGTGCTCGCCGCCGTCGAGGCCATGGCCGGCGGCAGCCTGGATGTCGGCTACGGCGACGGGCTCCAAGAGCTGGAGGACAAGCTGCTGCCCCTGCCGGGGATCGGCCCCTGGACTGTGGGGTACGTGGCCATGCGCGTCATCGGCGCCCCGGACGTGTTCCTGGGCAACGATGCCGCCGTCCGGAACGGGCTCAAGGCCCTGCCGCCCAGGGCCGGACTCTCGGCGGATTTCCGCGAGGCCAGTCCCTGGCGTTCCTACGCCACGATGCACCTGTGGCGGGCAGCGGCCGCTCCGAAAAGCCGGGCCTGAGACGCTACTTGGCGGCAGGCGCCGCGGACGGCCACGGCAGCAGGCCGGGCAGGTCCACGCCGTCGGCGGCAGCGGTGGCGCGCAGGCTCCCGAGGGTGGCCGTCCTGCCGGCCAGCCAGGCCGCGATGTCGGTGAGCATGCCGTTGATGGCGATCGATGTGGTGCCCGTGCCGATGGTGACCCGCGGCAGTCCGGTGGGCTGCAGCACGAAGCGGTACTCCTCCGGCACCCGGGCGGCAAGGAAGCCGATGAGGTGTTCGCAGAACGGGCGGCTCCAAGTCTCTGGGCCGCGTCCGGTGGCCAGATCGGAAGCGTGGATCACGAGTTCGCGCCACAGCGCCAGACCGCCGTCGAACGCTGTTCCGTTGCGGTAGCTGATGGGAGCCGTCCAGCCGCCATCACCGAGACTGTCGAACGCGGCGATGGCCGCCGTAAGCGAGGATTCCACGGCTTCGCGGTGTTGGGCCAGGCTGTGTCCAGCGGCGAGTTCAATGGCCTTGGTGCGGCCTTCCATGCCGCCGTCGTACAGTTCCACGGTTTCGCCACGCAAGGCGAACTCGATCTGGCGGCCCATGGCGCGCGAGATGCCCGCAATGTGGGCCAGGACGTGGCCGCGGGTCCAGCCAGGCAGCTCGGAGGGAGCGGTGACGGCTGCGTCGTCCAGCTTGGCAACAAGACGGGTGACGACGCCGGCGGCTGTGTGAAGTTCGGCGAGCAGCGCAAGAGGTGTGATCTCGGTCATGCGGCCATGATATCCGAGGGTTAATGGCGCTTAACGCACGACGCCCTCCCAGCTTTGCCCGGCTGAGGACAAAGCTGAGAGAGCGTTTGGGTGCTAGCCTGCGTAGCCGCGGACGGCTGCCAGTTCCGCCTCGAGCGCCACAAGCTGGCGCTCGACGGCGGCCGGTGCTGTGCCACCCTGGGAGTTGCGGCTGTTGAGCGAGCCTTCGGTGGACAGGACCGTGCGGACCTCGGGGCTCAGGTGCTCCGAGATGCCGGCGTATTCCTCATCCGTCAGGTCCCACAGCTCCACGCCGCGGCCCTCGGCGAGCTTCACGGCTGCGCCGGAGAGCTCGTGCGCCTCGCGGAAGGGAACGCCCTGGCGGACGAGCCATTCGGCAATGTCCGTGGCCAGCGCGAAGCCCTGCGGAGCCAGGGACTCCATCCTTTCGGTGTTGAAGGTCAGCGTGGCGATCATGCCGGACACGGCCGGGAGCAGCAGCTCCAGGGTGTCGGCGGCGTCGAACACCGGTTCCTTGTCTTCCTGCAGATCGCGGTTGTACGCGAGCGGCAGGCCCTTGAGCGTTGCCAGCAGGCCGGCCAGGTTGCCGATGAGGCGCCCCGCCTTGCCGCGGGCAAGCTCGGCGACATCCGGGTTCTTCTTCTGCGGCATGATCGAGGACCCCGTGGAGTACGAATCATGCAGGGTCACGAAGGAGAACTCCTTGGTGGCCCACAGAATGACTTCCTCGGAGATCCTGGACAGGTCCACGCCGATCATGGAGCAGATCCAGGCGAACTCGGCGAAGACATCGCGGGAGGCGGTGCCGTCGATCGAGTTGTGCACGGCCGAGAAGAAGCCCAGGTCCGCGGCAACGGCTTCGGGGTCCAGGCCCAGCGAGGAACCCGCCAGAGCGCCGGAGCCGTACGGCGAGATGCCTGCCCGCTTGTCCCAGTCCTGGAGGCGCTGCACATCGCGCAGCATCGCCCAGGCGTGGGCCAGCAGGTGGTGGCTCAGCAGCACAGGCTGGGCGTGCTGCAGGTGCGTGCGGCCGGGCATGGCCACGCCCTGATGCGCCTTGGCCTGCTCGATCAGCGCGTCAACCGTGGCCAGGACGCCACGGGCGACGATCCGGGCGTGGTCGCGCAGGAACATGCGGCCAAGGGTGGCCACCTGGTCGTTGCGTGAACGGCCGGCCCGGAGCTTGCCGCCGAGGTGGGTGCCTGCGCGCTCGATGAGCCCGCGTTCCAGGGAACCGTGGACGTCCTCGTCGCTCTCCGCCGGCTGGTAGGCGCCGCTCGCGACGTCGTCATCCAGTTGGGTAAGCGCCTTCAGCATGCCGTCCAGTTCGGCGTCGTCCAGCAGTCCTGCCTTGTGGAGCACCCGAGCGTGCGCCTTGGAGCCGGCGATGTCATAGCGGGCCAGCCGCCAGTCAAAGTGCGTGGATTTGCTCAGTGCTGCGAGGGCGTCTGCGGGGCCGCCGGCAAAGCGGCCGCCCCACAGTGCACCTTCGTTGGTCCCCGAACGCTCCCCCACCTCGCTGCGCTCGGCCGGGGACCCCGGCGTCCGTGGGCCCACCGACGTCATTTGCCCGAAACCCGCAGATCGCGGCCTGCTGCGACCTTGGAGGACATGCCCCACAGCTCGATGAAGCCCTTGGCCTGCGACTGGTCGAAGGTGTCGCCGGTGTCGTAGGTAGCGAGGTCGAAGTCGTACAGCGAGGTGTCCGAACGGCGTCCGTTGACGATTGCCTGGCCACCGTGCAGCACCATGCGGATGTCGCCGGAGACGTACTTCTGGGTGTCCTCGATGAACGCGTCCAGGGAGCGCTTGAGCGGGGAGAACCACTGGCCGTCGTAGACCAGTTCGGACCAGCGCTGGCCGACCGTGGCCTTGAAACGGGCCTGCTCGCGCTCGATGGTGACGTCCTCAAGGTGCTTGTGCGCGGTGATCAGCGCCATGGCACCCGGGGCTTCGTAGATTTCGCGGGACTTGATGCCCACGAGGCGGTCCTCGACGACGTCGATGCGGCCGACCCCCTGGGCGCCTGCGCGGCGGTTCAGTTCCTGGATGGCCTGCAGCGGGGTGACCTTGACGCCGTCGATGGCCACCGGCACGCCGGCTTCGAAGGAAATGGTGACCTCATCCGGTGCCGGCGGGAATTCCGGGGTGGCGGTGTAGTCGTAGATGTCCTTGGTGGGTGCGTTCCAGATGTCCTCGAGGTAGCCGGTCTCGACGGCGCGGCCCCAGACATTCTGGTCGATCGAGTACGGGTTCTTCTTGGTGGTCTCGATCGGCAGTCCCTTTTCCTCGGCGAAGGCAATGGCCTTGTCGCGGGTCAGGGCGAGGTCGCGGACCGGTGCGATGCACTTCAGGTCCGGGCCGAGGGTCTGGATGCCGACCTCGAAACGGACCTGGTCGTTGCCCTTGCCGGTGCAGCCGTGGGCCACGGTGGTGGCGCCGAATTCGCGGGCCGCCTTGACCAGGTGCTTGACGATTACCGGGCGGGAGATGGCGGAGACCAGCGGGTAGTGGCCCTGGTAGAGGGCGTTGGCCTTCAGCGTGGGCATGGCGTATTCGTTGGCGAACTCGTCGCGGGCGTCGGCCACGTAGGCTTCGACGGCGCCGCAGCCGAGGGCGCGCTGGCGGATGGTCTCCAGCGACTCGCCGCCCTGTCCGACGTCGACCGCCACGGCGATGACCTCGGCACCGGTGGCTTCACCGATCCAGCCGATGGCTACGGAAGTATCAAGGCCACCGGAGTAGGCCAGAACAATGCGCTCAGTCACGAGAGTGCTCCTTTGTTGTTGCTTGGTTCTGTTGAGTCAATGCTTGCGGGTCAATGCTGTGCCGGCCGCAAGGCCGGACGTGCCGGGCTCAGTTGCCGGGCCCGGCTTCCTCAGCCAGCTGGAGGAACCGGGCTGCCAGAGCGGCCCCGCCGTCGGGATCGCGCGCGACCAAAAGCAAGGTGTCGTCGCCTGCGATCGTACCCAATACGGACGGCATCACCGAGTGGTCGATGGCCAGTGCCAGGAAATTGGCCGCCCCGGGCGGGGTCCGGAGCACCACGATGTTGCCGGAGGCCTCCGCGGTGACCAGGAGTTCCCCGCACAGCCGGCTGAGCCGGGCATCCAGGATTTCCTGGGTGACGCCGCTCTTGGCCGCGCGTTCCCCGCCTTCGCCGGGGACCGCGTACACGAGGGCCCCGTCCTTGCCGCGGACGCGTACTGCGCCCAGTTCGACCAGATCCCGGGACAGGGTCGCCTGGGTGACCTGGACGCCGTCGTCCGCCAGCAGGGCTGCAAGCTCTGCCTGGGACCTCACGGACTCCCCCGTCAGGATCGCGGTGATGCGCGCCTGGCGGGCGGTCTTGGTGGCCGGGCTTGCGCCCTGCGACGGCGGGTGGGTGGACACTTAGGCGCGCTCCGCCACCGGCGCAAGGCCCTCGACGACGGCGAGCCCGGACTGGTGCATGAGCCAGGCCATGAGCGCCTTCTGGGCGTGGAGGCGGTTTTCGGCCTCGTCCCAGACAATCGACTGCGGGCCGTCGATGACGCCGGCGGAGATCTCGTAGCCGCGGTAGGCCGGGAGGCAGTGGAGCACCACGGCGTCCGGTGCGGCCTGGGCCATGGCGGCCTCGTCCACGGAGTAGTCGCGGAACAGGTGCAGGCGGGCTTCCTTTTCGGCCTCCTGGCCCATGGACACCCAGGTGTCCGTGGCCACGACGTCGGCACCCTTGAGTGCACTGCCTGCGTCGCTGGTGATCAGCACGGAGCCGCCGGTCTCGGCGGCGCGTTCTTCCGCGGCGGCCACGATCTCCGCGGCCGGCAGGTAGCCTTCGGGACCGGAGATACGGACGTGCATTCCGGCTGTTACGCCCGCAAGAAGGTATGAGTTCGCCATGTTGTTCGCGGCGTCGCCCAGGTAGGCCATGGTGAGGCCCTTGAGTTCGCCCTTGTGTTCCTTGACGGCCAGGAGGTCGGCCAGCAGCTGGCACGGGTGGTAGTCATCGCACAGTGCGTTGATCACGGGCACCTTGGAGTTTTCGGCCATGGCCACGAGGCCCGAGTGGGCACCTGTCCGCCACACGATGGTGGAGACCATGCGCTCCAGGACCTTGGCGGTGTCCTCCACGGATTCCTTGTGGCCGATCTGGGCCTCGCCCGGGTTGATGATCAGCGCGTTGCCGCCCATATCCGCCACGCCCGCGGCGAAGGAGACACGGGTGCGGGTGGAGGTCTTGTCGAAGATGACGGCCACGGTCTTGCGGCCGTTGCCCTCCCCGGCGAAGGGCTGGACGCTGTACGGCGCAGCCTTCATGCGGACGGCGAGGTCGAGGACCTCGGCCTGCTCGGCAGGGCTCAGGTCCGTGTCCTTGAGGAAGTGACGGATGGTGGTGTTCACTGTGCGTCCTTTGCGGTCTGGGCTGCTGCCTCGATGATGGCGGGCAGGGCGGCCAGGAAGCGGTCGGCCTGTTCGGTGGTCAGGATGAGCGGCGGGGCCAGGCGGATGGTCCGGGGACCGGGGCCGTTGATGATGAAGCCCGCCTCCAGGGCGGCCGTCACCATCGCCGCTGCGATCTCGGCGTCGACGTCGAAGCCGATCAGCAGGCCTTCGCCGCGGACTTCCGTGACGCCGTCGACGGCGGCCAGGCCCTCGCGCAGGTACGCTCCGACTGTCAGCACGTTCTTCAAGACACCCTGGCTTTCGATCGCGTGCAGGGTGGCCAGCGCGGCGGCCGTGGCCACCGGGTTCCCACCGAAAGTGGTGCCGTGCTGTCCTGCGGTGAGCAGGGCCGACGTCGTACTTCCGAAAGTGATCAAGGCACCTACCGGGAAGCCGCCGCCCAGGCCCTTGGCGAGGGTCACGGCGTCGGGGACGATGCCCGCGTCTTCGCTGGCCAGCCATTTACCGGTACGTCCGATGCCGGTCTGGACCTCGTCAAGGATCAACAGCGCGCCCGCAGCAGTAGTGGCCTCGCGGGCTGCCTGCAGGTATTCGGCGCTGAGCGGCCGGACGCCCGCTTCGCCCTGGATCGGTTCCAGGAAGACTGCTGCGGTGGTGTCGTCGACGGCGGCACGCAGGGCTGCGATGTCGCCGAACGGGATGTGGACCACGCCGCCGGGCAGCGGCTCGAAGGGCGCGCGGTAGGCCTCTTTGGCCGTGAGCGCCAGGGCGCCCATGGTGCGGCCATGGAAGGCGCCTTCGAGGGCGATGATCTTGGTGCGCTTCCCGCCTCCGCTGTTGCGCCGTGCGAGCTTGAACGCGGCCTCGTTCGCTTCCGTGCCGGAGTTGGCGAAAAACACCTTGGACCCGGCGGGAGCGTTGCTGAGTGCCAGCAGCTTTTCGGCCAGGGCGATCTGGGTGGGGCTGGTGAAGAAGTTGGAGACGTGGCCCAGGGTGGCCAGCTGGCTGGAGATCACCGAGGTGACGAAGGGGTGGGCGTGGCCCAGGGCGTTGACGGCGATGCCGCCCAGGAGGTCCAGGTACTCCTTGCCGTCGGCGTCCCACACGAGGGAGCCGGCGCCGCGGACCAGGACCCGCTGCGGCGTGCCGAATACGCCCATGAGGGAGGAGGAGTAGCGGGCAAGCCAGTCGGCTCCGGTGCTGTGGCCTGCAATTGCGGCGGCCGGGGTTTCGACCAGTTCAGCTTCTTTGGCGGTCATGCGTTCACTTCCTCATCGGGGACAACCTGGGTTCCAATGCCCGCGGCTGTGAAGGTTTCCAGGAGCATCGAGTGCGGCAGCCGGCCGTCCACGATGTGTGCGCGTTCCACGCCCTCGTCGATGGCCTTCAGGCAGGCCGCCATCTTCGGGATCATGCCGGACTCGAGCCGCGGCAGCATTTCGCGCAGTTCGGAGGCCGTCAGGGATGAAATGAGCGAGGACTTGTCCGGCCAGTTGGCGTACAGGCCCTCAACGTCGGTCAGGATGACCAGCTTGGACGCCCCCAGCGCGGAGGCGACGGCGGCCGCGGCGGTATCGGCGTTGACGTTGAGCACCTGGCCCGTAGTCTGGAACCGTTTGGCGCCTTCCTCGCCTTCGCCGGCGTCGATGATTTCCGGGGCGACCGTGGAAATCACGGGGATGCGGCCGGCGTCGAGGATGTCTTCAATGCCCGTGGGATCCACGCCCACTACCTCGCCCACCAGGCCAAGGTCCACTTCCTCGCCGTCCACCATGGTGCCGGTGCGGACGGCGCGCAGGAGGCCGCCGTCTTCACCGGACATGCCCACGGCGTAGGGTCCGTGCGAGTTGATCAGGCCCACGAGTTCGCGGCCCACCTGGCCGGTGAGTACCATGCGGACAACGTCCATGGCCTCTGGCGTGGTGACGCGCAGCCCGCCCTTGAACTCGGATTCGATGCCGAGCCGTCCGAGCATGGAGTTGATCTGCGGGCCGCCGCCATGAACCACCACGGGGTGGATGCCCACGTGGTGCAGGAAGACGATGTCCTCGGCGAAGGCGCGGCGGAGTTCCTCGTTGACCATGGCGTTGCCGCCGTACTTGATCACCATGGTGGTCCCGGCGAAGCGCTGGATCCAGGGCAGTGCCTCGATCAGCGTGCCGGCCTTGCTCTGGGCATCGCTCATGGACGTGGTTTCCCGTGTGCGCGCGTTCATGGTCATCCCCGCTTAGCTCGAGTAGGCGCTGTTCTCATGCACGTATTCGTGCGTGAGGTCGTTGGTCCAGATGGTGGCCTCGGCGTCGCCGGCCTGCAGGTCGATTTCCACGAGGACTTCGCGGGGCTCAAGGTCCACCAGGTTGCGGTCGTCTCCGATGCTGCCGTTGCGGCAGATCTGGATGCCGTTCATGGAAACGTTCAGCTGATCCGGTTCGAACACGGCGTCCGTGGTGCCCACGGAGGCGAGCACGCGGCCCCAGTTGGGGTCCTTGCCGAAGATGGCGGTCTTGAAAAGGTTGGAGCGGGCCACCGAGCGGCTGACCACCTCGGCGTCGCGTTCGCTGGCAGCGTTGAAGGTGCGGATGGCGATGTCGTGGCTGGCACCCTCGGCGTCGCCGATCAGCTTGCGGGCCAGCTCAGCGCACACCTGGGTGACGCCGGCGCCCAGCAGCTCGGCTGATGGGACGGCGTCGCTGGCACCGGAGGCCAGCAGCACCACAGTGTCGTTGGTGGACATGCAGCCGTCCGAGTCGGCGCGGTCGAAGGTGACGCGCGTGGCATCCCGGAGGACCACGTCGAGCAGCTCCGGGCTGGCCTGGGCGTCCGTGGTGAGGACCACCAGCATGGTGGCCAGGCCTGGGGCCAGCATGCCGGCGCCCTTCGCGATGCCGCCCACCGTGAACGTGTTGCCCTCGGCGTCGGTGCCGGTGAATACGGCTTCCTTGGAGACGCTGTCAGTGGTCATGATGGCCGTGGCCGCCGCGGAACCGCCGTCCTCGGAGAGCTCGGCGAAGGCGGCGTCGATGCCGGGGATCAGCTTGTCCATGGGCAGCTGCTCACCGATGAGGCCGGTGGAGCAGACCACGACGTCGGAGGCGGAGATGCCGAGCACGGCAGCCACTTTTTCGGCGGTTGCGTGCGTGTTTTGGAACCCTTCCGGGCCGGTGCAGGCATTGGCCCCGCCCGAGTTCAGGACGACGGCGTCGGCCCGGCCGTCGGTGATCACCTGGCGGGACCAGTGCACGGGGGCTGCGGCAACCCGGTTGGCGGTGAAGACTGCTGCGGCGGACGTGAGCGGGCCGTCGTTGACCACGAGGGCGAGGTCCGGGTTGCCCGATGCCTTGATGCCGGCTTTGACGCCCGCGGCGCGGAATCCTTTGGGTGCGGTGATGGTCACGGAGCAACTCCTTGCAGGTTCAGGCCGGCGGTTTCCGCCAGGCCGAGGGCGATGTTCATGGACTGCACGGCGCCGCCGGCGGTTCCCTTGGTGAGGTTGTCGATGGCGCACGTGATGATGACGCGGCCGCTGTGCTCGTCGAACGCCAGCTGCATGACGGCATGGTTGGAACCCTGCACCGACTTGGTGGTGGGCCACTGGCCTTCGGGGAGCAGGTGGACGAAGGGCTCCTCGTCGTAGGCGTCGGCCCAGGCCTGGCGTAGCTGCGCGGCGGTGACGCCGGGCTTCACCTTGGCTGTGGCCGTGGTCAGGATGCCGCGGCTCATGGGGGCCAGGGTGGGTGTGAAGGAAACCGTCACCTGTTCCTTGGCAGCGTTTGAGAGGCCCTGTTCGATCTCGGGGGTGTGGCGGTGCCCGCCACCCACGCCGTAGGGGCTCATGGAGCCCATCACTTCGGATCCGATGAGGTTCACCTTGGCCGCCTTGCCGGCACCGGAGGTCCCCGATGCGGAGACGATCACGACGTCGTCGGCCTGGAGGAGCTGGCCGGCGAACCCGGGCGTCAGGGCGAGCAGGGCCGACGTCGGGTAGCAGCCAGGCACGGCGATGCGGGTGGCTCCCTTGAGCGCTTCGCGCTGGCCGGGGAGCTCGGGCAGGCCGTAAGGCCAGGTGCCGGCGTGCGGGGAGCCATAGAACTTTTCCCACGCGGCGGCGTCCTGGAGGCGGTGGTCCGCACCGGCGTCGATCACTACCGTGCCTTCCGGCAGCTGCGCGGCAATCTCCGCAGAAGCCCCATGCGGCAACGCCAGGAACACGACGTCGTGCCCGGCAAGGTTTTCCACCGTGGTGTCTTCAAGAATCCGGCCGGCCAAACCATGGAGATGCGGCTGCAACTCCCCTAGTCTGGAACCGGCGTTGCTGTGCGCTGTGATCGCACCGATGGTGACGTCAGGGTGGCCGGCGAGCAGGCGCAGCACCTCTCCTCCGGCGTAGCCGCTGGCACCGGAGACGGCAACAGAAATAGTCATGGCAAGACTATACAGCAAAAATATTCATGGTCGCCGATATTTATGCATGCCTGCCGCCCGGATGCTGCTCGGTCGGGGTTGGTCAAGCCATTTCGATCAGCGGCGTATGCTTGGTAAAGGGTGATCCAGACCGTGCAGTCCGAACGTCGGCTGCAGCGTTGCCCGTTAGCGATACGGGGCACAACCATATATGGCACCCACTTCCACCGCTGAGCGCCCGAAAATCCGCGCCATTCAGCCGAACCCGGTTGTCCACAGCTATTCCGAACTGCTCAAGAAGGTCCGCTCTGAAGGCCTGTTGGAGCGTCGCAGCGGCTTCTACATCTGGGTCTTCGTCGCCCTCATGCTGCTCATGGCCGCAACCTGGCTCGGTTTCGCCCTGCTGGGCGACTCCTGGTACCAGTTGCTCATCGCGGCCGCGGTGGGCATTTTCTGCACCCAGCTCAGCTTCCTGGCCCACGAGGCCGGACACAAGCAGATCTTCGCGTCCCGCCGCGCCAACGACTGGTCCGCCAGGCTCCTGGCCACAGGAATCGCCGGCATCAGCTACTCCTGGTGGGAGCAGAAGCACGGCGCCCACCACAACCACCCCAATGTCATCAACAAGGACCCGGACATCCGGACGAACGCCCTGGTGTTCCACACCGAGGCTGCCGAAGCCCGGCAGGGACGCCTGGCCTTCCTGACGCGCAGGCAGGGCTGGTTCTTCTTCCCCCTGCTGACGCTCCTTGGCATCAGCCTCCAGTTCGATTCCCTCCGCTTCATCCTGGGCCGCGAAAAGGTCCGCCACCGCTGGGTGGAAGCGCCCATCCTGCTGGCCAGGCTCACGGCCTTGCCGGTGCTCGCGTTCACCTTCCTCCCCATCGGCATGGCCTTCGCCTTCCTCGGCGTGCAGATCACGGTGTACGGCTTCTACATGGGCGCCTCGTTTGCCCCCAACCACAAGGGCATGCCTGTGCTGCCGGCCGACAGCCGCGTTGACTTCCTGAGCCGCCAGGTCCTCACCTCCCGCAACATCTCCGGCGGACGCTTCATGGACTTCCTGCTCGGCGGCCTGAACCGGCAGGTGGAGCACCACCTCTTCCCGGACATGGCCCGCCCGCAGCTGCACCGCGCCGCCCGCATTGTGCGCGAGTTCTGCGCCACGCACTCCATCCCCTACACCGAAACCACGCTGATGCAGTCGTACGGGATCGTGGTCCGGTACCTCAACGAGGTGGGGCTCTCCGCGGGCCGCGGCTTCGACTGCCCCGTGGCCTCCACGCACGGGCGCCGCTGACTCCTGGTTGGACAACCCGGGCCGCCTGCTCCCTAGGATGGTGGGTGACCCGGGCTCCGGAAAGACCGTCCCGGAGAAGGAGATCCCATGATGCATGCCATCGTTGCCCGGCAGTCCGGAGGGCCTGAAGTCCTCGAACTCACGGAGACGGAGATCCCGGCGCCCGGCCCCGGTCAGCTGCTGGTCAAGGTGGCCGCCGCCGGCGTCAACTTCATCGACACCTACAAGCGCGGCGGCATCTACAAAGTCGGGTACCCGTTCATTCCCGGCGCGGAGGCGGCGGGCACCGTAGAGGCCATCGGCGACGGCGTGCTCGACTTCGCTGTCGACGACCGGGTCGCCACAGCGGAAGGCGACAACTGCTACGCCGGGTACACGCTGGTGGACGCCCACAAGGCGCTTCCGGTGCCCGACGGCGTCGACGACCACACCGCGGCCGCACTGCCGCTGCAGGGCATCACCGCGCACTACCTGATGAATTCCTCCTTCCGTGTGGAGCCCGGCCACACCGTACTCACCCACGCAGGCGCCGGCGGCGTCGGGCTGCTCCTGATCCAGCTCCTGAAGTCCCGCGGGGCCCGCGTCATCACCACGGTCTCCTCGGACCAGAAGGAAGCCCTCGCCCGGGAAGCCGGGGCCGATGAGGTGCTGCGCTACGACGGCTTCGCCGACAAGGTCCGCGAACTCACCCATGGCGAGGGCGTGCACGTGGTGTACGACGGCGTCGGCAAGGACACCTTTGACGACTCGCTCAAGTGCCTGCGCATCCGCGGCTCGCTGGTCCTGTTCGGGGCCGCCTCCGGCCCGGTACCGCCGTTCGATCCGCAGCGGCTCAATTCCGGCGGCTCGCTGTCCGTCACCCGCCCCACCATGGCGCACTTCCTGCAGAACGCCCAGGAACGTCGCTGGCGCGCGACGGAGATCTTCGACGCCGCCGCCAACGGCACGCTCAAGGTACGGGTCGGCGCCACCTACCCCCTGGCCGAGGCAGCCCAGGCCCACCGCGACCTCGAGGGCAGGCAGACCACCGGCAAGGTCCTCCTGCTGCCCTGACGTGATTCACGGCGGGTCAGCTCCGCTGCAATGCCCATCCGGCGTTGGGCCCACGACGTGCAGTTCCAACGCCGTGAAGCCCAACGCCGGATGTCCTTAAGTGGACGCGCAGGCGAACACAACATGAACTCCGGTGAACACAAGACACCTTTTGTTCACCTTGAAAGGCCATGCTGGCGACGTGAGCAACGAACAACGGGAACAGGCCGATCAAGCGGATGTACAGACCCTGCATCTGCCCCAACTGCCGGGAGCTGCAGCAGCCCCGGCTGAACGAACCCTGATCGGCATCCTTGAGGAAACCGCAAGCACGTTTCCCGAGGCCTCCGCGCTGGACGACGGCCGCAAGTCCCTGAGCTATGCGGACCTGCTCAAGGCAGTCCACGGCTTTGCGCGGACACTCCATGCAGCGGGGTTGGGGAGCGGCGACAAGATCGGCGTGCGCATCCCCTCAGGCACCAATGAGCTCTACATCGCCATCCTGGGCATCCTCATGGCCGGCGCCGCGTATGTGCCTGTTGACGCGGACGACCCCGAGGAGCGTGCCCGTCTTGTGTTCGGCGAAGCCCAGGTTGCCGGGATCGTGCGGGCCGGGCTGCGGCTCGACGCCGCCGGAGAGCCCCGCGGGCCGCTTGCGGAAGCGCGGAAGCCACGTCTGGACGACGATTCCTGGATCATCTTCACCTCCGGATCCACCGGAACGCCGAAAGGCGTCGCGGTGCGGCACCGCTCGGCTGCCGCCTTCGTTGACGCGGAGGCCCGGCTGTTCCTCCAGTCCGAGCCGATGGGTCCGCATGACCGCGTCCTGGCCGGGCTGTCCGTTGCCTTCGACGCCTCCTGCGAAGAGATGTGGCTGGCCTGGCGCCACGGCGCGTGCCTGGTGCCCGCGCCCCGAGCCCTGGTCCGGACCGGCATGGACCTTGGCCCCTGGCTCATCAGCCACGGCATCACGGTGGTCTCCACCGTTCCCACCCTTGCTGCCCTGTGGCCGGCCGAATCGCTCGAAAACGTGCGCCTGCTCATCTTCGGCGGCGAAGCCTGCCCATCCGAGCTCGCGGAGCGGCTCGCCGTCGAGGGCCGGGAAGTCTGGAACACCTACGGACCCACCGAGGCCACCGTGGTCGCCTGTGCGGCGCCCCTTGGCGGACCCGGCCCCGTGCGGATCGGGCTGCCGCTGGACGGCTGGGATCTCGCCGTCGTCGATTCCGACGGCGTCCCGGTCGCCGAGGGTGAGACCGGCGAACTGATCATCGGCGGCGTCGGCCTGGCCCGCTACCTGGACCCCGCGAAAGACGCCGAGAAGTACGCCCCCATGGAATCCCTGGGCTGGGAGCGGGCCTACCGCTCCGGCGACCTGGTGCGGTATGAGAGCGCCGGGCTGGTGTTCATGGGCCGCGCGGACGAACAGGTCAAGCTGGGCGGCCGCCGCATCGAACTCGGTGAAGTCGATGCCGCACTCCAGGCCCTGCCCGGCGTTGCGGGCGCCGCAGCCGCCGTGCAGACCACGGCGGCGGGCAACCAGATCCTGGTGGGCTACCTAGCCCCGGCCGACGGTGCCGCGATTGACCTGGCCGCCGCGCGCGAACTCTTGGGCGGGAGCCTGCCGGCGGCGCTGATCCCGCTGCTCACGGTGGTGGAGTCCCTGCCCACCAAGACCAGCGGCAAGGTGGACCGCCATGCCCTGCACTGGCCCTTGGCCGGCGCCGCCGCCGCTGCGGCCGGCGAGGCCCCGCTCAACCTCCCCGACGACGCCCGCTGGATCGTGGAGCAGTGGGAAGCCGTCCTCGGCAGCCCGGTCACCTCCCTCGACGCCGACTTCTTCGCCTATGGCGGCGGATCCCTGGCCGCGGCGCAGCTCGTCTCGGCCCTGCGCATCCGCTACCCCACTGTGACGGTGGCGGACATCTACGCGACCCCGCGCGTGGGAGCCCTCGTGGACACGGCCCGGCAGTCGCTGCCCGACGGCGGGATCCCCGGCCCTGCGGCCGAACGCACCGTGCGTCCGACCGCCCTGAAATCCCAGCTCTTCCAGATCCTCATGGGGGTTCCGCTGCACATCCTGGTGGGCATGCGCTGGCTCACCTACCTGATGGCGGCCAACCGCCTGTTGGCAGACTTTGCCGGATTCTCTGCAGCCCCGGCCGTTTCCTGGTGGTGGATTGGCGCGTCGTGGCTGGTGTTCGTCAGTCCGTTGGGCCGCATGGCCATCTCTGTCGCGGCAGCCCGCTTCCTGTTGCGTCGCGTCCAGCCCGGAACGTATCCGCGCTCCGGCAAGACCCACCTGAGGCTGTGGCTCGCCGAGCAGGTCCAGGCTCTGTCTGGCGCCATCGGCCTGGCCAGCGCCCCCTTCGTTCCCTACTATGCCAGGGCCTTGGGGGCAAAAATCGGCCGGGACGTGCACCTGCATTCCCTGCCCCCGGTCACCGGATTCCTGTCCCTCGGCAGTGGCTCCAGCGTGGAGCCGGAAGTTGACCTCTCCGGCTGGTGGATCGACGGCGACCTCGTCCACATCGGCAGTATCCATGTGGGGGCCGGGGCCGTCGTCGGCGCCCGGAGCACCCTGATGCCGGGCGCGAGCATCGGTGCCGGCGCCCACGTCGAGGCCGGCTCCGCCGTGCTCGGCAAGGTCAAGGCCGGGCACTTCGTGGCCGGCTCCCCCGCCGAACGCCGAGGCAAGGCCAAGCGCGACTGGCCCGAACAGCCCGCCAGCCGTCCGCTGGTGAACCGTCTCTGGTTTGGCTTGTTCGCCACGGCGTCCGCCCTGCTGGCCCTCATCCCCTATGTGTCCGCCCTTGCCGGCGCCCTGGTGGTCCTCACTTTCATCCAGGGCCGCGAATCGCTCCAGGAGGCCCTGCCGCAGCTCGTGTTGGCCGTTCCGTTCGCTGCGCTTGCCTGGTTCTTCGGCAACATGCTGCTGATCCTGGCCGTCGCACGGCTGCTGGGACTCGGCCTGAAGGAGGGCCATTACCGCGTCCGGAGCCGTGTCGGCTGGCAGGTCTGGGCCACCGAACGCCTCCTGGACCTGGCCCGAGACCTGCTCTTCCCCATCTACGCCAGCCTCTTCACCCCCGTGTGGCTGCGGCTCCTTGGCGCCAAGGTGGGCCGCAACGTGGAAGCCTCCACGGTTCTGCTGCTCCCCCGCATGACCACCATCGGCGACGGCGCGTTCCTGGCCGACGACACCATGGTGGCCTCCTACGAACTCGGTGGCGGCTGGATGAAGATCGCCCCCGCCAAGATCGGCAAGCGCTCCTTCCTGGGCAACTCGGGAATGACGGCGGCCGGGCGCAACGTGCCCAAGAACTCGCTCGTGGCCGTGCTGTCAGCCACCCCGGCCAAGGCCAAGTCCGGCACGTCCTGGCTGGGCAGCCCGCCCGTCAGGCTGCGCCGCACCGCCGTCGATGCCGACCAGAGCCTCACGTTCCAGCCGCCCCTGCGGCTCAAGGTGGCCCGCGCCGTCTGGGAACTGTGCCGCCTGCTGCCCGTCATCCTGACGGCAGGCATAGCGGTGGGGGTCATGCTTGCCCTCGACTGGATCGCCACCGTGTCCGCATACTGGGTGGCGGCGCTGCTGTGCGGGGCCGCGGTGATGGCGGCCGGTGCGGTGGCGGCGCTCAGCTCCGTTGCGGCGAAGTGGCTCCTCGTGGGGACCATCAGGGCCGGCCAACATCCGCTGTGGAGCTCATTCATCTGGCGCAACGAGGTAGTGGACACCTTCATTGAAATGGTCAGCGCCCCCTGGTTTGCCCGTTCGGCAGCAGGAACCCCCGCGCTGGTCTGGTGGCTGCGGGGCCTGGGCGCCAAAATCGGGCGAGGCACGTGGTGCGAAAGCTACTGGTTGCCCGAGGCCGACCTCGTCACCCTCGGGGAAAACTCCACCGTCAACCGCGGCTGCGTCGTCCAGACGCACCTCTTCCACGATCGCATCATGAGCATCGACACCGTGACGCTGGGCAATGGTGCCACGATGGGCCCGCACGGCGTCATTCTCCCCGCTGCCAGCATCGGCGCGGGCGGCACGGTTGGTCCGGCGTCGTTGGTCATGCGCGGCGAAACCGTCCCGGCGGGGACGTATTGGATGGGAAATCCCGTGAGTCCATGGGAGGGTCCGGCCCCAGCGTCGGCCGGTGCCAAGTAGATTGAATTTCATGACACCGAGGGACCAATCCAGCACCGGGACCGCCGCTAAACCTCCGGTTTCCTACGCACTCCATGCACACGCCGCGAACGCGGATCCCTATACGCTCGACCATGGCAGCACCGTGTACCGCGTGGACCGCTACGAGCTGGAGCTGGACTGCCGGCTGGGCAGCAACAAGCTGATCGGCCGGGCCGTGCTGCGCTGTGTGGTGCTGAAGTCCACCTCGCAGCTGGTTCTCGACCTCGTGGGGCTGAAGGCGTCCAAGGTCCAGCTGGATGGAAGGAAGATCCAGAAGTTCAACCAGCGCGCCGAGCACCTGGTGGTGTCCCTCCCCTCGGTGCTGGAACCCGGCCACGAATTCAGCCTTGACATCCGCTACGAGGGCAACCCGCAGCCGCGCAGGGGGCTGTGGGGCGATGTCGGCTGGGAGGAGCTCAACGACGGCGTGCTGGTGGCCGGGCAGCCGAACGGCGCCGCGTCCTGGTTCCCGTGCAACGACCACCCGCGGCACAAGTCGAGCTTCCGGATCGCGGTGACCACCGACGACAACTACCGGGCCGTGTGCAATGGCAGCCTTGTCTCGAGGACGCGCAAGTCCAGCCGCGAAACCTGGACCTACGAACACGCCGAGCCCATGTCCACGTACTTGGCCACCGTGCAGATCGGCCGCTACGAGCTGGTGGCGCTGAATCCCGAGAACCCGCACCACAGGGTCCGCCAGTTCGTGGCAGTGCCCAGGCAGCTGGAAGAGGAGGCGCGTGAAGGACTGCGCCGCCAGCCGGACATGATGCGCACCTTCGAAGAATGCTTCGGACCCTACCCCTTCACCGAGTACACGGCCGTGGTGACCGAGGACGAGCTGGAGATCCCGCTCGAGGCGCAGACGCTGTCGATTTTCGGCCGGAACCACATGCGCGACGAATGGGAGGCCCAGCGGCTGATCGCGCACGAACTGTCGCACCAATGGTTCGGAAATTCGCTCACAGTGAGCAACTGGAAGGATATCTGGCTGCACGAAGGCTTCGCCTGCTATGCCGAGTGGCTGTGGTCGGAAGAATCCGGCACCCTGCCCGTGGCCGAGCGCGCCCGGGCAGCCTGGAAGAAGCTCAACTCCTCGCCGCAGGACCTGATGGTCGGAGACCCTGGGCCGGACCTGATGTTCGATGACCGGGTCTACAAGCGCGGCGCCCTGGCCGTGCATGCCGTCCGGTGCGCCGCCGGCGATGCCGCGTTCTTCGACTTCCTGCAGCAGTGGACCACCGCCAAGCGGCACGGTTCGGTGTCCACCCCGGAGTTCATCGCCGCCGCGGATGCCGCCGTGCCGGGCCTCGACTCTGCCGCGGTCCTGGGGCCGTGGTTGTACGAGGGGGCCCTGCCGCCGCTGCCTGTCCGGGGCTGCTAGCCAGCACGGTGCCGGTCAGCCCGCTTTCGGCTCAGCCCAGTTTCGGCTCAGCCCAGGGCCAGCGCCGCCACGAGTCCGGACGGCGGCCGTCCCTCGATGCGCAGGGCGGCTCCGGGGCTGGGCACGGCATGGCCAGGCACTGGAAATCCTGCCAGGTCAAGGTCCGTGAGTCCGGGCCGGTCCAGGACGTCCAGGCCCGACGGGTCTGTCCGGAGCCCCTCGCTGGTCATCTTGAGCCAGGCCTCCTTGCGGGCCCAGAGCCGGGCGCGCCCGGCAGCCTGTGCCCTGACCGGCAGCGAGCCCAGATGGTCCTTCTCCGCAGGCGTCAGCGCCACGTCGTCGAAGCCTTCGAAGCCGGTCTTCGCGGTGTCCTCAAGGTCGACGCCCAGTCTCTCGCCCGGGTCAGGATGCACGACGGCGGCGAGCAGCACCCAGCCGGCCGCGCGGGAGGCGCTGAGCAGCAGCGGTGCCGGACCTCCGTCGAGCATGAACCCGGGCCGCCCGTGGTCCTGGCCGGGGCCGCACTGGGGGCAAACGTAGACCGGGACGAGCCGCTCCGGCCCAACCGCGAGGAGACCGGCGGCAAAGCGCCGCAGTGCCTGACGACCGGCCACAAACTCGGCGCGGTCCCGCTCATTCGCGAAGCGGCGGGCCCTGGCCTGGGCCGGGTGGTCAAGCGGGCTCTCGATGAGGACTTGGTCGAGAGGCTCGAGGCGCAGGGAAATGCCGTCCACTGTTGCGCCTCCTTCCGGTCTCATTCTTACCCGGCCATCGTAGCCGGGTGGCTTGGAGAGGACGCAGCTGGTCCCCGCAACGCGTGCCGCGGGGACCAGTGCTGCAAAGATCCGTGCTACTTAACGGTGTCCAGGTAGGACGCCAGCGTGGGCGTGATGCGGGTGCCCGAGTTCGTGGTTCCGCCGTTGGTGTGGATGGCCACAATCGATGTGGAGCTGTTGTAGACCGGCGCCCCGCTCTGGCCTCCGTAGGTGTCCATCTTGTAGAAGACCTTCTCGGCCTGCGTCGAGGAGATCGAGCCGGTCATGGTCCACATGGTGCCCCGCGGCTTGTCCCCCGGATATCCCCGCACGGTTGCCGTGGTTCCCGTCAGGCTTGCGGTGGTGCCGGTGTAGTTGAGCCATCCGGTGGTGTTGCCTACCGTGCAGTCCAGCTTGATGACACCCCAGTCCGCGTTGGTGTTGGCCGAGTCGATCCACCGCTGGTCCGTGTAGAGCTGGGTGGCGCCGCACGTGCCGTAGGGGTCGGTGAGGCCATTGCGGCCGGGGGCTACGCGGACTCCCCAGGAGTAGTCCGCAGTGGAGCCCGTGCCGCCTTCATGGACGCAGTGGCCGGCGGTCAGGACGGTGTCGTCCGAGATCAAGGCACCCGAGCAGATGTAGCCGCCGTTGAACTCAATCTGCACAATGGAGCGGTTGGGGGCCGCCGTGGTGTTGCTGACCTGCGTCCGGCCATCCGCACCGATGACCGAATCCGTGGAGAAGCCACCGCTTTTTCCTGTCCTGACGAACGAGTACTTGTCGGCCAGTGGAGACGCGGCCGACCCCGAGGTCTGGAAGGGATCCACGGTATGTGATGCAGGCTGGATGTCGCTCGACGCCGCTGTGGCGGTGTCCGACGCCGTGGCCGTTCCACCGATCGAGGACGCGAGTGCCAGTACTGCAGCTCCGACAAGCAAGCCGACGTTGTGCCTTTTCATGGGTACCTTTCGCAAAGGCGGCTCTCGTGAAGCCGCACAGGAGTTGTGATACACATGCTTCACATGTGCATGACAGAACTGTCATGCACATGTGACTCTATTGTCAATAGATTTGGTAGCTTGGTCCCAGTAAACCTGCTTCCGGAAAAGAAGAATCCCCGGAACCTCAGGTTCCGGGGATTCTTCGCAACAGAAAGGATCAGCGCTGGACTGCCCCGAAGCGCTCTGCGGCGACAGCGACGGCGGCCTCGCGGGCCTCCGATGCTTCGTCGGCCGTCAGGGTGCGGTCCGCGGCACGGAAGCGCAGGCCAAAGGCCAGCGACTTCTTGCCGTCCTCGATGCCGGTCCCCACGTAGACATCGAACAATGCGACATCTTCGAGGAGGTCCCCGGCGCCTTCGCGCAGGGCCTCAAGTACGGCGTCCGCGGGGACATCCTGGGGCACCACGAGGGCGACATCCTGGGTGGCCACGGGGAAACCGGAGATGTGCTTGGCCACGATGACGTCCGCGGCGGCTTCGAAGAGCGCGTCCGCGTTGATCTCAAGGGCCACCGAGCGGGCCGGCATGTCGTGGGCTGCCAGCAGCTTCGGGTGAAGCTCGCCGGCGTAGCCGACCACTTCGCCGGAGCGCAGCGCGAGCTGGGCGGCGCGGCCGGGGTGGAAGGCCTGGTGGCTGCCCTGGCTGGCCACGAGCTCCACGCCAAGGACATCGCCCATGAGCCGGGCAACATCCAGGGCGTCGGCCCAGTCCCAGAGCCGCGGCTTGTGGCTGGCGGCGGCCGGTGAATCATGCCCGGTCAGGATGGCGGCGAGGTGCAGCGGCTGGGCCGGGACGCCGTCGTACAGTCCGTCCAGGACCTCATCGGACGGCTTGACGCCCAGCGGCGGGATCGACTCCGTGCCGAGCTGCTCGCCCGGGAGGAAGACCAGCCCGGCTTCGTAGATGGCCAGGTCGCGGAAGCCCCGGGAGTGGTTGCGGCGGGCCACTTCGATCAGGCCGGGCAGCACGGACGTACGCAGGTAGCCGTGCTCCTCGCTGATCGGGTTGGCCAGCTTGAGGGCCGGACGTGCCGCGCCTTCCTCGGCCACACCGAAGGTGTCGTTGGCGGCCTTGGAAACAAACGGGTAGGCCAGGACCTCGGTCAGGCCCGCATCGGCCAGGGCCTGCACCAAGCGGCGCTTCTGCTGCTGTGCACGGCTCAGGCCGCGGCCGGGAGGAGCCACGGGCAGGGTGGCGGGGATGTTGTCGTAGCCGACCAGCCGCGCGATTTCCTCGGAGAGGTCTTCCTTGGTTTCCAGGTCGTTGCGCCAGCTCGGAGCCGTGACAAGGTAGCCGGTGCCGGTCTTTTCGACGGTGCCGCCGAGGTCCTCCAGGGAGCGGGTGATCTGCTCTTCGGTGAAGTCGATCCCGATCCGGGCTGCGGCGTAGCCCGCCGGCAGTTCGATCGTGACGGGCTCGGGAGCGGTCCCGACGTCGGTGCCGGCTTCGTCCTCAGTGCCGCCGGCGAGCTCGACGAGCAGGTCCACGACGCGCTGTGCCGCAACGCCGGCGAGCTGCCAGTCCACGCCACGCTCGAAGCGCTTGGACGCCTCGGAGGGCAGCTTGTGGCGGCGGCGGGCGCGGGCGATGGAGACCTCGTCGAAGTGCGCGGCCTCCACCAGGATGTTCGTGGTGGCGTCGGAGACCTCGGTGGCGGCTCCGCCCATGACGCCTGCGATGCCGATCGCACCGGAGTCATCGGTGATGAGCAGGTCTTCGACGTCGAGCGTGCGCACCTTTTCGTCCAGGGTGGTGATCTTCTCCCCCGCCACGGCACGGCGGACCACGATGTCGCCCGAGAGCTTGTCCAGGTCGTAGCAGTGGTTCGGCTGGCCGAGCTCGAGCATCACGTAGTTGGAGATGTCCACGGGCAGCGAAATCGAGCGGACGCCGGCCAGGCGCAGGCGCGAGGACATCCACGGCGGCGTGGGACGGGTGGCGTCCACCCCGCGGACGGTGCGGGCCACGAAGCGGTCACAGCCGGGCTTACCGTAGATCGGGGCGTCGTCGTTGAGCTTGACGCCGTAGCCACCGGACAGTTCGGCCGGAGCCTGCACCTTGGAGGCGGGGTCAACGAAAGCCGTGCCGGTGGCGTGGGCGTATTCACGGGCCGCGCCGCGGATCGAGAAGCCGTAGCTGCGGTCCGGGGTGACGTTGATTTCGGCGGCTTCGTCGTACAGGCCCAGCAGGGCCATGGCGTCGGAGCCGATTTCCGGGTCCAGGCCGATGCGCGAGAGCACCAGGATGCCGTCGTGGTCATCACCGATGCCCAGTTCGCGCACGGAGGCGATCATGCCGGCGGAGAGGTGGCCATAGGTCTTCCGGGCCGAGATGTGGAAGTCACCGGGCAGCACGGCACCGGGAAGGGTGACAACCACCTTGTCGCCTTCCGCGAAGTTGTGGGCGCCACAGATGATGCCCTGCACGCCGGAAGGGTCGATGCCCTTGCCGGTGAGCGTCTGCTCCTGCCCTTCGGGGACAACGCGGACCTGGCACCAGTTGATGGTCTTGCCGTTGGACTGCGGCTCCTTGACCAGGCTCAGGACCTGGCCCACCACGATGGGACCCTTGAGGGCGTCCGTGGGGCGGTGGACCGCTTCTTCTTCAAAACCGACCTTGACGAGCTCCGCCATGACGTCTTCGGCCGTTGCATCGGCCGGAACCTGCGCGAATTCGCGCAGCCAGGAAAGTGGGATACGCACTGTTAGATCTCCATCCCGAAGTGCTCGCTGAAACGTACATCGCCTTCGATCATGTCGCGCATGTCGCCGACCTCGTTGCGGAACATGAGCGTGCGCTCAATGCCCATGCCGAAGGCAAAACCTGAGTAGACGTCCGGGTCGATGCCGGCCGCCCGCAGGACGTTGGGGTTGACCATGCCGCAGCCGCCCCATTCGATCCAGCGCGGACCGCCCTTGGCGCCGGGGTGCCAGATGTCCAGTTCCGCGGAAGGCTCCGTGAAGGGGAAGTAGTTCGGGCGCAGCCGGATTGAGGCTTCGTCACCGAACATCTGCCGGGCGAAGTGCTCCAGCGTGCCGCGCAGGTCCGCCATGCTCAGTTTCTTGTCGATGGCCAGGCCTTCGAACTGGTGGAACACCGGCGTGTGGGTGGCGTCGAGCTCATCGGTGCGGAACACCTTGCCGGGGCACAGCACATAGATCGGCACTTCGCGTTCCAGCATGGAACGGACCTGCACCGGCGAGGTGTGCGTGCGCATGAGCAGGTGGGCTTCAGGGGGCTCCACGAAGAACGTGTCCTGCATTTCGCGGGCCGGGTGGTCCGGCTTGAAGTTCAGGGCGTCGAAGTTGAACCACTCGGATTCGACCTCGGGGCCTTCCGCGATTTCCCAGCCCATGCCCACGAAGATGTCCGCAACGCGGTCCTGCAGGGTGGAGAGCGGGTGGCGTGCTCCTGCACGGCGGCGGCGCGGCGCTGCCGTGACGTCCACAGTTTCCTCGACCAGGATCCGTGCATCGTTTTCAGCCTCAAGCACGCTGGTCCGGGCGGCGAGCGCCTGGTTCACGCGGCCACGGGAGGACCCCATGATCTTGCCGGCCGCAGCCTTGTGCTCCTTGGCCAGCCCGCCGATTTCACGGTTGGCAAGGCTCAGCGGCGACTTCTCGCCCGTGTGGGCGAGGCGGACGGCCTTGAGTTCTTCGAGGGAGGAAGCCGCGGCAATCGCGGCAACGGCATCCTCAACGGCTGCGGTGATGGCGGCCTCATCCAGGGGATTCGGGATGGCAGCGCCTGGCAAAGTGTCAGTCATCTACTGTTCTTAGCTACGAGTCGGGAAATGGCCCCAATAAAGGCCGTCAAAACGAAAGGGCAATGCTCGCCGGGATTCCGGCGGGCATTACCCCTCAGTCTAGTTGAACGGTTCCGCTGCGATTTAACCTGTGACAGCCGCACCGGAGCCGCGGGCGTACGACGGCGGAGCCCGCCTACGCGGGCGGGTGGCCCGGCATGGGTGGAAGCGGCGGTGTCTGGCCGCTTTGGCCGGGACCGGCGCCCGTCGCTGGCGGCTGGACGGGCTGCTGTGGGTAGCCCTGCTGCGGGTAGCCGGGCTGCTGGGGGTAGCCGGGCTGCTGTGGCTGGCCGTGGGCAATGCCGGCGCCTGCGAGCGCCGGGGAGGGCTGCGCGGACTGCCGCCTGCGCAGCAGGACGAAGAGCAGGATGAGTGCGGCGGCAACCACCAGGACGGCAATGAGCACCCACAGCAGCCACATCGGGAAGGCAAAGCCCGGGTTGACTTCGGCCTTCACCTGGACGGTTTCTTCGGTCATGGCAAGCATGTCGAAGGTGGCGGAGTTTCCGTCAACCTTGGCGCCCTTGGCTTCCACGACCTTGCCCGGGAAGCTGATCTTGACGGTGGCCTCGTCGAAGATCGATTTTGCCAGCCCTGCCGTCGCGGGGTCGCTGCTGCCCGATCCGGTGATGCCGCCCATGGTCAGCAGGTAGAAATCGCCGTCCTTCCGAAGCTCGAACGGGGACTTGGAGGTGGACGCGGCCGAGATCTTGGCTGGTTCCAGACCTTTTGCCGTGACCCGTTTGCCTTTGTACTTGCCATCCTCGTAATCCACTACCGTGGCGCCTTCGGGAACATCCATCTGATCGCTGGAACTTCCGTTGGACTGCATGAATTCGTCGAAGGACTTGTCTCCCAGGACGGCCTTCTGGATGGCGTAGACCACGTCGTAGTCGACGCTGTTTTCGTTGTTGACCTTGACGTCCATGTTGATCTTGACACAGCCGGTCAAAGCAAGCACCAGTGCGATCATCACGCCGGCCATGCCGATGGCCCGTTTCGCGTTCATCTTCCCCCCGAACGATCAGGCACCAGGCCTGCCCCGGTGGTCCCTGATCAGACTATCCCCGGCACAGGGACCGTGCCAGAGGCCCCGGGGCTACCATGGCCTCATGAAATGGGGGCACCGCCTGCGACAGATCGTCAACGTCCTGGACCTGGCGACGCCCCTTGGCCTGCTCATCGCGCGGGCCTCGGGTTCCAGGCTGTCCCGCGGGCCGAGGGGCCTCATCATCGCAGCCGGCTACGGCTGGAGCCTGCCCCATGCCGGGGCGTTCACCGTGGGCAACGTTGTGCTGTTCCGGGCCCCGCAGGGAACAGCGGGCCACGACCCAGGCCTGCTGGGCCATGAGGAAAGGCACTGCTCGCAATACGCGTACTGCCTGGGCTTGCCGTTCCTGCTGCTGTACGCGCTCTGTGCCGGCTGGTCGATGCTGCGCAGCGGCAACCCGGCATCACGCAATTTCTTCGAACGCCAGGCCGGACTGGCTGCGGGCGGCTACATTGACCGTGGAGGCCGGATCCCGGACTTCCGCTCCCACAAGCGAAACGAGGCATAGGCATGACACGCACCATCACAGTGACCGGCACCGGCACTGCCGAGGCAGCCCCTGACCTTGTCACACTGTCCCTCGGCGTGGAAACGCGCCGCGACACCGCCGCCCAGGCGTACCAGGACGCCGGCAGCACGGCCGCCGCCGCTGTTGATGCCCTTCGCCGGAACGGCGTGGCGGACCGGGATCTGCGGACGAGCGGCCTCAATCTTCGGGCGGACCTCGTATGGGTCGAGGGCCAGGGCCAGAAGGTGACCGGTTATGTCGCCTCAACGACTCTGGTTGTCCGGCTCCGGGCGCCCGGGTCTGCCCCGGCCGCGATCGCCGCCGCCGTTGCGGCAGGAGGGGACGGCATCCGCATCAGCTGCCTTGAGCAGGGGTTTGCCGATCCCGCGGCAGTGACGGCACTGGCGCAGGACGCCGCATGGCAGGACGCTGTGGAGCGTGCCGGGCAGTATGCGTCCAGGGCGTCCGCGCGCCTCGGAAGCGTGCTGACCATCAGCCAGCCCCCGGCCGGTCACGGTCCGGTCCCCCTCGGTGGACTGGTGCGCGCATCCCTGGCCGAAAGCGTTGCCATCGAGGGCGGCGAATACTCGGTCTCGGCCAGCGTGACGGTGGAATGGGAACTGCTTGAGCCTTTGTCCGCCCCGCAGCCTGGCTAGTGGATGGCTCCCGCGGACAAGGCGGGATCCGTGTCCGTTACCAAGGCCGTGCGGACTACGACAGCGATGCCCTCGGCCATGGTCCCGGCTGGCATGGCCGGAACGGCGCTGCCGAGGGGTAATCCCGAAGCATCGTAGGGAACATGGACGAAGCCGCCGCGGGTCTGCGGCCGCGACGCCAGGGCGTGCATGAGTGCGTAGAAAACGTGATTGCAGACATAGGTCCCGGCCGTCTGTGACACTTCGGCCCTGATGCCTGCTATTTGCAGTGCCCGCAGTGCGGCCTTTATTGGAAGCGTACTGAAGTAGGCGGCGGGCCCGCCGGGTACAACCTCCGCGTCAACGGGGCGCCGGCCGGCATTGTCCGGGATCCTCGCGTCGTCGCAGTTGATGGCGACGCGTTCCAGCGAGATCCTGTCACGGCCGCCCGCCAGTCCAAGGCTGACCACGAGGGCCGGATTAAGGCGATCAACGGCCTCGAGGAGCCTGGCGGCCGCATCGCCGAAGACGCAGGGAAGCTCAAGCGCCTCCACCTCGTGCCCCTCGCCCCGCAGGATGTCGCGGGCCAGTGTTGCGGCCGCCCAGGACGGGTTGGTGGCGTCGCCTCCGAAGGGTTCGAACCCGGTCAGCAGAATCATGGACCAACCCTAGCAATGCCCGCGCCCACTTTCGAAGACCTTGACTTTGACTCGAACATACATTCGAATGGTCTTCATGAGATGGGACGCACAAGCACTCTCCGCGGCCGCTGTACCGGCATCGGACAACGACGCCGCTGGAGGTCCTTCCGTGGCGGCGTTCCCCGAGGCCTTGCTGCCGCTGGCCGGGCTGGTCCGGTCCGTCTCCACCCCCGAGTTCTCCGGAGTCACCTTTCATGAGGTCACCGCAAAGTCAGTGCTCAACAAGGTGGCTGCCGGTTCCCGGATGCCCTTCGAATGGACCGTCAATCCCTACCGCGGCTGCAGCCATGCCTGTGTCTACTGTTTCGCCCGCCAGAGCCACACTTATCTGGAGTTCGACGCCGGCCGGGACTTCGACTCCCAGGTGGTGGTGAAGATCAACGCGGCTGAGGTCCTGGCCAGGGAACTTGCCAAGCCGTCGTGGGCCCACCACCAGGTGGCCCTTGGCACCAACACCGATCCCTATCAGCGGGCCGAGGGCCGGTACGAACTGATGCCCGGCATCATCAGGGCCCTCGCGGATTCCGGCACGCCCTTCTCCATCCTCACAAAGGGGACTCTCCTGGCACGGGACATTCCCCTGCTGAAGCACGCGGCCACGCAGGTCCGCGTCGACCTTGGTATCTCCTTGGCCATGACGGACGAACACCTGGCGGGCCTCATCGAGCCCGGCACACCCTCACCCCGGGCACGGCTGAAGCTGATCGGCCGCCTCCGCGACGCCGGGCTGGCCTGCGGCGTCATGGCGATGCCTGTCCTGCCGTGGCTGACGGACACAGACGAAGCCCTGGACAATCTGTTCGGATCCCTCGCGGCAGCGGGAGCCACGGGCGTGACCGCCGGCGCCCTGTACCTTAAGCCCGGGACACGGGAATGGTTCATGAAGTGGCTTGCGGCCAACCACCCGGAACTTGTCGGACGCTACCGGCGCCTCTACGGCCGGGGCTCCTATGTTTCCAAGGAATACAGCAGCTGGCTCAGCGCCAAGGTCAACAACCTCAAAGCCAGGCACGGCTTTGCCGGGACACAGGGCTTCAGCCACCACAACGCCAAGGGCCCGGGGCCACGGATTGATCCGGCACGGAGGGCCGCACAGAGTGGCCCTGCCCAAACTGCCCCCGGCCAGCCCACGCTGTTCTGATCTGCACGCGGGGATCGTCCTTCATTTCAGCCTTCACGGCGAGCACGCTGCAGAAGGGGGGCCTCCATCACGCGGCTGCGGTTACCCGGGCCAGCAACGCCCGGACAATCGGGAGATCGGCCGGGATCCACGGCAGGCTGAGAGCTTTGCCACAATCATCCAGTGTGACCCAGCGCAGCTGGTCGTGGTCCTCGAGCGGGCGCGGCTCCCCGCTGCTCACCTCGGCAAACCACACCCGCATGGCGGCCCGCCCATTCAGCGGCCATCCTGCGGGCGCGCCGGACTCAAGTTCATCCCCCAGCCGCACGGTGACGCCCAGTTCTTCTGCCAGTTCACGGTGCAGTGCAGCCTCCGGGGCCTCCCCCGGCTCCACTTTCCCGCCGGGGAACTCCCACATCCCCTCGAACTGCGGCGGAGCGGTCCGCCGGGCGGCAAGGAGGCGGCTTGGGTTTTCCAGCGAGTCGACGACGGCGGCGCCCACCACGTGTATCAGTCCAGTCACCGCAACAGTCTATGGGCGGAGCCTGCGTGGAAGCCGTCACACTCAAAGGCCAAGGCCCGCGGTCCCCCGTAGAATTGAAATCAGATTTACTCTGATCGCCCCCGAGGCAAGCACAAGAACAGGCCTATGACTACCACTGCCACCACCGCCGTCGCCGCCAAGGCCCGGAACCGCCACCTTGCGCTGGCCATCCTGGCGCTGGCCATGGGCGGCTTCGCCATCGGCACCACCGAATTTGCCATGATGGGCCTGCTCAAGGAAATCGAGACCGGGCTGGACATCAGCACCTCGCAGGCCGGCAACCTGATCTCCGCGTACGCCCTCGGCGTGGTGGTCGGTGCCCCGGTGTTCGCCACCGTCGGCGCCCGGCTGCCCCGCAAACACCTGGCACTGGGCCTCATGTTGTTCCTGAGCCTTGCCAACCTGACGTCATTCATTGCCCCCGACTACGCCACCATGCTGGTCACCCGCTTCGCCTCGGGCCTGCCGCATGGAGCGTTCTTTGGAGTGGCCGCCGTCATCGCAGCGAGCCTGGTGGCCCCGAGCAAGCGGGGGTGGGCCATCTCGATGGTCATGGGCGGGCTGACAGTGGCGAACGTGATCGGCGTCCCGCTGGCCACCTGGCTTGGACAGACTTTTGGCTGGCGGCTGCTCTTTGTGGTGGTGGGCGCCATCGGCCTGGCCACCGTGGTGCTGTTGTGGAAATTCGTACCCTTCGAGCCGGCCCACCCGGAGGCCAGCATCCGCCGTGAGCTGGGCGCCCTCAAGCGCATCCAGGTCTGGCTTGCCCTGCTGATCGGCGTCATCGGCTTCGGCGGCTTCTTTGCCGTCTATACCTACATCGCCCACACCATGACCTCCGTGGCCGGCATTCCCGAGTTCCTCATTCCCGCCGTGGTGGCCCTGTACGGGCTCGGCATGGTGGTCGGCAACATCATCGGAGGGCGGATTGCCGACAAGTCCGTCATGGGGACCATCTACTTGGTCCTGCCCGGCATCGCCCTGGCGCTTGTTGTCTACGGCATCGCTGCCCACTGGGCGTGGTCCGCATTCATCATGGCCTTCGTGGTGGGGGCCATCGGCTCCATGCTGGTCCCGCCGCTGCAGACGCGCCTGCTGGACGCTTCCCCGGATGCCCCGTCGCTGGCCTCCTCGCTCAACCATTCCGCCCTGAACGTCGCCAATGCCCTGGGGGCGTTCCTGGGCGGCACCGTCATCGCGTGGGGCTGGGGCTATGTGGCCCCTGCCTACGTCGGCGCGGGCCTGGCGATGCTTGGCCTTGGCATCGCGCTCCTGAGCGGACTCCTGGAACGCAGGCGCCCGCTCGCCGCCTAGCGGCATCCGGGACAAGGAGATCAACGCAGAAGGGCTCCCGCGGTTTCGCGGGAGCCCTTCTGCGTTGAATCTGACAGACAGCTATGCCTGGACGCGCTCCACGTCGGGCTCAAGGTAGATGACCCGGGCGATCGGAACCGCCGCGCGGATCCGTTCCTCGGCGTCGTCGATCACCTTCGCGATCTCCTGTCCGGTGTCGGCTGCCCCGACGCTGATCTTGGCCGCAACCAGGAGCTCTTCCGGTCCCAGGTGCATGGTCTTGAGGTGGATGATCCGGGTGCCGTTGGCCTCGATGGCCCGCGCGATCCCGGCTGCGTCATCCTTGGTGGCGGATTCGCCCAGCAGGAGCGACTTGGTTTCCACGGCAAGGATCACGGCGATGGCGACGAGCAGCAGGCCGATCATGCCTGTGCCGGCAGCGTCCCAGATCCCGTTGCCGGTGACCAGGGTGAGGCTGACGCCGAACAGGGCGAACACCAGGCCAAGCAGTGCGCCGAGGTCTTCGAGCAGGATCACGGGCAATTCGGGCTGCTTGGCGTTGCGGACGAACTTGACCCAGCTCTGCTGCCCGCGGATGTGGTTCGACTCCAGAATGGCGGTCCGGAAGGAGAAGGACTCGGCAACGATGGCGCCGATGAGCACGGCCAGCGGCACCCACCAGAAGTCGCCCTCGATGGCGTGCGGGTGCTGGAACTTGTCCCATGCCTCGTAGAGGGCAAACAGGCCGCCGACGCTGAACAGCACAATCGAGACGATGAAGGCGTAGATGTACCGCTCGCGTCCGTAGCCGAACGGGTGCTCCGGGCTCGCCGCCCGCTTGGCGCGCTTGCCGCCCACCAGCAGGAGGACCTGGTTGCCGGAGTCGGCCACCGAGTGGATGGCCTCTGCAAGCATGGACGACGACAACGTCAGGATGAATGCAATGAACTTGAGTACGGCGATCGTCAGGTTGGCGGCAAGGGCCGCCACGATCGCTTTGGTACCGCCACTTGCAGCCACGAAAGCTTCACCTCTTCAGGATTCAGGGAAATTGGGAGAACCGACAGGTCGAGGGACCTCGGTGCGCTCCCCTGCAAGGAATACCGTACCGTTCCGGCCCCCGCCCATGCACAATCAAATCACCAAGGCTACTGACTATTCGAGAGCCGCGTGTTAGTTTGGGGCCGTGAACCGGGCCGCACAACGGCCCTGAACCGAAGGAGGAGTCATGGGTATTCTCGGATGGATCATTCTTGGACTCATTGTCGGAGCGATCGTCAAGGCAATCATGCCCGGCAAGGTCGGCGGCGGCTGGCTGACCAGCCTGGTGCTGGGCGTGGTCGGCGCGATCGTCGGTGGCTGGATCGGCGACCTGGTCTTCGGTTCCGGCAAGATGGAGTTCTGGAACCTCGGTTCCTGGGTCCTTGCCATCGTCGGCGGCCTGGCCGTGGCCGGCGTCTACGGCGCCATCACCGGACGCAACAAGTCCACCACCTGACGGGACCATCGGAAGCAAGCGCAACGCCCGCCCACATTCCCGTGGGCGGGCGTTTGCTTTGCGAGGGTGCTGGGCAGGCTCAGGAGCCCTGCTGGGACCGCGCGCTGGCGTAGAGGCACACTGTGGCGGCTGTTCCCAGGTTGAGGCTCTCAGCGAAGCCGTAGACCGGCACGGCCACTCGGTGGTCGGCCAGCGCGAGTTCGGCGTCGGAGAGGCCCTGGGCCTCGTTGCCGAACAACCACGCCGTGGGGGCTTCCAGCGCATAGTCCGAGGAAACATCTGCCGCACCGAGCCGCCGGGCAGCGTTTTCGTCCTGGAGTTTGTCCAGGTTGAGGGTGCCGTAGCCATCGGCGGCCAGGACGCCGATGCCGAGTTCCTTGCAGCGGGCCACGAGTTCGTCCACCTCGGCGCCCAGAACCACCGGAAGGTGGAACAGGGAGCCTGCGGTGGACCGGACGGCTTTGGGGTTGTAGATGTCCACGCTGGAGGAGGTCAGCACCACGGCGTCGGCTCCGGCGGCATCCGCAGCGCGCAGGACCGTGCCGGCATTGCCGGGGTCCCGCACCTGGCACATAACGGCGATAAGGCGGGGACCGGCGTCGAGCACTGAGTCCAGGCTCACATCCACAAAACTGCAGACGGCCACGATTCCCTGCGGATTGACGGTGTCCGCCATGGCGGACAGCACCTCGTCGCTGGCAAGCCTCAAGGCGGTGCCCTCAGCCAGGTCGGCGAGTTCGGGGAGACGGTCGAGGCAGGCCTCGCTCGCGTACACCTCGTGCACGACGCCGGGCTCCCCCGCCGCGATCCGCTCACGGTGCAGGGACAGGGCCTCGCGGACGGCCTGCGGCCCCTCGGCCAGGAAGCGTCCGCGCTTTAAACGCGCCGGGCGCCCGGCAAGCTTTGCGACATCCCTCACCCGATCAGCTCGGGGGTTGGTCATCGGAAAATCTTGCAGGCGCCCGGTTTCGTTCATATAAGAACTTTAGTGGCTGTTGCGACTAGTTCTTGATCTGCTGGCGGGCTTCGCCGCCGGCCGGCTCGAAGCCGGCTGCCTTTGCAGCTTCAACAGTGGCGAACCAGTATTCAGCAGCGGTGGCGTCGTACCAGGTGGAACCCGGAACGTGGTACTTCTTGGACTCGGCGTTGCCCTTGATGGCGTAGCCTTCCGGAGCGTCTTCGCCTTCAACGGCAGCAACGGCGCCATCGATGTCCGACTTGGCAGCGGCAGCGGCCGGAGCAGCCTTGGCGGCAGCCTTCGGAGCAGCAGCTTCAACCTTGGCGGCCGGAGCGGAAGTGTCGGCCGGCAGTGCAGCCTTGGCGATGTTCACCAGGGCAGCGAAAGCGTTGGCGTCGGAGACGGCCAGTTCGGCCAGCATGCGACGGTCAACCTCGACCTCAGCGGCCTTCAGGCCCTGGATCAGACGGTTGTAGGTGAGGCCGTTGGCGCGGGATGCAGCGTTGATACGCTGGATCCAGAGGCGACGGAAGTCACCCTTCTTCTTGCGGCGGTCGCCGTAGCTGTACACAAACGAGTGCAGCAGCTGCTCTTTGGCCTTGCGGTACAGGCGAGACCGCTGACCGCGGTAACCCTTTGCGCGTTCAAGGACAACCCGGCGCTTCTTGTGGGCGTTTACCGCCCGCTTCACACGTGCCACGTGCGTACTCCTTCAGAAATCTTTATCCCAAGCTGCTACTGCCGGAAACCCGGCCGGCCTGAGAAGGCTTTTGGTGTAGTCGGTTGCTGCCGGTTGGCAGAAACCAGAGAACTTGGAACTTAGATGCCGAGCATCTTCCGGATGACCTTGGCGTCGCCCTTGAAGACGATCTTGTCGCCGGCAAGGCGGCGGGTCAGCCTGGAGGACTTGTGCTCCAGGTAGTGACGGCGGTTGGCCTGCTGGCGGCGCAGCTTGCCGGTACCGGTCAGCTTGAAGCGCTTCTTAGCACCGCTGTGGGTCTTCATCTTCGGCATGGGAACCGATCTCCTTACGTATCCGCGGACGTGGTCCGCAGTTCTTTCGTGCAGCCGACCTCATGGGGCGGCGTGCTGGTTGCTTGCCGTGTGGAGGCTGGCCTCCTGCGGCGTTGAACTAGTTTGTCTTGCGTGCCGCGGGCTTCGGCGCGGCCTTGGGGGCCGCAGGCCGGGCTGCAGGCTTCGGGGCTGCCGGCTTGGCGACGGGCTTCGGAGCTGCCGGAACGGCGGGCTTCGGAACCACGGGCTTCGGGGCTGCCTCGGCCGGTGCCGCTTCAACAACCGGAGCTTCGACAGCTGCGGGTGCTTCCTCGACCACCGGGGCTTCTACGGCCACGGGTGCTTCTTCAACAACCGGGGCCTCTTCGGCCACGGGAGCTTCTTCAACAACCGGAGCTTCCTCGACTACCGGAGCCTCTTCGACAACCGGGGCTTCTTCGGCCACGGGAGCTTCCGCTGCGGGAACCTCCACGGCCTCTGCTGCGGTTTCCTCAGCGGGCTCTTCAACTGCTGCGAGCAGTCCTGCAGGCAGCAGATCTGCCAGGGACTGGGTCATCGGCGTGTCTTCGCCGGTGAGGTCCACGCGGCCGGCTGCCTTGGCTTCGTTCTGGGCCTTGGCCTCGGCACGCTGGGCGGCGCGGCGGGCTTCGGCCTTGGCTTCAGCCTTGTTCTTCAGCGGACCGATGACCATGACCATGTTGCGGCCATCGATGCGCGGGCTGGATTCGACGATGCCAACCTCGGCGACGTCTTCGGCGAACTTCTGGAGCAGGCGGATGCCCATCTCCGGACGCTGCTGCTCACGGCCACGGAACTGGATCATGGCCTTGACCTTGTCACCGGCACCGAGGAAGCGCAGGGCGTGGCCGCGCTTGGTCTCGTAGTCGTGCTTGTCGATCTTCAGGCGGAAGCGGATTTCCTTCAGAACCGTGTTGGTCTGGTTCTTGCGGGCTTCGCGGGCCTTGACGGCGGCTTCGTACTTGTACTTGCCGAAGTCCATCAGCTTGCAAACAGGAGGCTTGGCCTGCGGGGCAACTTCAACGAGATCGAGATCGGACTCGGCAGCAAGGCGCAGTGCATCCTCAATGCGGACGATTCCTACCTGTTCGCCGGCAGGGCCGACCAACCGCACCTCGGGGACGCGGATACGCTCATTGATTCTTGGCTCGCTAATGTTAAAGCTCCTGTGGTTGTGGTGAGTGTCACCGGCAAAATAGAGAAGGCCCCCAATTGCTGGCGCAATCGAAGGCCTCGAAGATCGGAGCAGGCTGCCCATGGGGCAGTGCGCACTGCTTATGGGCTGGGCCCGTGAGCAATGTCCGACCAGGTACCCGGCAACTTCCATCCCCTGAGGGAATACGGCTGACGCGGGTGGGAGAGAACTCCGCTTGCAAACTGAAAACCAATTCTACAGAAATACCCCGCCAAGCGCACATCAAGCGCGGCGGGATTCAACACAGCAAAATAACGACTTCCAGTCGGTCTGTGACAAGCTTAGCAGCATGAGCACTTCAGACAGCAATTCACACAATTCCTACAGCGAGGCACCCGCCGCCGACGCCGGTGTGGCCCAGCAGATCCGTGACATCTCGGAAGTTGCGGCCGTGGAGGTCATCACCACGGGCGCCGTCCACCTCATGAGCGCCGCAGCCGTCAAGGTCGGCCTGGCCGACGACGCCAACGCTGAAGAACTCAAGGACCTCGACGAAGCCCGCAAGCTCATCACGGCCCTCGCCGGCCTCGTGACCGCAGCCGCGCCGGAGATCGGTTCCCAGCACGCCGGGCCCTTGCGCGACGGCCTGCGCTCCCTCCAGCTCGCCTTCCGCGAAGCCTCCCTCATCCCCGATGAGCCCGGCAAGGGTCCCGGTGAGAAGTTCACCGGCCCGGTTAACTGAGGCTCGAGCAGCCAAGGCTCGGCAAAGCAAGCAGACGACGACGGCGGGCTGACCTTTGAAGGTCGGCCCGCCGTCGTCGTCTGTTTAAGTGTGCTGCTGCTCCTCAGTTCGCGCTGTTCAGACGCGCGCCGCACGCCGGCGCTTCATGAGCGCCAGGCCTGCTACGCACAACACGACGCCGGCCGTCCCCACGGCCACAAAGCCGCCCGAGGGGCCGATCCCGTCGATGAACACGCCGGCCAGCGGCGCCCCGAGCGCCACGCCGGCTGTGAGGGCGGAGCCGTACCAGCCCATGGCCTCGCCCCGGCGGTCCTCGTCCACGAGGTCTGCGACCTTCTCGGACGCAGCGGAGAGCACGGGCGCACACAGCAGGCCGGGCAGCAAGGAGAGCAGGGCCAGCGTCCAGGTGTCCCGGGCGAAGCCCATCGGGATGGTCAGGGCCGCCATCCCGAGCAGGAGCAGCATCGGCGAGACAGGCCGGTGCATGGCCCCGTAGATGAGTCCGCCGACCACAGACGCGGCGCACCAGAAGAAGAAAACGATGCCGATTTCGGTCTCGTGGCCCCCGCGTTCCAGGAGTGCCACAATGCCGACGTCGGTTCCGCTGAGCACCATGCCGGCGCCGCCCGCCACGGCGAACAGGGCCGCCACGGAGGCCGTGAACCAGGTGAAGTTACGCGCCAGCCTGCCCCGGAGGGCCCCGCCGCGGGTTCCACGGGCCGACGCCATTTCGGAGGCTGCTTCCTGGACGTGGGCCGGGGCGGAGGCCACCACTGCGGCTTCAGCGGCGGCAAGATCGTCCGCGGCACGGTCCGCGGCTTCTTCCGGAGTGCAGACATCCTCGCTGCGCGTGGGCGGGTTGAACCAGATGAGGAACAGCCCGGCCACGGAGACGGAGACGCCCACTGCGGTGAGGCCCGCGACGGTGAAGCCGGCCGTTGCCACAATGGCGCCCACGGCCGGCCCGATCATGAAGACCAGTTCGGTGGCTATCGAATCAAGGGCGAAGGCCGAGCGGCGTTGTTCGCCGTCCACCATTACCCCCAGGGACTGCCGGACCACGCTGAAGATCGGCAGCGTGAAGAGCCCGCCCACGAACACGAGCGGAAGGATCCATTCGTAGCTCACGTGCGGAACGATGGACCAGATGACGGTTTCGGAGATCACCGAGGGGATCAGGGCCTTCCGCAGCCCGGCGGTGTCCACGCGGCGCCCGCGCCAGGGCGCGCCCACGGCAATGCCGATGGTCATGACTGCGGCCGCGGCGCCGGCGGCAGCGTAGCCCAGGCCGAGCGTCAGGACGATATGCAGCGTCAGCAGCACTCCGGCCGCGGAGTGCGGAATGCGGGCGATCATGCCCACGAGCAGGAGCCGCCTGACAGGCGCCACGGACAGCATCTCTTTGTAGAGAGCGAAATTCACAAGCTACATCCTTTGTTCCCCCGGGGCAGCCCCGGGGAAACCGGTGCCGCCGTTACCGCGGCGCAGGCTCCTGCGCCGCACGCTGCAGCTTGACTTCGATCGAGTCGACCCCTTCCGCAAAGGCATCAAGCCGTGCCCACGATTCATTGAGCCCCGCAACGAGGGCCTGGACGGCTGCGGCGTCGAGCCCGTCTTCGAGGAAGAGCACCACGCGCAGTTCCGGTCCCGCACCACCGCCGGCAACCGGCAGGCCGCCTGCCGTACGCGAAGCGACGCCGGCGCCGGGATGCGTCTCCAGGCGGCGGACGGCCGGAAAGGCCGCTGCGGCGGAACCGAGAGCAGACTCCAGTTGATCATCAAGGTACGACGGCGTCCAATCCTGCTGCTGCGCCAGGGCCCACATCGCGGGACGGCGGACCACGAACGCGAAGTCGGAGCCCGGGTCCAGCACCAGGAGCTGTGCGCCCTCGGACACGGCTGAGAGCGCCGCCCTGGCAGCGTAGACAGCCACGGGCCTCGCCTCGGAATGCCAGGCTTCCAGCGCGGCGGCGGACGTGAAGACCGGCATGGCGGTCCGTCCGTCCGGGGCCTTCAGCGTGACCAAGGCCATGTCGGCCTGCTTGTCGGCATGCAGGCCGTCCACGCCCTCGGCTTCCTCGGCCAGCTGGGCCACCACGGGCACGAAGACCCGCGCCGTGGCCAGGGCCTGCACCACTGCGGCTTCGCCGCCGGTTCCGGCGAGAAGCCCGGCAACCGCGGCGAGGTATCCGGCATCCGCGGAACCGTCGTCGTCCTCGAAGTTGTGGATCTTGGCGTCGTCGCCGGCAAGGCTGCGCCCGGCCCAGGGCTGGCCGGCGGAGTCGCCCGCTCCCCCGGCTCCGGCCAGGGCCGCGGCGATGTGGCCCGGCAGCTCGCGCTTGGGCGGGCCTGCCGGGGGTTGCTGTGCTTGGGGCTCCCGCATCAGCGGCGGCCGGCCACGTCCAGGGCCTCGGGCAGGGTGAAGGCGCCGGCGTACAGGGCCTTGCCGACAATCGCGCCCTCAACGCCGAGCGGAACGAGTTCACGGAGCACGCGCAGGTCCTCCAGGCTGGAGATGCCGCCCGAGGCCACCACGGGCTTGCCGGTCTTCTCGACCATCTGGCGGAGCAGTTCGACGTTGGGGCCCTGCAGTGTGCCGTCCTTGGTGACGTCGGTGACCACGTAGCGGGCACAGCCGGCGTCCTCGAGGCGGGCGAGCACCTCCCAGAGGTCGCCGCCTTCCTTGGTCCAGCCGCGGCCGGCCAGGGTGGTGCCGCGGACGTCGAGCCCGACGGCGATCTTGTCACCGAAGCGGTCGATGGCGCGGCGGGTCCACTCCGGATTTTCCAGGGCCGCGGTGCCGAGGTTCACCCGCGCGACGCCCAGGTCCAGGGCGCGTTCGAGCGATTCGTCGTCGCGCAGGCCGCCGGAGAGTTCCACCTTGACGCTGAGCTGGGACACCACCTCGCTGATGAGGTCCGCGTTGTTGCCGCGGCCGAAGGCGGCGTCGAGGTCCACCATGTGCACCCATTCGGCGCCGGCGTTCTGCCAGTTCAGGGCTGCTTCGAGCGGCGTGCCGTAGCTGGTCTCGCTGCCGGCCTCGCCTTGAAGGAGGCGGACGGCCTGGCCGTCCACGATGTCGACGGCGGGCAGGAGTTCCAGGATGGACGTTTCGGAGGTGGTCATGAGGGTCCCTGAGGTAGTTGGGGACGCGGGGCTCAGTTGCCCGGCAGCGTCAGGAGGTAGGCGGCCAGCAGGGACATGCCTGCCAGCACATAGAACGAGATGGAGACCCAGCGGGGCTTCTTCTGCTGATGGAAGGAGATTCCCCCGCCCACCAGCAGGCCGGCGAGTCCCATGAGGACCACGGACCACATCTAGGCGGCGTCCGTTCCGCTGGTTCCGGCCTGGGCTGTTCCTGCCTGGGCTTTTCCGGTCTGGGCGGCGGCAGGTTTGCGGAGCCCGTCCACCCAGTTGCGCAGGAGGCGGGCACCGGCGTCGCCGGACTTTTCGGGGTGGAACTGCGTGGCGCAGAGCGGGCCGTTTTCGACAGCCGCGATGAACGGGGCACCGTGATCGGACCAGGTCACCAGCGGCGGGGCCATGCGCGGCTGCACCACGTCGAAGTTCCATTCCTGCACGCCGTAGGAGTGCACGAAGTAGAAGCGTTCCTGCTCGACGCCGGCGAACAGCTTGGAGCCTTCCGGCACCTGGACGGTGTTCCAGCCCATGTGCGGAACCACCTTGGCGGGCAGGAGCTCCACCTTGCCGGGCCATTCGCCCATGCCCTCGGCCTCGGTGCCGTGTTCGACGCCGCCTTCGAAGAGGACCTGCAGTCCCACGCAGATGCCCAGCACGGGACGTCCACCGGCAACGCGGCGGCCGATCATGCGGATGGCGTCAACGGCCTTGAGTTCCTTCATGACGGTTTCGAAGGCCCCCACGCCGGGGACCAGCAGGCCGTCGGCATTGAGCACGTCCTCGGGCTTGGCACTGAGGATGACCTCGGCGCCGGCCCGTTCCAGCGCACGCACGGCCGAACGGACGTTGCCGGAACCGTAGTCGAGCACCGTGACCGTGGGCTTGCCCTCGGCGGACACGGGCTTGGCGGTAGCGATGGCGTCGGTGACAGCGCCGTCCTTCAGGATCTGGGCGCTCACAGGGCACCCTTGGTGGACGGGATGCCCTCGACGCGCGGGTCCGGTTCCACTGCCGCGCGCAGGGCACGGGCGAAGGCCTTGAACTGTGCTTCGACGATGTGGTGCGGATCCCGGCCGGCGAGGACGTTCATGTGCAGGCAGATGCCGGCGTGCAGGGTGATGGCTTCGAAGACGTGACGGGTCAGGGAGCCCGTGAAATGGCCGCCGATCAGGTGGTATTCCTGGCCTGCGGGCTCGCCGCCGTGCACCAGGTAGGGACGCCCGGAGACGTCGACGACGGCGTGGGCCAGTGCCTCGTCCAGCGGAACGGTGGCCTCGCCGAAGCGGCGGATGCCGGCCTTGTTCCCCAGAGCCGTGCGCAGTACCTCGCCGAAGGTGATTGCCACGTCTTCCACAGTGTGGTGGGCATCGATGTGGGTGTCGCCCGTCGCTTTGACGGTCATGTCGATGAGGGAATGCTTGCACAGCGCCGTCAGCATGTGGTCGTAGAACGGGACCGTGGTGCTGATGTCCGAGACGCCCGTGCCGTCGAGGTTGATTTCAACCAGGACGGAGGATTCACTCGTGGCACGCTCCATGCGTGCGGTGCGGGCGGCGGACGGCATGGCGCCGGATTCGCTCATTGATATGTCCTTATGTACGAAGGATTGGCTGGGTCTAGCTACCAGTTTAGGCGGGCAAGGGCGTCTGGCCGCCCAGAAGGGATTGCAGCGCCTTGAGGAAGGCTGTGGTTTCCGTCTCAGTACCGGCGGTGACCCTCAGGTGTCCGGGGATTCCAACGTCGCGGATCAGGACGCCGGCGTCGAGCAGGCCCTGCCAGACGGCGTGCGGGTTCTCGAGGCCGCCGAAGAAGACGTAGTTCGAGTCGGAGGCGGCGGGCTTGAGGCCCAGGCGGCGCAGTTCGCTGACAATGCGGTCGCGCTGGACCTTGATGTCCTCGACGTCGGCCATGAGTGCCTCGCGGTGCCGGAGGGCGGCGAGTGCCGTGGCCTGGGTGACGGCCGAGAGGTGGTAGGGCAGGCGGACCAGCCGGATGGCGTCAGTGACCTCCGGGGCCGCGGCCATGTAGCCCAGCCGCGCCCCCGCCAGCGCGAAGGCCTTGCTCATGGTGCGCGAGACGATGAGCCGCTCACGGCCCGGCAGCAGGGTGAGTGCGCTGGGCGTGTTGTCGTGCGCGAACTCGTGGTAGGCCTCATCGACGATCACGATCGCCTGGCTGGCCTCACCGGCTTCGTAGACGGCCTCGACGACGTCCAGGCCCAGCCCCGTTCCCGTGGGGTTGTTCGGCGAACAGAGGAAGACGATGTTCGCACCGGATTCGCCGACCTGCGCGGCGGCGGAAGCAGCGTCCAGGCCGTAGCCCTCCGCACGGACGCCCCGGACATATTCGGTGTCGGTGCCGCTGGCCAGCAGCGGGTACATGGAGTACGTGGGAGGGAAGCCGAGGGCTTTGCGGCCCGGGCCGCCGAAAGCCTGGAGGATCTGCTGGAGGACCTCATTGGAGCCGTTGGCAGCCCAGATGTTGTCCGCGGACAGGCCATGGCCGAGGTATTCGGCGAGTGCTTCACGGAGCTCGGTGAACTCGCGGTCCGGGTAGCGGTTCAGCCCGGTGGCGGCCGCCGCGACGGCCTCGGTGATGGCGGCCTGCACATCCGCCGGCACGCCATGGGTATTCTCGTTGACGTTGAGCAGGATGGGGACGTCAAGCTGCGGTGCGCCATAGGGGCTCAGTCCACGCAGGTTGGTCCGGAGGGGAAGTCGGTCAAGTCGCTCAAGCTGGTCACTCACCATGACAGTTTAAGGTGCAAGGACGCCCGCCCCGTAACTGTGACGGGCCGCGACCATGGCCAGCCCGGCCTAGTTTGCGGGAACGAACAGGGATTGCCCTGGCACGATCTTGCCGCCGCGGAGGTTGTTCAGCTGGATGATTTCGGCAATGACGTCGCGGGGGTCGCGCTCCGGCGCAGCCGCACCGGCAATCCCCCACAGGGACTGTCCCGGCTGGACCGTGACCGTGACCGCTACGGGCGGGTGCAGCTCGGACGCGGCATCGGAGGCCTTGGCCGGGGAATTGAAGAATCCGGCCAGGCTGAGCAGCACAGCCACGAGCAGGAACATGGGGAAGCCGAAGAACACGATGCGGCCGCGGCGGGTGAGCCGAAGCCGGCCCGGTGCCGGCGTGTAGTGGGAACCGTGGAGCGTGGTGTTTGCAGACATGAGCTGAGCCCTCCTGAGCGATCGCCTCCGCCCCGTGAATCCCGGTGGGCGGCTGCCGTTTTCTGTGTCCGTTGGCCCCTTCGCGGCCCGGTGTTCGAACGAATCATTCGAACACCGGACCCGGATCGAAGCCTTAATAGAACACATATTCGAACCTTGCTACGACATTTTTAGCACTTATCAACGAACGGTGTCGAGACTCGCTAGAACAAATGTTTGATAAACGCCCGCGCCTGCCCTACGTTTGAGTGAAGAAACAGGCACTGTTTCAGTGGATCAGCAGGGTCTGACATTCAGACCGAACAGTCCCGGAAACCGCGGAACATCGCGGCCGGGCGGAACGGAAGGGCGTTGGCGAACATGGCAGCGAAAGCCACGGACGGCAGGGCAAGCCTGCGTAGCCAGCAGCCGCAGAAGAGCCCCAAGAGCCTGACCGTCCGGCAGAAGAAAATCCTGGAAACCATCCAGCGTTCGGTCAATGACAACGGCTACCCGCCGTCCATGCGAGAAATCGGCGACACCGTGGGGCTCGCCAGCCTGTCCAGCGTCACCCACCAGCTGTCGCAGCTGGAGAAGCTCGGCTATCTCCGGCGGGACCCCAAGCGCCCCCGGGCCATGGAAGTCCTCATGCCGCTGACCCTTGATGGCGGCGCGAAAATCCCGGGCGTCGAAACCCCGGCGAAGCTCCGCAGCACGGCCGGCCTGGCCGTCACGGAACTGGCCAGCGCCAGCGACATGGCCATGGTGCCCCTCGTAGGACGCATTGCCGCCGGCGGTCCCATCCTGGCCGACCAGACTGTTGAAGACGTCCTTTCGCTCCCGCGCCAGCTGGTGGGCCACGGCGAGCTCTTCATGTTGAAGGTGGCCGGTGATTCCATGATCGATGCCGCCATCTGCGACGGCGACTGGGTAGTGGTCCGGCGCCAGAATGATGCCATCAACGGGGACATCGTCGCGGCCCTGCTGGATGACGAAGCCACGGTGAAGACGTTCCGCCAGCGTGACGGCCACACCTGGCTGCTGCCGCAGAACACGCAGTACGAGCCGATCCTGGGCGACCAAGCAACCATCATGGGCAAGGTCGTGTCCGTGCTGCGCTCCCTCTAGGCCGCCGCGCCGGGGGTACACGGTCGCAACCGGCCTTCCGCCTGCGGTCCATGCCGGGCCGAAGGCCGTTGCCCCACGGCAGGAGGCTGTGGCAGCCTCGAAGTGATCCCGTCGCCGGGCCGGCGGCGGGCGCAGCGAAGGAGCACGGCATGGGACTCATCCATATAGACCTGTTCACCACGCTCGACGGCGTGGCGCAGGCCCCTGGCGGGCCGGGGGAGGACCCTGCCGACGGCTTCGAGTTTGGCGGCTGGCAGGCACCCCTCATCGACGAGATCGTCGGAGCGCAGATCGATTCCGGGATGGAAGGGATGGACGCGCTGCTGCTGGGGCGCCGGACCTACGACATTTTCGCCTCATATTGGCCGCATGCGAACGGGGACATAGCGCGGCTGTTCAACCGCCTCCCGAAATACGTTGCCTCGCGCCAGACGCCGGCCCTCGGCTGGGCCGGCTCCACACTGCTCGGTCCCGATGTTGCCGCCGCAGTGCGCGAGCTGCGCGAACGGCACGCGAGCATCCACGTCATCGGCAGTCTCGACTTCGTGCAGACCCTGTTTGCCGAGCGGATCTTCGACCGGCTCACGCTCTGGGTGTATCCGATCCTCCTCGGCAATGGAAAGAAGGTCTTTGCCGGCGGGGTGGTTCCGACGAACCTCAGACTCATCGAGCCGGTGGTCGCCTCACCGATGGGGGCGGTGATGCAGCGCTACGCGCTCGTCGATGGCACGCCTGCCGTCGGCGACATGTCGGCCGTCGACCAGGAGGGCTAGACGATATGTGTGAGGGGGCTGCGGCCCGGGGTGGGTTCTGGTCCTTCTGATCGTCCATTGTCGCCGGGACGGCTCCGGACCGCGGGCTGTGGGGTGTGCCCGGGTCCCGGGGCCGCGCTGTCCGGGGCCTGGTCCCCGGCGTGAATGGCCTTTATCGGAAGGACCGGGAAACTGGTGGGCTGGAACCTTCTCTTCAAGTTCCCGTGGGTTGTCCCCAGACTTAATCCGTTGGGGCAGAGCCACATTTGAAGGTTGGAGGTTCCAGCTATGTTCGAGCGTACTCACGTGGGCCTGGATGTCCACGCCCTGTCGGTTGTTGCCTGCGCGATCGACGGGCAGACCGGTGAGGTTCTCCGGGCCCGGCTGACCCCGGACCATGGGGAGATCCTGGCCTGGGTCCAGGGGCTGCCTGGCCCGTCCCGGGTCGTTTACGAAGCCGGCCCGACCGGTTTCGTCCTGGCCCGGGTGTTGCGGGCGGCCGGTGTTGATTGTGTGGTCGCGGCCCAGTCCAAGCTCCAACGCCCGCCCGGGGACCGGGTAAAAACGGACCGCAACGATGCCCTGCATCTGGCCCGGCTCTTGAAGCTGGACCAGATCACCGAGGTCACCGTCCCGGGCCCCGGGCAGGAAGCGGCCAGGGACCTGGTCCGGGCCCGGGAAGATACCCGCGGGGACCTGATGCGGGCCCGGCACCGGGTCTCGAAACTGCTGCTGCGCCAGGGCATCCACTACAGCGGCGGGGACACCTGGACCCAGACCCACATGGGCTGGCTCTACCGGCAACGCTTCGACTCCGCGCCCCTGCAGCTGGCCTACGATCTTGCCCTTGAGGCTGTCACGCAGGCTCTGGCCCGGCGGGACCGCCTGGATGCGGCCATCACGAAAATCGCCTATGACAGCGAATACACCCCGGTGGTGCGGGCGCTGGAATGCCTGCGCGGGGTCTCGACGCTGACCGCGTTCGGCCTGGCCGTCGAGATCGGGGACTGGAACCGGTTCACCGGATCCACGATCGGCGCCTACCTGGGCCTGGTGCCGTCGGAGAACTCCTCCGGCCAGCGCCGCGCCCAGGGCGGCATCACCAAGACCGGCAACACCCACGCCCGCCGGCTGCTCATCGAGGCCGCCTGGCACCATCGCCGGCCCTACACCCACCCCTCAACGCTTATGCGTTCGCGGTGGGAAGCCGCCACCCCCGCGGCACGGGCCCGCGGGCAGGCCGGCAACCGGCGCCTCCATGAGCGCTGGCTCGTCTACCTCGAACACCGGAAACGGCCCGTGGTCGCGAACGTCGCGATCGCCCGGGAACTGGCCGGCTGGTGCTGGTCTCTGGCCAGCGAAGCTCAAACCGCCGCCACACAGCAGCGGCCCTGAAAACCCCCGGGGCCTCTGCGTCGGTGTCTCGCAGCGCGTGGAGTGAACTCGCGTCACTCCTATGGGCAGCCCCCAACGGGGCCACGCCCGACCCTAGAGAAGCGATACCCTCCAGCCGAACACCTTCGCCCTGCGGTAACCAACCCGCGCATATTAGTCTGACCACGCCGTCGCCAACGACACGCTGAACACCAAACAGACGCCCCGGCCCACCATCAAAGAAGCGGCCCCAGCTCCACACTGAACTGGTCCCCGAATGTTGGACTGGCTAAATGGGATTCTAGGCTGCAAGGGTCTGGGCACGGTATTGCACCGGGCTCAGGCCCTTGAGCTTTGTGGAGATCCGTTCGGTGTTGTACCAGCGGATGTACTCGTGCAAAGCCGTTGCCAGTGCTTCGGTGTTGAGGAACCGGACGTAGTGGAAGAGTTCTTCCTTGAGGTGTCCGAAGTAGTTCTCCATGACGGCGTTGTCGTAGCAGTTGCCCTTGCGGGACATCGATTGGGCCGCGCCGGCACCTTGCAGGAGGTTCCGCCAGGAGGCGTGCTGGTACTGGAAGCCCTGGTCCGAATGCACGAGCGGCTGCTGGCCGGACTCGAGCGTCGCCAGGGCCTCGCGCAGTGAGGTGTTGGTCAGCTCCAGGTTCGGGGACGAACCGATGGTGTAGGAGATGATCTGCCGGTCGAAGAGGTCCATGACCGGTGAGAGATAGAGCTTCCGGTCCCCGACGCGGAACTCCGTCACGTCGGTAACCCACTTCTGGTTCGGGGCATCAGCGTCGAACTCCCGGTTCAGCAGGTTCGGGGCAATGGCGCCCTGTTCGCCTCGGTAGGAGTTGTAGCGCTTCTTCCGCCGGACCTTGCAGAGCAGTTGCAGTAAGCGCATCAGCTTCAGCACGGTCTTCTTCGCGACCGTCCAGCCTTGCTTGACCAGCTCGGTGTGGATGCGGCGGTGCCCGTACCGGCCGTGGTTCTTCTCGAAGATCTCCGTGACTGCAGCCTTGAGTGCTTCCTTCGGATCGGGTGCCTGGAGACGGGCCTGGTGATAGAAGAACGTCGACCGGGCAAGCCCTGAGACATCCAGCAGAACGGGCAGGGGGAAGTCAGCCTTGAGGGCGATGAGGGCCTGGACCTTCACCGTTGTTTTTGCGCCCTCAAGGCCCGCAATTTTCCCAGGTACGCCACCTCGGAGCGCAACCGCTCGTTCTCCCGCCGCAACCTCTCCAACTCGGGCAGCTCCGCAGGCGGCGGGGAATCTGGCTTCCGGGGCCTGCCTTTGGGCTTGGGCCGCAACCCGTCCTCGCCCTCCAGCCGATACGCCCTGATCCAGGCTTCCAGTAGGCGAGGCGAGGACAAACCGGCCTCCACCGCCAGATCCGGGGCAGTCTCGCCAGCGATGAACCGTTCGACCAACGCGAGCTTAGATTCGAAAGAGTACTTCTGCTTCGTCGGCTTGGTCACCAGCGCTCCTCGACCATGGATCCTCCACCGCCGATAGAGACGCTTGACCGGCGCCCGAGACACAGCCAGCGCCCTGGCCGTCGCCTTATCCGCGATGCCCTTCTCAAACCACGCTACCGCGGCCTCGCGCTGATCCTCTGATAACGAACTGCTCGCATACATAAAACTGCTCCCCGGGAGTCGGAACTGAATTTCTCAGTCCAACTTCCGGGGAGCAGTTCACACACCCGGGACCGCTTCGTCCTGCCTCTTGACAGAAACGACTACATATTAGGAGTCTGCTGCGTGCAGCCGTTCCAGCACGCCCCGCACCACTGTCCGGTCCGTGGTGGCCCAGAACGGCGGCAGGGCGGCGCGCAGGAACCCGCCGTAGCGCTCTGTGGAGAGCCGGGAATCCAACACGGCCACCACGCCCTTGTCGCCGGTGGAACGGATCAGGCGCCCGGCCCCCTGGGCCAGGCGGATGGCCGCATGCGTTGCCGAGACGGCCATGAAGCCGTTGCCGCCGGACTGTGCCACGGCCCGTGAGCGGGCCGTCATCAGCGGATCGTCGGGGCGCGGGAACGGAATGCGGTCGATGACCACCAGCCGGCAGGAGCCGCCCGGCACGTCCACGCCCTGCCACAGGGACATCGTGCCGAACAGGCAGGTATCCGGTTCCTCAGCGAATTGGCGCACCAGCGCCGCCATGGTCGATTCACCCTGGCAGAGAATGTCGACGTCGAGCCTGGCCCGCATGGCCTCGGCAGCTTCCTCAGCCGCCCTCCGTGAGGAGAAGAGGCACAGGGCGCCGCCGCCGGAAGCCCGGATGAGGTCCTCGAGCTCGTCCAGCGCCTCGGGGGACGTGCCGCGGCCCGGTTTGGGCAGGTGCCTGGCCACATAGAGCACGCCCTGCCTGGGATAGTCGAACGGGGAACCGACGTCGATCCCGGTCCAACCGGGGGCGCCGTCGCCAATCAGGCCCAGCCCGGCGGCAGCCGGTTCGAATGCGGAACCGATCGCCAAGGTGGCCGAGGTCAGCACCACCGTGTGCCCGGCGAAAAGGCCTTCCCGCAGGCGGCCGGCCACGCTCAGCGGGGCAACGTTGATCAGCACGGGCGAGGTCTCGTCGGGCTGCGCGTAGCCCTGCTGGGGGTCGAAGGTGCTGTTGCGCGAGAACCAGACCACCTCGCGGTTTTCGTTGGCTGCCAGCAGTCGCTCGCACAACTCGAGGATGAGCATGAGCCGCGAGCGGGCCAGCTGCCGGCCGCCGTCAACGGCGTTGGCCGAGTCCGACTTCGAGTCGGACAGGGCGGCGCGCGAGGCGTCACGCAGCTGGTCGACGCAATCGAGCTGCTCACTGTTCAGCCCATTGGGCAGCAGGCCGCTCGGCGCGCCCGCCACCGCATGCTCCAGGCGTTCCGCGGCCGCGTACAGTGCGTCCACGGTGATGGCGGTGTGCTTGCGCGCGCTGGACGCGGCGGCGTGGACCATGGCCACGGACAGCTGCCCGGACACAGCGCCGGTGACCCGGTCCTGCAGTTCGTGGGCCTCGTCCACCACCACCACGTCGTACTCGGGCAGCACGGCCAGGCCCTCGAAGGCACTGACGGCGAGCATCGCATGGTTGGTCACCACGACGTCGGCCTCGGCGGCCCGGGCCCGGGCCAGCTCGCTGAAGCAGTCCTCGGCCATGGGGCACTTCTGCGCGCCGAGGCATTCCATGGACGTCACGGAGACCTGCCGCCAGGCACGGTCGGTGACGCCGGGCATGAGCTCGTCGCGGTCACCGGTGGCTGTCTTTTCGGCCCACTCGCGCAGCCGGACCACTTCCTTGCCCAGTTGCGATGACGGGCCGCCCACTGCGGCGGCAAAGTGCGGCACGCTGGTGTCCTCGCCGAGCGAGAACAGCTGGCCCTCGGCCGGCTCCTCGCTGGGGAAGCCGCCCTCAAGCTTCTGCAGGCACACGTAGTTGGCCCGCCCCTTCACGAGCGCCACGTTGACGGGGCGTTCCAGGACGGAATCGATCGTCTTGAGCAGCCGCGGCAGGTCGCGGCCCACAATCTGGGTCTGCAGTGCGAGGGTGGCGGTGGACACGAGGGTCGGCTTGTTGCTGTCCATGGCGTGGGCGATCAGGGGAATCAGGTACGCCAAGGACTTTCCCGTGCCTGTCCCGGCCTGGACCAGCAGATGTTCCCCGGTATCGATGGCCCGGGCGACGTGCCGGGCCATCTCGTGCTGGCCCTCACGGCTCTGGCCGCCCATTCCGTCCACGGCCTTGTCCAGGAGATCAAGCGTGAACTGCTCCCCCGGCGATGCCTTTGCGTCCGCCGCCACCTTCTCAACCATTGGTGACGAACGACTCCAGTTCGGCGGCCAGGCCCTCGCGGACCATGACCACCACGCGCGTGCCGTCCTCCTCATGTTCGAGGCTCAGGATCTCGACGTCGGAGGTATGCAGCTTGTTGATCATTTCCCCGCGGTTGTAGGGAATGAGCACTTCCAGGCGAACGCCGGGGCGCGGAATGGCCTCGCTGATCATCTGCAGGAGTTCGCGGATGCCCTGGCCGGTGCGGGTGGACACCACCGCGTGCCGCGGTTCCTTCTGCTTCAGGCGCTCGACGACGAAAGGATCCGCCACGTCCACCTTGTTGAGCACGATGATCTCCTGGACCTTGCGGGCGTCCACCTCGGTGAACACGGCCCGCACGGCGGCAATCTGGCCCTCGGGGTCCGGGTGGGAGGCGTCCACGACGTGCAGGATGAGATCGGCGTCGGCCACTTCCTCCAAGGTGGAGCGGAAGGCTTCCACAAGCTGGGTGGGCAGCGAACGCACGAAGCCGACCGTGTCCGCCAGGGTGTACCCGATGCCATCCGGGGTCTGTGCCTTGCGGACTGTGGGGTCAAGTGTGGCGAACAGGGCGTTCTCGACCAGGACACCCGCGTCCGTGAGCCTGTTGAGCAGGGAGGACTTCCCGGCGTTGGTGTAGCCGGCGATCGCCACAGAGGGCACGGCATTGCGACGGCGGTTGGCCCGTTTGGTCTCGCGTGCCGGCTTCATGGCGGCGATCTCGCGCCGCAGCTTGGCCATCCGGGTGCGGATGCGGCGGCGGTCCAGTTCGATCTTCGTCTCACCAGGGCCACGCGAGCCCATGCCGGCGCCGGCACCGCCCACCTGGCCACCGGCCTGGCGTGACATCGAGTCACCCCAGCCGCGCAGGCGCGGCAGCAGGTATTCGAGCTGGGCCAGTTCAACCTGGGCCTTGCCTTCGCGGCTCTTGGCATGCTGCGCGAAGATGTCCAGGATCAAGGTGGTCCGGTCGACCACCTTGACCTTGACGATGTCTTCCAGTCCGCGCCGCTGCGACGGGGCCAATTCAGTGTCCACCACCACGGTGTCGGCGCCGGTGGCGGACACGATGTCCTTCAGTTCCTGCGCCTTGCCGGAGCCAAGGAAAGTGCCCGGGTCCGGCTTGGTGCGGCGCTGGACGATGCCGTCCAGCACCTCCGAGCCCGCGGTTTCGGCCAGTGCGGCCAGTTCACGCAGGGAATTCTCGGCGTCCGCCAGGGTGCCTTCGGTCCAGAGCCCGGCCAGCACCACGCGCTCTAGGCGCAGCTGCCGGTATTCGACCTCGGTGACGTCCTCGAGTTCGGTGGACAGCCCGGCCGTGCGGCGCAGTGCGCGGCGCTCGGCAAGATCTTCCTGGTCGCCGTCATAGATGCTGTGCTCTTGGTCCAGGCTGGAGATCGCCTGGGCCTTGCCGAACACTCCCCTGGCCTCCTGGTCCTCCGGAGCCGCGGAAGGGGCTTCCTTGGACAAAATCCGGTCGATGACAGCCTGGATCTCTTCAGGCCCCATGTTCTGGGCGTCGGATTCGGATCCGGAGTGCTGCTGGGTGGTCATGGTCTCCTTATGGTGTTCGGCATATCCAGAATAGTGCTCTTTGGCGTCCAGCGGTGCGGTATTCGCGCTGGGCTGACGGTCTCGGGTCATCCGGGCCTCCAGGGTGTGCTTCGTGGCAGCTGCGGCGTCTGGGCCGCGGACGGTGCTGCAGGGAAAGCCGCCGGTCCGAGGCTGCGGCCTGGTGGCGGGAGGATTGATCTTCTGAGTGCCCGGTCAACTGCAGGCGCCAACGTGAGGATGGCGGACAGTCTGTACCGGTGGGACCTGCCGTGCGGAATGGCGCAGCGCTGGTGCGCTGGCGTGCGTCGCGGGCGGTGCCGGCTACTCGAAGATCAAGAACATGTCTTCAACCCTAGCAGCGCGTGTCAACCGCCTGCCGGAGGCGGGCAGTTTCCCAAGCCGCCCGCAGGCAACTAATCTGGCAAATTATGGAGTCTGCACACTATTTCAGCGCCCAGCCGGCCGGACCGTTCACCCGCAAGCCCCTCACGGTGGAACTCGCCGGCGCCCAGCGCCGGCTGCAGACCTCCTCCGGCATCTTCAGCCCGGACGGCGTGGACAAGGGCACCACGGTGCTCCTGGCCGAGGTTCCGGCGCCCTCGCCGCAAGGAAATCTGCTGGACATCGGCTGCGGCTGGGGACCGATCGCGCTGACCATGGGCCTTATGGCCCCGCACGCGAGCGTCTACGCCGTCGACGTCAACGAGCGCTGCATCACGCTGACGAACGAGAACGCTGCCGCGCTGAAGCTGGGGAATGTCACCGCGAGCCTGCCCGACGACGTCGACCCTGCCCTGATGTTCGACACCATCTGGTCCAACCCGCCCATCCGTATCGGCAAGGACGAACTGCACTCGCTGCTGTTGAAGTGGCTTCCGCGCCTGGCACCGGGCGGCAACGCCTGGCTCGTGGTCCAGAAGAACCTCGGCTCGGACTCGCTGCAACGCTGGCTTGGCGAGCAGCTGGACAGCACCTTCACGGTGTCCCGTGAAAGCACCTCCAAGTCCTTCAGGATTCTGCGGGTCAGGAAAGCGTCCCACTAGCGACGATGACGGCGGGACCGCTGAGCTCCACATGCTCGCGGCCGCTGTCGCCCGGGAAGAACTTCACATCGACGACGCCGCCCGGAACGTTTACGTGCCAAGCGTCCGGAGCGCCGTCCCCGGCCCAGTGCCGGATCGCGACGGCCGCGGCGCAGGCACCGGTGCCGCAGGACTGGGTCTCGCCCACACCGCGTTCATGGACGCGCATGGTGATGGTGCCGACGCCGTCGTGGACCAGGGGTTCGGCCGGAACGACGAATTCGACGTTGGTGCCGTTCACGGGCTTCGGGTCCACCACGGGGGCCTTGAAAAGCTGGGTTGCGGCGAGTTCCCCAAGTTCGGCGAGGGCCACCACGGTGTGCGGGTTGCCCATGCTGACAGAGAGCCCGGGACGGGCGACTTCGAGGCCTTCGGCGCTGACGAGCGCGTCCATGGCCTTGCTGGTGGCCTCCTCCGGGAAGATGAATTCCCAAGGGCCCATGTCCACGGCGTAGCCGCTGTCCGTGCGGACGATCTTCTTGAGGCCGCCGCGTGTGCCGATGGTGAGGCTATCGCCTGCGCCGAGCTGGACGAGTCCCTGGGCGATCAGGAAGTGGACGAAGACGCGCACGCCGTTGCCGCACATTTCCGAGAGTGAGCCGTCGCCGTTGCGGTAGTCCATGAACCATTCGGCGGCGGGGTCAGTGGCGAGGAGCTCCCGGCCCTCAGGCAGGAAACGGGAGGGTACGGCACGGATGAGGCCGTCGCCGCCAATGCCCAGGTGCCGGTCGCACAGCTGCGCCACCTGCGCCGGGGAGATCACGTGGGAGTCCTCGGAATCGGCGATCAGGACGAAATCATTGCCCGTTCCATGGCCCTTGGAGAACGCCAGCCCGCTGAGCGTCGAGGCGGGCGTGGCGGAACCGTCAGCCGGGGGCTGCGGGGCGGGAACTGCAAGCGTTTCATCCATGGTTCTAGGCTACCCGCCGTGCGGGATCCGCCCGAAATTGCCGACGGCCCCTGCGGATGGTTCGGTCAACTGACTAACGTCAGACGAGAGCCGTCGCTTTGGCGAGCAGTCCGGGGTCCCGCCAGTCGAGCCAGTGGATGCGCGGATCCGCCCGGAACCAGGTCAGTTGCCGCCGGGCGAATTGCCGGGTGGCCACGATGGTTTCCTCGGCGGCCGCCGCGGCATCCAAGCCGCCGTCGAGCACGCGCAGGAACTGCGAGTAGCCCAGGGCCCGCGAGGCCGTCTTGCCCTGGCGCAGGCCCGCGGCGTCGAGCCGTTCGACCTCGGCGAGGAGCCCGGCGTCGACCATCCGGTGGACACGTGTGGCGAGCCGTTCGCGCAGGAGCTCCCGGTCCACCTCAAGGCCGATCTGCACGGCGGGCTGGAAGTATTCGCGGCTTGGCATGTAGGAGCTGAACGGACGCCCGGTGATTTCGAAGACCTCCAGGGCCCTGATGATGCGGCGGGCGTCATTGACGCGTCCTGCCGAGACGGGGTCAACGTCCTGGAGGCGCCGCTGCAGCACGGCCAGGCCGGCCGCTTCGCATTCGTCCTCGAGGCGTTTCCGGACGGCGGCGTCTGTCCCGGGAAATTCGAGCACGTCCAGGGCGGCCCGGACGTACAGGCCAGAGCCGCCGACCAGGATGGCGCGCTTGCCGCGGGCGTGGATGCTGGCGATCACGGCCCGGCACCCGGCCTGGAAATCCGAAACGCTGGCTTCCTCGGTGACGTCCAGGGTGTCCAGCAGATGGTGCGGCACACCCTTGCGCTCGGCGAGGCTGATCTTGGCCGTGCCGATGTCCATGCCGCGGTAGAACTGCATGGCATCGGCGTTGATGACCTCGCCGTCGAGGGCAAGTGCCAGTTCAACGCCGAGATCGGACTTCCCCGAGCCTGTGGGCCCGACGACGGCGATCACCGGGGGCCGGGCGGCCCCGGGCCGCGCGGGTGCAGTTGCCACGGTCCTAGCCGCGGCGGACGGGCAGCGAGGGCATGCCCAGGGACACGCCGGCCTTGCCGCTGGCGGAGCCTGGTGCCGGGGCGCCGCAGGAGTCGGCCTGCGAGCGGTCCCAGGCGTCACCGGCGCGGGAGCGGCGCAGGGAGTACTCGGCCACCGTGGCGGGGTCGGCCACCAGGTGGAACGCTGCGGCCTCGGTGATGGTCACGGTGACAAAGTCGCCGGGGCGCGGGGTCTCGGCGCCTTCCGGGACGGAGAAGTGCACCAGCCTCTGGTCCTGCGCTCGCCCGGACAGGCGGTGGGTCTCCCCGGCCTTGCGGCCGGACTGGGCAGTCACGAGGACCTCGACCCGGCGGCCAAGCTGCTTGGCGTTTTCCTCGGCCGCGATGCGGTCCTGCAGGGCGGTGAGGCGTTCATAGCGTTCCTGCACCACGGACTTGGGCAGCTGCTCCGGGAGCTCGGCCGCGGGAGTCCCGGGACGCTTGGAGTACTGGAAGGTGAAGGCCGAGGCGAAACGGGACTTCGCGACGACGTCGAGGGTTCCCTGGAAGTCCTCCTCGGTCTCGCCGGGGAAGCCCACGATGATGTCGGTGGAAATGGCCGCGTTGGGGATCTTCTCGCGGACCTTGTCCAGGATGCCCAAGAACCTGGTGGAGCGGTAGGAGCGGCGCATGTCCTTGAGGACCTTGTCCGAGCCGGACTGCAGCGGCATGTGCAGCTGGGGCATGACGTTGGGGGTTTCGGCCATGGCGTCGATGACGTCGTCGGTGAAAGCGGCCGGGTGCGGGCTGGTGAAGCGGACGCGTTCCAGGCCTTCGATCTGGCCGCAGGCGCGCAGCAGCTTGGAGAAGGCCTCGCGGTCTCCGAATTCCACGCCGTAGGAGTTCACGTTCTGCCCCAGGAGGGTGACCTCGACGGCGCCGTCGTCCACGAGGGCCTGGATCTCGGCCAGGATCTCGCCGGGGCGCCGGTCTTTTTCCTTGCCGCGCAGCGAGGGCACGATGCAGAACGTGCAGGTGTTGTTGCAGCCCACGGAGATGGACACCCAGCCCGAGTAGACCGAATCGCGCTTGGTGGGCAGCGTTGACGGGAAGACGTCCAGGGATTCCAGGATCTCCAGCTGGGCCTCGTTGTTGTGGCGGGCCCGGTCAAGCAAAGCCGGCAGTGCGCCGACGTTGTGGGTGCCGAAGACGGCGTCCACCCAGGGAGCCTTGCTCACGATGGTGTCGCGGTCCTTTTGCGCCAGGCAGCCGCCGACGGCGATCTGCATGCCCGGGTTGGCGGCCTTGACCTGCTTGAGTTCACCGAGGTTCCCGTAGAGCTTGTTGTCCGCGTTCTCCCGGACAGCGCAGGTGTTGAACACCACGACATCGGCCAGGGCACCCTCCGCCGGCACGTATCCGGCGGCTTCAAGAAGGCCGGCCATGCGCTCGGAGTCATGGACGTTCATCTGGCACCCGAAGGTCCTGACCTGGTATGTCCGCTGCTGCGGCGCGTCAGAGGGCGTGGTGTCTGCTGCTGGGGAAGGAATGGTCAAACTCACTAGTCAAGGGTACCGGCTTCGGTACGGGCCTGGGCCAGGACCTCGGCCACGATCCGGAATGCCATGGACGGCTGGTAACCCTTGCGCGCGAGCATGGAGGCCAGCCGTCGCGTGTGCTTGTCACGTTCAGCACGATCGGAAAGGTCGACGCCGGCCGGCAGCTTGCGTGCCACCAGATCCCGTGCGGCCTGCTCTTCGGCCTGCTCGCTCAATTGCCCCAGGGCGTCCTCGGCGGTGTCCTGGTCGATGCCCTTGTCGGCAAGTTCGCGCCGGATGGCGCCCTTGGCCAGCTTCCGGCTCCGGGAGCGGCTGCGGACCCACATCTGGGCGAACTCGGCGTCATCGATCAGCCGGACCTCTTCGAAGCGATCCAGCACGGCCTCAGCAACGTCCTCGGGAACATTGCGCTCGGCAAGTTTCCGGGCCAGCTGAAGCCTGCTCTTGGGCGAGTTGGTCAGCTGGCGCAGCACGATCGCCCGGGCGACGGAGGCCGGATCGGGCTCCGGGTCGGCCGCCACCGCCGAGTCCACGGCGGGCGAATCATCCGCCGGCTTGCGCCAAGTTTCCCCGCGTCCGCCGCGTCGGTACGCCCCGCCTCTAGCCGTCAACGGCCTTCAGCTTCGGGGAGGTCTCGGTCTCTGCCGGCTTGACGCCGACGCCGAGCTTTTCCTTGATCAGGCGCTCCAGTTCCTGGGCGAGCTCGGGGTTGTCCCGCAGGAAACGCCGGGAGTTTTCCATGCCCTGGCCCAGCTGGTCGCCGTCGTAGGTGAACCAGGAACCCGACTTCTTGATGATGCCGTGTTCCACACCCATGTCGATGATGCCGCCCTCGCGGGAAATGCCCTGGCCGTAGATGATGTCGAACTCGGCGATCTTGAAGGGCGGTGCCATCTTGTTCTTGACGATCTTGGCCTTGGTGCGGTTACCGACCGAGTCCGCGCCCTCCTTGAGGGTCTGGATACGGCGGACGTCGATGCGCACGGAGGCGTAGAACTTCAAGGCCTTGCCACCGGTGGTGGTTTCCGGCGATCCAAAGAACACGCCGATCTTCTCGCGCAGCTGGTTGATGAAGATGGCCGTGGTCTTGGTCTGGCTCAGGCGGCCGGTGATCTTCCGGAGCGCCTGGCTCATGAGACGGGCCTGGAGGCCGACATGGGAGTCGCCCATTTCGCCTTCGATTTCAGCGCGGGGAACCAGTGCGGCCACGGAGTCAATGACGATGATGTCCAAGGAACCGGAACCGATCAGCATGTCCATGATTTCCAGGGCCTGCTCACCGGTGTCCGGCTGCGAGACCAAGAGGGCATCCGTGTCCACACCGAGCTTGGCGGCGTAGTCAGGGTCCAAGGCGTGTTCGGCGTCGATGAACGCGGCGATCCCGCCCGCCTTCTGCGCATTTGCGACAGCGTGCAGGGCCACGGTGGTCTTACCTGAGGATTCGGGACCGTAGATCTCCACGACGCGGCCGCGGGGCAGGCCACCAATTCCCAGGGCTACGTCCAGGGCGATCGAACCGGTCGGGATGACCTCGATGGGTGCGCGGACTTCGTCGCCAAGGCGCATGACGGAGCCTTTGCCGAACTGCTTGTCAATCTGGGCAAGCGCTGCTTCGAGCGCCTTTTCACGATCCGGGGCTGCCGCCATGGTTCACACCTCTGATGCTTTCTCGCTGTGGAGTGGCCTGATCGGCCGCTTTCCTGTCATCTCAAACGCTAGCGCCGCCCTCTGACATTTTTGGCGGCGGTTTCGGCTATGTGGATAACCGTGGCTGCTGAGTGGCCGGGGAACGGTCCATCAGGATCAATTTTCCTCTGAAAAGAGCATAACCCTATCCGAATACATATTCGAACAAGTGGACGGCGTGTCACAGCCGCCCGAAGGGTACCCGGGTCAGCCTGCGGACGGTTTGACGTCGCGGCCCAGCCTGCGCTCCGGCGGCACGTCCTGGACATCACAGATGGCCAGCCAGACCTCGCGGGGGCCGCGGCCCGAGGCCAGGGCCTCCACGGCGGTCTTGCCGCCCACACCGGCCAAGACGAGCGAGCTGCCCAGGACCCGGGAATACCCCGCCCCGAACTCGTCGTCCATCAGCCGCCAGAAGTCACTAATCCGCACCAATAGAGTCTCTCACGGCCCCGGACTCTAGAATGGTTGCCATGAGCAATCCTCTCCAGAGCACGCCTGAACCGGCTGCAGCAGGCGACTCAGTGGATGACGCCCTGCAGCAGGTGGAACACCAGCTGAGCCTGCTCTGGCGCCGCGCCCGTTCCCTGTCGCACCAGCTCTCGCGCCAGGTGCACCCGGACATGGAACCGGCTGCCTACGGCCTGCTCACCATCATCCGCCGCGAAGGCACTATCAGGCTGACAGACCTCGCCACGTGCATCGGCGTCGGGAAGCCCTCGGTGAGCCGCCAGATCGCTTTCCTGGAAAGCATCGGCATGGTCTCCAAGGAGGCCGATCCTCAGGACGGCCGCGCCCAGTCCATCCGGCTGACGGCCAAGGGCGAGGAAAAGATGCACCAGGTTCAGGACGCCCGGCGGCAGGTCTTCCGGGAGCGCCTCGGCGAGTGGCCCGTGGATGACATCCAGACCCTGGCCGAGTACATGCGCCGGCTCAACGCCACGTACGGCGAACCGACCGCCAAGGACTGAGCGCCCCGCACACGCAGACGCTCCCCCGAAACGCAGGAAGCCCCGGCCATCGGCCGGGGCTTTCCTTGTGTGAAGTTTGGTGGAGTCTGCTTACCGGGCGCCGGAGAGCATGCCCTGCGTGAAATCCTCGCTCAGGTCCATGTCGCGGCCGTAGCGCTGCGCGAATTCCTGCGGGACAGTGTCCGGAACCGCCACGCCCTCAGCCACCGCAACGCGGTCGCTGACTTCGCGGAGCATGCTGGACAACGGGACGTCCAGTGCGGAGCAGATCGAGGACAGGAGCTCCGAGGAGGCTTCCTTCTGGCCGCGTTCAACTTCGCTCAGGTAGCCAAGGGAGACGCGTGCGCTGTGCGAGACTTCGCGGAGTGTACGGCCTTGACGCTGGCGGACATCGCGCAGTACATCACCGATTTCGTGGCGTAGTACAACCATTTTGCGCTCCTTCTGTTCGCTCTGTGCCTTTTCGGCCAAGCCCACATCCTTCCAGCGGACAACGCCGTTCACGGATACGGGCTGCTTAACCATCTGTATCGCCTTGCTCCTCATTCATCCGGTCCCGGGAAGGACCGCTTGGTTTTCTACATCCTAGGCGCCCCGGACATTCCGAAGCGACACAATGACACAACTATTGGGAATCAGTTTTTGTTCCCCGGCAACTTTACGAGTGGTAACTGGGCCTTTCCAGCGCCTCGAGCAGCCGTTCAAGGGCGGCTGTGCAGGCCTGTTCCCGGATGGCGGGCCGCTCCCCCGCGAGGCTGTAGCCGAACGACGTCGAGCCCTGTTCCGTCGCAATCCCGATGAAAACGGTGCCGACCGCTTTGCCGTCGTGCGGCTCGGGTCCGGCGACCCCGGTGGTGGACACCCCGACGTCGGCCCCGCAGGCGCGCCGGGCGCCGTCGGCCATCGCGGCGGCAACGTCGCCGTCCACCGAGCCCGCGGCGTCGAGCAGTTCGGCCGAAACCCCGAGGACGCTGGCCTTGACTGAATTCTGGTAGGCCACCACGCCACCCTGCAGCATGCCGGACGCCCCCGGCGTATCGGCGAGGGTCGCTGCGACGAGGCCCGCGGTCAGCGATTCGGCGGTGGCCACGGTCAAGCCCCGGGAAATGGCCAGCGCGACGGCGGAGGCCGCCGTTTCGGCGGTGGTGCGGCTCATGCGCGCCGGCCCGCAGCCCGGAGCCGGAGTGCCTGGACGACGTATTCGACGCCGGTCCAGACGGTGATGGCCAGTGCCACGATCATGACCCAGAACGCGATGTCGCCCAGCCAGGGGGCGAAGGATTTCACGGGCAGGATGTAGAGGAAGATGGCAATGGTCTGCACCACGGTCTTGAGCTTGCCGCCGCGCGAGGCCGGCATGACCCCGTAGCGGATGACCACGAAGCGCAGCGCCGTGATGCCCCATTCGCGGACCAGGATGACGATGGTGATCCACCACGGCAGTTCGCCGAGCACGGACAGCATCACCAGGGCCGAGCCGATCAGCAGTTTGTCGGCGATGGGGTCGGCGATCTTGCCGAAGTTGGTGACCAGTCCGCGGCTGCGGGCGATGTCGCCATCGAGTTTGTCGGTGTAGATGGCCACCGCGAAGGCAAGCACCGCGGCCCAGCGCCACAGCCCGTGCCGGCCGTCGTCGGCGAGCAGGAACCAGACGAAGAAGGGGACCAAGGCGATGCGGAGCATCGTGAGGATATTGGGCAGGTTCCAGACGTCGGAGCTGCTGGAACGGGCGTTGTCACCCTCGGTTTTAGTCACCCCTCTAGGCTACCGCCCCAGCGCCCGTTACCCGGGCGCCCGTTACCGGGGACGGCGGTCCCCTGCGCTACCTCCCGGTGAGCGACCAGGCGTCCTCGCCGTCGTCGTCCTCGTCGGTGCCGTCCGCGCCGTCGTAGTATTCCACGGCCTGCTTCCGGGCCTCGAGGTCGTTGGCGACGAGGTCTTCCGCATAGCCCCCGACGGCGATGTTCGCATTGGCGTTGTCGCTCAGCGCCGCAGTGTGGGCGTCAGGTGTTGCCGGGGCGTCCTGGCCCTTCATGGCGGCAAGGACCGGGGCGAGGTCGTCCGGCTTCACCAGGACATCGCGGGCCTTGGAGCCTTCGGAGGGACCCACCACGCCGCGGGACTCAAGCAGGTCCATGAGCCGGCCGGCCTTCGCGAAACCGACCCGCAGCTTGCGCTGCAGCATCGAGGTGGAGCCGAACTGCGTGGTGACCACGAGTTCGGTGGCCTGCAGCAGGACCTCGAGGTCGTCCCCGATGTCGTCGTCGATCTGCTTCTTCTGCGCCTCGGGGGCGACGTCCTCGCGGTAGACGGCCTGCAGCTGGCCCTTGACGTGTTCCACTACGCGGTGGATTTCGGATTCGGTGACCCAGGCACCCTGCACGCGCATGGCCTTGGAGGCGCCCATGGGCAGGAAGAGGGCGTCGCCCTGGCCGATGAGCTTTTCGGCGCCCGGCTGGTCCAGGACCACGCGGGAGTCCGTCACGGAGGATGTGGCGAACGCCATGCGGGAGGGCACATTGGCCTTGATGAGGCCGGTGACGACGTCCACGGACGGGCGCTGCGTGGCCAGCACCAGGTGGATGCCGGCGGCACGGGCCAGCTGGGTGATGCGCACGATGGAGTCTTCGACGTCGCGTGGGGCCACCATCATGAGGTCGGCGAGCTCGTCCACGATCACCAGAAGGTACGGGTACGGCCTGATGACGCGCTTGGAATCGACGGGGGGCGTGACTTTGCCCGCACGGACGGCCTTGTTGAAGTCGTCGATGTGCTTGTAGCCGTAGTTGGCGAGGTCGTCGTAGCGGGCGTCCATTTCACGGACCACCCACTGCAGGGCCTCGGCGGCTTTCTTGGGGTTGGTGATGATGGGCGTGATGAGGTGCGGGACGCCCTCGTACGCGGTGAGTTCCACGCGCTTGGGGTCCACCATGACCATGCGGACCTCGTCCGGGGTGGCGCGCATCAGGATGGAGGTGATCATGGAGTTCACGAAGGACGACTTGCCCGCGCCGGTGGCACCGGCCACGAGCAGGTGCGGCATCTTGGCCAGGTTGGCCACCACGTAGCCGCCCTCCACGTCCTTGCCCACGCCCATGACCATGGGGTGGTCGGTCCGCCGGGCGTTCTGGCTGCGCAGGACATCGCCCAGCGAGACGGTTTCGCGGTCCGTGTTGGGGATCTCGATGCCGATGGCCGACTTGCCGGGGATGGGGCTGAGGATGCGGACATCACTGGAGGCGACCGCGTAGGAGATGTTCTTGGACAGCGCCGTGACGCGCTCCACCTTGGTGCCCGGGGACAGCTCGATCTCGTAGCGCGTGACGGTGGGGCCGCGGCTGAAGCCCGTGACGGCGGCGTCAACGTTGAACTGGACCAGGGTGTCCGTCAGTGCCGCCACGATGGCGTCGTTCGCCTCCGTGCGCTCCTTGGGGATGGACCCGGGCGTCAGGAATTCGGACGCCGGGAGCGTGTAGGTGATGTCACCGGCGAGCGAGAGCTGTTCGGTGCGCTGCGGGATGGGCGTGGGCGGCATCGGCGGGGCCGCCGGCCTGGCGGGGACGGGGGCGGCCTGCCCGGGAATGACCAGGGGGATGGCCTCGGTGGGGTGCTCCATGGAGTGGTCCGGGGAGGAGTGGCCGGCGGTGCCGGCGCCCAGGCCCTGGGCCGCCTTGATCTTCTCGACGGCGATCTCGGCCGGAGTGGGGCGGCGGACACCGGGCGGCACACGGGGCGCCGATGCCCGCGGGGCCTCCTTCTCGTCGTCGTCGACGATGGCGTGCTCGAACGGCTCGTCCCCCACATAGCCCTCGAGGCCGGCGTCGTCGTCGTGGTCCTTGCCGAAGAAGCGCATGCGTTTCTTCCGCTTCGGCTTGGCGGCATCGCTTTCGTAGAGGTAGCTGCGGTCGTGTCCGTCGTCCTCGGGCGCCCGGTCGGCGAGGTCCAGGCCCATGAGGTGCTCGTAGGCGCCGCGGATCCGGCCGGGGATGGCCGTGAACGGCGTTGCGGTGACGATCAGGAGCGAGACAACGGCCAGGACCCCGTAGGCGATGACCGGGACGGCCGCATGGATGGCGGCCAGGGGCGAGGCCGCCAGGAATCCGAGCATGCCGCCGGCACGCCGGAGCCCGTCGAAGCCTTCGGCGACCGTGGGCTGTCCGCCGATGATGTGTGCCAGGCCGCTGCCGGCAATCGTCATGATCAGGAAGCCGATGCCCACCCGGTTGTTGCCGCGGCCGTCCTGCGGCTGCCGGAAGAGCCGGAAGGCGCAGACGAAGAGCATGAGCGGAAGCAGCAGCGACATCCAGCCGAAGGTTCCGTTGACGATGCTGTACACGGCATCCGGGAGCCAGCCGGTGAAACCCCACCACGCGAACGTGGCGATGAAGATGCCCAGCACCAGGTTGAACAAGGCGGCGCCGTCGCGTCGGTCCGCCGGGTCGAGGTCGCTGACGTCGTAGCCGATGCGGCGGATCCCGGCCCCCACCATGTGGCCGATTCCCTGCCAGGCCCAGCTGAGGGCGCGCACGGGGAAGGGCTGGTGGGGTTCGACGGCGGGCAGTTGCCTGGTGCGGGCCGTGCCCGTTTTGGCTGTGGCTGCGCCCCGGCCTGTGCCGCCGGACTTACTGCTGGAGCTGCCTCTAGGCGCGGAGGAAGTACGGGTCGCCATACCGGCCACGCTACCGCAGGACGCCGGCAGATCCGCGGATTTCCGCCTCCCGAGGGCATCCATGTTGCCCGGCCGGCCCTAAAACGCCGGATGGCCCGGTTCCTGGGAACCGGGCCATCCGTGGCAACTGTTGGGGGCTGGAGCCCCGCGGCCTATGCTTCCAGGACCACCGGGATGATCATGGGGCGGCGGCGCAGCTTGCGGTTCACCCAGGTTCCGATCACGCGCCGGACCACCTGCTGCAGCTGGTGGTTCGTGTGGTCGGAGTGGTTCAGGACGGCGTCTTCGAGCGCGGCGTTGATCTTGGGGATGATCTCGTCGAACACCGAATCGTCCTCGGCCACGCCGCGGGCGTGGATCTCGGGCCCCGAAACAACCTTGCCGGTGGCGCGGTTGATGACCGTGATGATGGAGATGAAGCCCTCATCGCCGAGCACCCGGCGGTCCTTGAGGTCGGCGTCGGTGATTTCGCCCACGCTGGAGCCGTCCACGTAGACGAAGCCCACCTCGACCTGTCCCACGACCAGGGCTTTGTGGTCCCTGAGGTCGATGACGGTGCCGTTGTCGCTGAGGATGACCCGGTCCGTGGGGAGGCCGGATTCCTCGGCGATCTTGCCGTTGGCGATGAGGTGCCGGGTTTCCCCGTGCACCGGCATGGCGTTGAGCGGCTTGAGGATGTTGTAGCAGTAGAGCAGTTCCCCTGCGGCGGCGTGGCCGGAGACATGCACCTTGGCCGTGCCCTTGTGCACCACGTCGGCGCCGAGCTTGAGCAGGCCGTTGATGATGCGGAACACGGCGTTCTCGTTGCCCGGGATCAGGCTCGAGGCCAGGATCACGGTGTCGCCCTTGCCGACGACCACGCGGTGGTCGCCGCTGGCCATGCGCGACAATGCCGCCATGGGCTCGCCCTGGGAACCCGTGGACATCAGGACCACCTTGTGGTCCGGCAGGTTGTCGATGTTCTTGATGTCCACCAGGATTCCCGGCGGCACATCGAGGTAGCCAAGCTTGGCCGCGATGGCCATGTTGCGGACCATGGAGCGGCCGACGAAGGCGACGTTGCGCTTGTGCTTGGCGGCGGCGTTGAGGACCTGCTGCACGCGGTGCACATGCGAGGAGAAGGACGCCACGATGATGCGCTTCCGGGCCTCCCCGAACAGGCGCTCCAGGGTGGGGCCTATCTCCTTCTCGGCGGTGGTGAAGCCGGGCACATCCGCGTTGGTGGAGTCGGCCATGAACAGGTCCACGCCTTCCTCGCCGAGCTTGGCGAAGTGGCGGAGGTCCGTGATGCGGCCGTCAAGGGGAAGCTGGTCCATCTTGAAGTCGCCCGTGTGCAGGACGTTGCCGCCGGCGGTGCGGATGAAGACCGCCAAGGCGTCCGGGATGGAGTGGTTCACGGCCACGAATTCGCATTCGAAGGGCCCGAACTGTTCCACCTGGTGCTCGGCCACGGTCAGGGTGTACGGCTTGATCCGGTGTTCCTGGAGCTTGGCCTCGACGAGGGCAAGCGTCAGCTGCGAACCCACCAGGGGCAGGTCAGGGCGCAGGCGCAGCAGGTAGGGAACGGCGCCGATGTGGTCCTCGTGGCCGTGGGTCAGCACAATGGCGACGACGTCGTCCAGCCGGTCCTCGATGTAGGAGAAATCGGGCAGGATGAGGTCGACGCCGGGCTGCGTCTCTTCGGGGAAGAGCACGCCGCAGTCCACGACGAGCAGTTTGCCGTCGATCTCGAAGACGGCCATGTTGCGGCCGATCTCTCCCAGTCCACCGAGCGGCACGATCCGAAGGGTGCCCTTGGGCAGTTTCGGCGGTGTTGCGAGTCCGGGAAGGGCGGTTTGGGTCATGGTGTGGCTACTTTCCGGCGGGTCGATCTAGACGGTGAAGTCCATTCCGGCTCCTGCCAAATCCTCGCGGATGATTGCGATCTCGACGGCGTCCGGCTCCACGAGGGGCAAGCGGACAATCGAGTTGGGCAGGACTCCCTGCCATTTAAGAATCTGTTTGGCGGCCACGGCGCCTTGGACCCGGGCCATGGTGGCACGGACCACGGGTTCGAGTTCGAAGTTGATCCTGCGGGCCGTGGCGAGGTCGTTGGCATTGACGGCATCGACCAGTTCGCGGAACCGGCGGGTGGCCACGTGCGTGGTGACGCCGATCAGGCCGACGGCGCCGATGGCCATCCACTGCAGGGTCAGGCCGTCGTCGCCGGAGTAGAACAGGAGATCGGTTTCGGCCATGACCCGGGTCGCGGCGGCGAAATCTGCCTTGGCGTCCTTGACCGCGACGATGTTGGGGTGGGCGGCCAGGCCGATCATGGTTTCCGGGGCGATCTGGATGCCGGAGCGTCCCGGGATGTCGTAGAGCATGACCGGCAGATCGGTGGCGGAGGCGATGGCCTCGAAGTGGGCGCGGACGCCTGCCTGGCTCGGCTTGTTGTAGTAGGGGGTAACGATCAGGAGAGCGTCGACGCCCAGCTTGGCCGCTTCCTGGGAAAGGTGGATCGAGTGGGCGGTGTCGTTGGTTCCCGTGCCGGCGATGATGGCGGCCCGGTCCCCCACGGCTTCCTTCACGGCACGGAACATGCCGAGGTTTTCCTCGTCGGTGAGGGTGGAGGTTTCTCCCGTGGTGCCCGTCACCACGAGGCCGTCGCAGCCGTCGTCCACGAGCTTGCCCGCGAGTTCTGCCGCCTGCCGGTAGTCCACGTCGCCGTCCTTGGTGAAAGGCGTGACCATGGCGGTCAGGAGGGTACCGAGCGCAGGAACGCTCGAGCGAGAGTCAGACATAGCAAAAACGTTACCCTGTCACGGCCTCGTTAGGAGAATGACGGCGGGGCGATGGCCGTCAACGTCGTGCGAAACGGCACCAGGCTGGACTGCTGGAGCGTGGCGGTGGCCATCGCCGTACGCGTGCCGGACGCCTGGGCGAGCTGCCGGCCATCCGGCCCCCAGGCTCCGCTGAGGCCGCACGACTCCCCCAGCGGCGTGGTGCCGCCGAGGTTCGCCAGGATGCTGAACATGCGGTTGTCCATGGCGCGGGCGCCCAAGTGCAGTCCCAGGCGGGTCTCCTCACCCTCGGCGTAAAGGGCGGAGACCGCATAGACGTCCGCACCGGCGTCGGCGGCCATTGCCGCGTGCGAAGGGTGGGCCGCGTCGGCGCACACGGCCAGCGCAACCTTCCAGCCGTCAACCGCAAGGTATCCCGGCCCGGTTCCCGGGACGAATAGTTCACGTTCGGGTCCGTGGAGGTGCGTCTTGTGGACTGCCCGCACTTCCCCGCCCGGAGCGACGATCAAGGAGGCAAGGCGCGGGGTCCCGTCCGGATCGCGCCAGGCCGCTCCGGCCACCGTGGTGATGCCCGTGCGGCGGCAGATCTCCCGGAGGCCGGCCAAGCTGGGATCCTCCTGCCGGAGCCATGGCGATTGCCCGCCCGCTTCCCCGGCCGGATCCGCCCTCAGCGGCCCGAGTTCATAGCCAAGCAGGGACAGCTCGGGGAAGACCACCAGGCGGGCTCCATGGGAGTGGGCGTCTTCAATGAGCCGCATGTGCGCGGCGGCGTTGGCGGGGATGTCACCGGCGACGGCCTCATACTGGACGGCACTGACCGTCAGGGTCGGTGAAACTCCCGGGGTGGCGGGAAGGTCCGCCCCGGGGCCGGAAATCGTGCTTGATGCGTGAGGCGGCTCGGCAGTCATCCAGCCATCCTATGCGGGCCCCGCTCCCCCGGCCGGCATGATTCCTTCGGCGGACCCCGCAGCCGCACCGGGCCCGCAGTAGAGGTTCACCGCCTGCTCGCGCAGCTGCCCGGCCCAGGCGGCGAGCCGCTGGGCCGCACGGACGTAGTCGAAGAGCTCGGCGGGCGTCAGGGCGTCGAGGTCCGTTTCCGTCAGCCGCCGGGCCAGTTCGGCGCCAGGAGGCTGTTCGCCGAGAAGAATCCCCTCGCGCCGCCACTGCACGTCTTCCGGCGGTTCGCCGGCAACGAGCCTCCTGAACAGGAAATCGACCACGCCCGGGCTCATGGCCTTCATGGGCCCGTCAGGCCCCCGGGGCTGCAGCGACGGCTGTTTCGAAGCATCGTTCATGCAGCCATGCTATTCGAACATATATTCGAAAACAAGAAGCGCCCCCGGGACGCGGGCGCCGGTCGGAAGGAGCTCAGTACCGCGCGTTCGCCACGGCGGCCAGCTGCGCCCCCAGCCTCGTGGCCATGAGCCGGTAGCCGGCGGCGTCCGGATGCAAGGTGTCCGGCATGAGCGTCGCCGACTCCGCCGGGCTGAACACGGATTCGCCGTCCAGGCACTGGATGCGGGTGTCGCCGCGGTCACGCAGGACCCGGACCACGTCCGCCGTCGCCGCCCTGTACTGGCGAAGGGTCCAGCCCACGGCGTTGGGCGTCTCCTCGCGCGGCAGCGAGAGCATCGGCGTGATCACGGCGATGGGCACTTTGGGATGCGCCTTCCGGATGTTGGCGATGAAGCCCAGGACCTGGCTGGCGTAGCTGCGTTCGGAGAACACTGCGGCGTTGTAGGAGTTGATGCCCAGGCACAGCGAGATGAAGTCCGCCGGGAGCTGCTCGATGGTGCTTTCCGCGGCAGGGTCCAGCTGGCACTCCCCGGCGAATCCGAGCGAGTACAGCTGCCAGCCGTATTGCCGGGCCACCAGCGAGGGCCAGGTTTCGGAGGGCCCGTCGGCCTGCTGGCAGTGCGTGATGGAGCTGCCGTATGTGAGCCAGCGCTTGCCGGACTCGGAGACCGCGGCGACGCCTTCGCCCTTGAGCGAGACTTCGAGCACCTTCAGCCGGCCAAACTGGGGCAGCCAGAGCTGGACCGTGGAGCCCGCGGAGAGCACGCCCAGGTCAAGTTCGTGGCTGACACGGCCCGCTGCCGGCACCCTGTGGGCGAGCCTGCCGTTGACCAGCACGTCGAAGGGCGAGCTGTCCTCGGAGCCTTCGGCTTCCACCACGAGCTTGCCGGACGAGGCCGTCCAGGTGGCCCGGATCCCGGCAGCCATACGCGCCCGGTCCTCGAGCCCGTCGGTGGCCGGGGAAATGAACAACGCCGGGTCCAGGCGGCGGAAATGCTGCCACCCCTCGGCGTCGGTGACGATCTTGAAAGCTCCGGCCCAGCGGGCCTCAACGGAATCCATGGGACAAATTTACCGCCGTCGGGCGGCCCGGCCGTGAGACGATCAGCCCATGACGTCCCGTGACACGGCGCCGCCGCGGCGAGCGCCAAGGAACGGCGCTGCCTCCCCACGGCTGTCCGGAATCGACGCCGCCAGGGGCGCCGCCCTGCTCGGCATGATGGCAACGCACCTGATGCCGACGTTCGGGGCAGACGCACATTTGACGCCCACCTGGGTTGGCCTGGTGTTTTCCGGCCGTTCAGCGGCGCTGTTCGCCGTCCTCGCCGGAATCGGACTGGCCCTGGCCACGGGCAAGGAGAGTCCAAGGCAGGGGCAGGAGCTATGGGCGTCCCGGCGCGGCATCGCGCTGAGGGCGCTGGTGATCGCCGTGGTCGGCCTGATGCTCGGCGGGTTGGAGGTGAACATCGCCGTGATCCTGGTCCACTACGCCGTGCTGTTCCTGTGCATGCTGCCGTTCCTGGGGCTGCCCGCGAAGGCCCTGTGCGCCTGGGCCGGCGGCTGGCTGCTGCTCTCCCCGGTACTGGCCTACCTCGTCCGGCCCTGGCTGCTGGCCGCCAGTCCGCCGCTGCAGCTGGGCCACAACCCGGGCACGGACGACCTGGAAACCCCGGGCGCGCTGCTGGCGGACCTCTTCTTCACGGGCTACTACCCGGTGTTGCAGTGGATGACGTACCTGCTGATCGGGCTGGCCATCGGGCGGCTGGCGCTCCACACGGCTGCCGTGCAGCTGTTGCTGCTGGGCTGCGGCACGGTGGTGGCCGTGGCGGCCAAGCTGCTGGGCGTCGTGGCCATGGACAGTTGGGGCGGCAAGGCGGCCCTGATGTCGATTCCCGGCCAGGATTCCCGCCTGGACAGCCTCCTCCAGGTGAACTTGACGGGCGTGCAGCAGACGGATTCCTGGTGGTGGCTCGCCACGGCAGCGCCGCACTCCGGAACCACGCTGGACCTGCTGCATACCTCGGGAACGGCAGCCGCCGTCGTCGGGCTGTGCCTGCTGCTTGGCAGGATCGGCGGGCTGCTGAAGCTCAATATCCTGCTCCCGCTCAGCGGGCCGGGGGCCATGACGCTGTCCCTGTACTCGGCCCATGTTTGGGTGGTGTCAGGATTCCACGAGCGGGGCCTGCCCGCGGGATGGACCGATGAGGGCATGTACTGGGCGCAGGCCATCACGGCCGCGGGCATCGGCGTGCTATTTGGGCTGCTGCGCCGGCGCGGACCGCTCGAGTGGCTGGGGCACCAGGCCTTCCGGCTGGGGCGCTACCGCCCGGCAGCGGTGGGCTGAGCGCGGAACAGCTTGGCGGCGTCGCGCATGGACGCACGGGCCCGCTTGCGGTCACCGGAGGCGTCGTAGGCGCAGCTGAGGCGGAACCAGGACCGCCAGTCCTCCGGCGCGGCCTCGGCCTCGGCCCGGTATTTGTCGAACTCGGCGTCGGCGGCGGCCCGGACGATGCGTCCGGCCGGTGTCCGGGGAAGCGTGTCCTCAGGCAGGCCGCCTTCGGCCTCAAGCACCTTGGCCATCTGCTCGGTGCGAGCGCCGAACAGCAGTTCCCGGATGAGCGCCCAGGCCCCCACGAGGGGCAGCACCAGGTAGGCCGCGCCGATGCCCTTGGCCACCAGGTTGGCATCGCCCAGCAGCAGAATGGAGCGCTGGAAGGACACCACCAGGTAGAGCACCAGCAGCAGCGTGACGGCGCCGACCCAGATCTTGGTGCGGTTCTTCTTGAACCCGGCCCACAAGGTGCCCATCAGAGCCCCAGATCCAGGTAGCCGTCGAGGCCGACCGTGAGACCGGGGTGCTCCGCCACCTTGCGCAGGCCCAGCAGCACGCCGGGCATGAAGGAGGCGCGGTCGTAGGAGTCGTGGCGGAACGTCAGCTGCTCGCCGGGGCCGCCGAGGAGGACCTCCTGGTGGGCCACCAGCCCGCGCAGGCGGACGCTGTGGACGCGGACGCCGTCAACGTCGCAGCCGCGGGCGCCGTCGAGGGCGGTTTCAGTGGCGTCGGGGCTGGCCGGGACGCCGGCTTCGTTGCGCGCTGCGGCAATGAGCTGGGCGGTGCGGACGGCAGTGCCCGACGGCGCGTCCACCTTGTTGGGGTGGTGCAGCTCGATGATTTCCACCGACTCGAAGTACTGGGAGGCTTTGGCGGCAAAGGCCGAGGCCAGCACCGATCCGAGGGCGAAGTTGGGGGCGATCAGCACGCCCGTGCCCGGGTTCTCTGCGAGGAGGGCGCGCAGTGCGGCCAGCCGCCCGGCATCCCAGCCGGTGGTGCCGACCACGGCATGCATGCCGTGTTCGACGGCGAAACGGATGTTGGCCTCGGTGCTGTCCGGGACGGTCAGGTCCACAACGTACTTGGCACCGGCGTCGACGAGGGCGTCCAGGGAATCGCCGCGGCCCAGGGCTGCCACGAGCTTCATGTCCGCGGCAGCTTCAACGGCTTTGACGGCTTCTATTCCCATGCGCCCGTGGGCGCCCAGTACGGCGACAGCAAGTTGTTCGGTCATGCCGTTAACCCTACCGCCGGGCAATGCCCCGGCTGGAACCGGGCGCCGGGCGTTACAGGCCCCACGTGCCGCCGGCGGGCTACTCCCCTGCGCCAACCCATTCCACGGTGCCGTCGCTGAAGAACTGTTCCTTCCAGATGGGCACCTGCGCCTTGATCCGGTCCACCAGCTCAGAGCACACGGCAAAGGCCTGGCCGCGGTGGGCTGCCGAGACGGCGCACACGAGCGCTGGGTCGCCGATCTCCAGCATGCCGATGCGGTGGGCGGCCCAGATGCGCACGGGCTGCTGGGCCTCGCCGGAGTGCTCGGCCACGAGCTGCGCCACGACCTCGGCCATGGTGCGGTGTGCCGTGGGGTGGGCACTGTAGCTCAGCCGGTCCACGGCCTTGCCGTCGTCGTGGTTGCGGACCACGCCGCTGAAGCTGACCACGGCACCGGCGGTGTCCGATTCCACGGCGGCGATCGCCTGGTCCACGGAGATGGGCTCCGGGCTGAGGACGGCGCTGACTACTTCGAAGTCGGTTTCAGTGCTCATGGCTTCCTTCCAGTTGATCGCACAGGTGCCCGATCACCGGGTCCAGCACGGCCAGGCCGTCCATGACGCCTTTCGGGGAGCCCGGCAGGTTGATGATGAATGTCTTGCCGGCGGCGCCGGCATGGCCGCGGCTGAGCATGGCCAGGGGTGTCTTGGCGGCGCCGGCGCGGCGGATGCCCTCCATGATGCCGGGTATTTCCCGGTCCAGCAGGGGCAGAGTCATTTCCGGGGTCTGGTCGTCCGGGCTCAGTCCCGTGCCTCCGCTGGTGATGATGACGGACGGTTCCTGGCTCAGCAGGGCGCGCAGGGCGGCGCCGACAGGTTCGCCGTCCGGCACCACCATGGCCGGGAAGGTGTCGTAGCCGTGCTCTGCAAGCCAGTCCAGGATGACGGGCCCGCTCCGGTCCTCGTAGATGCCGGCGGCGGCCCGGTTGGAGGCGATCACGACGCCGGCCTTGCGCGGGCCGTGGTGGGGCTCGCAGCCGCTCATGCCTGGCCTCCTTCGCCGAGGACCTCGCCGGGGGTCGCACCGGGGACCTCGCCGAGGCGCCAGTCGCCGCTCTTGCCGCCGCTCTTGGCGAGGACGTGGATGTCCGTCAGGACGGCGTGCTTGTCCACGGCCTTGATCATGTCGTAGACGCTCAGGGCGGCAACGGAGGCTGCGGTCAGCGCCTCCATCTCGACGCCGGTCACGCCGCGGGTCTTGACGGTGGCCAGCACCGCCACGGAATCCGCACCGAGTTCGAAGTCCACGGTGACTTTCGAGATGGGCAGCGGGTGGCAGAGGGGGATCAGCTCGGGAGTCTTCTTGGCGGCCATGATGCCGGCAACGCGGGCCACGGCCAGGGCGTCGCCCTTGGGCAGTTCGCCTGCTCCGAGCAGGGCCAGCACCTCGGCGGTGCTGCGCACCGTGGCGGTGGCGGTGGCTTCGCGGGTGGTCACGGCCTTTTCGGAGACATCCACCATCTGGGCGGTGCCGTCCTGGCGCAGGTGGGTTAATCCGCCGGTGGAGCTCCGGCCGGCGTTTTCAGTGTCGTTCACAGCATCCATACTTCCACTTCGGCCCCGGCAGGGAGTTCCGTGACGTCGGCGGGCACCTGGACCAGCACATCGGACAGCGCCAGGGCGTGCACCAGGTGCGATCCTGCGCCGCCGACCAGCCGGACGGTGCCGCCGGCCTGCAGGGTTCCGCGCCGGACCTGGTGCTTGCCGGCCGGCGAGGCCAGGGGCTCCGCCAGCCGGGCGATCGGGGCAGGGCGAAGGGCCGGCGCCCCGAGGACGGCGGCGAGCGCGGGGCGCAGGAACATCTCGAAGGACACCAGGCAGCTCACCGGGTTGCCGGGGAAGCCGAGGAACGGCACACCGTCGAAGGTTCCGATCCCCTGCGGCCCGCCCGGCTGCATGGCCACCGACAGGAACTCGACGGGCTGGCCGTCCATGGCCTGGCGGACCACCTCATAGGCGCCCTTGCTCACCCCGCCGGTGGTGACGATGAGGTCCACCGAGTCCGCGTTTCCGCGCAGCAGCCGCAGCAGCGCGGCGGGGGCGTCGTCGGAGATTCCCGTCCGCAGGATCTCCAGGCCGGCCTGGCGCATGGCGGTCTCCAGCAGGATGCCGTTCGAGTCGTAGATCTTTCCGGGCGTGAGCTCCTGTCCTGGCTCCAGGACTTCGTCGCCGGTGGTCACCAGGAGCACGCGGAGGGGCATGCGGACCTCGGCTGTGGTCAGGCCCAAGGCGGCGAGGAGCCCCAGCTGTGCCGGGCCGAGAACGGTTCCGGCGGCCAGGGCCAGGGCGCCGCGGGCGATGTCGCTGCCGGCGTCGCGGACAAAGGTGCCGGGGCCCGTGGCAGGAAGCGTGACCCGGGTATCGGTCCCCGGGGCGGGGAAGGCGCTTGGCTGGGCCTTTTCGATGGGTACGACGGCGTCGGCGCCGTCCGGGATCATGGCACCGGTCATGATGGGGGCGGCGTCGCCGGGCTGCAGCGGCTCCGGGGCGGCACCGGCGGGGACGGGGGCCGCGACGCGCAGCTCCGCGCCGCCGTCGGGGATGTCCGCGGATCGGACGGCATAGCCGTCCATCTGGGAGTTCGGGAAGGGCGGCAGGTCCAGCGGGGCATGGACGTCGACGGCGAGTGCCCTGCCCAGTGCCTCGGGCAGGGGGACCCGTTCGCTGCCGCGGGCCTCGGGCAGGCCGGAGAGGAGCTCCACCACGGCCTCGCGGTGGGCAAGCACGGATCGGGGCACGGCGTTCCTCCAGTTGTGTCGCTTCAGGGTTGCGTACCCAGCGTAGGGCCTCAGGCGACCCGCACGGTGATGGTGTGGAATCCCGTGGCGCCGTCCGGGGCCACGGGCGCCCGGGTTTCGGGCTGGGGCGTCCCCGTGGCGTCGGTGGCACGGACCTGGACCTCGTACTCCCCCGGGGTGAGGTCGATGCCCAGTTGCCACTGGTACCAGGTGTCCCGGGAGATCCCCGGTGCGAGCACGGCCCGCTGCCAGGGGCCGCGGTTCACGCGGAGGTCGACCCGTTCGATGCCGCGGTGCTGGGCCCAGGCGATGCCGCCGAACTGCACGGTCCCGGCCTTGGCGGTGCGCCCGGCCCGTGGAACGTCGATCCTGGACTGGGTCTTGATGGGCCCGTGGTCGCTCCAGCCCCGCGGGGTCCAGTAGGCAATGTCGTCGGCGAAGCGGGTGACCTTCAGCTCCGTCAGCCACTTGGTGGCGGAGACGAAGCCGTACAGCCCGGGCACCACCATCCTGACGGGGAAACCGTGTTCGAGCGGCAACGGGTCGCCGTTCATGCCGACGGCCAGCAGGGCGTCGCGTCCGTCCGTCAGCGCCTCGAGCGGGGTGCTGGCGGTCCAGCCGTCGCTGCTGCGGGAAAGGACCATGTCCGCCCCGGCCTTGGGCCCGGCCATGGCGAGCAGTTCACGGACGGGCCAGCCGAGCCAGAGGGCGTTGCCGATCAGGCTCCCGCCCACCTCGTTGGAGACGCAGGCGATGGTGATATGGCGGGCGGTCATGGGTTTGGCCAGGAGCGTGGCGAAGTCGATCTCGATCTCACGGTCCACCATGCCGGTGACCTTGAGCGTCCACTCCGGCGGGTTGATGGCCGGGATGGTCAGGGCCGTGTCGATGCGGTAGAAATCGGGGTTGGGGGTGATCAGAGGCGAGAGCCCGTCCACGCCCAGTGCGGCCCCGGCGGGAACGGGCTGGGGCGCCGTAGACGGCGAGGGCAGGGCCATCCCGCTGCGGAAGTCCGCGGCGGCGACGGTGGCACGGCGCAGCACGGCGGTCACTCCCCCCGCAACGGCGGCGGCGAGCCCGGTCACGGCGACGGCCTGCAGGAAGCCGCGCCGGGCCGATGACGTCAGTTCCGGTGCTGGTTCCGGTGCCGTGGAAGGCGCAGCGGCAGGTGCCCAGGCGGCGAGGCGCCGACACAGCACCCTCAGCAGGACCATGGTGAGCGCTGCGGCGGCGACGGGGGCGACGGCGGCGTTGGGGGTGGACTGGGCCCGGGTCACCACGGCGGCGAAACCGGCCGCGCCGGCCAGGGCGGCCAGCAGCAGGCCGGTCCCCTTCCGCCGGTATTCCAGCACACCGGCGGCGGCCGCCAGGACGGCAGCAACCAAGGCGATGCAGATGATGAGCACGGCCTTGTCCGCGGTGCCGAAGAGCTGGATGGCGAGATCCTTCACGGGTGGCGGAGTGGCGTCGATGACGGCCCCGCCGAGCGCCGTGACGGGTGAGAGGAGCGGACTCCAGATGCCGGCGATGAGTTCCCCGGCCGCCACTCCCGCCGCGCCCGCAGCAACCCCGCCGGAGGCCGCCCACCACTGGCTTGTCTTCATGCTGAGCCTCCCTGGAGCCTGTCGTGTGCCGCTCCCGGCATCTGTCCTGCGCCGGGGCCCGCAGGTAGCCGCAGCGTGAAGCAGCATCCGCCGTCGGCGTTGTGTACCGTGACCCTGCCGCCGTGGGCCTGGACGATCCCGGCCACCATGCTGAGCCCGATGCCCGCACCGCTGTACTGGACACCGCTGCCTCCCTTGGGGCCGGGACGCCCGGCCGCGCCGCCGCGGGACGGGTCCTTCTGCCAGCCGGTCTCGAAGAGGTGCGGCAGATCCTCGTCCTCGATGCCCCCGCAGCTGTCCTGGACCGCGACGACGGCGTCCCCGCCGTCGCGTCCGACGCCCACGTGGACGCTGCTGCCGTCCGGGCTGTAAATGATGGCGTTGAGCAGGACGTTGCGGACGGCCCGGCCCAGGCTGGGGCCGTCCGCAACGGCCATGCACTCCCGGTCCCCGCCGCCGTCGAGCCTGATGCCCCGCTGCGCGGCCACGGGGGCGAGGTCGGAGAGGGCGTCGCTGACAAGGTCGTAGAGGTCCAGGGATTCGGAGCTCAGCCGCAGGGTGCCGGCCTGGATCTTGGAGAGCTCCAGGAGGTCGTTGACCATGAGGCCCATCTGTTCTGTCTGGCCGATGATCTTGCGGTAGTAGGCGGGCACATCCGCGGCCATGCCGTCCTCAAGGGCCTCGGCCATGGCCCGCATGCTGGCCAGCGGGGTCCGCAGGTCATGGGAAATCCAGGAGACCAGTTCGCGCCGGGCCTTCTCGACGGCGGCCTCACGGCGGCGGGATTCGTCCAGGCTGCGGCTGCTCGCCTCGAGCTCCTGGGCGAGCTTGGCAAGTTCGGAAGTCATGGCCGGGGCGTCCCTGCCCGGGATCCCGGGGCCTGCGGCCTCCCCGCCGAGGGTCTCGCCCCGGCCTAGGCGGCGTGCCGCCGCGACCAGCCTGGCGGCGTTGCGGGACACGCCGGCTCCGAGCATGAGGGACAACGCAACCGCCACCGCGGAGGCCACGGCCAGGATGTACCACATGACTTCGAGGTCCCGGGCGGAGATGAACATGGCGTTGAACGCGCTGACCATCCCGGCCACGAGGACCGCCACGGTGGCAACCACCACCAGGCAGATCTGGACCAGGATCGAGGCACGGCGCAGGGCCCGCAGCAGGAGCAGGGTGAGCACGCCGATGGCCACGGCCCACAGCAGCACCCAGGCGAGGATGGTGAACAGCTCACCGCCTTGCATGCCCGCCGTCCTTTGCGTTGAGGCCCGGGGCGCCGGAACCCTTGGCGTCGAAGCGGTAGCCGACACCCCACACGGTCTTGATCAGTTCGGGGGTGGTGGGGTTGTCCTCGATCTTCTCGCGCAGGCGGCGCACGTGCACGGTCACGGTGGAGAGGTCGCCGAAGTCCCAGCCCCAGACGGCCTTGATCAGTTCCTCGCGGCTGAACACCTGGTTGGGGCGGCGCAGCAGGAAGGCCAGCAGATCGAATTCGCGGACGGTGAGGGCCAGCGGCGCACCGTGGTGGGTCACCGTCCTCGAAGCGGGGTCCAGCTTAAAGCCGGCGATCTCCACGGGCGGTTCGGGGCTGAATTCGCGGATGCTGCGCCGCAGCACGGACTTGACCCGGAGGACCAGTTCGCGGGGCGAGAACGGCTTGGTGACGTAATCGTCGGCGCCGGTTTCCAGGCCCAGGATCCGGTCATCCTCGGTGCCCAAGGCCGTCACCATGATGACTGGGACGCTCATGGTCTGCCGGAGCCGGCGGCAGACCTCCACGCCATCGAGCCCCGGCAGCATCCGGTCCAGGATCACCAGGTCCGGCTGCCGGGAGGCGGCCAGGCTGAGGGCCGTGAAGCCGTCCCCCGCCACGTCCACTTGGAAGCCGGCCTGCAGCAGGTAGTCGCGCACCACGTCAGCGATGGTCTGCTCGTCCTCGACCAGCAGGATGCGGCGGTTGCCGGGTTCGGCCGCGGCTGGCGCAGGCTGGATGTTCACGCTTTCAGCATAGGTTCGCGGACGGCCCGCTGCAGCGGATACCGGGCTCCCGGAGGCAACCGTACGCATTCCGTAAGAACTGCCCGGCGGCGGGACTGCCCTGCTGGAAGCGCCGCCAAGCATCCAGAAATGACCAGTGGCCGATATCACGCTTGGGCACGGGGTGGCGTAGCCTGAGTTTATGAGTGTTCAGCTAGGTATGCCGTTGCCCGCCGCGGGCGACGCCTCGGCTGCCGGCGCGCCTCCGCCCCGCCCCGCGGGCACGCCCACCGGCCTCTGGGACCGCTACGGCCGCCGCGCCACCGACATGCGCCTGTCCCTGACGGACAAGTGCAACCTGCGCTGCACCTACTGCATGCCTGCGGAGGGGCTCGAGTGGCTCAGCAAGCAGGCCGTCATGACAGCCGAGGAGATTGTCCGGATCGTCCGCATCGGCGTCGACGCCCTGGGCGTGCGGGAGCTCCGGCTGACCGGCGGCGAACCGCTGGTCCGGGCCGACCTCATCGACATCATCGCCGCCATCCGCGGCGAGCACCCGGAACTGCCCATCTCCATGACCACCAACGGCGTGGGCCTGGACAAGAAGGCGGCCGCCCTCAAGGCCGCCGGGCTGACCCGGATCAACGTCTCGCTCGATTCCCTCCACGAGGAAACGTTCGCCAAGCTCACCCGCCGCCCGTTCCTGGACAGGGTGCTGGCCGGCGTCGACGCCGCCTGGGCGGCAGGGCTGGGACCGGTCAAGCTCAACGCGGTGCTGATGCGCGGCATCAACGACGCCGAGTCCCCCGATCTCCTCGCCTGGGCCCTGGGCCGCGGCTACGAGCTGCGCTTCATCGAACAGATGCCGCTCGACGCGGACCATGGCTGGACGCGCCGGAACATGATCACGGCAGCGGAAATCCGGGAACTGCTCTCGCGCGACTTCGTGCTGAGCCCGGATCCCCGCGCACGCGACGGCGCCCCTGCCGAACGCTTCGAGGTCCGACGCCGGGACGCCCTCTCGCAGGACGCCGCGGGTCCGGTGCTGGGAACCGTGGGCATCATCGCCTCGGTCACCGAGCCGTTCTGCGCCGACTGCCGCCGCACCCGCATCACCGCCGAGGGCAAGATCATGAGTTGCCTGTTTTCCCGCGAGGAATTCGACCTCTTGGGCCTCCTGCGCCAGGGCGCCAGCGATGCCGAACTCGCGGAACGCTGGCAGGATGCCATGTGGGTCAAACCCAAGGCACACGGCATGGACCACACCGGTCTCGGCGCCGCGGACTTCGTCCAGCCGGACCGCAGCATGAGCGCAATCGGAGGCTGAACCCTTGCTCGTCCGTTACTTCGCTGCCGCACGCGCCGCCGCAGGTGTCGAGGAAGAACACCACGCCCTGCCCGAGGGCAGCAGCCTGGAAGCGCTCCTCGAAGCCGCGCTCGCCGTCGAACGCCCCCTGCCTCCGGAAGGCACTCCCCCGCTGGCCCGGATCATCGCACGCAGCAGCTTCCTGCGCAACGAAATAGCCGTCCGGGACCGCACCGCTCCTCTCGGCGCGGAAGACGTGGTGGACGTCCTCCCGCCGTTCGCCGGCGGATAACCAGAGCCCGACGGCGCCGGTCTCAGCCGCCGTACGCGGCGTCGTCTGCAGCGCTGCCGCCGAGCGCCAGTGCGAGAACCCCGGCCCGGCTCCGCATGCCCGTCTTGGCGAAGATCGCCTTGAAATGGTCCTGCACCGTGTAGCCGGCGATGCCCATGCGCCCGGCTAGTGCCTCGTTTTCGAGGCCAGCGGCCAGGAGGGCAAGGGCCTGGCGTTCGCGCGGGGTGAGCCCGTAGGCGCGGACAAACACCCCCAGCCGTGCGGCCGGCAGGCACTCCTGGATGGTGACTGCAATGGCCGGGGCCTGCGGCGTCGCCGCATCGTGGCCTGCGCTCCACGGCCGGTCCATCCGGGCGGCGCGGAGGGCGGCCCACCGTCCCGAACCGATGTGGACACGGGCTGCCGCGGCATGGTGATCCACCCTGGCCTCCTTCGCCAGGAGCTGTCCCACCACGTTGAATACCTCCGCCGGAATGCCGGAATAGGGTCCGGGCGCGCGCTGCAGAAGCGAGAGCCACGCCCCGGCCGAGGCGGTCTGCCCCAGGACTCCCATATCTTCGTCCACCACCAGGTCGGCCTGCGGTGGTGCCGGTTTTGCAGGCACGGCCCCTGCCTGGAATTGCCGGGCGCAGCTGCGGCGCAACCCGCGTGTCATGGCCGGCGCCAGGGAGGCTAGGAACGCCGTCTCGGATTCACTGAACGGCGCGTCACCGGCATCCCGCCACAAGTCCAGCCAGGACCAGATGCCGTATTGGTCTGCATGGACCACCGAGGCAACGTCCCCCACGCCCTGGCCCCGCAGCATGTCTTCCCACAGCCCGCCGGCGCCTGCCGCGCCGCCGGCTGTGCTGGACCTGAGCGTGCCCACCGGTGTTGCGGCCAGGGACAACGCCGTCCAGCGGTTCACGGTGCTGGCGTACTTGCCTTTGATCAGGAGCGGCAGATCGCGGGCTGAGTGCAGTTCGGCCAAGGGGGCGACGCCCGTTGCCGTTTCCGGGTCTGCGAGGGGCCACACGAAGGCACTGAATCCGAGGGTAAGGCGAAGCTCTTCGAGGGCCTCGACGCGCAGGGCGTGGCCATCGGCGGAGGACTGGAACAGCGTCTCCATCCGCTCCCTGCTGCGGCTCAGCGCACACGAGCTTGCCATGGTCCCAGTATGCCCCGGGCCTGCCGCGCCCTGTACCCCAGAATTCTGGGATACCCCACCCCTGGCCAGGTGCCTAGGCTGGCGCCGTACGGACCATGAAAGGACCAGCCATGTACACGCTTCAGATTGAACACTCAATCACGGACTTCACTTTGTGGAAGGCGGCCTTTGACCGGGATCCGCTGGACCGGGCGGGCTCGGGGGTCCTCGCGTACCGGATCGGCCGGCCCGTGGACGACGCCGCATACGTGGTGGTGGAACTGGACTTCGAGCGCCGGGAACAGGCTGCAGCGCTGCTCGCCGCCCTGCAGCAGAGGGTCTGGAACTCACCGGCCGCCCCGGCGCTGATCGGGTCTCCGCAGGCGCGGATCGTGGAGACCGCCCATTCGACGCTCGCCGGGCCGCAGCCGGGTTCCCGGTAGAATCGAGTCTGGCCGCACGGCGTCGCAAGACCGTGGGCCGCTTCCCCCTCGATAGGACATCACCCCATGAGCCTGATCCGGCTGCACGACGTCAGCGTCCGCTTCGACAATGTGCAGGTTCTGCGCGAAGCGTTTTTCCGGCTTGAATCCGGGGACCGGGTGGGCCTGATCGGCAAGAACGGCTCCGGCAAGTCCACCCTCCTGAAGATGATCCTGGACCAGGTGGCGCCCGACGCCGGGACGGTCACCCTCGAGCTGGGCACCAAGGTGGGCTATTTCTCCCAGTTCTCGGAGCTCGACGGCGACGCGAGCATCCTGGAGGTCCTGGACGGGCTGTTTGCGCACATCAAGGCCATCGAGGCCGAGCTGGCGGACATCGATGCTGCCATCGCCGCGGATCCATCCGACCCCGCCGAACTCGACCGGCTGATCCACCGGCAGTCAGGACTGTTCGAGGACATGGACCGCTTGGACGGCTGGGACTACCAGCGGAGCATCGAGAAGGTCCTCACCACCCTGGGCTTCAACGAAGCGCACCGCAGCTGCGCGATCGACGCGTTGTCCGGCGGCTGGCGCAACCGTGCGGCCCTGGCCAAAATCCTGCTCGAGGCACCGGACGTGCTGCTGCTGGATGAACCCACCAACTACCTGGACGTGGCCGGCGTCGAATGGCTTGAAGGATGGTTCCCTTCCTTCAAGGGCGCGGCGATCATCGTCTCGCACGACCGGCAGTTCCTGGATTCCGTGGTCACCCGCATCATCGAGGTGGAGAATTACCACCTTCACGAGTACCCGGGCAACTTCGGCGAGTACGTGACCGCCAAGCAGTTCCGGCTCAAGACCCTGGAAAGCCAGTTCATGCACGAGTCCGAACTCCTGGCCTTCGAGGCCGAGGGAATCTCCGACCGGCGCGAAGCCGCCAAGGCCGCCGGCAAGGGCCTGGGGAACCAGCTGGCCAAGATCAAGAAGTCCCGTGCGCCGCGCCCGGTGGACAAGATCATCACCGAAATCTACGGCGGCCTGCACGTCAAGGACGTGCTGTGCCGGGTGGAATCGCTGGGCAAGTCCTACGGCGGCAGGACACTGTTCAGCGGGCTGAGCTTCGAAATCCGGCGCGGCAACCGGATCGTGGTCCTCGGATCCAACGGCAGCGGCAAGTCCACCCTGCTCCGGGCCCTGACCGGGGAGGAAGCGGCCGATTCCGGCGAGGTCGTCTGGGCCAAGGGCGCCGGCGTGGTTTCCTACAACCAGATCCTTGCCGGGCTCGACGAGAACGACACCGTCACCCATGCGGTCAACGCCATGCCGGACAGCCTGGCGCTCACGGCCACCAAGAAGTCCGTGAACCGCTTCCTGGCCATGTTCCAGTTTTCCGAAGCCGATCTGAGGCAGCGGATCGGGAACCTGTCCGGCGGACAGCGGGCGCGCGTGGCACTGGCACAATGCCTGCTCTCCGGCGCCTCCGTCCTGCTCCTGGACGAGCCGACCAACCACCTGGACCTGTCCAGCACGCAGGTCATGGAACGGGCGCTGCTGCACTTCCCCGGAGCCGTGGTGGTGGTCAGCCACGACCGTTTCTTCACCGACAAGATCGCCACCAAGCGACTGGTCTTCGGACGCGACGCCGGGAAGCCGGCCGACGTCGAGGTGCTCGCCGCCTGACTGTCGGGATGCCGGGTGCCAGGACCCTGTGCCGTCAGCTCGCTTGAATGCCCGGCACCTGGACACGGCGGAACACCGAGCTCAGCAAGGGGCTGAATACGGAAGCCCCCTCGAGCCGGAGCTCGGCCGTGTGGATCAGGACGCCGTCCTCCACACGGAAGGCATGCCGGGCCACCCCGTAGGCGGTGCGCCGCTCCACGGTCAGCACGCCCTCATGCCAGGATCCGCGTGACGGTGCCGCGGGCGGGCGGCCCATGCTGTCCACGTAGTACCAGAGAGTTTCCCCGTGCCCGGGGTCGAGGGTGAACATGCCATGTCCCTCAAAGTGCGAACCGTCCGGCTCTTTGTGCCGGTAGCTCTGCACCACGGCGTAGCCGCCGGCGGCGCGTGTGAAGCTGGCCTCGGCGTCTGCGGTCCGGGCCGGGCCCCACGGCGAGGCCGCGAGCTCAGTGATGCCCCGCCACTGGCCGATGAAAGCCTTCAACGCATCCCCGGCGCGCCCCGTCAAGGGAAAGTCCATGGCGCCTCCAATGTCCGCTGGGCACCATCATCGTGCCCGCGGCGGGGCAAGTCCAGAGTCTGCGCCCCGGGACTCCCGGGCCGCAGGCCCTACGCGGGCAGTGCGTCAGAGCCCGAAGGTCTCGGTTTCCTCGAAGGGCCCCACTACGGTCACGGTGCGCGGCGCCGCGGCCAGCACGCGTGCCAGCTCCTGGACCTGCTCGGCAGTGACGGCCTTGATCGTGGCAAGGGTCTCGTCGATGTCCTGGAATTCGCCGGATACCAGTTCCGCGCGGCCCAGCCGGGACATCCGCGAGCCCGTGTCTTCGAGTGCCAGGACGATTCCGCCGCACAGCTGGCCAACGGCCTTGCGCAGCTCTTCGTCGGTGATGCCGTCGGTGGCGAGCTTGTCCAGCTCGGCGCCGAGCAGCCCCAGGACCTGCTTGACCTTCGACGGCGTGCAGCCGGCGTACATGCCGAAGTAGCCGGCATCGGCGTAGGCGGACGCGAAGGAGTAGGTGGAGTAGACGAGGCCGCGCTTTTCGCGGATTTCCTGGAAGAGCCTGGAGGACATGCCGCCGCCCAGGACGGCGTTGAGGACGCTCATGACGAAGCGCTGGCTGTCCGTTGCCACAATGCTGGGGCAGCCCATGATGATGTTGGCCTGTTCCACAGGGCGCTTGACCACGTGGAGACCGGCTGTGCCGGTGATTTCCGCCCGCTGGGTGGCGCGGCGCTCCACCGGAGCGGCGTCCTCGGCCAGTTCCCAGCCGGCGGACCGCAGGGCGTCGAGCACCAGACCGCACACGACGTCGTGGTCAAGGCCGCCTGCCGCCGTGATGACCAGCTCCTCCGGGCGGTAGTAGCGCCGGTAGTGCTCCCAAACGGAATCCCGGGGCACGGCCTTGATGGCGGCCGGCGTGCCACCGATGGGCCGGGCCAGGGGGTGGCTGCCGAGCACCGCGGCAACAAAGTTCTCGTGCGCGACGTCCGTGGGGTCGTCGCTGTCCATGGCGATTTCCTCGAGGATGACGTCGCGTTCCTGCTCCAGCTCCGCCGGGTCCAGCACGGCGCCGGTGATCATGTCGGCAATGACGTCGATGGCCATGGGCAGATCGGTGTCCAGGACGCGGGCGAAGTAGCAGGTGCTTTCCTTGGCAGTGGCCGCGTTGGACTCGCCGCCCACCTCGTCAAAGGCGGAGGCGATCTCCAGGGCGGTGCGCCGCTTGGTGCCCTTGAACAGCAGGTGCTCCAGGAAGTGCGTGGAGCCGTGCTGGCCTTCGGCTTCGTCGCGGGATCCGACGGCCACCCAGAATCCGATGGTGGCAGAACGCTGCCCCGGCATGGCCTCGGTGAGAACCCGTACGCCGCCCGGAAGGACCGAGCGACGGACTACGGAGCCGCCCTCGGCACCATGGATCAATTCGCCGCCGGGAAGAGTCTGCTCCAGCGGCAAGGGTACGACAGTCATCAAGGCCTTTCGGTTCTGCGGAAGCCCGTTCGGCGGGCCAAATCTGCCTGCAATCGTACCAGTGGCGCGATTGCACGGCGGGTGGTTTTGGTGCTTGGTGTTAAAGCCCGGAGGGGCCGGTGGAGCTTGTTCTCAAAGCCCACCGGCCCCGCCGGGTACTGCCTGCGTTCAGGCTACTCTGCGGATTCCTCTGCAGCGTCCTCGGACTCAGCGCCCTCTTCTTCGGCCACAACCGGGGAGAGGGAGAGCTTGCCGCGGTCGTCGATCTTGGTGATCTCGACCTGGATCTTCTGGCCGACAGCGACGACGTCGTCGACGTTGTCCACGCGCTTGCCGTTGGCCAGCTTGCGCAGCTCGGAGATGTGCAGAAGGCCGTCCTTGCCCGGGGTCAGGGAAATGAAGGCGCCGAAGGTGGTGGTCTTGACGACCGTACCCAGGTAGCGCTCGCCGATTTCCGGAACCTGCGGGTTGGCGATGGCGTTGATGGCGGAGCGTGCTGCGTCGGCAGACGGACCGTTGGTGGCGCCGATGTAGACCGTGCCGTCATCTTCGATGGAGATGTCCGCGCCCGTGTCTTCCTGGATCTGGTTGATCATCTTGCCCTTGGGGCCGATGACCTCGCCGATCTTGTCAACGGGGATCTTGACCGCGATGACGCGCGGTGCGAACTCGGAGAGCTCGTCCGGGGTGTCGATCGCGGCGTTGATGACCTCGAGGATGTGCAGGCGTGCTTCGCGGGCCTGCTTCAGTGCTGCTGCCAGCACGGAAGCCGGGATGCCGTCGAGCTTGGTGTCCAGCTGGATGGCCGTGACGAACTCGGAGGTACCGGCAACCTTGAAGTCCATGTCGCCGAAAGCGTCTTCGGCGCCGAGGATGTCGGTCAGGGCTGCGTAGCGGGTCTGGCCGTCAACCTGGTCGGAGACCAGGCCCATGGCGATGCCTGCAACGGCGGCCTTCAGCGGAACACCGGCATTGAGCAGCGACAGCGTGGAGGCGCAGACGGAACCCATCGACGTCGAACCGTTGGAGCTGAGAGCCTCAGACACCTGGCGGATGGCGTACGGGAATTCCTCGCGGGACGGCAGCACCGGCATGATGGCGCGCTCGGCGAGTGCACCGTGGCCGATTTCGCGGCGCTTCGGGGAACCGACGCGGCCGGTCTCACCGGTGGAGTACGGCGGGAAGTTGTAGTTGTGCATGTAGCGCTTGCGCGTTACCGGCGACAGGGAGTCGATCTGCTGCTCCATCTTGAGCATGTTCAGCGTGGTGACACCCATGATCTGGGTTTCGCCGCGCTCGAAGATCGCAGAACCGTGAACGCGGGGCAGAACCTCGACCTCGGCGGTGAGCTGGCGGATGTCCGTCAGGCCACGGCCGTCGATGCGGACCTGGTCCTTGAGGATGCGCTGGCGCACAACGTGCTTGGTGACCGAGCGGAACGCTGCGGACAGCTCCTTCTCGCGGCCTTCGAACTGTCCGGCAAGGGCGCCCAGGACTTCGTCCTTGAGCTCGTCGGAAGCGTTGTCGCGCTCCTGCTTGTCGGCGATCTGGAAGACAGCAGCCAGCTTGTCGGCGGCGGCGGCCTCAACAGCTGCGTAGGTGTCGTCCTGGTAGTCCAGGAACACCGGGAACTCAACGGTGGGCTTGGCGGCGCGTGCAGCAAGGTCAGCCTGTGCTTCACACAGAGCCTTGATGAACGGCTTGGCAGCCTCGAGGCCCTCGGAGACGACCTCTTCGGTGGGGGCGGTGGCGCCCTGTTCCTTGATGAGTGCCCAGGAGTTGTCCGTTGCTTCGGCTTCAACCATCATGATGGCGACGTCGTCACCGGCGATGCGGCCGGCCACAACCATGTTGAACACGGCGTTCTCAAGCTGGGAGTGCTTCGGGAAGGCAACCCACTGCGAACCCTGCTCGTCGGCGATGAGGGCAACGCGGACGCCGCCGATCGGGCCGGAGAACGGGAGGCCGGACAGCTGGGTGGACATCGAGGACGCGTTGATGGCGACAACGTCGTAGAGCTCGTCCGGGTTGATCGACAGCACGGTGACCACGATCTGGACCTCGTTGCGCAGGCCCTTCACGAAGGCCGGGCGGAGCGGGCGGTCCATGAGGCGGCAAGCCAGGATGGCCTCGGTGGACGGGCGGCCTTCGCGGCGGAAGAACGAGCCCGGGATGCGGCCGGCGGCGTACATGCGCTCTTCGACGTCAACCGTCAGCGGGAAGAAGTCGAAGCCTTCGCGCGGGGACTTGCCCGCGGTGGTTGCCGAGAGGAGTGCGGTGTCTTCGTCGATGTAGACCATCGATGCGCCGGCTGCCTGCTTGGCAAGGCGGCCGGTTTCGAAGCGGATGACACGCTTGCCGAAACGGCCGTTGTCAATGATTGCTTCGGAGAACTGGATTTCGGGACCCTCCATTGAGAGTCACCTCCGTTTCTGTGTGACGGAAGTCCGCCGCATCAACCCAGGCCACGTCTTTTGTTGGCCTGTACGACACCCGGTCATCGATCGAGACCCACGGGCCGTGCCTTCGTCACCGAAGGCTGCTCCCGGGGATCACTACCGAGGACCGCGAATGCGCGATGCGGTTGATTCCTGATGTAGTTGTTTTCTAAGAAGGCGGCCCGGTCCGAGTGGATCGGGCCGCCCCTAAAAGCTGACTAGCGGCGCAGGCCGAGGCGCTCGATGAGCGAACGGTAGCGGGCGATGTCAGTGTTCTTCAGGTAGCCAAGCATGCGCTTGCGACGACCAACCATGGCCAGCAGACCGCGCTGGGTGTGGAAGTCGTGCTTGTGCTCCTTCATGTGCTCAGTCAGATCCTTGATCCGCTGGGTCAGGACAGCAACCTGGACCTCGGGCGAACCGGTGTCGCCTTCAGACGTTGCGTATTCCTTGATGATGGACTGCTTTACAGCGGCGTCAAGTGCCACGTGAACTCCTAGAGTTGTGCCGTGTTTCCCGATTCAGCGCCTCGCTGCCGGGTTGTCTTCGCTGCGGCAGGCGCACACAAAAACAGGTCCAGCCGCCACGGACTGCAGCCGGATCCACAGACCAGTTTACCGTCAGGCCGGCAAAGTTGTCGAAAGCGGTGCTGTGAGCCTGCTCATCAGTGCCCGGAATGCGCCCGGGGTACCGGCTGCATGCTGCCGGGCGGTCATTTTCCGATCTCGGTGCGCACCGCGAAGAGTTCCGGGAAGAAGGTCAACTCGAGGGCCTTTTCCAGGAAGGCCGCCCCCGTGGAGCCGCCCGTTCCGCCCTTCATGCCGATGGTCCGCTGGACCGTGCGAAGGTGCCTGAAGCGCCACAGTTGGAAGTTGTCCTCCAGGTCCACGAGTTCCTCGCAGGCCTCGTAGGCTGCCCAGTTTTCCTTGGCGTGTTCGTAGATGTGCTTGAACACGGGGACCAGGGCCGGCTCGAACTGGTGGGCCTGGGTGACGTCGCGCTCCAACAGCGTGGGCGGGACCGCGAAGCCCTGGCGGTGCAGGTAGGCCAGGAATTCGTCGTAGAGGCTCGGGGCGTGCAGCAGCTCCTCGAGCATGGCCTTCGCCTCGGGATCGGAGTCGAACACGGGGAGCATCTTGCTGTTCTTGTTGCCCAGGATGAATTCCACGGCCCGGTACTGGCTGGACTGGAAACCGGAGGAGCTGCCCAGGAAACCGCGGAACTGCGCATACTCGGTGGGTGTCAGCGTGGCCAGGACCGACCACTGCTCGGTGAGCGTCTTCTGGATGTGCTTGACCCGGGCGATGGCTTTGAGGGCGGCGCCAAGCTCGTCCGTGCGCAGCCAGCCGGCCGCGCTGCGCAGCTCGTGCAGGACCAGCTTGAACCAGAGCTCGGTGGTCTGGTGTTGGATGATGAACAGCAGCTCATCATGGTGGACGGGCTGGCTGACGGGCTGCTGGGCGCTCAGCAGCACGGGAAGCTGCAGGTAGGAGGCGTAGCTCATGCGCGAACTGAAGTCCTGGACGATGCCCTCGTCCAGCTGCCGGGTGTTCTTCTCGATCGCCACAGTCCCGCCTTCCCGCCGGAATCCCGCGTTGGGCTACCCCTGGAGCAGGAGCTTGCGGGCCTGGACCACATCCAGGCCGATCTGCTCGGCCAACGCCTCAGGCCCACGGTACGCCACCATGCCCCGCAATCGCTCGGTGAATTCGACCACGATCAGCTGGCCGTACAGGTCGAAGGCCTCCACGGCTTCCTCGGGGCGGTCGATGACGTGGGCCTCGACCTGTCGGCTGACGCCGTCGAACGTGGGGTTGGAGCCCACCGAGATGGCGGCCGGCCAGCGCGTTCCGGCCTCGTCGACCAGCCAGCCCGCGTAGATGCCGTCGGCGGGGACGTAGCCGGTGGCGTCGTGGGAGAGGTTGGCCGTGGGAAAGCCCAGGAGGCGGCCGCGGGCTGCGCCGTGGACCACTTCGCCGCGCATGCGGTGCGGGCGCCCCAGGACGGCGGCGGCGGTCACCACATCGCCCTCGGACAGTGCCTCGCGCACCCAGGTGGAGGAACAGCGCCGGTCCGTCCCGCCGTCGTCGTGGACGGGGAAGCCTTCAGCGCCGAACTCATTGACCACCTGGACGGTGAAGCCCAGCGTGTGGCCCAGTTCCTGCATGGTGCCGACGTCTCCTGAGTTGCCGGCGCCGAAACGCAGATCGTGGCCCACCACAACGTGGGCGGCGTGCAGGCTGTTCACCAGGATGTCGCCGACGAACTCTTCCGGCGTCATCGCCGCGAGGTCGAGCGTGTATTTCATGACCAGCACGGCGTCGAGCCCGGTGTCCGCGAGGGCGTCCAGCTTGTCCTGCAGGCCCATGATGAGTTCGGGGGCGGAGTCCGGGCGGTGCAGCTGGGCGGGGTGGGGATCGAAGGTGACGGCGACGGAGCGCGCGTTGCCCTGCCGGGCCGTGGCCGCAAGCTGGGAAAGGACCTGCTGGTGGCCGCGATGGACGCCGTCGAAGTTCCCGATGGTGACGACTGTGGGGCCGAAGTCCTCCGGGACCTCGGTGGGATCGTTCCAGATGTGGACCATCAACCTCGCCTTTAACTGCAGACATTCCGTGCCGTCCGGCGGCCTGCTCGGCCCCGGAACTCTCTAAGGTTACCCGCAATGGCGGGGCGCACTGGACAGCCCGTACTACGGGGCGGCAACCTTCGCCGGGCGCCTGCGGTTGAGCCAGAGGAGCCCGAGAACGGGCAGCACCAGCGGCACAAAGCCGTAGCCGCGTCCGAACAGGGACCACACGGTGTCGTGCGGGAAGGCCACGGGATCGAAGAGGCTGACGGCACCGACCACCAGCACACCCACCAGTTCCACCAATACGGCTGTCAGTGAGACCTTGAACCAGGTGCGGCCCGGCTTGGCCAAGGACACGGTGGCCACCACGTAGACCAGCGCGGCGAAGGCCGAGAGGACGTGCGCCAGCGGGGCCTCGGAAAATTTGGTGGCGATCTGGTAGCCGGCGCGGGCCGTAGCCGAGAGTGCGAAGACGGCGTACACCGCGATCAGCAGGCGGCCGGGGCCGGTGTTGCGGGTGTCGCGCTTCGCGCCTTGTGCTTCAGTTGCCGTCACTTCGTGTGCTTCTTCCAATGTCAGTACCAGATCTGGTTCATGCGGGCCGCCATGACGAGGGCCGTGACGCCCACGGCGGCCAGGACAAAGTTGCTCCAGCGCGTCCGTTCCAGGATGGACCAGTACACGGCGCCCAGCGGGACCATCAGGGCGGTGGCCAGGTAGCCCCAGAATTCCCAGGCCTCACCTGCCATCTGCTCCCCCAGCGCCACCCGCACGATCGAGCCGACCAGGTAGACCAGCAGCACGGCCTCGACGGCGAGCACGGAGAAGATGGTGATGTCGTTCGGGGCCTTCTTCATGAGGCCCGCGACGACGCAGATGATCGTGGAGATCAGGCCCACGGCCAGTACGGCGTAAAAGTATCCGTCCAGCACTACCGGGCCTGCTTTTCGGTGGCGGGCTTCGCTGCGGTTTGGGGATCGGGGCGCGGCTTTTCGTTGTCCGGCGCGAACACCAGGACCGGCTTCGCGAAGCTGCCGGCGTCGGCCAGCAGCGCCACCAGTTCGCCCGCCGGGGAGAACGCCGCTGCGGGCTTCTCCGGCGTAGCCGCCTCGGGCGTGCCGGCTCCGGGGCCGGCGGCGATGCGGCGGCCGAAGGAGATTTCGGTGGCCTCTTCGTCGCTGAGTTCGCGGTTGGGCATGAGCGCCCGCGCGGCCTGCGACATTTCCAGGACCTCGAGTTCCTCGGCCAACTGCTCCAGCGTGCGGGCCTGCTCGATCGAGTACGGGCCCACCTTGGTGCGGCGGAGTGCGGTGAGGTGGCCGCCGGTGCCAAGGGCCTCGCCGAGGTCGCGGGCCAGGGCCCGGATGTATGTGCCGGAGGAGCATTCCACGGTGACGTCCACGTCCACCACCCTGCCGCCGTCGACCCTTCGGATCCCATGGACCTCGAAACGGTGGATGGTCACGGGACGGGCGGCGAGCTTGACCTCTTCGCCGGCGCGGACGCGCGCGTAGGAACGCTCGCCGTTGACCTTGATGGCGCTCACGCTGCTGGGAACCTGCCGGATCTCGCCGGTGAGTGCCGCGACGCCGGCAGCGATCGCGTCATCCTCGACGGCGGCGGCGCTGCTGGCGGCGGTGACCTCACCCTCAGCGTCGTCGGTGAGGGTGGTTTCGCCGAGCCTGATGGTGGCCGTGTAGGTCTTGGAGGTGCCGACGATGTACGTCAGGAGGCGCGTGGCCTTGTTGATTCCCACCACCAGGACGCCCGTCGCCATGGGGTCCAGGGTCCCGGCATGGCCCACTTTCCGGGTACCGGCCAGCCTCCGCATCCGTCCAACCACATCGTGGCTGGTCCATCCCTGCGGTTTGTCAACGATTACCAGTCCAGAAAGCACGCTTCCCAGTATATCCGTGGCTAGGATGGCTCCCATGCCTGAGCTTGCCGCGCACGTCTGCGACGTCCCCGTGAACCAGATCCGCGAGATCACCGAGGCCGCCTGGGCCACTCCCGGGGCCCTGGTGCTCAGCATCGGCGAACCCGGCTTCGCCTTGCCCCGGCACGTCCTCGAGGCCGGCATGGCGTGCCTGGACCGGGACGAGACCAACTACACGCCCAACGCCGGCATCCCGGCACTCCGGGAGGCCTTCGCGGCCCGGTTCCGGGAGCACAACGGCGTGGACATCGGCGCCGAACGGGTCTACGTGGTGGACGGCGCCCAGCAGGGGCTGCACTTTGCCATGAGCCTGCTGCTGACCCCCGGCGACGAGATCCTCATCCCCAACCCCGGCTACCCCACCTTCGCCATGACAAGCCGCCTGCTGCACGCCGTCCCGGTTGAATACCCGCTGTACCCTGAGCACGACTTCCAGCCCCGCATCGCGGACATCGAGGCCCTCATCACGCCGCGGACCAGGGTCCTGATGCTCAACTCGCCGTCCAACCCGCTCGGCGCGGTGATCGGCGAAGACCTCACCCGCCAACTGGTGGAGCTCGCCGTCCACCACGATCTGTGGATCATTTCCGACGAATGCTACGAGGCCTTCACCTTCGACGTCCCGCATGTCAGCCCGGCCCGCTTCGACAGTGACGCCCCCGGCAAGACCCGGGTGTTCACCTCCGTCACGCTGTCCAAGACGTATGGGCTGACGGGCCTGCGGATCGGGGCGTTGATCTGCCCTCCGGGCCTGGAACAGAAGATGAACAACGTCATGGAGGCGATCGTTTCCTGCGTTGCCTCGCCCTCGCAATACGCTGCCTTGGCGGCCCTGACGGGCCCGCAGGACTATGTGGAAGCCGCCCGGGAGCACTACCGCGGCAATCGCGACGCCGCCTCGGCGGTCCTGGCCGCCAAGGGCATCCGCTACCTTGATGCCCAGGGCGCGTTCTACCTCTGGGCGGACATGTCCCATGTGAGCGGCGGGAACGTGCGTGCCTGGGTGCGGCGGTTCCTGGCCGAGGCCGGCGTCTCCTTCGCCCCCGGCACGGCCTTCGGTTCCATCGGCGAGGGCTGGATCAGGATCGCCCTGTGCGGCGGGCAAGAGGAACTGCTCGACGGCGTAGGGCGGCTTCCGGCGCGGCAGTAGCCCCGGCGTCGGCAGCTGATTAACGCGTGAAGGCCGGATCCCCCGCGGGATCCGGCCTTCACCGTGCGGACGGGCCTAGCGGCCAGCGTCCTCGTCGAGTTCTTCATCGTCCGTGAGGTCGATGTCCTCTTCGTCAAAGTCGTCTTCGTCGATATCCGCGTCCTGCGGGGCATCGCTCTTGTACGGGTCGGCCTCGCCGGCGTGCGTGGCGCCGGCGGCCAGGGCGGCCACCTCGGCGTCGCGACGCTTGGCGGTGCGCAGCAGCTCCTCAAGGTTCGAGGCATTGACCGGAATCTGGTCGGCCACGAACTCAAGGGTCGGGGTCAGGCGGACGGTGATGTTGCGGCCCACTTCCTGGCGCAGCACCCCCCTGGCCTTCTCCAATGCCCTGCCGGCATCGGCGTGCGCGAGCTCGTCGCCGAACACCGTGTAGTACAAGGTTGCGTGCTGCAGATCGTTGGTGACGCGCGCATCGGTGATCGTGATGGCCTCAACCCGCGGATCCTTAACCCGACGGCCGAGTGCCTCAGCGACAACAACCTTAATCCGCTGCGCCAACTTGGCAGCGCGTGCCGGATCAGCCATTTTTACTCCTAAATTTTGCGTACGACGGCGCATGGCGGCTGGCGTACATAAGTTCTGTGTGGCGTGACGCACCTAAGGCGAGTCTACGACGGACCGCCGGGTTCCTCGGAGGCCATTGGAGCCAATATGGGGGCCCGGGAGTGGCATCGGGCCTGCCGGAGCTGGGTTGCTGACGTCGTAAGACGTCAGCAACCCAGCGGAGGGGCGGGGCCCCCATATCGGCGGAAAGGGCCGGGGCCGCCGGAAAAATCCAACGGCCCCGCACCTTTGTAAAGCTAGAACACCTTAGACGCGCGGCTTTTCGCGCATCTCGAAGGTCTCGATGATGTCGCCTTCGTTGATGTCGTTGTACGAGCCCAGGCCGATACCACATTCGAAGTCCGTGCGGACCTCGGTGGCGTCGTCCTTGAAGCGCTTGAGCGTCTCAACGGTGAGGTTGTCACCGATGATCTTGCCGTCGCGGCTGACACGTGCCTTGGTGTTACGGCGGATGATGCCCGAGCGGACGATGGAACCGGCGATGTTTCCGAACTTGGAAGAACGGAAGACTTCGCGGACCTCTGCGGTACCGAGCTGGACTTCCTCGTACTCCGGCTTGAGCATGCCCTTGAGGGCCAGCTCGATGTCATCGATCGCACCGTAGATGACCGAGTAGAAGCGCATGTCCACGCCTTCACGGTCGGCCAGGTCGGCCACGCGCTCAGCAGGCTTGACGTTGAAGCCGATGATGATCGCGTTGTCGACCGTTGCCAGGTTGACGTCGTTCTGGGTGATAGCACCCACGCCGCGGTGGATGACGCGCAGCTGAACGTCGTCGTCTCCGACGTCGATCTTGAGCAGTGCGTCTTCGAGGGCTTCCACGGCACCGGACACGTCACCCTTGAGGATGAGGTTGAGGGTGTCGATCTTGCCTTCGGCCACAGCCTTGTCGAAGTCCTCGAGGCTGATGCGCTTGCGGCGCTTGGCCAGGGCGGCGTTGCGGTCGGCCGCTTCACGCTTTTCGGCGATCTGGCGGGCCGTACGCTCGTCCGAGGTCACCAGGAAGGTGTCACCTGCACGCGGCACGTTGGACAGGCCGAGGACCTGTACCGGGCGGGACGGCAGTGCGATGTCGAGGGCGTTGCCGTCTTCGTCGAACATGGCACGGACGCGGCCGTGGGCCGTACCGGCCACGATCGTGTCACCGACGGCCAGGGTACCGGACTGCACCAGGACGGTGGCCACGGAACCGCGGCCCTTGTCCAGGTTCGCTTCGATGGCAATGCCTCGGGCGTCCTTGTCCGGGTTGGCGCGCAGGTCCAGGGCGGCGTCTGCGGTCAGGAGGACGGCGTCGATCAGCTCGTCGATGTTCAGTCCCTGGCGGGCAGAAACCTCGACGAACATGGTGTCGCCACCGTATTCCTCGGGAACCAGACCGTACTCGGTGAGCTGGCCCTTGACCTTGTCCGGGTTCGCACCTTCCTTGTCGATCTTGTTCACTGCGACGACGATCGGCACGTTGGCTGCCTGGGCGTGGTTGAGCGCTTCCACCGTCTGCGGCATGACGCCGTCGTCGGCTGCAACAACCAGGATCGCGATGTCGGTGACCTTGGCACCGCGGGCACGCATGGCGGTGAACGCCTCGTGGCCGGGGGTGTCAATGAAGGTGATGTCGCGGGGCGTGCCCTCGTGGACGTGGCTGATCTGGTAAGCACCGATGTGCTGGGTGATGCCACCGTGCTCGCCGGCAACCACGTTGGTCTTCCGGATGGCGTCGAGCAGGCGCGTCTTACCGTGGTCAACGTGGCCCATGACGGTGACCACCGGAGGACGGGGTTCAAGGACGTCGTCGCCTTCGGCGTCGAGCTCACCCTGGAGGTCGATGTCGAACGAGTCGAGCAGTTCGCGCTCTTCGTCTTCCGGCGAGACAACCTGGAGCTTGTAGCCGAGTTCGGCGCCAAGCAGGCCGAAGGTGTCCTCGTCGAGCGACTGCGTGGCCGTTGCCATTTCACCGAGGTGGAACAGCACGGTCACCAGCGAGGCGGGGTTCGCATCGATCTTCTCGGCGAAGTCCGTGATGGACGAGCCACGGCGCAGGCGGATGACGGTGTTGCCGTCGCCGCGGGGCACGCTTACGCCACCCAGCGACGGAGCACTCATCTGCTCCAGTTCCTGACGCTTGGCACGCTTCGACTTGCGCTGCTTGCCACGTCCTGCGCCACCCTTGCCGAAGGCACCCTGGGTGCCGCCGCGGCCGCGGCCGCCCTTGCCGAAGCCACCGCCGGCGGGAGCTCCGCCACCTGCACCGGGAGCACCGGTGCCGGGAGCGCCACCGGGGCGACCCGGGCCACGTCCGCCGCCACCCGGACGGGCAGCAGCACCGGGAGCCGGACGCTCAGTGCGGTTGGGCATCATGCCCGGGGTGGGACGGTTGCCACCGGGGCCACCGGCAGGACGCGGAGCACCCGGACGGGGTGCTCCGGGACGCGGTGCACCGGGACGCGGGCCACCTGCACCGGCTGCCGGGCGGGGACCGCCGGCGCCTGCTGCGGGACGGGGGCCGCCGGGGCGTTCACCCTCGGTACGGCCGCCCGGACGGGGCATGCCCTGGGACGGTGCAAACGGGTTGTTGCCCGGGCGCGGCGGACGTTCGCCGTCGCCGCCACGGCCGCGGGGCATGCCCTGCGAGGTGGCGAAGGGGTTGTTGCCCGGACGCGGGCCGCCGGGACGCGGAGCCTGGCCACCCTGGCGTGCCGGGGCCGGGGCCTCGGCCCTGGGGGCGGGACGGGCGCCGGGCTTGGCGGAAACGGGGCTTGCTGCGGACGGAGCAGCGGGTGCTGCCGGCGCCGGCGCGGGGGCCTCGAACTTGGCGGCCGGCGCGGGAACCGGTGCCGGTGCCGGAGCCTTGGGGGCAACCGGGCCCGGTGACGGGCGGGATGCAGCAGGTGCTGCCGGTGCCGCGGGGGCTGCTGCGGGCGCGGTGGCCCTTGCAGCGCCGGCACCCGGGTAGGCGTCGCGAAGCTTCTTCACGACGGGGGCCTCAATGGTTGAAGAGGCGGAGCGAACGAATTCGCCCAGTTCCTGCAGTTTTGTCACTGCATCTTTGGAAGTAATACCGAGCTCTTTGGCGAGCTCGTGTACGCGGACCTTGGCCACATTTCTCCTGTCTCGGTCCGCACCGAGCCAGGCACGAACCGTCTACTTCTTACTGCGGGCCCCTGCCACGACGGTGGCGGAAAGGCCCTGTGCAGAGCGCAACAAAGTTGTCATCGTTGCGCACTCATCGCTGGGAACTCATCGGGTTTCCATCAGATTTCTGACCCGCTTTCAGGTTTGGACGGTTTTCCCGCGGTGGCCGGAGCCTCCGCAAGGTGCGTGCCCGGCACTATGTGGCGTTCGACGTCGGCGGTTCCGGTTGCGCCCGCAAGGGCCCTTCCGAAGGCGCGCCGCTTGATCGCCAATGCCAAGCACGTTTCGCTGGGGTGCAGCCAAGCACCCCGGCCTGCCATCCGGCGTCGTTCGTCCACCAGGACAGCGGTTGACCCGCCGCCTTCGGCGACGAGCCGGACAAGCTCGGACCGGGAGCCTTGCTTCCGGCATCCGATACAGGTGCGAACCGGCTGATGGCCGTGTTGAAGCAGTTCAGCCACTATGTGTCCTTACCTGCCTCTGCATCTGGTACTTCATGGGCGCCCAAACGGCATTGCCGCTGGAGCACGCCAAAACGCACGGATACCGGACGTAAGCCCGGTTCCATTCATTCTAGCCCCCGGTGCCGGGCTGCCGAAACCGGCAGGCCGGGCAAACCGGGGCTGGACCGGCGGCCAGGGCCGCCCATCCGGGTGCTAGTCGTTCTTGGGGGCCGCCGCGTCGGAGACGATATCGATCCGCCAGCCGGTCAGCTTCGCGGCGAGCCGCGCGTTCTGGCCTTCCTTGCCGATGGCAAGGGAGAGCTGGTAGTCCGGGACCACCACGCGGGCGGAGCGGGTTGCTTCATCGGTGATGGTGACGGAATTCACGCGTGACGGCGAAAGGGCGTTGGCGATGAACGTGGCCGGGTCCTCGCTGAAGTCGACGATGTCGATCTTCTCGTCGTTGAGCTCCGTCATGACGGCGCGGACACGCGATCCCATTTCGCCGATGCAGGCACCCTTGGCGTTGATGCCCGGGGTGTTGGCCTTGACGGCGATCTTGGTGCGGTGCCCGGCTTCACGTGCCAGGGCCACGATCTCCACGGAGCGGTCCGCGATTTCCGGAACTTCCATTTCGAACAGCTTCCGGACCAGGCCCGGGTGCGAACGCGAAAGGGTGATGGACGGGCCCTTGGCACCGCGGTGCACGTCAATGACGAACGCGCGCAGGCGGCTGCCGTGGATGTACTTCTCGCCGGGGACCTGCTCGGGCGGCGGCAGCAATGCCTCCACGGAGCCAAGGTGGACCTGGACCATGTGCGGGTTGTTGCCCTGCTGGATCATGCCGGCCACAAGCTCGCCTTCACGGCCCTTGAACTCGCCCAGCACATTGTCGTCCTCAACGTCGCGCAGGCGCTGCAGGATGATCTGGCGGGCGGTGCTGGCAGCGATGCGTCCGAAACCGGCCGGGGTGTCCTCGAACTCACCCACGGGGGCGCCGTCGTCGTCGATCTCGGTGGCCCAGATGGTCACGTGGCCGCTCTTGCGGTCAAGCTCGGCACGGGCCTTTTCGAAGGCACCGGGCGTCTTGTGGTAGGCCACCAGGAGCGCTTGCTCGATGGTGGGGATCAGGAGGTCCAGCGGGATTTCACGCTCACGCTCCAGGAGTCTCAGTGCGCTCATGTCAATATCCATTAGGCCTCCTCAGAAGGTCCGTTGTGCTCGTCTTCCAGCCCGGCCTCGTGGAGGTGGCTGAATTCAATCTCGACTTTTCCTTGGCGGATCCTGTCGAAAGGAAGTTTCACGGGGTCGCCCTGCTTGGGCTTCATCCCCTTCTTGACCTCATGCTCCGGAACCAGCGTCACGCCGTCGGCGTCCACGGCCACGATGCGGCCGGTGAGGTTGTCACCCTGCAGCACGTTGACCTTGGCCATGCGGCCGAGGGCGCGGTGCCAGTGGCGGGGCTCAGTCAGGGGCCGTCCGACGCCGGGCGAGGACACCTCGAGGTCGTACGGGCGTCCGTCGTCGCCGGGATCGTTGTCCAGGATGTCCGACAGTGCGCGGGAGATCTCCGCGATGGAGTCCAGGCTGACGCCGCCGGTCTCCTCCTGCGGAAGGTCCACGACGACGTGGACGGTGCGGTGGGACCCTGCGACGTGGATTGCAACGTCCTCAAGGTAGAGCCGGTTGGCCAGGACAGCCGGTTCGAGCAGGGCCTTGAGCCGGCTCTCTTCCGGGTTGTGGATGGTGGGGGCCGTTGAGGATGAACCAGTACGGTCTGTTGAAGTCGTGGCTTCCGAGTCGCTCACGTTGCCAGCCGCCTCCCGATAGATGTTGTTGTGACTACTAGCCTAACGATTTTCCCGGCAACGTGGTGCACGGAGTTTCGCTCCTGCGTGACAACATGGTCTGTTGTGAAGGACGAGAGCAAGGAAAACGGCAGGATGCCCCGCTGGGCAAGGACCGCTTTGGCGTCCCTTCTCTCGGTGATCGTGCTGGCCACCGGAATGGTCCTCATTCCGCGTGATCCCGGGCCTCCCCCGGCCGTCCCCTTCTCCGAATCCGCGCGCGCCGGCGCCTTGGCGGACACCTTTTCCCTGCTTGATGCGGCCACCGGCCTACGCACTGCCGCCGCCGTTCCGGGCCGCAGCGCGCTGCCGGACACGGTCCTCGCGGACACTGTGACATTGCTGACAACACAGTCGCGGGCCCTGCTGTCCCCGGCCCAGGCGACCCCGCCGGCCGGCTCCGCGGCTCCGGATCGATCGGAAGCGGACCCTTCGGAAACGGCGCCCACACCGCAGGCCGTCGTGGCCGCGCTGTCAGCGAGCGGGGCGCAGCGCCTCGCCGATGCGGCAGACGCCGACGGCGGCATCGCCCGGCTGCTGGCCGCCGTCGGAACCGCTCAAATCCTGCAGTCCGCCCGGCTGGCTGCCGCCGCCGGGCTTCCGGCTCCGGCTGCCCCCGCACAGATCACGCCGACGGCGGTCCCCACGGCGACGGGGGCCTGCCCGCCATCGGCGGCACCAACGGCCCCGGGAACGGCGACGCTCGCCGGCGCGCTGGCGGCCGCGATCCGCGCCGAGCACGAGGCCGTGTACGTCCACCAGGTCGCCTTGACCCGGCTGGCCCCGGCGGCCTCCGGCGCCGCCCAGAACGCCCTGACGGCCCTGACGGCCCACCAGGCCGCCCTGCATCGGGCGGAAGCGCTCGGACACGAGCACTGTCTGGAGGTGCCACCCCGGGAGGCCGGCTACCGCCTGCCTGAACAGCTCTCCACCAAGCCCCTCGCCGCCCTGGGCATGCTGGAGGCCGGCATGCTGCCAGGCTTCGGGGACCTGATCGCGCTCGGCACGGGCGACACCCGCCAATGGGCGCTGGACGGGCTCCTGGAGGCTGCCCGCCGCAGCACCGCCTGGGGCACTCCCCTGGAGGCGTTGCCCGGCCTGGTGGTCGACGCCGCCGCCCTGCCTCCCCTGCCCGCACCGGCCACTTCCGCACCGGCCGCCAACGCAGCCGCCACCTCCGGACCGTAGCCGCCGGCGGACAGGTCACCCGAAGGAAAGCCTTGCTTGGCTGGCCAAGGTCCCGTTGCGGTGCTTGGCTTGATCCATGGCTACCACCGAAGCTGCCAGGCAGCACGACGACGAACCACACCGGGACGATCTGGCCCATCGGCTGAACTGGCTGCGGGCGGGGGTCATGGGCGCGAATGACGGCATCGTGTCCGTGGCGGCGATCGTGGTGGGCGTGGCCGGCGCCACGTCCAGCACCGCCCATATCCTGGCGGCCGGAACCGCAGGCCTGGTGGGCGGCGCAATCTCCATGGCGCTGGGCGAATACGTCTCCGTCAGCAGCCAGAGCGACACGCAGAAATCGCTGATCGAGAAGGAACGCCAGGAGCTCGAACAACAGCCCGAAGAGGAACTCGCGGAACTTACGGCAATCTACGAGTCCAAGGGGCTCAGCCCCGCCACGGCGCGAACGGTCGCCAGTGAACTGACCCGGCACGATGCCCTGGCCGCGCACTTGTCTGCCGAGCTGAACATCCAGGAGGACGACATCGTCAGCCCCTGGAACGCGGCCTTCGCTTCCGCCGTGGCCTTCACGCTGGGTGCCGCCCTGCCCATGCTGGCCATCCTGCTGCCGCCGGAAGGCCTCCGCGTGCCGCTGACCTTCGCTGCCGTGCTGGTGGCGCTGGCCATCACCGGGACGGTGGGCGCCTGGATCGGCGGCGCCTCCAGGATCCGTGCCGCGGTCCGGGTGGTCATCGGCGGCGCGCTGGCCCTGGCCGCGACCTTCGCCGTGGGCAACTGGCTGGGCGCCAGCGGCTTCGTCTGATCCCTGCCGGCCCCGATCGACGGCTAGGCTGGAGCCGTGACCCCACCGGCAGTTGTCCCCATTCCCAGTGACCTCCGGAAGCGCTACAGCCGCAGCCCCGAAGGCCGTGCCTGGCTTGCCGGCCTGCCCGGACTCATCCAGGACCGCCTGGACGAGTGGCAGCTGGCAGTCGACCTTGAACCCGGCGCCGAGCCGTGGAACGGCCACGGCGGACTGGTGTTCCCGGTGCTGCAGCGTGGCGCCCCGGCGGCCCTGAAAGTGGCCTTCCCGCACGACGAGGCCCTCGTGGAACGCCATGCCCTGTCCCTCTGGGACGGCCGCGGTGCCGTCCGGCTGCTTGCCGCCGATGCCGCCAGCTGCTCCATGCTGCTCGAGCGGCTCGACGCCGGCCGCTGGCTCCAGGACGTCCCGATGGAGGAATGCACTGAGGTGTGGGGACCCCTGCTCCGGCAGTTGTCCATCGCCCCGGACGGGCGGCCCGAGTGGCGGGAATTCGACCATGTCGCGGCCACCGCGGAGCGCTGGAGCGACGATCTTCCCGCCGATTGGGAGCAGCTGGGCAGGCCGTTCCCGCGCTGGCTCCTCGAAGCGGCCCTGGAAGTCTGCCAGACGCGCGGCGCCGTGGGGCGACGCTCCGGCACGGATGTCCTGGTCCACACGGATCTGCATTTCATGAACATCCTGGCCAAGCCGGGCGGCGGGCAGGACCACCGGGCCGCGTACCTGGCCATCGACCCCCAGCCCATGATCGGCGAGGCCGAATTCGCCGTGGCACCGCTGCTCTGGAACCGCATCGCGGAACTGCCGCGGAGCCATCCGGAAGTGGCACTGCTGGCCCGCTGCGAGGCCTTCAGCACGGCCGCCGGACTCGACGCGGAGGTCGCCCGGCAGTGGAGCCTGGCCCGGGAAGTGGAGAACGCCCTGTGGTACGCGGCCAAGCCTGGCCACGGCGGCGATCTGGCGCGTTCGCTCTGGGTTGCCAGCACCATGGCCGGGCGGACCCTCGACGGACTGCCGAAGGCGCATGAGCTCCCGGAACCCGGCCAGTCGCCTGTCTAGAATCGAGCCATGGTGGCGAATGGCGGAGCGGTCCTGAAAGTTGCATTGATCGGCGCGGGAGCCATTGGCGCCAAGGTCGCGGAACTGCTCGGCACCGGTGCGGCGCCGGGTGCCGAACTGAGCTGCGTGGTGCCGCACGAGGCCACCGAGGGCTTCAGCTTGGGGGAGGCCCTGAAAGACGCCGATGTGGTGGTGGAATGCGCCGGGGTGCCGGCCGTGCGCCAATATGGTCCGGCCGTGGTGGCTGCCGGCAAGGACTTCCTGGTGACCTCGATCGGCGCCCTGTGCGATGCCTCCTTGCGGTCAACGCTGCTCGACGGCGGCTCCGGCCGGACGTTCCTCACGAGCGGTGCGCTGGGCGGCCTGGATGCCATTGCGGCTGCCGCCACGGGCGGCACGGTGCACAGCATCAGGATCGAGTCCAGAAAACTGCCCGAATCGCTCATCCAGCCGTGGATGGACGGGGACACCAGGAACATGCTCCGTGCGGCGGCACATCCCGTGGAACTGCTGCGTGGCGGCCCCGAGGAGCTGATCAGCTCGTTCCCGAAGTCCACCAACATCGTTTCGGCCCTGGCGCTGGCGGCCGGGAACTGGGACATCGTGGAGGCTGTACTGATTGCGGACCCTGCGGCCGGCCGCACCTCGCACCACGTGGTGGTGGACACGAGCCTGGGCGGATTCGACATCCGCATCACCAACGAGCCCTCCCCCGGGAACCCGGCGTCGAGCGCCCTGGTGCCCCACGCCGTCGTACGCGGCCTCAAGACGCTCGCGAATCCCAGCGGAAGCTTCATCTGAGCGCGGGTATTTGCCGAAGTCAGGCGCCGAAGTAGTCCTGCCAGACGTCGTAGCCAAGCTTGACGATGAGGGCGGCCACCACGATCAGGAAGACGATCCGCACAAAGGAGCTGCCCTGCTTCACGGCCGTGCGGGCACCTAGGTAGCCGCCGGCCATGTTGGCCAGCCCCAGGACCAGTCCGAGGCCCCACAGCAGCGAGCCGTGCGGCAGGAAGAAAATGAGGGCTCCGGCGTTGGTGGCCATGTTGACGATCTTGGCCTTGGCGCTGGCTTCCAGGAAGGCGTAGCCCATGGCGGAGACCAGCGCGATCACCAGGAAGGAGCCGGTGCCGGGGCCGATCAGTCCGTCGTAGAAACCGATCGCGGCCCCGATGAGGCAGGCCACGATGTAGTGCGTGTGGCCGTCGTGCCGCAGGGCCGTCAGCTCGCCGGCGTTGGGGCGCAGGGCTGTGAACAGCGCGACGGCCACCAGGGCCACCACGATGATCGGCTTGAACACGCTCGCGGGCAGGTTCGCGGCCAGGACCGCCCCGCCGAAGCTTCCGGCGAGGGCGATCACGGCCATAGGAACGGCGGTCTTCAGGTCCGGGCCGACGCGCCGGTAGTACGTCACCGCACTCGTAGTGGTGCCGAAGATGGAACCCATCTTGTTGGTCGCCAGCGCCTGGACGGGCGTGATGCCGGGTACCAGCAGCAGGGCGGGGAGCTGGATCAGTCCCCCGCCCCCAACGACGGCGTCAACCCAGCCGGCGGCAAAGCCGGCCACCACAATCAGGATGAGGGTGGTGAGCTGGATCGATTCGAAGCCGGAAATCACCGGCCGCGGACGGCGTTGACCACGTAGTCGACGGCTTTGTCCACGGCGATGTTCTCTGCCTCGCCGCTGCGGCGGTCCTTGATTTCCACGACGCCGTCCACCAGTCCGCGGCCCACGGCCAGGATGGTGGGGACTCCGACGAGCTCGGCATCGCCGAACTTCACGCCGGGGGAAACCTTGGGGCGGTCGTCATAGATGACGTCCAGGCCGGCGGCCTCGAGTTCAAGGGCCAGTTTCTCGGCCGCGGCGAAGATCTCTTCGCCCTTGCCTACAGCCACCACGTGGACATCCGCCGGTGCCACGGCGCGGGGCCAGACCAGTCCCCTCTCGTCGTGGTTGGACTCGGCCAGGGCGGCGACGGCGCGGGTGACGCCCACGCCGTAGGAACCCATGGTGACCACTACCTGCTTGCCGTTCTGGTCCAGGACTTTCAGCTCAAGCGCGGCGGCGTACTTGCGGCCAAGCTGGAAGATGTGGCCCATCTCGATGCCGCGGGCGATCTCCAGCGGACCGGAGCCGTCCGGGGCGGGGTCACCTTCGCGGACGTCGGTGCATTCGATGACGCCGTCCCAGGTGAAGTCCCGGCTGGCCACGAGGCCGAACACGTGCTTTCCGGCCTCGTTGGCCCCGGTGACCCAGGCCGTACCGCTGACAACGCGGGGATCAACGAGGTACAGGAGCTTGGTGGCGCTTTCGCTGCCCAGCAGGGGTTCGTCCAGCGTCAGGCCGGGGCCAAGGTAGCCCTTGACGATGAGGGGCTGCTTCTTGAGGTCCTCGTCGTTGGCTGCTTCCAGGCCGATCTCGCCGGCGATGGGCAGGAAGGAACCGATGTTGGCTTCCACTCGCTTGAGGTCGACGCCACGGTCACCCGGCAGGCCGATGACCACAAGCTGGCGCTCCCCGGTGGGCAGGGTGACGGCGAGGACCACGTTCTTGAGGGTGTCGGCGCCGGTCCAGGGGCCGCCGTCGGCCTCGCTGCGGGGAAGCAGTTCGTTGGAGGCCGCCACCAGGGTTTCGATGGTGGGGGTATCCGGGGTGTCGAGGACCTTGGCGGCGGGGGCGTTGCTGAAGTCGATCGCGGCCGGTGCCACGGTGGTGACGGCTTCGACGTTGGCTGCGTAGCCGCCGGCGGAGCGCACGAAGGTGTCCTCGCCGATCTCGGTGGGGTGCAGGAACTCCTCGCTCTTGGACCCGCCCATGGCGCCGGCAGTGGCCGCAACGGGAATGACCTCCAGGCCCAGGCGGGCGAAGATCTTCAGGTAGGCGGCGCGGTGGGCGGCGTAGCTGGCGTCCAGGCCGGCGTCGTCCACGTCGAAGGAGTAGGAGTCCTTCATGATGAACTCGCGGCCGCGCAGGAGGCCCGCACGGGGGCGTGCTTCGTCGCGGTACTTGTTCTGGATCTGGTACAGGCTCAGGGGCAGGTCCTTGTACGAGGAGTACAGGTCCTTGACCAGGAGGGTGAACATTTCCTCGTGCGTGGGGGCCAGCAGGTAGTCGGCGCCCTTGCGGTCCTGGAGCCGGAACAGGCCCTCGCCGTATTCGGTCCAGCGGTTGGTGGCCTCGTAGGGCTCGCGCGGCAGCAGCGCCGGGAAGTGGACTTCCTGGGCACCGATGGCGTCCATTTCCTCACGGACCACGGCCTCGACCTTGCGCAGCACGCTCAGGCCCAGGGGAAGCCAGGTGTAGATGCCGGGCGCTGCGCGGCGGATGTAGCCCGCGCGGACCAGAAGCCGGTGGCTGGCCACCTCGGCGTCGACGGGATCTTCACGCAGGGTGCGCAGGAACAGCTTGGAAAGGCGAAGGACCACGGGTACGTATCCGTTTCTATGGCAGAACTGGCAAAAACAACTGTCTACTAATCTACCGGCTGGCGGCGGGCGCTCCGGCCCGCCTTGCCCGGCAACGGGGCCTGGCAGGGCACCGCTGCGGGAGAACCGGCCCGGACACAGAAGAGCCACGCCGTCAGGGTAGGAAGCCCCTGGCCGCGCGGCGGCTGGTCATCCTGCAATGTCGGCGTGGCTCAGCGGCCGGTCGGCCGCAGGCTCTGATTCCCTGAAGGCTACTTGGTCTTGCCCTCCAGGGCCACCAATACGCCTGCAATTGCGAAGTACTTGTTGCTGCCCAGTTCGCGGATGGTGTCAATGCCGAGGGCATCCTTCAACGCCTGTGCGGTGGCATCCGTAACACCCGCCAGCGCAGCCGGAGACGCGTCCAGGATTTCCTCGAGGGATTTGTCTTCGTATACCTTGTCCAGGGCCTTGGAAAGTTCAACGCTTACAGCCATTGTGTGTGTTTCCTCTCTGCAACCAACCGCACCCCAACGACACGGTTAGTGTCGAACCTAAGTGATGCGGGACACGTTTTCAAGGATTTGCCGCAACACGCCCTTGGGCAAACACCTCATTGACCGGAGGTGGATGGCGGGCTTAGCGTTTATTCATCACGTGATGAATAAACGGATGTCGTCGGAGGTCCTGATGTCACACCTTGCAAGAGACAACACGAAACCCCGCGGCCACGCCGGCGCACCGGCAGGGGCCGCCGCCGGGACGGCCGGGACTGCCGCCGTTGAGGCGGAGGCCCTGCACATTTCGAGGGGCCGGACCCGGATCCTGCGGGGCCTTGATTTCAGTATCGGGACCGGCCGCATCACCGGGCTGCTAGGTCCCTCCGGCAGCGGAAAGACCACCCTGATGCGCGGCATCGTGGGAGTCCAGAAGATCACCAGCGGCTCCATCAACGTCCTGGGGCAGCCTGCCGGTTCGCGGCCCCTGAGGCACGACGTCGGATACGTCACCCAGTCGCCCAGCGTGTACCCGGACCTGAGCGTGGAAGCCAATGTGCGCTATTTCGGTGCCATGCACGGCGCAACGGCGGCCGACACCGCGGAGGCGATTGACGCCGTCGGGCTCAAGGAATTCGCGCGGCAGAAGACGTCGGATCTGTCCGGCGGAGAGTCAAGCCGCGTATCGCTGGCCTGCGCGCTGGTCTCGCGGCCCAAACTGCTCGTCCTGGATGAACCCACCGTGGGACTGGACCCGGTGTTGCGGGCCGAGCTGTGGGAACGCTTCGCCGCCATGGCGGAGGCCGGCACCACCTTGCTGGTGTCCAGCCACGTCATGGAGGAAGCCTCGCATTGTTCATCATTGCTGTTGCTTCGGGACGGACTGCTGCTGGCCCAGCTGAGCCCCGAGGAACTCGCCGAACGGGGCCGCAGCAACGACCTCGAACGCGCGTTCCTGCACATCATCCAGGAAGGGCAGGCGGCGCGATGAATCCCCGGATGATGCTGGCCACCACGGCCCGGGTGCTGGGCCAGCTGCGGCATGACCACCGCAGCGTGGCGCTGATCCTGGTGGTGCCTGCCCTGCTGCTGACCGCCGTCTACTTCCTCTACGAGAATGAGTCCCTTCCGCCGGGGCTTCCCCGCACTTTCGACCGCGTTGGCCTCATGATGCTGGCGATCTTCCCCTTTGTGGTCATGTTCCTGGTCACTTCCATCACCATGCTGCGCGAGCGGACCACCGGGACCCTGGAACGGCTCCTGACCACGCCCATCCACAAGGCCGATCTCCTCTTCGGCTACGCCGTGGCGTTCTCGATCATGGCGGCCCTGCAGTCCATCGTGGCCACCGCCGTGGCCTACTGGGTGTTCGGTCTGGACATCAAGGGCGGCCCGGGCCTGGTGGTGATGATCGCCGTCATCAACGCGGTGCTGGGCGTTGCCTTGGGGCTGCTGTGCTCGGCGTTCGCGCGGACGGAGTTCCAGGCCGTGCAGTTCATGCCCGTGGTGGTGGTCCCGCAGATCCTGCTGTGCGGGCTGTTCGTGGCGCGGGACCGGATGAACGACGTCCTGGAGGCGATCTCCAATGTGCTGCCCCTGACGTTCTCCGTTGACGCGCTCCAGGAAATCGCGGGCAACGCCGAGGCGACGTCGGCCATGTGGCAGGACGCGGCCGTCATGGTGGCAATCGTGCTGTTTGTCCTGGTGCTGGCATCGTTGACACTGCGGCGGCGGACCTCGTGAGCGGCAGCCTGCAGCCGCTGCGGCGGGGGCGCCGGAAGGGCGGCGAGGACTCCCGGCAGCTCATCCTCGCCACGGCCCGGCGGTTGTTTTCCGAGCACGGCTTCGACGGCACCAGCCTGCGGCAGGTGGCACGCGAGGCCCAGGTGGATCCCGCCATGGTCCATCACTTCTTCAAGGGCAAAGATGAACTCTTCGCCCTCAGCGTCGAGCTGCCGGCGGATCCAGAGCAGGTCCTGGCCGGGGTGGAAACCCTGGACCCCGGAGAGCGTGCCGAGGCCATCGTCCGAGCGGTGCTGCGGCTCTGGGAGAGCCCCGCCCAGCACGGCCTGGTGGCCTTCATCCGCGGCACCATCGGTTCCAAGGCCAAGACGGCCCTGCTGCGTGAAATGGTGGCCCGGACCATCCTGTCCCGCATCATGGCGGGCGTGCCGGGCCCCGCCGAGGAGGTCAGGCTGCGCGGCAACCTGGTGGCCACGCAGATGGTGGGGCTCGTGCTGGTGCGGTACGTGGTGCGGCTCGAACCCCTGGCCTCGGCCTCGCGGGACGAGGTGGTCCGGATGGTCGCCCCGAACGTCCAGCGCTACCTCACGGGCGAGCTGGACAGCCCTTGAGGTCCACCGGAGATCCGGGGCAAAGTCCCGGCAGACCGCGTCTATGTGATACCGCGCCTATTTGATGAGGGCAGCGATCTCGTCGAGGGTGGCCGTGGCCTTCTTGGTCTCTGCCAGGACGTCGCCCTTGCTCACGTAGAGACTGGAGATGACCACGCCGCCCCTCGCTGCGGACACCTGGAGCATCGTGGTTGCGGTCCCGCCGAAGGTCGTGGTGGTCTTCAAGGCGATGGCGCCCGGCGTCTTTGACTCAACGGGCAGCACCTCGATTTCACCTTCGGCCTTCTGACCCATGACTTCAACCGTGATGTACTTGCACTTCTCAGCTTGGTCCTTGCTCTTTGCGATGATGCCGGCAATGGCCGATTCCTCCAGGCCGGACACCAGGCTGACAGTCTGCACCGGGGCGGTACCTGCTCCGGGCGTCGAAACAGCGGCAGCCATGCTGGCACCGTCGATGGCCTGCAGCCCGCCTGTGAGGTTGGCTCCGCCGCATTCCTCGGGAGTAACCGCAATCGAGGACATCATGCCCTTGGCACCTTCGAGGCCGGCTTTCAACTGCTCTGCGGGCATGACGGCCAACGGCTGGCCGTCGGCGTCCAGGACATCGGTGAGCAAGGCACCCAGTTCAGCATCGCTGTACTTCTTGAAGGCAGGCTGTGCCTGGTCCGGAGCCTGGCTGCTGGAGGATACTTCCGTCTTTCCTGCTTCGTTGTTCGAAGCCGGGGCCGAACACGCGGCCACGGAAAGCGTTGCGGCGAGCGACAAAGCAAGGACAATTCGACGCGCGTTCTTCATTCGTTCCCCCGAGAGATTGCAGTTCCAGATTCAACCCGGCCATTATTCCATTCAATTGATATGAAACGCGACGGGGACATCTCCCCACGGGGCGAAGGGTCCGCAGCAGCCGGGAAAGAACTCCCGCCTAGAACAAGACAGTGGCGAAGGTTCCGACCTGCTCGAAGCCGACCCGCGAATAGGTGGCCCGGGCCCGGGAGTTGTAGTCGTTGACGTAGAGGCTGGTGACCGGCGCCAGCTTCCGGGCGAGGACCACGACGGCGGCCATGTACGCCGCGCTGAGCCCCTGGCCGCGCATGTCCGGGTTCATCCACACGCCCTGGACCTGCGTGACGTCCGAGGTGACGGCGCCCAGCTCTGCCTTGAAGATCACCGTGCCGGCGGCATCGATGTGCACCAGGGAATGTCCTTGCCGGATGAGGCCGGCCACGCGGCGGCTGTAGAAGTCCTGGCCGCCAAGGAAAGGCGAGTAGCCCACTTCTTCCTCGAACATGGCGGCGCAGGCGGGCAGGATGCGGTCGAAGTCGGCCATCTGGCCGACGCTCAACGAGCGGTTGGGCTCGATGAGAGGGGGCCCGGCGATGGTAAGCAGGGGCTGGCGGGCACGGACCTCGTGGGCGAAATGCCCCAGCTCCTCCAGCCGCGAATGGATCGCAAGGACGGTTTCGGCCGGGCCGAAGATGGAGGCGTAGCGGCGACCGGTGTGGTGGGCTGCCATGGCGATGTAGCCAGCGAGCCCCGGGTCCAGCTGCACGGGAACCAGGTTGGCCCCGGCCCAGCAGGCACCCAGGAGCGTCCCGCCGTCGAACACGCCAAAGACGCTGGCGCCGCCCGAGGTGGGCGCCGCCGTGCCGGTGGTGTCCAGATGCGCCAGGATGAAGACGTTGGCAACAACGTCTTCATCCGCAAGCGCGCGCAGAGCCGGGGTGTCGGCAGAACCGAGCACCCGGACCTGTAAACCGGTCTCGTTACGAGACGCTAACCACGGGGCTACCCTTGACAGCATCTTCGCCATCGGCCTCCCCCATCTCTTCAGCGATACGCATGGCCTCTTCGATCAGTGTCTCAACAATCTGGCTCTCGGGGACAGTCTTGATGACTTCGCCCTTCACGAAGATCTGGCCCTTGCCGTTGCCGGAGGCGACGCCCAGGTCGGCCTCGCGTGCCTCGCCGGGCCCGTTCACGACGCAGCCCATGACGGCGACGCGCAGCGGGATCTCCATGCCTTCCAGGCCTGCGGTGACCTGCTCGGCGAGCGTGTAGACATCCACCTGGGCGCGGCCGCAGGACGGGCAGGAGACGATTTCCAGTTTGCGCGGGCGCAGGTTCAGCGACTGCAGGATCTGGTTGCCCACCTTGATTTCCTCGACGGGCGGCGCCGAGAGGGACACGCGGATGGTGTCGCCGATACCGCGGGACAGGAGCGCACCGAAGGCGGTGGCCGACTTGATGGTGCCCTGGAAGGCCGGTCCGGCCTCGGTCACGCCGAGGTGCAGCGGCCAGTCGCCCTGTTCGGCGAGCATCTCGTACGCCGCCACCATGATCACGGGGTCGTTGTGCTTGACCGAGATCTTGAAGTCATGGAAGCCGTGTTCCTCGAAGAGCGAGGCTTCCCAGACGGCGGACTCAACGAGTGCCTCCGGCGTGGCCTTGCCGTACTTCTTGAGGATGCCGGGCTCCAGCGAACCGGCGTTGACGCCGATGCGGATGGACGTGCCGTGGTCCTTGGCGGCCCGGGCGATTTCCTTGACCTGGTCATCGAACTTGCGGATGTTTCCAGGGTTCACGCGTACCGCGGCGCAGCCGGCCTCAATGGCCGCGAAGACGTACTTCGGCTGGAAGTGGATGTCCGCGATGACGGGGATCTGGGACTTGCGGGCGATGATCGGCAGGGCATCGGCGTCGTCGGCCGAAGGGCAGGCGACACGCACGATGTCGCAGCCGGACGCCGTCAGTTCGGCGATCTGCTGCAGCGTGGCGTTGATGTCCGTGGTGGGGGTGGTGGTCATCGACTGCACGCTGATGGGCGAATCGGAGCCGACGCCGACGGAACCCACCTTGATCTGGCGCGTCTTGCGGCGCGGTGCAAGGACGGGGGGCGGTGCTGACGGCATTCCCAGGCTGACCGAGGTCACGTGGACTCCTTGGGTTGAAGAGAGGTAGTTCTGAAGTGGCAGGACGCCGGGATCAGGAGGCGTGCCCGGCCAGCAGGCCGATCACCGGGTTCCATTCCGTGGTGCGGATGCCCGCGATGGCCTGCACGGCGGCAAAGGGATCCTGTTTAAGGGTTTCCTGCAGCGCCGCCGCATCGGGGGCCTTCATCAGCAGCAGCGCGCCTGCACCGTCGCCGTACGGGCCGCTGGCCAGCAGCAACCCTGCGTCCACCAGGCTGGAGAGCCAGGCGCGGTGGGCGGGGCGGTGCTCATCACGGACAGGGCCGGATTCGGCGTCGTACACGTATTCAACGGCAAAAACAGTCATACAGATACCCTAACGCCATGCAATGCCTGCACCGCCATCGCCATCGGCCCCAGAGACCCCTAGCCGAACAGGTTCACGGGTTTGACGATGTCCGCGTAGATCAGCAGGACACTCATCGCCAGGAGCACCGAGGCCACCACGTAGGTCAGGGGCAGCAGCTTGGCGATGTCGAAGGCTCCCGGGTCCGGCTTGCCGAAGAGTTTCGCCACGCGGCGGCGGACGCCCTCGTAGAGCGCTCCGGCGACGTGTCCGCCGTCGAGCGGCAACAGGGGGACCAGGTTGAAGACGGCCAGCGCAAAGTTCAGGCCGGCCAGAAGGCCCACCAAGGCGCCGATCCGCGCCTGCAGCGGGATCTCCTCCATGGCCGCGACCTCGCCGGCCACGCGTCCCACGCCCACCACGCTGATGGGCCCGTTGGGATCGCGGGGCTCCTCGCTGAAGGCGGCCTGCGCCACCCCCACCACGCGCGCGGGCAGGTTCAGGATGACGCCGGCCACCTGCCTGATGTTTTCACCGGCCATGGGCAGGACCGTCGACGCCGGCTGGGGCACCATTTCGGTCTGCGCGCCGATGCCTAGGAAGCCGACTTCCTGGTACTTGGTCTTGCCGTCGGCGTCCTTTTCGGGGCGGCCGTCGACGCCGATGATGGGCCGGGCGGACAGGACCGGCGTCACGGTGGTGGTGAGGGAGGCGCCGTCGCGTTCCACTGTCATCTGCACTTCCCGGCCGGACGAGGCCCGGATCCAGGAGGTCATTTCCTCCCAGTTGGTGACGGCTTTGCCGTCAAAGGAGGTGACGCGGTCTCCCGGCAGGAGGCCCGAGGCTGCGGCCGGCGTCGGCTTGCAGGCGGCGGAGTCCGGGTCAACGGTCTCCCCTGCGGCGACCTGGCACTTGGAGACATCGGCGATAGTGGTGGTGGCCGTGGCTGCACCGAAGCCCATGAGCAGCACCGCGGTCAGCACCAGGCCGATCAGCAGGTTCATGGCCGGCCCGCCGAGCATGATGATGACTTTCTTCCACACGGGCAGCTTGTAGAAGACCCTGTTTTCGTCGCCGGGCCTCACTTCCTCATGCGCCGCGGAGCGGGCCTCGGTGGCCAGGGTCTGGAACATGCCCGTGCTGGAGGGCCGCACGCTGCCGTCCTGCTTGTTGGGCGGATACATGCCGATCATGGCCACGAAGCCGCCCAGCGGAAGCGCCTTGAACCCGTACTCCGTCTCGCCCTTTTTCCTGGACCACAGGGTGGGGCCGAAGCCGATCATGTACTTCGTGACGCGCACCTTGAACAGCTTGGCCGGGACGAGGTGGCCGATTTCGTGCAGCGCGATGGACGCCGCGACGCCGATCGCCACGAAGACGACTCCGAGGATGAAGAGGATGACGGGATTCATGCCGGGATGGACTGCTTCCTAGAGGGTGGTGCTTGCTAAACGATCGTGTGTGCGGGTCCGTGCCCACGTTTCAGCTTCCAGCACGGACTCCACTGTCAGCTCCGAAGAGCCTGAGTGTTCGCTGAGAACGGACTCCACCGTGTCCACGATGTCCGTGAACCTGATCCGGCCGGCATGGAAGGCCTGCACGGCTTCCTCGTTGGCGGCATTGAAGACCGCGGGGAAGGTGCTGCCCTGCTTGGCGGCGTCCTTGGCAAGGTCTACGGCTGGGAAGGCTGCGGCATCCAGCGGTTCGAAGGTCCAGCTGGTGGCCTGGCTCCAGTCGCAGGCTTGGGCTGCCCCCGGCACCCGGTCCGGCCAACCCAGGCCGAGGGCGATGGGCAGGCGCATGTCCGGCGGCGAGGCCTGGGCGATGATGGAGCCGTCCACGAACTGCACCATGGAATGGACCACGGACTGCGGGTGGACCACAACATCGATGCGGTCCAGGGGCACGTCGAACAGCAGGTGCGCCTCGATGACTTCCAGGCCCTTGTTGACCAGGCTGGCCGAGTTGGTGGTGACCATGAGGCCCATGTCCCAAGTGGGGTGGGCCAAGGCTTCGGCCGGCGTGACATTGTGGAGCTGCTCGCGCGTGCGGCCACGGAACGGGCCGCCGGACGCCGTCAGGATGAGTTTTCCAACCTCGGCCCCGGTGCCCGAACGCAGGCACTGGGCGATGGCGGAGTGCTCGGAGTCCACGGGGACGATCTGGCCTTCGGCCGCGGCGGCCTTGACGAGGGCGCCGCCGACGATCAAGGATTCCTTGTTGGCCAGGGCCAGGCTTGCCCCGGATTTGAGGGCGGCAAGGGTGGGGGCCAGGCCAATGGAGCCGGTGATGCCGTTGAGTACCACATCGCAGTCGATGGCGGCGATCCGGGTGGAGGCGTCCGGCCCCGTGAAGATCTCCGGCCGGTAGTTGCGCAGCCCTGCGGCCTCGGCGGCCGCGTCGATGAGCCGCTGCAGTTCCGCGGCATCCCCATGGGCGATGCCCACGGCCCGGGCCTTGGTGTGGACGGCCTGCCGGGCGATCAGCTCCTGGTTCCCGCCGCCGGCGCTGAGCGCCACCACCTCGAAAAGATGCGGGGCGCCGTCGACGACGTCAATCGCCTGTGTGCCGATGGAACCGGTGGACCCGAGGAGGACGATCTTGCGCGGCTGCATTGCTTAAGTATCCCAGCCCGCCGCCCTGCAGGCGTACCGTAGGAAACGTGGACTGGGTGTCCTGGTTCGAGGCGCCGGACTACGGGTTCGCCCGGCAGGTTCTGCAGCGCGGTACCGCCGCGCTCTACTTCATCGCGCTCCTGTCCACCGTCAACCAGTTCCCGGCCCTTCTCGGCGAGCGCGGCCTGCTCCCTGTCCCCACGTACCTTGGCGGCGGGCGCCGCCTGATGCGTCCCACCCTGTTCCGCTGGCGGTATTCGGACCGGCTGCTCCGCGCGGTCTGCTGGACCGGGATGGGCATCGCGGCGACGCTCGTAGCGGGGCTGCCGCAGCTCGGGCCGCCCTGGGTGCCCATGGCCTCGTTCCTGGCATTGTGGCTGCTGTACATGTCGATCGTGAATGTGGGCCAGACGTTCTACGGCTTCGGCTGGGAGATCCTGCTGCTCGAAATGGGCTTCACGGTGGCGTTCCTGGGTTCGGACCAGACGCCGCCCCCGCGGACCATCCTGCTCCTGCTGGCGTGGTTGCTGTTCCGGCTCGAATTCGGGGCAGGCATGATCAAGATCCGCGGCGGAAGCGAGTGGCGGAACCTCACCGCCCTCTTCTACCACCATGAGACCCAGCCGATGCCCGGGCCGTTGAGTCGCCAGGCGCACCTCCTGCCCAAGGCGTTCCACCGGCTGGAGGTCCTGGGGAATCATTTCGCCCAGCTGGTGGTGCCGTTCTTCCTGTTCGCCCCGCAGCCCCTGGCCGGCATTGCCGCCGGAGTGGTTGTGTTCACGCAGTTGTGGCTGGTGGGGAGCGGGAACTTCGCCTGGCTCAACTGGTCCGCGATTGTGCTCGCCTTCGCCGCGGTGAGCGACCCTGTGGCGCACGCCGTGCTGCCGTTCCTGCCGCTGGACCGGCAAGCAGCCGGCTCCGGCGGGCAGACCCCGGTGTGGTGGCTCGCCGTCGTGCTGGCCGTGACTGTGCTGCTGCTGGTGCTCAGCTACTGGCCCGTCCGCAACCTGCTCTCGAGCGGGCAGCTGATGAACGCCAGTTTCAACCGCTGGCGGCTGGTCAACACCTACGGGGCGTTCGGCACGGTGACCCGGCAGCGGGTGGAGATCGTAGTGGAAGGCACCCTGGACGAGGACCCCGGCGCCGCCGAGTGGCGTGAGTACGGCTTCAAGGGCAAGCCCGGTGATGTGCGGGCGCTCCCCCGCCAATGGGCGCCGTACCACTTAAGGCTGGACTGGCTCATGTGGTTCCTGCCCCTGCGCACCGTGCACGAGGACTGGTTCTACGCGTTCCTGGACAAACTGCTCGACGCCGACCCACCCACCCTGCGCCTGCTGCGCCGTGACCCGTTCGACGGCGGACGGCCGCGCTGGGTGCGGGCGCGCAGCTATCTCTACCGTTTCGCGAGCCGTGCGGAGTTCCGGGAGAGCGGCGAGCGCTGGGTGCGGATGGAACTGTTCGACGCTATTCCGCCGTTGTCGCAGTCACGCCGACGGCGGTAGCTCCCCTGACCTTTGATGCCCACGGCGGGGCGGTGTTGGTTCCGCGGGGTGGAGCCGTGGATTCGCGGACAACCAGATGGGTGGCCAGCTCGACCCTGCGTGAATCAATGTCTTCGCCCCGCATTTGGCGCAGGATGAAGCGCAGCGCTGAACGGCCCATTTCCTGGAGTGGCTGCGACACGGAGGTCAGCGGGGGAACTGATTCCTCAGCCTGGTGCGTGCCGTCAAAACCCACCAGGCTCATGTCCTCGGGGATGCGGACGTGCTGCCGCCGGGCTTCCGCCAGGACGCCCAAGGCGATGCTGTCACTGCCGGCGAAGATGGCCGTGGGCGGATCCTCGAGCGCCAACAGTGCCTTCATTCCGCGCACACCGTTCTCCGGCTTAAAGGGTCCCGAGGACACGAATTCGTCGTCCACAGTGATGCCCTCGGCCATCAGGGCTGCCATGTAGCCGTGCAAGCGTGCCTGGCTGCATTCAGCCGTGGCCGGGCCGCCAATGTAGGCAATCCTCCGGTGCCCCAACTCCAGCAAATGGGTCGCGGCAGCCTTTCCTCCGGCCCAGTTGCTTGCCCCGACGCTGAAGACGTCCGCAGGTGGCGGGTTGAGCGGATCGATGACCACGAGCGGAATTTGCCGGCGCTGGAATGCTTCGAGTTGCGCCGATCCGTAGGCGGAGGTTACGACGATCATCCCGCTGCGGCCTTCGTCGATCATCCGTTGCGCGCGTTCTTCGGGTCCCAGGGGCGAAGCCGACTGCCTGCCGGTCACCGACAGGATCAGTTCCATCTCGGATACGGCAGCGTGCTCCAGCACCCCGTTGAGCACTTCAACGGCATAGGCCGAATTCAGCGAATCAAAGACGACTTCCACAGCCCGATGCTCTGCGGTGCCCTTGCGTTGGAGGGGGGACTTATAGCCTGTCCGCTGCAGGGCAGCCAACACGCGCGCACGCGTTCCCTCGGCCACGTCCCCCCGGCCATTGACCACCTTGGAAACCGTCGGCGCCGAAACGCCAACCTCTTTGGCCACTGCGGCCAATGTGAGCTTTGACGGACGCTGTTCCCGGTCCATGGATCCCCCTGTTGTCGAAATATTTCGGACCCGATCAGTGTGCATTAGTGACGATTACGCCGTCAAGCGACTCCAGAAAGTCCAAAATCTGATGCAAAGAGGGCTTGACGGTGACTCGCCTCACAGCTAAATTTGGTGAGCACTTCCGAAAGGTTGTTCGAAATATTTCGATACTTCCGCGAATGGCCACCCTTTAGGACATGAGCACCGCAACTTGCTCAACGAGGCGACTACACATGGAGAAGCAATGAGGCAGTTCCAATCATCCCGGCGTTCTTTTCTAGCTCTCGCGGCCGTAACGCCGTTCGCGGTCATGGCAACGAGTGCCTGTGGTACGTCCGGACCGGGCAGCGCAGGCGGAGGAGGGGCCAGCATGTGGTTCCTCTCCGGTGAACCGAACCAGACCACCATTCAGAAGGCAGTGGACGCTTTCGGTTCGTCGAATCCCGACAACAAGATCGCCGTCACGTACTTCCAGAACGACGCCTTCAAGACGAAGATCAAGACCGCCATCGGCGCCGGCCAGGCTCCGACCATCGTCTACGGCTGGGGTGGTGGAACCTTGAAGACCTACGCCGAGGCCAAGCAAGTGGAGGACCTGACCACCTGGTTCGACGCCAACCCGGACCTGAAGAACAAGTTCTTCCCTGCCTCCTTCGGTGCAGCCACAGTCAACGGCAAGATCTATGCCCTCCCCAACCAGTACGTGGCCCCCATTGTCCTGTTCTACAACAAAGAGGTTTTCGCAAAGGCCGGGGCCCAGCCGCCCAAGACCTGGGATGACGTCATGTCACTGGTGAAGACCTTCAACGACATGGGTGTGGCGCCCTTCTCCCTCGGTGGACAATCGCGCTGGACCTCCATGATGTGGTTGGAATACCTCCTGGACCGCATCGGCGGGGCCGAAGTGTTCAACGCCATCTTTGCGGGCAAGCCCAATGCCTGGATGGATCCAGCAGTGATCGAAACGGGCACCAAGATCCAGGAACTCGTATCGGCAGGTGGGTTCATCAAGGGCTTCTCTTCCATCACTGCAGATTCGAAGGCAGATCAGGCTCTGTTGTTCACCGGTAAGGCAGCAATGATGCTCCAGGGCTCCTGGACATACGGCGCGATGAAGAAGGATGGACAAAACTTCGTCCAGGACGGAAAGCTGGGCTTCGCAACATTCCCCACTATCCCGGGCGGCAAGGGCGACCCGAAGAACGGCGTAGGCAACCCTGCCCAGTACATGTCGATTTCGGCCAAGGCCTCCGACAGCGAAAAGGAAACAGCGAAGAAGTTCTTCAAGGACGGCATCATGACCGATACGGTCATCGACGCCTACATCAACTCCGGTTCGGTCCCCATCGTGAATGGAATTGAGGACAAGCTTTCAACCTCCCCGGACAAAGACTTCCTGAACTTCGTCTACGATCTCGCCAAGAATGCCCCGAACTTCCAACAGTCTTGGGATCAGGCCCTGAGCCCAACAGCTGCAGAAGCACTGCTGAACAACATCGATCAACTCTTCCTTAAGTCGATAACGCCACAGCAGTTCGCCGAGAACATGAATGCAACCCTCGGCAAATGAGTTCATCAACCACTCATAGGGCGGCCAACGTCTCGCGGAGCAGTGAACGGAGACCAGCGCAAAAATCTGCACTCCCTTGGCTGACGCTGCCGGCGCTGTTTTTCTTCCTGGTCTTCGCCGTTGTCCCCTTGGTAGGCGTTCTTGTCCTGAGTTTCGCCGACTGGGACGGTATTGGCGCCATCGGAGCAGCCGGCATGGAGAACTGGGCGTCGGTGCTCACGGACCCGGGCCTGTACAACGCCTTGGGTTTGACGTTCATGATCATGATTGTCTCCTGGCTCGTCCAGACGCCCATCAGTCTTTTGCTGGGAGTGTTCACAGCAGGAAGCCAGCGCTACAGGGCAGCTTTGGCGGTGCTGTACTTCTTGCCGCTGCTGCTTTCCTCAGCGGCAGTTGCCATCGCCTATAAAGCCCTGTTGGACCCGAATTTCGGCTTGGCAATGGGCTTGGGGTTGCCGTTCCTGGCCCAAGACTGGCTGGGCGTCCCACAGTTGGCCTTGGGCTTGGTCATTTTTGTGATCGCCTGGCAGTTCGTGCCGTTCCATACACTCATCTACCAAGGTGGCGTGCGGCAGATCCCCAAGTCCCTGTACGAGGCGGCCCAGATCGATGGCGCAGGAACCATCAAGCAGTTCTTCCACATAACCCTTCCTCAGCTGAAATACACCATCATCACGTCGTCAACCCTGATGGTCGTCGGATCGCTGACGTACTTTGACCTCATCTTCGTCCTCACCGGCGGCGGACCGGGTAACTCCACCCGCATCCTGGCGCTGGACATGTATCTACGCGGCTTCCGGGCAAACCTGATGGGACCAGCAAGCGTCATCGCCGTCATCCTCGTCGTCATAGGCCTTGCACTTGCCTTGTTCCTCCAACGCCTTGGGGGCAAGGACAAGCAAGGCAGCCAATTGGAAGGTTTGTAAGGTGAGCACTGTCCTGAAAAGCGATCGGAAGGCCGCACCCGACAATCCCCCGGCCCATTCGGTCAAGGCCCGGCAATCCCTCGGCACACGGGTCAAGCGGCTCAACATCCCCGGAGGTCTCGGCGGCTGGATATGGCTGGCCGTCATTATCGTTCCGGTGTATTACATCGTCATCACCAGCCTGAAGACATCGGAGGGGTACTTCGGCCAGAACCCGCTTGCTCCCCCGACGGCACCAACTCTGGAGAACTACCAACTGGTTCTTGAGGCCAACTTCGCGGCGTATTTCATGAACAGCGTGATCGTCACACTGGGATCAGTGATCCCCACCGTCCTGATTTCCTTCATGGCTGCCTTCGCGATCGTTCGGGGACACGGCCGTTACCTGAAGTTTGTCAATGGAATGTTCCTCATGGGCTTGGCGATTCCGCTCCAAGCGACGATCATTCCGATCTACTTGATGATCATCCGGCTGAATTTGTATGACAGCATCTTGGCCATCATGCTTCCGTCCATTGCGTTCGCCATACCCCTGACGGTACTGATCCTGTCCAACTTCATCCGGGATGTCCCCAACGAGTTGTTCGAGTCAATGCGGCTGGACGGCTGCAGCGAATGGCAGACCATGTGGCGGTTGGCTCTACCCCTGACCCGGCCGGCAATAGTAACCGTGGCAATTTACAACGGCTTGCACGTCTGGAATGGCTTCCTGCTCCCCCTGGTACTCACCCAGAGCCCTGAATTGCGTGTCCTCCCGCTGGCGCTGTGGACCTTCCAAGGCGAGTTCAGTGTCAACATCCCGGCAGTTCTTGCATCCGTGGTGCTCAGCACGCTGCCAATCCTGGTGATTTACGTCCTTGGACGCCGCCAATTGGTCAGCGGCCTCACCGCAGGCTTCAGCAAGTAGAAAGGAACCCCATGTCACAAACAAAACCCCTGCGCGTAGGCATGGTCGGCTACGCCTTCATGGGTGCCGCCCACTCCCACGCCTGGCGGACCGCGCCGCGGTTCTTCGACCTCCCGCTCGCCCCGGAACTGACAGCGGTGGCTGGGCGCAACGAAGAAGGCGTCCGTGCTGCGGCCCGTAAGTTCGGCTGGGATTCCGTGGAAACGGACTGGCGCCGCCTGATGGAGCGCGACGACATCGACCTGGTCGACATCTGCACGCCCGGGAACACCCACGCCGAGATCGCCATCGCGGCGCTCGAGGCCGGCAAGCACGTCCTGTGCGAAAAGCCCCTGGCCAACTCCGTGGAAGAGGCGGAACGGATGGTGGCTGCCGCTGAGGCCGCCGCTGCCCGGGGCGTGTTGTCCATGTGCGGATTCAGCTACCGCCGCACCCCGGCGTTGGCCCTGGCAAAGCGGATGGTTGACGACGGCCGGCTGGGCGAGCTCCGGCATATCCGGGCGCAGTACTTGCAGGACTGGCTCAGCGACGCTGATGCGCCGCTCACCTGGCGGCTGGATAAGGCCAAATCCGGGTCCGGCTCCCTGGGCGACATCGGCGCCCACAGCATCGACGCCGCCCAGTGGATCACCGGCCGGAACATCACGGGCGTCTCGGCCCTGCTGGAGACCTTCGTGAAGGAACGCCCCTTGGGTGGAGACTTCGTGGGGTTGGGCGGGCACGGCGGATCTGACGGCCCCCGGGGGCCGGTCACCGTGGACGACGCAGCGCTGTTCACCGCGCGATTTGAGGGAGCGCCCGACGGCGGTGCTGCCGCCGGCGGCGGTCCTTCCTCAGGTCCGGTCGGTGTCTTCGAAGCCACCCGCTTTGCCCTGGGCCGCAAGAACGCCATGCGCCTGGAACTCAACGGCACCAAGGGATCGCTCGCCTTCGACTTCGAAGACATGAACTCCCTGCAGTTCTACGATTCCGCCCAGGAACCGGACGCCGGCTTCCGCAAGATCATGGTCACCGAGCCGTCCCACCCCTACACCGGCAACTGGTGGCCCACCGGACACGGACTCGGCTACGAGCATGGATTCACCCACCAAGTGGTTGACCTGGTGACCGCCATCGGCGGTGGCGAGCAGCCCTCGCCGTCGTTCGCCGACGCCTTGCAGGTGCAAAAGGTACTGGCCGCCGTCGAGGCAAGCGCAGACAATTCAAGCCGCTGGCAGCACGTCTGAAAGGAATGACCATGACGCGACCCATCACTCTCTTCACCGGCCAGTGGGCCGACCTCCCGTTTGAGGAGGTAGCCAGGCTCGCAGGCGAGTGGGGCTTTGACGGCCTCGAGATCGCCTGCTGGGGCGACCATCTCGATCCGCAACGCATCCTCGAGGACGATGCCTACTTGCAGGGCAAGCTCGAGATCCTGGACAAACACAAGCTGACGGTGCATGCCATCGCCAACCACCTCACCGGCCAGGCCGTCTGTGACGATCCCATCGACGAACGCCACCGGGACATCCTTTCCGCCGAGGTGTGGGGCAACGGTGATCCGGAAGGGGTCCGCACACGGGCCGCCGAAGCCATGAAGACCACAGCCCGCGCCGCGGCAAGGCTCGGCGTCAACACCGTCACGGGTTTCACTGGCTCGTCCATCTGGAAGTGCGTCGCTATGTTCCCGCCGGCCTCGGAAGCCATGATCGAACGCGGCTACCAGGACTTCGCAGATCGCTGGAACCCCATCATGGACGTGTTCGACGAAGTGGGGGTCCGTTTCGCTCTGGAGGTCCACCCTTCGGAGATCGCCTACGACTACTGGACCGCCAAACGCACCCTTGAGGCGATCGGGCACCGGGCGAACTTCGGCCTGAACTTCGACCCCTCACACTTCATCTGGCAGGACCTGGATCCCGTCATGTTCCTCCAGGACTTCGCAGACCGGATCTTCCACGTCCACGTCAAGGAGTCCGTCCGCCAACTCAATGGCCGCAACGGCCGCCTCGGATCCCACTTGCCCTGGGCGGATCCCCGACGCGGCTGGGATTTCGTGACTGCTGGCCACGGCGACGTGAACTGGGAGCCGATCTTCCGCACACTCAATGCGATCGGCTACCAAGGCCCCACCAGCATCGAATGGGAAGACGCCGGAATGGACCGGCTGATCGGCGCTCCCCAAGCGCTGGAGATGGTCCGGGAACTGGCCGCCATCAAGCCACCGGTCGCTGCTTTCGACGCGGCCTTCGCCGCGCGCTGATCCACCACATCGACTCAAACGCATACACCCCGATACGAAGGAAACCATGACAAGCAACAACAAGACTGCCCTGGTGGTCCGCGGCGGATGGGACGGACACCAACCGGTGGAAGCCACCGAGCTGTTCATCCCCTACTTGACGGCCAACGGCTACGAGGTCCGGGTGGAGGAATCACCCAAGATCTACGCCGATCCGGACTACATGGCAGGCGTGGACCTCATCGTGCAGTGCATGACGATGTCCACCATCGAGAAGGACGAGTTCGAGGGGCTCCGCACCGCCGTCGAAAACGGCACCGGACTGGCCGGCTGGCACGGCGGCATCGCCGATTCCTACCGCAACACTTCGGACTATCTGCACTTGATCGGCGGCCAGTTCGCCTGCCACCCCGGCAAGCACGCTGACGAACAGACCGGTGAACAGTCGGACAACTACGTCCCCTACACCGTAAACATGCTCCCCGCGGCGGCCGGGCACCCCATCACGCAGGGAATCGGCGACTTCGACCTCGTCACCGAGCAGTACTGGGTCCTGGCCGATGACTACATCGACGTCCTGGCCACCACCACCCAAAAGGTCCGGGAATGGGACCCATGGCATCGCGAGGTCACCTCCCCCGCCATCTGGACCAGGCAATGGGGCAAGGGAAAGATCTTCGTCTCCACCCCGGGCCACCGGGTGGAAATCCTCCAGGACAGCAACGTCCGCACCATCATCGAAAGGGGCATGCTGTGGGCAAGCCGCTAAACGTAGGAATCATCGGCTGCGGCGCCATCATCGCCCAGTACCTGGCGAACTTCAGGCGGCTCGACGCCATTAATCTGGTGGCCGTCGCCGATCTCGATCCCGTCCGTGCCCAGGCAGTTGCCGACTCCTACGACGGCGTCCGCGCGCTGTCCGTGGACGAGCTGCTGGCGGCCGCCGACGTCGAACTCGTGCTGAACCTCACCATCCCGGCCGCGCACGCTGACATCGCCCTCAAAGCGATCTCTGCCGGCAAGTCGGTCTACGGCGAAAAGCCGCTGGCGGCTACAACCGCGGAAGCACGGCAAGTGCTCGATGCCGCCAAGGCTGCGGGAGTGGTGGTCGGCTGTGCGCCGGACACCGTCCTGGGCACCGGGATCCAAACAGCGCGCAAGGCGATCGACGACGGCCTGATCGGGGCACCGGTTTCGGCCACCGCCACCATGGCAACACCGGGCCACGAACGCTGGCACCCGAACCCGGACTTCTACTACCAGCCCGGCGGCGGACCGCTGCTGGACATGGGCCCGTACTACGTCTCCGCGCTTGTCACCTTGCTTGGACCTGTGGTGTCGGTGGTGGGCGCCGCCAGCCACACGCGCAGCGAACGTACCATCGGTTCCGGGCCGCGCGAGGGGCAAAAGGTGCCTGTGGAGATTGATTCGCACGTAACAGGCATCCTGGTTCACGCTTCCGGGGCCTTGTCCACGCTGTTCATGAGTTTCGACGCCGCCCAGACCAAGAGCCCCAACATCGAGATCCACGGGGAGTCCGGCTCGCTCATTGTGCCGGATCCCAACCATTTCGACGGCGACGTGCAGCTCTTTGCGCTCGGCGCCCAGGATTGGGAGACGCTCCCCGTCTCTGCCGGCTATGTTGACTCCGGAAGGGGCTTTGGCATCGCCGACCTCGCAGCCACTCCGGCCGGGCAGGAGCCACGCGCCGGCGGCGAACTGGCCTTCCACGCCCTGGAGGTCATGGAGTCGGTGCTCGAATCCGCGAAGAGCGGCCAGTCAATAGCCATTAAGAGCACGGCCGCGCGGCCGGCCTTGGTGGAGCTGGCAACCGTGGCCGAAACCGTGCGGGCCTAACGGCCTGCCCGGCGCAGGGTTGCCTCGGCGTGCTTGAGGATGGGGCCGTCGATCATCTTGCCCTTGAACTGGAAGACCCCGCTGCCCGCCGCTGCGGCCACGTCAAGGAGCTCCCGGGCCCCGGCCACGGCCTCAGCGGAAGGAGCATAGGCCTCGCGGACCACCGCCACCTGGTTCGGGTGGATGCAGGCCTTGACGCCGAAGCCGCTCGCCACGGCGTCGCGGGATTCGGCCGCCAATCCTTCAAGATCGGGGATGTTGACGTAGACGGCGTCCACGGCCTCCTTGCCGGCGGCCTTCGCCGCCAGGAGGACGGCGGAACGGGCGTTCAGCGCGACGGCACGGTACCCGCCGTCGTCGGTCCTGCTGGACGTTCCGCCCAGCGAGGCGATCAGGTCCTCCGCTCCCCACATCAGGGCGACGACGTTCGGCTCGGCCGCGATGGCGGCCGCGTTGACGATGCCTTTGGCCGTTTCGCACAGGGCAACCACCCGGTAGCCTTCGAGTTGCTTCAGCTGCGCGGCGCTTTCGGCCTTGGCGAGCATCACGGTGCGGTACGGGGTGTGCGCGAGGCAGTGCAGGTCCTTGGCGAAGTCCTCCGTGCCTGCCGGGTTGACCCGGACGATGGTGCGGCTGGGATCCAGTTCGGCGGCCTCCCCCTCCGATCCCACCTGCGCGAGGATGGCGCCGCGCGCCCGCTGCTTGTCCGCCGGCGCGACGGCGTCCTCGAGGTCCAGGATGACGGCGTCGGAGCGCCCGGCTGCTTTGCCAAAGCGCTCGGGCCGGTCCGCGGGGCAAAAGAGCAGGGCGGGGCCCATGGTGAATGCCGCCTCGGTGAAGGCGGTATCGGGCTCAGAGGGAGGCATCGCGGATCCTTGAATGTTGTGTCTGTGATGGTGTCTAGTTGGTCTCGCGCGGGGCGGCCGCCGAGGCCTGGTGGGCGTCCTTCATCCACATGAGGCATTTCCTGGTGGCCAGCGCCACCACATCCCCGTGCTGGTTCCGCCCGGTGTGCTGCATGGTCACGATGCCCTGGCCGGGACGCGATTCCGAAGCCCGCTTCCCGGTGACCACCGTCTCCGTGTACAGCGTATCGCCGTGGTAGAGCGGGTGCGGGAACGTGACGCTCTCCAGTCCCAGCTGGGCGATGATGGTGCCCTGGGTCAGCTGGGGCACGGACTGCCCCACCAATGTGGCGAGCGTGAACATGGAGTTCATCAGCCGCTGGCCGAAGGGCTGGCCGGCGCTCCAGGCGGCGTCCAAGTGCAGGGCCTGGGTATTCATGGTCATGGTGGTGAACAGGACATTGTCCGTTTCGGTGACGGTACGGCCGGGGCGGTGGGCGTAGACCACGCCTTCCTCGAGCTCGTCGAAGTACAGGCCGCGCTGTTCGATCACTCGCTGCTGTGGCAGAGGCTGCTGTTCCGGTTGCAGTGCTTCCGGCGCCGTCATACGGTCAACTCCTGGTCTTCTTCGAAGAGCTCCGCACCGGTGGCAGCGGCAAGCTCTTCAATCGACACGTTGGGGGCGAGTTCACGCAGGACCAGCCCGTTGGGGGTCACATCGATCACCGCAAGATCGGTGATGATCCGGTCCACGCAGCCCTTGCCCGTGAGCGGCAGGGTGCAGCGCTCCACGATCTTCGGATTGCCGTTCCGGTCCACATGCTCCATCATCACTATGACTTTCTTGGCTCCGAACACCAGGTCCATGGCGCCGCCCATCCCCTTGACCATCTTGCCGGGGATCATCCAGTTGGCGAGGTCCCCGTTGGCGGCGACCTCCATGGCGCCCAGCACGGCCACATCCACGTGCCCGCCGCGGATCATGCCGAAGGACAGCGAGGAGTCGAAGAACGCCGCGCCTTTGTTGACGGTGACGGTCTCCTTGCCGGCGTTGATGAGGTCAGGATCGACGGCGTCTTCCGCCGGGTAGGGCCCGACGCCCAGGATGCCGTTCTCCGAGTGCAGCACCACTTCCACGCCGGCGGGAATGTAGTTGGGAATGAGCGTGGGCATGCCGATGCCCAGGTTGACGTACTGGCCGTTGCTGAGCTCCTGAGCCACCCGGGCGGCCAGTTCGTTGCGGGTCCAGCCTTTCGTCTCCGGATGCTCGACGGCGGCGCGCCGGTATTCGTGCCTGACGGCTTCGGGTCGGGGCGGGACATCCTGGAGGCTGTTCGGTTCCATGGCTATGCTCCTGCCTGTTCGGGGGTGCCTGACGTGGCCGCGGCCAGCGCCACCGTCCTCTTCTCGATGCGCTTCTCGGCATCCGGGGCGAGGACTATGCGCTGCACGAAGATGCCGGGGACGTGGATGTGTTCCGGGTCCAGCTCCCCCGGTTCCACGAGTTCCTCGACCTCGGCGATGGTGACCTTGCCGGCCATGGCGCAGAGCGGGTTGAAGTTCATCGCGGTGGCATGGAAGACGAGGTTGCCGTGCCGGTCCCCCTTCCAGGCGTGGACCAGTCCGAAGTCGGGCGTCAGGGACTCTTCCAGCACGTAGTCGGCCCCGTTGAAGGTGCGCACTTCCTTGGGCGAGGAGGCGATCGCCACGGCACCTCCGGCGTCGTACTTTTGCGGCAATCCTCCCTCGGACACCTGGGTCCCGACGCCCGCCGCGGTGAAGAACGCCGGGATGCCGGCACCGCCGGCCCGGAGCTTCTCGGCCAGGGTGCCCTGCGGGGTGAGGACGACTTCGAGCTCCCCGGCCAGGTACTGGCGGGCGAACTCCTTGTTCTCGCCCACGTAGGAGCTGACGGTGCGGCGGATGCGGCCGTCCTTGAGCAGGATGCCCAGCCCCCAGTCGTCCACGCCGCAGTTGTTGCTGACCGTCTCAAGGTTGCGGGTGCCCTGCTGATGGAGCGCGTCGATCAGCGCCACCGGGATGCCGCACAAGCCGAAACCGCCGACGGCGAGCGAGGCGCCGTCGGGGATGTCCTTCACCGCGTCCGCGGCGCTGGCTACCACCTTGTCAATCATCGTCGATCCTTCCAGCCGGGGCCCGGTCCCGGCGGCGGTGGCCGCCGGGACCGGAAGGGCACTACAGTCCGGTACTACAGCCCGAGATCCCGAGCGATGAGCATCAGCTGGACCTCGGTGGTGCCCTCACCGACCTCAAGGATCTTGGAGTCGCGGTAGTGGCGGGCCACCGTGAATTCGTTGATGAAGCCATAGCCGCCGAACACCTGGGTGGCGTCCCGCGCGTTGTCCATGGCTGCCTCACCTGCGATCATCTTAGCGATGGCGGCCTCGGTCTTGAACGGCTTGCCGGCCAGCATCCGGGCGGCCGCGTCGTAGTAGGCCAGGCGCGCCGAGTGGGCACGTGCCTGCATGCGCGCGATCTTGAACTGGATGGCCTGGTACTTGCCGATGTTCTGGCCGAAGGCGCTGCGCTCCTTGGCATATTTGACGGAGAGGTCCACGCAGCCCTGCGCCGCACCGGTGGCCAGGGCGGCGATGGCGATGCGGCCCTCGTCCAGGATGGACAGGAAGTTGGCGTAGCCGCGGCCCTGCTGGCCGAGGAGGTTGGCCTCCGGGACACGCACGTCGGCCAAACTCAGCGGGTGCGTGTCCGAGGCGTTCCAGCCCACCTTGTTGTAGGCCTTTTCGGCCTTGAAGCCGGGCGTGTCGGTGGGCACCAGGATGGTGGAGATTTCCTTCTTGATGCTGCCGTCCTTGCGCTGGTGCTGGCCGGTGACGGCGGTGACCGTCACGAGCCGGGTGATGTCGGTTCCGGAGTTGGTGATGAACTCCTTGTTGCCGTTGATCACCCACTGGCCGTCCTCGAGGTGCGCATGCGTCTTGGTGCCGCCGGCGTCCGAGCCCGCCTCCGGCTCCGTCAGGCCGAAACCGGCCAGTGCCTGTCCCGTGGCCAGCTGGGGCAGCCATTCCTCCTTCTGTGCCTGGGTGCCGAAGCGGTAGACGGGCATGGCACCCAGGGAAACGCCCGCTTCCAGGGTGATGGCCACGGACTGGTCCACGCGGCCCAGCTGCTCCAGGGCCAGGGACAGCGCGAAGAAGTCCCCGCCCATGCCGCCGAGCTCCTCCGGGAACGGGAGGCCGAACAGGCCCATCTCGCCCATCTGCTTGATCACGTCGTAGGGGAAGCTGTGTTCCTCGTCGTGCTTGGCGGAAACGGGAGCAACCACTTCGTCGGCAAACTCACGAACGGAGTCGCTGAGGTCCTGGTATTCCTCGCTGAGTTCAAAATTGACCACGGTCAGACTTCCTTGTCGTTCTCGGCGTCGCTGGACGCACTGGTGTTGGCTGCTGTGCTGGTGTTGGCTGCCGCTTCGGGCGTGCCTTCCGGCACATGGATGGTGGCGAGGACCTGATCGGCCTTCACCAGGTCTCCCGTCTTGATGCTCAGGTGCACGGTGCCGGACACGGAAGCCACCAGCTGGTGCTCCATCTTCATGGCCTCCACCGCGAGCAGGACCTGCCCGGCCTCCACGGCATCGCCATTGGCCACGGAGACGGAGACCACTGTGCCGGGCATGGGTGAGCGGACCTCGGGATCGGCCACGCCTTCCTCCCGCTGGATGCCGGCCAGGAGACGCTGCAGCCGGGTTTCGCGGTCCAGGATCTCGACGCGGCAGGACCAGCCGTCGTTTCCGAGGAAGACCTCCCGGACGCCACGGGTTCCCCCCTTCCCGCCGGAAGCCGTGGCCAGCCCGAGGGCGAACCGGACCCGGCCGCCGTCGATCTCCAGGTCGACGCTGGAGGAGGAGCGGCCGAGTACCAGCACCCGGTGCCCGGGCCCGCCGTCCACCCGGACCAGGGCGTGGCCCTGCCGGGATTCGCCGCGCCGAAGCCCGCCGGGCGCAACCACGGACACCGTGGAGACGGTTCCGCCGGCCAGGCCCAGGCTGACGGTCCAGGGGGCACGGCCGCCCACCCGCCAGGCGTCCGGGGTGCGCCAGGCGTCGCCCGCCAGCGCGGAACCTTCACGGTCCAGCCAGGCGGTCATGGCCACGGCGATCAGCTCCGCGTCGCCGGCGTGCCGGAACTCCAGCTCGGGCAGCTTCCGCTCGATGAGGCCGGTGTCCAGGTGCCCGGCCCGGACGTCGCCGTCGTTGATCAGCAGGCGGAGGTACTCCACGTTGGTGTCCAGCCCGAGCAGCGTGTAGCGGCCCAGCGCGCTGTCCAGCGTGTCGAGGGCGGCCTTGCGGTCCGGCCCCCAGGCGATGACCTTGGCGAGCATGGGGTCGTAGTCGCCGGTGACGTCCAGCCGCGGGCGCATGGCGGAGTCGATCCGCACGTCCGCGTCCGCCGTGGCGGGGTCCAGCCCGTCGTTGAAGTCGACGCCGGAGGCATCGAACATGGTGCCGCGCTCGTCCAGGGCGAGGACCTGGCCGATGGACGGCATGAAGTTGCGTTCCGGGACCTCCGCATAGACGCGCCCCTCGACGGCGTGGCCGGTGAGCACGACGTCGGACTGCGCCACGGTAAGGACCTCGCCGGCGGCGATCCGCACCTGCCATTCGACCAGGTCCACGCCGGTGACCATTTCGGTGACGGGGTGCTCCACCTGCAGGCGGGTGTTCATCTCCATGAAAAAGAACTCGTCCGGGGCGTTGTCCGAAACCAGGAATTCCACGGTGCCCGCGCCGCTGTAGTGGACGCTGCGGGCGGCGTTGCAGGCGGCCTCGCCGACCCGCGCCCGGGTGGCCCCGCCGTCGTTCAGTGACTCCAGAAGCGGCGACGGCGCTTCCTCAATCACTTTCTGGTGGCGGCGCTGCAGGGAGCACTCACGCTCGCCGAGGTGGATGACATTGCCGTGGTTGTCGGCCAGGACCTGGACCTCGATGTGCCGCGGCGCCTGGACGAGCCGCTCCAGGAACAGGGTGTCGTCGCCGAAGGCCGAGGCGGCCACCCGGCGGGCCGTCAGCAGGGTCCCGGCCATGTCCTCTGGCCGTTCCACGATGTGCATGCCTTTGCCGCCGCCGCCGGCCGAGGGCTTGATCAGCAGCGGGAAGCCGACGCCTGGTGCCGCGGCGATCAGCTGTTCGTCGCTCAGCCCGGGTTCGGCGATGCCCGGGACGCAGGGAACGCCGAAGTCCATGACGTGGTTCTTGGAGCGGATCTTGTCGCCCATGACGTCGATGGCCTCGATGCCGGGGCCGATGAAGGTGATCCCTGCAGCGTCGAGGGCCTTGGCGAACTCCACGTTTTCCGCCAGGAAGCCGTAGCCGGGGTGCACGGCCTGCGCACCGGTCCGCCGGCACGCTTCGATGATGGCGTCGATGCGGAGGTAGCTCTCGGACGGGGCGGTTCCGCCGATGCCTACGGCCATGTCCGCCAGGGCCACGTGCTTGGCGGACGCGTCCGCATCCGAGTAGATGGCCACGGAGCGGATGCCCAGTGAGCGCAGGGTGCGGATGACGCGGCAGGCGATCTCGCCGCGGTTGGCCACCAGGACGGTGTCGAAGGGCGGTGCCGCCGCCCCGGAATTCCGGTCAGCTGAAGTCATCTGGTCACATCCTGAAAAGGCCGAAGGCGGTATCGGGCAGGGGCTGGCGGGAGACGACGTCCAGGGCCAGGCCCAGGACGCGCCGGGTGTCCGCGGGGTCGATGATGCCGTCGTCCCACAGCCGGGCGGTGGAGTAGTAGGGGCTGCCCTGTTCCTCGTACTGCTGCTTGATCGGGGCTTTGAAAGCTTCTTCGTCCTCGGCGGACCAGTCCCGCCCGGCGGCTTCGTGCTGTTCGCGCTTGACGGTGGCGAGCACGCTGGAGGCCTGGTTGCCGCCCATCACGGAGATCCGGGAGGCGGGCCACATCCACAGGAAGCGCGGGCCGTAGGCGCGCCCGCACATGGAGTAGTTTCCGGCACCGAAGGAGCCGCCGATCACCACGGTGAGTTTCGGGACGCGGGCGGTGGCGACGGCGGTGACCATCTTGGCGCCGTTCTTGGCGATGCCGCCGTGTTCGTAGTCCTTGCCCACCATGAAGCCGGAGAGGTTCTGCAGGAAGAGCAGCGGGACGCCGCGCTGGTCGCAGAGCTCGATGAAGTGGGCACCCTTGAGCGCCGATTCGCTGAAGAGGACCCCGTTGTTGGCCACGATCCCCACCGGGTGCCCGTGCAGGCGGGCGAAGCCGGTGACCAGGGTGGCGCCGTACTCCTTCTTGAACTCGTGGAATTCGGAGCCGTCCACCAGCCGGGCGATGACCTCGCGGACGTCGTAGGAGGCGTTCACGTCCACCGGAACCACGCCGTAGAGTTCGTCCGGGTCCGCCAGCGGCGGAAGCACGACGTCGGCAACGTCCCAGGCCGGGGCAGCCGGAGGCGGGAGGGTGGCGACGATGTTCCGGACGATTTCGAGGGCATGGGCGTCGTTCTCGGCCAGGTGGTCCGCGACGCCGGAGATCCGCGTGTGGACCTCGCCGCCGCCGAGTTCCTCGGCCGTGACGATTTCCCCGATCGCGGCCTTCACCAGCGGCGGGCCGCCCAGGAAGATGGTGCCCTGGTTCCGGACGATCACGGTCTCATCGCTCATCGCGGGAACGTACGCGCCGCCGGCGGTGCAGGAGCCCATGACGGAGGCGATCTGCGGGATCTTCGCGGCGGACATCTTTGCCTGGTTGTAGAAGATCCTGCCAAAGTGCTCTCTGTCGGGGAAAACCTCGTCCTGCTTCGGCAGGAACGCGCCGCCGGAGTCAACCAGGTAGATGCAGGGCAGCCCGTTCTCCAGGGCGATTTCCTGGGCGCGCAGGTGCTTCTTGACCGTCATCGGGTAGTAGGTGCCGCCCTTGACCGTGGCGTCGTTGGAAATCACCAGCACATGCCGGCCGTGCACCAGGCCGATGCCTGCGATCACCCCCGCCCCGGGGGAGTCGCCGTCGTACATGCCGTCCGCCGCCAGCGGCGCGATCTCCAGGAACGGGCTGCCCTCATCCAGCAGGTAATCGATCCGTTCCCGCGGCAGCAGCTTCCCACGGGCAACATGCCGCTCCCGGGACTTCACCGGCCCGCCCAGGGCCGCCACCGCCAAGCGCTCCCGCAGCTCCGCGGCCAGCGCCTCCTGGGCTTCGCGGTTGGCTTCGAAGGTTCCGCCGGCGGAACCCGGCAGATTGGCAATAGTCTCCATTGACCTGCATCCCATTCCCGGCCGCCGGTACCCAAACGGCCATTTCGGTTAGTGTCCTGTAACTGGAATTTAGGTTAGTCTCTATTAACTGTGAAGTCCAGCACACGAGACCGAGGAGGAAGCATGACCGAAGTCCCGGAGGCCAGGCCCGACGCCGCCCGGCGCGCCTCGATGCACAGCATCCCGACCCAGACCGCCCAGACGCAGGCTGCTTCAACCCAGCGCGGCCGGGCCAAGGAAATCCGCCGCAAGGCCCTGCTCACTGCGGCGGCCGGGCTGTTCGCCGAGAAGGGCTTCAACCGTGTGTCGCTCGAGGACCTCGGCGCTGCCGCGGGCGTGAGCGGCCCCGCCGTTTACCGGCACTTTCCCGGCAAGCAGGCTGTGCTGGGCGAACTCCTGCTAAGCGTGAGCCGGGACCTGCTCGACGGCGGCATGCGCGTCGCTGCCGAAGTCACCGATCCCCGGGCGGCCCTGGACGAACTGGTGCGGTTCCAGGTTGACTTTGCCCTCAGCAACGCGGACGTGATCCGGGTCCAGGACCGCGACCTGGACAGCCTCACCGAAGAAGACGAGACCGAGGTCCGCCACCTCCAGCGGTTGTACGTGGAGGTCTGGGTGGGAGTACTGGAAAAGCTCCACGTGGGCACGGACATTTCCGAGCTCCGGGTCCGCGCCCACGCCGCCTTCGGACTCATCAACTCCACGCCGCACTCGGTGCGCAACCACGGCCGCCGGATCGCAGCGAAGTCGGCCCGGACCATCCTGGAGCACATGGCCATCGCCGCGCTCACTGCGTCGTTCTAAAGCACGTGCCAGCAGCGCGAACGGGCAGCTAATGCCCAAAACCACGGTTTCAGGGGCATCAACTGCCCGTTCGCGCTGCGCCGACGCCGCAGCTGCCGATCCCGTGGAGCTACACCATGGTCATGACCATGGCGGGGTCGGCCAGGATCGCACCCAGGTCCGCCAGGAAGCGGGAGCCTTGCTCGCCGTCCACCAGCCGGTGGTCGAAGGACAGGCTCAGCGACATGACCTGGCGCACCGCGAGTTCATCGTTGTGCACCCACGGCGCCTTCCGCACCGAGCCCAGGGCCACGATGGCGGCCTCGCCCGGGTTCAGGATAGGCGTGCCGGCATCGATGCCGAACACGCCGATGTTGGTGATGGAGATGGTGCCACCGGACAGTTCCGCCGGCGAGGTCTTCCCCGCCCGCGCCGTGTCCGTGAGTTCGGTCAGCGCCGTGGAGAGCTCCAGCAGCGACATCCGGTCCGCGTCCTTGATGTTCGGCACGGTCAGTCCGCGCGGCGTGGCGGCCGCGATGCCCAGATTCACGTAATTGAACTGGACAATCTCCTGGGCGGCCTCGTCCCAGCGGGAATTCAGCGTCGGGTTCCGGCGCAGCGCAACAAGCACGGCCTTCGCCGCGATGGTCAACGGCGTGAGCTTGAAACCTTCGAAGGCCCTGCTGGACTTGAGGCGCGCCAGCAGCTCCATGGTGGGCGTGACGTCGACCGTCAGGAATTCGGTCACGTGCGGTGCCGTGAACGCACTCTGCACCATTGCGGCCGCCGTGAACTTGCGGACCCCCTTGATGGGCGTGCGCGTCTCGCGCTCACCGGAAACACCGGCGGCGGCCGGGACCGCGGTCGCCGCCGCGGCGCCGGCGTCCACGAAGTTCTGCACGTCCGTCCGGGTGATGAGCCCGCCGGGGCCGGTCCCCGTGAGCAGCCCCAGGTCAATGCCCAGGTCCCGCGCCAGCTTGCGGACCGGCGGCGTGGACCGCGGCCGCTCCCCTGCCGGCGACATGTCGGCCGGTCCTACCACCGGCGCGCTGACTGGCGCCGCGACTGGCGCGACCGCCGGCAAGGCGGCAGCCGACACTGGTTCTGCGGGCACCTCTCCGGCACGCTGGCGCCTCACCGGGCGGCCCGATGCCTCGACGACGGCACCATAGCCCACCAGGTTCGGCTCCCGTTTCGCCGGAGCCCCCACGGCCTCGGCGGCCGGAGCGGCACTGACGCCATTAACACTGCCGGATCCGGCGTCGTCCACCTCGAAGGAAACGATCGGCTTGCCGACCTCGACGACCGTCCCGGGCTGTTCGTGCAGTGCTGCCACCACGCCGGCGAAGGGCGAAGGAAGCTCCACCACAGCCTTGGCGGTCTCCACCTCGGCGATGACCTGGTTGAGGGTGACGGTATCCCCCACTGCCACCTTCCAGCTGAGAATCTCCGACTCGGTGAGTCCTTCGCCGAGGTCCGGCAGCCTGAATTCCTTGATCATGGCGGCGCTCATCCTTCCAGTCCGCTCAGCGAGTTGCGACGGCCCAGGGCCCGGTCGACACCGTCCAGGATCCTGTCCAGATCCGGCAGGTGGTGCATCTCGAGCTTGGAGTACGGGTAGGGGACATCGAAACCGGTGATGCGCACCGGCGCCGCCTCAAGGTAGTTGAAGCAGCGTTCGGTGATGCTGGCCGCGATTTCCGCGCCCAGGCCGCCCGACTGCGCCGCTTCGTGCGTGATGACCAGCCGGCCGGTCTTGCGCACGGAGGCCTCCACGGTGGGGAAATCGATCGGGGCAAGCGAGCGCAGGTCGATGACTTCGATGGAAGTCCCCTCGTCGGCGGCAGCCAGCGCGGCATCCCTGGCCGTCTTCACCAGCGGACCGTAGGCCACCAAAGTGACGTCGCTTCCGGCGTTGACCACCCGCGCCTTTTCCATGGAGAGGGCGGTGGCGAGCTCGGCGGCCTCGTCCACCTCGCCCTTGTCGTGGTAGCGGCGCTTCGGTTCGAAAAACAGCACGGGATCATCCGAGGCGATGGCCTGCTGAATCATGGTGTACGCGTCCTGCGGGTTGGAGACGCTGATGACGCGGAGTCCGGAGGTGTGGGTGAAGTAGGCTTCCGGCGACTCGGAGTGGTGCTCGGGCGAGCCGATGCCGCCGCCGAACGGGACGCGGATGGTGATGGGCATTTTGACGCGGCCCTGGGTGCGGTAGTGCATCTTGGCCACCTGGCTGACGATCTGGTCGAAGGCCGGGTAGATGAAGCCGTCGAACTGGATCTCGCACACCGGCCGGTACCCGCGGTAGGCGAGGCCCACGGCGGTGCCGATGATGCCGGACTCCGCCAGCGGGGTGTCCACCACGCGGTGGGTGCCGAAATCCTTCTGGAGGCCATCCGTCACGCGGAAGACGCCGCCCAGCGCGCCGATGTCCTCCCCCATGAGGACCACCTTGGGATCGCTTTCGAGGGACTTGCGCAGCCCTGCGTTGATTGCACGGGCAAAGGTCAATTTGGACATCAGAGTGCACCTTCCTCGGAAGATCCGGCGAAGCTTTCCAGATAGCGGGAGTAGTGGTCCTTCTGGCGTTCGATCCAGGAGTTGGGCGTGCTGTACACGTGGTTGAAGACGTCCAAGGGTGCGGGATCCGGCATGTCGATGCAGCTGGCGCGGAACTCGGCGGCGACGGCGTCGGCCTTGGCCCGCACCGTTGCTTCCAGGGCCTCGTCCAGCAGGCCCTTGGAATCGAGGAGGGCCTTCAGCCGGGCGATGGGGTCCTTGGCGGCCCAGTCCTCGAGCTCGTTGGGGTCGCGGTAGCGGGTGGGGTCATCCGCGGTGGTGTGCGGGCCCATGCGGTAGGTGACGGCTTCGATGAACGTGGGTCCGCCGCCCTTGCGGGCACGGTCCAATGCCACCCGGGTGGCCGCCAGCACCGCGAGCACGTCATTGCCGTCCACCCGCATGCTGGGAATGCCGAAGCCGTTGGGGCGGTCGGCGATCTGGACGTGGGACTGCAGGCGCACCGGCTCGGAAATGGCCCAGTGGTTGTTTTGGCAGAAGAAGACCACGGGCGCCTGGAAGCTGGCGGCGAACACCATGGCCTCACTGACGTCGCCTTCGCTCGTGGCGCCGTCGCCGAAGTAGGCCATTACTGCCGAGTCCGCACCGTCGTGCTGGATGCCCATCGCATAACCGGTGGCGTGCAGGCTCTGGGAACCAATGATGATCTGCGGGGTGGCCAGGTTGATGCGCTGGGGGTCCCAGCCGTAGGAGGCATTACCGCGCCACACCCTGGCAATCTCGGCAAGTTCCGCTCCGCGGACGTAGGCCACGCCGCTCTCGCGGTAGCTGGGAAACACGAAGTCGTCCTCGCGCAGGGCCCGGCTGGAACCTATCTGGGATGCTTCCTGCCCCAGCAGCGGCGGCCAGAGGGCCAGTTCGCCTTGGCGCTGGAGTGCGGTTGCCTCGGCGTCGATGCGCCGGATGACAGTCATGTCCTCGTACAGCGAGCCCAGCTGCTCGTCGCTGACGTCCTTGACCCAGACGTCGAATTCGGGATGGCTGATGCGTTCACCCTTGGGGGTAATCAACTGGATCAGGCTGCCGCCCGACCGCAGGGGATTCTCTGCACTGTGTACAGGGCGTGAGGCGCTTGTGGCGCCCTTGCCCACCTCGTCCGTCAACACAGGTATCCATACCTTCCGCGTCGTTTTTCGCCGATCCTGCAGGCCTTGTGGACCCGCGCAAACCAGCCCCGGGCGCCCTCGCCCGGGATAATTGTGACCCTACTCACAACGCTCAATGGGCACAACCACCTGCGCAGAAGTTGAGCATTGTGCCCTGTTTGGGTTCGCCCCGCCGTGCTAATCTTGCGCATTATGCAACCCTTGGATGTCACTGACAAACGCCTGCTTTCGGCCATGGCGAAGGATCCGCGCGGCACCGTTGTGGCTCTGGCCCAGAGGCTGGGGCTGTCCCGGAACACGGTGCAGGCCCGCATGGCGCAGCTCGAAAAGAAGCATGCCTTCCTGTCCTTTGAACGGCGCATCAATCCGGTGGCCCTGGGCTATCCGCTCACGGCCTTCATCTCGGTGCACGTCCAGCAGCAGAAGCTCGCGTCGCTGGCCCAGGACCTGGGAGCCATCCCGGAGATCCTCGAGGGCTTCGGCCTGACAGGCTCAGCCGATCTGCTGCTGCGGGTTGTGGCCCTGGACGCCGAGGACCTATACCGCATCAACGGCAAGATCCTTGCCTGCGACGGCGTGGAGCGGACCGACACCGCCCTGGCCATGCGCGAAATGATCCCCTACCGCGTCCAGCCGCTGCTGGGCCTGCGTTCCGCGGGGGGATGAAGCCGGCACGACGGCGGCCGGTGAAGCCGGCACGACGGCGGCGCCGCTGGCTATTGCCCCGGAGTACGCAAGTGCGGTTGGATGCAGGTGGATGGATTGGGGGCCGGCCAGCGGTTCCCGGCGACATGGCGGTGCCGGTGCAGGCCGCCGGGAAAGGGCACGATCGTGAGCAACCCGCAGGAACCCCACCAGCCAGGCCAGAATCCCCCACCGTTCCCGCCGCCCGGATACGGCGGACCGCAGCAAGCGCAGCCGCCGCAGTGGCAGCCGCAGTGGCAGCCCCCGGCCAAGAGCAGGAAGGGCCTGTGGATTGTGCTGGGCATCGTGGGCGGCGTGCTGGTCCTGGTGGTCATCGGCGTCCTCGTCCTGGTCAATGTGGTGGGCGGTGCCACCAACAGGGCGCGCTCGCTGGCGGACGAGTTCACCACACTGGTGGTGAAGGGCCAGACCGACGAGGCCTACGACAACTACATTCATCCCGCACTGCAGGCCGAGATCGACAAGGAATCCTTCAAGGAAGGCATCCAAGGCCTGGAACTGGATGCCTCCTGCAAACCGAACTACAGCTCCGTGAACGTGAAGTCGGAGAACGGCAGCAACTCCGCCGACATCGCGGGAACACTTCAGTGCTCCGGCAAGAGCATCGAACTCAGGTACGTGTTCGAAGGCACTGACGAGCTCAAGATGAGCAGCATCCGGCTGCGCCCCTGAACCCCGCCACCGGGCTGCTGTGAAAGCGGCCGGGAATCACACCCATCCAAGCCGGCACATGGTCCGAATCACTGGGTGAGAGCCCCGCCCGGGGCTCCAAGGACCGGCCGGGTTGCCCCGGCCCCACCGGAAGGTTCGGACCATGCGCACATCGCCCAACCGCCTGATCGCCACCGTTTTCGGAGCCGTGTACCTGCTCGTCGGCGTTCTCGGCTTCTTCGTCACCGCGGGAATCGGCTTCTTCGCCACCGAGGGAGCGAACCTGATCATCTTTGCCGTCAATCCGCTCCACAACGTCATCCATCTCCTCATCGGAGCGGCCCTGCTGTACGCGGGCATGAACAGCACCACGTTGTCCAAGACGATCAACTCGACCGTCGGCGGCGTGTATCTGCTGGTCGGGATCCTGGGCCTGTTCCTGGTGGGCTCCCCGCTGAACATCATCGCGCTGAACGGGGCAGACAACGTGTTGCACCTTGCCAGCGCCGTGGTGTTGCTCGGCGTCGGGCTTTCCCAGGACAAGGTTCCGGTCCGCACCGCACATGCCTGAGGCGCCCGGATTCATGCGAGCTGCAGTCGGGAGGAAGGCAACCACGATGGCCAGCAACGATCGCCCCACCCTCAAGGCGGCCGCCCTGATGTTCGCATGTTTCGCGGCCATGGCGGCCGGGATGGTCGATCTGTCCATCTCTGCCGGATACCTCACCGGAGCTGGCTCCGCGACACCCGGCATCATGGTTGCCGGGGGCGCAGCCCTCGCAGCAGGCCTGGCGCTTCTCGCCTGGTCCCTGCAGGGGCTGCACCGCAACTCCGTGGTCTACCCCCGGTACCTTTTCCCGGCGTCGGCCACCGCTGCTGCCGCGCATGTGGGAGCCCTCGCCTGGGGCATGGCGAATAGCCCACGCTCGCTCGATGTGAGCCACCTCGCCGCACTTGGCCTGACACTGATGGCTCTCGCCGGAGCAGGCTGGTTGCGCAGGCAACACACGAGCAACGACGGCGGCGCCCACGCCCAGCCAAGGACCGGGCGGCTTCTGGCCGCCGCGTTCGGAGCCGCCGTCGTTGTCGCTGCAGTGGCGACACCCGGCTTGGCCGCCTCAATGGCGGGCCAGCACGCTGTACCGCACGGGGAACACAGTCAAACACCGCCGGCAGGGCATAGTCCGGACGGAAGTCCCGGACACCGGCACTAACGAAAACCGGAACGGGCGCACCATCGATTCTGCCCAGGGTCGATGGTGCGCCACACGCGTTGGGGCTGTTGATGGCGAGCCCGGTTCGGGGATCATGGAGCCATGGATCCCGTTGAGGCGCTCGAAGAAATATCCTTCTGGCTGGAACGCGGCCGTGCCGAGTCTTTCAAGGTCCAGGCCTTCCGGAAAGCGGCCGACGTCGTCCGGCAGCTGCCGCCCGACGAGCTGGTGCGGCTGATCCGCAACGGACGGCTCACCAGCCTGAAAGGCGTAGGCAGCCGCAGTGCGGAGGTCATCACGCAGGCCCTGGAAGACCGGGTTCCGGAATATCTTGAAACCCTTCGAGAACGGGGCACCGAGTCCCTGGCCTCCGGTGGTCACACTCTCAGCTCGGCCCTCCGCGGAGACCTCCACAGCCACAGCAACTGGTCTGACGGCGGCTCGCCAATCGAAACCATGGTTGCAGCGGCCCGGACCCTCGGCCGGGAATACCTCGCCCTCACGGACCACTCCCCCAACCTCCAGATAGCCAACGGCCTCAGCGCCGAGCGGCTCGACCAGCAACTCGCGGTAGTGGACGGGATCAACGCGGACCACGACGAATTCCGCCTGCTCAAGGGCATCGAAGTGGACATCCTTGAGGACGGAACGCTGGACCAGTTGCCGGAGATGCTGGACCGCTTGGAAGTTGTGGTGGCCAGCGTGCACTCGAAACTACGGTCGGACAAGAAGACCATGACCAAGAGGATGCTGGCCGGTGTCCGGAATCCTCACACCAACGTCCTGGGGCACTGCACCGGCCGTCTCGTCCAAGGGTCGCGCGGAACCCGGCCCGAGTCCGAGTTCGATGCCGCCAAAGTCTTCGCTGAATGCGCCGAGTGGGGGGTCGCCGTCGAAATCAATTCACGGCCGGAACGCCAGGACCCGCCGGACAAGCTCATGCGAATGGCCCTCGACGCCGGCTGCCTGTTCAGCATCGACAGCGACGCCCATGCTCCCGGTCAACTCGATTTCCTCCAGTACGGTGCCGAGCGCGCCGAAGCCGTCGGGGTGCCGGAGGCACGGATCGTCACAACCTGGCCGCTGGAGCAGCTGAAGGAGTGGCTCAGTCTGAAGAAATAGCTCGATACGCGCAGGAGGGGCTCACCCGCGTGTTCGCGGATAAGCCCCTCGTTGCTGATTTGAGGCTGGCGGCTTAGTGCTCGACGGCCTTTTCGGCGCCCACTCCGGTCAGCGAGCGGACTTCCATTTCGGCCTGCTTGGCCGGATCCTCGCGCCGCTTGTCCAGCACGGTTCCGAGCCAGCCGAGGAAGAAGGCCAGCGGGATGGACACGATGCCGGGGTTGCTCAGCGGGAAGAGCGCGAAGTTGGCCCCGGGGATCATGGAGGTCTTGGCACCCGAGACCACCGGGGAGAGCGTGATCAGCAGGATGGCCGAGGCCAAGCCGCCGTACATGCTCCAGACGGCGCCCTGCGTGGTGAACTTCCGCCAGAACAGGGAGTAGACGATGGTGGGCAGGTTGGCCGAAGCCGCCACGGCGAAGGCGAGCGCCACCAGGAAGGCCACGTTCTGGCCATTGGCGAAGATGCCACCAAGGATCGCCAGGATGCCGATCACCACCACGGTCCGGCGGGCCACCTTGACCTCGGTATCGGGATCGGCCTTGCCCTTGGAGATGACGTTTGCGTAGATGTCGTGGGCGAACGAGGCTGCTGCGGTGATGGTCAGGCCGGCCACGACGGCCAGGATCGTGGCGAAGGCGACGGCGGAGATGAAGCCCAGGAGCAGCGGCCCGCCCAGGTGGAACGCCAACAGCGGGGCTGCCGAGTTCACGCCGCCGGGGGCGGACTTGATGGTGTCCGCACCGACCAGCGCGGCGGCGCCGTAGCCCAGGACCAGGGTGAAGAGGTAGAAGAGGCCTATCAGCCAGATGGACCACACCACGGACTTGCGGGCTTCCTTCGCCGTAGGGACGGTGTAGAAGCGCATCAGCACGTGCGGCAGGGCGGCCGTGCCGAGCACCAGGGCCAGGCCCAGGGACATGAAGTCCAGCTTGGAGGTTTCGGACTTGCCGTACTGCAGGCCCGGGTTGAGGATGTTCGGGTTGTTGGCCGCGTCGGCGGCCGCGCCGAGCAGATTGGACAGGTTAAAGCCGTAGATGGACAGCACCCAGGCGGTCATCACGGCTGCGCCGGCGATCAGCAGGATGGCCTTGATGATCTGCACCCAGGTGGTGCCCTTCATGCCGCCGATCAGCACGTACATGATCATGAGGGCCCCGACCACGATGATTACCAGGGCCTGTCCGCCCCAGTCGCTGATGCCCAGCAGGAGCGAGATCAGGCTTCCGGCGCCGGCCATCTGGGCCAGCAGGTAGAAGAAGCAGACGGCCAGGGTGGACAGGGCTGCCGCGATCCGGACCGGGCGCTGCCGGAGCCGGAAGGAGAGCACGTCCGCCATGGTGAACTTGCCCGTGTTGCGCAGCAGTTCGGCAACCAGGAGCAGCGCCACGAGCCAAGCCACCAGGAAGCCGATGGAGTAGAGGAAGCCGTCATAGCCGTTGATGGCGATGGCACCGGTGATGCCGAGGAAGGACGCCGCCGAGAGGTAGTCCCCCGCGATGGCTGTGCCGTTCTGGGATCCGGTGAAGGAGCGGCCGGCGGCGTAGTAGTCCGCGGCCGTCTTGTTGTTCCGGCTGGCCCGGAACACGATCACCATGGTGACCAGGACGAACAGGGCGAAGATGCCCATGTTCAGGAGCGTGGTGTCTTTGAGCGCACCCACATTGACCGCGGGGACCATTCCGTTCACTTTGCCGCCCCCATGACTGCGTTGCCTTCCTTGTCGAACTCGTGGCCTTCGATCTCGTTACGGATCTCGGCGGCGATCGGGTCCAGCTTCCGGTTGGAGTAGCTGACGTACCAGGCCGTGATGCCGAAGGTGGTGGCGAACTGGAGCAGGCCCAGGATCAGCCCGACGTTGATGTTGCCCCAGACCTTGATGGACATGAATCCCACCGCGTAGTCGGCCAGCAGGACGTAGGCGAAGTACCACAGCAGGAAGGCCACTGCCATGGGGAAGACAAAGCTGCGGTGACGGGTTCGGAGCGCCCTGAAGCGCTCCGTCTGCTGGACTTGCTGGAAGTCCACGGACGCCGTCTCGTCCTGGTTTTGGGCTCCATTACCCATGGTTCCTCCTGAGTGTGAGTGTCCACATCGGCTCCACGCACTCCGCCAATGTGACTGCAATCACTATCGGACGCGGTGCGGGCTGCCTTCCAGAGCCCCGCAGGTCCGGGTCGCCCAGCGGTCACGATGCTGCGCCCAACGGCATTCTCCGGGGCACGTCTGCGACGCCCCGGCACATTGGCTACGCTGGGCGTTATGCCCGATTCCCCGCTTTTCACCGCCGCGGCCATCGCCGTGATCGTCCTGGCCGTCGCCGTCGTCGTCGGGGTGGGGCTCAAGGTGATGCGGTCCTTCCGGGAGCTGGGCACGGATGCCGAGCGGGCCACCTACAACACCCTGCACGCCGCCTCACGCGCGGGGCAGCACCTCCGCGGCGGGCTGCAGCCCGCCGGCGCCGCGAAGGCAAGCAAGCAGCTGCGGGCCCTGCTGGGCTGCGAGGCGCTGGCCATCACGGACACCGGGTCCGTGTTGGCGTGGGACGGCGCGGCCGAAGAGCTGCGGCCTTCCCTCATGCGGCTCGCCGCCGAGGTCCTTGCCACCGGACGGACGGCGGTGATCCCTGCGGCGAGGGTGCCGGCCCACGGGGAGACGGCCTACAGCACGGTGATCGCGCCCATCCGGGCCGGTTCGCGGGTGGTGGGCGCGGTGGCCGCCTTCGCACCCAACGCCGGGGCGGGACTCGTCCGGGCCACCGGCGAGGTGGCCGACTGGATCGCCGCGCAGCTTGAACTGGCCGAACTCGACTCCTCCCGGACCCTGCTGATGGAGGCCGAGGTGCGGGCCCTGCGCGCCCAGATCAGCCCGCACTTCATCTACAACTCCCTCAACGCCATCGCTTCGTTCATCAACACCGACCCCGCCCGCGCCCGGGAGCTCGTGGTGGAGTTCGCCGATTTCACGCGCTACTCCTTCCGCAGGCACGGCGACTTCACCACCCTGGCCGAGGAACTGCGCTGCATCGACCGGTACCTGCTGCTCGAGCGGGCCCGCTTCGGCGAGCGAGTGCAGGTCAGCCTCCGGATCGCCCCCGAGGTGCTCAGCACGGTCATTCCGTTCCTCAGCCTGCAGCCGCTGGTGGAGAACGCAGTGCGCCACGGCCTTGAAGCCAAGGAAGGCCCCGGGCACATCACCATCTGCGCCAACGATTCCGGCGCGTTCGCCGAGGTCACCATCGAGGACGACGGCGTGGGCATGGACCCGGAACACCTCCGCTCGGTCCTCGCCGGGCACACCGACGGCGACCATGTGGGACTGCGCAACGTGGACGCGAGGCTGCGCCAGGTCTACGGGGACGAGCACGGCCTGGTCATCGACACCGCGCCCGGCGAAGGCACCCTCATCACCATGCGCGTGCCCAAGTCCCAGCCGGGACACGACGCCTGAAGGACCGGCGCTAGTCTTTAATGATGATCAACGTGCTCGTCGCCGACGACGAACTTCCCGCCGTGGAGGAGCTCGCCTTCCTGCTGGGCCGGGACGCCCGCATCGGGGCCATCCACCGGGCTTCCTCCGGGGCAGAGGCCCTCCGCACGCTGGAGCGGGAGAGCGTTGACGCCGTCTTCCTCGACATCCACATGCCCGCCCTCTCCGGCCTGGACATCGCGCGCGCCATTTCGCGCAGCAGCAACCCGCCCGCCGTCGTGTTCGTCACCGCGGACGAGGACTGCGCGCTGGAGGCCTTCGACCTGGCGGCCATCGACTACCTGCTGAAGCCCCTGCGCGCCGAACGGCTCGCCCGCTCCGTGGACCGCATCAGCGAACTGCTCAAGGACGGCACTCCGGCGCCGGAAATGATCACCGTGGAGCTCGGCGGCACCACGCGCATGATCCGCCGCGACGACGTCAGCTACGTCCAGGCCCAGGGCGACTACGCCCGGCTGCACACGGCCGAGGCCAGCTACCTGATCCGCGTGCCGCTCAGCGAACTCGAACAGCAGTGGGCCGAGGCCGGGTTCATCCGGATCCACCGCTCCTACCTGATCGCCCTGAACCATGTGGGCCACATGAAGCTTGGCGCGGCCGCGCCGAGCGTCACCGTGGCCGGCGCCGAACTGCCCATCAGCCGCCGCCACCTGCCCTTGGTGCGGGACAAGCTACAGGCCACGCGCATCCGGGCGCAGGGATGACCCGCGTCAGGGTCACGGCACCGCGGTCCTCGGCTGCCGCCCCCGTCCGCCTCCCGTACTCGCGCGAGCTCGCCGAGAACTCCGAGGTCGGCCAGGTGTTCGTCCGCTCGCTCATCCGGTCCCAGCTCCGGCTCGGGCTCGTGGTGGCCTGCGGTTTCCTGCTGATCGTCACGGTCTTCGCCCTGGTCCTCGCGTTCGGCCCCGGCGTGGCCGAAACAAGGATCCTGGGCATCCCGATGGACTGGCTGCTGATCGGCGCCGGCATCTACCCCGTCATCGGACTGAGCGCCTGGCTGTACAACCGGGCAGCCTCGCGGAACGAGGCACGCTACCGCGACCTGGCGGAGGATTCGTGAATCCCGTGGTGGGCCTTGCGGCCTTCGTGGCGGTCTCAATTGCGACGGCGGCCATCGGCTTCTACGGGCTGCGCATCTCCCGCACCACGGGCGACTTCTACGTCGCGTCCCGCACGGTGCCGCCCTGGTGGAACGCCTCGGCGATCGGCGGCGAGTACCTGTCCGCCGCGAGTTTCCTGGGCGTGGCCGGCCTGATCCTGCTCTCCGGCACCGATGCCCTGTGGTTTCCCGTGGGCTACACGGCGGGGTACCTCATGCTCCTGTTGTTCGTCGCCGCTCCCCTGCGCCGCTCCGGCGCCTACACCATCCCGGATTTCACCGAGGCCAGGCTCGAATCCAAGGCGGTGCGGCGGGTCACCAGCCTGGTGGTGGTGGCCGTCGGCTGGCTCTACATCGTCCCGCAGCTGCACGGTGCGGCACTGACCATCCGGATCAGCACCGGCCTGCCCGCCTGGGTGGGTTCGTTGGCGGTGGTTGTGGTGGTGTGCCTGACAGTAGTGGCCGGCGGCATGCGCTCCATCACGTTCGTGCAGGCGTTCCAGTACTGGCTCAAGCTCACCGCACTGGCCGTGCCCGTGGTGTTCGTGCTGCTGGTGGTGGCGGGCGGGCAGACGGAGGCCGTGGCCGGGCTGCAAAGCAACCCGACGCAGCTTCCCGCTGCCGGCCCTTACCAGAACATCTCCCTCATGGTCGCGCTGCTGTTCGGAACCTTGGGCCTGCCGCACGTCCTGGTCCGTTTCTACACGAACCCGGACGGGCAGAGCGCGCGCAGGACCACCCTGATAGTGCTCGGTCTCTTGTCCGTTTTCTACCTTTTCCCCACCGTGTCCGGCGTCCTGGGCCGGGTGTTCGCCCCCGAGCTCGCTCGCTCCGGTCAGGCCGATGCGCTGGTCCTGCTGCTGCCGGGCCGGCTGGTGGGCGGCACGGCCGGTGAGCTCCTCTCCGCCTTGGTGGTGGCCGGCGCCTTCGCTGCTTTCTTGTCGACGACGTCGGGCCTGGTGGTCTCGCTGGCCGGTGTCATCAGCCAGGACGTCTTCGGCGGGAGCGTGCGGGGCTTCCGCCTCGCGGCGCTGCTGGCCGCCGTCGTGCCGCTCTGCTTCGCTTTCCTGACGGATTCACTGGCCCTGGCGGGGAGCGTTGGCCTCGTTTTTGCGTTCACGGCGTCCACGATCTGTCCGGTGCTGCTGCTGGGGATCTGGTGGCGCGGGCTGAGCGACGCAGGCGCCATCGCGGGAATGGTCACCGGGGCGGTCCTGTGCGGTGGAGCCATGGTCTCCGGCACCTTGTTGGGCCCCGGCAACTCGCCGGCGTGGCTGGCCCAGCCCGCCGCGTGGACCGTCCCCGCGGCCTTTGCCGTCATGGTCCTGGTGTCCCGTGCCACGCGGAACCGGGTACCCCTGAACGTGGCACGCGTCATGACGAGGCTGCACGTTCCGGAGCGGCCGGTGGCGACAGAACGCTGAGTGGGTCCGGGGGCCCGCTGAGCCGCAGCAGATCAGCCGCGGGTCTCGCGCGCGGCCGTCCAAGGGTGGACAATGGCGGCATGTCCGATGAGGGCGATGTCCCGTCCGGAAACGCGCCCGCGGTGTCTGCAGCCGTCCGGGCCCAGTTGCTTGCGACCGAGCACTGGAGCCTGCTGGCCTCGCGCAGCACCACCCAGGGCGAAGTACTTACCCGCATCAGCATGTTCCTGACCTTCACCTCGGCGAGCCTGCTCAGTGTGGCGCTCGTGGGGCAGGCCACCAGATTCTCCGACACTTTCGTGATGCTGGCTCTGGTCATCCTCTTCATCGATCTCGGCATAGGGCTGCTCACGCAGATCCGGGTCATGAACGTGGGCATGGAGGACCTGATGTACGTGGTGGCGATGAACCGGCTCCGCGCTGCCTACGTCGAGCTTGATCCCGGCCTCGCCCGGTATTTCATGGCCGCCCATCACGATGACGAGGCGGGCTCGAACCAGACCTACGACTTCTTCGGGGACGGCAGCAGGGTGGGCCATGTGGCCGGCAGCAGCATGACCTTCATGACCACTGCGAACACCGCCCTGATGGCTCTCCTGCTGGGGACCCTTGCCGTGCTGCTGGGAGCCCCCATGGCGGTGGCAGTGGTCCTGGGGGCCGTATGCGGACTGGCCTTTTTCGTAATGTCCGCGGTGCGCGGCTACAAGCGCTACACCGCGGTGTGGCAGAAACTCACTCCCGTGTCACCGACGCCGCCGGGTGAAGCGTGAGGTGAGCCGACCGACGTCGGGCTGTCAGCCGAGGAGCGCGGGTCAGCCGCGCGTCAGTCGATGGCCGCCATGAGTTCAACTGCGCGGTCCAGGAAGGCATCCACCTGGGTCTCCTCGTAGCTGTCCTGTCCCTTGGCTGCGCGGAAGACCGCGCGCCGGACGGCGTCCACGCTCAGTGGCTGGTCCTGCTCGAGGTAGCCGATGAGTTCAAGGCACAGACCGTCCACGTCTTCCATGTTGTAGCCGCGGACCGAGCTCTTGGCAGGGTGGCGGAATCGCTCGCCGTCGGGCCGGTGCAGGCGTCCGCGCAGCAGGCCGGAGAGCTTGCCGATCTGCCGAAGCCAGGCTTCCTCGCCCTGCTGGCTGATGAGGTCGTCGCGCTCGCGGCGTGCAAAGGCATCTTCCAGCCGGTCCAGGGCGGAGTCGACGCTTGCCGCGTCGTAGCCTCCCTTGACCGGGTCGAAGGAGACCGAACGGACGTCGGTACTGCCAAGCGGGCGGGCGGTGCCGGCCGGGTCCTCAAACGCAACGCGGGCCCGTTTGAGGAACTCGTCCACCTGCTTGGCGTTGTAGCCGTACGTGCCACGCTCCACGCGCTCGAACGTTGCCGGAATCTGGCGCCGAATATCCAATGCCACTACCTATCCTTCATGCGAGGTGTCAGACGCCGCTCAGCAGCGCAAAGAGAACAAAGGCCACGGGGGCTGCAAAAACGATGGAGTCGAGACGGTCCATCACTCCACCATGTCCTGGCAGGATGCTGCTCATGTCCTTGATGCCAAGCTCGCGCTTGACCATGGACTCGGCCAGGTCCCCGGCTGTTGCCGCGGCCACCATGCCGACGGCCAGAACCAGGCCCACCCACCAAGGCTTGTCCAGGAACAACAGACAGGCCAGGACACCGATGACCATGGCGCCCGCCACGGAACCGGCAAAGCCTTCCCAGGACTTTTTGGGGCTGATCTTGGGGGCCATGGGGTGCTTGCCGAACAATGCGCCAACGATGTAGCCGAAGGTGTCATTGGAGACCACCAGCAGCAGCATGGTGACCACCTCCCAGACGCCTCCGGGAATGCCCTGCGGCCAGAGGCCCACGGGGGTGGCGCCACCTGTAGCGTGCAGCGGAAGCACGGCGAAACTGATCATGAACGGCACCCAGGCCAGGGTAAAGACGCCGGCGAAAATGCTTCGAGGGGCACCGGAAGCGCTTTCGATGGAGCGCCACAACAGCACCGCAACACTGCTGGCCAGCATGGTGAACAGCAGGCTTTCCAGGCCGCCGAAGTAGGCGGCCACGGGCATCGCTATGCTGCCGGTCATCACAGGGATGATGGGCAGCCGTGTCCCGTGGCTTTCCAGGGCGCGGAAAACCTCCCATACGCCCAGGATCGCGAATCCGGTGGTCAGCAGCACGAATCCGAGCGGCAGGAACAGCAGACCCCCCAAGACGGCAAAAAGCATGGCCAGCCCGACGCCGATGGCGGCCGGAAGATTCCGGCCGGCCTTCGGCGTCGGGTTTTCCCGCGGGCGTCTTTCGCGTTTCCGCCGTTCGCGTGTCGGGACCCGTTCAGCGGGCGCCGGCTCTGCCTGGTTCATCAGACCTCGAGCAGCTCGGCTTCCTTGCGCTTGAGGATCTCGTCGATGGCCTCGACGTGGGCTTTGGTGATGGCGTCCAGTTCCTTTTCGCCACGTGCGCCCTCGTCCTCGCCGGCTTCGCCGTCCTTGACGAGCTTGTCCAGGGAGTCCTTGGCCTTGCGGCGGAGGCTGCGGATGGTGACCTTGGCGTCCTCACCCTTGCCCTTGACGATCTTGACGTATTCCTTGCGGCGTTCCTTGGTCAGCTCCGGGATGGTGACGCGGATAACGTTGCCGTCGTTGGACGGGTTGGCGCCGACCTCGGAATCGCTCAGGGCCCGCTCGATGTCTCGCAGGGCGGTCTTGTCGTAGGGGGTGATGAGGATGGTGCGGGCGTCCGGCACCGCGAAGGATGCCAGCTGCTGCAGCGGCGTGGGGGTGCCGTAGTACTCCACGATCACCTTGCTGTAGAGGCCAGGGTTCGCGCGTCCGGTACGGATGGTCGCGAAGTCCTCCTTGGCCACCTCGACAGCCTTGTCCATCTTTTCCCCGGCTTCGAGCAAGGTTTCTTCGATCACGGTTTCTCCTCAGAAATAGTCGCGTCCCGGGGCGCGGGCCGCGGTACACAGTAAAGATCCGCCCCTGCAGGCGGAATGGGTCCTGGAAATATCCTAGCCCTTGCTACGGGGTGACCAGGGTTCCCAGCTTTTCGCCGAGGATGGCGCGGGTGACGTTGCCCTCGCCTTCCATGCCGAACACCACCATGGAGAGGCGGTTGTCCTTGCACATGGTCATGGCCGTCTGGTCCATGACACGGATGTCGCGGCGCAGGGCGTCGTCGTAGCTGAGCTTTTCGAGCTTCTCTGCCGTGGGGTCCTTCTTGGGGTCTGCCGTGTAGACGCCGTCCACGCCGCTCTTGGCCATCAGGACGACGTCGGCGTGCACCTCAAGGGCGCGCTGCGCGGCAACGGTGTCGGTGGAGAAGTATGGGAGTCCGGCGCCGGCGCCGAAGATGACCACGCGGCCCTTCTCCATGTGGCGGATTGCACGGCGCGGGATGTAGGCCTCAGCGACCTGGCCCATGGTGATGGCACTCTGGACGCGGGTCTCGACGCCGGCCTGCTCCAGGAAGTCCTGAAGGGCAAGGCAGTTCATGACGGTGCCAAGCATGCCCATGTAGTCGGCGCGGGAACGGTCCATGCCGCTCTGCGAGAGTTCAGCGCCGCGGAAGAAGTTGCCACCGCCGACGACGATTGCCACCTCGACCTCGGAGACCGCGGCAGCGATCTGCTTGGCGACCGCGCGGACCGTGTCCGGATCAACGCCGAGCTTGCCTCCGCCGAAGACTTCGCCGGACAGTTTCAGAAGTACACGACGGCGGGTCTTCTCGGGCTGGATTGCAGTGTTGAGGGTTTCCATGGTGCCTCCCGTTGGTGGACTCTGGCTTAGATTATCTTGCTGTGGGACCGGGCAGGTACTGCCCGGTCCGGTGCACGCTCCGGGAATGCCGGTGCATGCAAAAGGGGCGGCCACCGAAGTGACCACCCCTTTTCATGTCTGACTAGCTTCCGACGCGGAAACGAGTGACTGCAGTTGCCTTCACACCGGCTTCTTCGAGAACCTGTGCAACGGTCTTCTTGGAATCCTTGGCGAATGCCTGATCTACAAGAACTTCGCCCTTGTAGAAGCCCGTCACACGGCCTTCAACGATCTTGGCGAGTGCAGCTTCGGGCTTGCCTTCGGCCTTTGCGGTCTCTTCGGCGATGCGGCGCTCGGACTCGACCAGTTCGGCCGGAACGTCTTCGCGGGTCAGGTAGTTCGGAGCCATGGCTGCAACGTGGACAGCGATGTCGTGTGCTGCGGTAGCAGCGGCTTCGCCTTCACCGTCAACAGCGAACAGCACGCCAACCTGGGCCGGGAGGTCCTTGGAGGTCTTGTGCAGGTAGGCGTCAACCGTGGTGCCCTCAACGCGGGAAATGCGTCGAACGACGACCTTCTCGCCGAGGATGGCGCCTTCTTCGACGACGACCTCGGACAGCGGCTTGCCGTCGACGTCGGTGGCCAGCAGGGTTTCGAGGTCGGCAGCGCCGGACTCAACGGCAATGGCCAGAACGCGGTCAGCCAGCTGGATGAACTTGTCAGCCTTGGCGACGAAGTCGGTCTCGCAGTTGACCTCGATCATTACGCCCACGCCGCCGGTGACCTTGGCAGCAACCAGGCCCTCAGCAGTGGAACGGCCTTCGCGCTTGGTAGCGCCCTTGAGACCCTTGATGCGGATGATCTCGATGGCCTTCTCGGCGTCGCCGTTGGCTTCGTCGAGAGCCTTCTTGACGTCCATCATGCCGGCGCCGGTGCGCTCGCGCAGGGCCTTGATGTCAGCAGCAGTGTAGTTCGCCATGTGAACCCCTCTGTCTAGAAATTGTGTGATTACGGACTGACAGGACGGCCGCCCACCGTGTGGGCCGCCATCCTGTCAGTAGCCCCTAGCGCCGGAAACCGGTGTTAGGGAAGGTCCAGATTTACTTGCCTTCTTCGGCTGCAGCTTCAGTGGCTTCGGCGGCCGGAGCCTCTTCAGCTACGGGAGCTTCCTCAGCGGCCGGAGCTTCTGCTGCCTTGCTGCCTTCGAGGAGCTCGCGCTCCCACTCAGCCAGGGGCTCTTCCGGAGCTTCCGTGGTGCCGGTTGCGCGCTGGTTACGGGCGATGAGACCCTCGGCAACGGCGTCGGCAACAACGCGGGTCAGCAGGTTGACGGAGCGGATGGCGTCGTCGTTGCCCGGGATCGGGAAGTCAACTTCGTCGGGGTCGCAGTTGGTGTCCAGGATGGCAACAACCGGGATGTTCAGCTTCTTGGCTTCGTCAACAGCCAGGTGTTCCTTCTTGGTGTCAACAACCCACAGAACCGAAGGAGCCTTGGTCAGGTTGCGGATACCACCAAGGTTGGTTTCCAGCTTGGTGAGTTCACGCTTGAGGAGCAGGAGCTCCTTCTTGGTGTAACCGGAGCCGGCAACGTCCTCGAAGTTGATCTCTTCGAGTTCCTTCATGCGCTGGATGCGCTTGGCGACGGTCTGGAAGTTGGTGAGCATGCCACCGAGCCAACGCTGGTTGACGTAGGGCTGGCCAACACGGGTAGCCTGCTCGGCAATTGCTTCCTGAGCCTGCTTCTTGGTGCCGACGAACAGGACGGTGCCGCCGTGGGCGACAGTGGCCTTGACGAACTCGAAGGCGCGGTCGATGTAGGACAGCGACTGCTGGAGGTCGATGATGTAGATGCCGTTGCGCTCCGTGAAGATGAAGCGCTTCATCTTCGGGTTCCAACGACGGGTCTGGTGTCCAAAGTGGACGCCGCTGTCAAGCAGCTGGCGCATAGTTACGACGGGCATGCCGACGCTCCTTCCGGCAGGTCATTCATGAGAGAGCCCATGGGGCTGCTCTTACCCTGCCAATAGTTAACGGTTGATTAGCCTCACCCGGACGGGCCTGGCTCCTGGCATCCATTGCACTTCCCATCCGGCATGGCCGGACCGCAGGAGGCGCAATCCTCCGCAGCCTGAAGCCAAGGCTTCGCTGGTGGAGGGCTGGATACGCGTAGTCAGCCTGAGCCCCTCGCGCATCTGAATGAGACGCGCTTCTGTACAAGCCTGAGGGCACAGCAAACTGCTCAAACAAGTGTACTACAGCACCCCGGCACCCGTGACCGCCGGGCGCCCGGGACCAGGCCTCGAATCCATGTTCGGACCCGGCGGTTTTTCCACATGGCGGGACTCGGATCTTCCGCCGGGCGGCCTCCCACCCGAGGCTTGGTGCATGGTGTTGTTGAAGCGATCCCCGGCCGCCCTGCTGCTTGCGCTGATGGCAGTGTTCGCATTGCTGGGCGCGTTGGCATTGCTGGGCGCAGGCATGGCGCCAGCCGCCCCAACTGCCCGGCCCGGCTGGGACTGGCCGCTCTCCCCCAAGCCCGCCGTGCTGCGCGCCTTTGATCCGCCCGACAAACCGTGGTTGAGCGGGCACCGCGGCGTGGATTTGCAAGCAGCGTACGACGGCGCCCCGGTCACCTCGCCCGCGGACGGCGTGGTCAGCTTCGTGGGCGTTGTGGTGGACCGGCCGGTCATCACCATCGACCATGGCGAAGGCCTGCGAAGCAGCTTCGAGCCGGTCAGCAGCAGACTGTCAAAGGGCGAACATGTGACGAAGGGCCAGGTGATCGGCGTCCTCGAGCCCGGACACTGCGGGCCCGCGCCGTGCGTCCACTGGGGCGTCCGGCGTGGCGACGACTACGTCAACCCGCTGGCGTTCGTCATCGATTTGAGGCCATCGATCCTGCTGCCGCTGAATTGAGGCTGGGTGCCGAGTCTCCGCCGTCCTCTTTTTGCGCGGATGGCCCTTCGTCTCGCCCGCAGGGCCGCATGCCGCAGGGCCCTATATTGTCCGACCCCACTGGCAGAGTTGAGTCATGGAAGCACTTCTGCAGCTCAGCAGCCGCCAGGCCAGCCGGCCCGGCGTTGCTTCGGCTGTGCTGGATAGCTTGCTCGGGCAACTGCAGGTCATGGCCGACACGGCAGCCGACGACGTCGGGCGCATGGGCCTCCAAGACTCCGCCGCCTTCGCCTCGCAGTTGGAAGAGATCTCCCGCACCCTGGGCTACCTGCAGATCGTTGCTGCCGGGCATCTGGACCGGACACGCTCCCAGGAACCCTCCACAGGAACGGGCAAGGCCTCGGGCTGGACAACCGGGTGGGCCACGGACGGGAGCGCGGAGCTCAACGATTCGGCCACAACCTCCATCATCAACTCAAGTGCGGCGTCCGGAACCGCGTCCAGTGTGACTTCGATGGCGGCGCGGGAGTTCGCGCAGGAATTCCGGAACACCGGCGAGTACCTGCGCTCCCTGCTGCGGATCAGCGCCGCCGAAGCCCGCCGCCGGCTCGCCCTCGCCGCCGAGGTCCTACCCCGGCTCGGGCTCGCCGGCCAGCCCATGCCGCCCCGCCGCGAGGAACTCGCCGCGACCCTGGCCCGCGGCAGCATCTGCACCCGCTCTGCCACCACCATCACCATGGCCCTGGAGCATGTCCGGCCCTACACCAGCCCGGACATGGCAGCCCGCATGGAACACGCCCTCACGGTCACCGCAGCAGAGAACGACCCCGACTTCCTGGCGCGCATCAGCCGCCGCTGGGCCGAGGCCCTCAACCAGGACGGCACCGAACCCAGCGAGGAACAACTCCGTCACAGCCAAGGCGCGTTCCTGCGCCGCCCCCGCAACGGCCTCCAGCACCTCGAAATCTTCGCCACCACCGACCAGTTCGAACACCTCCTCACCGTCATGAACACCGCCACCAACCCCCGCACCTACACCGGCACCAACGCGGACACGGGCTCGGACACGGGCTCGGGCTCGGGCTCGGGCTCGGACAAGGCGGGCAGCAGCGAGCAAAGTGCCGGGGAGGCAGGCCTGGTCGGTGCAGCGGACGGTGGACCGACCGGAACCGCAGCAGGCGGCGAGGAGTTGGACCGGCGTTCCCGGGCCCAGAAACTGCTCGACGGCCTGGTCGGCGCCTGCAAACTCGCCCTCGCCACCGGCACCCTCCCGGCCACCGGAGGACTGCGCCCCCAAATCCTCGTCACCATCGACTACCAAACCCTGCTGGCCGAACTCCGGGACCACGGCGCCAAGACGCGCGGCACCGGACCTGGAGATGCCGTCCCAGGGGACGCCGGCCCGCGCCGCGTCCGAACCGGCACCGGGACCAGCGCAAGGATGGGTACCGGCGCAGGGATCGGCACCGGCCCAGGGATGGGTGCCGGGGGCATCACCCGCCCGGAATCCGTCCCCGGCGGCAGCCCCCTGACCGGCACGGGATCGTTCGCCTTCTCCGGCCCCGCCACGGCCCGGAGCATCCGCCAACTCGCCTGCGACGCCGACATCATCCCCCTCGTCCTCGGCGGCGCAGGCCAGGTCCTGGACATCGGCCGCGCCTCCCGCATCTTCCCACCCCACATCCGCAAGGCCATCACCGCCCGCGACAAGGGCTGCGCCTTCCCCGGCTGCACCATCCCCGCCCCCTGGTGCGAAGCCCACCACATCAGCTACTGGTCACACGGCGGGCCCACCAGCACGCACAACGGCACCCTCCTGTGCAGCCACCACCACCATCTGGTCCACAAGGAAAACTGGCACATCGAACCACGGAACGGCGCGCCCTGGTTCATCCCGCCACCCCACATCGACCCCCGCCAACAACCCCGCCAAAACCACTACTTCCACACCTGACCACGCCAGGCGAACCGGGCCAGCCACCACGGCCAGCAACCGGGGCGAGGCACCCGTCGGGCGACCAGCGCTCGCGACCAGCGTGAGCCACCAACGCAGGCGACCAGGGCGAGCCCGTTAACGACGCCGGCGCCCGGGTTCCCATCGAAGGAAACCCGAGCGCCGGCGTCGTGCGTTGAAGGCCCTAGACGATGGCCGACACCCCGGTGATGGCGCGTCCGGTCACCAGAGTGTTGATTTCCTGGGTGCCTTCATACGAGTAGATGGCCTCGGCGTCGGCAAAAATCTTGGCCATCCCGTAGTCGGTTACGATTCCGTTGCCGCCGAGGATGTTCCGGCCCATGGCAACGCTGTCCCGCATGCGGGCCGTGGTGAAGGCCTTGGCGAGAGCCGACTGCTCGTCACGGGCAATGCCGGCGTCTTCCAGCTGGGCGAGGCGGACCATCATGCCCATGGAGCTGACGGTGTTGCCGAGGATCTGCACCAGCTGGTCCTGGACGAGCTGGAAGGATGCGAGAGGCCTGCCGAACTGCTGTCGCTCCACCGCGTAGCGACGGGCAACATCGAACGCCGCGAGCTGCAGCCCCACGGCCTGCCACGCCACAGCCAGCCTGGTGACTTTGAGGACCTTGTTGGTGTCACGGAAGCTGTTGGCATTGGCCAGCTTGAAGAAATCGGGCACCACGACGTTGTCGAGCGTGATGTCGGCGTTCTGCACGGTCCGCAGCGAGATCTTGTTTTCGATCTTCGTGGCTGCGTAGCCCGGCAGGGAGGTATCCACCATGAACCCCTTGACCTGGTTGTCGGCCAGGTCCCGGGCGTAGATGACCACCCAGTCGGAGAAAGTCGCATTGCCGATCCAGCGCTTGGCGCCGTTCAGGATCCAGCTGTCACCCTCGCGTCGTGCGGTGGTTCTGGTGCCGCCGGCGACGTCGGAGCCACCCAGCGGTTCGGTAAGCCCGAAGGCGCCGATCTTCTTGAGCGCATAGATGTCCGGCAGCCAGGCCTCCTGCTGCTCCTGGGACGCGAGCGCCTCGATCGAGCCGGTGAACAGTCCGTCGTGGACGCCCAGGAACGTGGCGATCGAGGCATCGGCCCGGGTGGCCTCAGCATGCAGGATTCCGGCAAACAGGTTGGAATAGCCTTGCCGGCGCACCGGGCTGACCAGGTCGATCTCCGCCAGCTTCGGAATCAGCTCGGTGGGGAACTCGCCGCGGTTCCAGCAATCCACCGCAATGGGTTTGACCTCACGGTCCAGGAAGGAACGCACCTCGGCCAAACGGTCCTGTTCCTTCTGCGTGAGCAGCTGCTCGAAGGCGTAGAAGTCGCCGTCCGCGTAGGGGAGATTGTCAATGTCGATGGCTGCCTTGGACATGGGGCTCCTTCATGAATACCAAACAGTAAGTTACTGATGAGTAACATAGCCCAGTCCCGATCATCCCGCAAGGAGCTCGTTGCCTGCGGGAAATCAGGTGCACTCCGAACCATCCCAAGATGACTGGCCATTCAAACGTCAAACTGCTTGCAACGAAAGCTTCGAAAGCGATGCTCCGGAGAACGCCGGGAGCCGTGGTCGACCGACACGCTTCGACAACGGCTCCCGTGGGTGTTCGCCTCAACCGGCGTCCGGGCCTCGGAGACTTCCAAGCACTCGAACAGTCGTGACCATGGCATCCCCGTATTTGTTGACGAGGTTACTGATCCTCTCTAGCAAGTTCCCTCGGGATTCCTCTGCCCCTGGATCCTTGATCTCTCGTTCGAGCAAATCGGCGTGGGCCACGATCTGGGCAGCTATTCCGGAGTCTCTGGCCATGTCAGCATCCACGCGGAGCGCAAGAAGGATCTCGCGCAAGTTCCGCAGATCAGCACCAGCGACTTCCTGCTTGACGTCACCCATCTTCAGCGAAACGTCACTCCCTCCTTGAGCAACGCCGATGACGTTGCCACCGCCTGTGTTGATGTAGTTATTGGTGTCAATGCTTTGAAACTTCACAATCATCCGTTCAATCAGGATCTCTTGGCCGTTCAATTTGCTGTTCACCATCAGCAGCCAGTCTCGGTCACTGAGAATGAGCACCGTGGGAGGCATGCAGAAGAAATCCACCCACGCCTTTGCTATGAAGTCGAAGAAGTCGTTCTTGTAGGTCTGGGGAACGATGCCCACGACACGGGCGTCCACAAGCTCTCCGATGAGAGCCGACCGTACGGGCCGGGAAACCGAGTGCCCTTTCCAGAAGCCGGCAATGTTAACGGGTTGCCTCTGGTTCTCGGAGTAATACTGGATGCATTCCAGAAGCTCTGCCTGGATACTTCTCGCCCGTTTCTCATCATCATGGATCGTCTGCTTTGCTTGTTTGAGCAGCCGCCATCGGTTGAATCTGCTGGCGCCCAGGATGAGAGCCATTAGAACGAGCAAAGCAATGGCGGCCCACGTGGCCATTGCAAACAGGTTGCTGATTCCAACCGGCAGATCATTCACGATTTCCCCAATTCGTTGGCCGGTGCGTCAATTTGGATGCCATGAGGTGGTCGCGACCGGCAACGCTCCACTTCGATCTCGAAGGTAGGGCGGGCCCCTGACATTTTGAGGTGCGGGATCCGGCAGAAGCGTGTTTCAGCGCCGCCCAGTCGTTTTGCCGCCGGAAACACAAAGAGCCGTGGCCGACATCGGAATGTCGGTCACGGCTCTTTGCGTGCATTTGTTGTAGGGCTACTCGGACTTGAACCGAGGACCTTAGGATTATGAGTCCCGCGCTCTAACCAGCTGAGCTATAGCCCCGTGGTGCCGCCGGATCCCGCTTCCAGGAAGCGGTCCGGGGCAAAACACTCTAGCCATACTAATGGCTAGCAAGGCGCCCTGCAGCCACCGGCGTCCGCTCACCGCTGCTGCCAGGCCGGACGGCCGTCAGCTCATACTGCCTTGTCCGAGTAGGAAGCCCCGCGGTACAGGTCCTCGAAGGTCTGCAACGTGCCCTCGATGCTATGCGGTTCCACCATGGCGCGGCTCGTCTTTCCCATGGCTTCCAGCTCCTCCGCAGGCAGGCGCAGCAGCGTGGTGATCTTGGCTGCCAGTTCGTCGCTGTCGTTCGGGGTAAAGAGGTAGCCGTTCTCGCCGTCTCGCACCAGGTGCGGCAGTGCCATGGCATTGGCCAGAAGGACCGGTGTGGAGGCGGACATCGCCTCGAGGGTCACCAAGGACTGCAGTTCAGCGGTGCCGGGCATGCAGAAGATGTCTGCCCGGATGTACGCCTTGCGGAGGTCTTCGTCGCTGGCGAGGCCCAGGAACTTCACGCGGCTGCCGAGACCGAGCCGTGCCACCTGTGCTTCCAGGGCAGGGCGGACCTCGCCGCCGCCCACGATCTCGAGGTGGACATTGAGGTCCTTGGGCGTCTTGGCAACAGCGTCGATCAGCACGTCCACGTGCTTTTCCTCCGCCAGGCGCCCGGCGAACATCACGGTGGGGCTGGCGTGCGGTTCGATGACCTCGCCCGGCTGCAGTTCATAGGCCGCGGAGTCGATGCCGTTGGACAGCGGCAGGACCTCATGCAGGAACGCGTGCTGGTGCATCGCCTTGGCGGCAAGGGGGGTGGGCGTGGTAACCACGTCCGCCTGCCCCATGACCTTGCCCATGTCCTTCCAGGAAATGCGGCCCACGATGTTCTTGAACCACTGCGGGAAGGGCAGGAACGGGTTAAGGTTCTCCGGCATGAAATGGTTGGTGGCCACCACGCGGATCCCGCGCTTCACTGCCTCGTACAGCACGTGCTCGCCGATCATGTAGTGGCTCTGGATGTGGACGACGTCCGGCTGCACCTTGTCGAAGAGCAGGCTGATTTCCTTCTTGATCTCCCAGGGGAAGCAGATGCGGAAGTATTCGTGGGTCCATACGCCGTGGGAGCGCAGGCGGTGCACGGTGGCCTCGTCCCGGAATTCCGTGTAGCTCCTGCCGTCGTCTGCCCGGCAGGCCAGCACATGGACGTTGTGCCCCCGGCCGGTCATCCCCTTGGCCAGTCGGTACCCAAACTGCGCAGCACCGTTGACGTGCGGCGGGTATGTATCGGCCGCAATCAAGATGGTGAGGGGCTTGTTGGTGTCGGGAATGGTCACGTGGAGAACTCCTGATGTTCACGGTGCGGACAACACTGAGCTGCCAGTGCTGTGCTGTCGCCGGGTTGCCGGTCCGCGGAGGGCGGCGGCGTGTGCTGCAGCTGTTGCCCTAGGCCTTCCGGCCTGCGGCGGCCTTCGCATCTTTCTTGCGTTTGGTCACTTCCGGATGGTGCCGGCTCAGGGCAATAACCCCCACGATAGCAAGGGAAGCGGCCGCAGCCATGGCGATCGCCAGCACGGCGTGGACATCGGGACGAAGCTCACCAAGGATCGCGATGCCGATCGCAATGCCCACGATGGGGTCGATCACGGTAAGCCCGGCGATCACGAGATCCGGCGGGCCGCCCGAGTAGGCGCTCTGGACAAACCAGGAGCCAAGCCCGCCGGCCGCGGCAATGGCCACTACGGAGTACCACTGGACGTTGAGCAGGAACAGCCCGTTGGGGTCCAGCAGGTGCTTGCCGATGATGCGGGTGAGCACCGCCACGAAGCCAAACAGCACGCCGGCACCCAGGATGTAGACGAAGGCGCTCATCCGGTGCTTGAACAAGACGGCGAGCGTCCCGAACAGGCCCACCGCAAGGGCGAGCAGCAGCACGATGGTGAGTTCGTCGTCGGCGTTCACATGGTGGTTTTCCTGCGTGGCGTTGACGGCGAGCAGCACAAACAGGGCCGAACCGGTGACGCAGCAGGTAATGGCCACTACCGTGGCGCGGTTGATGCTCAGGCCCTGGTCCTTGGCGTTGACCACAGTGGTGATCACGAGCGCGATGGCCCCGATCGGCTGCACCACGGTCAACGGTGCGCTCACCAGGGCCACGGCGTTCATTGCCATGCCCGTGCACAGCAGCAGCAGGCCGAGCACCCACCGCGGGTTGCGCAACAGGCGCAGGAAACCGTGCGAGCTCAGCGCCAGTCCGCCGGTATCGGCCTTGACCGCACTGCCTTGGCGTTGCGCGCCGATGGCAAGGAAGAAGGCGCCAAGCACCGCAAGAAGAACCGCCAGCCAGACCATCAGCCCCGCCCGCCGTCGTCCGGCTTAACGTCGCCGGCCCTAGGATCGTCGTCGGGTTCCAGATCTTTGCCCTTGCGCAGGATCGCCCAGAAGTAGTTCCAGGCGGCCACCCAGTGCCCCAGCAGGCCCAGGCCCAGGGAGATCCAGGCGAGCACAAAATACGTCCCGGCGAACGGAACCGCCAGCTTGGAGAGCACCAGGAGCGGTGTACCGAGCAGCAGCAGGCCCGTGCGGATCTTTCCGATCCTGCTCACGGGAAGGTCGGGGTGGCCGCGGAAGTACCGCCAGGAGGCGACGGCCAGGACGGCGTCCGGAACCACCAGCGCGGCCAGGTACCACCACTGCACGACGCCGGCGATCGCCAGCGTGACGGCGACGGCGATGAGCGCGAGGCGGTCCGCCACGGGGTCCATGATCCTGCCCAGCTTGGAGGTCTGGTCGAATCGGCGGGCGACGTAGCCGTCGATCCAGTCCGTGCTGCCCATGATCGCCAGGACGAGGACGGCATAGCCGTACTCCTGCTGCCAGAGGACGAGCCACACAAACAGCGGCACGCCCATGAAGCGGAGCACGGTCAGGAAATTGGGCACGGTGAAGATGAGGTCGTGGTCGACCTGCGGTTTGCCCGGCCGTGAGCCGGCACCCATGAGCCTCATCTGTCCCCCTTCCTGATCCGGTGCAACTGCTGCTCTGCTGTATCCGCCGGGCGGGCTACTTCCTGAGCAGCTTCCGCAGCGCAAGCACCAGGACGGTGCCGGCTGCGGCGAATGCCAGCAGATCCTTCCACCGTGCGGCCAGCCGCTCAGTAAGTCCAGAAGGAACGGAACCGGCAAGGTCGGCCAGCTTGCTGGAAGCGAACTGGCTGCCGGTGCGGAACTGCTCCCCCGCCGCGTCCAGCAACGCCTTGCCCTGTGTCCTGACATCGAGTTCGACGCCGAGCTGGTCGCGGACATTGGCGAGGTGCTCGCGGCGTTGCTTCAGCCGGCTTTCAAGTTCCTCTTCGCTGACCGGCCGGGGCGCGTCGGCGGCAGCGGCGGCGGCCTTCGCTGCTTTCTCTGCCCTGGCGGCTTCCGCTGCCGCAGCCTTGGCGGCCTTGGCCGCCTGTGCAGCCTCCGACGCCGGATCAAGCGACGTCGCGTCGAAGGCGGTGCCCTCCTTGGCGATGCCAAGATCGTGCTTGAGCCCCAGGATGGTTTTCTCGGGAAGCAGCGGCAGGGCCTTCTTGAACTTTTGTAGTCCGATCAGGCCGCCAATCAGCACGATCAGCAGGAAGAACGCCGCGACAAGCAGTGCAGCAAGCCAGGCGGGCATGACGGTAGCCAGGCCCATGACGGCCGCGACCACGAGGGCGATGACAAGAAGGGAGACGAAGACCAGGGCGACCCCGAAGAAGGCCCCCGCGATGCCCAGCTGGATGCCCTTGCGCTTGAGCTCCGCCTTGGCCAGGTTGATCTCGTCATTGAGCTGCCGGGGCGCAAGACGTGCGACGAGCTTAAGGGTCTTCGGGAGCGCACGGATTCCCGGCCCCCGCCCCGTCCTGCCGGTGTGACGTCCACTCATCGGTTCCGCCCTGCTGCTTCCTCTTGGATTCGTGTCCTGCGGCTGCGCCGGCACGAAAAACCGGGCCCGCGCGTGCCTGTCCCCAAAACTATCATTCAGGCTCCTCCGCGAATTCCGGAACTGCGCCACGGCGCGCCAGTCCGGCCCTGTATAAATATGATCTTGCGGCCCTAGGATTGGTAACCGTGACCAGTCCCACACCTCCGGGCAACTCCCTGAACAAACGCGAAAAACTCCTCTACATCCTTCTCCTGGGCGCACTGACCGCCCTGGGTCCCTTCACGGTGGACCTATACCTTCCCGCCTTCCCCGCCCTGGAGCAGAGCTTCGGAGTGTCCGCCGCCGCGATCCAGCTCACACTGACCGGAACCACGGTGGGCTTTGGCCTCGGCCAGCTCGTGGTGGGGCCGCTCAGCGACAAATTCGGCCGCCGTGTGCCCCTCATCCTGGCCACCGCACTGCACATCGCCTCGTCGGTGGGGGCGGCACTCTCCACGGACATCGGCACACTGTCCCTGTTCCGCGTCCTGATGGGCGTGGGCGCGGCAGGCGGCGGCGTCGTTGCCATGGCCATGGTGCGCGACCTCTTCCACGGCTACGCCATGGTGCGCATGTTCTCCCGGATGTCGCTGGTCAACGGCCTGGCGCCCATCCTCGCTCCGGTCATCGGTTCGCAGCTGCTGCTCATCTCGCCCTGGCCCGGCATCTTCTACTTCCTGGCCGGATATGGATCGCTGGTCATCATCGCGTCGATCTTCCTGATCCGCGAGACTCTTCCCGCCGAACTGCGCGGCACGTCCACCACCACGGCCGGCCAGAGGTACAAGACCGTCCTGACGGACCGCGTCTTCATCGGCATGCTCATGGTGGGCAGCCTGAACTTCGGCGGACTCTTCGCCTACCTCTCGGCGTCCACCTTCCTGTTCCAGAATGTCTACGGTTTCTCCCCGCAGGCCTACGGCCTGCTGTTCGGCATCAACTCACTGGGCATCGTGGCGGGCGTGCAGATCAGTTCGCGGGCCATCAAGCGGATCGCGCCGCAGTGGATCATGGCCGGAGCAACCGCCTTCATGCTGTTGATGGCGGGACTGATCGTGGCGTTCGACCTGCTCCACTTCGGCCTGTGGGGAATCCTGATCCCGCTGTGGTTCTACATCTGCGCCACCGGGTTCATGTTCCCCTGCGTCCAGGTGCTCGCCCTGGCCAACCACGGCGCCCAGGCCGGAACGGCCGCATCCCTGCTGGGCGCCGCACAGTTCATGATGGCCGGAATTGTCCCGCCCGTGGTCGGCGCACTGGGAGTCAACACGGCGATTCCGATGGGCACGGTGCAGGCCGTCTGCATCGCTGCCGCCATCGCCGCACTGTGGCTGGTGGTGCGGCCGCGCACCGTTCCCTCGATCCACTAATGGCCATGGCACGAAAGCCGCACCGCAACGGCCGGGGACTCTTCCTCGGTGCCGTGCTCGGCGCCGTCGTGGGTGCCCTGCTGGGCCGCGCGGCCGGCATGGCCGTCCCGGGCGCCCTCCTGGGCGCGGTCGTGGGGGCGGCCGTCCTCTACCGGATCAATCCCGGCCCCTGGAACCGGGACTAGGGAATAGCCAAGCGGGCTCCCGCAGGCGGGCCTGCGGCCCTGTTGCCTGCGGGAGCCCGGCGATAAAGTTGAAACATGCCCCATTGGCAGGAACTGCACCCTCTCCCGGCCCCGTGGCAGCGACGGGATGACGGCATCCTGCCGTTGTGGTGGGAGCGGCTGTGCTCGGTGACGAGCGCCCAGTCCGCTGCCCTCTATGCGGCCGGTCTCTTCACGGAGGACCGCCGGCGCCCCATCGCCCAGTGGTTCAATCCGGCGGCCAACTCAGCATTGCTGGTGGCTCCGGAAACGTCTCCCGAGTGGCCCGTGCAGCGTTTTGGGATCTTCTACGCGCCGCCAGGTGCCGGCTTCACGCGCGTGCACTCCGCCGCCCATGAGTGGCATCCCAAGGAGCCCAGGACGCCGCCCACCGAACAGGAGGCCTTCGAGGCCGCCGTGGCCGAAGCCGCACGGTTCCTTCAGGTGGAAATGGATTTCGTCTGAATCAGCAAATTTTGAGCAAAAAACAGGTCCCGCACCGGCTGAATGCCGGTACGGGACCTTTGCGCTCCTCCGACTGGACTTGAACCAGTAACCCTTCGATTAACAGTCGAATGCTCTGCCAATTGAGCTACGGAGGAATGAAGCGGTTATGACTTTAGCAAAGGTTTTGCCGGAATGTGAAATCGGCGCCGTGAAGCCGGCCACGAGGCATGCACGGACCGGGCGGGCACACACGGCCGGGCGGGCGGGCACGGGGCCCTGGGCAATCCCTTGGCATCGGATGTCCAGGGCCGTGGTGGGTGGTCTTAACGAAAAATCCCCGCCAGCACGCGGCTGGCGGGGATTTCCGTCTAAAGCTCCTCCGACTGGACTTGAACCAGTAACCCTTCGATTAACAGTCGAATGCTCTGCCAATTGAGCTACGGAGGAATGAAGCGTGTACTAGCTTAACAGGGCCCTGCCGGAATACGAAATCGGCTCCCGGACGGGGTCCCGGGGCGGTTTCCAGGGCCGCTCAGCCGTCCGAGCGAAGGGCGCGGCGCTGCATTTCGAGCTGCATCAGCTCACGGTTGAGGCGCTGGAAGTCCTCCGGATGTGCCGCGGCATCGAGGCGTTGCAGCTGCCCCATCTTCTCGGCCTTGATCCGCGTGATCTGCAGCTCGAAGAGGCGCGCCAGGATGTCCCGGCAGTAGCGCTGCATGGCCTCGGGCGTGTTGGCCGGCAGCGGAGTCACGGCGAGTTCGGACACGAGGGCCCGCAGCGGCTCCGGGACCTCCTGGCGGATGTGTTCCACCCAGCCCACGGGATCGGCTGCGGGGCCGGGGCCGGTGGCCCTGATGGCGGTGTGCACGGCCGCATAGGCGGGCGTGGAGAAGTAGGAGGCCTCGAACTGCGGCCACGCTGCGCCGTCCAGCACGCCGGGTTCCTGAAGGACCACTTCGAGGGCCTGCCGCTCCATGGCCGCCACCGGGTCCCGCGGATCCGGCCGCATGAAGGCGGGAGCCCCCGACGGCGGTGCTCCCGCTGCCTGCCCCGCCATTGCCTGGCCTGGGGCTGCCTGTCCGTCCGCGGCAGAACCCCGGGGCTGCTGCGCAGCCGCCGCGGACGTGCCTGACGGCGGCTGCCCGCCGGTGGCCGCGCGCTTGGCCGCGGCGCCCACGGAGCGGCTGACTTCCTCGATGGGCGTCCCCAGCCAGCCCGCAAGTTCCCGCGTGTAGGCCGGGCGCATGCCGGCGTCGCGGATCTGGGCCACCACGGGGGCCGCCTCGCGCAGGGCTGCCACGCGGCCTTCCACGGTGTCCAGGTTGTGACGCCTCAGCGCGGCCTTGATGGCGAATTCGAACAGCGGACGGCGGCTGCCGATCAGTTCCCGCACGGCGGCGTCGCCCCGGGTCTGGCGCAGATCGCAGGGGTCCGCCCCGGTGGGTTCCACGGCCACATAGGTCTGGGCGGTGAACCGCTGGTCCTCCTCAAAGGCGCGCAAGGCGGCCTTCTGGCCTGCGGCGTCGCCGTCGAAGGTGAAGATGACCTCTCCCCCGCTGCCGTCGTCGGACAGCAGGCGCCTGGCGATCTTGATGTGCTCCGTACCGAACGCGGTGCCGCAGGTGGCGACGGCCGTGGCGACTCCGGCCAGGTGGCAGGCCATGACGTCCGTGTAGCCCTCCACCACCACCAGCTGGCGCTCCTTGGCAATGTTCCGCTTGGCGAGGTCGATCCCGTAGAGGACCTGGGACTTCTTGTAGAGGGTGGTCTCGGGGGTGTTCAGGTACTTGGGGCCTTGGTCGTCCTCGTAGAGCTTGCGGGCGCCGAAGCCGATGGTGTCGCCCGCGATGTCCCGGATGGGCCAGATGAGCCGGCCCCGGAAGCGGTCGTAGATGCCCCGGTTGCCCTCGGAGAACATGCCAGTGAGTTTGAGTTCCTGGTCCGTGAAGCCGCGCCCGCGGAGGTGCTTCAGGAGGGCATCCCAGCCTTGCGGCGCATAGCCGACGCCGAACTGTTCCGCGGCGGCGCGGTCGAAGCCGCGGCCGTCCAGGAAGTTCCGGCCCTCGGCGGCCCCCGGCGTCAGGAGCTGGGATCGGAAGAATTCGTCGGCGATTTTGTGGGCGTCCAGGAGCCGCTGGCGTTTGCCGACTTCCTCGCGGTTGGGGCCGCTGCCGCCGTCTTCATAGCGCAGCTCATAGCCGATCCGGGCGGCGAGCTTCTCCACGGCCTCGTGGAAGGAGGTGTGGTCCATCTTCTGGACGAAGGAGATGGCATCGCCGTCCTCGCCGCAGCCGAAGCAGTGGTAGCGGCCCACCTGGGGGCGGACGGTGAAGGAAGGCGAGCGCTCATCGTGGAAGGGGCACAGGCCCTTGTACGTGCCCAGCCCGGCACCCTTGAGGGTGACGTAGCCGTCAACGACTTCCTTGATGTCCGTGCGCTGGCGTACTTCGTCGATATCTTCACGTTTAATCAGGCCAGCCACCTGATAAGTCTAGTCTTAGATCTAAATTGCACCTTGGCTGGACCTACGCTTGGACATTCAGAGCGAACAAAGCATGGGTTACCAGAGCGAAGGCAGGCTGCCCACGAGGCGTTCGTACGTGGCCAGGGCGGAACCGTCGGTGAGCGAGGCCACCTGGTCGATGACCACGCGGAGCCGCGCGGCGTCGTCGGGGGCTTCCCGCCAGTCCGCGGCGAACATCGGCTCCAGGTGCCGGTCACCGCTGGCGTTGAGCACGCCCACCAGGGCGTGCAGCACTTCGCGCTGCCGCTCGTAGACCGGCTGCCGGTGGTCGGTGGAGATCACGAAGGTGGTGGCGAGGCCCTTGAGCACGGCGATTTCGGTCACGGTGTCCTCGGGGACCATGAGCTCGGCGCTGTAGCGGGTGAGGTTCTCCGGGCCGAAGTGGCTGCGGGTGGTCTCCATGGCGCTCTGGCAGAAGCGGCCGATCAGCTGGCTGGTCATGTCCTTCAGCGCGGCCATGGACTTGCGGCTGCCGTCGGCTTCCCGGACCCACACCTGGGTCGCCTCGAGTCGTGCCAGTGCGGCGTCGATGTCCGCGGGATCGTTGTGCGGCAAGTACCACTGCCGCGTGTAGCCCACCACGCGGGCACGGTGGTCCGGATTGTCCAGCCATTTGAGCTGGAAGTGGCCGGCCACAATGGCGTCTTCAACGTCGTGGACGGAGTAGGAGATGTCGTCTGCGAGGTCCATCACCTGGGCCTCGATGCAGGAGCGGTTGCCGCTGGCACCTTCGCGCAGCCAGGTGAAGACCGGGAGGTCGTCCTCGTAGGCGCCGAATTTGCTGGTCCGGTGGCCGTGGATGACGGGGGCGTCGACGGCGGACCACGGGTACTTGGACGCGGCGTCCAGGCTCGCCCTGGTGAGGTTGAGCCCAGCGGGCTGGCCGTCGGCGGAGAGGACCTTCGGCTCCAGCCGGGTCAGCAGGCGCAGGGTCTGGGCGTTGCCCTCGAAGCCGCCGATCGCGTGGGCGACCTCGTTGAGGGCGGATTCGCCGTTGTGGCCGAAGGGAGGGTGGCCGAGGTCGTGGCTCAGGCACGCGGTGTCCACGACGTCGGGGTCGCAGCCCAGGGAACGGCCGAGTTCGCGGCCCACCTGGGCCACCTCCAGGCTGTGGGTCAGCCGGGTCCGGACGAAGTCGTCGGTATCCGGGGCCACCACCTGCGTCTTGGCGCCCAGGCGGCGCAGGGCCGAGGAGTGCAGCACGCGGGCGCGGTCCCGTTCGAAGTCAGAGCGGTACGTGTTCTTGCGGGGCTCCTCCACCCAGCGCGCGGAGTCGGCCTCCGTGTAGCCGGATGTGGATCCGGACCCGCTTCCGGCGCGGCCCAGCGCTCCGGTTTGGCCCAGTGCAGACATCGCTTCAGTTCCCATGGGTATCTGCCTCCTCCGGCGCCGCTCGAACGGTGCCTATGCAAGCCAGTCTTCCACGACTGGCGCTAGCCGCCTGAAACGTCCAGTTCCGCGGCGGCGATGTCGCGGGTCTGCTCGGCGTCCATCTGCCGGCTCAGCAGCCAGTCCTTGGGCAGGGCAGGCTTCTTGGGCGAGCCGGCGCGGCCGCGCGGGCCCTCCGAATCGTTGCCGGGGTACGGCAGGTCCATGTCCAGCTGCTCGAGGAGCTCGCGCAGCACGGCCAGGGTGGGCACGGTGGCCAGCTTGGCGCGCAGTTCCCCGCCCACCACGTAGCCCTTGAAGTACCAGGCCATGTGCTTGCGGATTTCGCGCAGGGCCTTGTATTCGTCGTTGCCGAAGGTTTCGACCATGAGTTCGGCGTGCCGGTAGACGCCTTCGGCCACCTGGCGCAGTCCCGGGCGGTGGCGGTGCTCGCTGCCTTCGAAGGCGGCCTGGAGGTCGCCGAAGAGCCAGGGGCGGCCCTGGCAGCCGCGGCCCACCACCACGCCGTCGATCCCGGTCTCACGGACCATGCGCACGGCATCCTCGGCGGACCAGATGTCGCCGTTGCCCAGCACGGGAACGTCCGGGAGGGCCTCGCGCAGGCGGGCGATGGCGGACCAGTCGGCCTGGCCGGAGTAGAACTGTGCTGCGGTGCGGCCGTGCAGGGCGACTGCGGCGACGCCGGAATCGCGGGCAATGCGTCCCGCCTCGAGGTACGTCAGGTGGTCCTCGTCGATGCCCTTGCGCATCTTGATGGTCAGCGGGATGTCGCCCTTGGACGCTTCCTTGACGGCGGTCTGCACGATCGAGGTGAAGAGGTCGATCTTCCAGGGCAGGGCCGAGCCGCCGCCCCGCCGCGTGACCTTGGGCACGGGGCAGCCGAAGTTGAGGTCGATATGGTCCGCGCGGTCTTCCTCGACGAGCATGCGGACTGCCTGCCCCACGGTCACCGGGTCCACGCCGTAGAGCTGCACGGAGCGGACCTTTTCGTCGTCATCGTGCGAGATGATGCGCAGCGACTCCGGGGTGCGCTCAACCAAGGCACGGGAGGTCACCATCTCGGCCACGTACAGGCCGCCGCCGTATTCTCGGCACAGGCGGCGGAACGCCGAGTTGGTGATGCCGGCCATGGGAGCCAGGATCACGGGGGTGTCCACGGTGATCCTGCCCAGCTGCAGCGGGGGCAGTTCGAGCTTGGGCGCAGGGGGTGTTGCTACTACAGTCACCCATCCATTGTCGCAAAGCGGGGCAAATCGTCGACGACGGCCAGTCGCACCGCTGTCAGTGCCCTGCTACGGAGCCCACCACCGCTGGACGGGACCAGTCGCTGTTGTCGACGATCCGGTCAGCCCTCAGCCACGGTTTGCACGCCTGGAAATACAGGCGCTGTCCTTGGACGTACCGCCTCATGCCGGGATGCTCAGGATCGCCGGGGCTGCCGTCGCGGACAGCCATGCGCGAAGCGGTTTCGCTGAACGGAGCGTCGAGGAAGACGGAGTAGTTCCAGCGCCCTGCCAGCTCGTCCCGGTGCAGGAACATGCCCTCCACCACAACAATGGTCCCGGGCAAGGCCTGCTGCTGTTCCATGTCGACGTACCGGTCGCGTTCAAGATCCGTGGCAATCGCCTTGTAGCGGCCATCTCCCCCGGGGCCGAAGGGGTCCAGCACGTTCCGCCGCAGGGCCTGGTAGTCGTAGCTGTCGAGCCAGAACCCGGCAGGCGAGTCGCGGCCCAGGCGGTACCGTTCGGCCCGGAGATTGTGGAAGTCATCCACCCGGATCAGCACCACCGGATTCCCCCGGCGCCCGAGCTCCTCGGCCAGGGCATCTGCGAAGGTTGACTTGCCGCTTCCGTCAACGCCGTCGACAGCTACGAGCGTGAAGCCTGCGCCCGTGGCGGGTATTTCTTCGGCGAGACTGCGAAGCAGTTCAGCACGCGTTGCGTTGTGGGAACCCATCGGACAAGTATCACCCCGACGGCCCCTCCGGAGCCGCTCAGGAGCGGCCTTCGGCGGCACGGCGCTCCGCCTCACGCCGCTGCCTGCGGGTTTCCACGACGGCGGCGAGCTCGCCGGTGTCGAGCGAGGCGTAGGCGTCCAGGGCGTCAGGCGAGGCTTCAAGCTCACGGACGTTGCCGGCGTCGTCGGCTGGCCGGGTGCCGGCCGGCTGGGTGCCGGCGGCCGCAAGCCGCTTGGTGCCGGTGGCCTTGACCACGAGCACCGCGATCAGCGTGGTGACGGGGATGGCCAGCACCAGGCCGATGGAGCCCACCAGGGTGCGGACCACTTCCTCGGACAGCTCGGCACTGGTGAGGGCCTCCGCCACGGGGCGGTCGTAGAGCATCACGATGATGAGGATGGGCAGGGCCGCGCCGGCGTAGGCGAAGGCGATGGTGTAGACAGTGGAGGCGATGTGGTCGCGGCCGATCCGCATTGCGGAGGTAAAGAGCTTGCGGGCGCTGGTCTCCGGGGCGAGCTCATACAGCTCCCACACGGCGGAGGACTGGGTGATGGTGACGTCGTTGAGGACGCCGAGCCCGGAGATGATGAGCCCGCACAGGATGATGCCGGAGATGGAGATCTGGCTTGACATGTTCACCAGGGTGGCGGCGTCGTGGTTCCCGACGCCGGCCAGATTGGCCGCGTCCGTGGCCCAGGCCGCCAACAGGGCCGTGATGCCCAGGCCGAAAATGGTGCCCAGCAGGGCCGTGGAGGTCCTGGCCGAGAAGCCATGGGCGAAGTACAGCACCCCGATCATGATCACGGTGGAGCCCACCAGTGCCAGCAGCAGCGGCGGCTTGCCTTCCACCAGCCCGGGCAGGATGAAGCTGACCAGCACGGCATACGCACCGAGCAGGCCCAGGAGTGCGCGGAAGCCGCGCCAGCGCGCCACGGCGATGACCACCACTGCGTACAGCACGGCCAGCAGGGCGATCGGCACGTTGCGGACGAAGTCCACAAAGACGTACGCCGGCGATCCGTTGCCTTGTGAAGCGCCCTGGACGGCTGAAAGGTTCAGGTAGCGGATATCGTCGCCCACGTCCACGCCGTGGGACTTGGCCACGTCCGGGTTGATGACCACCTTGACGGGGCTGCCGCCCTTGTCCGGTTCCGTGAACGCGAAGGTGCACTGCGAGCCCGGGCCGGCCTGCTGGGCCGTTTGGCCCTGCGTGCAGCTTTCCTCCACCACGCTCTGGATCCGGCCGGTGTCGAAGGTGACGCCCGGTGCCGCGGCGTACGGGCTCGCGAAGGTGATCCCTTCCCGGCTGCCGGAGGGCCACATGAGCAGCATGGCGACGGCGGTCAGGACGCCCAGCGGCACCAGCACCGCGGCCAGGAGCCAGTTGGCCCTCTTCCGGGAAGCGAGTGCCTCGGGTGTGGCCACCTCGTGGCCGTTGTTTCCGTGAGAATGTCCATGACCCATCAGCTGCAAAACCTCATGGGTTTAACCCTACGTGGTTAAACGACGGACCCCGCCTGCAGGAATGCGGGCGGGGTCCGTCTGGAACGAAACGCTAGTCGCTGACGATCATGGTGTCCGCGCCGCGCTGCAGGGCCTTGCCGGACTCAAGCAGAGGCGCCAGGACCGCGCGCAGGGCGCCCATGGATTCATCCACTTCAAGCATGACCGGGTACTGGTACGCGATGAGCGCCAGCAGGTCCCGCACCGCGGCCTGGGCTTCCTCGGCCGGCAGTTGCGGCTCGTGGCCCAGGAACACGTCCGAGGGTTGGTCCGAACTGCCCTGGGCATAGCTGATGGCAAACGCCTGCAGCTTGCCCTTGCGGCTTGCCGGGACGCCCTGGCCAAAAGCGCTGGCCTTCGGGGAACGCAGCACGATCGCGCCGTGGGCGCCCGTCAGGTCATCGAGGAACAGCCGCTGCACGGTGGCGACGCCCAGTTCCCCCGGGCTGTCCCAGTGGTGCACGTGGGTGTAGTACCGGCCCACGACGTCGCTGAGTTCAACCGAGCCCGTGGCCAGGTCCTCCACCTGCTCTGAGGCAGCTTCCTCGGAGCCGTCACCGAAGACCGGCAGCCTGAGCGACTCCGGTTGCACCACCACCAGCTGCGAGCGCTGGATGGTGGCCATGCCGGCCCACTCCGCGAACGCGGCCCCGGGGGTGCCGGGCTCCACTTTGCTGCGCAGCTTGGAAACGCCCGACGGCGACTGCTCGGCTTCACGGCGGAGCATGGTCAGCAGGGCGGCGCCGATGCCGCTGCGGCGGTGGTCCCGGGACACCTCGATGTACGCCCAGAGGCGTTCCGGGTGCAGCGAGGCCTCGTGCACCACGGCGGCGGCGACGGGAATGCCGACGCCGTCCACCACGTCCTCGGCCACGATGCAGCGGCGCCACGGGGAGTTGCTGGACGGGGCCAGCGCGGCACGGAACTGCTGTGCCGGGAGCGTTTCCGGGTCACCCCAGATCTGCAGGAGGGCGAGGTCGTCGCCCTCCTGCCATTCGCGGTACTCGAGAGCCACGCTAGGCGCCGATCAGCCGTGCGGCCAGGTAGCCCTCCACCTTGTCCAGGGACACGCGTTCCTGGCTCATGGTGTCGCGCTCGCGGATCGTGACGGCCTGGTCCTCGAGGGTGTCGAAGTCCACGGTGATGCAGAACGGGGTGCCGATCTCGTCCTGGCGGCGGTAGCGGCGGCCGATGGCGCCGGCGTCGTCGAAATCGATGTTCCAGTTCTTGCGCAGCTGGGTGCCCAGCGCCTTGGCCTTCGGGGACAGGTCCTCGTTGCGGCTCAGCGGCAGCACGGCTGCCTTGACCGGGGCCAGGCGCGGGTCAAGCTTGAGCACGGTGCGGACGTCGACGCCGCCCTTCGCGTTGGGTGCCTCATCCTCGGTGTACGCGTCGATCAGGAACGCCATGAAGGAACGGGTCAGGCCGGCGGCCGGCTCAATGACGTACGGGGTGTAGCGCTCATTAGTGGCCTGGTTGAAGTAGCTCAGGTCTTGGCCGGACGCCTTGGAGTGCGTGGAGAGGTCGAAGTCGGTGCGGTTGGCGATGCCCTCGAGCTCGCCCCACTCTGAACCCTGGAAGCCGAAGCGGTATTCGATGTCCGTGGTGCCCTTGGAGTAGTGGCTCAGCTTGTCCAGGGGGTGCTCGAAGAAGCGCAGGTTGTCTTCCTTGATGCCCAGGCCGGTGTACCAGGACATGCGTTCCTTCATCCAGTACTGGTGCCATTCCTCGTCCGTGCCGGGCTCGACGAAGAATTCCATTTCCATCTGCTCGAACTCGCGGGTGCGGAAGATGAAGTTGCCCGGCGTGATTTCGTTGCGGAAGGACTTGCCGATCTGGCCGATGCCGAACGGCGGCTTCTTCCGGGACGTGGTGAGCACGTTGCTGAAGTTCACGAAGATGCCCTGGGCCGTTTCAGGACGCAGGTAGTGCAGTCCTTCGTCGCTGGCCACGGGGCCGAGGAAGGTCTTGAGCAGGCCGGAGAATTCCTGCGGTTCGGTCCATTCGCCACGGGTGCCGCAGTTGGCGCAGGCGATGTCCTTCAGGCCGTTTTCGGCCGGGCGGCCCTTCTTTTCCTCGTATTCTTCCTCGAGGTGGTCTGCCCGGTAGCGCTTGTGGCAGGACAAGCACTCCACCAGCGGGTCGGAGAAGACCTCGACGTGGCCGGAGGCTTCCCACACCTGGCGGGGCAGGATCACGGAGGAGTCCAGGCCCACCACGTCTTCGCGTCCACGGACCACGCTCTGCCACCACTGGCGCTTGATGTTTTCCTTCAGCTCGGCACCGAGGGGCCCGTAGTCCCACGCAGAGCGGGAGCCACCATAGATTTCACCGGCCTGGAAGACAAAGCCCCTCCGCTTGGAGAGGGAAATGACCTGGTCAAGGACGGATTTTGCTGCCATGGGGAACTCCATATTTCTACAGGGCCGCTGGGTGCGGTCCGCGGGTTATTGCCCCGGATCCGGACGTGCTGCCCGGCGGGGTGTTGCGAAGGAAAAGATTTGCAGAGAACTGCGTGTCCTAGCCTACCGGCCTTTGGCCGGGGCTCCCCGCGTGAACGCGCCCTTCGGCCACGGCAGGGTAGCCACGATAATGGCGGCCAAGGTGAGCACGGTCCCCAGCACCGTGGGCAAGGCGACCACGGATCCGGGCGCCGGGACCACGACGTCGAGCACCAGGGACCCCACCAGCTGGCCGGCAATCATGCCCAGCCCCGTGACCAGGACGCCCAGGCCGCGGACCAGCAGGGCGGCCACCCCGATGAAGACGCAGCCCATGGGGCCGCCAAGGTAGAGCCACCACTCGGCCGGCAGCGGGTTGCCTGCCCCCGCAACCGCAAGTTTGATGGCCCAGGCAATCCACAGCACGGTGGCACCGGCCACGAAATTGACCAGCGTGGCGGCGATGGGAGTGCCGTAGTGGACCGTGGCGGTACCGTTCATGGCCTGTTGGAAACTCATGAGGAAGCCCGCCAGCACCGGCAGGAGCAGAGGCAGCAGCAGGGAGGCGATGTCCGCGGCGCCGCCCAAACGCGGGGACACGGCCCAGGCCACTGCGGCAATGGTCAGGACGCTGCCGAGCACGCGGACCCCGGTGATGGGACGCTGCCCGCCCGGGCCCAGCCCGAGCCGGTCCACCAGAAGGCCGCTCAGCGTCTGCCCGGTGACGATGGCCACCGTGAACAGTGCGACACCCAGCAGGCCCACGGTGAAGGACTGGGCAAGGACAAACAGTGCGCCGAAGCCGCCGGCTGCGACGTAGTAGCGCGGGAAGCTGCGCTGGCGGACGGCCGGGACGATCCGCGCGAGCCCGGCCCTGCCCCTGGGCAGCAGCAGGGCGATGGCCGTGATCAGGAGCAATCCCGTGGTGAAGCTCACCACGGCCGCGGCGATGCCGTCGTCGAGGCGGGCAGAGAGTGCGCCGTTAATACGGCCCTGGAGCGGAATCAAAAGGCCGGCGGCGATGGCAATGGGCAGTCCCACCAGCAAAGGAATGGCGGGGCGGCGGGAAGTCTGCGGCATTGTCACCACATTACTTCAGGCATCATTGCTTATATGAGCAACCCGGAAATCGAAGAGATCCCCATCCGCGACGACATGATCCGCCTCGGTCAGCTGCTGAAGCTGGCCAACCTGGTGGAGGACGGCGTCGAGGCCACGGAGCTCATCAAGAACGGCCTGGTCAAGGTCAACGGCGAGATCGACGACCGCCGCGGCCGCCAGCTCCACGCCGGAGACACTGTCACGGTGAACGGCCAGACCGTCAAAATCACCGCCGCTTCCTGACGCCGCTTTCCGGAGCAACGCGGGGTCACTTACGGCCCATGTTGGGGCTTCGAATGGGCCGTAAGTGACCCCGCGTTGCTTCTAAGGCGCGAGGACCTTGTGGTTGAGGAACTCGCCCACGTGGCCGATTTCCTGCTGGTTGATGCCGTGCCACATGCCCGTGTAGAGGACCTTGGTGAGGTCCACGTGCTTGCGCACCCAGCCCATGGTGAATTCGATCTTGTCCGGCGTGATGACGGGGTCCTGCTGGTCGCGGCCCCAGAAGAGCGGCACCGTGCCGTCCAGTTCCGCGTCGCGGAAGCTGGCGTCAGCACCGGCGTCGACGGCAAAGCCTGAAAGCCCGACGACGGCGGCAAAGTCCGCCGGCCGCTGGCGCAGCAGCGTGGTGGCCATGGCCATGCCCATGGAGAAGCCGAGCAGCGTGACCGTGGGGTGGTCTCCCTTCACGGAGTCCAGCCACCCGAAAGCGTAGCCGGCGGCATTCTTAACGGCGTCCAACGAGTAGTCGATCGATGCGGTCAGCGGGAACCAGGTGAAGCCCGGGCCCATCGGAATCGGCGCACGCAGCGATGCCACCACGAACTCCTGCGGCAGCATCCCCGCCAGGCTGAACAGGTCCTGTTCGTTGGAACCGTAGCCGTGCAGGAGCACCAGCAGCGGCTTGCCGGCACGCTCCTCCTCTTCGTGGGACCACAGGACAACGGGGGCAGAGAATGCGGCGGCTTCAGTCATGGGTCTATTCTTACAGTTACTGACGAGTAACAAGTTACGGTGGCGTAGCTTCGTGTAGAGGGGCAGGATGTGAGCGTGAGCGACATCAATTTCGTGATGAAGCCGGACGGTACCGGACCGACACACCCGTGGAGCCGCTATGTGGCCCTGGGTGACTCCTTCACGGAAGGCATCGGCGACCCCGAGCCGCAGAGCCCCGGCGGGCACCGCGGCTGGGCGGACCGTGTGGCCGAGGAACTCAGCCGCGGCCACTCCGACTTTGCCTACGCCAATCTGGCGATCCGGGGCCGCCTGCTCCAGCAGATCGTGGACGAACAACTGGGCCCGTGCCTGCAGCTCCAGCCCGATCTGATTTCCATTTCCGCCGGCGGCAACGACCTCCTGAGGCCCGGCAGCGATCCTGATCTGCTGGCCGACAAGCTCGATGCGGCCGTCCAGAAACTCAGTTCCGGCGGCGCCACCGTGGTGCTGTTCAACGGGCCCGACGTCGCGTCGTCCGTGCTGGGCCGCATCCGCGGCAAAGTGGCGATCTACAACGAGAACCTGCGGACCGTCGCCTCGCGGCACGATGCCGTGGTGGCGGACATGTGGTCCCTGCGCCAATTGGCCGACACCCAGATGTGGGACGAGGACCGGCTGCATTTTTCGCCGCTCGGCCACCACACCGTGGCAGCAATGGTGCTCGAATCGCTCAACGTGGCCCACACCCTGGAGCCGCTCTTCCCCAAGCCGCTGCCAGCCCGCAGCTGGCGCGAAGCACGCACCGAGGATCTGGTGTGGGCGCGCGAATATTTCGTGCCTTGGGTGATCCGGAGGCTGCGGCACCGTTCCTCGGGCGACGGCATTACGCCCAAACGCCCGACGCCGGGTCCCGTCTTCGGGCCCGCCGACGTGACTCTGCCGCGGAACTGACGTTCCGGCCGGCACCATTGCACCTGAGAGGATGCCCCATGCAGCCTGACGATGTGGTCCGAAGCCGGCTGCGGCGCCAACAGCTGCGGGCGCCGCAGGCCGCAACCGTGGACGACGCCCTCCGAAGCCTGCTGGCCGTGCAATCCCAGGAATTCGCGTACGCGCGCTGGTCACTGGCGCAGCGCACCGGCGGAGCAACCGCCGACGCCGTGGAGGAAGCCCTGGCCGAGGGCACGCTGCTGCGGACGCACATCCTGCGGCCCACCTGGCATTCCGTGCACCGGGACGATCTTGGCTGGCTCATGACGCTGTCCGCTCCGCGGCTCCACCAGGGCAACAAAGGCATGTACCGGCAGTCCGGCGTGGATGAGGATACTGCTGCCCGCAGCGGCGCGATCCTGGCAGAGGCGGTGGCCGGCGGCGCCCACAAAACCCGTGAGGAACTGGCCGTCATCCTGGACGGGGCCGGTTTCCCGTCGAAGGGCCTCGGCTTCATCTACATCCTCATGCATGCGGAGATCAGCCGGATCCTGGTCAGCGGGGCGCCCGTGCGCTCGGCCGGCGGGGCCCTGAAACAGAGCTATGCCTTGTTCGATGAACGCGTGAACGGTTCGGCCGGCACGGCCTTGGACCGGGAGGCCGCACTGGCGCAGCTGGTCCTGCGCTATTTCAGCAGCCGCGGCCCGGCCACCATCAAGGACTGCGCCGTGTGGAGCGGGCTCACCATGAAGGACGTGCGCGAGGGCCTGCACCTGGCCGCGGACGTGGCACCGGGAGCCCTCGGCACCCTCACGGCGGACGGCATCGGCTTCCACCTGGCGGCCGAGGAGATCGACGCCGTAGCCGGATCGGCGGCGGCTTCCGGACCGGGAACCGACGGTCCGGGGAGTGACGGGCCGCGGGTGGACCTGATCCAGTGCTACGACGAGTACGTCATGGGCTACTCGCAGAGCCGGCATTACCTGGGTGGTTCCGCCCCGTACTTCCCCACAGGCGATGCGCCAATTCACGTGGTGCTGCTGGACGGCAGGCTGGCCGGTTGGTGGCGGCACGGCTTTTCCGGCGGGATCTGCGAACTGGACGTGCGGATGGACAGGCCCGCCACCGGGGCCGTGAAGCAGGCCCTCGACGCCGAAGTGGCACGCTACGGAGCGTTCCTGGAGATGCCCGCAAAGCTCATCTGAGGGCGCGAAGGTCCTTCCAAGGCTCCCATCGCTAAACTGGGACCAGACCTAGGAGGCCCGCACCCGTGAACAATCTGATCTTCTGGATCATCGTCTGCTCTTGGCTGATTCCCATGGGGATCCGCATGTACAACCGCTCACGCCAGCGCCGGATGCAGGACCGTGGATTCCCGGGGCAGAACTACCCCGGCCAGCAGTTCCCGCCGCAACAGTTCCCCGGCCAGCAGTTCCCGCCGCAGCAGTTCCCAGGCCAAGGCTTCCCGCAGCAGCAATTTCCCAATCAGCAGTACCCAGGCCAGCCATACCCGCCGCAGAACCTGCCGGGACAGTATCCGGTGATCATCCCAGGGGAACCGCAGCCTCCGGCCGGTGCGGCTTACGACGGCGCCGGCGCCCCGCCGTCGTCGACCGCTCCCCTGCCCTCCCCCACGCCCGGCGCCGAACCGCAAGGCTACCGGGCGCGCAAGCTCGCGGAGCTGGACGCGCAGTTCAGCAATGGGGAAATCGCGATGGAGGAATACATGAAGCGCCGCGCCGAGATCACGAACGGCTGACGCGCCCACTCATTTGGGAACGCGCCGCGAAGGGATGCACAGCGGGGACTGCGGGCGGCGGCTCAGGCGAAGAAGGCCCTGTGCAGCTGCTCGCCCAACTGGCCGATTTCCGTCAGGAAGCCGTCGTGGCCGATGGGCGCCTCGATGAGGTGGACCGGCACTTCACCCGGAAGAGCCGCCGCGAGTTCGCGTGACTGGGCCGGGAAGTAGAGGCGGTCGGTGTCCACGGCGGCGATGAAGAATTCGGCCGTCGCACGGGACAGGGCCTCCTTGAGTGTCCCGCGGCCGCGGCTGACGTCGTGGCTCATGAGCGCCTCGGTGATGGCGATGTAGCTGTTGGCGTCAAAACGGCGCACCAGCTTGGTGCCCTGGTGGTCCAGGTAGCTCTCCACTTGGTACCGGCCGCGCTCCCCGAGCACCGCGGCCTCGAGCGGAGCTTCCCTGCCCTGGGCATTGCGGCCGAAGCGGATGTCCAGTTCCAGGGCGGAGCGGTAGGTGATGTGGGCGATCCGGCGGGCCAGGGCAAGCCCGGCCTCCGGAGCCTGGCCGCCGTAGTAATCGCCGCCGTTGAAATCGACATCCTGCCGGATGGCGAGGGTCTGTGCCTGGGCAAAGGCGATCTGCTCGGCCGTGCTGTAGGCGCCCACGGAGACCACGGCGCACTGCCGGACGCGTTCCGGGTAGGTGACAGCCCATTCGAGGGCGCGGGCACCGCCCATGGATCCGCCAACCACGGCATGCCAGGCGGCGATGCCGAGCTGATCCGCCAGGCGTGCCTCGGCCGCCGTGCTGTCTCGAAGCGTGACGAGGGGGAAGCGCGAACCCCAGGGGCGGCCGTCCGGCGCCGTGGAGGACGGGCCCGTGCTGCCGTAGCAGCCGCCCACGATGTTGATGGAGACCACGAACCAGCGCTCGGTGTCGATGGTGGCGCCGGGGCCGACGAGCTGATCCCACCAGCCTTCTTCGTCGCTGCCGCCGCGGGCCACATGGGTGCTGCCGGTCAGCGCGTGCTGGATCAGCACCGCATTCGAGCCGTCTGCGTTGAGCCGCCCCCAGGTTTCGTAGGCAAGCACCACGTCCGGGAGGAAGCCGCCTGCCTCCAGCTCGAGCGGCCCCACGGAGACGTACTTCACGGTGCCGTCCTGCTCGATGGGTCGTTCCTGCTGGATGGTGCGTTCCTTGTGGCCGGATTCGGGTAGGGCTGTTGCAGCAATAGTCATTCGGTGACACCTCACATCGCGCTTGCCCGCCGCCAACAAAGCGGAAGGCCAGGTCTTCACCCGGGGCACCCCACCGCGGAAGGAGGGTTGCCGGCCAGCAAGCCGGGGCTGTCACTGGCACTCATGACCTATGACTACGAGTGTAGGAAGAAGAGGGTCCATCTGGCGAAGATTGTGACACTTATGTGACACCTGGGCGCAGTTTTGTTCACCAAAGCGCAGCCGCGAGGGCAGTCCGGCGAAGAATCGCACGCCCCGCCGGACGCCCCCGCAGTCTCGCCGCAGCCTTCCTGCGACCGCCCTCAGGCGCCCTTCGCGGCGCGGAAACCTGCGTCGAGGTCCGCCAGGATGTCATCGATGTGCTCGATGCCCACGGAGAGCCGGACCAGCCCCGGAGACACGCCGGCGATGGCCTGCTGTTCGGCACTCAGCTGGCTGTGGGTGGTCGACGCCGGGTGGATGACCAGCGAACGGACGTCACCGATGTTTGCCACGTGGGAGTGCAGTTCGAGGGCATCCACGAAGCGTTTGCCGGCTTCCACTCCCCCGCGGATGGTGAAAGCGACCACGGCGCCCGTGCCGCGGGGGCCGTATTTGCGGCCGCGCTCGAACCAGGGGCTTGACGGCAGGCCCGCATAGGCGACCGATTCGACGTCGTCGCGGCCTTCCAGCCATTCCGCCACGCGCGTGGCGTTGTCCACGTGCCGCTCCACGCGCAGGCTGAGCGTTTCAATGCCCTGGGAGATCAGGAAGGCATTGAACGGGGACACGGCCGAGCCGAGATCGCGCAGCAGCTGGACGCGGGCTTTGAGGATGTAGGAGAGGTTGGCGCCCAGGGCCCCGTCCTTGCCGAGGTCACGGGCGTAGACCAGGCCGTTGTAGCTGGGGTCCGGCGTATTGAAGCCCGGGAAGCGGGCAGGGTCCTTGCCGAAATCGAAGTTTCCGGAGTCGACGATCACGCCGGCGATCGCGGCGCCGTGTCCGCCGAGGTACTTGGTGGCCGAGTGCACCACGATGTCCGCACCCCATTCGATGGGCCGGATCAGGTAGGGCGTGGACAGGGTGTTGTCGACAATGAGCGGCACACCGGCCTCGTGCGCGGTGCGGGCGACACCCTCGATGTCGAGAACGTCCTGGCGGGGGTTGGAGACCACCTCGGCGAAGAACAGCTTGGTGTTCGGCTGCACGGCGTTACGCCAGTCCTCGAGATTGTCCGGGTCCGCCACGAACGTGACCGAGATGCCGAATTTCTTCAGCGTGTGCGCCAGCAGGTTGTACGTGCCGCCGTACAGGCTGGGGCTGGCGACCACATGGTCCCCGGCCTCGGCGACATTGAGGATGGCGAAGGTCTCCGCAGCCTGGCCAGAGCTGAGCAGCAGGGCCGCGAGTCCGCCTTCGAGGTCCGCGATGCGCTGCTCCACGGCATCCTGCGTGGGGTTGCCGATCCGCGTGTAGATCGGGGCCAGCTCTGCCAGGGCAAAGCGGTCGGCCGCACTCTGGGCGCTGGGGAAAACGAAGGACGTGGTCTGGTAGATGGGAAGCGCGCGGGCCCCGGTGGCCGCGTCCGGCTGCTGGCCTGCATGGATCTGGCGGGTTTCGAATGACCATCCCTGGGACATGGCGGGCTCCTGTTCGCGGTGGCTTGACCGGCCCGGGCTGAGCCCCGGGGCCGGCAGTGAGGCCAGTCTAGGAAGCTCCCGACGGCCTTCAAAGCATTGTGACGAACGCAGTATTTTTCAGTCCCCGCACGTCCCCGCGTGACTACGGCGCGCAAGCCCCAGATAACATCCCACGTAACTTAGGCTTGGCTTAGCTGAGACCCCGATCACAAAGTGCCAAGATGAAGCCATGCGCATGGATCACGTCTCTTACGCTTGTGAACGAGATGGCCTGTTGGCCACTACCGAACGAATTTCAGCGGCTCTGGGAGTGGACGCGGTCCGGGGCGGAGTGCACCCGCGCTTCGGCACCCGGAACATGATCATTCCCCTCGCTGACAACAAGTACCTGGAAGTTGTGGAGGTCCTGGACCACCCGGCTTCCGACAAAGCACCCTTCGGACAGGCAGTCCGTGCACGGTCCGCCGCGGGCGGCGGCTGGATGGGCTGGTGCGTCGCTGTTGACGACCTGGCACCGTTTGAAGTACGCCTCGGCCGCTCCGCTGTACCAGGCAACCGCAAGTTCCCGGACGGCCGGGAACTCGTCTGGCAGCAGATCGGCATCCTCGGGCTCATCGCCGACCCGCAGGTTCCCTACCTGCTCAAGTGGGAGGGCGACCCCGGGCTCCACCCGTCCAAGGTCTACGAAAGCAACGTCAAGATGTCGAGCCTGACCATTGCGGGTTCGGCAGAGCGTGTGACAGAGTGGCTGGGCGAACCCGTGGAGAAGCCGCTCGAGGACGTCGCTGTCCTGTGGATGGCTCCGCACGGTACCCCGGGCATCATGTCCGTCACGTTCGAAACCGCCACGGGCGCCGTCACCATCTGACGTTCTCTCTCCCCGGGCCCCGGCCCGGACCCTGGGCAAGGCTGCCCAAAAAGCTTCGGCCGCCATCAGCGGGTGCCAATGACGTCACCCACCGATGGCGGCCGAATTTCTTTAAGGGCGGTTCCTGCCCCGCCCCTAGCCGACGCCCGCCCCTAGCCGAGGCCCACCGCCTTGCCGAACAGGCTGAAGCCCACGAAGGCCACAATGTCCAGCAGGGCGTGCGCCACCACGAGCGGCATGACCCTCTTGGTCTTGGTGTAGAGCCAGGCAAACAGCAGGCCCATGATGGCGTTGCCGATGAAGGGTCCGAAGCCCTGGTAGAGGTGGTAACTTCCGCGCAGCAGGGCACTGAGCACGATGGCCAGCGGAGTGCTCCAGCCGAATTTCCCGAAGCGGTCCAGGAGGTAGCCCACCACGATGACCTCTTCGACGATGGCGTGCCGCACAGCCGAAAGGACCAGGACGGGCACGGTCCACCAGCACGCGTCCAGGCCGCTGGGGATGATCGCCGTCGTGATCCCCAAGGCCCTGCCCGCCGCATACAGCCCCAGTGACGGGATCCCGATCGCCGCGGCCAGGCCGAGTCCTTGGAGGACGTCGCGGCCGGGGCGGGCGAAGTTGAAGCCGAGGCGGGCGAACGCCGAGGGGCTCTCCGCCTGCCGCTGGACCGACAGGAAATAGAACACCAGGACCACGGGAACCAGCGCGAAGGCAATGTCCAGAAGCTGGTATGTCAGATCGAAGTATTCGCGTGTGTTCTGCGAACGGTTGAGCGTGGAGGTGGCCTCGGCAAGGGGCGCCCGGGTCATCTTGTCCAGCAACTGGACCACGGAGTACACGGCCGACTGCCCCAGGGACAATCCCAGGACAATGAGCACCTCTGCGCGAAGCCGGCGGTGGGAGGCAAGGAACATGTTCCTATCTTGCCCCTACTTTGCTGATGATTCCCCCGGCGGCGGCTGGACGCCCCGCGGTGCGCCCGCACGGCACTGAGCTGGGCGCGCCCGGACCTATGCTTGGGAGGATGAGCGCGCCAGGGAGAATCTTCATGATCCGGCACGGCCAGTCCGCCGCCAATGCCGACACCTCGATCTACAACCGTGTCCCGGACTACCGCATCCCGCTGACCGAGCGCGGGATCGGGCAGGCGAGGGCCACGGGCGAGCGGCTGAAGAGGGCACTGGACGGCCAGCAGGTGTGCGTCTACGTTTCGCCGTACCTGAGGGCGTACCAGACCCTGGAGGCGATGAACCTGGGCAATCTCACGGAACGGGTGATCGAGGAGCCGCGGCTCCGCGAGCAGGACTGGGCCAACTTCCAGATTGCCGGCGACATCGAGGACCAGAAGGAACTGCGCAATCTCTACGGGCACTTCTTCTACCGTTTCCGGGAAGGCGAGTCCGGTTCGGATGTGTACGACCGCATCTCGTCTTTCATGGAGACCCTGTACCGGCACTGGGAAAAGCCCAGCTACGCGCCCAACACCCTGCTGGTGACGCATGGGCTGACCATGCGCCTGTTCTGCATGCGCTGGTTCCACTGGACGGTTGAGTACTTCGAGTCACTCAACAACCCCGGGAACGGGGAACTGCGCACACTGCTGCGCAACGACGACGGCCAGTACAGCCTGGACACACCGTTCAGCCAGTGGGTGGCGCGCAGCGTGGACGACTCCGTGCTGGATGCTCCCCCGATGCGCTTCTAGCGGGACTTAGCCGGCCACGATCACTTCGGTGCCGCCCGCCTCGAACGCGGCCTTCTCCTCGGCGGTAATGCCGGAGTCCGTGATGAGGTGGCGGAACTCGTAGCCCGCCATCGCGGCGAAGGCGCGGCGGCCCACCTTGGAGGAGTCGGCCAGGACGTACGATTCCGTGGCGCGGCGGGCCATGACGGTGTTGACCATGGCCTCGCCCTCATCCGTAATGGTGGGTCCGAGTCCGGGGTCCACGCCGTTGACCCCGATGAACGCAATGTCCAGGGCAACCTTCTGCATGATGACGTCCGTGTACGGGCCCACCAGCTCATAGGAGCGGGGGTTCAGGATGCCGCCTGTGACCATGATCTTGATGTTGGGCCGCACCGCGAGGGCCGCGGCGATGTTGATCGCGTTGGTGACCACGGTCAGCATGGGCCGGTTCGACGGCGCGTTGAGGTCCTCCCGCGTGGACAGGACCTGGGCCAGGGCCGTGCTGGTGGTTCCGCCGCTGAGGCCGATGACGGCCCCCGGCTGGATGAGCTTGGACGCCGCCAGGGCGATGTCCTGCTTCGCCTCTGCGTGGTCGTCACGGTTGTAGCGGCCCGGGAGGTCGTAGGCAACCGATCCAGTGGTGGCACCGCCGCGGGTCCGGCTGAGCAGCCGTTGCTTGGCGAGGCTGTCCAGGTCGCGGCGCGCCGTGGCAGGCGAGACCGCCAAGCGTGTCACGATGTCCTCGACCTCAACGTGGCCGGACTCGGCCAGCAGATCAAGGATGGCGTTCAGCCGATCGGTGCGGGTCATCACGGGCCTTTCGCGGTTGGAGCTACTTCGCCTTCGCGAAGAGCGTCAGCAAACGTGCGGATTCCAGCACCAGGGCGTCCCGGCCGGCCTTGATGTACTTCCGGGAATCCACCACTGCAGGGTTGGCATCCAGGTACTCACGGACGGCGCGGGTAAAGAACCCGTTCAGGTGTGTGGATACGTTGATCTTAGTCATACCCGCGCCGATCGCGGCGACAATCATCTCGTCTGTGACGCCCGAGGAGCCGTGCAGCACCAGCGGTTTCCCGACGGCGGACTTGAGTTGGGCGATCAGGGCCAGGTCCAGCGCGGCGCTTCGTTCGGTCATCGCATGCGAGGAACCCACCGCCACGGCGAGGGCATCCACGCCCGTGGCTTCGACGAAGGCGCTGGCCTCCACGGGGTCGGTGCGGACGCCCGGAGCGTGGGCGCCGTCCTTGCCGCCGACCTTGCCGAGCTCGGCTTCGATGTACACGCCGTGCTCGTGGGCGTAGCGGGCAACGCGCCGGGTGGCCTCGACGTTCTGCTCGTACGGGAGGTGCGCGCCGTCGTACATCACCGAACCGAAGCCCAGGTCCACCGCCGCGAGGGCGAGTTCCTCTGACTCGGCGTGGTCCAGGTGCAGTGCGACCGGCACATCGGCATCGCGGGCAATCGCCAGTGCGGCCAACGCCACGGGTTCCAGGCCGCCGTGGAACTTGGCGCAGTTCTCGGAGATCTGCAGGATCAGCGGAACGCCGGCGGCTTCCGCACCGGCCACCAGGCCTTCGGCGGTTTCCAGGTGGACGATGTTGAACGCCCCCTGGCCCGTGCCTTCGGCCGCGGCCTTGTCCATCAGTTCCCGCGTGTTCACCAGGGTCACCGGGTCTCCTTCCATGTGACGATCAGTTGTTCTTCGAGTTCCCGGTACCGGGGCGAGATCTCGCCGGCGGCCGGCATGAGCACGGCGGCGGCGGACCAGGCGGTGGCGCGGCGCAGGATCTCGCGGGTCTCGGTGATGCCCTCGGCGAGGGCGGCGGCGGCAGCTGCCACACCGGCGTCGCCGGCTCCTGTGGGGTTGCCGCTGAGCGGTTCGGGCAGCCGCGCGGACCAGTAGCCGCCGGGGGCGGCATGGTCGAAGGCGAGCATGCCCTCGGCTCCGGCGCTGACCAGCACGGTCCGGGCGCCGAGCCCGATGAGGGTCCAGGCTGCGGCCTCGAGGCTGCTCTCGCCGGTGGCCTCGAACAGTTCATGGTGGTTGGGCTTGAGGACATCGGCACCCCCCGTGGCTGCGGCGATGATCCCGGAACCTGAGGTGTCCACGATCGCCGGGATCCCGGCGTCGTGCGCCAAACGGACCAGCGAGGGATAGAAGTCTTCCGGCGCCCCGGGCGGCAGGCTGCCCGAGCCGACCAGCACACCGGCGGGCTGCGCAGCGTTGCCGTTGAGGCCTTCGACGACGGCGTCCGCCAGGGCCTGCCATTCGGCCGGGCGCAGGGGCTGGCCTTCCTCATTGAAGATGGAGGTTTCGCCGCCGACGGTGTCCACGAGCGCTATGCTGCGCCGGGTTTCGGCGGCGACCGCAACGAGCGAGTGGGGCACGCCGCTGGTCCACAGTTCGGCGGCGAGCGTCTGGCCGGCTGCACCGCCGGTGGTGGCGATGGCGAGCACCGGGTGGCCCAGCTGGTGGGCGACGCGGGCGACGTTGAGGCCCTTGCCGCCGGCGCGGCTCATGGGGGCGGGCACCCGGTGGCTGGCACCGGGCGTGATGCCGGGTACGTGGTAGGTCAGGTCCACGGCAGGGTTGGGCGTGACGGTGACGATGCGTTTCATCGCGCGGCTCCGGTGGGGCCGGAGGCGTGTTGCGGTGCCTGCGCATGTTCGGGCGCGGGTGCGGGACCGGGCGTGAGTGCGGGAACGGGCGCCAGCAGCGTCCGGGCATTCATGGCCGCACCGAGCAGCCCGGCGTCCTGGCCGAGCTGGGCCCGGATGATGACCGGGCGCCGTTGGAAGTCGAGCATCTGGTCAACGCGGGCACGCAGGGGCGCAAGGAGTTCCTCGCCGGCCTCGGCCAGTCCCCCGCCGATCACGATGGCCTCCGTGCCCATGATGCTCACGCACTGGCAGATGCTGAAGGCCAGGGCGTCGATGGCGTCGGCCCAGATGCGCGCGGCCAGGGCCTCGCCGCCGCGGGCGCGTTCCAGCACCTCGCGTGCGCCGGCCACAGGGGTGCCCGAATGCGCGGTGTAGCGTTTGGCGATGGCCCCGGCGGAGCCGACGGCTTCGAGGATGGTGGAGCCGGGCCGGTCCGGATCGGGGACCAGTGCGTGGCCAAGCTCGCCGGCGAAGCCGCCGGCGGTGACGGCCTCCCCGCCGGAGAAGACGGCCGCGGCGATCCCGGTGCCCACCACCATCACCACCACATCGTCGAATTCCCGGGAGCCGCCGTAGCGGTGTTCCACTGCCGAGGCTGAGCGGACGTCATGGTTGAAGGCGACCGGCAGTCCGAGGCGGCGCTCGGCTTCGGCGGTGAACGGGAAGTCCCGCCAGCCGAGATTGGCGGAGTAGATGCCGATGCCGGCCGCGGAGTCCACGATTCCGGGGACGATCACGCCGGCTGCCCGCGCCGGGGCCTGCGGGAATTCTTCAGCCAGTTCCCGGGCTAGTTCCGCGACACGGTCCAGGATGGCCTCGCCGGGGCGGGCGGGATCCAGGGGCGTGGGGACGCGGCGCATGCCCAGCACCCTGCCGTCGGCGTCCACCAGCCCGGCCTTCAGGTCGGTCCCGCCGACGTCGAAGGCCAGGACTGCTGCTTCAGCGGCTCCGAGAACCATGGGAGGACCTACGCGGTGACGTCGAGGATGACGGAACGCGTCAGGTTCCGGGGCAGGTCCGGGTTGAGGCCACGGACGCGGGCACGCTCAAGCGTGACCTTATGGACCCTGGCCAGCTCGGCCAGCGGGTGCTTGTCCGTGTGGATGTACAAGGCGCCCGTGACGGCCATGTCGTTCTCCAGGCCCTCGGGCTGCTCGCCGAAGAGCCAGGTGACGCGGCCCGGGGCGGCGATGGAGATGGGTCCGTGGCGGTATTCCATGGCCGGGTAGGACTCGGTCCAGCCCTGGACAGCCTCGCGCATCTTCAGCCCGGCCTCGTGGGCCAGGCCCACGGTCCAGCCGCGTCCGAGGAAGGTGAACTGTTCGGCGTCGAGCAGTTCCTGCGGGACGCTTCCGGTGACGGCGTCGCGGGCATCCTCGACTGCCGCGGCGAGGTCGATGCCGAGGCTGCTCAGCAGGTAGACCAGGGCCGTGGTGGCGAAGCGGGTCTGGACGACCGAACGCTCATCGGCGTAGGGCAGGCCGACAATGGCGTCTGCCAGGCCGACGATCGGGGACCCGGTATCGCCGATCACGGCGATGGTGCGGACAGTCCCCTTGAGTTCGGTGAGCAGTTCGAGCACCTCGGTGGTGGTGCCGGAGCGCGTTATCGCCACAACGGCGTCGTACTGGCGGCCGGCACTGTTGCTGTTCACAAAGGCTTCCGAGGCGGCGAAGGCGTCGGTGACGCCCTTGCCGGCGGATTCGCGGGCGGCGGCGTAGCTCTGGGCCATGAACCAGGAGGTGCCGCAGCCGATCACGGCGATGCGTTCGCCGTCGGCCGGCAGGAGCTGCTCTGCGCGGGCCTGCTCGATGGCCCGCTGCCAGACGTCCGGCTGGGAGACCAGTTCTTCTTCCATGAAGGCGCCCAAGATGTTCGTGCTCATCGCGTGTTCCGCTCCTGCCTGCGTGGTTCACCATCGCTCCGCGGGGATCGATGGTGCATCCGTCCAATTGCCCTGTCACTCCGATTGGTGTGACGTTTTATGCTCACTAGAAACACTAAACGATCATTTTCAATCGCACAAGGATCACTCGCCGGACACGTCCCGGCCGTTGCGCCCTGCCGCCGCAACCCAGTGTCGGCAACCCGCCCACAGCGCTCATTTATGTGATTTTTTGTTCCTTTTGCCCAATATTCCGTTAACTCTTGTCAACTTGTGTCCGATAGAGCAGTCTTGGTGCAGTCCGCAAGAACATGATCGATGTTCGCTAGGAAAAATCAAGAAGGAGCAATGGATGCCCCGCTTGTCATCCCCCAGACGCCTCGCAGTGCTCAGCCTTGCGTGCGTCGTCGCCTCATCCTCGCTAGGCCTGCTCGCCATCCCCTCGGCTTCCGCAGTCACTGCCCTTGAGGCCGTCACTCCCGCCAACACCGCCACGCTCACCTCGGAGAAGCTCAGCGTTGCCGTTTCCACCGTCTTCCCGCAGGTCCTCGGCTACACGGATGTCGCCAGCAGCGCACGGCTCGGCGGCACCACCGGACAGCTGAAGACCATCACCATCAACGGCGTCGAACACGAAGTCACCGCCACGTCCTCACAGCCGGCGCCGAACCGGATGGACTACGTCCTGACCGTCCCGGGATTCGGCAACACCACCATCAACGCAAGGCTGGCCGTGGACAAGAACGTGGTCTCGTTCAACGTCACCGCCATCAACGACTCCGCCGAGCACCAGGTCCGGACCCTCCGGCTACCCCAGCTCAGCCTGGTCTCCGTGGCCTCCAGCCAGCCCGGCGCACAGGTCTCCACCGCCAACCTCTCCGTGGACCGCGGGGTCACCGGAGATCTCTTCACCCCGGTGACGGCGGCAACCCCGCTGGACGCCGCGGCGAAGAGCTCAGCCTACGCGCTCGCCAACACCGCCGAGCTCGGTGCCGCGCTGGAATCCAACGCCCTCTACGACACCTCCTCAGGCCCCGGCACCAAGGACCAGGGCCGCTTCTGGCGCCAGGCCGTCAGCGATGGCGCCGGCGGCGTGGCCATGGGCGTGGCCAGCGGCCAGTGGCTCTACCGGGCCGAAGGCTCCGCCACCACCGAGGAACTCCCCTGGACCAAGGTGGCCATCACCCCGGACGCCAACGCCGACGGCGGCGTGGACTGGCAGGACGCGGCCATCGCCATGCGTTCCATCCAGGTCAGCGCCAACAAGGGCGGGCAGACGCCGGACAACGTCATCACGCACATCCCGTTCAACTTCGCCTCGCAGGCAACCCACCCGTTCCTGCGCACCCTGGACGACGTCAAGCGCATCTCCCTCGCCACGGACGGACTGGGCCAGGTGGCCATGCTCAAGGGCTACACCAGCGAGGGCCACGACTCGGCCAACACGGACTACGGCAACAACTTCAACACCCGGGCCGGCGGCCTGGAAGACCTCAACAAGCTGGTCTCCGCAGGCAAGGCCTGGAATGCCCGGTTCGGCGTGCACATCAACGCCACCGAAATCTATCCCGAGGCCAAGTCCTTCGCCGAGGACCTGCTGACCGCCAACAAGAACCTCGGCTGGAACTGGCTGGACCAGTCCTACATGATCAACCAGCGCCAGGACATCAACTCCGGCAAGCTCGCCCAGCGCATCAAGGAACTCGCCGACGCCACCGACGACAACCTGGACTTCGCGTACGTTGACGTCTACTACGAATACGGCTGGCTCGCGGAGACCCTGCAGAAGGAGCTCGTCAAGAACGGCTTCCGTGTGGGCTCCGAATGGGCCGACAAGCTCTCCCGCAACAACACCTGGTCGCACTGGGCCAACGATGAGAAGTACGGCGGCAGCACCAACAAGGGCGTCAACTCCCAGATCCTGCGCTTCATCAACAACACCCAGTCCGACGTCTGGAACCCGGACGCCAAACTGGGCGTCTCCCACATCGTGGAGTTCGAAGGCTGGACCGGCCAGAACGACTTCAACGCGTTCTACAACAACATCTGGACCGCCAACCTGCCGGCCAAGTACCTGCAGCACCACCAGATCACCAAGTGGACCGCCGACCGCATCGACCTCGCCGACGGCGTGGCAGTCACCGGCAACACCCCCGCGGCCCGCGACATCACCGTCAACGGCGTCTCCGTGCTCCAGGGCAACAAGTACCTGCTCCCCTGGGCCTCCACCACGGGCGGCGCCCTGGACAAGCTCTACCACTACAACCCGGCCGGCGGCAGCACCACCTGGACGCTCACCGACGCGTACCGCAACTCCACCGGCCTGCAGCAGTTCAAGCTGACGGACAACGGCCGCGTCAAGGTGGCCGACATCCCGGTGGTCAACGGCCAGGTCACCCTCGCCGCAGATCCCGGCCAGCCCTATGTGCTGACCGCCAACGCCGCCACCGTCAGTGTCCCCGCCGACGCCTCCTTCGGCGAAGGCACCCGGATCAAGGACCCCGGCTTCAACGCCGTGGACCTCCAGAAGTGGAGCCCCACGGGCACGGCCGCGATTGTCCGCGATGCCAAGGGCCGCCGCTACGCCGAACTCGGCGCCGGCGCTTCCTCCATCTCCCAGCAGCTGCTGCCATTCAAAGCCGGCACCTACTCGGTGAGTGCCTTCGTCGAAATCGAGCCCGGCCAGAGCCGCCCCGCCACCTTGAAGGTGGAGGTTCCCGGCGGCAAGACCGAGACCATCACGGTGGACAGCTCCAACGCGGCGAACTCCGTTGCGGCCGATGAGAAGACCGGCACCAACTTCCAGCGCCTCCGTGTCCTCATCGATGTGCCCACGAACGGCACCCGCCCCACCGTCAGCTTCCAAGCAGGGGACGGCACAGCCAAGGTCCGCGTGGACGACTTCCGGGCCGTGGAAGCGAAGCGTGTTCCCAGCACCGGGGTCCTCAGCGAGGACTTCGAGAACGTGGACCAGGGCTGGGGCCCGTTCGTGAAGGGCAACGCCGGCGGTTCCACCGACCCGCGCACGCACATCACCGAACGCAACGAACCCTTCACCCAGAAGGGCTGGAACACCAACGTCATCGACGAGGTCCTCGGCGGCACCTGGTCCCTCCTTGCACACGACGAGAACCTCGGCCCCAACGGCACCCCCGGCATGGTCTACCGCACCACCGGCTACACCATGCCGTTCCAGGCAGGCCACAAGTACAAGGTCTCCTTCGACTACCAGAACTCCAAGGCAGGGCAGTACGCCTGGGTTTCCGGCTACGACTCCCAGGCGGGACCGGCAGTGACCGGAAGCCAGCCGCTCGGCGAGCAGACGAGCACGGCACGCTTTGAGGAGGTGCTGGACACCGGCTTCTGCGGCGACTACTTCGTGGGCCTGCAGCGCACCGGTTCCGCGAACGGTTCGGACTTCACCCTGGACAACCTCCTGGTCGAAGACCTCGGCGCGTCCGAGGCCGTGCCGGCCTGTGCCCAGCTGAGCGCGGCCCTCCAGGGCGATGTGGTGCAGCAGGGCAAGGCCCAGGACTTCGTGACCACGTTCGTCTCCGACGAACCGGCCGCCATCGCGGGCCTCGCCGTGGAACTCGAACTGCCGCAGGGCTGGACGGCAACCCCGGCAACTCCCGCCACCGCCGCCACGCTCCCCGCAGGCGGACGCCTGGGCACCACGTGGAAGCTGACCGCTCCGGCGGACGCTGACGGCGACTACACCGTCAAGGCCACGGCCCGCTACACCACCACCACAGGGCCGGCCGGTGCCCGCACCATCAGCACCAGCACCTCGGTGCGCACCCTGCCCAAGCCGCCGCAGGCCACGGTCTTCGCCAGCGACCACCCATGGGTGAGCGCCACGAACGGCTGGGGCCCGGTGGAAAAGGACATGTCCAACGGCGAACAGGGCAGCGGCGACGGCCGCCCGCTGAAGCTCAACGGCACGGCCTTCGCGAAGGGCCTGGGCGCCCACGCCAACAGCACCGTCCGCTACTACCTTGGCGGCTACTGCACCTCCTTCACCGCCGTGGTGGGCATCGACGACGCCCAGGCCACGCGTGGCAGCGTGAAGTTCTCCGTGGTTGCCGACGGCGCCACGAAGGTCACCACCCCTGTCCTGGGTGCGCTGAGTGCCCCGCTCCCGCTCACCGTGGATGTCACGGGTGCCGCCTATGTTGACCTGGTGGCCAACGATTCAGGCGACGGGAACGGCAACGACCACGCCGACTGGGCGGAGGCCAGGTTCACCTGCTCCACGACGCACCACGGTGTACCGCCCGCCGGCCTGAGCGGCACCGTGTTCGCCTCGGACCTGCCGTGGACGGCCAGCACCAACGGCTGGGGCCCCGCTGAACGGGACCGCGCCAACGGTGAGGAGAACGCCGGCGATGGTCCGGAGCTCCGCCTGGACGGCGTCACGTATGCCAAGGGGATCGGCGCCCACGCCGACTCCAGGATCGCCATCGCCACCGAGGCCAAGTGCAGCGCCTTCACCGCCCTGGTGGGTGTTGACGATGCCAAGTTGAACAAGGGCCTGCACGGCTCCGTGGTGTTCATCATCAAGGGTGACGGCCGCGAGCTGCTCCGGACCCCGATCCTCAGCGCGGACTCGGCAGCGCTCCCGGTCTCGGTGGACATCACCGGCGTCCAGGGCGTTGAACTGATCGCCGACAAGAACGGTGACGACGCCGGCGACGACTGGGCCGACTGGGCGGACGCCAAGTTCAGCTGCGCCTAGGGGTTCAGCTGCTCCTAGGGGTTCAGCTGCGCCTAGGGGTTCCTAAGACAACACGGGGTCACTTAGCGCCCATCCGAGGGATCGGAACAGGCGCTAGGTGACCCCGCGTTGCTGTTATCTAGACGACGCGCACGCCTGCCCGCCACACGGCCTGGGTCAGGGGGATGCCGGGCCGGTAGGCCAGGTGCGTGGCAGAAGGCGCCTTGAGCAGGTGCAGGTCCGCGCGGTGCCCGACGGCGATGGAGCCCACCGCCCTTTCGCCGTCGACGTCGTTCCCTGACTCCCGGCCCAGGGCGAGCGCCCCGCCATAGGTGGCCGCACGGACGGCCTCGTGGACGCTCAGGTGCATCTGGAGCACGGCCGTGGTCACGCAGAATGCGATTGAGCTGGTGTAGGAGGTGCCGGGGTTGCAGTTGGCCGCCAGGGCGATCTGGACGCCGGCGTCGATCAGGGCACGGCCCGGGGCGAGCGGCTGGCGGGTGGAGAGGTCGCAGGCGGGCAGGCATGTGGCCACGGTGCCGCGGCTTCCTGTGCCGGCGGCGGCATCCCAGCCGGCCCAGCTGCCCGCGAGGGCCTGGATGTCGGCGTCGGACAGGTAGTTGACGTGGTCCACGCTGGCCGCGCCGAACTCCACGGCGAGCTGCACACCCGGGCCCTCGCCGAGCTGGTTGCCGTGGACCCGCAGGCCCAGGCCTGCGTCCCGGCAGGCTTGCAGCACGCGGCGGGACTGATCCTCCGTGAAGGCGCCGCGCTCGCAGAAGACGTCCGCCCAGCGGACGTAGGGGCGCACGGCGTCCAGCATCGGCCCGCACACGAGGTCCGTGTACTCCTCCGCGTCCACCCCTGCCGGCACCAGGTGGGCGCCCAGGTAGGTCACTTCGTCCACGGCGGCCGCGGCGATGCGGGCGCTGCGGGCCTCGTTCTCGACGTCCAGGCCATAGCCGGTCTTGCTCTCCAGGTAGGTGGTGCCCTGTGAGACCGCCTCGGCGACGCGTCCGGCCACCAGGCGCGTGAGCTCCTCGTCGCTGGCTCCGCGGGTGGCTCCGGTGGTCACGGCGATGCCGCCGGCACTGTAGCTCTGGCCCGCCATGCGGGCCTCGAACTCGGCGGTGCGGTCGCCTGCGAAGATGAGGTGGGAGTGGGAGTCCACCCAGCCGGGCAGCACGGCCTGGCCGGCGGCGTCCACGAACGTGTCGGCGGCCGGAGCCTCGGCGGAGGGGCCGATCCAGGAGATGCGCTCCCCTTCCAGCACCAGGGCGGCGTCCCTCAGGACGCGGTGCTCCAGGTCCTGGGTCATGAGTTCGCCGATGTTGCCGATGAGTGTGCTCGCGTGCCCGTTCATGAACCCATTGTTCAGCGCCGGATGGACCAGCGCACGGCAGCCAGCTCCTCTGCTGTCCGGGATTCCGGACTCTGCTCCGCGCCCGGGTGCTGGCCGGACGGCCTGCCGGACAGTTCGCCGAGGACGAGGGCGGCCGCGAGCTCGGCGATGGCCGAGGAGGTCTGGAAGCCGTAGCCGCCCTGCCCGGCGAGCCAGAAGAAGCCCCGGGCCTCGGCGTCGAAGCCCACCACTGGGACCCCGTCCGCCGCCTCGGTGCGCAGCCCGGTCCAGGCACGGTCCACGGAACGGATGCCGAGGGTTGTGAGGGAATTGAGGCGGGCGATGAGGTTTTCGATGTCGCCGGGGTACGGCTTGGCGTCCTCGGCACGGCTCGGCACAGTCTCGGATGGCGAGATCAGCACCTGGCCGCCGTCGGGCTTGAAATAGTAGGTGTCATCCGCAGCGGCAACCATGGGCGTGTCCGGACCCAGCGGCTGCTCGACGTCGACAATCGCCGCGGTGCGGCGGAACGGCTGGAGTCCCAGCTTCTCCACGCCGCTGATGACGGCCAGCTCATCTGCCCACGCACCTGCCGCGTTGACCACTACGGCGGACTGGAAGCCTTCGGTGCCGGCGCCCAGCTGCCAGCCGCTGCCGAGCCGCTGGGCCGAGTGGACGCGGGCACCGGTGATGATGTCCACTCCCCCGGCCTCGGCACGGCTGCGGTGGTCTTCCAGGAGCAGCGGCGCGTTGCAGCCGTAGGAGCCGGTGTCCAGGCCTGCCGCGGTGAAGGACTCCGGCCTGAGCACGGGGCACAGGCCGAGTGCCTCGGCATGGGTGATGGCATGCATGTTGCCGCTGGACTCGGCCCGGACGATCGCTTCCTCGCCCACCAGCATGAAGCTGCGCGGGCTCAGCACCGGCTCCGGGAGTTCGGCGTCGCGGGCTTTCAACAACTCCAGCGTGCGGACGGTGAGTTCCTGCACCACGGGCGGACCGTAGCTGGGGATCAGCTGGCGGGCCGAGCGGGAGGACGTGTGGAAGGCCAGCGACTGCTCGGCCTCCACCAGCGCCACCGAGCACTTCCCGGCCAGGGCAGAAGCCAAGGACAGGCCGGCAATTCCGCCGCCCACGATTACCACGTCATAATTCGAAGCCATGGCTCCATCCTTCCAGACGGGGACTGATCGGGGCAGGGAAATGCCGGCCTGGTTCCCGGGCTTCAGGCGACTGCGGCCCGGCTCTTGATGAACGCCTGGACGCAGGCTTCGACGTCGTCGGCGCTGTGGGCGGCGGAGAGCTGGACACGGATGCGCGCGGCGCCCTTGGGCACCACGGGGTAGCTGAAGGCCGTCACGAACACGCCGCGGCTGAGCATTTCGTCGGCCACCTTTGCGGCAACCACGGCATCGCCGAACATGACCGGGATGATGGCGTGTTCGCCGTCGAGCAGTTCGAAGCCTTCCTCGCTCATGCGGCGGCGGAACAGGGCAGCATTCTCGAACAGGCGCGTGCGCAGCTCGCCGGAACCCTGCACCAGCTCGATGGCCTTGATGGTGGCCGCGACGATGGCCGGGGCGAGCGAGTTGGAGAACAGATACGGGCGGGCCTTCTGGCGGAGCATGGCAACGATCTCGCCGCGGCCGGACACGTAGCCGCCGGAGGCGCCGCCCAGGGCCTTGCCGAAGGTGCCGGTGTAGATGTCCACGCGGTCCGACACGCCGGCGTGTTCAGGCGTGCCTGCGCCGGTGGAGCCCATGAAGCCCACGGCGTGGGAGTCATCCACCATGACCAGGGCGTCGTACTTCTCGGCGAGGTCGCAGATCGCCTCCAGCGGGGCCAGGAAGCCGTCCATGGAGAAGACACCGTCCGTGACGATGATCTTCCGGCGGGCCGGTGTGGCCTGCGTGGTGGCCTCGATGAGCTTGGCCTCAAGGTCCGCCATGTCCTGGTTGGCGTAGCGGAAACGCTGCGCCTTGCTCAGGCGGATGCCGTCGATGATGGATGCATGGTTCAGGGAGTCGGAGATGATGGCGTCTTCGGCGCCGAAGAGGGACTCGAACACGCCGCCGTTGGCGTCGAAGCAGCTCGAGAACAGGATGGTGTCCTCGGTGCCCAGGAACTTGGAGACGCGCGCCTCGAGCTCGAGGTGGAGGTCCTGGGTGCCGCAGATGAAGCGCACCGAGGCCATGCCGAAGCCGCGCTCGTCCATGGCGGACTTGGCGGCGGCGATGATGTCCGGGTGGTCGGCCAGGCCCAGGTAGTTGTTGGCGCAGAAGTTCAGGACGGCGGCGGCGGGCTGGCCGAGCTGCCCGGCGGCGATGTGGCTGGCCTGGGGTGAATCGATGTGGCGTTCGGTCTTGAAGAGTCCGGCGCTGCGGATCTCGTCCAGCTCGCCCTGCAGCTGGTCTTTGATTGCTGAATACATGGTGCTTTGCTCCTTGGCTTCCGGGGTCTCTAGAGTTCGGTCCAGTCGAGGACGACCTTGCCGCCGGTTCCGGCGCGGGCAATGTCGAAGCCCTTCTCCCAGTCGGCGGCGGACAGCTTGTCCGTGACGACGGCGGAGATGTTCCGGTGCAGGGCGGGGTTGGAGGACAGCATGGCGCTCATGGCATACCAGGTCTCGTACATCTCGCGGCCGTAGATGCCCTTCAGCGTCAGCATGTGGGTGACCACCTTGCCCCAGTCGATGTCGATGGACTGGCTCGGCAAGCCGAGCATGGCGATGCGGCCACCGTGGTTCATGTTGTTGATCATCTCAGGCAAGGCCGTGGGGTGGCCGGACATTTCCAGGCCAATGTCGAAGCCCTCGCGCATGCCCAGTTCCTTCTGGGCGTCCTTGACGCGGGTCTTGGACACATCGATGGCCAGGTCCACGCCCATCTGGCGGGCGAGTTCCAGCCGCGGGCCGGAGACGTCGGTGATGGCGATCTTGCGGGCGCCTGCGTGGCGGGCGACGGCGATGGCCATGAGGCCGATGGGGCCCGCGCCGGTGATGAGCACGTCCTCGCCCACCAGTGGGAAGCTCAGTGCGGTGTGGACGGCGTTGCCGAAGGGGTCGAAGATGGCGCCGAGTTCCGGGGTGACGGAGGGGTCGTGGTGGACCCAGACGTTGGTCTCCGGGATGACGACGTACTCGGCGAAGGCGCCGTCGCGCTGCACGCCCACGGAGACGGTGTGGATGCACATCTGGCGGCGGCCGGCGCGGCAGTTGCGGCAGATTCCGCAGACAACGTGGCCTTCGCCGGAGACGCGGTCGCCCACCTTGACGTCGCGGACGTCCTCGCCGATCGCCACGACTTCACCGTAGAACTCGTGGCCTGCGATCAGCGGGGTTTCGATGATGCTTTGGGCCCAGGCATCCCAGGACTGGATGTGCAGGTCCGTGCCGCAGATGCCGGTGGTCATCACGCGGATCTTGACGTCGCCGGGGCCGGCTTCGGGTTCCGGGCGGTCGACGAGTTCGAAACCGGCCTGCGGGCCGGATTTGTAGAGAGCCTTCATGGCTCCAATTAGATGCCCTCGGAAAGCTTAGAACAAGCTCAAGTATCTCACTCAATAATTTAGGAATTGCTAAATCATTAGGGATCCGGAAGTCTTTTTCCGAAAAACCTTGAAACTACTTTGGTATACCAAATAGAGTGATGGGTGCCACCCGCCCAGGCCTGCCCCAAGGAGAAGCCCATGTGCAACCACGACCATTCGAGCGAAGACCTGCCGCCGGCGGGCCTGTCCCGCCGGGGAATCCTCGCGGGCGCCACGGCTCTCGCCGGAATCACCGTCGCCAGCGTTGCGGCCCAGATGGCCTCGGCCCCGGCCGCGCACGCCGCCGAGCCGCCCGCGGCTCCCAATTACCCGGGCCGCCCGGTGACGCCCGGCGCCGTCGTGATCGAGGGTGGCACCATCGTTGACCCGCTCACTGGCGATGCCGTGGTGGACGGCGTTCTGGTGCTCGACGGCGGCAAGGTCGCCGCCGTCGGGACCCGGGACGCCACGCGCAAGGCCGTTGCCGCCGTCGCGGGCCGCGCACAAGTCCTCAACGCCACGGGGCGCTGGGTGGTCCCCGGCCTCGTGGACGTCCACGTCCACGCGAACGCCCTCGCCGATACGCGCCTCATCCTGCAGGGCGGCGCCACGAGCATCCGCAGCGGCTCCTCCAGCTTCTACCAGGACGTGGCACTTGCAGGCCTTCCCGCGTGGGCACCGGGCGCCTCGCCGCGAATGCGTCCCGCCGGACTCTTCATTTCGCCGGAGCTTGGCGACTCGGTCCTTGCGGACCCGGACCTGGCCCCGCTCGTGGCGCTCCCCCACGGCGTCGTCGACGCCTCAGACCTGGCCTACCTCACGCGGGTCAACCTCAAGCGCGGTGCCGAGGTCATCAAGACCCGGGCAAACCCGCGTGCAGGCCTCGCCGAGCAGGATCCCCGTGAACTGGTCTACGACGTCGAGCAGCTCTCGGCGGTTGTCAATGCGGCCCGCGGCGCCGGCGTCCTGTGCCACGCCTACAGTGCCGAAGGGATCGACGGCGCCGTGCGCGCGGGCGTCCGCAGCATCGAACACGGCGTCTTCGTCACCGAGGCCAGCATTGCCGAGATGGCCCGCCGTGGCACCTTCTTCACGCCCACCATGGACGCCATCACCAGCATGGCCAGGTCAGCCAACCCGGTCCTCGCGGCCCGCGGACAGGAATACACGCCCATCCTCAAGGCTGCCGTCCGTGCGGCACACGAGGCCGGCGTGACCGTGGTGGCAGGCACGGACTCGTTCGGCACCGACGTCACTCCCCTGGGTACCGAAGTGCGGCTGCTCACCGAGGCGGGATTGTCGCCGCTGGAGGGTCTGCGCTCGGCGACCACCCACGCTGCCCGCCTACTCGGCTGGGAGGGCCAGGCCGGCCGCCTGGTCAGCGGCGGTTTCGCGGACGCCGTAGTGGTCGACGCCGACCCGCTCACCGACGGCACGGCGCTGGAAAAGGTCCGCGTCGTCGTTGCGCAGGGAACAGTGGTCCGCAACGGGCTCTGAGCCTCGGCGCGATTCGCGCGGCGCAACAGTTCAGGGAAGGCTACATCAACCGGGCCGACACTTTAGTCTTGACTCATGGATGTTCGCCAGCTTCAAGTCCTCCGCGAGCTCGGTGAGCTCGGCAGCGTCAAGGCCGTGGCGGAGACCATGATGGTCACCCCCTCCGCCGTGTCGCAGCAGCTCACTCTTCTTCAGCGCAGCGCCGGGGTGCCCCTCACCAGGAAGGAAGGCCGGAACCTCGTCCTGACGGACGCCGGCCAGGTCCTCGCGGACGCCGGCGGCGCCGTCGTCCGCGCCATGGCCGATGCCCGCGCCGCAATCGGCGGCTACCACGATGACCCGGCAGGGACGGTTTCCGTGAGCGCCTTCCACAGCGCCGGCCAGGCGCTGTTCGGCCGCCTTGCCTCCCGGCTCCTCGCCGGCGGCGAGGGGGTTCCCCGCTTACGGCTGGCCGATGAAGATGTCCCGCAACAGGGATTTCCGGCACTGACGGCGCGTTATGACATCGTCCTGGCCCACCGCATGGCGCACGGCCCCGCATGGCCGCGGGAAAAGGTGACGGTCATTCCGCTGGCCGACGAACCGCTCGACATCGCACTTCCGGCCGGGCATCCGCTCGCCGCACGGTCCGAACTGGAGCCGGCCGACGTCGTCGGGCAGCCCTGGGTGACCAGCCGCGACGGTTACTCCCCCGCGGACGTGCTGGCCGCCGTCGTGGCCGTCAGCGGCCGCCCGGCGGAGGTCCTGCACCGGATCAACGACTACTCCACCGTGGCGGCGCTCGTGTCCGCGGGCGGCGCGATCGGGCTGCTTCCGCGGTTCACGGCGCAGCGCGTGCTGGACGCGGGAGTGGTGCTGCGGCCGCTGGCCGGCGTCAACTCGGTGCGCAAGATCGACATCCTGGCCCGGCCCGAGACGCTGAAAAGGAAATCGGTCATGACGGTCTGCGATTCGCTGCAGTCCGTCATGACAGATCTGGCCCGCGTTGGCCCAACTGGGTAGCGCTAACTGTCGCTTTGAGCGCTCAAAACGACAGTTGGCGCTACTTACTTGGGTTAGTCGCGGACGAGGGCCGGCTGGCCGGCGTCGAAGTACTCCACGAGCGGCTCCGGCAGGGCCGGAACCTCCTTGGCCGAGCCGTCGCCGCGCAGGGATTCGGCGGCGAGGATGCCGGCCACCACTGCCTGGCGGGCCGCGATGGGGCTCGTCCGGGTCTGGCCGCCCTCGGCCGCGAAGCGCAGGAACTCTTCGATCAGGAGCGGGTCGGCGCCGCCGTGGCCGCCTTCGCCGTCCAGGATCTCCACCGTCTCATCCGGCTCGGCGAAGCCGGAGGTGCGGCTGGTCCAGACCTTGATGGCCTCGCCCGGGCCGTCGCCGAAGTTCTCGATCCGGCCCTTGGTGCCGATGACCGTGTAGTTCCGCCAGTAGTCCGGGGTGAAGTGGCACTGCTGGTAGGAAGCCAGCACGCCGTTGTCCAGGACCATGTTCATCATGGAGATGTCCTCGACGTCGATCGTCTCGGCCAGGTCCGTCTGCTCGGTGGGCGGCCAGTTGTCCAAGGAGAACCAGTCGCCCATGCGCTTGCCGTCGTTGTTGCTCCGGTTGCCCACGCCGCCGTAGACCGCGAGATCGCCGACGGCGGCAACCCGCTTGGTGTAGCCGTTGGCCAGCCAGTGGATCACGTCGATATCGTGGGCGCCCTTCTGCAGCAGCAGCGAGGTGACGTTGGCGCGCTGGGCGTGCCAGTCCTTGAAGTAGTAGTCGCCGCCGTGGCCCACGAAGTGCCGGCACCAGATGGCCTTGACCTCGCCGATCCTGCCCTCCTCGATGAGCTGGCGCATTTGGACCACCACCGGCATGTGGCGCATGTTGTGGCCCACGTACAGGCGGGTTCCGGTCTCGAAGGCGGTCTGCAGGATGCGGTCCGCGGCTTCCACGGTGACGTCCAGCGGCTTCTCGCAGAAGGTGGCGATGCCGGCCTTGAGTGTCCGGACCGCGACGGCGGCATGCCGGTTGTCCGGGGTCAGCACCAGGACGGCGTCGATCCCGCTGCCGAGGAGTTCCTCAAGGTCCGCCGTGACACGTGCGGTAGGGATGCGCTCCGCCGCATCGGCCCGTCCGCGTTCGCTCGTGTCACACACGATCGTGACCTCGGAGCCCTGGCCCGGCTTGTGCGCGTGGCGCCAAAGCCCCGATCGCAGGCCGAAGCCCACGATGCCAACCTTCAAATCCTGTTCCATTGCCTGTATATCCTTCTGCTGATTCTCAATAAAGTCGTGTGGTGGCACTGCGGTGCGGGGCCGATTCCCGCACGAACAACTGCCAGGGGAAGTCGAGGACACCGGGCCCGGCGTCGGACCCTTCACCCGTGGCCCGCTGCAGGAGCAGCCGCGCGAGCCTGTCGAAAAAGTCCACGGGGCCGACGCTGCTCAGTGACGGCGACATCCGCTCGCCCTCCACGGTGTTGCCGACACCGATGATGTCCACGTCCTTCCCGACGGCCAGGCCGAGCCGCTGGGCGGCATTGACGGCACTGACGGCCGCAAAGTCCGTGGTGGCGTAGACGGCCGTGGGCCGGTCCGGCAGGCTGAGCAGGCGCGTGGCAGCGGCGTAGGCCCCGGCCGTGGTGCCGTCGAAGCCGCCCACGTAATCCTGCCGGACAGGAATCCCGGCTCCTTCAAGCGCCCTGGCGTAGGCCTCGTAACGGGGACCCGCAGGTGTCCCGCTTGACGGCGCGGCAGCGAGGCAGCCGATCCTGCGGTGGCCGTTGAGCAGGTGCTCCATGGCCAGTTCGCAGCCGGGGCCGGCCACCGAACGGATGACATCGAAGCCTTCCGGTTCCAGCAGCTCGTCAAAGACCACCAGGGTGGTTCCGGTGGCAGCGAGCCGGCGCGGTGCGTCGCGCTCCTTCGCGCCCACGGCGTCCACGAAGACCGCGTCAGCGCTGTGGATGCCGAGGACCTTGACCCATTCCGCATCGCCGAGGATCATCGGCGTGATCCCCAGGGGCGCGGCCGCCCGCTGCACGGCCTCGATGACCGAGAGGGACCACGGGTCCGAGAGCATCGTCAGCGACAGGATCACGGTGTTGGTGCGTCCCGTGCGGATGGCCCGGGCGGCCTGGTTGGGCCGGTACCCCAGCCGCTCCGCGGCCGACTTGACCTTGTCCGCCGTCGGGTCCGAAACGCCCGGTCCGCCGTCGCCGCGCCTCCCGGACAGCACGTAGGAAACCGTGGCCGTGGAGACGCCTGCCAGTTCCGCCACCATGCGGATGGTGGGCCGCTGGCCCGTGCCTGTTGTCTTCGCCATGGTTCCCCCTTGTTCGTTCGTTCACCCGCCTGCGTGGCCGGGTCTGTATGGCCCTGCGGTGGCGGCGATCCGCCGCCACCGCAGTTGGCGCTCATTCTAGGACGTGAACACCGGCGCGTCGGATGCCAGCGACGCCTGGTATTCCTCGCGCATCTTGTCGCCGCCTTCGCTCTTCCAGCGCTTGACGCCGTCCTTGAGCTCGTCGATCTTCGCGCGGCCGGTGATGATGTCCACCACCTTGTCGCGGAGCTGCTTGGTGATCTTGGCACCCACCTTGGCATTGGTGTCCGAGTAGGAACCGTTGGTGGGGTTGCGCCAGGCGATTTCGAGGAGCTTCTGCTCCTGCCGGTTTACGTAGCGCGTGTCGTCGTCGAACCCGGGGTTGAAGATGACATTCTCCGGGCTGGACATGATGTTCAGCGCGGAAACCAGGCCCGGGGCGTTGGTGGTGCCCGTGTCCGTGCGGACCGGGTTGCCCGTGGCGTCCAGTGTGTAGTCGTGTCCCAGCTCGCCGTAGTTCTTCTGCATGTATTCGACCGTGCCGAACGGGGCGGAGAGGTAGTTGATGAGCGAGAGCAGTTCGCGGATCTTGCCTTCCTCGGCCTTCTTGAACGGCGTGAAGCCGACTGTTCCGTAGCCCATGTCGTAGGTCGGCTTGACCTTGCCGTCCGCACTGAACGGGACCAGGATGTCGAACTTGGCGCCCTTGTTCAGGGCGCGGAAGCCGCGGATGTCGTGCGGGCCGCTGCACACCTGGGCACCGACGCTGCCGTTGGCAACGCGGGAGCGGATGTCCGTGGCCTGGGCGTCCGGGTAGAACACGCCGGCTGCGAACATCTTGGCCACGAACTCCACGCCGGCCGCGTACTGCTCGGTCTCGTAGAGGTGGGTCAGGGTGCGGTCCTTGTTCACGGCCCAGGCGTTGGGGGCGCCGAACCATTCGGTGACCATGTGCAGGGCGTTGATGTAGGCCGGTTCCAGCGCGTACTTCTGCTCGCCGGGACGGGTGATCTCCTTGGCCTTCTGCAGGAATTCCTCGGCGCTGGAGGCTTCGAAGCCGCCCACCTGGGCCCAGGTGTCGTGGTTGCCGATGTAGACCTGGCCGAACGGCGTGCTGGGGATCGGCGCGCCCCAGATCTTGCCGTTCACGACGGCGGTCTTCCAGGAGTCCGGCTTGAGTGCGGCCAGGTTGGGGTACTCGAGCACGGCGTCGCCGGAGAGGTACTGGGTGAGGTCCTGGAACTTGGCCTCGAGCATCGGCCCGACGTTGGGGATGCCCTGGTTCGGCGGGACCCACATCATGTCCGGCAGGTCGTTGCTGGCCAGCACGGTGGCGAACTTGGCCGGGTAGCCGTCTCCGATGTCCTCGGCGATCTGCAGTTCCAGGTCACCGCCGAGCTTGGCGTTCAGTCGCTGCCAGAAGGGGTTGTCCTTCATGGCCGGGCTCATGGTGTCGAAGGTTTCGGTCAGGCCGGTCACCTTGCCCTTGAGCGGCATGCCCTTGACGGACTGCACCGGGGTGGGCAGCTTGAAGTAGGCGGCCTGCAGGCCCTTGGCGTTGCCCGCCAGGTCCGGGGTGAGGCCGGTGAATTCCTTGTACGTGGGCAACTTCACCGAGGCGGAGGCAGCGGCGCCTCCGGAGCTCGCGGCGCCGCCACCACCGCAGGCGGACAGGCCGGCTGCGGTAACAGCCAGGCCTGCGAGCCCGAGGAAGCCGCGGCGGCTGAATCCAGCCTGTCCTGAGGTAGTGCTCGTCATGGCATAACCCTTTCTGGTTACTTGCTTCATGGTTGGTGTTGCAGTCTTGTTGGCGGGCTGCTAGCCCTTGACGGCGCCGGTGATGACGCCCTTGGCAAAGTGCTTCTGGAGGAACGGGTAGACCATCAGGATCGGGACCAGGGCCACCACGACGACGGCCATCTGGATGGACTGCGGCGGCGGGGTGGTGGTGATTCCCAGCTGTTCGGCGGCGCCGCTGCCCTGGACCACGAAGTTGCGGAGCAGCAGCTGGATGGGCCACTTGCTGTGGTCGTTGATATAGAGCAGCGCGTTGAAGAAGGAGTTCCAGAAGCCGACGGCGTAGAACAGGCCGACGACGGCGATCACGGCTTTGGAGAGCGGCATGACGATCCGCCACAGGATCTGCCAGTCGTTGGCGCCGTCGATCCTGGCGCTTTCGATGAGCTCGCCGGGGATGTTCATGAAGAACGAGCGCATGACCACGAAGTTGAAGGCCCCGAAGATGCCGGGCAGGATCAGCGACCAGATGGAGTCAAGCAGGCCCAGCTCGCGGATCATCAGGAACGAGGGGATGAGTCCGGGAGCGAAGAGCAGGGTGAACAGCACTGCCAGCACCACGGGGCGGCCAAACAGTACGGAACGGCTGGTGGCGTAGGCCATGGTGATGGTCACGAACAGCGCCAGAATGGTGCCCACGGCGGTGATGAAGAGGCTCACACCGAGCGACTGCAGCACCATGGGGCCTTTGAAGATGGTGGCGTAGGCGTCCAGGGTGGGACGTTCGGGCCACATGACGAAGCCGCCTGCCCGGACCAGCTGCTCATTGTCCGCCAGGGACGTGGATACCACCAGCAGGATGGGGGCCAGGATCGAGAGGCTGAACAGGACCAGGATGACGCCCTTGACGGTCTGGTACAGCGGGGAAGGGCGTTCCTTCCAGACGGGGCGCTTGGAGTTGTAGCTCAGCTCCCGGGGCTTCTTCTTGAAAAGTGTTGTTGTTGCCATGGTGGTCTCCTTGTACGGCAGCCGCGCGGCTAGCCGAGCATTAGCGTGCTTGCTTTGCGAAAATTCCGTCTTCGCCGAAGCGGTGGGCCAGTTTGTTGGCGCCGTAGATCAGCAGCGCTCCGACGATGCCCTTGGCAAGGCCGGCCGCGGCACCGGAGCTCCAGCCGCCGCCGATCACTCCTGTGTAGTAAGTGAAGGTGTCCAGCACTTCCGCTGCGCCGGCTCCCACGGCATCGCGCTGCAGGATGAACTGCTCAAAGCCGACCGAGAGGATGTCGCCGATCCGCAGGATGAGCAGGAGCACGATCACGGGGCGCAGGCCCGGAAGGGTGATGTGCCACATGCGGCGCCAGCGGCCGGCACCATCCACCGCGGCCGCCTCATAGAGCGAGGCATCGATGCTGGCCAAGGCGGCCAGGAAGATGATCATGGCCCAGCCGGCGTCCTTCCAGATCATCTGGACAACCACCAGCAACGGGAACGTGTCCGGGTTGGTCATGAACGGGATGGGGTCCATGCCGATGTGGCGCAGCGTGTTGTTGATGAAGCCCGCACCGCCCAGCATCTGCTGGAAGAAGGCGATGACCAGCACCCAGGACAGGAAGTGCGGCAGGTAGGCGATGCTCTGGAAGACCTGCCGGACGCGCGTGCTGATCAGCGAATCGACGATCAGCGCCAGGATCAGCGGCACCGGGAACAGGAAAACGAGCTGCCAGGCGGCCAGGTACAGCGTGTTCCGGAAGGCCCGGATGAAGTCCGGGTTGCCGAAGAGGTCCACGAAGTTCTGCCAGCCGACGTAGAGGCTGTCCCCGATGCCGAGGTAGGGCTGGTAATCCTGGAACGCGATGACGTTGCCGAGGATCGGGATGTAGAAGAACAGGAGCAGGAACACTACGCCGGGGACCATCATGAGCAGCATCTGCTTGTCGCGGCGCAGACGGTTCCGGAAGCTCTGCGAGGGCGCCTTGCCGGCCTTGCCCTTCCGCTTGCCGGTGCCGGGCTTGTGCCCTCCCACCGGAACCTGGACCCGGCGCGCTTCCGGCAATGCCGGAGCTTCTTCCGTCGTCGAGTTCATGCTTTCTCCTCATGTGCTGAAGGCCGTGACGCAATGTGATGCCCGCCACCTTCGTTAACCGTTTAACAAACCATAAGTGACTCCGGTCTCCTTTGCAAGATCATGATCGCAAGTGCGCACAGGAATCATCTTTAGTCACCAATCCGCCCGTGTAGCCACGCGGTTAAGGTAGCCACGCGGTTAAGATGGACGGGGGTGTTCCCCGCCACACAACGAGCGAAAGGCCGGCATGGCAAGCTGCTGCAGCCCTGCACCCAACGGCCGGGAGCAAACCGGAATGGTCCCAATGCCGCCGGGCGCCGGAAACAGCGCCGACGTCGGCCTCCTTGACATTGCGCCCCGTGCTGCCGGCACCGCCCCAGGAAACAGCGCCGGCGGCAGCGGCGCGCTCCCCGCGGCAGGACAGCATGATGACGTGGAGGTGCCGGGAGGCGTCTTTGCCATGGGCGATCTCTTCAACGAGGGCTACGCTTCCGACGGCGAGACCCCCGTCCACGACGTCGCCGTTGCAGCCTTCCGGATCGACGCCACCGCCGTGAGCAACCAGGCCTTCGCGGCCTTCGTGGACGCCACCGGGTACCGCACAGAGTCCGAGCTCCATGGCACCTCCGCGGTGTTCCACCTCGCAGTCAAGGCCGCGCCGCAGGACATCCTGAACCGGGTTGTCGGCGCCCCGTGGTGGCTCAACGTCCGCGGCGCCAGCTGGGCGCGTCCGGCGGGGCCCCTGTCCTCCTGGCAGGACATACCGGACCATCCCGTCACCCAGGTGTCGCACAGCGATGCCCTGGCCTATTGCGCCTGGGCGGGCCGCCGGCTGCCCAGCGAGGCCGAATGGGAATTTGCGGCGCGCGGGGGCCTGGCCGGCCGGCGCTACCCCTGGGGCGACGAGCTCCACAATGCCGGATCGTCAGGGGCCGGGAAGAACAACTGCAACATCTGGCAAGGCGAATTCCCCACCAGCAATCTCCAGGAGGACGGCTACCTCACCACGGCGCCCGCGCGGAGCTTCGCCCCGAACGGCTACGGTCTGTACCAAACCAGCGGGAACGTGTGGGAATGGTGCAGCGACTGGTTCCTGCCCAAGTACTACCGCACGTGCCATAAGGAGGGATTGGCCACCGACCCGCAGGGGCCCACCATCGGCCGGGGCCGCGTCATGCGGGGCGGCTCCTACCTCTGCCACGACTCGTACTGCAACCGCTACCGGGTGGCCGCCAGAAGCTCGAACTCCCCCGATTCCGCGAGCGGCAACCTAGGTTTCAGGACTGTGGCAGCCTAGGGGTTCTGCCCGGAGTTCTGCCCACGGTTGTGCCCGAAGTGGTGGCCCGGACCCTTGAACTTGCCGTTGCCGTTGCCGTTGCCGGGCAGCTTGTCAGGGAGCTGTCCTGCCACGATGGACGTGGCGGTCACCGTGCTGCCGTCCTTGGTTCCTGCGATGCGCACCATGTCCCCGGCCTTGAGGTCGGCGGCCGTGGCGGCGGGCAGGTCCGGCTTGCCCTTGCCGTTGCGCAACTGTGAAACGTCCTCGGGGATCTTCACGATGCGTGTGTCACCGTTGATGGCGTAGCTCTGGGTGAAGCCGTCCTCGCTCTTCACGGTGATGGAGGAATCGTTCACGGATTCCACGGCGCCGCTCTGCGTCACCACGGTCCGGTAGTTTCCGTCCTTGTCCTTGACGGTGAACTCTCCGTGGATGCCGTGCCCGTGCAGCCGGCCCAGGCCGAGGCTTTTGCCTGGGGAGCCGCTGGGTGCGGGGCTCGGCGTTGCGGTGGCGGAGGGGGACGAGCCCGACGGCGAGGGGCTGGGCTGGGTGCCCGCCCACACGGTGGCTGCCCCGCCACCGGTCAGTGCGACGGCGACCCCGCCTGCGATGAGGGCCTTCCGAAGGCCCGGCGTCATGGTTGACATGGCCCGCTTCCTTTCAGCAGCCAGCGCTGGGCTGACACCTCAATGATGGACCCTGATCCTGTGTTCTGGCTGTGACTTTGCGCGGCGGTGAGTCCACAAAGACAACTGGGTCGCAGTTGTTGTCGTCTTGAGCGTTCAGAACGACGTTAACTGCGACCCAGTTGGGTTAAAACGCGTGGCTTGGCCTTCTGCTAGCCCTCAACTCCGAGCTTCGCCAGGATCAGTTCGCGGACACGGGCCGCGTCGGCCTGGCCACGGGTGGCCTTCATGACGCCGCCGACGATCGCGCCGATGGCCTGCAGCTTGCCGCCGCGGATCTTCTCCGCGACGTCGGGCTGGGCCGCCAGGGCGGCGTCGATGGCTTCCAGCAGGGGGCCGTCGTCGGACACGACTGCGAGGCCGCGCTTCTCCACGATCTCCGCCGGAGCACCTTCGCCGGCGAGGACGCCGTCCAGGACCTGGGTGGCCATCTTGTTGTTGATCTTGCCGTCTTCGATGAGCTGGTTCAGTTCCACGATGACCTGCGGGGTCACGCCGAGTTCGGCGGGATCGACGTCGGCGGCCTTGGCCCGGCCCACGATCTCACCCATCCACCACTTGCGGGCGACGTCGGCGCTGGCGCCGGCTGCGATGGTCTCCTCGATGGAGTCCATGACGCCGGCGTTGACGACGTCGCGAAATTCCAGGTCCGAGTAGCCCCAGTCGGCCTGGAGGCGCTTGCGGCGCTCGGCCGGCGGCTCGGGCAGCGTGGCGCGCAGTTCCTCGACCCACTCGCGCGAGGCGACAACGGGAACCAGGTCAGGCTCCGGGAAGTAGCGGTAGTCGTCGGCGTCGGACTTGGCGCGGCCCGACGTCGTCGAGCGCGTGTCCTCGTGCCAGTGGCGCGTTTCCTGGATGATCGGCTGGCCGGACTCCAGGACGGCGGCGTGGCGCTGGATCTCGTAACGCACAGCGTGCTCGACGGCGCGCAGCGAGTTCACGTTCTTGGTCTCGGAGCGGATGCCGAAGCGTTCCTGGCCGTGCGGGCGCAGGGACACGTTGGCGTCGCAGCGGACGTTGCCGCGTTCCATCTTGGCGTCGGAAACGCCCAGGTTCTTCACGATTTCGCGGACGGCGGCCACGTAGGCCTTGGCCAGCTCGGGTGCCCGGCTGCCCGCGCCTTCGATCGGCTTGGTGACGATTTCCACCAGCGGCACGCCGGAGCGGTTGTAGTCCACCAGCGAGTAGTCGGCACCCTGGATGCGGCCCGAGGCGCCGCCCATGTGCGTGAGCTTGCCTGCGTCCTCTTCCATGTGCGCGCGCTCGATCTCCACGCGGAACACGGTGCCGTCCTCAAGTTCAATGTCCAGGTAGCCGTCGTACGCGATGGGCTCGTCGTACTGGGAGGTCTGGAAGTTCTTGGGGGTGTCCGGGTAGAAGTAGTTCTTCCGGGCAAAGCGGCAGGTCTCGGCGATCTTGCAGTTCAGGGCAAGGCCGATCTTGATGGAGGACTCCACCGCAGCCTTGTTCACCACGGGCAGGACGCCGGGCATGCCCAGGTCCACCTCGTTGACGTTGGTGTTCGGCTCGTCGCCGAACACGTTCGGGGCCGAGGAGAACATCTTGGTCTTGGTGTTGAGCTCCACGTGGACCTCGAACCCCAGGACGGGATCGTACTTTTCCATGGCTTCTTCGAAGCTCAGGGTTGCGTCAACAGACATTAGTTGGAACCTCCCGCGGTTGTGGAAGCGGCACTCAGAACCGGGGCACGGTCCAGCAGCGGGCCGCCCCACTTCTCTTCGAGCAGGGACTCAAGGACCGCGCCGACGCGGTACAGGCGGGCATCCTCGCGGGCCGGGGCCAGCAGCTGGATGCCGACCGGCAGTCCGTCTTCGTCGGCCAGGCCGCCGGGCAGGGAAAGACCCGGGATGCCGGCCATGTTGGCCGGGATGGTGGCGACGTCGTTCAGGTACATGGCCAGCGGGTCGTCCAGCTTCTCCCCCAGCTTGAACGCCGTGGTGGGCGCCGTGGGCGAGATCAGAACGTCGGCCTGCGCGAACGCGGCGTCGAAGTCGCGCTGGATGAGGGTACGGACCTTCTGCGCGGAGCCGTAGTACGCGTCGTAGTAGCCGGCGCTCAGGGCGTACGTGCCCAGGATGATGCGGCGCTTGACTTCCTCGCCGAAGCCCGCGGCGCGGGTGGCGGCCATGACGCGCTCAATGGTCATGGGGCCGTCCTTGGGCAGCACGCGCAGGCCGAAGCGGACGCCGTCGAACTTGGCCAGGTTGCTGGACACCTCGGACGGCATGATCAGGTAGTAGGCGCCCAGGGCGTACTGGAAGTTGGGGCAGGACACCTCGACGATTTCCGCGCCGGCTTCCTTGAGCAACTCAAGGGACTCGTTGAAGCGGTTCTCGACGCCGGCCTGGTAGCCCTCGCCGTGGAGTTCCTTGATGATGCCGATCTTCATGCCGGTGACGTTGCCGGTGCGGGCAGCGGCCACCAGGTTGTCGAAGGGGTCCGTCAGCGAGGTGGAGTCGAAGGGGTCGTGGCCGCCGATGACTTCCTGCAGCAGGGCGGAGTCCAGCACCGTGCGCGATACCGGGCCGATCTGGTCCAGCGAGGACGCCATGGCAATGGCGCCGTAGCGGGAAACAGCACCGTAGGTGGGCTTCATGCCCACGGTGCCGGTGACGGCGCCGGGCTGCCGGATGGATCCGCCGGTGTCCGTGCCGAGGGCCAGCGGCGCTTCGAAGGCGGCGACGGCGGCCGCGGAGCCACCGCCCGATCCGCCCGGAATGCGGTCCAGGTCCCAGGGGTTGCGCGTGGGGCCGTAGGCCGAGTGCTCCGTGGAGGAACCCATGGCGAACTCGTCCAGGTTGGTCTTGCCGAGGATCGGCATCTTGGCGGCGCGCAGCTTCTTGATGACGGTGGCGTCATAGGGGCTGTGCCAGCCTTCAAGGATCTTGGAGCCGGCCGTGGTGGGCTGGCCGATGGTGACGATGAGGTCCTTGACGGCGATCGGCACACCGGCGAGCTCGTGGAGCTCTTCTGCGGCGGTGCCACCGGCGGCGCGGATCGCGTCGACCTCGGCGGCAACGGCGAGGGCTTCCTCGGCGTTGACGTGCAGGAAGGCGTTGACCTGTCCGTCCACGGCGGCGATGCGGTCCAGGTAGGCCTGGGTGACCTCGACGGAGGTGACCTCGCGGGCGGCCAGCTTGGCTGCGAGCTGCGCGGCCGAGAGGCGGATGAGTCCGGCGCTGTTAAGTCCGGTGCTGTTCAGTTCAGTCATTCGCTTAGTCCTCATCCAGGATTGCCGGGACCTTGAAGCGGCCCTCGTACGCGTCAGGCGCGCCGGACAGGGACTGTTCGGCCGTGAACGTGTGGCCCACAACGTCTTCGCGGAACACGTTGCTCAACGGAATCGGGTGGGACGTTGCCGGGACATCGTCACCGGCGGCTTCGCTTACGGTCTTGACCGAATCAACGATGACGGCGAGTTCGACCGCCATCCTGTCCAGCTCTTCGGCACTCATTTCAATGTGAGCGAGACGCGCGAGGTGCGCGACGTCGTCACGGTTGATCGCAGCCATGGATCTCCCCTGCAAAGTTCAAATGGTTTTCCGGACTAGTCTACGTTGGTTGCACCGCCTGCCGGGCGCCTTGCGTCGCTTGCCATGGTCGCCTTCCGTCGCCAGGTCGCCCATCCTCTGCGTGCTCGGTCGTTCCTCCCTTAGACGCACGCTGCCGGATGGCCGTCCTGGCGCCGATGTGCGCGGCTTGCTGTTCCGGTGTCGCCCGACCCCAAACACGCGAGACAGCAGAGTGCGGACCATTCGCACTCTGCTGTCTCGTTTTGTTTTTGTTTGTCGTCGTTGGCTAGCCGATGCCGATGGCTCCTGTCAGCATTCCTACTGCCAGCATGACTACCGAGATGACTGCCGTGCGCCAGAGGACCTTTTTGTGGTGGTCGCCCAGGTCTACCTTTGCGAGGGAGACCAGCAGGAGGATCGCGGGGACCAGGGGGCTCTGCATGTGGAAGGGCTGGCCGGTGATGGAGGCGCGGGCCATGTCGGCGGCACCGATGCCGTAGTGGGCTGCGGTTTCACTGAGGACGGGGAGGACGCCGAAGTAGAAGGCGTCGTTGCTCATGAAGAACGTCATGGGGATGCTGAGCAGGCCGGTGATGACGGCCATGAACGGACCCATGTCCGCGAGGATGATCTGGACGAGCCATTCCGACATTGCCTTGACCATGCCGGTGCCGTTGAGCACGCCGGTGAGGACGGCTGCGGCCATGACCATGCTGACCACGGCCACGATGGAGGGGGCGTGGGCCACCAGCTGGGCGCCCTGTTCCTTGACCTTGGGGAAGTTCACCAGCAGGGCGATGGCGGAGCCCACCATGAAGACGAACGGCAGCGGCACGATGTTGGCGACGAGCACCACCATGACTGCGGCGGTGAGGCCGAGGTTGAACCAGAAGAGCTTGGGGCGCAGCGTCTTGCGGTTGGGGTCCAGGGCCGTGTCGGCCATGGCGGTGTTGCTGTCTGTTTCCGTGCCTTCGACGAGGATCTCGGTGCGTTCCAGGACCGCGACGCCGCCGGTGCCCGGCTTGCCTGCGGGCTGGCTGGAGCCGGAGCGGCCGGCAGCAGAACCGCCGCGGCCGGCACCGCCGTCGAACATGTCCGACGGGTCCGCGACGTCGCCCCAGATCTCGGGGACGGTGCTACGGAGCCGGTTGCGTTCCTGCAGGCCGAGAAGCCAGGCGAAGACGAAGACCACCACAAGGCCGGCGATGAGGGACGGAATCATCGGGACGAAGACGTCGTTGACATCGATCTTCAGGGCGGTGGCCGCACGGGCGGTGGGGCCGCCCCACGGCAGGATGTTCATGGTGCCGTTGGCCAGGCCGGCCACGCAGGTGAGGACCACGGGGCTCATCTTCAGGCGCAGGTAGACAGGGAGCATGGCAGCAGTGGTGAGGATGAAGGTGGTGGAGCCGTCGCCGTCCAGGGAGACTGCGGCAGCGAGGATGGCCGTGCCGAGGACAACCTTGGCGGGGTCGTTGCCGAGCTTGCGGAGGATGAACTTCACCAGGGGGTCGAAGAGTCCGACGTCGATCATGAGGCCGAAGTAGATGATCGCGAACATCAGGAGCGCGGCCGTGGACGTCATGGACTTCATCGAGTCCATGACCATGGGGCCGAGGCCGAGGCCGGCCCCGGCGAAGAGGCCAAAGATGGTGGGGACGATGATCAGCGCCAAAACCGGCGTCAACTTTTTGGTCATGATCAGGACCATGAATACCGCAATCATTGCGAATCCAAGCAAAACCAGCACGGCCGGCTCCTTACTACTGTGAACGGCGTCACTTCGGTGTGATGCGCAATACAGACGCTATAGTGGCGGGCGCCACAGTCCGGGCTTTGCGGGATTTGATCGGCATACTGCTCATTCCCAGCGTTTTGCTCATTGTGCTCAGTGCCTAAGATGGGCAGAAGAAGTTTGATTGCCAGCGCCGCGGCTGCCCCCGCAGCTGCGAGCGCGTACGACGGCGGAAGGAGCCCGGGTGCCACGGCTCGCCATGCGTTTCTCCACCCAGACCCTGCTCCTGCAGCTGGGTGTCGTGCTGCTGGTGGTGCTGCTCAGCGGCACGGTCCATGGCTGGCTGGTGTACGTGCGGATCGGCGACGAGGCCGAGAACCAGGCACTGACGCTCGCCCGGACGGTGGCTTCGGATCCGGACATCCGCTCCGCCGTCCAGGCCATCAGCAAGGAAGTGGGCACGCCGCCGGCTCCCGTGCTGGCCGCCGGTCCCCTCCAGGCCGCTGCCGAGGCCGCCCGTCTCCGCACGGGCGCCCTGTTCGTGGTGATCACCGACGAGACCGGCCTGCGCTTGGCCCACCCGGATCAGGCCCGGCTTGGCGAACGCGTCAGCACCGACCCCTCCGTGGCCCTCGGCGGCCAGGAAGTGACCACCCGGAACACCGGGACGCTGGGCCCGTCCGCCGGCGCCAAGGTTCCCGTCTACGCCCCCGAAGGCGGCGGCGGACCGCCGGCCATCGTCGGCGAGGTCAGCGTGGGCTATTCGATGGAATCGCTGGGCCAAAGCCTGGCGCGCGACATCGTCCCGATCGCCCTCACCGCAGGCGGAGCGCTGCTGGCCGGCGTGCTCGCCTCCTTCCTGCTGCGCCGGCGCCTGCAGCGGCTGACCCTGGGGCTGGAGCCCGAGGAAATCAGCACTCTGGTGCACGACCAGGTGGCGGTGCTGCAGGGCGTGGACGACGGCGTCATCGGCATCTCCGCCGATGGCCGCATCAGCGTCTTCAACGCGGCCGCCGGACGGCTGCTGGACCTTCCCGACGCAACGGGCCAGCGCTGGTCCGAGGCCGCCGTCCCGGCGCAGCTGAAGCAGCTGACCCAGCCTGCGGCCCAGGACGCGGGGGCCATGGAACTCGTGGCCGGCGGGCGGGTCCTCGTGGCCAGCGCCCGCAAGGCCTGGCACCGCAAGGAGGACCTCGGCTGGGTGGTGATGCTGCGCGACCGCACCGAGCTGCAGCAACTGACCCGCCAGCTGGACGCTGTTGGAACCATGTCCACGGCCTTGCGCGCCCAGCGGCACGAGTTCGCCAACCAGCTGCACACCATTGCAGGCTTTATGAGCATCGGCCAGCACGAACAGGCCCGGGACTACCTCGCCCGCCTCGCCGCCACCGGCCCGCTGAAGTTCCCGGTGGAACAGGCGGAGCTGCTCCAGGACCCCTATCTGCAGGCGTTCGTGGGCGCCAAGGGCGTCGAGGCCAATGAGCGCGGGGTGGCGCTGCGGATCGGCCCGGAAACCCTGGTCCGCGGCAACGTGGCGGACCCGCAGGACGTCACCACCGTGCTGGGAAACCTGATCGACAACGCCGTCAGCGCCGCCGTCGCCGGTACCGCGGCGGAACGCTGGGTGGAACTTGAGCTTCTGGACGATGCGGACGACGACGGCGGAACGCTGCACATCGTCGTCGGGGACTCGGGCGACGGGCTGGGGAACCTGGACCCGGAGGAGGTCTTCGCGGAAGGCTTCACGACGTCGGGACAGACGCCGGAACACCCGGCGCGCGCCGGGGGCGGGCACGGCCTGGGGCTGGCGCTGGTGCGGCAGCTCGCGCGGCGCCGGGGCGGCGATATCCGCGTACTGGAGGCCGGCACCGCGGGCGGACCGGGCGCAGTGTTCATGGCCACCATTCCAGGGGTCATGGGCCGCACGACGGAAACGAGGAAGGACGGCAGTGGTTGAGGATTTGAGGGTGCTGATCGTGGATGACGACTTCCACGTGGCAAGGCTTCATGCGGCCTACGTGGATTCCGTGGCCGGGTTCATGGCCTTGGCGCCGGCGGGTTCGGTGTCGCAGGCCTTGCAGGCGATCCACAGCCTGCGCCCGGACTTGGTACTGCTGGACGTCTACCTGCCGGACGGTTCGGGCCTTGACCTGCTTGGCCAGCTGGACGTCGACGCCATGATGCTGACCGCGGCCTCGGACGCCGCCTCCATCAAGGTGGCACTGCGCCGCGGAGCCCTGGCTTACCTGCTGAAGCCCTTCACGTCCGAATCCCTGTCCCAGCAGCTGCGCTCGTATGCCCGCTACCGGCGGATCCTGGGGCACCAGATGGCCGTGGACCAGGCGACCATTGAACGCGCCAAGCGGGCGCTGATCCCCGGCGATGTGGCGCCGACGGCGAAGCCGCGCTCCGCGACGGAGGCTGCCGTGCTGGAATCGCTGCAGCCCGGGGAGCAGTATTCGGCGTCCGAGGTGGCGGACAAGGTGGGCGTCTCCCGCGCCACGGCGCAACGGTACCTGTCCTCGCTCGCGGACGACGGCGCCGTCGAGATCCAGCTGCGCTACGGGACCACCGGCCGCCCCGAACACCGCTACGGCGTCCCGGGTTAGCTCCCCCCGCCCCCGCAAGCGCGAACTGGCAGCTGATGCCCTCAAAATGTGGTTCTGAGGTCACCTGCTGCCAGTTCGCGGGGTTTAGTTTCTAGCTGGCGCTCTTCTGGGCGACGAGCTCGATCTCGACCAGCATTTCCTGGTCCAGGAACGGCAGCACGTGCACCAGGGCGAGGGTGGGGCGGATGTCGCCGAAGACCTCGCCGTGCGCGCGGCCGGCGTCTTCCCACTTGCTGATGTCCGTCAGGTACAGCTTGGACTGGACCACGTCCTCGTACGAGAAGCCGGCTTCTTCCAGGACTGCGCCGAGCTTTTCGAGGATGTACTTGGTCTGCGAGTAGAAGTCATCGCCGACGATGCCATCGGGGCCCGAGGCTGCCGTGGCGGAAATGAAGAGGGTGTTGTCCACCTGGACTGCACGGGAGTAGCCAAGGGTCTGTTCCCAGACCGAACCCGAGCCGAATGTCTTGCGCATGCCGCGCCTTTCCTGTCGCTGCGCCCGGTCTGATGACCGGGGTTTACGAGGGAAACTTTATTGCTGCTGGAGCTCGAGCCTGTAAACGAACAGCTTTATGTCGGTGCCGGGGACGAACCAGTCGCGTTCGGGTGCGCGGTCAAAGCCGGTCTTGGCGTAGAGGGCATTCGCGCTTTCCCAGGTGGCACCGGTGGTGAGCGAGACGGCGTTGATGCCGTCGAGGGAGCGGGCCTGCTCGACGACGGCCTGGACCAGGGCGCGTCCGGCGCCGGAGCGCTGCACGGCCGGGTCCACCACCAGGGTGCGCATTTCGAGTTCGTCCTCAAGTCCGATGTCGCTGAAGTCGCCGCCGGCGGGGGCCGAGGTGACCGAACCGACGATCTGCCCATTCCGTTCGGCCACAAAGACGTCGGCGTTTTCGGCGCGCCCGGCCACGTCCTGGAGCTTGAGCAGATACGGGTGGTCCGCGCTGCCGTAGTAGCCGGCGGTCACGTAGGAATCCATGGTGATGCGGGCCACGGCCTCGTAGTCTTCGGGCAGGGCGGGACGGACAGTAATCTGCGAATGCACTTATCAATGCTAGTGGTGCCTGGCGTGCCGGGCGCGCGAAAGCGGGGTTATGGTGACCGATCTATCAGTTGGAGGGCGGTAACCCCCGACGGCGGATTGTTGCGTCACCTTGTGTGTTCCGGGGCCGCCGGGCTGCTCTTCGTGTTGCCTCCCGTGGCGTCGCATGGAGTCCCGTTGCGCGCCGTGAAGCCCGGTTTCGCGCTGTTGCGGGAAGGTTTCGGGGCGCTGGCGCTGGGCCGCGCAGCCGTGGTTGATTGGCGGCCAGGAACCCAGAAAGGACCCCCATGAGCAATCCACAGCGAATCCTCCACCTCAACGCCTTCCTCATGAGCACCGGCCACCACGAGGCCTCGTGGCGCCTTCCGGAAAGCGATCCTCGTGCGTCCACGAAGGTGGCGCACTACCAGCACCTGGCCCGCACGGCCGAGCGCGGGAAACTGGACTCCATCTTCTTCGCGGACTCCCCCGTGCTGTTTGGCGACGCGGGCCGGCGGCCGGTCGGAAAGCTGGAACCCACGGTGCTGCTGACGGCCATCGCCGCGGCCACGGAGCGCATCGGCCTCATTGCCACGGCCTCCACCACCTACAACGATCCCTTCAACCTGGCGCGGCGCTTTGCATCCGTGGACTGGGTCAGCGGCGGCCGCGCGGGCTGGAACGTGGTCACCACTGCGGGACCGGACGCCGCGCGCAACTTCGGCGTGGACGACCAGCCCGCGCACGCCGTACGCTACGAGCGCGCCGCCGAGTTCATCGACGTCGCCCAGAAGCTCTGGGACAGCTGGGAAGACGACGCCGTGCTGGCGGACAAGGCCGGAGGAGTGTGGGGTGACGCCGAAAGGATCCGGGCTGTGGAGCACGAGGGCAAGCACTTCCGGGTCCGCGGCCCCCTCAACGTGCCCCGGTCACCGCAAGGGCACCCCTTGATCGTGCAGGCAGGGTCCTCGGAAGACGGCAAAAACCTTGCGGCACGGTACGCCGAAGCGGTGTTCACCGCGCATCAGACCTTGGCGGATGCCCAGGCCTTCTACAAGGACCTCAAGGCACGCACCGCCGCCGCGGGACGCGATCCGGAGAGCATCAAGATCCTGCCGGGCATTGTTCCTGTCATTGGCGCCACGGAGGCCGAGGCCCTGAAACTGGAGCGCGAACTGGACGAGCTGATCAAGCCGGAGTATGCCCGGATCGAACTGGCGCGCACGCTCCGGGTGGACCCCGGGGACCTCCCCCTGGACCGGCAGCTTCCGGCGGACCTCCCCACTGAGGACCAGATCGAAGGCGCCAAGAGCCGCTACACGCTGGTCGTCGAACTGGCCCGCCGTGAACAGCTCACGGTCCGGCAGCTGATCGGGCGGCTGGGCGGCGGCCGTGGCCACCGCACCTTCTCCGGGACGCCGGAACAGGTGGCTGACGCCATCCAGGACTGGTTCCACGCCGGGGCGGCCGACGGCTTCAACATCATGCCGCCCGTTCTCCCCTCCGGGCTTGAGGTATTCGTGGACCAGGTGGTGCCGATCCTCCAGCATCGGGGCCTGTTCCGCACCGAGTACACGGCCTCCACACTGCGCGGACACTACGGCCTGGCCCGCCCGGCCAACCGCTACGCCGCCGCCCCGGCGCTCACTCACCTGGGCTCGGGCGCCTGACGCCCCGGCGGCCCTTGACCCTAGAGCGGGAACTTGCCCGAGAGTTCCAGGGTCCCGGCACAGGTCCAGGCCGCCAGGCGGTCTTCGTCGCTGGGGCCGCCGTCGAGCGGGCTGGTCATCCGTGGCGTGCGCACCCAGCAGCCGGCTTCCTCGGCGATGAGCGCACCGGCCGAGTAGTCGTGCTCGTTCAGGCCCCGCTCCCCGTAGGCGTCGTGGGTTCCGTCGGCCACCATGCACAGGTCCAGGGCCGCAGAGCCGAGTCGGCGCAGGTCCGCGAAGCCGTCCATGATGCCGGCGAGCCCGGCTGCCTGGTCGGCCCGGGTGGCGGGGTCGTAGCTGAAGCCGGAGGCCACGATGAGCCCGGTGCGGCCAGGAACGGGACCGCTCAGCCGGGTGCGGCGGCCGGCCTCTTCAAGCCAGGCCCCGTGGCCGCGGGCAGCCGAGTAGACGCGGCCCAGCGCCGGGGCATGCACCACGCCGGCCTGCCACACGCCGTCGGGGTCGGCCACCGCCACCGAGGTGGCGTAGTAGACGATGTTGCGGATGAAGTTGGTGGTGCCGTCCAGCGGGTCGATGGACCAGCGGTAGCCGGACGGGCTCTCCGGCCGCGTGGTGCCGTGTTCCTCCCCGGTGATGATGTCCTGTGGCCGGGCTGCCGTGATCACCCCGCGTACGGCGTTCTCCGCCGCGATGTCGAAGGCCGTGACCCAGTCACCGGCGTCGCCCTTGTTGACGATGCCCAGGCCGCCGGCAACGGCGTCGGCGGAACCGCCGGAACCGCCGGATGTGGCGGTGGCCTCGGAGCGGGTGGCAAGCACGGCGGCCCCGGCCGCGGCGGCTGCCTTGGCGACGGCCAGCAGCTCAAGTACCTCGGTCATTCGGCGACCGCTGTTTCAGACGCCGCATCGGCGGCAGATTCGCCGCTTGCGGCGGCGTCCGCCGGCCCGGCCGCCAGCAAGGCCAGGAAACCGTCCTCGTCCAGCACGGGGATGCCCAGCTGCTCGGCCTTGTCCAGCTTGGTGCCGGCGTTCTCCCCTGCCACCACGTAGCTGGTGTTCTTCGAGACAGATCCCGCCGCCTTGCCGCCGCGGACAATGATGGCTTCCTTCGCCTCGTCCCGGCTGAGGGTGGGCAGCGTACCGGTGACCACGATGGTGAGGCCCTCGAGCGTGCGCGGGGTGTTCGCATGGGCTTCGTCAGCCATCACGACTCCGGCGTCTTTCCAGCTGTCAACGATCTCGCGGTGCCAGTCCACGGTGAACCACTCCACCAGTGCCTCGGCGATGATCGGACCCACACCGTCGATGTCCGCCAGCACCTTCTGCGCGTCGTCACGGTCCACGACCTCGCGGATGGCGTCCATGCTGCCGAAGGCCGTGGCCAGGGCCCGGGACGCCGTGGGGCCCACGTGCCGGATGGACAGCGCCACCAGCACACGCCAGAGCGGCTGCGTCTTGGCCTTCTCCAGTTCCGCGAAGAGCTTCTCCGTGGTGGCAGTGGGCTTGGACGGGGTCTTGGCGGTGGCCTTCGTGTAGAAGTACGGGACCAGCTCGAAGGTGCCCGTGCCGGCGCCCTTGGAGCGCTTCTCCCGCAGGATCATGACGTCGGCCAGGATCTCGCGGTTGAGGCCGAAGAGGGCCGCTTCGCTGGTGAGCGGCGGGGTTTCGGGTTCCGCGGGCTGCGTCAGGGCAATGGCTGCCTCCCAGCCCAGGGCCTCGATGTCGAACGCTCCCCTGCTGGCCACATGGAACACGCGCTCGCGGAGCTGTGAGGGGCAGGAGCGTGCGTTGGGGCAGCGGATGTCGATGTCGCCCTCCTTGGCCGGGGCCAGGGGCGTGCCGCAGGACGGGCATTCCGTGGGCATGACGAACTCCCGCACCGGCGGGTCCTGCTTGTCGCGCAGCGCCAGGACGGGGCCAACGATTTCCGGGATGACGTCCCCTGCCTTGCGGAGCACCACGATGTCGCCGATCATCACGCCCTTGGCCTTGACCACGTCCTGGTTGTGGAGGGTTGCCATCTCCACGGTGGAGCCTGCCACCTTGACCGGTTGCATGACCCCGAACGGTGTCACCCGGCCAGTGCGGCCCACATTGACCTGGATGTCCAGGAGCTTGGTGTGGACTTCTTCGGGCGGGTACTTGTAAGCGACGGCCCAGCGGGGCACACGGGAGGTGTAGCCGAGGGCACGCTGTGTGGCGAAGTCGTCAATCTTGACCACGATGCCGTCGATCTCGTGCAGGAGGTCGTGGCGGTGTTCGCCGAAGTGCTTGATGAAGCCCAGGACGGCCTCGAGGGAATCCAGGACCTGCAGGTAGGGGCTCACGGGCAACCCCCAGTCCGCGAGCAGCCTGTAGGTATCGGACTGGCTGAGGGCCTCCAGCCCGGAGCGTGCCCCGATGCCGTGGACGAACATGCTCAGGGGGCGTTTGGCGGTCTCGGCGGGGTCCTTTTGCCGCAGGGAACCCGCGGCAGCGTTGCGGGGGTTCGCGAGCGGCGCCTTGCCGGCCTCCACCAGTGCCTCGTTGAATTCGAGGAACGCCTTGGACGGGATGAAGACCTCGCCGCGGATTTCGACTTCGGCGGGGTACCCCGTGCCGCTCAGCTGGCGCGGGATCTCCTTGATGGTGAGGACGTTGTGGGTGATGTCCTCACCGGTGGTGCCGTCGCCGCGGGTGGCGGCACGGACCAGTATGCCGTCGCGGTAGAGGAGGTTCACGGCGAGGCCGTCGATCTTCAGTTCGGTGAGCCAGGAGATGGCGGGGACGGTGGAGCCCAGTTTTTCCACGGAGGCCTCGGCCTTGCGAACCCAGGCCTCAAGCTCCTCCAGCGAGAAGACGTCCTCCAGGCTGTACATCCGTTGCAGGTGCTCCACCGCGGCGAAGGCCGCGGACACCTCGCCGCCGACTTCCTGGGTGGGCGAGTCGTTGGAGACCAGCTCCGGGTGCAGCGCCTCGAGCTCCTCCAAGCGCCTGTAGAGTTCGTCGAACTCGGCGTCGGACACCGTGGGGGCGTCCTCCTGGTAATAGGCGTAGCGGTATTTGCGGACCAGATCGGCCAGGTTCTGGTACTCGTCCCGCAATGCCTCGGACGGGTTCGTGTCTGCCGGATCTGCGATTTCTGCTGTGCTCACAGTCCTATCTTGCCGCACGGGGCCGACATTCAAACTGCTTGGCGCCCCCGTCGGTGACTTACGCCGTCGGGCACTGCTGACCGGCGGCCAGCGTCAGTGGGATGCCACCCGGTTACGCATCCACAGTGCGAAGCCCATGCCGCCGAGGCCTACCAGCAGCACGCCGCCCATGATTGCGAACAGGCCGAACATGTTGGGGCCGTTGCCGTTGTCGGACGCCAGCGTGGCGGCCTGTGCCTTCGTCTTGCCGTCCTCAATGGGCGTGTTCCAGTTCGACGACACCGAGGGGCTGGATGTGGACGAGGGCGTGGCCGACGACGTGGCGGTCTCCGTGGTGGTGGGTTCCGGTGAGGGCGTTTCCTCCGCGGTGGCGGAAGGCTCCGGCGTCTGCGTGGGCTGCGGGGCCACCGGGACCACAGGCGCGGGCGGCTGTGTCACCACCGGAGGCTCGGGAGAGACGGTGGGCCGTTGCTTCTCGGCCGGCTGCGGTGCAGGATCCGGGGTGGGGCTTTCCGAAGGGGTTCCCGGGACCGTGGGGATGCAGACCGTTCCTGGCGGGCAGGCCGGTTCGGCGTGCGCGGCCACCACGGGGAAAGCGCACAGGGATAGGGCCAGCGCAACACCGGCGAGGGGTACGGAGAGCACAGTGCGCCGGGCGGCGGCGGAGGGTGCGGAAGATCGACGGATCATGGGTACCTCGGCTGGCGGTTGGGTCGCCCAAAGTTGGGGGTGTTTCCGGAATTTTCCTACAGCCCACCCGGCCTTCGCAAATCCATCCAGGCAGCCGTCGGCAACGGGACCGGCAGCAGCGGGCCCCGGGACCCGGTTCCTGCCTCCCCCCGAGACCCGCCGCAAGCGGGCCCCGGAGACGGTCAGCGGCCGTTTTCCGGCGGCAGCGCGATCTGCAGTTTGCGGACCTTTCCGCGGCCCACGATGTAGCCGCGGCCGGGGATGAAGTCCGGGCTGATCCGGCCCAGCGAGGTGTTGAGCAGGCTGTCGCCCTCCATGTCCCCGGGGTTCACCAGGAGGCCGCGTCGGCCGGACTTGAACGGCTGCGACAGGGACCAGGCCTGGGACCAGGTGGAGCTTTCGGATTCGCCCACCACCCATTGCTCGGCCTTGATGGACGCCGTGACCAGGCGGCCCACGCCGGATTCGGCCAGGGTGTCCGTGAACTCCGTGAGGCCCTCGATGAAGATGGCGATGGTTCCCGGGTGCTCCGTGGAGTGTTCGATCAAGCCTTCCACCGTCTCCGCCACGGCGTCCGCGCCCACCAGCGAGCGGCTCCAGATGTCCAGGGAGCCGACCGCGGAGCGGCGCGCCCCGAGGTAGATGAGCTCGGTTCCCGGGTTGGAACGCCGCAGTGCATGGGCCAGGGTGACGAGGGCCGTGGTGCGTCCGGCGCCGGGCGGCCCGGCCAGCAGCAGCGGGCCTTTGGCCACGATCGACGCGGGACCCAGGGTGTCGTCGTCGACGCCGATGACCGGCTGGTCCGTGGTGCCGGCCGGCAGGATGTCCAGGCCCACGAGTTCGGGCAGCCGCTGGATCTGCGGCGCGGCTTCGAGGCCCTGCCGGCGCATGGCCTGGCCGAGCTTGCTCAGCTCCCGTGCCTGCAGGGCCAGGTTCGAGTTGCCGCCCAGCACGGCCAGCTGGACCTCGAGGCCGCCCAGCAGGCCGCGCCCCGGCGGCGAGGCAGCATTGAGCACGTCCTTGGGCACGTCCAGGGTCATGTAGTCGTCCTCGGAGGACAGACGGAGGACCAGCCGCCGCTGGATCGATGCCAGCAGGGAGGCCGGAACGGAGTTCGGCCGGTCCCCGCTGACCACCAGGTGGATGCCCAGGGGCCGGCCGTCCGTGGCCAGTTGCAGGAAGATGTCCCACAGCGCGGACAGGCGGCTGTATTCGTAGCCTTCCCGGAAGGCTGACATGCCGTCCACCAGGATGAAGATCCGCTTCTCGTCCGGGCGGTTCGCCAGCTTGCGGTACTCCACGATGGTGGAGGCGCGCACATCGGAGAAGCGCGCGGCACGGTCCTCGGCGACGTCCTTGAGCCAGCGCAGCAGGCGGCCCACGCGTTCCACGTCGTCGCCGCTGATGATCTCCCCCACGTGCGGCAGGCCGTCGAGCATCTTCAGCCCCGAGGAGCCGCAGTCGATGCCGTAGACATGCACGGGCCCGCCGCGCGGCGTCACGGCCGCGGCGATGGCGATGCCGCGCAGCGCCGCCGACTTTCCGGAGCCGCCGGTGCCGTAGACGGCCATGTTGCCGTCCTTGTCCGGTTCGTAGAACACGGTGGGCTGGTCCTGGTGCGCCGGATCGTCGGCCACGCCCAGCAGCAGGCGCTCATCGGTGCGCGGGTTGGGCAGCCTGGAGAAGTCGTAGGTGGTGGCGAGTTCGTTGAGCCATGGCTTGCGGGGCGGTTCGATGCCCAGCGAGTCGGCCGCGCGGATGATGTTGGCCGTCATCCGGGCGATGTCGTTGGGCCCGGCCGGTTCTTCCTTGACGGCGTCCACCGGCGCGGGTGCTTCCCAGCTGGGACCGGAGCCGAACGCCATTTCCACGATGTCGATCCGTGGCCGCTGCGGTTTCTCCGTGGTCCAGCCGCCGGCGTAGCCGGTCTGGAAGCCCTGGATCCTGCCCGGGCCGGTCTTGGCGGCGCCACGGCCGGGAATGGACGGGTCGAAGTATGCGGCCGTGGGTACGCCGAGAATGTCCACGGCGTCCTCCTCATCGGCCATGCGCAGGGCAACACGGAGGTTGGTGTTGGCCCGCAGGCTGTCACGGATGACACCGGCGGGGCGCTGCGTGGCCAGGATCAGGTGCAGCCCGAGCGAGCGGCCACGGGCGGCCACGTCCACCACCCCGTCCACGAATTCCGGGACCTCGGTGGCCAGCGCGGCAAACTCGTCCACGATGATGATGAGGTAGGGCGGCGCCTCGGGATCGGCTTCGCGCTGCAGCGCGAGCAGGTCCTTGGCCTTCTTCCGGTTGAGCAGGCGTTCCCGGTAGTGCAGCTCGGCGCGGAGCGAGGTCAGGGCCCGCCGGACCAGGTGCGGGGACAGGTCGGTCACCAGGCCCACGGTGTGCGGCAGGTGCAGGCAGTCGGCAAAGGCCGCACCGCCCTTGTAGTCCACAAAGAGGAAACTGACCCGGTCCGGGCTGTAGGCAGAGGCCATGCCCATCACCCAGGACTGCAGGAATTCGGACTTGCCGGCGCCGGTGGTGCCGCCCACCAGGGCGTGCGGGCCCTCGTTCTTGAGGTCCAGGTGGAAGGGCTCCACGCCTTTGGACCCCACCAGGGCCCGGAGGCTTCCGTTGTCCTTGCGGTTGGGCACCGCGGTGGCGTGGACGGAGTTGTTTTCCTGCCAGCGTTCGGCCACGGCCTGCGGCTTGTCCATGAGGTCTTTGCCGATGAGCGTGGCATAGGAAACGGCGCGGGGCAGGTCGGATTCGTCATCCACCGGCTTGCCGACGTCCACCACCGGGGCCATCATGCGCGCCAGCTGGGTGGCCAGTTCCGCGTCGAGGCTCTCGCAGCTGACCGGGTAGCTGTGCCGGCCCAGCCGGACCTGGCCAGTGGTGGTGCCGTGGTGGCCGTCGACGGCAAGGAAGTCACGGCACGCGGCCGGGAGCGACTGGACGTTGGCGGCAACCCACATCACGTGGAGGCCGGCGTCCGGCCCGCGCTCCAGCAGCCGGGTCAGCCGGCCGCGGTCCACCGGCGCGTCGTCTTCGACCACCACCAGCACGGCAGGCAGGAGCGGGTCCGGCACCTCGCCGTGTTCGTCGGGCAGTCCGGGCCGCAGGGCCGGGCCTGCCGCCTTGGCAGCGGCTTCGCGCTGCTCCACGAGGTCTTCGAGCCGGGACAACAGGGAGGCACCGGCGGCAGGGCCGGCGGCCAGGTGGTCGCCGCCGAGCGGGCTGTGGCCCGAGCCGACGTGCGGGAGCCATTGAAGCCAGTCCCAGCGTTCCCGGGAACGGGGCGAGGTCAGGGCCGTGAGGACCAGTTCCGCGGGCGAATGCAGCCCCACGAGCTGCAGGACCATGCCGCGGGCCACGTCGTCCACCAGGCCGCGGTCACCGGCCACGCCGAACGAGCCCGAGGTCCGCAGCTGGGACACGATCGGCACGCCTTCGATGACCCGGACCTGCTGCAGGCACTCCTGGATCTCGCGCATGTAGCGTGGTTCGGTCTCGTTGGTGCCCGGTTCCTCGAATTCAATGCGCGACGGCGCCGTGCCCAGTCCGAATCGGACACCCAGGAAGCCGCTGTGCTCGGGCCTGTTGGTCCAGAGCAGGGGGCCCAGCTTGTACACCGCGTCCACGGTGTCGCTGACCGAGGGGGCCTCCTGCAGCCGGACGGAGCGTTCGATGTTCTGTTGCCGGTCGATGTCCTCGCGGAACGCCAGCATGGAGCTCTGGAAGTGTTTGTGGCCTTCCTTGGCCCGGCGCTTGTTCTGCATCTTCTGGTCCACGTAATGGCCGATCAGGAACATCGGCATCATGGCCATGAACACCACGGACAGCAGGTTCTGCGTGAAGGCGAACATGAGCGCCCCCATGATCAGGGGTGCCATCAGCATGATGTACGGGAAGGGCTGGTCTTCGGGCCGCTTGGGTCCGGCGGGCGGCACGCGCTTGGGAGAGTCGAAGCGGGGTACCACCCGCGGGGAGCGGTTGAAGTCCACCAGGGGCGAACTGGGTGCGGCACCGTGGTTCCGGGTGAGGGAAACGACGCCCACGGTGGTGTCGCCCAGGGTGACGCTGTCCGATGATTCGAGCGTGGCCCGGGTGACCGGCAGCCCGTCCATGAGCAGGCCGTTGGCCGAGTTGGTGTCCACGATTTCCACGGTCTCGCCGACGGTGACGCGGGCGTGCCGCTTGGACGTCATGGGATCGCTGAGCCGGATGTCCGCGTCCCGGTCCCGGCCGATATAGCTGGTGCCGAACGGCAGCGAAAACTCGCGCCCGACGTCGGGCCCTGAGATCACGCGCAGGGTCGCCGCCGCGGGACCGCGGCTGTGTCCGTTCGACGCGAACTGTTCACTCAGCTCCATGAGCGAGACGGTGGAGCCGGGCCGCAGCCCGGATTCGAGCAGGTTGTCCGCGGGGTTCAGGACATTGCCCGTCATGCCGCCGGCGACGAAGGCTTCATCGATCCTGATCGAGAGCCTGGGCGGGGCGGAGGTGCCTTTGCGGGCAGGGTCGGCCGCCCACAGTTCGCCGGCGATGTCACCCACGGTGGCGCGGCCGTCCACGGTGACGGCGAGGTCCTTGGCTTCGGCAGGATCGCGCCGCAGGGTCAGTCGGAACTTCACGCCTCTTCGGCTCCCCTCATCTTTTCAAGCAAATGCAGATCGCCGGCTGTGACCAGGTGCGAGGTGACGGCGTGCTCCACCAGCCGGGCACGGCGGTTGGTGGCGAGTTTGCCGCCGCCCCCGCGCAGTCCGACGACGCCCACGCGGTCCAGCTTGTCGCACACGTTGTCCAGCTTCCGGTTGAAGCGGGTCAGTGCCCAGCCGAGCCGCTTGGCGGCCTCCGCGGAGGATGGGATGGCGCTGAAGCCCGTGCCGTCGCGGCGCAGCATGGGTTCGGCGAGGGCCACGATCAGGGCCTTCTGCGAATCGGTGAACACCACGGGGCCGATGGTGGTGTCACCGGCAGACTCGTCCTCGCGGGCTTCCTGCCGGAAGGACGGGGTCTTCAGGTGCACGGCGAACTCATAGGTGGTGGGCCCGGCCGTGAAGATGACGTTCGTGTGGCTGAACACCAACGGGATCCGCGCCCCGGGCGAGAGCCAGGCCTGCATCCCGCCGGTGCCGTCGGCGATCGTGGCGGACAGCATGCTGCCCACGTTGCTCAGCCACCAGATGCCGTCGTAGCGGGCAATCTGCAGGAAGCGCCGGTGCAGGTAGGGGTTGTCGTCAACCTCCAGGTCGCCCTCGCGGCCTATGTCGAATACGTCCTCATCTGACGGTTCGTACCATTCCCCGCAGAAATCTATGGCTAGATCCCCCATTTTCGGTGCCTCCTCAGACGGCTGTGTGTACGTATCATGTGCCGGTCACGAGTCCAGGCAAGCGATGGAGTCCGGGCCTCCGGGCGATGCCTCACCGTCTGCGCGGACGATGATGACCTGGACGCAGATGGGCGCCTCGCCCAGCCCGGAGACTGCGGCTCTCTCGCCCAGCGCCGTCTCATATGTTCCCTCGGACTTGGCCGACTTCTGCCGGTACTTGTACTTGTCGCCTGCCTTGGGATCGGGGTTCTTCCACGTGAAGACGATGATGTTCGGGTCCTTGGCATCCCGCGCCCCGGCGAGGCCTTCGATCTCGGGAACGTTGCCGCTGTCCAGCGCGTCAGCGGGGGGCTTGCTGCCCTGTTCGGCGGGCTGGACCTTCGGTTGGGCACCGGAACCCAGCACAATGCCCACCACGATGGCGGACGCCAGGACCGCTGCACCGGCGGCGGCGAGCCAGAGGTTGCGCTTGCGGTGGTCCGCCGGCCCGTCCCCGGCGGGGTCGGCTCCGGGCTCCGCGGCTACGGCGGGCCGGTTGACGGTTGCGGCGAGGTCCACGTCGTCACCCGGCAGGCGGCCGGCGGGCGCGGCCGAAGGCGGTCCCTGGGGAATCCAGCCGCGGAGCACCGTGGACTCGGCTGTGCTTTCCGGCTGGGCCGGGGCGGGCGCGGAGGCAGGCACCGTCGGCCGTGCCGACGCCGGGGCCGGGGCGGGCGCAGCCGGGCCCGGCTCCGGAACAGTGGCGGGGAACGTCCGGGCCGGGAAGGTGGGGGCGGACGCCGTGGAGGCCGTGCCGCCGTCGGGATCGATCGAGGCGATGCTGCGGACGCGGGTTTCCTCGAACCCGTCATCCGGGTGCGAATCGTCCCCGTGGTGCGGTTCCTCGAGGACCTCGAACGGCGTGACGGAAAGGTTCAATTCGGCCTGGATGCGCTGCAGGGCCAGGGCGAAGGTGTGCGCCGAGGAGTACCGCGAGACCGGGGACTTCGCCATGGCCGTGGCCAGGACCAGTTCCAGGGATTCCGGGACGTCCGCCCGGCCAAGGCGCGGCACGGGCGAGTTGGTGATGCGCGAGATCAATTCCCGCTGCGAGTTGTCCTGGCCGGGGAGCACGAACGGGGAGCGTCCGGCGAGGAGCGTGTACAGGGTGGCGCCGAGCGCCCACACGTCCACCGGGACGCCGTCCACAGCGCCGCCCCGGAACTGCTCGGGCGGAGACCAGGGAATGGACATCCCGGCGTCCTGGTCGTCGTCCGCGCCGATCACGCCGGAGATGCCGAAGTCGGTCAGGGCGGGCCGGTTGTAGTCCGTCACCAGGATGTTGGCGGGCTTGATGTCGCGGTGCACAATCCCGGCCCGGTGCGCCGTCTCGACGGCGGACGCCACCTGGATGCCGACGGCCAGGACCTCGTCCACGCTGAAGCGCTGGCGGCGGTAACGGACATCCAGGCTCGGCCGGGAGCAGTACTCCATGGCGAGGTAGGAATGGCCGTTCTCGGTGATCTGGGCCTCGAAGATGGTCACGATGTACGGGTGCGAGGACAGCTGCGCCATCAGGTTGGCCTCGGACTCGAAGCTGCGCCGGGCGCCCTCGGTCTTCAGGTCCGAAAGCAGGACCTTGACGGCGACCTTGCGGCGCGGCCGGTCCTGCTCGTACAGGTACACGTCGGAGAATCCGCCGGAGCCGAGCAGGCTGATGTATTGGTACCCGGGCAGGGGTGGCGGCGGGGCGGGCGGCCGCTTGGAACTCACAGAATCTCCTCGAAACGCAATGAAATGTTGTCCCCCAGTTCGGCGATGTCGCCGTCCAGCAGGATGGCCATCTCGCTCTGGGCGAGACGGCGCGGGGCCTGGCCTTCACGGACCAGCACGGTGCCGTTGGTGGCCTTGAGGTCGCACAGCATGACGTGCCAGCCTTCCAGCCGCACCTCCACGTGTGAACGTGAAATGTCGCCTCCGGGACTGCCCACCTGGACCAGCTTGGGCATGACGCCGCCCTGGACGCGGGAAACGGAGGGCTGCCGGCCGATGATGAGCGATTGATCGAGGTCGATCACTTCACCGGTGGACAGGCGCATGCGGCCCAGACGGGGGCGCGGCACCTGGCGGCCGTCCCCGGGGAGCGACAGGCCGCAGGCCGCGCACTGGGAGTACGTGGGCGGGTTGGCGTGGCCCTGCGGGCAGACCCTGGCCAGCACCGTGGGGCCGTTGGAGTGCACCGCGGCCTGGGACGGCGCCTCGGGAACCGTGTCCACCGTGCCGAGGCTGCTCTTGACGATCGTCTGGCCGTCGTGGTCGTAGCCCGGGTCCTCACCGGGTTCCGGTGCCGGTGCCGGTTCGCTGGTGGTTTGCGGTGCGGCGCTCGGCGGCGCGGGAACGCCGGCCGGGACGGCTGGCAGCCACGCGGGCTGCTGGATGGGCGCCGGGGCCGGCTCCTGGGCTGGCTTCCCGGTTGGGGCCTGGCGCGCCGGAGCAGGCATGGGCGTGCCGCCGGTGCTCCAAGGGACGGAATCGATCAGGCCGCTGGCGATGGGTGCAAAAGGCTCGACGGCCGGTGGCTCGACAACGGCGGCAGCTGCCGGTGCTTCGGCCAGGACGTCTTCCTCTTCCCCCGCCGGAAGGACCTGGGCTCGGAAGGCTTCGCCTGCCACGGGCGGCTGAGGTTCGGCATGCTCGTCGGCGTCCGGATCCACCCGTACTGCGGCGTCCTCGATGTTCCGCATGACCGTCTTGTCCCAGAGGTGGTCGTAGCTGCTGGTGTTCTCCTCGGGGTGCAGGATGGACGCGGCCATGGCCGGCTGCTCCGGAACCTCGGCGGGAGCCGCCGCCGGGGAGTCCAAGGGGTGGGGCTGGCCGGGCGCGATCGTGAGGCCCAGGTCTGCGTCAGCATCAGCATTGGCATTGGCATTGGCATTGGCATTGGCATTGGCATTGGCATTGGCATCAGCATGGGCCTCTGCCTCAAAGCCCAGCACAGTTTCGACAGGCACTTCTTCAACCGGCGCGGCTTCAACCGGCACTTCTTCAACCGGCGCGGCTTCAACCGGCACGGCCTCAACCGGCGCGGCCTCAACCGGCACGGCTTCAATCAGCGCAAGTTCTCCGGACACCGACCCGGCTACCCCGTCGCCGGCCGCCGGTTCCCCGCCCGTGAAGGAAACGTCAAGGGCGGAGAGCAGCACCACGGCGTCGCCGAGCGGCAGTCCGGAAGCCGCCGTCGGGCCATCACTATTGAGGCCTTCACGGCCCTTGCCTTCACGGCCGGAAACACCGGGCGCGGCAACCGGCCCGATCCTGAGCCGGTAGGAGGCAGCGCCCGAAATCCGGCGTTCCGTCCACGTGGTGACGTCGCGCCCGCTGAGCCGTTCCGTTTCCGACCCCAGATCAACGGAGAGTTCCATTTCGCCCCGCAGGAACACCCGCAGGGACTCCTTGGAGTCGATGATGCCGAAGGGCGGAATCCGGCTCAGGGACACCCCGAAGGCATCCGTGACGGCGTGCAGGACCTCGTGCGCTTCCGGTGCCGATTCCAGCAGCGTCCAGACGGACTCCAGGAGATCGGGACGGGTCTCCGGTGCGAGGAGGACCACGGTGCCGGAGCGGGCCACGGCGAACCAGCCGCCCGGAATGTACCTAGCTTCGGCCATCGGTGTTGCCTTCACTGCGTGGGTTGCCTTCATCGGCGCTCACCAACTGCGAGCGGGGCAGGGTGTCCTCGGCGTGGCCCTGCCGCGGCGCCGTGGTGGCGGTGCCGGCGTCGTTGAACACGTTCTGGGCGTCGATGACAATGACCGTCACGTTGTCCCGGCCGCCGCTGCGCAGGGCGGCCTGGATCAGGGCGTCCACGGCGTCCTGGGGGTGGGCCACGGTGCTGAGGATCCGGAACAGGTGCTCGTCGCCGAGTTCCCCGTTGAGCCCATCGGAGCAGACCATCACGCGGTCGCCTTCCTGGATGGGGAGCAGCCAGAAGTCGGCTTCGGTCTCGTCTCCGGTGCCCAGGGCCCGGGTGACAACATGGCGGCGGGGGTGGACGGCTGCCTGCTCGGGGGTGATCTCCCCGGAATCCACCAGTTCCTGCACCTCGGAGTGGTCCACGCTGACTTGGGAGAACTCCCCCTGGCTGAGCCGGTAGGTCCGGGAGTCGCCGATGTTCATGACCAGCCAGTACGGGACCCCCATCTGTTCCACCACCACCACGCCGGACAGAGTGGTCCCGGCGCGGGCGCCGGTGGCCGCGCGGATGCGGGAGTCGGCGTCGAGCAGGCACGCCTGCAGGTCCACCGCCGTCGCCGAACGCACGCCGGCCGAGAGCTGCGGCACAGCCGCCAGGGTCCGCACGCAGGTGCCGCTGGCGATCTCGCCGGCCTCATGGCCGCCCATGCCGTCCGCCACGGCGAAGACGGGATCGGAGGCGATGAAGGAATCCTCGTTCAGTTCGCGCCGCAGCCCGCGGTCGGTGCCGTAGCCGTAGTTGAGGCGGAAGCCGGGCTCGAGGGGAAGGGTGTCGGCAGGGACTGCCGGCCGTGAATTCATGCTTGTCCTAGGTGGAAGGTGCGGTCCCCAAAGTGCACGGTGGAACCCGGGCGCACAAACAAAGCGTGCCCGGGGTGGAGCCTGGTCTGGATGCCGTCGGGAGTGGTGACGGCGCTGCCGTTGGTGGAATTGCGGTCCGTGACCCAGACGCCGCCGTCTGCCACCCGCAGCTGCAGGTGCGTCTTGGAGATGGAGCGTCCCGGATCCGCGACGGCGAGCAGCTGCTCTGCGGTTTCGCCCGGCTGGGCGGCCGGATTGCGGCCGATCAGTGCGGTGGCGGCGAGCTGGATGTCCTGGCCGTCGTCGATGCGGATCCGCAGCACAGCCCTGGCGCGGGCGGCACCGTCGCGGGCAGCGCCGGCGCGCAGCTGGGTCCGTTCGACGTCGTCGTCGGGATGGGAAGGCACCGGCTGCGCCAGGCGCGGCGGCACGGGGGCAGGGATGGGCGACTGCACAGGCGCCGGGACGCGGCTCGGCACAGGTGCTGAAGCCACCGGCGAGGACACCTGCTGCACGGGCGGCAGGTCCAGGGGCGCGAAACTGTACGGGCCCTGGATGCCCCCGCTGGTGATGGGGTTGCGGCCGGCGGCGACGTCGAACATCAGCGACTTGGCCGCTTTGTCCTGCCAGCCGCGGAGCTTGGCGTTGCTGTCCCAGGAGTTGGAGACCACCACCAGGATTGCCCAGACCCCGGCCAGGAGCAGCAGGGCCGGGAGGACCCACGCAGCCAGTCCGATCCAGCCCAGGAGGAGCAGCACCACGGCCGCGATGGCCGCCAGCAGCACGCCGGCCCCGGTCACGATGCCCCGCACGAAGACCACGCCCGCCCCGGGAGCGTAGCCGTCGGAGTCAGCGCTGCGGATCCCCATGAGCTGGTTGCCGATGGTGTTCCCGGAGCGGGCCTCAATGCCCAGCAGCACGAAGATGTAGGCCACGGTGACGCCCAGCCCGATGCTGCCGAGCAGCACGAGAAGGCCGGTGTCGTAGACAATGAAGCCGTTCGAACGGCTCTGCGTGATGCCCGCGATGCCCAGGGTGAAAGTGGTGGCCAGGACCACCAGCGGTCCGAGCCAGTCGAGCACCGCGGCGCCCAGCCGCCTGCCCGCCGACGCCGGAACAAGCTCCAGCCGTGCTGTCATGGTGGCCCCTCCCCCTGGTCCCGCTTGCCTTGCCGGCCCGCCTTGGCCGGCCGGCACTACGGAGATCCTACCGGGATCCGTAGGGCCCTGCCCTCCCGGCTGGCCTGCCGCAGCTCGCTGCGCTTGGTTCGCGTTGCGTCCGATCCGGGCGCCGCGGTTGCTCAGCGGCGCCCCGCAGTGGGTGCAATAGGCGGCGCCTGGCCGGACGGCCTGCCGGCACGCCGGGCAGAGTTCTGCGTGTGCGCTCATCACGGTTCCCGGCTCTCCCTGGCAGCGCCCTCCGCGGCAGCGCCCTCCTTGGCTGCACTCTCCTCCGATGCGCTCTCCTTGGATGCACGGCGCCGGCGCAGCAGGGCACGGCCGTCGGCGAGAAGGGAACGCGGTGAGAACCGCGCCTGCTGGCGCTTCCAGAAGCCAACGCTCGCCGTGATGCTCTCCAGCGAGGAGTCCACGGTGGCCCAGTAGTCCCGGACCTCCTCCTCGCTCGGCTGGCCAGCACCGAAGATCGCGGCATCGGCCCGGTGGGCCAGCAGGGTGGTGGTGGATCCCGTGGACGGGAACGCCTCGGCGATGACCGTTGCCGATTCGCGGCGCGTTGATTTGCCGTCGATCGCAGCACCCATGTCTGTTGCGAGGCTGAGGACTTCACTCCAGCCTCCGCCGAGCCGCTGGGCGGCGTGGCCGTCGCTCAGCCGGGACTTCCGGCGTCGGGCCTTCAACAAGGCGATCAGCAGCAGCGGCAGCGCCAGGATGCCGAGCGGGATCAGCGCGGTGCCGATGGTGGCCAGCAGCGGACCCCAGAACAGCCAGGGGTTGTTCTTCTTCTCGTCGGCGTCCAAGGCGTCGGGGGTGGAGTCCGGCGGAAGGTCCGCCGGCTCCTGCGGCGGGGGCGGCGGCTGCAGCACCTGCGGCTTGGGCTTGGATTTGTTCTCCGGGTCCGGCGGGATGGGGACGTTGTCCTTGGGCGGCGTGGGGTCGAAGGACACCCAGCCCACCCGGTCGAACGCCACCTCCACCCAGGCGTGGACGTCTTTGCCCTTGATCCGGACCTCGCCGGCACCGTTCTCCGGGCTCTTCGGGTCAGGGTAGAAACCCATGACCACGCGCGAGGGGATCCCCAGGTGCCGGAGCATCAGGGACATCGCCACGGCGTATTGCTCGTCGTCGCCGAGCATCTGCTTGGCGGAGAGCAGGCTGCGGATCCGGGCGGCACCGTGCCCGGGCAGGCTGGGCAGCTGCCCGTCCGCCACGAGCCCGTTGCTGAACGCCCCGCTCTTCTGGAAGTGCGCCTCGATCTGGCGCACGCGGTCGATGGCCGTGGGGGCGTCGGCGGACAATTCGTTGGCCTGCGACGCCACGATCGGCGGCACGTCCTGCGTTTCCGGCAGGGTCAGCCTGGCGAAGTCGTATTGGGTGAGCTGCCCGTGTTCGAGCTTTCCCGGGTCCGAGACCTGCACGGAGTAGGCATCGCCCGCGGCCAGGCCCTTGGTGGTGACGGCGGTGTCCGTCCCGGCATTGAAGTACAGCCCGGACCCGGCGCCGGAGCCCTGGGTGAAGCCCATGCCCGTGGTGTGCCGCCCGCCCGGGACGAAGTACCCCTGGTAGTCCTGGATGCTGATGTCCAGGGTGTAGCTGCTGCCGCCAGCGGGGCTTTCAGGGCCCGCGAGCGTGTTCAGCGAGCGGGCATCGCCCACCTTGCTGAAGTTGCCGGAGCTATTCGGATCCATGGTGTAGTTGACGCCGTTGAAGGCATCCAGTGCCGCCAGCCGGACCCGGCCGTCCTTCGGCAGGCCCTTGACGGTGAACAGTTCGTCGTCCTTCTTGTCCTTCACGAAGTTCCGGAAGCTGGCCAGCGGGGTGATGTAGTCCCGCGGATCGAAGGGCGGAACGATGCTGTTGCGCAGCACCTTGCGGTCGTCGTCCGAGGTCACCAGCGGGGATGCGACGGCGGTGATCCCGACGGCGGCCACGATCACCGCGGCGGCGGTCCCCAGACGGCGGATGCGGCCCCTTCGGGCCACGGCCGCATCGGCGCCGGGGCGGTTCGCGGACACCTTGCGCGTATCGTTGCGGCGCAGGGCGTCACGGCGGAAGGTAGCCCAGGCGATGGACACCATGGCCAGGGAGATGCCGCGTTCCACGTTCAGGAACCCGGCGCTGGTGCTGAAGGCGATGCCGGTGGCGAACAGGACCAGCACGGGCAGCAGCGGCCAGTACGGGCTCCTGAGCCGCCACACGAGCAGCCCCGCGCACAGCGAGGCCACCAGGGCGCTGAGGAACGGCACAATGAGCATGCCGTTGGCGGTGCCCACGGGCACGCCCACCGTCAGCATGTCCTTCCAGGAGAACACGATGCCCAGCAGCAGGGTGCGCAGCGAGTCCAGGCTCGGGAGAACCCGGGCCACGGCGGCATCGGGCACGGCGAGGGCCGTGCCCAGCACCATGTAGGAGCCGAAGGCCAGGGCCGTGGTGATCAGCAGGCCCAGCCGCAGCCGGGCGTTCAGGAGCGCGATGCCGAGGCCCAGGACCACGCCCCCGAAGCCGGCCAGCAGATAGTGCGGATCGCCGCCGAAGCTCAGGCTGAAGCCCAGCACGCCGAGCCCCAGCAGCACCACCAGGGCACCGGCGTCGACGGCGAAATGCCAGGCCGGACGCCCGTCGGCGAAGGTGGGGCCCGCATTGCGGGCGGCCGCGGTTTGCCTGCGCGTGGGCGGGCCCGGTGCGGAACTCATGCGGCCGCCTTTCGAAGGACAAGGGCCAGATCGTCAAGGTCGCCCACGGTGAGGACGGTGAGATCGGCGATGTTTGCGCGGGACGGCGCGGCGCCGGGCTGCACGCGGACGGCCAGGCTGCGTACGCCCGGCGGCACGGAGGCCGCGGCGGAACGGAGCTGGGTGGCGGTGATGCTGCTGCCCACCACGAAGAACACCACGGAGGCGTTGGGCACGTGGTCGGAGAGGGTCCTGGCGAGGTCGACGGCGGTCTTGCGCATGGATGAGCCGACGATCCGGGTCATGTCGTCCAGCATGTTGCGGCCGGTTTCGCAGCGCAGCGGCCCCTTCTGCGTCAGGACGTCCAGCTCGCGCTGCTCCCGGATGGCTTGCCGGCCGATGGACGCGGCCACCGAGATGGCCATTTCGAATTCGGCCTCGTTCGCGTATTCGTCCGTGTTGATGGACAGCGAGATGGCCAGGTGGGCGCGGCGGGTTTCCTCGAACTGGCGGACCATGAGCTTGTTGGTGCGGGCCGTGGTTTTCCAGTGGATGTGGCGGCGGTCATCGCCCGGCACGTAGTCGCGCAGGGCGTGGAAGGAGACGTCGGCGCTGGAGAGCTCGGTGGTGGGCATGCCCTCGAGGTCGCGGATGAAGCCGGCGGCGGAACCGGCCAGGGCCACGGTGCGGGGGTGGACGAAGAGGTCCACCGGTTGGGTCCAGAGGACCCGGCGGCGCAGCAGGTGCAGCGGATCCGCCCGCACTGAGCGGACCGGCCCGACGACGATCACGGCACGACGCGCCGTGGGGATGGTGAACAGGTCCTCGTGCACCTGTGCGGGCTTCATCCGTGGCAGGTGGAAGACCGCGATGTTGGAGCCGACCGGCAGTTCCAAGTCGGCGGGCAGCAACGGACGCGCCGAGGTGTTGGAGACGGCGATGCTCCCGACGGCGTCGTCCCCCACCGCGACGCGGGTGCGGGCCAGGTCAAGGACCACGCCGTAGGCGGAGCGGCCCAGGATGAAGACGATGGCGAGAAGCAGCAGGAGTCCGGCCACCAGGGCGGCTGAGGTGGCTTCGCCCCAGCCCCAGGCGTGTCCGGCGGCCCACAGTGCGAGGGCAGCCCCCAGCACCACCCAGCCGAGGACGCTGACCACCGAGAGCACGGGCCAGGCGTAGCGCAGCCACAGCCGGCGCACTGCCTCCCAGGACGGTGCGAGGAACTCCCCCGCTGCCGAATACGCTTCGGACCAGACGGCGGCCGGGTGCAGTTTGGCGGGCAGCCGGCCCGGCACGCGAGCGGCGCCGAGCCGAGCCCCGACGGCCGGGAGCGTACGCCTGAGGGACTCAGCAGCCCGTTTCAGGGGTGAGCTGGTGGACATGGTGGAGACCTTTGTTCGGTGCCGGAAGGGAGGGAAGGCGCCCGGCGTCAGGCGGCGCGTTGCTGCGGGGCGGCGACGTCGGCCAGCACCCGGGTGAGGACGGCGTCAGGCGTGGCGCCGGAGAACTCGGCCTCGGGGTCCATGACGAAGCGGTGCGTCCAGACCACTGGGGCAAGTTCCTTGACATCGTCCGGGAGCACGAAGTTGCGGCCCTGGCCGGCGGCCCACACCTTGGCGGCGCGGACCATGGCAAGGGCGCCACGCACGGAGACGCCCAGGCGGGTCTCGGGGGCATTGCGGGTCTCTTCGCAGAGCCGGGAGATGTATTCCAGGACGGCGGTGTCCACGTGCGTGGTGGCCGCAAGGTCCGCCATGTCCGCCACGGCCTGGGTGGTGATGATCGGGGTGAGGTCCTTGGAACGGTCCTTGAGGTTGGCGCCGCCGAGCAGGCGGACCGTGGAGCTGTGGTCCGGGTAGCCGATGGAGGTCTTGATCAGGAAGCGGTCCAGCTGGGCCTCGGGCAGGCGGTAGGTGCCGGCCTGCTCGATCGGGTTCTGGGTGGCGAGCACCATGAACGGGCGCCCGGCCTCGTGGGTGACGCCGTCCACGGTGACGCGGGATTCCTCCATGACCTCCAGCAGCGCGGACTGCGTCTTCGGCGAGGCACGGTTGATTTCATCGGCCAGGACGATGTTGTTGAAGACCGGGCCCTTGTGGAACTCGAACTTCTGCGTCTTCTGGTCGTAGATGGTCACACCCGTGACGTCGGAGGGCAGCAGGTCAGGGGTGAACTGGATGCGGTTGCTGGAACCCTGCACCGTGGCGGCCAGGGCGCGGGCCAGCGAGGTCTTGCCGGTACCCGGGGCGTCCTCGAACAGCACGTGCCCCTCGGCCAGCATCGCCATGAAGGTCAGGCGGATGACGTGTTCCTTGCCGAGCACCGCCAGGCTGACGTTGGCAACGAGCTTGTCGAAGGTGCCTGCAAACCACGTGGCCTGCTCGGTGGTCATGGTCATGGGTAGTTCCTGTTCTGTTGTGTCTGGCCTGGGTGGAGCGTGGTCATCAGCATCGGCCGACGCCGTTTCCGCGGATATCGATCGTCGCAAGCTTGACGTACCAGCCCACGTGCGGGCCGGTCTCCATGCGGTACCACTGGTAGTACGACGGCGGGTTGGAGCTTTCGCTCGAACCGTAGATGTTCATCCAGCAGCTGGTGCGGATCCAGCCGTCCGTGTAGGACACCCAGTTGGCATCGTTCCCCCCGCAGTCTGGCGGGGGCGAGCTGAACCGGTCCCGCACGCCGGGCTTGCCGGGACAGCTGTTGTAGTCGCTCTGCTTGACCCGGACTTCTGTTATGGGCGGCGTCGGGTCGGCGCCGGACGTGGAGTTGGCCGAGTCCGCTGCACCGCACACCACGGAGCATGCGCGGACCTGGAGGTTCTTGGTGCGGCTCCAGCCCCCGGTATCGCGGCTGTAGCTCTGGTCCATGCCGACGCTGGTCCAGCCGCCGCCGTCGTAGCTGACTTCAAAGCGCTGGATGGCCCGGCCGTTGGCGGCCGGTTTGTTCCAGGTCCAGCTGACGTTTTGGTTGCCCGTGCCGGAGGTTCCGCCGTTGAGGACCGGTGCGTTCGGCGGCCCGTAGGGGTTGCCGGTGCCGATGGCCTTGGCGTCGCCGGACATGTTGTTCTTCACGGACGTCGCAATGATGTTGACGGTGACGTCGGCGCCGTTGGGTTGGCCGGTGATGGTTCCGCCGCCTGCCGGAATGGGTCCGGATCCGCTGGCGGTGGACCATGTGTAGCGGATTTCGGTGTCCTGCGAACCGTTGCGCTGAGCCTCGGTGAGCCTGGTGAAGGTCACGTCCAGCTGGCCGCTGTTTCCGTTGGGGACCACCGTTCCGCTGTTCACGGTGCCGGGCTTCCCCGCGGCGCGGATCGCGGCCGAGTGCTGGCTGGCAGCGCTGGTTCCGGCCTTGTTGGTGGCCGAGACCGTGAAGGTGTAGTCGGCCTCGGAGTTCGCCACCGTGACGTTCTGCGAGGTCCCGGTCACCGGCTGGGAGGTCACGACCGCGCCGCCCAGGTAGGTGGTCAGCGTGTAGGAGGAGACGGCGTCGCCATTGTTGTTGGGCGCCGTCCAGCTGACCTTCATCTGGCTCTGGTTCCCCACGGATCCCGCACCGCTCGCCGTGGGAGCGGCCGGCGTGGCGGGCACGCCCGCCGGCGTCTCGGCCGCGGAGTACGGGCTCCATTCGGAGGGTTCCTTGGCGTCGTTGCGCGCCAGGACCCTGACCTTGTAGGCCACGCCGTTCTGCAGGCCCTTCCAAACGTAGCTGACAGCGGTCAGGTTCTGGATCTGGGCGTTCTGGCCTGCGGGGGCGGGGGAAATCTCCAGGTCGTAGGACGTGACCGGCGAGCCCTTGCTGGCCGGGGCGGTCCAGGCGACGGACAGCTGCTTGTCGCCGAAGGTCAGCGTGGGCGCCACCGGGGTGTCCGGTTTGACATCCGGCCGGACCTCGGCGGAGGCCGGCGAGGACTCCGACTCGCCGATGGCGTTGGTGGCCGTCACCGTGAAGTGGTACTTGGTGTTGTTGGTGAGCCCCGTCAGGGTGCAGGTATTGGCCGGGCAGTCGTGCGTGAAGCCTTCCCCCCGCACGGTGTACTTGGTGATGGGCGAGCCTCGGTCCGCGGGTGCCGTCCAGGTCAGCAGGGCCGTCCGGTCCCCCACGCTCTGTGCCAGCGGCGTGGTGGGGGCCAGGGGCCGGTCCTTGACCGTCAGGCGGATCCGAGCCGTGGCGTAGCGGGAGGAATCATCGGTCTTGTCCGCAACCGTGTAGGCCACGATCATGGTGCCGGTGAATCCCGCCGCCGGCGTCACGGTGACGGAGTCGCCGGTGACCGCTGCGGTTCCCTGGCCGGTTTCGGTGAGCGCGGAGATGATCTTCAGGGGCGCCTCCGGGAACGGATTGGCGTCGTTGGCAAGCACCTTGACGGTGACTGCCTTGCCCGCGGCCGCGTTGGCTTCGACGTCGTCGTTGGCCACCGGTTTGGGCCGATTGGAAGCTGTGACGGACAGCTTGTAGGTGGCCATCGCCTCGAGTCCGCGGGGGTCCTTGGCCTTGAGCTGCAGGGCACCCGCGGCACCGGGCTTCACGCCGTCCCCCGCCGACACCCGCAGGACCTTGCCCTCGATGCTGACGTTGAAACCGGCCGGAGTGCCGCCCACCATTTCATAGCGCATGTTGGCGACGTCGTCGCCGTCGGGATCGCTGGTGAGTTTGTCCAGCTCGGTGCTGGCCCGGTCGCCCAGGGGAACGTCGATGTTGCTGCCCAGCAGCGTGGGGGCGTGGTTCCGGTTGGGGTCCGGCAGGACCTTGGTGCGGATACTCAACGTGGCTTTGAGGCCGTTGGGGTCGTCCGGGCCTGTGCCGTCCGTGACCTCGAAGCTGATGGAACCGGGCCCCACGTATTCCTTGCCGGCCGTGTACTTGATGGCGGTGCCGTCGTTCGCGACCGGATCGCCGCCGTCGGCGCCGATGAGCTTGATGCGGTCGGTCTGGGTCAGCCGCGGTGAGCGTCCGTCGCGGACCTTGACCCATTCGCGCAGGTCCACCGTCACGGACTGCCCCGCGATGAGCTCGATGACCTCGTCCTTGGCCAGGGTGGGGAGCTGCTGGCCGATTCCGGGGACCCAGATGATGGCCGTGGACTTCTGCCCGTCCACGTCTTCCACGGTATACGGGATCAGCTGCGGCTGCTCGGTGAGCTCAACCACGATGTTGCCCTCGGTACCGGGCCGCGCGGTGGCGGCCTCGGTGCTGAGCTTCAGGTTCTCGCCCACGCCGTCCGGGTCCTCGTCGTTCTTGAGGACGGGAACGTCGACGGCAGACTTGCCGAGCGTCTGTGCCGAGGTCACCCGGTCATCGCGTGCCACGGGGGCCAGGAGCGGGATGTCGTTCTTGACCACGAGCCGGATGGTGGCATGCCCCACGGCGTCGCGTTCGTCGGCCACGGAGTAGCGGACGTTGACGGTTCCCTCGGTGGTGGGCGCCGTGACCAGAATGCGGCCGCTGGTCTCGCTGACGTGGGCGTCCAGGCCGGAGTCGGCTTCGATGCCGTCGCCCTTGATGCGGATCAGGTCGCCGTCGGGGTCGGAGTCGTTCGCGGTGACGTCAACGGCAATCTGGCGGCCCGGACGGACCTTGACCTCGTCGTCCACCGGCGTGGGCTTCTGGTTGGCGTCGCCGCGGGGAGCCACGCCCACCGTGACGGTGCCGGTGTTGACGGCGCCCTGGCGGTCGATGACCTTGTAGCGGAACGAATCCGTCCCGGATCCGTCGCCTGCGGCCACAAAGTCGATGAAGTTGCTGCCCACGGTGGCGGTGCCCATGCCCGGGGTGGTGTCGATGCCCGTGAGCTGGACCGAGTCGCCGTCGGGGTCGATTCCGTCCAGCGGCACCGGAATCCGCACCGATCCGCTGGCCACCACGCGGGCGGTCAGGTTCTGCGGCTGGGGGCGCGAGTTCTCGGCGCCTTCCAACGGCAGGATGTGGATGGTCACGGCGGCGGCACTCTTCTGGCCCTGCGGATCCACCGCGTTGTAGATGGCCCGCACGGTCTTGGCGGTGGGGCCGGCGATGAAGCGCAGCGTGTTTTCGGAGACGAACGCCTTGCCGTCGGCTTCCGGAATGGACTGGGCCAGCACCGGGTCCACCAGCAGCGGCTCGCCCTGCGGGTGCGTGTCATTGGCCAGCACGGGAATGGTGACCACGTCGTTGACGCGCACGTTGACTTCGTCCGGTTTGGGCTGCGGTGCCTCCACGACGGCGGGTGCCGGGACCGGGACCACGCTCACGGTTCCGGAGGCGGACTTGTGCCCGTTGGACATGGTGTAGTTGAAGACGAACGGCTCCTTGGTGCCCACCACGTCCGTGATGCGCAGGACGCTGTGGTCGATCACGCTGACGGAGGCGGTGGCGCCGTCGGCCAGTGCCACGGACTGCAGCACCAGCACGCCGCCGGAGGGGTCGGAATCGTTGGCCAGCGGGTCCAGCAGGGTGCTGCCGCCCACGGGGAGCAGCGCGACGTCGTGGACGGCCACGGGTACGCCCGCGTCCTTGCCCGATTCGACATCCACGCGGACCAGGCCCTGGCTGCTCTGCGGCCCGTTGCTGGCAATGTACGTCAGATAGACGGGCCCGGGAGTGGTACTGCGGAAGGTGAAGGTCCCGCCGTCGGTCACGGGGCCGAGTTCGGCCGGGCCGGCTGCCTCGACGTGCGCCAGGCGCAGTGCGCCGCCGTTGGGGTCGATGTCGTTCTTCAGCGGCGAGATGACCAGGTCCTGGCCCACCACGGCGGTGACGTGGTCGGCATTGACCACGGGAGCCAGGGCGCCCGGGGGCTGGACGTTGATGACCACGCGGCCAGTGGTGGTGGCACGGCCGTCCCACACGGAGACGGTGATGTTCTTCTTGCCCGGGGCCGCGCCGGAGTCCTGGTACGTCAGGAGCCCGTCGCGGCGGACCTTGACTTGGTCCTGGGGGTTGTCGGCCTTGGCATCCATGAGCACCAGGTCGTCGCCGTCGGGGTCCATCCAGTCCGTGAGGATGTTCTGGCTGACGGCCTTGCCCTGTTCCACCAGGATGGTGGTGGGGTCTGCCCGTTTGAAGAGCGGCGCCTTGTTCTCGTCGGGGCCCACCACGTGCAGGGTGACCTTGCCGCCGGCGGAGAGGCCGCGGCCGTCCGAGGCGTTGTAGTCGAAGACCTCGGTTCCGGTGCCCGCGTCGGCAGGAACGGCGATCTGGAAGGCGGTGCCGCCGTAGATGTTCTCCAGGGTCCCGGCTTTGGGTCCGGCGGTGCCCACAGCGGCGGTGAGGACGTCGCCGTCGGGGTCTGAATCGTTGTCCAGCACACTGAGAATGGTGGTGCGGCCGGGGCGCACGCCCACTTCGTCCGGTTTGGTTTCCGGGGAGCGGTTGGGTTTGGTGCGGTCCGGCAGCACGTTGATGGTGTTGTTGTCCGCTGAGTCCTTGTCCTGGTCGTCGGACTGGTTCTTGGGCGGAACCACGTCGTCCCAGTTGTCCACCAGCTGCATGTTCTGGTTGACCAGCCACACGCTGCCGGAGTTCACGTCGTTGAGTACCACCAGGTCCCGGTTGACCCGGAAAACGTACGACGGCGAGGCACTGGCCTTCGGGACGTCCGACTTCTTGTCGTCGGCGTCGTTGGCGCAGTCGCGGATGTATGTGTTGGCCCCGGACCAGGCCGCGTGGACGCAGCCGGACACCTGCACGGGCGCGGCGGGCACACCCTGGCCGCCGGCGTCCACGGTGGCGGCCGTGGAGCCGTCCAGGGGCTGCTTCAGGAGGGCCTGCTGGGTGGCGATGGCCACGTAGCCGCTCGCCGTGCTGCTCTGCTGGAGCTTGGCGTCACGGGCGTTCTGCAGCTGGAGTGTGCGTCCGCCGGGGAGGAAGAGCTTCCCGCCCACGGCATCCAGCACCACGGGATTGTCGCCCACCACGGCGAGCTGCAGGTCCCCTGCGCCCTTGAGGTCCTCCACCCGGGTGACCTCGGAGGCGGTCCGTTCGCCCGAGGGGTCCACCGTGGTGATGGTGATTTCGCCCTTCTGCGGATCTGCCGTGTAGATGCGGTTGTCGGAGCCGACCGCGGACACCAGGCCCGGCGAGCCCACCAGGACAGGCTCGGATCCTTCTTCGTCAAAGCCGTTGACGGTGGAGGGTGACAGGGACCAGACCTTGCCGCGGGCGGGGTCCGTCACGGACAGCACCTGCGAACCGAAACTGACCTGGGAGGAGGCGGGAAGCTGCTTGTCGCCGCCGAGCCGGAGGTTTGCGGGAGATACCTGGTTGAGGGTGGAGCCGGACTCGTCGTCCACGAACACATCGCCGTCGTGCTGGAGGATGTCGAAGGTGGTGGTGGCCGGTGTCACGGCGCCGTCCAGCACACGGGACGGGTAGTTGAGCCTCGCCACCGCGTTCTTGGTCTTGCTGACCACCCAGACGCCGCCGTCGTTGACTTCCACTTCGGCCGTCTTGAATCCCGGGTACAGCACAGCGCCGGTCACCAGGACGGCGGTGGCCGCGGTGAACGCGGTAGCGGTGATGAGCTTGTTCCGGCGCTTCCTAAGCCCCAGCTTGCCGAACAGAGAGGTCACAGCTTCAAATTCCCTTTTGCATCACAGCCGCCGGCAGCGGCGACTTCCGGACCGGACAGCAGATGCCGGCATTGGAGATATTCCGCAGTACCCCCATACGGCGGCGGAATTTTCATCACTAAGACTATGCCATGGCTGCCCCGGCACACCAAGGAGACCGAGACTCGACTCTCCCTTCGCCTGCCCAGAGTACCGTGGCCGTGCGGCGTACGCGATGGGCAGCGCTCCCCATCACGCTGCCTGCCCTGCGACCACCGTCAGCAATGCGGGATCCCATGGGCGTAGGGCAGATCAAGCTGCGAGTGCCTGGCCACCATGTAGTAGCCGACATTCCGGTTGGAGCCGGGGTCAATCCGGTAGAACGGCTGATCCGGGGTGTTGGTCCACTGGTCGTTCATCATGACGTAGCAGTGGACCACGATCCGCTCGCCGCTGTTGACGTAGAACCATGGCGGCGTATCGCCATTGTTGACACCTTGGCAGTCGAAGTACGGATTCGGACGGTAGCTGGCCTTTCCGTACTCGAAGGTGCAGGTGCGCACCAGGCCCGTGCCCTTGACGACGGTGGTGATCCATTCGCCCTGCGCCCCCGAGGACGCGGACGCGGATACGACGCTGCTTTCAGTCCCCATCGAGTTGACTGTTTTCACGTCGATCCGGTGGGACTCGCTGAATCCGCCGGTGTTGATGACCCTGCTGCCGGACGGGGCAACGTTCTCCCACCCGCCGCCGTCGATGCTGATCCTGGTCGAAACAACATCGTTGGTGCTGGTGGACGGGGAGGACCAGTTCAGGGTCAGCGATTTCTGGTTCATGGCGCCGTTCTGCCCCGATGCCGACGGCGTCCCGGGTGACCCGTAGGGGGTGGTCGACGCTCCGGCGCTGGCGTTGGAGCTCGGCGCAACCGTGGAGTGCGCAATCACCGTGATGGTGGTCCGGGTACCGTTGGCAAAGCCGCCAACGGTTTGGCCGCGTGTGATCGGGCCGCTTTCGCCGGTGCTGGCGTTATAGCTGTAACTCACCTCGTCCACCGACGAGCCGTTGCGTTCCGCGGCGGTAAGTTCCTTGAAATTGACGGTCACCTTCCGCCCGGCTCCTCCCGTGTCCGCTGCCCCGACGGTGACGCCTGAGACCTGGCCGAGTTTGCCGGTGGCTCGGCGGGGTGCCGACGGCAGACTGATGGCACCTTTTCCGGCCTTGTTTTCGGCCTGGACCGTGAACGTGTACCCGGCTTCGGAGTTGTTTGCCGTGAAGTTGGCGGTGCGTACCGTCCCTGCGATGGTCTGGGTCTGCGGCGCTCCGCCGCCACCGCTCATGGTGACGTAGTAGTTCTTGATGGCGTCGCCGTTGGTATCCGGTTCCGTCCAGTTAACCCGCAGCTGGTTGGTGGTTCCCACGGCGGACGCCACAGCGGACGTCGGTGCTGCCGGCGCGGCGGGTACCCCGGCGGGGTTGTCTTCGGAGGAGTAGATGCTCCAGTCGGACGGTCCGAGCTCGTTGACGGCCTGGGCGCGTATTTTGTAGCGGACGCCGTTGCTCAGGCCGGCCCAGGTGTAGCTCAGTCCGGTGACGGCGTTCTTTACGGCGATTCCGTTGGCCGGGGCCGGGGAAATCTCGAGGTTGTAGCTCTTCACGGCCGAGCCCTCGGTCTTGGCCGGCAGCCAGTTGATCGCCATGTTCTTGTCCCCCGCTTTCACCGTGGGCGCCTCCGGCGGCGACGGTTTTTCGTCGGGCCGGATTTCGTTCGACTGCGGTGACGGCTGGGAATCGCCCACCTCGTTGGTGGCGGTCACCGCGAAGACGTACTTCACGTCGTTGGTCAGCCCGCTGAGGGTGCAGGTGGTGGTAGCGCATTTCTGTTCGAAGCCATTGTTGGACTTGACCGTGTAGCCGGTGATGGTGGCACCGTTGTCCGACGGCGGAGCCCACTTGAGCACTGCCGTCCGGCTGCGCACGTCCGTTGCGGTGGGGGCCGAGGGGGCGTCTGGTTTGTCGCGGACCGTGATGCGCACCCGGCCGTTCACCTGGCGCGACGGATCGTCGGTCTTGTCCGAGACCGTATAGCGCAGCACCATGACGCCCTTGGATCCGTCCGCGGGCGTCACCGTGATGGAATCCCCGCCGATGACCGGCTGCCCGGCCGCCGAGCCGGTTTCAACGGCAACAGAGACGATTCTCAGCGCAGCGTCGCTGAATGGGTTGAAATCGTTGGCGAGGACGTTGATGGTCTCGGTGCGGCCGGCATTCGCCTTCTCCAGGACGTCCTCATTGGCGGTGGGGAGCGGCCGGCTGGAGGCGACGACGGCGGCCGTCACGGCGGCCTTGACCGGTCCGGAGCGGCCGTCGCTGACCTTCAGCGGGATGGTTCCCTTGCGGCCGGCCGCCATGCCGGTCGCGGAGCTGACTTTGAGCAACTGCCCGTCAATTGTTGCCGTGAAGCCTTCCGGCGTGGCCCCGTCGAACTCGAACTTGAGCTTCTCCTGGTCACCGGCATCGATGTCTTTGGCCAGATTGCCCAATTCCAGGGTGGCGGTTTCGCCCTTCGGCACCTCGAGCTCGCTTCCGCTGAACGTGGGCTCATGGTTGGCCGCCGGATCCGGGATGACGCGTGTGATGATGCTCAGCGTGGATTTCAGGCCTTGCGGGTCTTCCGGGCCGGAGCCGTCCGTCACCTCGAAAGTGACCGAGCCGGGGCCCACGTAGTCTTTGAGCGCGGCATAGCGCAGTGCATTGCCACTGCCAAGAATGACGTCCCGGGGGTCCGCGCCCTGCACCCGGATTCTGTCCGCCTGGGTGATCTGCGGTACGCGGCCCTCCCGGACCCGGACGTACTCGCTGAGGTTCAGCGTGATTTCCTTGCCGGCCATGACTTCCACGACGTCGGCCCGGGCCAGTGTTGGGTGCTGCTCCCCCTGCCCGGGCACCCAGATGACCGCCGTGGCGGTCTGGCCATCCATGTCGGTGACGGTGTACGGCACCAGCTGGTCTGTCGGTGCCAGGCTGACCATGACATTGCCGTTGCCTCCGGCGCGCGCGTTCGGGTTGCCGTCGGGAAGGCTGATCTTGAGTTCGGAGGCCACCCCGTCGGGATCGGAGTCGTTCTTCAGGACCGGCACGTCGACGGCGGACTTGCCCAGCGTCTCCGCCGGAGTGATGACATCGTCCTTGGCAACGGGGGCCTTGAGGGTGGCGTCGGGACTGACCCTGACCCGGATCACGGCACTGCCCTGGGCCTTCTTGTCGTCCTGGACCTTGTAGCTGATGCTCTCGCTGCCGGCGATACCCGGCGCTGTGAGCTGTACTTTGCCGCCGTCGGCCGTTTCGACGCGGAGTTCGGCCGGGGCTTCGAATGCGTTGGAGACCAGCCCGATCGGATCCCCGTCCGGGTCCGAATCGTTGCCGAGGGCGTCCACCGCGATTTTGCGTCCGGGGCGGACGTCGACGGAATCGTCGACGGCGATGGGCTTCTGGTTGTTGGCTTCCGGCGGCGCAATGCCCACAATCACGGTGCCGGTGTTCTCGGCGCCGATCCGGTCCCTGACCCGGTAGCTGAACGTGTCGGTCCCCGAGGCCGTCCCGGCGGCCGTGAACTCGAGGTAGCCGTCCTTGACCACCGCTGTTCCCATGGCCGGAGCCTTGTCGACGCTGACCAGCTGGACGGAGTCGCCGTCGGAGTCAATGCCGTCCAGGGGCACGGGGATCCGTACCACCATGCCGGACACCACACGGGCGGTGAGGTTCTTCGGCTCGGGACGGGTGTTCCGTTCGTCGTCCCGGGCGCGGATGCGGATGGTGAGCTGCTGGGAGTCCGACTGGCCGGTGTCGTTGGTGACCTTGTAGATCGCGTAGACGGTCTTGGGCACGTCCCCGGCAATGAAACGCAGCGTGTTGCCGGCCCGGAAGATGCGGCCATCGCCGTCGTCGGGCCGCTGCGCCAGTTCCGCGTCCAGGAAGAGGTTTCCGCCGTTGGGATCGGTGTCATTGTCCAGGACCGGTATCGTGACGACGTCGCCCACCCGGACGGAGGCCTCGTCGGGCTTGGCCTGGGGTGCCTGAAGCTTGGCCGGCGCTGGCACCACCAGGATGGCGATGTCACCGCTGGCCGAAGACTTGCCGTTGGAGATCGTGTATTTGACGTTGAGCTGGCCCTGCGCCCGGATGTCGGTGATCCGGACAACGGCGTGGTCCAGCACTGAGACGCTGGCCGGCAAGCCGTCGGCAGCCGTGACGGACTGGACCACCAGCACGCCGCCGGAGGGGTCCGAGTCATTGCCGAGGACGTCCACCACCACACTGCCCCCGCTGGGCAGCAGGGCCGTGTCCCGCACGGCAACGGGGACGCCGTCTCCGGCGCCCCGCACTACATCCACGCGTACCAGCTGCTGGGCGCTGGCCGGGCCGTTGGTCACCAAATAGGACATGTAGTGGGCACCCTCGGCCGTTGAGTTGAAGGTGAAGGTCTGTTGGTCCGCCCCCATGGTGGCCGTGGAGTTGCCGTCGGGAGTGACCTGGGCGAGGCGGAGGGCACCGCCCTGCGGATCGGAGTCGTTCTTCAGCGGTGCGATGACAGTGTCCACCCCGGCGACGGCGACCACGTGGTCTGCGTTGGCGATGGGCGGCAGGGCGCCCGGGGCGCGCACGTCCACTGTGACTTTGCCCTCGGCAGTCGACTGGCCGTCGGAGACCGTCAGGGTAACCACTTTGCGGCCGGGCTCCGTGCCGGCGTCCTGGAAGGTGAGCAATCCGTCCGGACGGACCTTGACCTGGTCGCGGGGGTCGCTTCCGGTTGCGCTGACTACGTAAAGATCGTCGCCGTCGGGGTCGGTCCAGTCCGTGAGGATGTTCTGGCTGACGATTTTGCCGGCCTGGACCACGAGGGTGGTGTTCCGGTTTGGCTTCTGCCGCGGGGCGGAGTTCTCCCCGGGCGGGATGATGTTGAGCGTGATGTCGGAAGAGGCTGTGAGTCCGCGGCCGTCGTCGACGGTGTATTTGAAGGTCTCGGAGCCGGATTTGTCGGCGGGAACGCTGACCTGGAAGCCGGTGGAGCCGTAGATCGGGGCGAGGAGCCCGGATTTGATCGGATCCGGGGCACGGACGGTCAGGATGTCGCCGTCGGGGTCCGCGTCGTTGTCCAGGACAGGCAGGATGACGGTCCTTCCTGCGCGTACACCGAACGTGTCCGGTTTGGCGACCGGTGCGCTGTTGGGTTTGCTCCGGTCCGGGAGCACAGTCTGCTGGACCTCGTCCGCGGAGTCCTTGTCGGCGTCGTCGGAGGTCTGTTGCGGGGGGATCACGTCTTCCCAGTTGTTCACGAGCTGCATGTTCTGGTTGACGAGCCACACATTCCCGGAATTCACATCGTTCAGCACCACAAGGTCCCGGTTGACGCGGAAAATGTAGCTGGGCGAGGCGCTGGCCTTGGGCACGTCCGCACGGCGGTCATCGGCGTCGTTGGCGCAGTCCCGGACGTAGGTGTTGCTGCCGGACCATGCACCGTACACGCAGTTGCCCAGCTGCACGGGCGCGGCCGGTACGCCCCGGCCGCCTGCCTGCACCGTTTTGGCGGTGCCGCCGTCGAGCGGCTGGAGCAGCAGGGCTGTTGGGGTCGCGATCGCGACGGCGTCTGCCGCCCCACTGCTCTGCTGCAGGCGGGCGTCACGGGCGTCGGCCAGGTGGACGGTCCGGCCGCCGGGCAGGAAAACAGTGCCCGACGCCGTGTCCAGCACCACCGGCTGTTCGCCCACCACCGTGACCGACAGCTCGCCGGCGTCCTTGAGGGGGTCGATGGTGCTGGTGCGGGTGTCCTTGGCGTTGCCTTCGGCGTCGACGGTGCCGCTGGTGATGCGGCCGCTTTCGGGCTCCACGGTGTGGATGGTGTCGTCGGTGCCCACCACGGCGATGATGCCGCGGCTGGAGTCACGCAGCGGCGTGGAAGCCCCGGGGTCGAAACTGTCCAGGTTCGCTGCCGGGAGGGCCCAGGCTTTGCCCTGCGCCGGGTCCGTGATGGCCAGCATCTGCGTGCCGAGGCTCACCTTCGCCGTGGCCGGGAGCCTGCGGTCCCCGCCCAGCCGCATGTTGGCCGCACTGACGGGGTTGAGGTTCCTGCTGCCTTGATCGTCGACGAAGATGGTGCCGGCCTGCTGCAGGATGTCGAAGTCAACGCTGGCGGGGGTGACAGCTCCGTCGAGCACCTTGGAAGGATAGTTGAGCCGGGCTGCGGCGTTCCGCGACTTGCTGGTGACCCAGACGGCGCCGTCGTTGAGATCGACCTCGCTGGTCTTGATGCCGGGGTACAGCACGGCGGTGGTGACCAGCACGGTGGCCGCGGTCACCCCGGCGGCGCCCGCCAGGAGCCGTTTCCGGGTCCTGCGCGCGGGCACGCTGTTTCGCCTAGGGTCGTTGTTCAGCCAAGACACACGGTTCAGTCCGGACACACGCTTCAGCCAAGAAATCACGGCGTCGAATCCCCCAATTACGGCCGCGCACTGTGGGCGACCCTCCGGGCCGGCTGGATCCCAGCGGCCAAGACATTCCGCCGTCCCCCATGCGGCGGCGAAACAAGTCTGCGGACACGACTATGCCATGGCCGCAGACGCAACTCCAACGCCGCTCAGGCCGGGGATCAGTCCAGGACCAGGCCCCTGCCGCGGCCGCGGGCCAGCATGACGGGGTGGATTTCGCCGAAGCCGCGCACGTTCTCGGACTTCTGCGGCACCAGCACGAAGCGTTCGTCCTGGCCAAGTGCCGCCGCCGTCATGGCGTCCACCAGGACGGTCCCGGGCTGGGCCAGCGTGGTGAGGCGGGCGGCCAGGTTCACGGTGGGCCCGTAGATGTCGCCAAGCCGGGACAGGATGCGCCCCCACACCATGGACACGCGGCACTGGGGCAGGATCTCGTCCTCGGTGAAGGCCTGCGCCAGGGCGAGCGAGATCTCCGCGCCCGCTGCCGGGGTTTCGGCGATGTAGAGGACTTCATCGCCCACGGTCTTGACCAGGCGGCCACCACCCACCGAGATGATTTCGGCGCACTTGTTTTCGAAGCGCTGCACCAGCTGGGCGAGGGTCTTCTCGTTCATCCGGCGCGACAGGCTGGTATAGGAGACGAGGTCGGCGAAGCCCACGGCGCGCGCCAGGGGCAGCGGAGCATCGTCCTCGTCGCCTTCCCGGCCCTCTTCGCTGGCCTGCAGCCCGGCTTCGGCGCGCACGGCGAGCCGCTGCACGCCGGCGTTCAGCTGGCGGTGCCAGGAGTAGACGAGGATTTCCTCAAGGGCGTCGATGAGGGTGGGCAGCTGGGTGACCAGCCGCTTGCGGGCCACGGCGTCCGGAATGCCCTGCTCCGAGACCATGTCCTCCACCAGCGCCTCGATCTGCCAGACGACCATGCGGTCCGTCATCTGGCCGATGGAGCGGGTGACGGAGATCGCGGCGTCTTCGGTCAGTATCCCGGCACGCACCAGGTCCAGGATGGTGGACAGCGCGGCCTTGTCGCGTTCGGTGAACGCCACGTCGTCGTCGCCGAGGTTGGGGAAGCCGAGGGCGCGCCACAGTTTCCGGGCGGACAGCAACGACACTCCGGCACCGGCGGCGACTTCACGACGGCGGAGCTTGCGTTCGCCGCCGAGGAGCCGGGCCTCGAGGGCCTTGATGGCGAGGCGCTCGGCGGACATCACCCCGGTGGGCGGGGAAGCATTCGTTGCCGGCACGGCCGGCTCGTCGTCCACGGAAGGTTCGGGTACGGCGTCGAACTCCTCATCCAGGTCCTTGCCGGACTGCTGGTCCTCAACGCTCATCTCTTCCACCTTCTCTCAGTTCCCAGGGCAAAGCGTCATCGCTGAAGTCTGTCAGCACATCGGCCTCGAAAATCTCGCCGTCGGGGAGATCGTCCATCGCGTCAAGAATGAAGCTCCGGAACTTTCGGACCTCCGGCACGTCCTTCAGGACGGTTTCGCCGGGGTGCCCGGTATCCAAGGATATATTCCCCGAGCGCAACATTCGTTGGAGCAGGCCCTGGCGCACCCCCACGCTGCGCACGGCGGCCAGCGAGACCTGCCAGTCTCCGCGCCGAAGCATGCCGAAGCGGGCAATTATCCGGCGGCTGGTCAGCGTGTACCTGATGGACCGCCATTTGAGGGCGCGGCGGAGGCTGTAGCCGCTGAGGACCACGGCCGCGATGGCCAGGCACACGCCCAGCAGCCAGGGTGTCCAGGCGCCGGTGACCACCGCGGGGAGCAGCCGTTGCGGGCCGCCCCTCACGATCCAGGCGCAGGCGTAGGCGGCCAGGGCAGGCAACAGGATGAAGGCCAGCGCGGGCAGCACCAGCATGCGCGCCTGTTGCCTCGTCTCAACGATCACCTGTTCCCCTGGAAGCAGGTCTCTACGCATAGCCGGTGTCGGTGGCCCGGAGGTGGACGACGTCCCCGGCGGTCACCACGTGCTCACGGCCGCCGTGGTCCACCACCAGGAGGGAACCATGCTCGTCCAGACGCGAGGCGTGGCCCACCAGCTCGTGGTCACCGGGCAGGTGCGCCCGCACTTCGCGGCCGAGGGTCACCATGGCCGACTCCACCCGCTTGTGCAGGGAGGCCCCGCCGGCCAGCCCGGCCGCGGGATCGCCGTCGGCGTTGCAGAAACTGCGGTACAGCGCCGCAAAGCGGGACAGATAGCTCTTCAGGATCGCCGTGCGGTCCGTGGTGGCGGCACCCTCCAGGAGCACCGACGTGGCCGTGGGGACGGGCAGTTCGTCTTCGGCAAGTGTCACGTTCAGGCCAACGCCCAGAATCACGGCAGGCACCGATCCGTCGCCCAGCGGCGTCATCTGGGCCAGGATGCCTGCAATTTTCTTGCCGCGGACCAGGACGTCGTTGGGCCATTTGATCTCGGCGGGAAGGCCGGCGGTTTCCAGCAGGGCGTCACGCAGCGCCACGGCGGCCAGCAAGGACAGCCAGGAGTAGCTCTGGGTGGGGACCGGAAGGCCGTCCCCGTTCACCGGGCGCAGCACCACGGACACGGAAACCGCCGAACGGGCCGGCGACTCCCAATGGCGGTCCAGCCGGCCGCGGCCGGCGGTCTGGTGCTCGGCCGTCAGCACGGCAAGGTCCGCCCATTTCTTGGGCTCCACCCTCACAGCCAGGACCAGATCCGCGTTGGTGGACCCTGTGGACTCCACGACGTCCAGCCGGGAAATGCCGGTGGCCGACAGGAAATCGGCGTTGAGCAGTGCGTCCCTGTCCAAGTCGGGACGGGCCAAGTCGGCACGGGCCAAGCCGGGACGGGGCGTGCGTGGTTCGCTGCTGGCGGGCTGTTCGGCATCCATGTCTGAATCCTATCGAGTCGGGCTCCGCAGTGTCCCTAGGCGCCGAAGCGGCCCTGCAGGCGGAACAAGACCGGTTCAGAGGAAGATGTCCGGGACGAGCCTGTCTTCGGGGGCGCCGAGGCTGTAGGGGCTGAAGTCGGTCACGCCGGCGGCGCGGAGCACCTCTTCGTCCGTGTAGAAGTTGCCGGAGGCGCTGCCCGGGTTGGCGCCGGCGGCCAGATTGGCGCCCGTCAGCACGGCATGGGCGGCGTCGGCCATGATTTCCGGGCCGCGGGCCGCCTGGACAATCTGCTGGCCTCCGGGCATGTTCCGGATGGCCGCGGTGTCAATGAGCGTGCAGGGCCAGAGCGAGTTGACCGCCACGCCGTCGTTCTTCAGTTCCTCGGCAAGGCCCAGGGTGGTGAGGCTCATGCCGTACTTGGCCATGGTGTAGGCCAGGTGCATTCCGGCCCACTTCGGGTCCAGGTTCAGCGGCGGAGAGAGGGTGAGGATGTGCCCGTGGCCGGACGCGCGGAGCGCGGGCAGCGCCAGCTTGGACAGCAGGAACGTGCCGCGGACGTTGATGTCCTGCATGAGGTCGTACCGCTTCATGTCCACGGCGTCCGTGGGAGAGAGGTCGATCGCCGAGGCGTTGTTGATGACGGCGTCGATCCCGCCGAAGTGCTCGACGGCGGCGGCCACCGCCGCGGCGACGTCGCCGTCGTTGCGGACATCGCCCACGAGGGGCAGGGCCTGGCCGCCCGCGGCGACCAGTTGCTCGGCCGCAGTGTAGACCGTCCCCTCCAGTTTCGGATGGGGTTCGCCGGTCTTGGCCATGAGCACGATGTTGGCGCCGTCGCGGGCGGCGCGGGTGGCTATGGCCAGCCCGATGCCGCGGCTTCCGCCGGACAAGAGGATAGTGCGGCCCTTGAGCGAGCCTGTGGCCCGGTACGGCGTGGCTGAAGCGTCGTTGCTTGGAGTCATGGGGACACTCTAACGCACTTATGTTACCGGCGGGTAACTTAGCGAAGTGTTTGGCTTGGAGGCTGAAAATTGTAGGGTTTCTACAGCGGTTCGCGGCAAAGGCGTCATTAGACTGGCCAACAGGGCCTGTTTTTTGTACGGATGCTACTTAAAGCCGTCCGCGAATTGCAGCCAGCGTAAATCAGCTACAGAGCCGGAGACACTTGATGAGCCACGATCTGACAACGACAGCGGGAAAGATTGCCGACTTCCGCGACCGCCAGGCCCGTGCAGAGCAGCCTTCCGGCCCGGAGGCGATTGAGAAGCAGCACGCCCGCGGAAAGAACACCGCCCGCGAGCGCATCGACCTCCTGCTCGACGAAGGCTCCTTCGTTGAATTCGACGCCCTCGCGGTGCACCGCTCCACGGCCTTCGGCATGGAGAAGAAGAAGCCCCTCGGCGACGGCGTCGTGTCCGGCTACGGCACCGTTGACGGCCGCCTCATCGCCATCTACAGCCAGGACTTCAGCGTGTACGGCGGCTCGCTGAGCCAGGTCAACGGCGAAAAGATCGTCAAGGTCCAGGAATTCGCCCTCCGCAACGGCTGCCCCGTGGTGGGCATCAACGACGGCGGCGGCGCGCGCATCCAGGAAGGCGTCGCCTCGCTGGCCATGTTCGCGGACATCTTCCGCAACAACGTCCACGCTTCCGGTGTGGTCCCGCAGATTTCCCTCATCATGGGCCCGTGTGCCGGCGGCGCCGCGTACTCCCCGGCCCTGACCGATTACGTGGTCATGGTGGACAAGACCTCCCACATGTTCATCACGGGCCCGGACGTCATCAAGACCGTCACCGGTGAGGACGTGGACATGGAGACCCTCGGCGGCGCTCGCCAGCACAATGCCACCACGGGTACGTCAACGTACCTGGCCAGCGACGAAGCGGATGCCATCGAGTTCGTCCGCGAGCTGTTGGACTTCCTGCCGTCCAACAACCTCTCCGAGGCCCCCGTGGTGGAGCACGAGCAGGAGCTTGAGCTCAACGACGACGACCTCGCCCTCGATGCCCTCATCCCGGACTCGGCCAACCAGCCCTACGACATACGCAAGGTCATCGAGCAGATCGTGGACGACGCGCACTTCCTGGAGATGCAGTCCCTCTACGCGCCCAACGTCATCATCGGCTACGGCCGCGTGGAAGGCCACACGGTAGGCATCGTGGCCAACCAGCCCATGCAGTTCGCCGGCACGCTGGACATCGCGGCCTCCGAAAAGGCCGCGCGCTTTGTCCGCCACTGCGACGCTTTCAACATCCCCATCATCACCCTGGTGGACGTCCCCGGCTTCCTGCCCGGCAAGGACCAGGAATTCCAGGGCATCATCCGCCGCGGCGCCAAGCTGCTCTACGCCTTCGCCGAGGCCACCGTGCCGAAGCTGACCGTCATCACCCGCAAGGCCTACGGTGGCGCGTACATCGTGATGGGCTCCAAGAAGCTCGGCGCGGACCTCAACCTCGCCTGGCCCACGGCCCAGATCGGCGTCATGGGCGCCCAGGGTGCCGTCAACATCCTGTACCGCCGCGATCTCGCCGCGGTTGCCGAGGCCGGCGGCGACGTCGAGGCCAAGCGTGCCGACGTGGTGCGACAGTACGAGGAAGAGCTCCTCAACCCGTACCAGGCGGCAGAACTGGGCTACGTGGACGCGGTGATCGCACCGTCGGACACCCGGCTGCAGATCATCAAGGGCCTGCGCGCACTGCGCGACAAGCGCGCCAGCCTGCCTACCAAGAAGCACGGGAACATCCCCCTGTGAGCCCGGACGCCAGCACACAGCAAGCCACCACGTTCCTTTCGGTGGTCAAGGGCGAACCGACGCCCGAGGAACTGGCGGCGCTGGCCGCCGTCGTCGCCTCTCTGTCTTCTCCGGCGTCGGCGGCTCCCCGGCAGCCGAGCACCCGGCACTGGGTGCGCCGGCAGCAGCTCCGCCTGTCCCCCACGCCGGGGCCGGGCGCCTGGAAGCGCAGCCGCGGCTAGCCGCCCGAATCGCCGCCTCGAAACCCTTTGACCGGGCAGGCCGCGCCGTTAGGCTCTTCGGGTGACTACTGCAAACACAGCTCCCGTGCGCCCGAAGACAGACATCGATGCCGTCGCCGACGCGTATACAGACACGCTCCTGGCGCTCAATCCAAGCTTCGCCACCATCCTCGGCCTGCCTGGACACGAGACCGAATATCCCGACTACTCCCCCGCCGGGGCCGAGGCCCTGGCTGCCGCGGCCAGGGAAACCCTGGACAAGCTCGCGGCACTTGAGCCGGCCGACGAATCCGACGTCGTCACGCTGGACGCGATGCGCGAACGCCTGGGCCTGGACCTGGAAATCCACGCCTCCGGCTGGCATGCCGCCGAGCTGAACAACATCGCCTCTGCCGCCCAGGACATCCGGGCCATCTTCGACCTCATGCCGACGGACACCGCCGAGCAGTGGGGCCACATCGCCGGCCGTGCGGCCAACGTCCCTGCCGCGCTGGAGGGCTACATCGCCTCGCTGCGCTCCGCCAGGGACGCAGGCAAGGTGGCCGCCGCCCGGCAGGTGCGCATCGTCATCGAGCAGTGCGGCCGCTACGCCGCCGCGGACGGCTTCTTCGCCAAACTTGCAAGGGACGCCCGTCTGGACGGCGCCCCGCTGCCTGCGGACCTGCAGGAAAGGCTCGACGCCGGAACTTCCGCCGCGCGCGCGGCCTACACCGCCCTTGCCGCCTTCCTCGCGGACGAGCTCCTGCCCGCGGCCCCGGAGAAGGACGCAGTGGGCCGCGAACGCTATGCCCGGGCCTCGCGCTCGTTCCTCGGCGCCACGGTGGACCTGGAAGAGACCTATGCCTGGGGCGTGCAGGAGCTCGAACGGCTCATCACCGAACAGGAGCGCGTGGCCGGGCAGATCAAGCCGGGGGCCACCATCGAGGAAGCCAAGGCCATCCTCAACAACGATCCTGCACGGCAGATCAAGGGCACCGACAAGCTCAAGGCCTGGATGCAGGACCTCTCGGACCGCGCCATCTCCGAACTGGCCGACGTCCACTTCGACATCCCGGAGGTCATGAAGACCCTCGAGTGCATGATCGCCCCCACCGACGAGGGCGGCATCTACTACACCGGCCCCTCGGACGATTTCTCCCGGCCCGGACGCATGTGGTGGTCCGTGCCGGCTGGCGAGGACACCTTCACCACCTGGTCCGAAACCACCACCGTCTTCCACGAAGGCGTGCCGGGGCACCACCTGCAGGTGGCCACCGCCACATACCGGCGCGAGCTGCTGAACAACTGGCGCCGGAACGTCTGCTGGGTGTCCGGCCACGGCGAAGGCTGGGCCCTGTACGCGGAGCAGCTCATGCTGGAGCTGGGATACCTGAAGGATCCGGGCGACCACATGGGCATGCTGGACGGCCAGCGCATGCGGGCGGCCCGCGTGGTCTTCGACATCGGCGTGCACCTGGAACTGCCCGTGCCGGAACGCTGGGGATCCGGCACCTGGACCCCGGAGAAGGGCTTCGAGTTCCTCAAGGCCAACCTGGACATCAGTGAAGGCCAGCTGCAGTTCGAGTTCACCCGTTACCTCGGCTGGCCGGGCCAGGCCCCGTCCTACAAGGTGGGCCAGCGCCTCTGGGAGCAGATCCGTGCCGAGTTGGAGACCCGCGACGGCTTCGAGCTGAAGTCCTTCCACAGCAAGGCCCTGAACATCGGCTCCGTTGGCCTCGATACGCTGCGGCGGGCGCTGCTGGGCTGAGCCTTTTGGACACTGGCCCCTGAGACAAATGCCACAGGGAGCCATGGAATAACTTGAAGTTTCATTGATTTGGCGGTCGTTCCGGGATGCCCGGGGCGGCCGCCCCTTCATGTGGCGCGTCATATTTCTAAACGTCCGTTCGCTCTGTTATTTGGCGTGCACCTAGCGTGTTCCCGTGAGCACATCAACCAACACCACCCCAGCCGCCGGTAAGACCGCGCCCCGGCTCCCCAAATGGGCAGGATCCTTCGGCGTCCAGATCGTCGCGGCCCTGGTCATCGGCCTGGCCCTCGGCCTGATCGCCAAGTACACCGGCAGCACCAAGACTGCCCCCAACGGCCTCGGTGCCACCTTGCAGACCATCGGCTCGAGCTACGTCTCGCTGCTGCAGACCGCCGTCGTCCCCCTCATCTTCACCGCGGTGGTCAGCTCCATCGCCAACCTGCGCCAGGTCTCCAACGCCGCCAAGCTGGCGTGGAACACCCTGCTCTGGTTCGCCATCACCTCCCTCGTTTCGGTGCTCATCGGCATCGGCCTGGGCGTGCTGCTGCAGCCCGGCGCCAACACCGGCATTACGCAGGAAGCCAAGTACGCCGGCAAGACCGGTGACTGGTGGTCCTTCCTCATCGGCCTGTTCCCCAAGAACTTCCTCGGTCTCGGCGCCAGCTCCACGGTGACCGAAAGCGCCTCCGCCGCCACCACGGTCAGCACCTCCGTCAGCTTCAACGTGCTGCAGATCCTGGTGATCGCCATCGCCGTCGGCATCGCCGCGCTGAAGGTGGGCAAGCAGGCAGAACCGTTCCTGAACCTCAACGCTTCCGCCCTGGCCGTCATCCAGAAGGTGCTGTGGTGGATCATCCGCGTTGCCCCGATCGGCACCATCGGCCTGATCGGAAACGCCGTGGCCATCTACGGCTGGGACACCATCGGCGCCCTGGGCAAGTTCACCGTGGCCATCTATGTGGGCCTGGCCCTGGTGCTCTTCGGCCTCTACCCGGTGCTGGTCCGCGCCCACGGCCTGTCCGTCAAGCAGTACTTCTCCGGGGTGTGGCCTGCTGTGCAGCTGGCCTTCGTCTCCCGCTCCTCGATCGGCACGCTGCCGCTCACGCAGCGCGTCACCGAACGCAGCCTGGGCGTCCCCCGCGGCTACGCCTCCTTCGCGGTGCCGCTGGGCGCCACCACCAAGATGGACGGCTGCGCGGCCATCTACCCGGCCGTCGCCGCGATCTTCGTGGCCCAGTTCTTCGGGATCAACCTGGACTTCAGCCAGTACCTGCTGATCGTGCTGGTCTCCGTCCTGGGCTCCGCAGCAACGGCAGGCACCACCGGCGCCGTCGTCATGCTGACGCTGACCCTCTCCACGCTGGGACTGCCGCTGGCCGGCGTCGGCCTCCTGCTGGCGATTGACCCGATCCTGGACATGGGCCGCACGGCGGTCAACGTCGCTGGCCAGGCACTGGTCCCGGCCATCGTGGCCAAGCGCCAGGGCATCCTGGACGAGTCGCTGTACAACGCGCCGCGCAACGGCACGCCGTTCATCGACGACACGTCCGACGCCGATTCCTCCGTGGAGGCAGCGCCCGGTGACTCCGACGCCGGAACGAACGACGGCGGAACGAACGACGGCGGGGCCCGCGAGCTCGCCGACAGCAAGGCATAGGCGGAAGCTCACCGCTGGACGACGAATCACCCGGGCCATGCCCGGGTGATTCGTCCGTTAACGGGCGGTTTCTGGGTAGGCTCGGGAGCATGTTGATCGTCACTTCCAATGAGATCCCGGGCCACAGGATCGACGCCGTCTTCGGCGAGGTCATGGGCCTCACCGTCCGCTCGCGGGACATCGGCTCACAGATGCTCGCGGGCTTCCGCTCCCTGGGCGGCGGCGAGCTGCCCGAGATGACCAAGGCACTGTATGAAAGCCGCCAGGAAGTCATGTCCCGCATGGTGGCCGAGGCGCAGCAGCGCGGCGCCAACGCCATCCTCGCCATGCGCTTCGACACGTCCGAGATGGGCACCAACTGGACCGAGGTGTGTGCCTACGGCACGGCGGTGTTTGCGATCCCGCTGGGTGAGGGCGAACCCGGCGCCACTGGCCAGTCGGTCTACCTGAGCAAAGCCGCAGCCCAGCCGACGCCGCCAGTTCAGCCCGCCCAGCCCGCCCCGCCGGCTCCCCCGCAGCAGTTCTAGGCCCTGCTGCGTAACTTGCCCCCTCCACGGACCTTCCCTCCCCGTACCTCGTTCCTCGTTCCTCGTTCCTCGTTCCTCGTTCCTTCAAGTATTAGGCGGCCAACGGTCTGGTGCGGCGGGCGTACTTGAGCGCCTTGGCACGCTTGCGGTGCCGGCGCCGGTGGCTTCGTGACTGCGGTATCGCCGTTGTGGGCGGCGACGTCTTGAGCGACGGCGTTGCGGCGCCCGACGCTGTGGGCGGCGACGTCTTGAGCGGCGGCGTTGCGGCGCCCGACGCTGTGGGCAACGTCAGTGTAGCCGCTGAGGCTGCGGGTAATGACGTTGCGGCATGCCGGTGCCCGGGTAAGGGCGGTGCTGTCGATTGGTAGCTGTGTCCGGTGGGCGTGCTGATTTCCAGTGAGTGCCGGTTCCCGGTCAGCGGCTTCACTGTCCACCCGCTGACTTCCTTGGTGTGGTTGCACTGTTCGCACAGTCCGGCGCCGTTCTGCAGCGCTGTGGTCCCACCGGAACGCCAGGGGACGATGTGATCGATATGCCTGATGGGCGCGTCGCAGTACGGGGTGCGGCAGGTGTCATCCCGCGCTTCGATGAAGCGTCGCATCCTGCGTGGGAAGAGGCGCGCCTTGGAATCAGTGGCAAGAAGCTCGCTGTTGCCCGGTGCCGTGTAGAGACGCCTCACCCACACCTCGAAGTCCTGATCCGGCCCGGCGGTTCTTTCAGCCAGGACGGACCTCGCCCATCCGGCCGGAACAACTCCGTAGCCCCTCAGGCGTGCCGGCTCGCTGTCGCCCTGGAACAGCGTGCGGTCCGTCATGACCAGCTGGATCTCGATGCTGGAGACACCCCCGAGCGTGCCGGTGAGCCGTTCAACAAGGGTGTCCGCCATGACCTGGCCGCGGCTGCGGGGGTCACCGTCCGAGCGGAGCGAGTCTGCCTGGTGGCTGAGCGCAGAGTGCACGGCCACGCCCTCGGCCACCGGGAGCAGCGCGGTCAGGTAGGTCATGGTGTCAGGTGCCGGGCGCAGGCTGACGTGCCGTTCGGCCGCAGCGCGACTGGCCCGTTCGGTCACGGAGCGTGGGTCCTTGCGGTAGGCAGCGGCCCTCGCGGCAGCGATGATAGCCCGGTCTCCAGCGCCTGAGAATGTCCCGGCGTCGGCCGCGAGTTCCTCGTCCACGGCGCAACGATCCACAGCGCTGAGGCAAGCTGTCTCCTTGACCAACAAAGTTGCCCGCCACTCGTTCAATTGCCCCGTTTCCAGGGCAGCCATGGTGCGTGGCATTTCGGTGACAAGAGCCTTGGCGAGGCCGAGGAGCCGGGATCCACGGCTGGGGGATTCCCGCCGGGCGAGCGCAATCTGCGCCGCCACGCCCTGGCCCTGCTCAGACGTTGGTACGCCGGCCTGGGCCTGCTCGCGGCGCTGCGCGAGGTCAAAAGCGACAGCAACCTTGGCCTGGAGGGCTGCAATCGCTGACTTCAGGTCCTCCAGCCCACGCAGCTGATCGACCAGTTCGCCGCTGCTGGTGCCCGTGCGGAGTGAGCCCACCGCGGTGATGAGATGCTGCATGCAGTCCCCGTGCCGAGGAGTCTCCGGGGCAGGTGTCTCCGGAACACGGGAACGTGCAGGCGCCACTCCCGGAGTGGTCCGCACTTCCTGAATCCCGTCCATGTCCACACTCTCCCAGCAGGCACCGACATTATTGGCCCGGATGCTCGCCGAGGCCCGGAAAATCGGGGCAGTCGGGGTGGCTTACTGTAGCGGCCGTTGTTCAAGTGGTCTGTATTCGTCAGTGTTTTGATTCTCGGCTGGTTATGGCCGGCCGTGGTTTCATGGGGTTTTGCCGTGCGTCGTAGCGGCCTGCATTTCCCTGGTCCGTGCCCGGATCAGGCCGGCTTCGAATTCGGCGACCATGGCCAGGACGCTGAAGAGGAGCTGGCCCACGGGATCGGTGGGGTCGTGGATGGAGCCCCCCCCGATTGCTTAGCCTGACTTCGCGACGCGTGAGTTCGCTGGCCCATCAGGCAAGCTGTGGCAGTCGCGCGATCGCGTCGGCAACGTGGTTCGTGAAGCGCCCGGCGGCCGCTTTGGCCGCAACGTCTCCCGTCCTTTCCGCCAGGCCGCACAGCAGGTTCAGCCGACTTTGTTCGATCCAGTGGCGGATATCGGCTTCGCCCTGCCAAAGTCGCTCGGTGACCCAGGTTCGGGTGAACATCGAGGCCATGTCGCGGGGCGTGTTGGCGTAGGGGTTCGGCGGAGCCAGGCGGTTCTTCTCCGCAGCGTCGTCTCGATGGGCCTCGATGAAGCCGAGGAGCGCCGCGTTGAACGTCGGCGAGTTGTGCCGTAACTGCTGAAGCCGGATGGTGTTGTCGACGAAGATCGGCACCGGCGGGGATGCGGACAGCCCGCGCGCCGAGCAGTCGACGACCAGCGTGTGCCGGGCGGCGGTCACGCCGCCTGCCGTCAGCCGCAGGCGGTCCACGCCGACGGCCTCAACATGTCCAAGGCGGATCACGTTGCCGATCTGCTGCAGCGCCGTCAGCTCCGGCCTGCTCAGCATGGTGCCCCGGTACATCGTGGGCTCGACACTGGGGTCGAGTCGCATAAGCCTGCCGACATCCTCCAGCCGGTGGCACATGTCGACGACGTCTCGCGCGTGGGCGCCCGCCTCGGCGTCGTCGGCCAGGCCGTTCAGGATCGACGCGACCTGTTCGAGAGGCTGCATACCCGCTCGATTGGTGAACCACATTTCTCGCGGCCTTACCCAGCGGATCCGGTCGGGGTCGGTCCCGGCGTCGAGCAGCCACAGGCATGCATCAGCCGCGGTCTTGCCGGCGCCGATGACGATGAACTCGCGATAGTCACCGGCGCGCTCGGGCAGCATTCCGACCGGCGCGAAAGCAGCGTCCGGATCGACGGTATACGACGGCGTGTGAGTGGCCGGTACGGATGCCTCTTGGTATCGGGCGTCCACGATGCGGCGGCGTACAACGACCTCCTCGACTTCGCCGGTCTCCAGGTGGCGGATACGGGCGATGCCGTCGTGGTGGTCTAGGAACCCGGTCCGGCCGAGGAATTGCGCTCGTCCGGATGACTGCAGCTGACGGGCCAGCACGGTCTCGAAGTATGCGCAGACCTCGGCACCGGTGGCCTGCTCGTAGAAGCCCGCGTTGCGGCCAGACTCGATGATTCGGTTTCGGCCGAGCCGCAACGAGTTGACGCCGTAGTAAGCCGACGGCGTGTGGAGCAGCACAAAGGAATAGGCATCGCGCCAGTGGCCGCCGACCTCCGCCCGCCGATCGACAAGCAGGACCTCGGCGTCTGATTCGTGGAGCAGAGCGTCCGCGAATGCGAGACCGCTCGCACCCGCCCCAATAACGAGATAATCGGTGATGCTCATCGTGGCTCTCCAGAGAGATACTGCATCAATGGTCCCATGGTATTGCAGACTTCAAGGGGTCGATCACCCGCTCCGCGTCTGCTTCCCCGTCACAGCCTTTCCATAGTGGGCTGCGACCTTTCGATGCCCCTTGAGGTCCTTCAATATCGGAGACAAGCAGGCTGATTGGCTCGCCGTCGGTACGGCGCTGAACATCTTCGAAAGTGAGTTGTTGTGAGCGCCCAATCGCGGAGGCGGTGGCCATGCCGTGCACCCCTGTGTCGGTCAAGAACATACAAAGCCCCCAACCCAGCCTTAGTCACCTTAAAGAACCGCTTCCGTAAGTAGCCGGAACGGAAGCAGAGGAGATCAACTTGCGCAGAGTGCAAAATTGCACTTAGTGTAAGTATGTGAATCCTCCAAGCAGCCTCGACGTCCTTGACGGCAGCGACCCCGCTGCCCCGTCACGCCGCGAACTCAACAAAGCGGCCACGCGGCGCGCCATCTCCATGGCCGCGCTGGGCCTGCTCCGCGAAAAGGGCGTTGGCCAGTTCACGGTGGAGGACATCGCGGCCGCCGCCGGCATTTCCCGCCGCACCTTCTTCAACTACTACTCGAGCTTCGAAGCCGCCATGGCCTCCGTCGCCGATGGCTTCCTGGACCGCGCCCTCGAACAGTTCCGGCTGCGACCCGCCAGCGAGCCCGTCCTGGAGTCGGCACAGGCCGCACTCATGGCCCTGGCCGATCCCGCGACCATCGCCCCCATGGCCGAGTTCTTCAGTCTCACGCAGGAAAACGCCTCCCTGGCCCGCTCCGAGCTGGAGGCCTGGGACCACTGCACCAGCCAGATCATCGACGCCGCGCGTGAGCGGTTCGGCCCCCATGCCAACGAGCTCTACCTCCGGGCGCTGGCCGGTTCCGTGATCTCCTGCGGCAAGGCGGCCATGACCGTCTGGTTCGAGGAAAGCGGTTCCGACCTCTCCGCCGCTTCCTTGACACGGCTCCGCCAATACCTCATTGACGCCATGGGCCTGCTCGGCTCAGGCTTCGCGGCGCAGGACGCGCCCGCCGCCCGACCTTCCACGTCCTCCACCACAGAACGGTTCTGACATGGCACTTCTCCTGTACCGGCTCGGCACATTCTCCTACCGGCACCGCTGGCTGGTGATCTCCCTGTGGCTTGCTGTCCTCCTGGGCGTTGGCGGCGCGGCCGCGGCCTTCCACGGCACCATGTCCAACAACTTCCAGATCCCCGGCACCGAGACCCAGCAGATGCTGGACAAGCTCAAAAAGGAGCTGCCGGAGTCGTCAGGCGGCTCCGCCGGCATCGTCTTCGAGGCCGGCGAGGCAGGCTTTACTCCGGCAGGAAAGGCCGCCGTCGGGGCCGCCCTGAAGGAACTCCGAACGCTGCCCGACGTCCAGGGCACGGTAGACCCCTTTGAAACGCAGGCACAGCTGGACGCGGCCCCGGCGGAAATCTCCGCAGCAGAGGCCAAGCTCGCAGCAGGCCAGGCCGAACTGGAGGCCGCGCGCACGCAGCTTGCCGGCGGCCAGGCCCAGCTGGCGGCCGCGGAGCAGCAGATGGCTGCGGCCGGACTGCCGGCAGAGGCCATCCAGGCGCAGCTGGCGCCCCAGCGCGCGCAGCTCGCGGAAGGCCAGGCAAAGCTCGACGCCGGAGCCAAGGAAGCGGCGGACGGCGCCGCCGCCCTGGCGCTCGGCAAGCGGCAGCTCACCGCATCCGAAGGCATGCGCTTCGTCTCCGCCGACGGCAAGGCCGCCATCGCCCAGGTCCAGTTCAAGACCTCCATCAACGGCCTGACCCCGGCCGTGCGCCAGCAGGTCCAGGACATCGTGCACGGCGTCTCCTCCGAAGGCGTCACGGCGCTGGCCAGCAAGGAAATCACCGAGGACGTCTCGCAGTTGTTCGGCGTCTCGGAAATCGTCGGCATCGCCGTCGCGGCCCTGGCCCTTATCGTCATGCTGGGAACACTCATTGCCGCCGGACTGCCGCTGCTAATGGCCCTCATCGGCGTCGCCGTGGGCGTCGGCGGGACCTTCGCCCTGACGGGCGTGGTGGACATGAGCTCCATCTCGCCCATGCTGGCCCTCATGCTGGGCCTGGCCGTCGGGATCGACTACTCACTCTTCATCGTCAACCGCCACCGAGGGCAGCTGCTCGCCGGCATGGACCCCGAGGAATCGGCGGCCCTCGCCACCGGCACCTCAGGCAACGCCGTGCTCTTCGCCGGCCTCACCGTGGTCATCGCGCTCGCCGCGCTCGTGGTGCCCGGACTCCCGTTCCTGGCCGTCATGGGCCTGTCCGCCGCCGCAACGGTGGCAGTCGCCGTCGTCGTGTCCTTGACCTTGACCCCCGCCGTCCTCTCACTTATCGGCCGCAGGCTGATCTCCAAGCGGGCCTGGGCCAAGGCTGAACGCCACAACGCCGAACCCGGCCATGCGGCCGCGGACCTGGAACGCGACGAGAAGCGCAGCAGCGGTGGCTGGGGCGGGCTGGTGACTCGCCACCCGTGGACCGCACTGCTGGCCGGCGTCGTTTTGCTGGGCGTCCTGGCGCTTCCGGCGGCGCAGCTGCGGCTCGCCCTGCCCGACGGCGGCTCCGAACCGGTCGATTCGCAGGCCTTCAAGGCCTACGACCTCACCCGCCGGAGCTTCGGCGAGGGCATGACAGGCCCCATCGTAGTGGTGGGCGAGTTCCCCGCCGGCCTCAGTGAAGACGAGGCCAGGAACAAGCAGTTCGACGTCGCGGACGAGCTCCGCAGCGTGGACAACGTCATTGCCGCCATTCCACTCGCCCTCAGCGATGACCGCCGCACGGCCGTGTTCCAGGTCATCCCCAAGGAAGGCCCCGCCAGCGCCAGCACCGTCCAGGTTGTCTCCGAGCTCCGCGCCAAGGGAGCGGAGATCCGTGGCACCACGGGCGCCACGATCGGGCTCACGGGCCAGACCGCCGGCAACATCGACGTCTCAGCCAAGCTGGGCGCCGCGCTGCCCCCTTACCTGGCGATCGTCGTCGGGCTGTCACTGATCCTGCTCCTGCTGGTGTTCCGCTCCATCGTGGTGCCGCTGCTCGCCACGGGCGGCTTCTTGCTCTCGCTCGCCGCGGCGTTCGGTGCCGTGGTGGCCGTGTATCAGTGGGGCTGGCTGGGCGCCGTGTTCGACGTCGCCAACCCGGGCGCCGTGCTGAGCTTCCTGCCGATCATCCTGATCGGCGTCCTGTTCGGCCTGGCCATGGACTACCAGGTCTTCATCACCTCCGGCATGCGCGAATCGTTCATGCACGGTGAAAGCGCCAAGCACGCCGTCCGGAGCGGCTTCAGCCACGCTGCCGCCGTGGTGACGGCCGCCGCGATCATCATGGTCAGCGTGTTCGCGGGCTTCATCTTCAGCCACCTGACCATGGTCCGCCCGCTCGGCTTCGCCATGGCGTTCGGCGTGCTGGTGGATGCCTTCGTAGTGCGCATGACCATCGTCCCGGCTGTGATGTACCTGCTGGGCGAGAAGGCCTGGTGGCTGCCGCGCTGGCTGGACCGGACCCTGCCCGACGTCGATGTGGAGGGTGCGAGCCTGAGCCGGACGGGAACCAAGACCCCCGAGAAGGAGCTAGTGTCCCAGGGCGGGAACAGCACCCGAGGCAATTGATAGCTAACTATCTCTTTTCCTTCGGGCGTGTCGCTTTACCAAATCGTGACATAAGGTGAGATCCACCACACGCCAACCGCCCTGTCCGTCGGAGCGCAGCGAGCCTGCTGCTTCGTCGCAGGGCGCCGGATCCGTTCAGATCCGGGGGCTCAGGGATCTGGCAGAGCCGGTTGCGTGGCCTGGGAGCGATGAGGATACGAGGGACACAGATGACTCTTGCAGACGCCGGACGCCGGCCTTCCGACCATGACCGCATGCCCGAGGGACAGCCCAAGGCGCCGGCCTGCGGGCGCTGCGGCCCCGGCACCTCACTGAGTTTCCTTGACTACATTCCGGAGGTCTACGCCACGGACGGAAGCGGGCTCCTGCCGCCGTCAGCCAGCTACACCTGCGTCAGGTGCGGGGAAACCGGCAGTCACCGGGTCCCCACCGGCTGGGCACCGCCCGGGTGGCACTGGTACTCCTGAGCGACAGTTCGGCACTCACCGCGCCATTGAACGCGCAATTCACTCGATGAAGAGGAATATGGCGAATGACGACTATCTCCGCAACCCCTGCCGCTGACAACGCCGATCGTTCGCGGGGCCGGCCTTGGTGCTCCGGCTGCCGAAGCGACGCCCATCTCATGGTGGACGGCATCGCGCCGGTCAGGCCATTGAGCCACGAGGCGGTGGACCTGTCCTACACGTGCTTGGAGTGCGACTCCTTCTACGCCCACCCTGTCGCGGTCGACCTGGCCGCAGCGATCATGGACCACCGGGGCATCGTTTCCGGAGTCCTCCACTTCGACGGGGACTACTTCCATTGCGGGGAGCCGATGAAAATGTCGGCCCCCGAACTGCCGGCAGTCTATGCCGCCACCCGGCTCCAGGACCCACCGGGAAACCTCGGCCCCTCGAAGGTCCTCCGTTGCCGCTGCGGGTTCCGGCTCGAGCTCCCGCCGGAAGGGAATCCGGAGCCCAGGCAGCGCGCATACTATTCTTGAGCGGTGACCCGATTGATCCTGGCCTCCCAGTCCCCCGCCCGCACCAAGCTCCTCACGGAGGCAGGCATCCACCACGAAGTCCTGGTGTCCGATGTGGACGAGGACGCAGTCCAGGCGCGGTACGGCGTTACTGACCCGCACGACACCGCGCTGCTGCTGGCCCGGGCCAAGGCGGAGGCGGTCGCCGCCCTGCCGGAGGCCGAGGGCGCCCTGGTGATCGGTTGCGATTCCGTCTTCGAGTTCGACGGCGAATCCCACGGCAAGCCCTACACGGCTGAGGTGGCCCGGGAACGGATGCTGCGCATGAGCGGCTCCAAGGGCACCCTCCACACGGGTCACTGGCTTGTGGACTGCCGCGACACGGAAGCCGACTTTGACGAGACGGACGACGCCGAAGAAACGGCCGAGGGAACCGGCGCCACACTGGGGGCGGTCTCCAGCGCAGACGTCCATTTCGCCGAGATGAGCGAAGGCGACATCGATGCCTACATCGCCACGGGCGAACCGCTGCACTGCGCCGGCTCGTTCACGATCGACGGCCTGGGCGGGGCCTTCATCCGCAAGGTGGACGGCGACCCGCACGCCGTCGTCGGGCTCTCCATCTCCACCCTCCGCGAACTGCTCAGCCATGCGAACGTCAGCATCACGGAGCTGTGGGCCGCAAACGGTTCCGCAGCGGCCGCCGGGTAACGCCGGGGCAAACTATCGTTTAACCTTGTTCCTCCGGCGCCTCGCGGCTAACGTTCATCCTGGACTGGACTTGGAGGAATTGCAGCATGGCAGCCAGTCACCTGCCGGTATTGGGGGCAGAATTCCTCACTACAAATATGGTCTCTAGGGGGTCCAGGGTGAGTCCTGCTTTTTTGGCATCCAAGTCCCGGGAAAGGCGCTCTGCGCTGTCCCGGAAGGTCCGGCTTTCCAGCGCAGCATTGGTGCTGCTCATTGTCGCTACAGGATGCACCACTTCCAACGGCAGCGCTGACTCCGGTACGTTCAGTGCCTGCCTCAACACCCAGCAGGGAACCATTAGTTCAGTTTCGTTGGGAACTGACAAGAAGAACTGCGACAACGGCACCATTGCGGTCTCATGGGGCAAGGATGCCAATGTCTCGGCGGCCGGCGGGGCGGGTCCTTCCGGCGCTGCCGGAGCCCAAGGTCCGGCAGGTCCGGCAGGCCCAAAGGGCGACCCGGGTGAAAACGGCGCCGACGGCGACACCGGCGCCACGGGCTCGGACGGTGCCGCCGGGACTGACGGGAACCAAGGAGCGGCTGGCGCGGCCGGCGCTACTGGAGCAACAGGCGCCACGGGGGCGACCGGCGCCACGGGGGCAACCGGCGCCACAGGCGACACGGGTGCGACAGGCGCAACAGGCGCCACGGGAGCCAAGGGCGACACCGGCGCAACGGGTGCAACCGGCGCCACCGGCGCAACAGGCGCCACCGGAGCCAAGGGCGACACCGGCGCGACGGGCGCAACGGGCGCCACCGGCGACACGGGCGCCACCGGAGCCAAGGGCGACACCGGCGCCAAGGGCGACACCGGCGCGACGGGCAGCAATGGGCTGCCGGGAACCGACGGAAACAGCATTCTCAGTGGAGCGGGCGCGCCGATATCCTCCGTTGGCAAGGACGGCGACTTCTATCTCAACCTTTCTGACTACAGGATCTATGGCCCCAAGTCGGCGGGGGCCTGGCCTGGTACCGGACAATCGTTGATTGGTCCGGCGGGCCCGATTGGGCCCGAAGGACCTGCCGGTGCCCAAGGCGCCACGGGCGCAACCGGGGCCCAAGGTGCCGCCGGGTCAACCGGTGCAACCGGTGCCCAGGGCGCCCCGGGCGCTGACGGGCCGCCGCCGGTCTTCACCGGATCGGTGCGGTTCATCGATCCTGTCGACACCATCGGCTACCTTCCGCTCTCGGGGAGCTCGGGAGTCGCACCGGCTGAAGCGGATGCCGCCATCACCATGCCCAGGTCCGGGACGCTCAAGGGCCTGACGTCGAACGTCAGCACCGGCCCGGCGGTAACCGTCACGGTAGTCGTGGCGGGAACCGACACAGCACTGACGTGTTCGGTTGCAGCAGCGGCCACGACGTGCAGCAATGCCGCAGCGACTGCTGCAGTTGCTGCGGGGCAAAGTGTGAGCATCAAGGTGACGCACGCCAACGGCGCTGCGGTCAAGAACCTTCGTTTCTCACTCGGCTTCAACGCAGGCTGATCGATGAAGGGCAACTACAAACTCAGCCGCAGGACGCTGCTGACGGGCGGCACGGCCGCGGTGGTCTTCGCTGCCGCGTATCCGCTGGTGACCCAGGCTTCCGAACCGGACGTCTTCGCGATGTCCAACTGGACGCCGCTGGTGGGCCAAGAGCTGCAGGCCGGTCCCGCCGTCGTCGTGCTGGAGAATGTGACGGATCTTCGGCAGGACGCACGACTTGGCGAGCTCGAGGATTCAGCCGAGCGGTACAGGCTGGCTTTTGGACTGGTTCGAGGCCAGCTTCCCACTGAGTCCCTGGAGATCAGCCACCCTCGCAGCGGTGCCGTGCAACTCTTCATCACCCACAGCGGCGCGAAAGCCACCGCTGTCATCGACAGGCGGGGCGCCAATCTCACGCCCCCAGTAGCAAAGGACCAGACCCATGAGTGAACCGTTCATCGGAGAAATCCGGCTTGTTGGATTCAACTTCGAGCCGCGCGGCTGGGCGTACTGCAATGGCCAACTCCTGTCGATCTCACAGAACACGGCGCTCTTTTCCCTGCTCGGTACTATGTACGGCGGGAACGGGCAATCCACTTTTGCCCTCCCCGACTTGCGGGGCCGTGCGGCGTTGCATTCCGGTCAGGGTCCCGGGCTGTCCAGTTATGTGCAAGGCGAGACCTTGGGACAGGAAACCACTCAGCTGTTGGCCTCAAACCTGCCGCCGCACACCCATGGCGGAGCATTCGCTTCCACGGCTGAAACAACGGACCGTCCCGCAGCGGGAATGGCACCTGCTCCGGGCGGCTCATACGGCCCCCCGGACTCGGGCGTGAGCCTGGCGCCGACGCAGGCTGCCGGTTCAGGGCTACCGTTCGAGAACATCCAACCTTCCCTGGTGCTCAACTACGTGATTGCTCTGGAAGGCATCTTCCCATCGCGGAACTAGGCGGTGCCGCCCCGGCGCTGGGCAAGCTTCGCTTCCGTTCGCCCGAGGGAAGCGATGCCGCCTTCCTGCTCCGCCTCTTCATTTCCGCGGCGCCGGGGCGCGAGTTCCTCCCTCCGGCGCTGCAGCAGATGCAGCAGCGAACGCAGGACCAGCAATGGTCGGGCCTGTGGGGCGGATACGGAAACGCCATTGTGGAGTTCGACGGCGTTCCGGCCGGCAGGATGTGGACTGCCTGGAGCACGCGCGAGGTACGGCTGGTGGATTTCGCCTTGTTGCCGGAATTCCGCGGCGCCGGCCTGGGCGGGCGGCTCCTCGACAATCTCTGCGAGGCTGCGGGCACTGCTTGGCTGGACGTCCGCCTGACGGTTGCACGCGGGAATCCCGCAGCTCTGGCCCTCTACCAACGGAAGGGTTTCGAGGTGGAGAAGGCAGGGGAGGTATTTCTTTCCTTGCTTCTGCGGCCCGCACACCCCTCTTTGTAGCAACCCTACAAAGCATCGCCCCTTCACACACGGAATCCCCCATCAATATGGGCGGAACCCTCAAAACCGCGCTAGTCTCCTTGGAGGACAGAAGGAGTCAACTTGTCAGCTAACCCGGCGCAGCCCATTTCCAGCCCTCTCACCAAGGTCTTGATTGCCAACCGCGGCGAAATCGCGGTCCGCATCATCCGTGCAGCCCGGGACGAAGGCATCGCCTCCGTAGCCGTCTACGCCGACCCCGACCGCGATGCCCTGCACGTCCGCCTGGCGGACGAGGCCTACGCCCTGGGCGGCAACACCGCTGCGGAATCCTACCTGGTCATGGACAAGCTGATCGAGGTGGCCAAGCAGTCCGGCGCCGACGCCATCCACCCCGGCTACGGCTTCCTGGCCGAGAACGCCGAGTTCGCCGCCAAGGTGATCAACGCCGGCATCACCTGGATCGGCCCGTCCCCCGCCGCGATCTCCGCGCTGGGCGACAAGGTCCAGGCCCGCCACATCGCCGAAAAGGTCGGCGCCCCGCTGGTCCCCGGCACCGCCGACCCCGTGGAATCCGCCGACGAGATCCTGGCCTTCGCCCAGGAATTCGGCCTCCCCGTGGCCATCAAGGCTGCCTACGGCGGCGGCGGACGCGGCATCAAGGTGGCCCGCACGCTGGAGGAAATCCCCGAACTCTTCGAATCGGCCGTCCGCGAGGCCATCGCCGCCTTCGGCCGCGGCGAGTGCTTCATCGAGCGCTTCCTGGATGCGCCCCGCCACGTCGAGACCCAGTGCCTCGCCGATGCCTACGGCAACGTGGTGGTGGTCTCCACCCGCGACTGCTCGCTGCAGCGCCGCAACCAGAAGCTGGTCGAAGAAGCCCCGGCTCCTTACCTAAGCGAAGAACAGAACAAGCGCCTCTACGAATCGTCCAAGGCGATCCTGAAGGAAGCCAACTACCTGGGCGCCGGCACCTGCGAGTTCCTGGTGGGCCAGGACGGCACCATCTCCTTCCTCGAGGTCAATACCCGCCTCCAGGTGGAGCACTGCGTTTCCGAGGAAGTCACGGGCATCGACCTCGTCCGCGAGCAGTTCCGCATCGCCCGCGGCGAAGCGCTCGGCTACGACGACCCCGAAGTCCGCGGCCACTCCTTCGAATTCCGCATCACCGGCGAAGACCCGGGCCGCAACTTCATGCCGGCACCGGGCACCGTCAGCACCCTGAAGAACCCCACGGGTCCCGGCGTCCGCGTCGACTCGGGCATTGAGCAGGGCGATGTCATCAGCGGCAACTTCGACTCGATGCTGTCCAAGCTGATTGTCACCGGTTCCACCCGGGCCCAGGCACTGCAGCGTTCACGCCGCGCCCTCGAGGAGATGGTGGTGGAAGGCATCCCCACTGTCATCCCCTTCGATCTCGCGATCGTCACCGACCCCGCGTTCGCCCCTGCCGAGGGTCCGTTCAGCGTGCACACCCGCTGGATCGAAACCGAGTTCGTGAACAACATTCCGGCCTGGTCCGCGGACGGCGCCAACACTGAAACGCACGACGCCGGTGAGCGCCAGCGCATTGTGGTCGAGGTCGGCGGCAAGCGCCTTGAGGTTGTCCTTCCCGCGACGCTCGGCTCCGTGGCTGCGGTTGCGGGCGGCGGCACGGCCAAGAGCGGCAAGTCCAAGAAGCGCTCCCGTTCGGCCGGCGCCACCGCGGCGGCTGCCGGCGGAAACGCCCTCACCTCGCCCATGCAGGGCACCATTGTCAAGGTCGCGGCGTCCGACGGCGATGTTGTGGCCGAAGGTGACCTGATCGTGGTCCTCGAAGCCATGAAGATGGAACAGCCCCTGACGGCCCACCGGGCCGGCACGGTCCACGGCCTCACCGCGAAGGCCGGCGAGACGGTGGCAGCAGGCGCGGTCATCGCCACGATCGAGGACTGACCACTCAGCGAGGAAAGGTCCCGCCCGGATCGGCCACCACGGCCGTCCAGGCGGGACCTTTCGCGTTCCCCAGGCACGGCCCGGAAGGCACGGCCCGGAAGGCGGTGGCCGGCGAGGCCGCAGCACGCCACACTGAAGGCATGAAGCTCATGTACAACCTTTGGTACAGATTTGGCACACCGCCATGGGTGGGCGGCGCGCGCAGGGAACTCGTCCGGCTGGTGGAGCAGGGCAGCCTGCTGCCTGGGCGCGCCTTGGACCTGGGCTGCGGCGAGGGCGACAACGCCATTTTTCTGGCCCTCCACGGCTTCGAGGTCACGGCTGTGGACTTCGCGCCTGCCGCCATCCGGAAGGCGGAGGCCAAGGCATCCGTGGCCGGGGCGGACGTCACGTTCTTGGTGGATGACCTGAGCCGTCTTCAGCACGTGGACGGCCAGTTCGACGTCCTGGTGGACTACGGTACCTTTGATGACCTGACAGCCGCGCAGCGCGCCGCCTACTGCACCCAGGTGGTTCCCCTGGCCAGGCCTGGTGCGAAGTTCCTCATGTGGAACTTCGAGTGGGAGACCAGCTTGTGGGAAAGGCTGGCGGCACGGCTGATTCCCTTCGGAAACCTCACGCTTGCACCCGGCTACGTCGAAGCCACTTTTTCGGGGGCTTTCGACGTGCAGCGGATTGCGGGCGAAACCGGGCTCACGGGCTGGCCCAAGGGATGGGCGGCCTACCTCATGACCAAAAGGGCCTGAACAGCAGAATGCCCGGCAAGTCCATGACTCGCCGGGCATTCTGGTGTTCAGGAAGGAATCAGGCCACGTTGTTCTCGTAGTCCATGTCCTTGGTTTCGCGGGTCATCCAGAGAGCCACGAACGTTGCCACGGCGGCGAGGGCCATGTAGAGGCCGATCAGCCAGGTGCTGCCCGAGCCGGCCTGCCACAGGGCGATGGCGACGAAGGAGGCCGGGGCCGCGCCGATCACCGAGGACAGGTTGTAGGCCACCGCGGAGCCCGTGTAGCGGACGTTGGCAGGGAAGAGTTCAGGCAGGATGGAAGCCATCGGGCCGAAGGTCAGGCCCATGAGTGTGAAGCCAATGATCAGGCCCACCATGGCGGCAGCCTGGCCGGGACCGAACATGGTGAACCACACTCCGCCGAAGACGAAGATGCCGGCTGTGACGCCCAGCAGGAACTTGCGGCGGCCCCACTTCTCGGCCAGGGGCCCGGAGACCAGCGTGAAGATGCCGAAGAAGACGACGCCGATGATCAGCATCCAAAGGAAGTCGCCGCGGCTGATGCCCAGGCCCGGGACGAAGGCCGCGATCTGTTCGGCCGGCATGGGCTTGCCGGCCTTCTCGGCCGCGGCCTTGGCGGTTTCGACGGAGGCCGGGGCCGTCCCGTAGCTCAGGGTGAAGGACGTCATGATGTAGAACAGCACGTACGTGGCGAACATGATGAACGTGCCGGCGACGACGGGCCGCCAGTGGCTCTTCATGGTGGCCGCCAGCGGCAGCTTCTGGACCTTGTCCTGTTCGACGACCTTGGTGAACGAGGCGCTCTCCACAAGCTTCAGGCGGACGTACAGGCCCACCAGCACCAGGACGGCGCTGAGGATGAACGGAACGCGCCAGCCCCAGTCCAGGAACTGCTGCGGGGTCAAGGCCACATTCATCCAGATGAAGATCAGGTTGGCGACGATGAAGCCGATCGGCGCACCCAGCTGCGGGAACGTGCCGAAAATGGCCCGCTTGCCCTCCGGAGCGTTCTCCGTGGCCAGCAGGGCAGCGCCGGACCATTCGCCGCCGAGGGCCAGGCCCTGGCAGAAGCGCAGGACGACGAGCAGGAGCGGGGCCAGGACTGCCCAGCCCGGCATCGACGCCGTCGGCAGGAGTCCGATGAGGAACGTGGCGATGCCCATGGTCAGCAGCGAGGCCACCAGGGTGCCCTTCCGGCCGAACTTGTCACCAAAGTGGCCGAACACGATCGCGCCCACGGGGCGGGCGACGAAGGCGACGCCGAAGATCGCAAATGCGCTCAGCAGCGCGTTGATGTCGGTGGCGTTGGGGAAGAAGAGTTTCGGGAAGACCAGGACCGACGCGGTGGCATACGCATAGAAGTCGTAGAACTCGATCGTCGTGCCGATCAGGCTGGCGAAGATCACCCGTCCCCGCGAGTTCGCCGGTTTGGCGGTCCCGCTTTCCTTGGATGTCGCTATGGAAGACATGTAATGGTTGCTTTCGTTCGCACCGGCCGCTGCCCCGTGGAGCCTGTCCGGCGAAGGATTATTCGAGAGTTCAATAATAGTTCCCACAGTCCATTGACCGGACAACTAAGTCCACCATGCGGACGCCCCGTGGAATCTCATCCTCTGGTCATGGGGAAAGTCCTCACCTTCGCCTCACGCGTTCGTGATGCCCCAGATAGGCAAATGTCACAGCACGTTTACAAACGGCGCCGGTCCGTGAAATGCGCCGTACCTACCTTAGAAGGACAACGTCCCCACCAAGGAGGCACTCCGTGACTGTTGACCGCACTGCAGATGAACTGGCCCCCCTCCAGTCCACTGCCACCGCCACCCCCGTCCTTGAACACCGCCCTGGCCGCTGGATTGCCAACTGGGATGCCGAAGACAAGGGCCAGTGGGAAGCCGAAGGCCGGTCCATCGCCAAGCGCAATCTGTACTGGTCGATCTTCGCCGAATTCCTCGGCTTCGTCGTATGGCAGCTCTGGTCGATCGTGGTCGTCCAGCTCCCCGCTGCCGGCTTCAAGTTCGACACCAACCAGATCTTCTGGCTCATCTCCATTCCCAGCCTGGTCGGCGCAACGCTCCGCATCCCCTACACGTTCATGATCCCGAAGTTCGGTGGCCGCAACTGGACCATCGTCTCCGCCTTGCTCCTGCTGATTCCGTCCGTGGGCCTCGCGATGTGTGTGTCCAACCCCGGCACTCCGTTCGGCGTCATGCTGCTCGTGGCGGGCCTGGCCGGCTTCGGTGGCGGCAACTTTGCCAGCTCCATGGCCAACATCACCTTCTTCTACCCGGCCCGCGAAAAGGGCTGGGCGCTGGGCCTGAACGCTGCCGGCGGCAACCTCGGTGCCGCCGTCGCACAGCTTGTTGTTCCGATCGCCGTGACGCTCCTGGCTGCCGGCACCGTCAACCTGCCCATGGCCGGCCTCATCTGGATCCCGTTGATCCTCGTGGCCTCCTTCGGCGCCTGGAAGTACATGAACAACCTCACCAGCGCCAAGGGTGACGTGGCCGGATCCGTGGCGGCCCTCAAGGAACCGCACCTATGGATCATGGCGTTCCTCTACATCGGAACGTTCGGCTCCTTCATCGGTTTCGCCGGTGTCTTCCCCAAGCTCATCAAGGACTACTTCCCGGACTTCTCCTCCATCCACGTCGGCGCGGTAGCCCTGTCGCTCGCCTTCCTGGGCCCTCTGGTCGGCTCGCTGGCCCGTCCCTACGGCGGACGCATGGCGGACCGCATGGGCGGCGCCCGCATGACCATCGTCTCGTTCGCCTCCATGGCCGTTATCACGCTGACCATGATCGCGACCCTGCCGTTGAAGAACTTCTGGCTCTTCCTGGTCCTGTTCCTCTTCCTCTTCGTGGCCAGCGGATTCGGAAACGGCGCCACTTACCGCATGATCCCGGTGATCTTCGCGACCTCCAGCCGCGCTGCCCGCTCCGGAGCCGACAGCGCCGTCACCGGACGGCTGGCTTCCTCCTCCCTCGGCCTGATCTCCGCGATCGGCGCCTACGGCGGATTCGTCATCCCCCAGGTGCTCAACGCCTCCAACTCGAGCACCGGTTCGTACACCCCGGCGTTCTACGGATTCGTCGGAACCTACGTCCTGATGCTCATCGTCTGCTGGGCCTGCTACATCCGCCCCGCCCAGAAGCGCAACACGATCGGACACATCTAGATGCCCAACGGCGCCGATACCCACTGCCCGTACTGCGCGCTCCAATGCGCCATGACGCTGACCCCGGCCGCCCAGCCGGGGTCGGCGCCCGCGCCCACCGCAGCACCGGCAAGCCTTGCTGCAGCCGCAGCGCCCCTGGAAGTTTCGGGGCGCGAGTTCCCCACCAACAGGGGCGGGCTGTGCCGCAAGGGCTGGACGTCGGCGTCGTTGTTGCGCCACAACGGCCGGGTCACCGAGCCGATGCTCAAGGGTTCCGACGGCGTCCACCAGCCCATCAGCTGGGACCAGGCCCTATTGCTTATCACCGCGGCCGTGAAGGACACGCAGAAGCAGTACGGCCCGGACGCCGTCGGGGTCTTCGGCGGCGGCGGCCTCACCAACGAGAAGGCCTACCTGCTGGGCAAGTTCGCCCGCCTGGCGCTGCGGACCTCACGCATCGACTATAACGGCCGTTTCTGCATGTCCTCCGCGGCAGCCGCCGGAAACCGCGCGTTCGGCGTGGACCGCGGGCTGCCCTTCCCCGTGACGGATCTCGACTCCGCGTCGGTCATCCTCATGCTCGGCTCCAACGTTGCCGAAACCATGCCCCCGTTCGTCCAGCACCTGCAGGGCGCCCGCGACGCCGGCGGGCTGATTGTGGTGGACCCCCGCCGTTCCGCGACGGCCGCGTTCACGGCCGACGGCGGCGGCTTCCACCTGCAGCCCACCCCCGGCACCGACCTCGCCCTGCTGCTCGGCATCTCCCACGTGGTAGTCCACGAGGGCCTCGCCGACACCGAATTCCTTAAGGCCCGCACCTCCGGCTACGACGCCCTGGTCCGCAGCCTCAACGCCTTCTGGCCCGAGCGCGTCCAGTCAATCACCGGCGTCCCCGCCACCCTGATCCGCGAAACCGCCCGCCGGCTCGCCCACGGCGCCCGCACCGGCGGCAGCTACATCCTCAGCGGCCGCGGCGTGGAGCAACACGTGGACGGTACGGACACCGCCACCGCCGCCATCAACCTCAGCCTGCTGCTTGGCCTGCCCGGCTCGGCCCGCAGCGGCTACGGCACCCTCACCGGCCAGGGCAACGGCCAGGGCGGCCGCGAGCACGGCCAGAAGGCCGACCAGCTCCCCGGCTACCGCAAGATCACCGACCCCGCCGCCCGCGCCCACATGGCCAAAGTGTGGGGCGTCGACGAGTCCCTCATCCCCGGCCCGGGACTGCCGGCCGTGCAGCTGCTCCAGTCCCTGGGACAGCCCGACGGCGTCCGCTGCCTTTTCGTGCACGGCGCCAATGTGGCGGTCTCCGCGCCCGACACCAACGCCGTCATCGATGGGCTCCGCAGCCTCGACTTCCTGGTGGTGTGCGACTTCTTCATGTCCGAGACCGCCGTCGAGGCCGATCTGGTCCTGCCTGTGACGCAGTGGGCCGAGGAGGAAGGCACGCTGACCAACCTCGAAGGCCGCGTGCTCCGCCGTCGGAAGGCCCTGACGCCGCCGCCCGGGGTCCGCAGCGAACTCTGGCTCATGGCCCGCCTCGCTGAACTCCTGGACGCGCCGTCCACCTTCAGCGACGACCCCGAAACGGTCTTCGAGGAACTGCGGCTGGCCTCCGCCGGCGGCCTGGCAGACTACTCGGGCATCGACTATGCCATGCTGGACCGCGGCGAGGCCGCCTACTGGCCCTACCCCGCCGGCAGCCAGGGCACGCCCCGCCTCTTCGCGGACGGTTTCGCCCACGCCGATGGCCGGGCCGTGCTGGTGCCCGTGACCCCGTCCAAGCGTGCCCGCCGGCACTTCGCCGACGCATCCGAGCCGGAATCGTTGGCCCTGGCCACGGGCCGGCTCCTGGAGCACTACCAGTCCGGCTCCCAGACCCGCCGCGTGGCCGAACTTGCCGCCAGCCAGCCCGAGGCCAGGCTCCTGATCCACCCCGCCACCGCCGCCGCCCGGAACATCGCCGACGGCGAGTTCGTGGCCGTCAGTAACGAGCGCGGCGAGGTCACCTGCCGGGCAGAGCTGAGCAACGCGGTCCGCACGGACACCGTCTTCCTGCCCTTCCACTTCCCGGGCCAGGAAAACGCCAACCGCCTCACCGAGGCGGCCACCGATCCCATTTCCGGCATGCCGGAGTTCAAAACCAGCCGGGTCTGGGTCCGGCAGGCAGCACTGCCGGCTTCTGTACCGGCCGGCGCGGGGCTGCCGCTGCACGTCAAGGAGGCATCATGAGCGAGCGTATTGTCGTTGTCGGATTCGGTCCCGTCGCGGCCCGGCTGGTGGAGGAGCTGCTCCCCGCCGTGCGCAGCGGGCTGGCGCAGCTGCTCGTGGTCGGGCAGGAGGCCGAGGCCGCCTACAACCGCGTCATGGTGGCCGAGCTCGGCGTCGGGCGGACCACGCCGGAGGCCCTCGCCATGGCCGACGCCGCCGATCTGGCGTCCGACGGCGTCGAGGTCCGCCTGGGCGTCACGGTCCGGCGCATCGACCGCGCCCGGCAACAGCTTGTCCTCTCCGACGGCACCACGCCCGGCTACGACCGACTCGTCTTCGCCACTGGCTCCCGGCCGGTCATCCCCAACCTCACGGGCCTCAACCCGGATCCCTCCGGCCCGGTCCTTCCTGCGGGCGTGACCGCGCTCCGGGACCTCCGCGATGCCGCCGTGCTCCGCGAGGCCGTGGCCGGACGCAAGCGCGTGGTGATCCTGGGCGGCGGTGTCCTGGGGCTGGAAACCGCGCTGGCGGCCGCCGAGGAAGGCGCCCAGACCACCGTGGTCCACAACGGCCCCTTCCCGCTCGGCCGCAACATCGACCGCGGCGGCGGCTCGGTCCTCACCGCCAGCCTGCGTGCCGGCGGCGTCCGCATGGCCGGCAACGCCCGGTCCACAGGCGTGGAGACGGCGGGCCCCGGCGGCAGCTTTTCAGCACTGCTCCTCGAGGACGGTTCAGCGATCGACGGCGATCTGCTGGTCCTCTCCTGCGGCGTGCGCCCCCGGATCGAGCTGGCCGAAGGCTGCGGGCTGCCCACAGGCTCCGGGATCCTGGTGGACCACCATCTGCGGACGTACCACGAGCCGCACATGTTCGCGATCGGCGACTGCGCCGAGGTGCGCTGCCCCGACGCCACGTGCCTTGATTGCCGCGGGGCCACCGGCCCCTCAGGACTGGTGGGACCGGGCTGGCGGCAGGCCGAATGGCTCGCCGAATACCTGGTCCTGCTGGCCAGTGACGGGCAGGAAGCGGCGGATGCCCTGGCCCCACTGCCCAAGGAACAGCCCGGTGTCGTGGTCTTGAAGGCCCGCGGCATCAACCTCGCCGTGGCCGGCGACAACCTGGCCGATCCATGGGACGAAGAACTGCTGGAGGCCGGCTCGGCCAACGGACGGCCGCGCCGCCAGATCTCCCAGTGGGCCGATCCCGAGCACGGACGCTACGTCAAGATGACCACGCGCGGCGGCGTCCTCGAAGGGCTGGTCTCGGTGGGCATGCCCCGTACGGCCGCCGAACTGGTGGTGCTGTTCGAACGCGCCGCCGAACTGCCCGCGGACCGCTCGCTGCTGCTCCGGCTCGACGGTCCCGACCAGCTGGACGCCGGAGGCGGCAACAACAACGACCCCGAGCGCACGGTGTGCCGCTGCGCCGGCGTCAGCGGGGCCAGGATCGAGGAGGCCGTCCTGGACGGCTGCAGCTCCGTCCCGGACGTCTCCAAGGCCACACGCGCCGGCACCGGCTGCGGTGGCTGCCACGAGGACATCAAGGGGATCATCGAAAAACATTTCCAAGCGGCCGCGGCCGCCTGAGACTGCCGGTGATTGGGCCTGTTGAACACGGGACGTTGATCGACGGGAAGCTCGTGGAGGAAGACAAGTACCAAGCACTGTCCAGCGAGTAGCCTGCGGAGCGAAAACAGGTACTGATTGCTCTGGCCGGTGTCCTGTGGGGTCTGTAAGCTTCGATCCATCAAGTCTGCGCTGGGAAGACAGGCCTGTGCGGTCCGGTGTTGCCGGCCGCTTGAGGAGAAGCGACTATGTCTGTTGCGAGCCGTTTTCGGTCCACTGTCTCCAGGATGATCAGCTTCGATGAGCTGTCCACAAACAGGCCGGTGACGGCAGCCGCACTCCCCCTTCGTGCGGAGAGGGTGCCGGGCGTCCGGACGTGGCGCCGCAGCAAGCGGGCGCTGGCGGGGCTGGTCACTTCAGCGCTGACGGCTTCCCTGCTGCTCGCATTATTCGTGTACGTGGCGGTGGCACCGCGCCACTCCCCGAGCGCGAGCGGATCACATGTCCTGGGATCACATGTTCACATCCAGGAGCTTCCGGCCGCCGCAGCGGAGGCTGCTCCACCTCCGTTGCTCCGGACAGGATGGACGGCTTCGGCCAGCGACGAAGAGATCTCCGGCAGGAATGGCCAGGCCGCCAACGTACTCGACGGGAACGACGCTACGTTCTGGCACAGCGCGGCGACCGCGCCTGCCGTCCCATTGCCGCACACCATCACGATCGACACCAAGATGACGCGAAGCATCTCGGGGTTCCGCTACCTACCCCGTTCCGACGTCCCGAACGGGCGCGTCGGAAGCTTCGAGATCATGGTGAGCACCGACGGCACTACGTGGAGCGCACCGGTGGCCCGCGGCACCTGGGCGGACAACAGTGCCGAGAAAAATGTGACGTTCACGGAAGTATCAGCGCGCTATGTGCGGCTGCAAACCCTCACCGAAGCCGGCAACCGCGGACCCTGGAGCAGCGCCGCGGAAATCAATCTGCTCGGCACAGGCGGAGGCACCCTGGCGGAGGCGCAGCTGGCGAGCTGGTCAACGCCCCGGCAAGTGGCGAGTGGGTCGCTGGGATCCTGGGGTCCCACGATCAACTTCCCGCTTGTCCCGGTGGCGGCGGCGCTGCTGCCTGGCAACCGGCTACTGACCTGGGCCGCCTACTCCCCCACCACGTTTGGTGGCAGCAAGGGCGTCACCCAGACGTCCATCCTGGACCTCACCACCGGCTCGGTGAGCCAGGCCCAGGTGTTCAACACGGGTCACGACATGTTCTGCCCCGGGACCTCGCTGCTATCGGACGGGCAGATCATGATCACGGGCGGCGCCAACAGCGCGAAAACCACCCTGTACAACCCTGGGACGAACATCTGGACCTCGGGGCCGGACATGCAGATCGCCAGGGGCTACCAGTCCAACGTGACCACGTCCACCGGTGAGGTGTTCACCATCGGCGGGTCATGGTCGGGCGGTGTCGGCGACAAGCATGGCGAGGTGTGGTCCGCCGCCGGCGGCTGGCGAACGCTGCCGGATGTGCTGGTCGACAGCATCCTGACCAATGATCCCCAAGGCGAATACCGTGCCGACAATCATGCCTGGTTGTTTGCCGCACCCAACGGCCGGGTGTTCCACGCCGGGCCGAGCCGCCAGATGAACTGGATCTCCACCACAGGCAATGGCAGCATCACCTCGGCCGGTCTGCGGTCCGATAGCCCGGACGCGATGAACGGCGACGCCGTGATGTACGACATCGGAAAGATCCTCACCATGGGCGGGGCGGCCGCCTACTCGAGCGGCCCCGCCACGGCAGGCGCGTACACGATCGACATCAATGACGGAGCCACCGTGGCCCGGACCTCAGACATGGCCGTCAGCCGGTCGTTCGCGAACGGGGTCGCGCTACCCGATGGCCAGGTGCTGGTGGTCGGCGGCCAGGCCATCCCTGCACCGTTCACCGACAACAATGCCAGGATGGCTCCGGAACTCTGGAACCCGGCCACCGGACAGTGGACCCTGCTGGCCCCGATGGCAATTCCCCGGACGTACCACAGCGTCGCCGTGCTGCTCCCGGATGCCAGGGTATTCGTCGGCGGTGGCGGGCTGTGCCCGGGCGACTGCACGACCAACCATCTCGACGGAGAGATTTTCACGCCGCCCTACCTGCTGAACGCAGACGGCAGCCCGCGAACCAGGCCCGAGATTGTGACCGCACCGACCACCGCAGCGGCCGGCAGCACGATTGCGGTAACCACCGGTGCGCCGGTCACCGACTTCTCCCTGATGCGGATGAGTACAGTAACCCACACGGTCAACACCGATCAGCGGCGGATCCCGCTGACCGCGACATCGGTGTCGGGCAACACTGCGACTCTGACGCTACCGGCGGACCACGGCGTGCTGGTACCGGGCACTTACCTGCTCTTTGCAGTGGACGGCAACGGGGTGCCCAGCGTAGCCTCGACGATCACCGTCGATCCGCCCCCGGCGGTCGCGGCGTTCACCGCCACCCCCACCACAGGCGCGGCCCCGCTGCCGGTGAGCTTCACCGACACGTCCACCGGCGCGAGCTCCTGGTCCTGGACCTTCGGGGACGGCGGCACCTCCACGGAACAAAACCCGAGCCACAGCTACACAGCACCCGGCAGCTACACCGCCCAACTGACCGCCACCAACGGCGGCGGCTCCACCACGGCCAGCACCACGATCACTGTCAGCCAAGCCCCGCCAACCGGAATAGCCGCCGTCGGCTCAACCACCACGCATTCGACGGCGGCCACCACCACGCCGTCCGTCAACGCGCCGGCCGGTACCGCGGCCGGCGACGTGCTGGTCGCAGCGATCACCGCCGACCTGAATCCCACGATGGCCACCATCCCGAGCGGCTGGACCCCCATCGTCAACGCCCTCGGCATCAACAGCGCATCAACCTCCGGCGCACGCGCGTTCGCCTACTACCACGTCGTAGGCCCGGCCGACCCGGCAAGCTACACCTGGACCCTGAGCAGGGCCGTGAAATGGGGCGCCGGCGTCACCGCCTACCGGGGCGTCAACAACACCACCCCCCTGGACAGCACCGTCACCACCGCCGTCAACATCAGCTACTCGGCCACCAGCATCACCGCCCCCAGCATCACCACAGCCAGCAACGGCGCGATGCTGATCGGCGGCATCGGCTTTGACGCCGCGACGCCCGGTGCTTTCCCGCCCGGCGGATGGACCGAACGCTGGCAAGCAGCAGCCGGCCAAATCGCCGAGCAGGCCGACAAGACACAGCCGGCCGCCGGCGCCAGCGGCACCGCCACCTGGACCTTCAGCACCCCCAAAGCCGTCGCAGTCTGGATGACCGCCCTCAAACCCGCCAGCTGAGCCGGGCGTTGGGTGCCCGTGGAGTTACATGTGCACGTGCAGGCGGCGTGCGGCTTCCGAGATGGATCCCGTGAGCGACGGGTAGACCGTGAAGGTACTCGCGACGTCGTCCACGTGCAGTTTCTGCGTGACCGCCACGGAGATCGGGAAGATCAGTTCCGAGGCGTTCGGGCCGACCACGACGCCGCCGATCACGGTGCCGGAACCCTTGCGCGCGATGATCTTGACGAAGCCGTCCTTGGTGTTGCGCATCTTGGCGCGGGCGTTGCTCAGCAGCGACAGCATCACCACGTCGCCCTGGTACTTGCCGGATTCGAGGTCGTGCTCGGAGACGCCCACGGAGGCGATTTCCGGCGAGGTGAAGATGTTGGATGCCACCTGGTTGAGCTTGAGCGGCTTCACGGCGTCGCCCAGGAAGTGCGCGATGGCGATGCGGCCCTGCATGGCCGCCACGGAAGCCAAGGCGAAGACGCCGGTGCAGTCGCCGGCGGCGTAGATGTTGGAGGCCGTGGTGCGGGATACGCCGTCCACCTTGATGTGGCCGGATTCGGTCACGGCCACGCCGGCTTCCTCAAGTCCAAGCCCCGCCGTGTTGGGGATGGAGCCCACGCACACCAGGCAGTGCGATCCGGTGACTACGGAACCGTCGCCCAGGGTGACCTTCACGCCGTCGTCGGTGCGCTCCACGGCCTCGGCACGGGAGCGGGACAGCACGCGGACGCCGCGGCGCGCAAAAACGCCTTCCAGCACCTTGGCGGCATCCGTGTCCTCGCCCGGGAGCACCTGGTCGCGGCTGGAAATCAGGGTGACTTTTGAACCCAGGCCGTTGTAGGCGGAGGCGAACTCGGCGCCGGTGACGCCGGACCCCACCACGATCAGTTCCTCGGGCAGTTCCTCGAGGTTGTAGATCTGGGCCCAGTTGAGGATGCGATCGCCGTCGGGCTTCGCCGTGGGCAGTTCGCGCGGGTGCGCGCCGACGGCCAGGAGGATGGCGTCCGCCTCGACAGTCTTGGTCCCCTCGGAGGTGAGGACCTCGATGGTGTTGTTGTCCACCAGCTTGCCGGAGCCGATCATGATCTCGACGCCCAGGTGCTCCAGACCGACGCGGATATCGTCCGACTGCTCGCGGGCCAGGTCCAGGACACGATCGTTGATGTGGCCCAGATCGGCGCGCGGCTTGAACACGCCGCCGTCGACGTCGAACTTGACTCCCAGCTCGTCCGCCTCGCCCACGCGGGTCATGAGGTCTGCGGTGGCGATCAGGGTCTTGGACGGGACGACGTCGGTGAGAACGGCGGAGCCGCCGAGGCCTGCGCGTTCGATGATGGTCACGCGGGCACCGAGGGAGGCGGCCACCATGGCGGCTTCGTATCCTCCGGGACCACCGCCCAGGATTGCGATTCGAGGGGAGCTGAAGTCAAGTTGGGTGGTCACAAAGGTCAATTCTTGCGTATCGATCCCATTGCTGCCACTCAGCTGTACCTCAGGAGCAGGGCCTCTGTGGCGGGCATCCCGGCCGCTGCCCGATCACTACCCAATCCGCCCGGCAGCAAGGTAGCTTGTACCAGTGAGTAACGCAGAGCTGAGCAGCACAGACCCGTTCGAGGCCGCACAGGCCGCCGCCGCCTACATTGCCGAGCAGACCGGCGTCGCTTCCCATGACGTCGCACTGGTGCTGGGCTCGGGCTGGGGCGAGGCCGCCGAGCTCATCGGCGAGACCACCGCCACCCTGACGGCCTCCGAGGTTCCGGGCTTCCATGCCCCCGCCGTGGAGGGCCATGTGGGCACCATCCGTTCGGTGCTGACCAAGGAAGGCAAGCGCGCCCTGGTCCTGGGCGCCCGCACGCACTACTACGAAGGCAAGGGGGTCCGTGCCGTGGTCCACGGCGTGCGCACGGCCGCCGCCGCCGGCTGCAAGACCTTCGTGGTCACCAACGGCTGCGGCGGGCTCAACGAGAACTGGACGCCAGGCACCCCGGTGCTGATCAGCGACCACATCAACCTCACGGCCGCGTCCCCGCTGGAAGGCGCCACGTTCGTGGACCTCACGGACCTGTACTCCCCGCGCATCCGCGCCTTGGCCCGCGAGGTGGACCCGTCCCTGGAGGAGGGCGTCTACGCCCAGTTCACCGGCCCGCACTACGAAACGCCCGCCGAGGTCCAGTACGCCAAGCGGATCGGCGCGGAGCTGGTGGGCATGTCCACGGCCCTGGAATCCATCGCCGCACGCCACGCGGGAATGGAGGTCTTCGGCATCTCGCTGGTGACCAACCTCGCCGCCGGCATCAGCCCCGTCCCGCTGAGCCACCAGGAAGTCATCGAAGCAGGCCAGGCCGCGGGCAAACGGATCTCCAAACTCCTCGCCGACATCATCGCCAAACTCTAGGCTCTCCTGGCCAGGTCTGCGTGCCTGGACCACTATTGCTTCACTGGTCCGGGGTCCGGTGCCACGTTCCCGACGGCGACGCCCACTGGGTTGCTGGATACACCGTCCGCTGACGCCGTGACCGTCGTCGAGCCCTGGAACGAGCCCTTTACGACCCCCGACTGGCTGACCGAGGCAAAGATCGGCCGGCTGGACGCCCAGGTGACGGATGTCCCCTTTGTGCCGTCGCTGTAGAAGACGGTTGCGGTCAATTGGACGCTGGCTCCGGGCTCGAGCTGGAGCGGTCCCGCCGGCGAGACGACGATGCTCTTGACGGAATGCTCCACCGTGAGCGAGGCCTGGGCCCGAAGCTGCTGGCCGTCGGCACCTGCCATAGCGGCCGTCATGGTCACGGTGCCAAGGCTGTGCGCGGTGAGCAGTCCGGAGGCATCCACGGTGGCCACTTTGCTCTGCACCGGGACCGTGCCCCAGGTGACGTTCGTGACGGTGCCGCTGGTACCGTCCGAGTACGTAGCCACCGCCGTGAGCTGCGCGGATTGCTTTTCCTTGAGCGTGAGCTTTCCGGGGTCAATGGACAGCGCGGTGGGCTTGGCCGCAGGCGGAACGGTCACGGTGATCACCGAGACTCCCTGCAGGCCGGCCTGGGCGGCGGAGATGGTGGCGGTGCCCGGCGTGGCCGCCGTGACCAGCCCATTGCCGTCAACTGCCGCAATCCCGGGGTTGCTGGAGGCCCACAGGGCCGAGGCGTTGAGGGTGCCGAGTGAACCGTCGCTGAAGGTGCCCTCGGCCAGGAGCTGCAGTCGCCCTCCGGAGTCCATGGAAGCTTCGCCGGGATTGACCTGCAAGGCGGCCAACTGCCCGCCGTCCGGTGCCAGCACCGCCAGCACGAGGCTTCCGGACACACCGCCCAGAGTGGCCGTGAGGCTCGCGTCTCCAGGAGCCACAGCAGTGACCACGCCGGCCGGGCTGATCTTGGCAACGTCCTGGTTGCTTGAGGCCCATGACACCCCTGAGTCCAGGCGCCGGCTGGAGCCGTCGCTGTACGTCCCGGTTGCGGTCAATGCAATGCTCGCCTCCGGCCGCAGGGCCTGCGCCTGGGCCTGCGGGGGCCCTGCGACGGCGATCGAGGCGAGGGTGACCGGCGCCAGGGGTGCAAGGAGCAGTCGCAATGCAACCAACCCGGCCGTCACAAGCAACGCGGCTGCGAGGGCGACGGCACAGGTGATGAGGAACCGCCGTCGCGCGCGGGCAAGACCCTCGACGACGGCGGACTCAAGGTCCGCGGGATGTTTGCGCACCTGGACGGCTGCGTCGGCGAGAAGCCGTTGCCGCAGCTCCTGGTTCATGGCCGGCCTTCTTCAAGCGGCAAGCGGCCTGTCACAGACGAGGCGAGGGCCAGTGATCTGGTCACTTCCGGCGTCGTCCGCTCCGTCATGCCGGCGATCTCGCCAATGGTCAGCCCTGCGAATTCGTGCAGTACGGTGACCATCCGCTCGCTGGGCGGCAGCGCCGCGAGCGGGCTGGTGGCAGGGCTTCTTTTCTTTTTCTTCGACTCCGCGCCATGTGGCTGCAGCCAGCGCTCGTGTTTCTGGAGCATGTGGACAAAGACGCACAGCGTGTAGACGCGCAACTGCGGAGTGACGGGGCCCTTCCAGGCCGACGCGGCTTGGGACCAGGCGGCTTCGAGCAGCTGCCGGGCGGTCTCCGGGTCATCGCACAGCAGGTGCGCACAATACTCCAGATCGCCCTTTTGCCGTTCGAAGACGCTGCGGAGCTCGGCCTCACGGTCTTTGATGGCCGGAGAGAGCTTGAAACTTGGCGACAGGCCGAACTCGATTTCCCGGACCGCGGGGAGGAGCACCGCGGCGACGAGCGTCAGAAGCCCGGCACCAATCGGGATGGCCGACGTGAGCTCGGGAAGGAGCCAGCCGGCGGCTACGGCAGCGAGCGCCAGGACACCCACCACGAGGCGCACTGGATTGAGGGAGGAGCGGAGGCGCCGCTTCGGCAATTCGCACATACTGCACCAGCTCACAATGTGGCGGGGCCCGGTTCGTTGCAGGTCCGATTCGCTACTACATTTTACGTCCATCGATTGGACTTTTGAAGAAGTCCGGGGCTTCCAAAGGTGCAGGCCGGACCGCCGGAACACCGCCCAGATAGGCCAGAACGTGCGCCTCGTCAAGTCAAATGCTGCCCGAGTAAACACACAGTGAATTCTCAGAATAAGTCCGCTCCAGACCGAAATATTTGACGCTCCGCGCAATACATGGCACGCGCGCATGAATATGATGTAAGCGCTTGCACTAATTTGTCTGACATCTGGAAACGGGCCAGGAAACGCGGTTTGATCCACTGGCCCGGGCGTGCAAATGTTTGAACCGTTCCGGCAAGTCGACGTGCCGGAACCACTGCAGTGAGCGCCCCACAAGGGCCTCACCGCCCCTCGACACGATGGCGTCCCTCGATGACGCCACCAGCGCATCGGGAGCCGCCGGAGTTAAGAGCCAGGGCATGCGCCCCACTCCACGTAGTCCAACACTCCGCGAGAAGAGCAAGCATGAACACTCACTCAACCCCCACACGGCCACGCCGCCGTCTGCGCTCGGTTGCGGCTTTCGCAGCCGCCGCCAGCGTGGCCGCCGGCGTTCTGCTGGTTTCCCCTGCTGCGCAGGCAAACCTGCCGGCCGACCAGCCCTCCACCGAAATGCCGGCCCCCACGCCGGGATTCCCGCTGCCCACCCTGCACACGCAGGAGGCCTATGACCCCGCGGCCAACTTCACGTCCAAGTGGACCCGCGCGGATGCCAAGCAGATCATGGCCCAGAGCGACGCCACCGTTGCAACCGGCCAGAACTCCATGAGCCCCAACGTCACCATGCCGGAAATCCCCAAGGACTTCCCGGCCATGAACGACGACGTCTGGGTGTGGGACACCTGGTCCCTGACCGATGAGAACGCGAACCAGATCAGCTACAAGGGCTGGGACGTCATCTTCTCCCTGGTTGCCGACCGCCACGCAGGCTACGGCTTCGACCAGCGCCACTGGAACGCCCGCATCGGGTACTTCTTCCGCAAGACCAACGCCGATCCGGCCACGGACAAGTGGAACTACGGCGGCCACCTGTTCCTGGACAACACCTCCATCGGCAACACCGAATGGTCCGGTTCCGCCCGCCTGATGCAGGGCAACCACGTCAACGTGTTCTACACGGCCACCACGTTCTACGACGTTGCCGAACGCAACGCAGGTGGCGGCGGCATCGCCCCCGATGCCGTGATCGCCAAGGCCCTGGGCAACATCCACGCCGACCAGAACGGCGTGACCTTCGACGGCTTCGAGCACACCAAGCTCCTGGAGCCGGACGGCGTCATGTACCAGAACAAGGCCCAGAACCCCGGCTTCGCCTTCCGCGACCCGTACACGTTCGCCGACCCGGCCCACCCGGGCAAGACCTTCATGGTCTTCGAAGGCAACACCGGCGGCAACCGCGGCGAGTACAAGTGCAAGGACGAAGACCTCGGCTACCGTGCGGGCGATCCCCACGCGGAAGACACCAACACGGTGAACACCACCACCGGTTCCTGGTTCCAGACCGCCAATGTGGGCCTGGCCGTGGCGGACAACAAGGACCTCACCAAGTGGTCCTTCCTGCCGCCGATCCTGTCCGCCAACTGCGTCAACGACCAGACCGAGCGTCCGCAGATCTTCATCCAGAACGAGAACGGCCAGAACAAGTACTACCTGTTCACCATCAGCCACCAGTTCACCTACGCGGACGGCATGCGCGGTCCTGACGGCGTCTACGGCTTCGTCGGAAACGGCGTCCGCTCGGACTTCCAGCCGGTGAACAACAGCGGCCTTGCCCTCGGCTCGCCGACGGACCTGAACATGCGGGCCAACGCGCCGGAAGGTCCGGACCCCCGCCAGAACGGGCGCCAGTTCCAGGCCTACTCGCACTACGTGCAGCCCGGCGGCCTGGTGCAGTCCTTCATCGACAACGTTGAAGGCGTCCGCGGCGGCTCCCTCTCCCCCACCGTGAAGATGAACTTCCAGGGCGGCGTGACCCAGGTTGACCGCAGCTTCGGGAAGAACGGCCTCGGCCCGTTCGGCTACCTGCCCACCAACCTCCGCGTCGGTGGCGAGGGCCTCTACAAGTAGGAACACCCGTTCCTGAACGCACTACCCAGTCGGCATGGCCGCCTTCAGGCCGGCCGCCGGCAACGGCGGGGGCGTCCGCACCAGCGGATGCCCCCGCTCCCCAACCCCAGGATCCACAATGACTTTCTCTCTCCCCCGGACCATCCTCCACCGCGCGCTTTCCGGCGTGGCCGCCGTCGCCCTCGCCCTCACCGCTGCTGCCTGCACCCAAGGCCCGACGCCGGCTCCCTCACCAAGCGCCGCTGCCGCGGCGCACGGCCCCTCGGCCGGCGATCCCTGGCGCCCTGCCGTGCACCTGACCGCGGAGCAGAACTGGCTCAACGACCCCAACGGCCTGGTCTACGACGGCGGGACGTACCACGCCTTCTACCAGTACAACCCCCGCGGCAATTCCTGGGGCAACATGTCCTGGGGCCACTCCACCAGCACCGATCTGGTCCACTGGACCCAGCAGCCCGTGGCGCTCGAGGCCGGCGCCGGCGAGGAAATCTTCTCCGGCGCCATGGTCATGGATACGGGGAACGCCTCGGGCCTGGGCACCAAGGACAACCCGCCGATGGTCGCCCTGTACACGAGCGCCTATGGCAAGGGCGGCGCCCTCCCGGAGGGCTCGCAGGCCCAGTCCGTGGCCTACAGCCTGGACCATGGGACCACCTGGTCCAAGTACCAGGGCAACCCGGTGCTCAGCCTCAATCCGGCGTCGAAGAACTTCCGCGACCCCAAGATCACCTGGTATGAACCAGGCGGCTACTGGGTCATGACCACCGTGGTGGCGGACGCCCAAGTGATCAAACTGTTCAAGTCCACCGACCTGCTGCACTGGGATTTCCTGAGCGATTTCTCGGGTGTGGGCGCCCAGGGCGGCCTCTGGGAGGTCCCGGAGCTGGTCCACATGGACGTCGAGGGCTCCGGCGGGCTCCGCAAATGGGTCATGCTGCTGAGCATCAACCCCGGCGGCATCGCCGGGGGCTCCGGCATGCAGTACTTTGTGGGCGAGTTCGACGGCACCCGGTTCACGGCCGAGAACGCAACGGCACCCGGCGCCCCGCTCACGGATTCCCAGTGGCTGGACCGCGGGGCAGATTACTATGCCGCCAATTCCATCAGCGGAGCCCCCGGCGGCAAGCCCGTTCTGCTGGGGTGGATGGGGAACTGGGACTACGCCCAGTCCGTCCCCACCACGCCGTGGCGCGGGGCCATGGCCATCCCGCGCGAGCTGACCCTGGTGGACGGCGGACAGCGCCTGGAGCTCCGTTCCGCCATTGCCGGGGCCGCTGCGACGGCCCTCACCGGCTCCCGCAGCGGTGAGGTCCACGGCAAGAACCTCACGGTGGCCGACTCCGCCCAGTCCCTCGGCGAAGGATTCGGGGGCCGCAGCCAGCTTCTCGACGTCGAACTCGATGCCTCGGGTGCCGCCGAAGCGGGCCTGGTGCTGCGCGGCCCGGCAGGCAGCAGCACGGGGAACGGCAGCACTGGCAGCGGCCTGCGGATCTCTTACAACACGTCCACGCAGACCCTCAAGGTGGACCGTTCGAAGGCCGGAACCTCGAACTTCTCGGAGAAATTCAGCCCCTACCACCAGGCCCCGGTGGCGCCCATTGAAGGCAAGCTCCGGTTGCGGATCCTGCTGGACGCGTCCTCCGTGGAAGTCTTCGCCGGGGACGGCTCCGTGGTCATCACGGATACCTTCTTCCCCGCGTGGGAAGACACAGTATCCTCGGTCTTCAGCACCGGGGGCACCACCACGTTCACGGTTTCCAGCACAACCCTGGACTAGCACGGGGCACGAATCAGGCGGCCGGAAGGACACGACCGCAATCAGTCCGATGTACGGACGGTCTGCGCTTCCGGCCGCTTTGACGATAGCTTTATCCCTATGACGTCGAACGGTGCCGAATTCGAGCAACTGATCATCGAAGCCCGCGAGTGGGCTTCCCAGGACCCGGATCCGGGCACCGCGGCTGCCCTTGAGGAACTTGCCGATGTGGCCGCCACCGGCGACCCTGCCGCGGGGCAGCAACTGGCCGACAGCTTCAGCGGAACGCTGCAGTTCGGCACCGCCGGGCTCCGGGCGGCACTGGGCCCGGGCCCCAACCGGATGAACCGCGTGGTGGTCCGCCGTGCGGCGGCCGGCCTGGCGGCTTTCCTGAACGACGCCGTGGCTGCGGCGGCCCCGGGCGCCCGGCCGCGCGCCGTCGTCGGCTACGATGCCCGGCACAACTCCGATGTGTTCGCGCTGGAAACGGCGGCGATCTTCACCGCTGCCGGGATCGAGACGTTCCTGATGCCCGCGGCCCTGCCCACGCCCCTGCTCGCCTACGCGGTGCGGGCCCTGGACTGCGACGGCGGCGTGATGGTCACGGCCAGCCACAACCCGCCGCAGGACAACGGCTACAAGGTCTACCTGGGCCGGCACGCCGTGGAGGAAAGCGGGCGCGGCGCGCAGATCGTCGCCCCGTACGACGCGGCGATCGCGGCGAAGATCGACGCCGTGGGAGCCCTCGACACGGTCACGCTGGCCAACGATGGCTGGACGGTGCTGCCGGGCTCGATCGCCACGGACTACCAAGCCGCCATGTCCGGCCTCGCGGACACCGCGAATTTCCCGGCCCGGGAGCTGAAGATCATCCTCACGCCCATGCACGGCGTGGGCGGGGCGACGGCCGTGGCCGTGCTCAACGCCGCCGGTTTCACGGACGTGACGCTCGTGGAGGAACAGGCCTACCCGGACCCGGACTTCCCCACCGTGGCCTTCCCGAACCCCGAGGAACCCGGAGCCCTCGATCTGGCCCTGGCCGCCGCGGACCGCTCCGGCGCGGACATCGTGCTGGCCAACGACCCCGACGCCGACCGCGCGGCGGTCGCGGCGAAGGACCCGGACAGCGGAGCGTGGCGGATGCTGCGGGGTGACGAAGTGGGCGCCCTCCTGGGGGCGCACGTGGTGGCCCGGCTCGCCGCCCGCAACGAAGACCAACCCCACGCGGCCGGGGACGCTGGTGGTGGCGTGTTCGCCAACTCCATCGTGTCCTCGCGGCTGCTGGCGCGCATCGCGTCCGCCGCAGGCTACGCCCACGAGGAAACCCTCACCGGCTTCAAATGGATTTCCCGGGTTCCCGGACTGATGTACGGCTACGAGGAAGCCCTGGGCTACTGTGTGGCTCCGTCCCTGGTGCGGGACAAGGACGGCATTTCCGCTGCCGTCCTGATCGCCGAACTTGCTGCCGCGGCCAAGGCCGAAGGCAAGACCATCTTCGACACCCTGGACGAGCTGTACCTGGTGCACGGGCTGCATGCGAGCGACCAGCTCAGCATCAGGGTGGCCGACCTGGGCCTGCTGGATGCCATGATGAACCGGCTGCGGGTGAGCCCTCCCGAAGCGTTCGGCGGCTCCGCCGTCGAGACCTTCACGGACCTCGCCCAAGGCAGCGCGCACCTACCGCCCACCGATGGGCTGCTCTACATCACCCGGGACCAGAGCAGGGTCATCATCCGCCCCAGCGGCACCGAACCCAAGCTCAAGTGCTACCTGGAGGTCATCCAGGCCGTGGGCTCCGCGGCCGAACTGCCCCAGGCCCGCCAGACGGCCCGCGCTGCACTGGACCACGTCCTGGACGACGTCCGCGAAGCGCTCGGCCTCTAGCAGCGCCGGGCGCGGCTGAGGTACGGCTTAGAGTTCGACTTCGAGGTACCCGTCAACCAGGCGGGTGTTGAAGGTGGCCAGGGCCAGTTCGGGGTTGGTGAAGCATTCGCCCGTCAGGAGGTCGTAGACCTCCTTGTGCAGCGGCGAAGCGATGGTGGGCCGGTCCCCGCGGGAACCGATGATGCCGCGCGCCATCACGTTGGCCAGGGTGGCCGGGTCCTGCTGAGCCACGGCGTACACCTCGTCCGGGGCGGTGCGGAACAACGCCACCTGGCGGCCCTCGATCAACGCGGCTTCGCCCCAGGCCAGCTCGAGCTCATCCACCGGGCATACCCGGTGCCAGCCGGCAGCGGTTGCTTCGGCCTGTTCGTCACGCCGCTCTTCAACACGGTCCAGAATTACGGTCATTTCAGCCCCTCTCGCAGTGCCCGGGTGCGGCGCTTCCGCCGTACTTCCCAGGCCGGGCCGCGCTTACGGCCACAGCTCCACGCTAAAACCCGGGTGTTTCAGCGGCGCTCCCCAATTGTGTCGGCGGCGTAAAAGAGACCTCACGGACCCGGAAATGTGATCGTGATGCAGAAGTTAAGACCACGAAACAAATGGGAAACTGAAGCGAAACTGCGGCTCCCTAGGCTGGATCCATAAGTTGCAGAGCTCCTTCTGCAACAACTTGCGAAAGGCCCACCCGTGACCGGACACACTTCAAGCATCGAGAACCCGCGCCGCATCGTTGTCGCCGGAGGCGGCCCTGCTGCCCACCGATTCGCTGACGCCATGCACACCCGTGGACTCGAAGGCTGGCAGGTCACGGTGCTGACGGAGGAAGCACACCTTCCCTACGACCGCGTGGCGCTGAGCAAGGCACTCACCGAAACAGACGTGGACCTCACCCTGGGCAATGCGTCCATGTGGGATCACGAAGCCCTGGACCTGCGCACCGGCGAGCGCGCCGTGAAGATCTGCACCGTCTCCCAGACGGTCACCACCGCGGCCGGCAACAGCTACGAATACGACGAACTGGTGGTCGCCACCGGTTCCGACGCCGCCCGCCTTCCCATCCCGGGCGCCGAGCACACCCATGTTTACCGCACGCTCGATGACGTCTGGGCCATCAACAAGGCCATCGCCGAGCTGACGGAAAAGCTGGGCCGCAAGGTCAACGCCGTCACCATCGGCGGCGGCCTCCTGGGCCTCGAGTCCGCGGCCGGCACCGAACAGCTCGGCGCCACCCCCATCGTCATCAACGGCTCGCCGTGGCTCATGAACACCCAGCTGGACGAGGGCGCAGGCCAGGCCCTGGGCCGCCTGATCGAAGCCAAGGGCTTCGAAGTGCACGGCGGCGTCTTCCCGTCCGAGGTTGTCACGGACGACGACGGCCAGGTCACCGGCGTCCTCATGGCCGACGGCCGCACCATCGCCGCCGACATTGTGATCGTGGCCATCGGCGTGAAGCCGCGCGACGAACTCTTCCGCGCTGCAGAGGGTGAAGATCAGCTGTTCGGCCTCGGCCCCCGCGGCGGTGTGGTCATCGACGATTCCTGCGCCACCGAGATCCCCGGCATCTGGGCCATCGGCGAGGTCGCCAACTTCGAAGGCATGTGCCTGGGCCTCGTGGCTCCGGCCAACACCATGGCCGAGATCGTGGCGGACCGTCTCCACGGCGGGGAAGCGACCTTCCCCGGCTTCGACACCGCCACCAAGCTCAAGCTCTCCGGCGTGGACGTGGCCAGCTTCGGCGACGCCTTCGCCAAGACCGAACACTCCCTCGAAATCGTCTACGCGGACCCCGCCCGCGGTGTCTACCAGAAGATCGTCACCACCGACGACGCCAAGACCCTCCTGGGCGGCATCTTCGTGGGCGACGCATCGCCCTACATGAGCCTGCGCCCGCTCCTGGGCCGCGAGCTGTCCGCGGAACCGGGCGCCTACCTCACGGCGGCCGGCGGCGGCGACGCCCCGGACACCGAACTCCCGGACGATGCCATCCTGTGCTCCTGCAACAACGTAACCGCCGGAACCATCCGCGACACCGTCAACGGCTGCGGTGCCTGCGACGGCAACGCCCCCGTGCAGGAACTCGGCGAGCTCAAGGGCTGCACCCGCGCCGGAACCAGCTGTGGATCCTGCGTGCCGATGCTCAAGAAGCTCCTGGAAGGCGAGCTCAAGAAGTCCGGCGTCGAGGTCTCCAAGGCCCTGTGCGAGCACATCGAACTCTCCCGCCAGGAACTGTTCGATGCCATCCGCGTCCTGGAATTGACCTCCTTCGAGGAGATCATGGCCAAGTACGGCACCGGGGCCGGCTGCGACATCTGCAAGCCCACCATCGCCAACATCCTGGCCAGCCAGAACAGCGCCTACGTGCTGGACGCCGGCCGCGGCACCCTGCAGGACACCAACGACCGCGCCCTGGCCAACATGCAGAAGGACGGCACCTACTCGGTGGTCCCGCGCATCGCCGGCGGCGAGATCACTCCCAAGGGCCTTGGCGTCATCGCCGCCGTCGCCGAGAAGTACAACCTCTACACCAAGATCACCGGCGGCCAGCGCATCGACATGTTCGGTGCCCGGCTGGAGCAGCTGCCGGAGATCTGGAAGGAGCTGGTAGACGCCGGCTTCGAATCCGGCCAGGCCTACGGCAAGAGCCTGCGCACGGTGAAGTCCTGCGTCGGTTCCACCTGGTGCCGCTTCGGCGTCCAGGACTCGGTGGCCATGGCCATCGCCCTGGAACTGCGCTACCGCGGCCTGCGCAGCCCGCACAAGCTCAAGATGGGCGTGTCCGGCTGTGCCCGTGAGTGCGCCGAGGCCCGCGGCAAGGACGTCGGCGTGATCGCCACGGCCGACGGCTGGAACCTGTACGTCGGCGGCAACGGCGGTGCCACCCCGGCCCACGCCCAGCTCCTCGCCAAGGACCTGGACGACGAGACGCTGATCAAGTACATCGACCGGTACTTCATGTACTACATCCGCACCGCCGACCGCCTGCAGCGCACCGCGCGCTGGCAGGAAGAGCTCGACGGCGGCATCAAGCACGTCGAGGACGTGGTGGTCAAGGACACCCTGGGCATCGCCGAGGAACTCGAAGCCGCCATGGCCAAGCACGTGGACACCTACGTGGACGAATGGGCGGACACCCTGAAGGACCCCGAGCGCCTGCGCCGCTTCCGTTCCTTCGTCAACGCACCCGACCAGAAGGACGACTCCATCACCTTCGTTTCCGACGAGCGCGGCCAGATGCGCCCGGCGACCAACGAGGAAAAGGGCGGCGTGCTCATCGCCTCCACCATCCCGGTCCGCAGTGCGGCCGGCGTAGAGAACTAGGGGCCACCATGCAGCTCACCATCGATCTCACCGGCCGCGAAGTCCTGGTCACCGGTTCGGCCATGGCAGCCCGCCAGGCCGTCCGCCGCTACGAGGCCGCCGGCGCCGTGGTCTACCGCCTGAGCACCCCGGACGGCGCCCCGGGCGACGGCCACCTCCCCGAGCGGCCGTTCCTGGTGGCGGCAGTGGACGACGGCGAAGCCGGCTGGGAACCGCTGCTGGAGCGCTGCCGCGAGGCCGGAATCCCCGTCTGCACCGAACCGGCACCGGGACCCGAAGGACACGTCACCCTGGTGGGCGGCGGGCCCGGCGCCCTGGATCTGCTCACCGTGGGTGCCGTCAATGCCCTGCGGGATGCCGACGTCGTGTTCTACGACCGGCTGGCCCCCTACCAGCTGCTGGCATCCCTGAGCTCGGCGGAACTGGTGGACGTCGGAAAGAAGCCGGGCCACCACAAGGTGGGCCAGCGCGACATCGAACAGCTCATGGTGGACAGTGCCCTGGCCGGCAAGAACGTGGTCCGGCTCAAGGGCGGCGATCCCTACGTCTTCGGCCGCGGCGGCGAGGAAGTGGCGGCCTGCGTGGCCGCCGGCGTCCCCGTCCGCGTGATCTCCGGCGTCACCAGTGCCATCTCCGTTCCGGCGGCGGCAGGCATCCCCGTCACGCACCGCGAGGTCAGCCACATGTTCACCGTGGTCTCCGGCCACGCGCCGCTCACGGAGAAGGAACACACCCACCTGGCCGGCCTCGGCGGCACCATCGTGGTGCTCATGGGCATCGGAACCCTGCCCCAGCTGGCGGCCGGCCTGCGCCGCGCCGGCATGAAGGCAGACATGCCGATGGCCGTGGTCGAACGCGGCTACTGCCCCGGCCAGCGCACCACTATTGCCGAGCTCGGCACCATCGAAACTGCAGCCTCCGGCTGCAGCAACCCGGCCGTCCTGGTCATCGGCGAGGTGGTCCGGGTGGCTGAAGCCAACCGTAATCATGCCGGTGCCTCCGCTGAACTGAGCCGGCTCGCGGCTTCGCTTCTTGAAGCCTGAAGGAAACCCCATGAGTGCACTGAACACCCTTGAACCGCTCGAGACCGTCAACCCCGTCGGGCTGCCGGATCCGTCCGACGCACCCCTGGACGGCTTCCGCATCGGCGTCACCTCGCACCGCCGCTCACGGGACCTCATCGAGGCCCTCGAGCGCCGCGGCGCCACGGTGCTGCACGCCCCTGCGCTGAAGATCGCGCCGGTCCAGGAGGACGAGTCACTCATCCAGGACACACGTGCCATCATCGACGCCCGCCCGGACATCTGCATCGCCACCACCGCCTACGGGATGCGCCGCTGGTGCGAAGCTGCGGACTCCTTCGGCATCGGCGAACAGCTGCTCGAAACGCTGTCCGCCTGCCGGATGTTCGTCAGGGGACCCAAGGCCCGCGGCGCGGTCCGCGCGGCCGGCCTGGCCGACGTCGGGATCAGCAGTGACGAAACCACCGCCACCCTGGTGGACATGCTGCTCGCCGAAGGCGTCCGCGGCAAGACCGTCGCCGTGCAGCTGCACGGCTACACCGATGTGCGCCAGCTGGAGCGGCTGCGCATGTCCGGCGCCACGGTCCTGACCGTGACCCCGTACCGCTGGGTCAAGCCCGACGGCGCGGACAAGCTGCCGCGCCTGATCGAGGCCGCCTGCAGCGGCAACCTGGATGTGCTCACCTTCACCAGTGCCCCCGCGGTGGACGCCGTCTGGAGCACGGCCCATGAAATGGGCCTCTACAAGCAGCTGATCGAAAGCCTGCAGGGCCCCGTGACGGTTGCCGCCGTCGGTCCCGTGACGGCGCAGCCGCTCATCGACGCCGGCCTCTCGCCCCTGATCCCGGAACGGTTCCGGATGGGTGCCCTCATCCGCCTCGTCACCGAACACCTCGCCCTGAACCACGTGCGCCGGCTGGAGACCAGCACCGGCCACATCGAACTGCGCGGCCGCTGCCTGCGGATCGACGGCGAAGTGGTGGAGCTGGCACCGGCCCCGTTGCTCCTGCTGCGCGCACTCCTCGGAGCCGGCGGTGCCGTGCTGTCCCGCGAGTCGTTGTCCGATCTGCTGGAGCTCCGCGGTTCCGTCCATGCCCTGGACATGACCGTCAGCAGGCTGCGTTCTGCCCTGCCGGACGGCAAGCTCGTCGAAACCGTGGTGAAGCGCGGGTACCGGCTCCGCGTCTAACTGCTTTGACGCAAGAGAACGACGGCGGGAACTTCCCGCCGTCGTTCTCTGCTGTTTGGTGCCTGCCGGGCTGCGTGGTGGGGGGTGCCCTGGATCAGTGCCCGGTGGTTGCCTGTTTCTTGTGGACGATGTAGATGGCCCCTGTGGTGACGTCCTCTTCGAGGGCTTCGAGGGTGCGGCCGCGGGTTTCCGGGACCTGGGTGTAGATGAAGACCAGCGCCAGGATGCCGACGGCGCCGAACAGGAAGAACGTCCCGGTGATGCCGACCGCGGCCACCAGGGACGGGAAGAACAGGCCGAGGAAGGCGTTGGCGATCCAGAGGCAGAAGATGGAGACGCCGATCGCGAAGCCGCGGATGTGCAGCGGGAAGATCTCCGAGAGCATCACCCAGACCGCGATGTTGAGAAAGGTCTGCATCGAGCCCACGAAGGCGACCACCAGGGCGAGGATCACGAACGGCCGGGCCGGGTCCCCCACCGGCAGGGCGATCGAGGCGATGCCGATGAGGAAGTGGCAGGCCGTGGTCAGGATGAAGCCGGTGATCAGGGTGGTGCGGCGGTTGATGCGCTGCATCAGGGAGAGCCCGATGACGCCGCCGACGACGGCGATGACGCCCGGGGCGACGTTGGCGATGAGCGCGGCGCCGGAGTCGAAGCCTGCCTCGATGAGCACGGACTGGCCGTAGTACATGATCGAGTTGATGCCGGTGAGCTGCTGGGCAACGCCCAGGCCGATCCCGACGAGCAGGATGCGCAGGATCCACTTGTTCTTCAGCGCGCCCCAGCCGGAGAGGTTCATCTGCTCTTCCTCGTCGGCGAGGTGCTTGACGTCGGCCATTTCCGCGGCGGCGCGCTCGGGCGAACGGATCGTGGAGAGCACCTCCAGGGCTTCCTGGGTGCGGCGCCGGGAGATGAGCCAGCGAGGGGACTCGGGCATCCGCAGCATGCCCAGGAACAGGGCAATGGCCGGCAGCGCGGCGACGGCGAGCATGATCCGCCACACCCCGGGGTGTTCGCCCCAGACATTGCCGATCACGGCGTTGACGACGAACGCCGCGAGCTGGCCGACCACGATCATCAGCTCGTTGCGGCCCGCCAGGGAGCCGCGGATCTCGTAGGGGGCAAGCTCGGCGAGGTACACCGGGACCACCGAGGAGGCACCGCCGACGGCCAGGCCGAGGATGATCCGGCCGAGGACCATGACCTCGAACCCCGGCGCGAACACGCAGGCCAGGGCGCCGGCGAGGAACAGCACGGCCAGGAGGATGATCGTCTTGCGCCGCCCCCAGGTGTCGGAGAGGCGGCCGCCTCCCACGGCGCCCGCGGCGGCGCCGAAGAGCAGGGAACTGGTCACGACTCCCTCGGTGATCGGCGTGAGGGCCAGTTCAGCGGTCATCGGCCGCAGCGCACCGTTGATGACACCGGTGTCATAGCCGAACAGCAGGCCGCCGAACGTGGCGACCAGGGCCACCAGGCCAAGACGCTTGCGGTGCGGCCCGTCAGTCAAAGGCGGGAGCGGGGTCGGTCTAGACGTTCCGCTTTGCACATTTGCAGTAGCCATCAGGACTCCTTTGTCAGGTTACGCGGTCGTTGTGGCCCGCGTCTCAGCAATACTAACGCGCGAAAGATTTAAATGTAAGGTCAAACTAACAAACTATTAATCTTTGTGTGTTCTGGACCGTGGGAGGATGAAGCCATGGTTCCTGACCGCCAGCACCGTCCCGCCACGCAAAGCGATGTTGCGCGCGAAGTCGGCGTTTCCCGGACACTCGTGTCTTTCGCGTTCAGGGGCGCCCCCGGCGTCAGCAGCGAGACCAAGCAAGCCATCTTCGACGCCGCCAAACGTCTCGGCTACCGGCCCAACGCGGTGGCTGCCGACTTGGCACGCAAGCACCGCTCCGCCGTCGGGCTCTATCTTATGGACATCCGCAACGAGGTCTATGCGGACATCCTCAGTGGCGTCCGCATGGCGCTCCCCCAGGACCGCAACCGGCTCATCCTGAGCGTCTCCCGATCAGTCGACGGCGTGGATCACGGTGCGCTTGAGTCGCTGATCGAAGCGCGTGTGGGGATCATCATCGCGGCAACGCTGCTGGACACCGATGAGCAGGTCCGCGAGCTGGCGCAGATCGTTCCGATCGTCAGCGTCACGCGTCCAGTGGAAGGGGTCGACAGCGTGTATTCAGACGACGAGGCCGGCGCCCGTGCCGCCACCGAGCACCTCCTCAGCCTGGGCCACACACGGATCGCCCATTTGGCCGGCCCTGTTTATGACGGCCATGTGGTGCGTCGGCAAAGCTACGAGCGAACAATGCGCGATGCCGGCTTGGCGCCGCAGACCCTTTCCGCACACGACTTCACGCAGGATGCCGGCCAGCGGGCCGCCGCCGAATTGCTTGATGCTGCGGACCCACCGACAGCCATCTTCACCCACAACGACCAGTTCGCCCTGGGGGCCCGCGAAGCTGCCTACGCCAGGGGCCTGACCATTCCCGGCCACTTGTCATTGCTTGGCTACGACGATTCAAGGACCGCCCGGCTCCATGGGATCGACTTGACGTCGGTGGATCTCCACGCCGTCGAGTTGGGGCGGTTGGCCGGAATGGTGGCCCTGGAGCGCCTCAACAATCCGGACGCGCCCGTCGCCAGTAAGCGCCTCACGCCACGGTTGGTGGTCCGCAACTCGACGGCGCCCCTCCGATAACCCTCCTGGCGGCCAAAACCTGGTTACTCCACCTCATGGACAGATTCCGGGCCCGGTGGGAACATGGGGCCATATCTGCTCTCTTCCTCGAGAGGAACGGCCATGGTTGGGCTGGAGGCCATTGAGTCCGTGGATGCCGTGGTGGTGGGATCGGGATTCGGCAGCTCAGTGGCCGCCCACCGTCTGTCCGCCGCCGGGCAATCCGTGGTGCTCATGGAACGGGGCAAGCCCTACCCTCCCGGCAGCTTCGCCCGCACGCCGGCCGAGATGGGCCGCAATTTCTGGGACCCGGACCGCGGACTCTACGGGCTCTTCGATGCCTGGACGTTCCGGGGCGTGGAGGGGCTCGTGTCCAGCGGGCTGGGCGGGGGCTCCCTGATCTACGCCAATGTGCTGCTCCGCAAGGACGAAAACTGGTTCGTCAAGGAATCTCCCGTGCCCGGCGGCGGCTACGAGAACTGGCCGTTCTCGCGGGCAGATCTGGACCCGTACTACGACGCCGCGGAGGCCATGCTCCAGCCCGTCCCGTACCCATATATGGACACGCCCAAGACCAACGCCATGGAAGCCGGCGCCGCGTCGCTGGGCCTGTCCATCAGCCGTCCGCCCATCGCCGTCACCTTCGCCACGGCACCCGGCGCGGCCCCCGGCACGAACCAGCCCCTGCCGGCCGCCTCGTACGGCAGCGTCCACGGCGAAGGCACGGTCAGGACCACGTGCACCCTGTGCGGCGAATGCGACATCGGCTGCAACACCGGCGCCAAGAACACCCTGGACCACAACTACCTCTCCGCTGCCGCCCGGCATGCGGACCTCCGCACCTTCCACGACGTCCGCGGCATCCGCCCCCTCGACGGCGGGGGCTACGAGGTCCGCTACGTCGTCCACGACCCCGCGACCCCGGGCGCCCTGCTCACGGAACGGCTCATCCACTGCCGCAGGCTGATCCTGGGGGCAGGCACCTTCGGCACCAACTTCCTGCTCCTGCGCAACCGTGGTTCCCTCCCGGCCCTCAGCGACGCCCTCGGCACCCGTTTCAGCGGCAACGGGGATCTGCTGACCTTCATCATGGACGCCAAGACGCGCAACGGTTCCAGCGGCGGTGTGCGCACTCTCGCCGGGAGCCGGGGCCCCGTGATCACCACCGCCATCCGGGTACCGGACAGCCGCGACGGCGGCGACGGCCGCGGCTACTACGTGGAGGACGCCGGCTACCCGGCCTTCATGAACTGGCTGATCGAAACCGGGCAGCTGGGCAAGGTGGCCGCCCGCACCTTCCGGGTGGCCAAGCAGCTGCTCAAAGACAGGCTCTTTGAGGCCCGGCGCTCCAACATTTCCGCCGACGTCGCGGCTGCCCTGGGCGACGGCAGGCTGTCCGCCAGTTCCCTGCCCCTGCTGGGCATGGGCCGCGACATCCCCGACGGCGTCATGGGCCTGGAGGACGGCAGGCTCGCCATCGGCTGGACACTGTCCACCTCAACCGCCTACTTCAACCGGGTCCGGGCCACCATGGCCTCGATCGCCGGGGAGCTGGACGGCACCTTCGTGGACAACCCGCTTTGGTGGGCCAAGCACGTCATCACGGTGCACCCGATCGGCGGCGCACCGGCCGGGCGCAACCCGGCCGAGGGCGTCTGCGATTCCTACGGCGAGGTGTTCGGCTACCCGGGCCTGTATGTGGTGGACGGGGCGGCCATGCCTGGTCCGGTGGGGGCCAACCCCTCGCTGACCATTGCGGCCTTCGCCGAGCGGGCCTGCGAGCGCATCCTCGAAGCGGGCAGGCCGGGTGCCGCCGGCAGGACTGTTGGCGCAACAGAGGCGCGGAGCCGCGGCGGCCTGGAGTCGGGAGCGCCGCCGGCGGCCGCCCCGGTGGCGGCGGGCGCCGTCGTCGACGCCGGAGAGCTGGTTCCCCGCGCCCTGGCACCGGACGCCACCAAAGGGAAGTCCGGGCGCGAAGAGCGCCCCGCCCCGGTTGCCCCGCCTGCCGGCCGCAGGACCCGGGGGCTGGAGCCTGGAGCGGCGGCCGGGACCGGCGCGCAGGCGACGTCCGTCAGCTTCACCGAGCAGATGCACGGCTGGTTCAGCCCAGGCGTGGCCGATCCGGAAAAGGGCCGCAACCTGGGCCGTGACCGCGGCCGGCGGATCATGTTCGAGCTGACCATCACCGCCGAGGACATCGATGCCTTCGTGGCGGACCCCTCGCATCCGGCCACAGCGGCGGGCTACGTGCTGGTGGACCAGTTCGGTGGCCGGCTGCCGGTGGAGCGGGGCTGGTTCAATCTGTTCGTTTCCGACGGCAGCGGCGAAGGATCCGACGGCGGCCCCTCGCGCCGCATGCTGTACCGCCTGTGGCTGCGCGATCCCGGCGGCACCCCGCTGACGTTCACCGGCTTCAAGGAGATCCGGAACGACGCCGGGCTGGACGTCTGGGCGGACACCACCATCCTGTATGCCACGATCCTGCGCGGCCATGTGCCGCCGCCGGAACCGGGTGCCGGGCCTGAACCGGCAGCAGAGCCTGGCCCCGCGGTCGATCCCGGAATCGCCGGTGCCGGGATCCTGCACATCCGGCCGCTGGACTTCGCCAAGCAGCTGACCACCTTCCGTGCCGTGGGTCCTTCCCCGGCCGCGGGGCTGGCCGCGTTCGGGAAGCTCTTCATGGGCGAGCTGTGGTACGTCTACGGCCGGGCCGCCAAACGCGTTCCGTTCCCCTTCAAGCCGCGGCCATGAAACGCCGGGAGCTCGCGGAGCACCGCGCCGTCCTGGGGTTCACGCCCCGGGAGGCCGTCCGCTGGCTCTCGCCGATGTCGCTGGCCCGGACCGCGCTGAAGGTCATGGCCGCTACGGTCTTCGCCGACTTCGGCGACAAGCGCGAACTGGAGGGCGGTTTCCCCTCCGATCCGCTGGACCTGGACCGGCTTCCGGTGCCCGGGCAGCCCGCGCAGCCACCGGTGGGCAGCAGGTCCCTGCCGTCGCCCGGGAAGCTCGCCGAGGAGGAGGAAGCTGCGACGGCGGCCTCAGGCAGCGCCGGCAAGGAACTCTGGCTCGACTTCGCCGCGGACCTGGGCGACGGCTTCGACGCCACGTACTCGGTTGCGCTGCTGCTGGCACAGGAATCGCTCGACGCCGGCGGCACGGTGCTGCCGCGCGGCAAGGTGCTGGTGCTCGGCGGCGACGAGGTCTACCCCGTGGCCTCCCCGGCAGCCTACGAGGACCGCATGGCGGGCCCCTACCGGATGGCCTTCCCTGCGCCGCGGAACCCCGTCCCCGGACACCTTGCCCCCGTCAACCCCGCCAAGCCCCCGGCCGCCCCGGCCGCGGTCATGCTGGCGCTGCCCGGCAACCACGACTGGTACGACGGCCTGACCTCCTTCATCCGCCTGTTCACGCGGCAACGCAGCATCGGCGCCTGGCGCACCATCCAGACCCGCAGCTACTTCGCCGTGCGGCTCAGCGGCGAAGCCCCGCGCGAAGGACACCAAGGCACGCCCGGCTGGTGGCTCCTGGGGCTGGACAGCCAGCTGGGGCAGTACATCGACGAACCGCAGCTGGACTACTTCTACCGCAACGTCACCACGCAGCTGCAGGACGGCGATGCCATCATCCTGTGCGTTGCCGCCCCGTACTGGGTCTACGCGGACCGGCCCGGCAGCGGCGAGTTCCGGCAGGTCAACTTCTTCGAGCAGGACTACCTGCGCCGGCGCTTCAACCCCGAGACCGGGCTGTTCGAGGCCACCGGGGCCGGTGTGCGGCTCTGGCTCAGCGGCGACCTCCACCACTACTCGCGGTACGAGCAGCGCGGCCCGGGCGAGGCGCAGGAGCTTCCGCCCGATCCCGCCCGCGCCCAGCTCTTCACCTGCGGCCTGGGCGGCGCCTATCTGTCCGACGCGCACTGGCTCCCGCAGAACGTTGTCCTGCCTCCCCCGGCAGGCTCGCCGGGCGAATCGGCCGCCCAGCCGCCGTCGTCGGCTGTCCCCGAAACGAACGTGCCCGGAGCAAGCGGGGCAGCCGCCAGCGGATCGGAATCAAGCGGAGCCGAAACACGGGGCAGGCGGTTCACCCGCATGCCCAGCATCTACCCGCAACCTGCGGATTCCCAGCGCTACGGGCGGCGGCTGGCCAACCCGCTGTCCCCGTACTGGCTGCCCGTGCGCAACCCGGGCTTCGGCGTGCTGCTCGGCATCGTGCACATGGTGGCCTTCCTGACCCTCTGGACGGTGTTCAGCGCCTTCCGCGGCCTGTCCTTCGTGGACAGCCTGCGCAGCCTCACCGGGGGAAACACCCTGCTGCTCACCGTCCTCCTGGTCGCCGCTCCGCTGCTCCTGCTGGGCGTCCTGGCCCTGCTGGCAAAATGGCTGGGCCTCGCCCGGAGGGGCCTGGTGGTCTTCCTCCGCGGCGCCCTGTATCAGCTGTCCGCGCTCGCGGTGAGTGCCGCCGTCGTGATCCTGATCCCGTGGCCCCATCCCTGGCCGCATTTCCTCATCGCCGCCCTCTCGCTCGCACTGGTGCACCTGGGCGGCTGGGCGGTGGGCAGCGAGGCCTTCGCGTTCTTCATCCAGGGGACGCCGGGCGGCGAGGTGGCGTCGTGGCGGATGTCCGGCCAGGCCATCGAGGACCACAAGGGCTTCCTGCGCCTGCACCTGGCCCCGGACGGCTCCGTCACCGTCTACCCGCTGGCCGTGGACGGCATCTGCCGCGACTGGCAGTTGCAGGAGAACGACGACGGCGCCCGCCTGGTGCCGGCGTCCGGCCTGCCCGCCGTCCGGCTGCTGGAGCAGCCGGTCACCATCGCCAGGAAGGGAGCCTGACCATGACCATCACCCGGGCCGAACACCGGACCGAGGTCATCCCGTTCCGGGCGCGGGACAACACACCGCTGAGCCTGGTGCACGTGAGCTCGCCCGCGGAGGTCACCAAGGGGCCAGTGCTCCTGGTCCATGGTTCCGGGGTGCGGGCCGAACTGTTCCGGCCACCGGTGCCAACCACCATCGTGGACGTCCTGCTGGACGATGGCTGGGACGTGTGGATGCTGAACTGGCGGGCCTCGATCGACCTCGACCCCCTGTCCTGGACGCTCGCCGACGCCGCCGTGTACGACCACCCGGCCGCCGTCGACCACGTCCTGGACGCGACCGGCGCGGACACGCTCAAGGCCGTGATCCACTGCCAGGGCTCCACCTCGTTCACCATGTCCGCGGTGGCCGGGCTGCTGCCCCGCGTGGACACGATCGTCTCCAACGCGGTGTCCCTGCATCCGGTGGTGCCGCCGTTCTCGCGGCTGAAAATCGACTACCTCACGCCCATCGTCAAGGTGTTCACGCCCTACCTGTCCCCCGCCTGGGGCTACAAGTCGCAGGGCTACTTCACCCGATTCATCCGCGGAATCGTCAAAGCCAGCCACCACGAATGCGACAACACCGTCTGCAAGCTGGTGAGCTTCACCTACGGCAGCGGCCGGCCGGCACTGTGGTCGCACGGGAACCTCGACCACGCCACGCATGAATGGCTGAAGGGCGAGTTCGCCGAGGTGCCCATGACGTTCTTCGAGGAAATGGGCCGCAGCATCCGGGCCGGGCACATGGTGGCCGCCGGGAGCCACCCGGAACTGCCGGAGAACTTCGTGGCGCAGGCGCCGAAGACGGACGCGCGGTTCGCCTTCCTGGCCGGGCAGGACAACCTGTGCTTCCTGCCCGAGAGCCAGGAGCGGACCTTCGACTTCTTCCAGCAGCACCGCCCCGGCAAGGACTCGCTGCACCTCATCCCCGGCTACGGCCATCTGGACGTGTTCTTCGGCGCCCGGGCCTGGCAGGACACCTTTCCGATCATCGTCGACGAGTTAAACAGAGTCCAGGAGCTGAACTCATGAAAAACCTCACCCAGCTGCTTGCCCCGCTGCTCAGGCGCATGCCCTCCCCGGTCCCCCGCCGCCAGGAGCGGCTGCGCGGCCAGCACGCCCGCGTGGACGGCATCAAATACCTGATGCCCGTGAACTCGGACGATTCCCCCGTGCTCATGGCAGCGTTCCCCATCAACAAGCGGGCCGCGGCCGCCATCCTGCCGGGCCGGGAAATGCGCCCGTTCAGCCTGGGCGGCAAGGGCCTGCTGGTGGTCACGGTGGTCAACTACAAGTCCACGGACATCGGCAAATACATCGAATACTCGCTGGCCATCGCCATCACCCACGGCAGCAGGCCCGCCCCGCCCATCCTCCCGCTGATCTTCCAGAAGACCTTCAAGCTGGGCCAGTTCGTGGTGGACCTGCCCGTCAGCACCGAGGTCTCGGTCAAAGGCGGCAAGGGCATCTGGGGCATGCCCAAGCACCAGGCCAATCTGGACTTCGTGGTCACGGACACCACGGTCTCGGCCCAGTACGAGCAGGACGGCGTGCTGGGCTGCTACATCGAAATCGAACGACCCGCCCCGCTTGGACTGCCCCTGAAGCTCGCCGCCTCCAACTACTGTGCTTTCCGCGGCATGCTCTGGAAATCGGACATCTACTTTGAAGCCACCGGCGACATCGCCCTTGGCGGGCAGGCCAAGGCGCGCCTCATCCTCGGCGACGCGCCCGGCGTCGCGCCCCTGAAGAAGCTGCGGGTGGAGAGCAAGCCCCTCTTCACCGCCTGGCTGCCCGAGGCCCACGGCGTGCTGGATGACCACTACGAGGCGTGGTTCCTGACGGCACCCACGGAGGCCGAGGCCGGGGCCATCCGCGGCGGGGACATGATGGACAGCGTGGTGGCCCTGGGCCAGGGGCAGGAATGGCTCGCGCCGCCGGACCGCAGCCGGGTCCCCGGCCCGGGCGCCGTTCCGCTCTCTTCTCCGGGAGACGCCACTCCCGGAGGTGCCCGATGACCTGGCTGCTGCTCCTGAACGCGCTGTACTTCCTCTTCGGCGCCACCATGTACGTCGGCACCATGTGGGTGCTCAAGTGGTTCCTGTACCCCACGTGGCGCTCCCTGGCCCGCGACAACGTGGACATGCACTTCGGCATCCCCACCCGCGCCGCCACCAAGTTCTTCACCGTGGTGGTGCCCATCATGTTCATTTCCGGCGGCATCCTGGTGTGGTCCGAGTGGGGCACCATCCGCGTCATCCCGGCCATCATCTGCCTGCTGGGCATCATCGTGCTGACCTGGGTGGGCCAGGGCATCATCATCCCCATCAACGTCCGGATCCGCGGCGGCGACTTCAAGGACGACGCCGAGCTCCGCTCCCTGCTGCAGCGCTGGATGGTGCTCAACGACATCCGCTTCTACGTCTCCACGCTGACCTGGCTGGCCATGGTCTGGCTGCTGGTGGACCGAGGCCGGCTGCTGGAGTCCTTCGCATGAGATTCGATCCCCTGCGCACCGTCCTGGCGGTGATCGCCGTCATCACAGTCATCTCGGGCGCCGTGCAGGTGCCGTTCGGCGGGCCTATCCTGCAGCTGCTCGGAGCCGGGCCGACGCCGGACACCCGCCAGCTGTTCGGCACGGTGGGCATGTTCATGGTGGTGGTGGGCGGGCTGCTGCTGCAGACCCTGCTCAGAGCGTCCCCGTCCCCGGATGTGGTGTTCTGGTCCGGGCTCCAGAAGCTGGGCGCCTTCGGTGCGGTGGGAATCGGTGTGCTGAACTCCGTGTTCTCGCCCCTTGCGCTGGCGGTCGCCTTCTTCGACCTCGCGACGGCGGTGCTCCTGTATGTGTACTGGCGCGGGCTCACGCGCGTCGAGGACGCAGCACATCCCGGCGGCGCGGCATGAAACGCCCTGCGAAGCGCTCGCTGGTGCTCGCCGGCGGCGGCATGCGGGTGGCCTGGCAGGCGGGCGTGGTGCGGGCGCTCGCCGAGGAAGGACTGGAATTCGATCACGTGGACGGGACCTCCGGCGGCATCCTCACAGCCGGGATGATTCTCTCCGGGATCGCGCCGGAAGCCATGTGCAGCAACTGGTCCGGCGTGAACGTCAAGGACTTCGGCTCCGCCCTGCCGCTGGGCGAGTACCTCAAGGGCCCGTGGTCGCTGCCCGCCATCGGCGACGCCGACGGCCTGCTCACCAAGGTCTTCCCCGCCCTGGGGATCGACGCCGGCGAGATCCGGCGCCGCGCGGCGGAAGCGGCGTCCGTCGGGGGTTCCTTCAACGTGGTGGAGTTCGTGGAGAAACGCTGCCACGCGATCGACGCGGCGGACATCGACGCCGAGCTGATGGCCGCGGGGATGTCGCTGCCGATCTTCCTCACCCCGCTGCGCCGGGACGGGAAGATCTGGACCGACGCCGTGTGGGTCCGCGACGCCAACGTGGCGGAGGCCCTGCGCCGCGGAGCCGAGGAAGTGTGGCTGGTCTGGTGCATCGGGAACTCCCCGTACTGGGGCGACGGACCCCTGGAACAGTACGTCCACATGATCGAAATGAGTGCCATGGGGGCGCTCCTCGCGGATTTCGAGGCCGCCCGGGCCGCCGGACGCGAGTTTGTGCTGCACGTGGTGAAACCTGAGCATCCCCTGCCGCTGGACCCCGAGTTCTACCTGGACAGGATCGACGCCGACACGCTGATCGGCATGGGCTACCGGGATGCCCGGAGGTACCTCGACGCGCTGGACCCTGCGGGCCTCACCAAGGACGCCTCCTGCACGGCCATGGCAGATCCCGCCCCCGGCGTCCGCTTCAACGACACCCTGCAGGGCGAGCTCGACGGCGAGCCGCTCACGTTCCGGGCCACCGTGGTCCTCCCCTCGGAAGCCGGCGGCACCGCGCCGCAGCTGTCCGGCTACCTGGACCACGCACCCCTGGGGCCGCGCCTGTTCCTCGCCGGCGGCCGGGTGGAGGCCAGCGGCGAGGAACTCAGTTACCGCGCCCGCGTCAAGCTCGACGGTGGCTGGCAGGAGCTGTCAGTCACCCGGACCCTGCACGACGATCCCGGCCCGGATGCCTGGTCCGACACGCGCAGGGCCTGGCTACGGCTGGGCGGGCTGGACCCCGACGGGCTGGCTGGGGATCCCCTTCTGGAGGCGGAGCTCAGCATGAGCCTGGCTGACGCGGCCGGGCTCCTCGCCTCCATTGAGCCCGTGGGATCGCACGGCGTCATCGACCGTGCCTCGGCGGTGGCGGCCTTCGCGGCCAACGGCCTGCGCGAGCTGCTGCGCCGGTACTGAGAAGGCACGCCAGCGCAGTGTGACGCACGTTATTACCGGCCGGTAAACGTGGTGTGTCCCCGTGCCGCAAAACGGCAACCGCCGGGAAACACGGCCGAAAAACCCCTTCCCTAGGCTGATGGCAACGCCTGCCGGACAAACCGCGGGTACTCCAGTGAAAGGGCCAAACATGTCCGCCACCCCCTCCGCAGCCTCCCCTCGCATCGTCGTCGCCGGCGCCGGTCCTGCGGCACAGGCACTGGTCCGGCGGCTCACCAGCCAGCCGGGCCCGGCAGGCGGCGCCGCCATCACCGTGCTCAGCAACCGTGACGACAGCTCCGAGGCACTGCTGGAACTGGCGGCCATCCCCCAGGTATCCGTCCGCTTCGGCCAGCCGGCAAGCCACATCGACGCCTCGGCCCGCACGGTGGCCACGGCCGACGGCCTTGAGTTCGCTTATGACCACCTGGTCATCGCCACCGGTTCCGCGCCCGTACTGCCTCCCGTCCAGGGCGCGGGCCGTGCCCTGAGCTACTCCACCATCGACGACGCCGGGCTGCTCGGCGAGGCCGTCAAGGACGTCACGCGGGTCGTGGGCCGCCGCCCGCTCGGCCTCCTCGTCGGCACCGGACCTGCCGCCGGCCAGGCGGAAGCCGTGCTCCGTGCCCGGGGTGTCCGCCCGGTCCGCACCACGCTGCGGCCGGCCGCCGTCCTTCCTTCCATCGCCGGTTCCGCACTGCCCGCCACGGGCATCGTGTTCGAGGACGGCAGCCGCATGAACGGCGACCTGGTGGTGCTGGCGGAGGAACGGGCGCCGCGCAGCGATCTCGCCGCAAGCGCCGGGCTGGAGACAGCCCCCGACGGCGGCATTGCCGTGGGGCGCGACCTCGCCACCTCCGTCCCGGGCATCTGGGCCATCGGCGACGCGGCGTCCTGCGACGGCCTCCGGCTCGGCCTTCTCCTGTCCGCCGAGGCCGCCGCGATGCTGTGCGCCTCGGGACTACTGATGGACGGGCTGTACGCCGGACGGCAGACCTCCCTGGCCGCCTGAGCAGTTCCCCCTGAACCGTTCGCCTGAACCGTTCCCCTGAACCGCGGCGCGCCGCTGTGGCAAGATGGTGCTTTGACGGGCAGTGACAACCTTGCGGCCACCGGGCCGGCCACGCCCGGCATGGAAGGACGCCATGAGCAACGAAGCCAGCATTGCCTCGTACATCGACCACACCCTGTTGAAACCCGAGGCCAGCGAGGCCGAGGTCCTGAAGGTCTGCAGCGAGGCCGCCGAGTACAAATTCAAGTCCGTGTGCGTCAACCCGATCTGGGTCAAGACCGTCACCAAGGCCCTCAAGGGTTCCGGCGTGCTCACCTGTTCGGTCATCGGCTTCCCGCTGGGCGCCACGCCGAGCGACGTGAAGGCCTTCGAGGCCCGCGGCGCCGTGCTTGACGGCGCCGACGAGATCGACATGGTGATCAACATGGCCGCCGCGCGCGCCGGAGACAAAGGCGCCCTCGTGGACGACATCAAGGCCGTCGCCGAGGCCGTCCACACCGGCGGCGCCATCCTGAAGGTCATCATCGAGACTTCCATGCTGAACGACGAACAGAAGGTCCTGGCCTGCGAGGCCTCCGTGGAAGCCGGTGCCGATTTCGTCAAGACCTCCACCGGCTTCAACGGCGGCGGAGCCACGGCCGAGGACGTGGCCCTGATGCGCCGTACGGTGGGGCCCGGACTTGGTGTCAAGGCGTCCGGCGGCGTGCGGTCACTGGCCGACGCTCAGGCTATGATTGCTGCTGGTGCAACACGTATCGGCGCGAGTTCCGGAATTGCCATTGTCAAGGGCGAACAGGGTTCGTCCGACTACTGAAGCATCCGCACACGCCACAGTTTTGAGCCCCGGAGGGGCCGAGGAGGAAAGTAATGTCCAAGAACGCCGTCAGCGCTCCCATTGAAAAAGAGAACAACCTCGGCCTGACCATTGTGCTGTTCCTGTTCAGCATGGCCCTGTTCCTCGGTGCGATCTACTCGCTGGCCTTCCTGACGCTGGACAACCCGTGGCCGATGGCCGTCTGCCTTGGCCTGTTCGCCCTGGCGTTCTGGATCCCGCAGACCATCCTTGGCCGCTCGGACTCCGCCGGCGAAAGCTGATTCTCCTCATGGCTGTGGCCCGGGCTGATGCCCGGGCCACAGCTGTTTAAGCCGGCCGCAGTTGCTTAAGCCAGCCGCAGTTGCTTGGTCAGCAGACCGTCCACATGCAGGAGAGCGACGTCGGCGAGACCGGATCGGCAGACACCGAGCCGTGGCCCCAGGCGTGGTCGTTGGCGGGGTCCGCGCCGGCCTTGCTGGCCCACATCACCCCGGTCCACACCACCGGACCGTCCGGGGCCGCGGAGCCGTTGGTGGCCGGCTGCGTTTCCTTGGCCGTGCGGAACCAGGCGTCCCGGAGCGTCTTGCCCTGCCGGGCGTACTTGACCAGGTCGCGGCCCTCGGTCTCGTTGTCGAAGGTGATGGCACCGTAGCCCATGAGCAGGTGCAGCCCGTCGAAGGCCCCGTCCCAGCGGGAGAGCACGTTGCCACCCCCGGGCGACAGGATGCTGTCCTGCAGGGGTCCGCAGGCCGCGACGGTCACCCACTCGAGGTCGTTCTGCCCCCAGAGGTCACCGGGATTGGCCGGACTTGCCCCCACCTCGCTGAAGTTCAGGCTGCCGTCGTCGGGGTTGGCCAGGACCCAGCCGTTCATGGACGCGTGGCCCGTGTAGAACACGAAGTCGGCCGCATCGACCCAGGTGTCGTCGTTGCGCCGCCAGTCGCTTTCGAAGGCGTTGGCGTCGCCCCAGTTGAAGTTGACGTTCCAGCCGGCGTTCTGCCATCCGTCAACGAATCCCTTGGCGTTCTTCTTGCTGCCGGCCAGCCCGCCGCTCACGCCGATCCAGGACGTTCCGGCTTCGAAGGGGTTGGCGGCCCGGGCCTCGGCCGTGACCCTCTCCCCCGTGGACGGGATGGTGTACCCGCGGCGCTGCCGGGGCTTTTCGTCGCCGCCGCCCGCGCCCGGCCTGGCCTTGGGCGGGCGCTTGCGCTCCGGGGCGGGAATGACGGGCTGGGGTCCGAATTCGGTGGCAGGAACCGTGGACATGCGCAGCGGGACCTGCTGGCCGTCCACCACGGCGGTGCCGCCGAGGACATGCACCGGATACAGGAACTCCTGGCCCTCCGAGGCCGGCGCGGAGTAGTACGCCAGATACGACGTGACGGATTCGAGCTTCAGCCCCGCGGCATCCAGGGATTTCCGGTAGGACTCCTCGGCTTCTTCGCGCGGGACGGTGCGGGACACGAAGGAATCGGCCAGTTCCCGCCACACGCCGTGGAAGCCGATGATGTCGCCACCATCGCCCAGCGCCAGCGTGAAGTCGCCGCCGCCGCCCACCACGGGCAGCCCTTCCACGAGCACGGGGAAGATGAACTGGCGGTCCAGCTCCCGGTCCTCGCGCTCCTTGCCGTTCACGGTCGCGAGCCGCGTTCCGCCGAGCACCACATCGCCCCAGGAGGCGGCTCCGCCCAGGGAAGGCAGGAGCCCGGAGTTGGCGGCGAAGTCCTTGGCGAACGATCCGGCCTTGTCCAGGTCCGGAAGCTCCGGCTTGAGGCCGGGGTTGAAGAGGCGGGTGTTGTCGGCCGCCCAGATGCCGCCGCTGGCACGGGCCAGTTCCACGGCGTGCGTGGGTGATTCGAGGATGAGGGCATCCTTGTTCTCACTCAGCTTGAAGTTGTCCGCGATCCGGAACAGGCCTTCAGCGGCGTGCAGGAGATCGCGGGTTTCCGGCTGCTTGACGACAGCACGGAAGATGGGGAGTTCAGATTTTTCAGGCATGGCGGTGTCCTCTAGAGACGATCCAATGTGTTTGCCCGGCGGAACCCCAGCCGGGCCCCAGAATTAATCCAGATGATGTAATAATCCGCCTGGGGCCCGTCCATGTCAATGCTTTTCACTGATACCCGTCCGCGGCACAGGCCCGGTCATACCCCCGCCAGCGCCCCCAGGGCCGAGAGCAAGCGCGGCCAGTGCTCCTGGGCCAGCGCCCACAGGGCCACCCCCATGCCCACCATGGCGTAGCCGCTCACGGGGATGAGCACCAGCCACTCCCGGCGCGAACCCGCTTTGCCCAGCAGCGGGATGGACAGGGCCCCGTTGGCCTTCCAGATCCCGCTGACCAGCGGCAGCTTGCGCCAGAATTTGGGCGGCTTGATGACGATCGGCCAGAGAAGCGGGACCCCGCCCACCGTGATCATGTCCCCCACAATGTGGACCACCACGCCGGCCAGCATGGACAACGGCAGCCATCCCCACTGCGCCGGGGCGAACCACGTGACCAGCCCGGCCATGACCAGCGCGAAGACCCAGTTGGCGAGCCAGCCGTGCTTTGGGAAGAGCTTCAGCGCGTCCGCGGCCAGGTTGATCATGAACATGCACAGCAGCCCGGCGCCCACCGAAAGCTGGCCCACCGGCGTGGCCACCTGGAACTGCGCGGCCATGGCCGCGAGGATGACAAAGGCCGAGGCTCCCAGCAGGGAATGCGTCCCCTGCCGGTGCCCGCCGCTGGCTTTCTCGATCCCCACCGCGATCACCTTCGAGAGCGGCGGCAGCGAATGCGCGATCGTGCTGGAGCGGTGGTCCCAGTCGCACACGAGCGCGGTTCCCGCCGTCGTCATGGCTCCGATCAGGATCCCGGTGGCGTCCAGCGGATACCAGCCCAAGGCATACGGGCCGGTCGAGGCAATGGCTATCCACGCCGCGGCACCTGACGCGGCGTGGTGTCCTCCCATCATCCGCCTAGCCCGCCTTCACGGGTACGTCACTGAAGATTGCCGAGATGACGCCGTTGGCCCATTCGAGGATTTCGGCGTCCTGCAGGTCCCTGCCGCCGATCCTGGCGGTCTTCGGCTTGGGGATCAGCACGGCGTCGAGCGCCGGCTTCGCCTGCGAGCCCGGGTACATGCGGTTCAGGCGCATGGCCTTGGACTCCGGGAGCTGTGCCGGCGAGAACTTGATGAAGTTGCCTTGGAGCGCGACGTCGGACAAGCCGGCTTCGCGGGCCCCCACCCGGAAGCGGGCCACCGAGATGAGGTTCTTGGCCGGCAGCGGCGGCTCGCCATAGCGGTCCACCAGCTCGTCCAGGACCTCGTCGATGGCCGCGTTGGTGATGGCGGCGGCCAGCTTGCGGTAGGCCTCCAGGCGCAGCCGCTCGCCTGGAACGTAGTCGTGCGGCAGATGGGCGTTGACCGGCAGCTCGATCTTCATCTCGGCCGCCTTTTCCTCGGCCTCGCCGCGGTATTCGGCCACGGCCTCGCCCACCAGGCGGATGTAGAGGTCGAAGCCGACGCCCTGGATGTGGCCGGACTGCTCGCCGCCCAGCAGGTTGCCGGCGCCGCGGATTTCGAGGTCCTTCATGGCCAGCTGCATGCCTGCGCCCAGTTCGTTGTGGGCGGCGACGGCCTTGAGCCGTTCCAACGCCACCTCGCCCAGGGGCTTCTCCGAGGGGTACAGGAAGTAGGCGTAGGCGCGTTCGCGGCCGCGCCCCACCCGGCCGCGCAGCTGGTGGAGCTGCGAGAGCCCGTACTTGTCCGCGCCGTCCACAATCAGGGTGTTGGCATTGGAGATGTCCAGGCCCGTTTCGATGATGGTGGTGCAGACCAGGACGTCGAAGCGCTTTTCCCAGAAGTCCACGATGATTTTCTCGAGCCGGCTCTCGGACATCTGGCCGTGCGCCACCTCCACGCGGGCCTCGGGGACCAGCTCGCGGATCTGGGCCGCCGTCCGTTCGATTGAGGAGACCCGGTTGTGGACGAAGAAGACTTGTCCTTCGCGCATAAGTTCACGCCGGATCGCGGCGGAAGCCTGCTTGTTGGTGTACGGGCCCACGTAGGTCAGCACCGGGTGGCGTTCCTCCGGCGGCGTGGCCAGGGTGGAGGTTTCGCGGATGCCGGTGAGGGACATCTCCAGGGTGCGCGGGATGGGGGTGGCGCTCATGGCCAGCACGTCCACATTGGTGCGCATCTTCTTGAGCGCTTCCTTGTGCTCCACGCCGAAGCGCTGCTCCTCGTCCACGATCACCAGGCCCAGGTCCTTGAACTCGAAGTCCTTGGACAGCAGGCGGTGGGTGCCGATCACGACGTCCACCGAGCCGTTCTTGACGCCCTCGGCCGTCTCCTTGGCCTCCTTGGCCGCCTGGAAGCGGGACAGGGGCTTGACGCGCAGCGGGAAGCCGGAGAAACGTTCCGTGAACGTCTCGTAGTGCTGCTGGGCGAGCAGCGTGGTGGGCACCAGCACGGCCACCTGCTTGCCGTCCTGCACGGCCTTGAACGCGGCGCGCACGGCAATCTCGGTCTTGCCGTAGCCGACGTCGCCTGAGACCAGGCGGTCCATGGGGATCTCCCGCTCCATGTCCGCCTTGACCTCGTTGATGGTGGTCAGCTGGTCCGGGGTTTCCACATACGGGAAGGCCTCCTCCAGCTCGCGCTGCCAGGGGGTGTCCGGGGCGAAGGCGTGCCCGCGGGAGGCCATCCGGGCCGAGTAGAGGCGGATGAGTTCGCCGGCGATTTCCTTGACGGCCTTGCGGGCCTTGGACTTGGTGCTGGCCCAGTCCGCGCCGCCCATCTTGCTCAGCGCGGGCGCGTCGCCGCCGACGTACCGGGTGACCTGGTCCAGCTGGTCGGTGGGCACGAACAGCCGGTCGCCGGGTGCGCCGCGCTTGGACGCCGCGTATTCCAGGACGAGATACTCGCGGAGCCCGGCATCACCGGCGGCGGACGAGCCGGCCACCTTGCGCTGGATGAGCTCCACGAAGCGGCCGATGCCGTGCTGTTCGTGCACCACGAAATCGCCGGCGTGCAGCTGCAGGGGATCCACGGCGTTGCGCCGCTTGGAGGGCATGCGGCGCATGTCCTTGGTGGAGCTGGACGAGGATCGGCCCAGCAGATCGGCCTCCGTGAGCAGCCCCAGCTTGAGGCCGTCCAGGACGAAACCGCGCCCGACGGCGGCAGTGGTCACCTCGATGATGCCGGCCTGCGGTTCCTTGTCCAGGGTGTCCACGCGGGCGCAGGGGATGTCCGCGTCGTGGAACAGCTCGGCCAGGCGCTGGGCCGGTCCGGGGCCGTCCGTGACCACCACGATCCGCCACTGGTCCCGTACATGGGAGCCGATGAACTCGAGCATTTCCGCGACATCGCCCTGGTAGCCGCGCGGCTCGCGGGCGTGCAGGTTCAGGACGTCGATGTCCAGGACCAGGTCCTCGTCCGTGGCCAGCGAGGTGATGGACCACCAGGACACGCCGTGCTCCAGCGCGGCAGTCCGGGTGTCCGTCAGGGAGCGGAAGCTCGCCGCGTGCAGGTCCGTCGACGCGCGGGACAACAGGTCAAGGGGCGCCGCACCGCCGTCGGACGCTGTTGACCAGGCGGCCTCGAGGAATTCCTCGTTGGTGGCCGCGAGGTCGTGCGCGCGGGTGCGGACCTTCTCCGGTTCGATGACGACGGCGAGGGAGCCGGCCGGGAGCTGGTCCACGAACGGCACCATGGCGTCCACCAGCACGGGGGCCAGGGATTCCATGCCTTCCACGGCGATGCCGCCCGCGATCTTCTCCAGCATGTCCGCCGCGGCCGGGAGCTCCGCCTTGAGCTTGGCGGCGCGGGACATGACCGAGGGGGTGATCAGGATTTCGCGGCACGGCGGCGCATGCAGCTCCGTGGGGTGGTGCACGCCCGGAGCGGACAGGGAGCGCTGGTCGGCCACGGCGAACCAGCGCATCTGGTCCACTTCGTCGCCGAAGAACTCCACGCGGATGGGGTGGTCCTCGGTGGGCGGGAAAACGTCCAGAATGCCGCCCCTGACGGCGAATTCTCCCCGATGCGTCACCATGTCCACCCGGGCGTAGGCGGCGTCTGCAAGGCTGCGTACAACGTCGCTGAAGGGTCTTTCCTGCCCTACCGCCAGCGTGACGGGAACCAGGTCCCCCAGCCCGGCCACGATCGGCTGCACCACCGCGCGGACCGGGGCCACCACCACACGCAAGGGGGCCGCCGTCGGGTTTTCCGGGTGGGCGAGCCGGCGCAGCACCGCGAGCCGGCGGCCCACGGTGTCCGAGCGCGGCGAGAGGCGTTCGTGCGGGAGCGTTTCCCAGCTGGGGAAGGCCGCCACGGACTCCGGCGGGAGGTATGCGGCCAGGGCGGCGGTAAGATCCTCAGCCTCGCGGCCGGTGGCCGTCACGGCCACAACCACGGGCGAGCCCTCCTGCGCGGCCAAGCCATCGGCCATCTCGGCCAGCAGGGCCGCACGCATGCCGGTGGGGGCGCTGATCTGGTAGTCCGTGCTGCGGCTGCCGAAGTCCTTGGCCGCCTCCGGCCGCACCCTGGCAAACGTCCGGTCCTCGGCCATGGCTCGCCGCAGGCCGCCGAGGGCGCTGGCGTCGCCGGCCTCTGTTGAGGGGGCGTTCGCTGACGGGGCCGGGGACTGCTGGCCTTTGGGGCTCATGGATTGCTCCTGGAGTGGTGGCAGGCAACACGAAAACCCGCGATTCTCTCGAATCCCGGGGTGTTCCTAGCCTACCCCGCCCACCCCGTAGGATGTTTGGAGCTGAAACAGCTTCCCTACCCAATTCGTCCACGGAGGACCCATGGCCCTGAGTGCAACCACCACCCTGCCGCACAGCGTTGACCGCGTCGCAGCGATCTTCGTCAACGAGGAATTCCTCCGGCACACGAGCGAGTTCGTGGGCGGCACGCTGGAATCGTTCACCATCGACGGCGACACCGCCGGCGCATTCAGCACCACCGCTGTGCGCACGCTGCCCACCACCCGCCTGCCGGACATCGCCCGCAAGTTCGTCGGCGACAGCCTGACCGTCACGCAGAACGAGCAGTGGGATGCCCCCGCTGCCGACGGCTCCCGCGTCAGCAACATCACCATGAAGATCTCCGGCGCCCCGCTGGACGTCACCGCGGTCCAGCGCCTCGTGGCCGACGGCGGCAGCACCCGCGTTGAGCTCGAAGGCACCGTGTCCTCCTCGGTTCCGTTCCTGGGCGGCAAGATCGCCGACGCCGCCGAGCCCATGGTCGGCAAGGCGCTGAACATCCAGTCCCAGCAGGCGCAGGCCTGGCTCGAAAGCCACTAGCATGCAGATCCCCGCAATCCTGGGCTGGGTCCTGATCGTTGCCGGCGTATGGTCCTTGGTGGTGTGGCCGCAGTTCCTGCGACGCGTCATGAAGGACCCGCGCGCCCGCGACGCCGCAGGCAAGGCCACCACGTTCCTCACCGTCCACGTCGTCCTGGTCACCATCTCCATGGTGCTGGGACTCGCGACGGCGGTCATCGGGGTTGCGGGGCTGCTCGGCTAGACTGGTACCTGGTGTGCCGGGAAGCCTGGTCGGCGGTTCGTATTGTCGTGCCCGCCTACCCGCAAGGAGCCCCATGGCCAGCCACACTTCGCCGCCGTCCCGCACGGAACGCGTCTTCAGCCGCACCAGCTACACCGAATACCGGCGGATCCTCGCGATCCTCCGCACGGAAACCGTGGGCGGCGCCCTGCTCCTGGCCGCCACGGTATTCGCCCTCGTCTGGGCCAACTCCCCCGCCGCGGACGGCTACTTCGCCCTGCGCGACATCAAGATCGGCTTCGAGCCCTGGCACCTTGAGCTGAGCCTGGGCCACTGGGCCTCCGACGGCCTGCTGGCCGTGTTCTTCTTCCTGGCCGGCCTGGAGCTCAAGCGCGAATTCGTGGCCGGCGAACTCCGCAAACCGGCCAAGGCCATCGTCCCCGTGGCCGCAGCCGTGGGCGGCGTGGCCGTGCCCGCCATCATCTACGCCGTGATCAATCTCGGCTCGGGAGCCGAAGCCCTTAGGGGCTGGGCCATCCCCACCGCCACCGACATCGCCTTTGCCCTGGCGGTGCTGGCCGTCATCAACACGCACCTGCCGGCGGCGCTCCGGACCTTCCTGCTGACTCTCGCCGTGGTGGATGACCTGCTGGCCATCGGCATCATCGCCTTCTTCTATTCCACCGGCCTCCAGCCGCTCATGCTCCTGGCCGCCCTCGTTCCGCTGGGCCTGTTCACGTTCCTGGTCCAGAAGCGCATCCGCAGCTGGTACCTGCTGCTGCCCCTGGCCCTGGCCACCTGGGGATTCGTCCACGCGTCCGGAATCCACGCAACGGTGGCCGGCGTGCTCCTGGGCTTCGCGGTCCCGGTGTTCGCCTCGGGCAAGAAGGGCGAGCCCGCCGAGGGCCTGGCCGAAAGCTTCGAGCACAGGCTGCGCCCCTTTTCGGCCGGCTTCGCCGTTCCCGTCTTTGCCTTCTTTTCGGCGGGCGTGGCCTTGGGCGGGGCGCAGGGCATGGCCGCCGCCTTCAGCGACCCCGTGGCCATCGGCATCATCGCGGCGCTTGTGGCAGGCAAGGCCGTCGGCGTTTTCGGCACCACGTTCCTGCTCACCAAGACCAGCCGGGCCAGCCTGGATGCCAGCCTCGCCTGGATAGACCTCGCGGGCGTGGCCATCCTCGCCGGCGTCGGCTTTACCGTCTCGCTGCTGATCGGCGAGCTCAGTTTTGGCCTCGGCTCGGCCCACAACGACCACGCCAAGGTGGCCATCCTGGGCGGTTCCCTGATCGCGGCGCTGCTCGCCGCCGTCGTGCTCCGGGTCCGCAACCGGCACTACCGGCGCATCGAGGCCGAAGAGCAAAGGGACGACGACGGCGACGGCGTCCCGGACGTTTTCGCCCGCACCTGAGCCGGGCGCGGATCATCCAGCCCGGCTGCCGGGCTAACCCCGCTGCCCGGCGACAGCCTGGGCCAGGGCGTCCTCCGCGGCGACCCAGGAGATCATGGCGCACTTGACGCGGGCCACGTAGCGGGCCACGCCTTCAAATGCGGCGGCGTCGCCCAGGACCTCAGGGTCCGCGGCGATCTTGCCGCGTGAACGCAGCATGTCGCGGAACGTATCGATGAGGTGCGTGAACTCCCCGACGTCCAGGCCTTCAGCGAGGTCGGTGAGGACCGACGCCGAGGCCATGGAAATGGAGCAGCCCGCACCGTCCCAGCGCAGCTGGCTGACCCGGCCGTCCTGCACCGCGACGCGCACCGTGATCTCGTCCCCGCAGGTGGGATTGAGCTGGTGCGACTGGCCCTTGGTGGAACCCTCCGGCGCCTCGATCATGGTGAGGCCGTCGCCGTGCCGGATCTTGGAATGGTCCAGGATGATCTGCTGGTACAGCTGTTCAAGGCTCATGGTGTTCCTACGCTCCGAAGAATCCCCGCACGCCCGCGACAGCCCGGACAAGGGCGTCGACGTCGTCGGTGGTGTTGTACAGGTACGTGCTGGCGCGGGTGGTGGCTGTCAGGCCGAGCCGCCGGTGCAGGGGCTGGGCGCAGTGGTGGCCCACGCGGACGGCGATGCCCAGGTCGTCGAGGTACTGCCCGACGTCGTGCGCGTGGACGCCGTCGACGTCGAACGCGGCCAGGCCGATACGCTCGATCCCAGCGGCGGGGCCCACCACGCGGACGCCCGGGATGCTGCTGAGGCCCTCCACCAGGCGGCGGCCCAGGACGGTCTCCCATTCGTGGATGCGGTCCATCCCCGTCTCGCTCAGATAGTTGGCGGCGGAGGCCAGCGCGATGGCCTGGGAAATCTTCTGGGTTCCGGCTTCGAAGCGCTGCGGCGCGGGCAGGAACGCGGCCTTCTCCATGGTGACGGTGGTGATCATGGAGCCGCCGGTGAGGAAGGGCGGCATGGCGTTCAGGAGCGTGGACTTGCCGTACAACACGCCGATGCCGGTGGGGGCCAGCATCTTATGGCCGGACAGCACGGCGAAATCGACGTCGAGCGCCTTGACGTCCAGCGGCATGTGCGGGGCCGACTGGCAGGCGTCCAGGACCACCAGGGCGCCGGCGGCGCGGGCCAGCGCCACGAGCTCGGCCACGGGGTTGATGGTGCCCAGGACGTTCGAGGCGTGCGCAAAGGCGAGGACCTTCGTGCCGCCGCCGATGATCCGGGCGGCCTCCTCCATGTCCAGGACTCCGTGATCGTCCACGGGGATGTAGCGGACCACGGCGCCGGTGCGCTGTGCCAGCTGCTGCCAGGGAATGAGGTTGGCGTGGTGTTCCATTTCGGTGACCACGATTTCGTCCCCGGCGGACAGCGCGAATCGGGCTGCCTCCGGATCGGCGCCCGGCAGGGACGCGTTCAGGAAGGAATAGCTCAGGAGGTTAAGGCCCTCGGTGGCGTTGGAGGTCCAGATGACTTCGTCCCACTCGGCGCCGATGAAGGCCGCAACCGTGCTCCGGGCGTCCTCGAAGGATTCCGTCGCCTCGACCGCCAGGTAGTGGGCGCCGCGGTGGACTGCGGAATTGCGCTGCTCATAGAACTCCTGCTCGGCCTCGATGACGCTGAGCGGATTCTGTGAGGTGGCGCCGGAGTCCAGGTAGATCAGCGGTTTGCCGTTGACGGTCTGCTGCAGGATGGGGAAGTCGTTGCGTATGCGCAGGATTTCCTCGTTGCCGAGCGTGGCAGCCGAGTGGAGAAGGTGGGCTGGGGTGGCAACCATGGTGAAGGCTCCTGATGCGACAGGTAGGTGACCTCGGACGCCGCGGCCGGGGCCGGACGAATTAAGTCACATGGACTGAAGCTAATTATCCCACGGCACGCCCCGCGGGCCGTTCAGCCAGTTGCCCCGTGCTGGCCATCACCGTCGTTGGGCCATTCCGCAGGTCCTGTTGCCGCCAGTGTGGAAATGTCGTCTGTGGAGTAGAGGGTCCGGATCCAATGGTCGTTGCTTCGCTGGGCCACATTGACGCCGCTGGGCGCCGTGGCCTGGCTTCCCGGGATCATCGGAAAGAAGTGGGGCATTGCCTCCACCTGGCGTGTCGGGATTCCGGCCCGCAGGGCCACCCAGTGGAGCCAGATATCGTCGGCGCCGGGGCACACGTCCATGAAAAGTTCGCCGCGGTTCCTGAGTTCGCGCTGCACCGCCGGCGGGTAGATGACGCCGGAGGCGCCCATCGCAAGATTGTTGAAGCCGGGGCGGGTGTCACGGCGCCGCAGCCAGGCCTCGTACTGGGTGATGCTTCCGCCGTTGGTGCCGATCACGCTGACCCGGTGCCCGTGGACCATGTCCGGGTAGCGGCGGTTGGCGTCCACGAGCGTTTTGAGCCACCGCGGCGGGTAGATGATGTCGTCGTCGGCCGTGGCCAGCGGGCTCACCGGGTCGCGGCCCCCTGCCACGCAGGGGTAGTACTTGGTGTGCGGGCCGAAGTTGCGCGAGAAGCGGACTTCGACGCCACGCCGCTGCAGCCGCCGAAGCCCCGGCTGTTCGGCCGTCAGCAGGGCCGGATCATCCAGCCACAGAATCAGCCGCCGCGGCTTCACCGTTCCCCGGGCGATGGATTCAAGGGCCACATCGACCGTGCGGAAATGCTGGCCGCACGTGGTCATGGAGACCACGACGTCGGCGGTTCCGGTGACAGAGTCACGCACCAAGGTGTTGCGCAGCCGCAGGTGGACCATACCCAGATAGGCGCTCAGCCGCTTTGACGCTTTCCTGACGCGCCGCGCAGTGACCCGGGCCAGTCGATCCGAACCGGCGGGCTTGAGCATGGTCCCGGTCATGCCGGCACCAGGTTGAGGGAGCCGAGGTTGAGGGAGCCGGCGGCGGCTGGGGGCAGAGCCTTGGTCTCAGAAGACTCTATCGCCGCCGGCTCCGTAGTGGGGGCGCCGCTGGCCACTCGAAGGAGCGAGGGAGCGCGCCGGATAAAACCTGGAGTCCGGATACTCACGGATGGAAAAACCACGACTGCCGGGGCGTTCGGCATGTGCCGGACAGCGGCATCGAGCAGCGGGTTGAGACGAGTGCTGATGCGAGCTGATGAGGCGAACATGTCGAGACCTTCCCCCGGTTTCTTGACTGCAATCAGTTAACTGCGCCCGGCTGGCGGGCACATCCGTAACCATTACTCGTTTTTCACGGCAGCATGGGGGGCACTACTGTGTCGCGGTACTCGGTATGGGCCAGTGCCTGGCCGGAATTACTTGCCCACTACTCGAACGAGTTAGTCCAATGAATGCACGTTCCCCGCGGCGCGAGGATGCCCCGTCGGGGGAAAGGCTGAGCCGGGCAGGTAGTCATGGCGGACAAAAATGAGTACGTCCCGGCGCTGCTCCCGGAAATCGTCCGACGGCGGAACCGGCATTCACGGCCGCCCGCGGGCACCGCCGCTCTCAGAGGCCGGCGGCACCTTCCAGCTCTTCGCGCCGCCTGATGCCAAGTTTGGCGTAGCTGCGGTAGAGGTGGCCCTCCACGGTGCGCACCGAGACCATGAGCCGGTCCGCGATCTGGCGGTCCGTCAGCCCTTCAACGGCCAGTGCAATGATGTCGCGTTCCCGCCTGGTCAGCTGGACCTGGGCGGTCTGTGCAGGCCCGGCGACGTCGCCCGGCTTCTGCTCTCCGAGGTCATGGTCGCACTGCGCCTGCCGGATGGCGGCCTGGCGGGCGCCGGACTGCTCGCCGGCTGCCTTGAAAAGGCCGGCTGCGTGCGCAAAACCATCCCGCGCCATCCGCATCATGCCGAGGGACGCAACCGACTCGGCAGCCTTCATTGCCGTGGCTGGATCCCGGGTCCCGCGGGCCGAGGCGAAGTGCGACCACGCGGACGCCCACTGCCCGGTCATGGTTGAGGTCAGCTCCAGCGTTTGCTCCACGGCCGCCCCGCTGCCAAGCTCCAACCACAGCGACAATGCCTGGAGGCGCGCTCCTGCCGGCAATGCGGGGGAAACAGAATCGAGTAGATCCTGGAGGGCAGCCACTCCTGCGCCGTCCCGGTTCAGGACCTCGCCACTTGCCGCCGCGAAGACCGGCCCAAGGCACCAGTCCGCTCCCCGTCCCGGTCCCCGGAATCCCCGGGATTCGTCCAACAGGATCTGGGCCTGCTGCCGTTCGCCGGCACGCACTGCCGCATAGGCGGTCAAGCCCACGGCGCACCGCAGAAGCTGCAGGGGATCGTTCAGGCGCAGGGCCTCGACGGCCGCGCGCAGCAGCTTGAACGCTGCATCAAAGCGCCCCTGCCGCACCAGCGCCATGCCCCGGAAATACTGGACGGTTCCGCCAAAGGTCGTCAGCCCGGCCCCTGCGCGGGCCTCATAGTCTCCCAAAATCTTCTCCGCTTGGGCCCAATCCCCCGCGTCCACGGCGGCGGCCGCCTGACGGTAGAGCACGAACTCCCGGATGAAGAAGAGTTCCCCGGAATCCTCGGCCACCTGCTCCGCGGCCTGGTTGGCCTCGGCCAGCGCCTGGACGGGGTCTCCCTGGCCACGGAGGGCGTCCGAATGCATGCACAGGAGGAAGGCACGGTGAACGTCCTGCTTCCGGTCCTCGCGGCCAGCCAGAAGCATGGGTCCCAGCTCCTCCAGCGCACCGGCAAGGCCTTGGAAGTCTCCCGCCACGTCCAGGTCCACGAGCTGCATGACAGGCTGGGGCGGTCCCGCCACTGAGCGCGGGACGCCGGCGCGATGGCCGGGTCCCCGGCCCAGCGCAGCTCCGAAGCCGCCGGGCTGGGCAGCGGCCAGTGCGCTGTGGATACTGGCCTCGAGCAGCACACAACCAGCCGGGGCGGCGCTGTCGCCGTGGCCCTGCAGACCTTCCAGCTTGCTTGCCTCAAGGGCCCGTGCCGCCTCGGTGTAGAGCCCAAGGTTGAAGTATGCACGGGATGCGGCGGCGCGGCCCTGCTGCCAGGGTCCGGGGTCATGGATCCGCGCTGCCAGGTTGATTGCAGCCTCGTTCTGGAACGTCCGGGAAGCATGGACGGCAGCCTTGAGCAGCTGGTGGTCAGGAACCTTGACTCCTGATTCAACCGACCAGGCCACCATCCGGAGCAGGGCGGCCTCGGAACCCGGCTGGCTGTCGAGATAGCTGATGAGCTGCTGGCGCAGCTGCAGGCTGCGCGACGACGAGACCATGCTGCGGATCGCCTGCCCGTACACGGCGTGGCGGAGGCGCAGCTGTTCCGCACCGTCGGTGGACATCTCCACCAGCTGGCTGTCCACCAGGGCCTGGACCATGTCGCCACCGGACGTTGCCTCCAGGGCGGCCAGGCTCACAGGCTCGGCCAACGCGATCATGGTGAGGGCCTCGCGCTCCTGCGGAGTCCGGCGCAGGAGCTGGTTCCGCACGGCCCCGGTCAAGGCGGGCCCGCCCGTGGCCAAGGGCCCGGCCAGCAGCCAGACACCGTTGTTGCGGACCATGCTGCCGTTGGCCCGCCCGTCTTCGAGCAGGCAGTTGAGCAGCATCGGGTTGCCCTCCGAGGCGGTCCACAGCATGTGCGTGGTGCTCGGCAGCACGGGCCCGCCGAGGATGCGTTCGGCAGCGTCGCCGACGTCATCCCGGCCGAGCGGTTCCAGGTCGAAGCGTTCCGCCATGCTGTCGTACCAGAGTTGCATGAGCGACGCCGGCAGGCCAGGGCGTGGCCGGCATGATGCCACCACTTTGGCCCAGTTGGCCGTGATGAGGTCGACGATCACATTGGCCGTCGCGGAATCAAGCTCGTGGGCATCATCGACGAGCAGCAGCAACGGCAGCTCGCGGCCGGCGCGAAGCCGCTCGAACTGGGCCCAGAACGCGCGCAGGATGGCCACATGGGAACTCGTCGGGTCTTCCGGCAGGTCCACCAGGTAGGGCGCCAGGACCCCGTAGGGAACGTTGGCCAGCGAGGGGCTGCCGTGGACCCGCATGACGATCATTTCGCCGGCCAGGTTCTGGGCGATGGCTTCCGCCAAGGCCGACTTGCCGAGGCCGGGCTCCGCGACCAGAAGGACGGCTCCCGTGGCGCCGCTGCGCAGCGTCTCCGTGGCCGCGTCGACGTAGTGCCGGCGTCCCACGAAGGGCCGTGGCCGTACCGGATTCAGGTCCGCGAGGCCACTCGGGCGTGTGTCCATGTCGTTAGATGAGGCCAAGGAGATCTCGCCGGGAGGATACGCTCAGCTTGGAAAACACCTGGTACAAGTGGCCTTCGACCGTCCGCACAGAGACGCCGATGTCCCTCGCGATGTCCCGGTTCGACACGCCGCGACCCGCAAGGCGGGCAATCTGCCGCTCACGCTCTGTCAGCAGCGGAGCGTTGCCCTGCGGCACCACCGGCAACTCGACCACCACCTGCGATAGCCTGTCCAGCCTCGCCTTGGCCAGCCGTGATGCGGCTTGGTCCGAAGCTTGCCGGGCGTAGTCAAGTGCCAGTGCCACGCAGCGGGCCTCCATGGCATCAAGTTCCAGGCTCGCCGCCAGGTCGGCGGCCTCCAGCATGATGCGGGAGCTGTGGCCCAGGCTGCCCTTGGCCATCAGCGCCGACAATCGGGCCAGTGCGCCTTGACGGTGCGAGGCCACCTGCTCCATCAGCAGGAAGTCCTCGTCCCGCCCGTTGACCGTGGCCCCTACCAGGTTGATTCCCGCGGTGGTGTAGCGCTGCTGCGCGATGTCTTCCTTGGCGGCAGTGATCAGCCTTTCCCTGGCGTCTGGTTCGCCGAGCCAGCGGCGGGCCATGTCCGTGCAGAATTCCCGCGCCCAGTTGGTCACGAAGCCGCCGGCCCACCCGTCCACGCCTTCCAGTGACAGGTATTTGTAGGCGTTGCTGGAATCACCGATTTGGGCATAGGCGAACGCAGTGGCAGCGTAAGCAACGGGGAGCAGGTTCATGACCGGCCTGTGCTCCAGCTGCGCTGCAGCCGGCAACAGCGATTCAAGCGCCTCCGGACCGCGTCCTGCGAACAGATTGGCCATGCCGATGGCGAGTTCCAGGACTGCACCCCGGTATTGCAGTTCCGAGGGCGTGGCCGCAGGTCCGGACGCAAGCAGCCGCAGGCAACTGCGCCAGTGCCCCGCAGCCAGGGTTGCGCAGAAAGCACGCAGCCGGAAATGCTCCCAGAACGCCCCCGCATGGGAAGCCTCGGCGATCCGCTGTCCGGTGTCTTCGACCAGGCGGAGCGCGTCCATTTCGCGCCCTGTCATGGCATAGGCCTCAATGAGGATGATGCTGCTATGGATGCTGTGCGAAAGATGGGAAACCGTGCGGTCCGCAGATGCTTTCTCCAACCGCTCCATGACGCGCAGGTACTCCCCGGAATAGGCGGCGTGGACGTATTCCTCAAGGTCAAGGCGGCGGAGTGCGCGCGCGTACTCCTCGCTTTCCGCGTCCTCGGAGAGCCGTCCGAGCCGGTCCCGGGCCTCGTCAAGGACGTGGGGAACCAGTCCGGCTTGCCCGGCCACGCCGCGCATCGCTGTGCAGCGCACTGCCGCGTAGGTCGCAAGATCCCTGATCGGCAGGGCGTCGAGCTGCTCTTCGGTGACATCCTCCACGGCGGTCAGGGCTTGTTTGCTGTCAGAGAGAAGAATGAACGCGGCGGCCTTTTCGCGTTGTCCCCCCGCCCATTCGGCGTCGGAGCGGCGGATGCTCTCGGCACACGTGATGGCGAACACCGGGTCGAAGAGCTGGACGCAAGCCCTGGCCGCGGCGAGGGCGTGCGCGGGGTCGAGCTCCACCTGGCAGTCATGTGCCCAGGCGGCATAGACCATGAGGTCCTCCGCCGTCATATCGGCAAGGTTGGGCTCGTTGCGCTCGAGCAGCTTTTCACGCAGTTTGCGCCGTCGCGGCACCGTCAGCCAGCCGCGGACGATGTCCGCCATGTACTGCAGCCGCAGGGAGGCCCAGCGTTCGGCGCCGTCGTCCACGTGCAGCAGGCCGGATTCCTCCATGTCCGCCAAGGTCTTGGCGCTGTACACGGTGGCCAGGACCGCTAGCGGCACCCGACGGGCGCAGGCCAGCATTTCAATGACTTCCTTGGCTTCCCGGGTTTCCCGGGACCACCTGGAGCGGACGATCTCCTCGAGGCCGTGGCCTCCCTCCAGCACCACGTCGCCGCGCAAGGTCCACACGGAATCGACCAGCACAAGGTTTCCGCTGTGCCTCTGTTCGGTGACGATTGATTCCAGGAGCAGCGGGTTGCCGCCCGTCATTGCGTGGAGTTTGCTGATGAGCGCCTTGGTGAGGCGGTGCCCGAGCATGGCGGAGAGGAGTTCACCTGTCTGCTGCTGCGTGAGCGTTTCCAGGGTGACTTCGGAGAGCCGGCCGTCCTGGACCAGCCAGTGGAAGTCCGCGGGCAGGTCGCTGACGTGCGGTGCAATGGCGATGATGCGGGCCGTGCCGGTGATCAGAATATTCATGAGGACGCCGGTGCTCATGTCGTCCATCCCCACCGGGTTGTCGACGACTATCACCACGTCACGGTCCCCGGCATCCTGCCGGATCATGGCGGCGATGCCCTGAAGGATCCCGGTGGGGGAACCCAGGTACTTCTGCGGGAGCCGGGCAAGCATGAAGCCGAAGGAGCTGTAGGCCGATGCATTGTCGGTGGTGGGGGTGCGGAGGTGAAGGACATGCGGCGCCTCGTCCAAGGAAGAAACCACCAAGTGGCTCATGGAGGTTTTCCCCACTCCATGGGCACCGGTAATGATGACCCCGAGGCAATCAGGTGCGGTCAGTGCGGCTTTGACACGTTCGAGTTCGGTGCCCCGTGCGGCAACCGACCATTTCAGGTGGCTCCCGGGCTTCGTATGTGCTGTGTCGACTGGATCCAACGCGATAGAAGCATCGCCCCAGCTATGCATCTCCCTTGACATTCAGTTTCCTTTTTCCCCTGCAGGCCTTGGCCCCCCAAGCCGCCTCCGCTTATGAGTAGAGTACCCCCTAGCCTTCCAAGTAAGTAGACGTTTTCAACGTCCCTTGGCCGAAAGAAATGTACTTGCGTGGGGGTCCGGGGAATCAGGCCTTTGCGGGGTGGAAACGCTGCTGGGCGGCCAACAGCCCCTCCTTCATGAGGAGCTCAACCGCATCCGCTGCTTCATCGAGCAGGAACGGCAGCTCCTTCTTTTCGGCCGTGGCGAAATCCTTGAGCACATAGTCCGCTGTATCCATGCGCCCCGGCGGCCGGCCGACTCCTACGCGAACCCGCAGATAGTCCTTGGTGGCCAGGGCTTTGGAGATGTCCCGGAGGCCGTTGTGGCCGCCTTCGCCCCCGCCGATCTTCAGCTTGACCGTGTTGAAGGGGATGTCGATTTCGTCATGGACGGCGATCACGTGGTCAGGGGCGATGTCGAAGAACTTGCTGAGGCCTGCCACAGGGCCGCCCGAGACGTTCATGTAGGTCATGGGCTTTGCCAGCACCACGCGGGGGCCGCCGATGCCCAGCCGGCCCTCCACCACCTGCGCCCGTGACTTGTGGACCTTGAAGCTTCCGCCTGCGCGCGAGGCGAGCTCGTCCAGCACCATCTGGCCCACATTGTGGCGGTTGTGGCTGTATTCGTTTCCGGGGTTGCCAAGGCCGACGATCAGCCAGGTGTCTGTCATGGACTCATCCTAAGGAAAGGTTCGCTGGGGGCAGGAAAGGAAAGTGGCCGGACCCCCACGGGGGCCCGGCCACTCAAAGGCTGTGCGCCTCGGCTAATCCGGAGGGACTAGGCGGTTGCTGCTTCTTCAGCGGCTTCGCCTGCAGCCTCGGAGATGCGGACCACCAGGGCGTCGCCATCGGAGAGCAGTGCGGAACCCTGCGGGAGGACGAGGTCCGAAGCGTGGATGTTCTCGCCGGCCTTGCGGCCTTCAATGCTGACCTCAACGGAGGTCGGCAGGTGCGTGGCTTCAGCTTCGAGGGAAACGGTGGTGGCTTCCTGGCTGGCAACGGCGCCCGGAGCAACTTCACCGGTGATGTGGACGGCCACGTTGACGGTGACCTTCTCGCCGGACTGGACGGTCTGCAGGTCAACGTGCTCGATGATCTGCTTGATCGGGTCGCGCTGGATGTCCTTGACCATGGCCAGGTGCAGTTCACCCTCGACGTCGATGGACAGCAGGGCGTTGGAAACGCGGACGGCCAGGGTGGTGGCGCGGCCCGGCAGGTTGATGTGGATGGGCTCGGCGCCGTGGCCGTAGATGACGGCCGGGATCAGGCCGGCTTCGCGTGCACGGCGGGCGAAGCCCTTGCCGAATTCGGTGCGCAGTTCTGCGGTGAGCTTCTGCTCAGACATGTGTACTCCTTGATTACTGGCGCCCGGCACTGTGCAGGGCAAGTCGATCAGCAAGGGCGGAGGTCTGTGGGACCTTCTACGCCCGGCAGGAAGCCGGCTGCAGCAGCAGCGGCCCGCCTTCGTTGAAGGAGATTCAGACCCAGTCGATAACGGAGACCCGCAACCCTGGTCCACAAAAATGCGAACCGGATGTGCTCTCCCTCGCCAAGGTATCCCCAAGATCTTAGCAGCGGGTCACCCGTATAGGGAAAACGGATACTGAAAACGGGCCATCCGCACGCCCGGAGGCGGCCGATGGCCCGTCGACATTCAGTCCTGGATGTCAGGCGTTGCCGTCGAAGAGGCTGGTGACGGAGCCGTCGTCGAACACTTCGCGGATGGCGCGGGCGATCAACGGCGCGATCGACAGCACGGTGAGCTGCGGGAAGCGCTTCTCGGCGGGAATCGGGAGCGTGTTGGTGACAACCACTTCGCGGGCACCGGACTCGGCCAGGCGCTGGGCGGCCGGCTCGGAGAACACGGCGTGCGTGCAGGCGATGATGACGTCCTTGGCACCGGCGTTCTTGAGGACCTGGACGGCACCCGAGATCGTTCCGCCGGTGTCGATCATGTCATCGATGAGGACACAGGTGCGGCCCTCGATCTGGCCCACCACGGTCTTGGAGACGGCCTGGTTCGGCACCGTCAGGTCGCGGCTCTTGTGCACGAAGGCCAGCGGGGCGCCGCCCAGGCGTTCGGCCCACTGTTCGGCGACGCGGACGCGGCCGGTGTCCGGCGAGACAACGGTGATGTTGTCCGCGTCCACGCGGGTGCGGATGTAGTCTGCCAGCAGCGGGATCGCCATCAGGTGGTCCACGGGGCCGTCGAAGAAGCCCTGGATCTGCGAGGTGTGCAGGTCCACGGACATGATGCGGTCGGCGCCGGCGGTCTTGTAGAGGTCGGCCACGAGGCGGGCGGAGATGGGCTCGCGGCCGCGGCCCTTCTTGTCCTGCCGGGCGTACGGGTAGAACGGCGAGACAACGGTGATCCGCTTGGCCGAGGCGCGCTTGAGCGAGTCGATCATGATCAGCTGTTCCATGAGCCAGTTGTTCAGCGGGGCCGGGTGCGCCTGGATGACGAAGGCATCCGTACCGCGGACGCTTTCCGCGGAGCGGACGTAGATTTCCCCGTTGGCGAAGTCGTAGGCGTCAATGGGCAGGAGCTCGGTGTCCAGCTCCTTGGCGATTTCCTGCGCCAGCTCCGGATGTGCCCTTCCGGCGGCGAGAACCAGTTTCTTCTCGCCGTGTGCGGTAATTTCGCTCATGCCTGTTTGCCCTCTTCTATGGTTGCCGGGGATTGTGAGGTTTGGGGGGTGGCAGCCAGCAGGGCTTCCTGCGCTGCCTGGGCCAGCTGCGCCGAGTTGCTGCCCTGGCGGTTCGCCAGGACCCAGCCGTCGGCGTTGCGCTGGGCGGCCAGGCTGAGCGCCAGTGCTCCGGGCGGGACGTCCTTGCGGATGACGGTACCGGCACCGCTGTAGGCGCCGTCGCCCACAGTCACGGGAGCAACAAAGACGGTGTTGGAGCCCGTCCGGACGCCGGAACCGATCACGGTGCGGTGCTTCTTCTCGCCGTCGTAATTGGCGGTGATGTTGCCGCAGCCGATGTTGGTGTCCTCGCCGATTTCGGCGTCGCCGGCGTACCCGAGGTGGGACAGCTTGGAGCCCCGGCCGATGGTCACGTTCTTGGTCTCGTAGAACGCACCGATCTTGCCGGTCTCGCCCAGCACGGTGCCCGGGCGGAGGTAGGTGAACGGTCCCACGCTGGCCTTGGCGCCGATCGTGGAACCGGAGCCGTGCGTGCGGGTCACCTTGGCGGCCTCGCCCACCACCACGTCGGTCAGGGTGGTGTCAGGGCCGACGACGGCGTCGCGCGCCACCGTGGTGGTGCCGTGCAGCTGGGTGTTCGGCAGCAGGCGGACGTCCTCGTCGAGGGTCACCGTGGCGTCGATCCAGGTGGTGGCCGGATCAACCACCGTCACACCGGCACGCATCCACGACTCGATGATGCGGCGGTTGTGCTCGGCGCCGAGCGCCGAGAGCTGGATGCGGTCGTTTGCGCCCTCAACCTGCCAACGGTCTTCGGTGACGACGGCGGAAACCCGGCCTCCGGCGTCGCGCGCCAGGCCGATAACGTCGGTGAGGTACATCTCACCCTGCGCGTTGTCCGTGGTGACCTGGGCCAGGGCGGCGCGCAGCACGGAGGCTTCAAAGGCGTAGATGCCGGAATTGACCTCGCGGATGGCGCGTTCGGCGTCGGTGGCGTCCTTGTGTTCGCGGATACCGGTCACGGTGCCGTCCGCGGCGCGCAGGATACGGCCGTAGCCGGTGGCGTCGTCCAGCACGGCGGTGAGGACGGTGACCGCATTGTGTTCGGCCTCGTGGGCCGCAACCAGCTCGCCCAGAAGCTCGCCGGTCAGGAGGGGGACGTCGCCATAGGTGACCACCACGGTGCCGCTCAGTTCACCAAGGGCGTCGAGCGCTTCCAGTGCCACCTGCACGGCGCGGCCCGTACCCGGGGTGTCGTCCTGGTCCACGATGACGGCCTCGGGATCCAGGGCGGACACGTGGGCTGCGACGAGATCGCGTTCGTGCCGGACAACGAGGGCCAGCTGGCGGGGCGCAATGGCGCGGGCTGCCAGGAGGGCGTGGCCCACCATGGAACGGCCGCCGATTTCATGGAGAATCTTGGGAGTCCGCGACTTCATGCGCGTACCGGCACCTGCAGCCAGAACGATGACCGCGGCGGGGCCGGTGGTTTCGGGGCTCACGTACAGGCTCTCCTTGCTCGGGATTCTCCGGGGCGAACCGGCTTCGGCACGAATTCATCCTACCCGCGCACAGTGGCAGCAACGCCGCCGTTCCAGGCACGGAGGACCGTATGATCCGACCGTTCCGCCCATAGGATTCGAACCTATACTCCACGGCTCCAAAGGCCGGGGTGCTGCCATTACACCAGAGCGGACCGCGCCCGGAGCGTCGAACCCTGGGCACGAGTACCTATTTTGCCATGCCTTGGCCGCAGCTTGCGACACGGCCACGGCCACGCCCTTGTCCCACGCTGCCGCGGGGCCGGAACGGCTGGCTGTCCGGGGTGGTGCATGATGGACGGGTGAGCAACAGCACAGACCTTCCCCGGGCAGCGGCCCCCCGCGGCGACAACAGCCATCGAGCGGCCCCCCAGGCAGTCCGTGCCCGCATGACCGGCCCGCAGCGGCGTGCCCAGCTCATCGGAATCGGCCGCGCCCTGTTCGCGGCCCGAGGCATGGACAGCACCACCATCGAGGAGATCGCCGCCGCGGCAGGCGTCTCCAAGCCAGTCATCTACGAGCACTTCGGCTCCAAGGAAGGGCTCTACACCCAGGTGGTGGAGCTCGAATTCCAGATCCTGCTCGAGTCCATCAACGAGGCCCTCGCCGCCGAAGCCAAGCCCCGCGTTCTCGTGGAACGCGCCGCACTCGCGCTGCTCGGCTACATCGAGGACCGCACCGACGGTTTCCGCATCCTCATGCGCGACGCCCCGCCCTCCCAGCCCGAGGGCGCCTTCTCCACGCTGCTCTCCCACGTGACCGCCCGCGTGGAGCACCTGCTCTCCGACGAATTCGCCCGCCGCGGCTTCAGCACCGCCGACGGCGCCATGTACGCCCAGATGCTGGTGGGCATGGTGGCGATGACGGGCCAATGGTGGTTGGACAGCCGCGAACCCGACAAACGCGCCGTGGCGGCCCACCTGGTCAACCTCGCCTGGAACGGCCTCACAGGCCTGCAAAAGGAGCCGGAGCTGAAGTCCGAGGCTTAGGCTTTTGCTTTTTTGTTCCTTTGGTCGCCTTCGCGGCACAGGGGCCCTTCGACGTCGCTTAGACACGGCCCAAAGGGACCGCCTTCGGTCGCTGGGCGACCTCCGGGGTCCGATGGGCCGCGATGCGCGACTACACGAAGGTCCCCCGCGCCGCTCGTGATGTAGTTCAGGACCGCTGTGCAAACTGGACGCCCCGTTCGTCACCTGTCCGCCTATTGCAGGCTGGCGGTCGCTCGCGAGGTCACTTTTGCGGATAGCCGGGACGTGAGGTCGGGTCCCGCGGTTGAGGGTAGGAGGAGTTTCCAAGCCCAGAGTGGGCCTGGACCTCATCCATCCCTCCCTGACGACAGTCCTAGGTGAGATCGACGACAGCGGCCGGAGGCGGTCCTTCGGAAAGGAGCGCATCGCGGCGCATCGGGGTGCCGGAGTTCGCCCAGCGACCGAAGGGCTCCCCCTATGCGGCTAAGCGTCGTCCCGAGGGCCCCGACGCGAGCTTGCGAGTGTTGGGAAGGGACCTACGCGCTAAGCGACGCCGAAGGATCGCTTCCGGCTACCCAAGGCACCCCAACGCCCCCAGCACCGAGACTTACTCGCCGAGGACTTCCAGGGCTTCCAACCATTCGAGCTCCAGGGCTTCGCGCTCCCCGGTGAGGTCCTTGAGCTTTTTGTTTTGTTCGGCCAGGGCGTCGAAGTCGTTCTCGGCGGTGCTTTTGACCATCTGCTCGTGGATCTTCTTTTCCTGCTGTTCCACCTTGCCCAGCTGGCGTTCGATCCGGTTCTTGGCCTTGCGGGCGTCGCGCTTTTCGGCTTCGGAGGCTCCCGTGGCCGCGGGGGCGGTGCTGCCGCTGGAGCCGGTGACGGGGTTGCCGCCGCCGGTGATAGTGGAACCGGCCAGGGCGGATTCGCGGAGCTCCAGGTACTGGTCCACGCCGCGCGGCAGGGGGCGGATCTTGCCGTCGCCCAGGAGCGCCATCTGGTGGTCCGTGACGCGCTCCAGAAGGTAGCGGTCGTGGCTGACCACCACGAGCGTGCCGGGCCAGCCGTCCAGGACGTCCTCGACGGCGGCGAGGGTGTCGGTATCGAGGTCGTTGGTGGGCTCATCGAGCATCAGGACGTTAGGCTCCCCCACCAGCAGGCGCAGGAGTTGGAGGCGCCGGCGCTCACCGCCGGAGAGATCCTTGACGGGGGTCCACTGCTTCTCGTTGGTAAAGCCAAGCTGCTCCACGAGCTGGCCGGCGGTGAATTCCTTGCCGCCCACGTTGAAGGAGCGCTTTTCGCGCTCGATCACTTCGATGACGCGCAAGTCCGAGACGTCGTCGAGCTCTTTGACTTCCTGGGTGAGCACCGCGGTGACCACGGTCTTGCCGCGCTTGAGCCTGCCCGACGTCGGCTCGATCTGGCCGTTGAGGAGCTTCAGCAGGGTGGTCTTGCCGGCGCCGTTGACGCCCACCAGGCCCAGCCGCTCCCCCGGTGCCAGCCGCAGCGTGATGTTGTCGAAGAGCTTCTGCCCGGCGTCGCCGCCGAGGAAGTCCAGCGATACGTTTTCCAGGTCCAGGACGTCCTTGCCCAGGCGTGCCGTGGCCATCCTGCTCAGTGCCGTGGAGTCGCGCGGCTCGGGGACGTCGGCGATCAGGGCGTTGGCGGCCTCGATCCGGAACTTGGGCTTGGCGGTGCGGGCCGGGGCGCCGCGGCGCAGCCATGCCAGCTCCTTCTTCACCAGCTGCTGGCGCTTGCTTTCCATCACGGAGGCCGAGCGATCGCGCTCGGCGCGGGCCAGCACGTAGGCCGCGTAGCCGCCGTCGAACGGATCCATGATGCCGTCGTGGATTTCCCAGGTCTTGGTGCAGACTTCGTCGAGGAACCAGCGGTCGTGGGTGACCACCAGGAAGGCGCCCTGGTTGGCGCGCCAGCGGGACTTCAGGTGCCTGGACAGCCAGGCGACGCCTTCGACGTCGAGGTGGTTGGTGGGTTCGTCCAGCATGATGACGTCGTGGTCCTCGATGAGGAGCTTGGCGAGGGCCACACGCCGCTTCTGCCCGCCGGAGAGGGCGTGGACGTTGGCGTGCCAGTCGACGTCGGACACCAGGCCGCCCATGACCTCGCGGATCTGGGGATTGCGGGCCCATTCGTAGTCCGCCTGGTCGCCGACGATCGCAGCACCGACGGTGAGGTCGCCGTCGAGCACGTCGCTCTGGTCCAGGTAGCCGATGTTGACGTCGCCGCGCTTGGTCACCCGGCCAGAGTCCGGGGTGGAGCGCATGGCCAGCAGGCGCATCAGCGTGGACTTGCCGTCGCCGTTCCGGCCCACCATGCCGATCCGGTCACCTTCTTCGAGTCCGAGGGTGATGCCGTCCAGGACGGTGCGCGTCGCGTACGAAACCGTGAGGTTCTCGCCGCCAAGAAGGTGTGCCAAGGTGTACTGCTTTCTGCTGCTGAAATGCGAGGGCTGATGGAGGGAAGACTGCTAGAGGACGGTGTCCGAGATGATCCGGGCCCCGGGCACGGGGCCGTGGACGGCCAGGGCATCGTGGCCAAGGTGCCGGAGCTCCTCGGCCAGCGATTCGGCGGAGCCGGCGCTGTGTGCCAGGAGGGCGATGGTGGGGCCGGAACCGGAGACGATGCCGGCCAGGGCGCCGTTGGACTCCCCCAGGCCGATCGTGTCGCGCAGCTGCGGGGCAAGGTCGATGGAGGCCCGCTGCAGATCGTTGATCAGGACGCGGCTGAGTGCGTCCGGGTCGCCGCTGCGCAGGGCCTGCAGGATCTTGGGGTCCACCTCCACGGGTTCGGGGACTTCCAGTCCCTCGGCGTCGCGGAGCCGGTCCAGGGTGCGGAAGACCTCGGGCGTGGAGAGGCCGTAATCAGCACACACCAGCACCCAGTCCATCTGTGCCTTGGCAAGCGCCGGGGACAGTTCGTCGCCGACGCCCAGCCCGACGGCGGTGCCGCCCAGCAGCGAGAACGGCACGTCAGCGCCGAGTTCGGCCGCCAGGTGGGCGAGCTCTTCCCGGGACAGGCCGCTGTTCCAGAGGGCGTCGCAGGCGAGGAGCGTTGCCGCGGCGTCGGCCGATCCGCCGCCCATGCCGCCTGCCACCGGGACGCGTTTGGTGATTTCAAGGTGGACGCCGGTGGCGTGCTCGGAGACGTCGGCCATGATGGCTGCCGCCTTGTACGCCAGGTTCCGCTCGTCCAGGGGGATGTCGACGCCGTCAAGGTCCAGGGTGCTGTTGGGGCTGATGCTGACCGTGATGCCGCCGGTCTCGGTGCTGGTGGCGGCCACTTCCTCGTAGAGGGAGACGGCCAGGTACACGCTGGCCACGGAGTGGTAGCCGTCGGGGCGCAGCGGGCCCACGTTCAGGGAGACGTTGACCTTGCCGGGGGCCTTGACCCGGACGGTCCTCGCGCTGAAGCGCCCGCGCGCGTTCGTTGTCCCCAGGTTCATGGCCCCGGAGTTCATGCGTCCACTGGGTGGCGGGCCTCGGCGATCCGGACGTAGGCGGAGATGTCCAGGACCTCGCCACGGGCGGTGGGATCGACGCCGGCGGCCACCAGGCAGCGTTCGGCTTCCACGGCGCTGCCGGCCCAGCCGGCCAGGGCGGCGCGGAGGGTCTTGCGGCGCTGGGCGAACGCGGCGTCGATGACGGCGAACACCTGCTCGCGCGTGGCGTGCGTCACCGGCGGTTCGCCGCGGGTGAAGGCGACCAGGCCGGAGTGGATCTTGGGGGCCGGCCAGAACACGTTCATGCCGATGACTCCGGCCTTGCGCATGTGGCCGTACCAGGCCGCCTTGACGGAGGGGACACCGTAGATCTTGGATCCCGGGGTGGCCGCGAGCCGGTCGGCCACTTCGTCCTGGACCATGACCAGGCCGTGCTGCAGGCTGGGGAAATGCTGGAGCAGGTGCAGCACCACGGGCACCGCCACGTTGTACGGGAGGTTCGCGACCAGGGACGTCGGCTGGACCGGGAGCTCGGTGACCTTCATGGCGTCGGACAGCACCAGGTGGAAATTGTCCACGGCCTCGGGACGCCAGTTGCGTACCGTTTCCGGCAGCTTGGCGGCCAGGACAGGATCGATTTCGACGGCGACCACGGACGTCGCCGCGTCCAGCAGGCCCAGCGTCAGGGAGCCGAGCCCGGGGCCGACCTCCAGGACGGTCTCCGCGGGGTCGATCCCTGCGGCAGCGACGATCCTGCGGATCGTGTTGCCGTCGATCACGAAGTTCTGCCCCAGGGTCTTCGTGGGGCGGACACCGATTTCCTCGGCGAGCCGTCGGATGTCTGTGGCGCCCAGCAAGGGCGCGACGGCGGCGGGTTCGGAATTCGGTTCAGTCACCTAGGTATCGTATCGCCTGCTCGGCGTCAGGCCGCCCACGCGCAGCCCCACGGCTGGAGGCCGCGCTGGGCGTAGACACGGTTGGCGATGTCGATCTGCTGGGCTTTGGTGGCGAGGCTGGCGTTGGGTGCATAGGCGCCGCCGCCGGAGCCGAGCCAGGTCCGGATGTCGAACTGCAGGCCGCCGTAATAGCCGTTGCCGGTGTTGATGGCCCAGTTGCCGCCGGACTCGCACTGGGCGATCCTGTCCCACATGGCCTCGTTGGGGGCTCCTGTTGCGGCGCCGGTGGCCGTGCCGACAGCGGGCTTGGGGCGCTCCTTGAGACCGACAGTGACCTTCTTGGCGACCGGCTTGACGGTGACGTTGCTGGAAACCTCGGTGCGGGATGCTTCGCGGCCGTCCACCAGGACCAGTTTGAAGGTCTTGACCACCTGGCCGGCGGTCCCGGCCTGGGTCACGGTCTTCTCGTCCGTGTAAAGGTCTGCGCTTTGCGTGGTGACCGTTTCGAACGGCACTTCCTCGGTGGCATCGGCGGTCTTGCTGGTGTCCACGCGGGAGACCTTGATGACCATGTCCTGGACGACGGGGGCGTTGCCGGGCTGGGAGACACGGTCGCTTGCACCGATGGTGAGGCCCGCGTCCTTGAGGACGGTGGCGACGTCGGCCGCCGTCGTGGTCTGCGCGGTGCTCTTGCCGTCCGCCACCAGGCGGATGGTCTTGGGGGTGGAGATGGAGATAAAGGAACCGGAGACGGCCAGGGCGGCGTCCTTGGGCTGGGACAGTGCGGCGGAGCTTGCCACGCCGAGTTCGCTGACCAGTCCGGCGACGTCGGGGGCCGTGGTGTTGACGGTGCGGCGGGCACCGTCGAGGCTGATGGCCACGTCCTTGGCCAGGTTCACATTGACCACGGTGCCGTTCTCCACACGGGCGTCCAGTGCCGGGGAGACCCGGTCTGCCGCCTTAAGTTCGACCTTGGCCGCCTTGACTACCTCGTCAACAGTGCCGCCGAAGGTCTGGACGGAGCTCACCTTGCCATCCACGTTGAGGGTGACTGTCTTGTTGTTGCCCACGAAGGCAACGACACCCAGAACCAACGCGGAGAGCACCAGCAGCTGCGCGCCGATCTTGAGGTAGCTGAACTTGCCGTCCGATGTGAAGAACTTGACCACGTTTGCCCGTAACTTTTGGACTGTCCGGGCACGGGGAAAAGCGCAATAAATTCATCCGGCCGCAAACAATCAGGGCCCGGCCGAAGCCTGGTCCTGAAGCCTGCAGCGCGGATCTGCGCCGCCATACTCATTCAACTGAAGCATCCATTGCGAACGAAGCACGATGTCCGAAGGCCTTCCCCGACCCCGGCTATTGCTTTCCACTGTAACCGAAGCGTTATATTGCGTCCAAGAAATCTGCATACCGGGTATTAAGGGGAGTGCCCGGAGTCAGTCCGAATTCGCTCCGGGCTTAGTCCCAGGATCCGTACGCGGACACCGTGTTCGCGGCGAGGCGGGAGCACAGCTCGGACAGCTCGGCGCCCGTCACCTCGGCCATGGACCGGACCGTGTACGGCACCATGTAGCTCGCGTTCGGGCGGCCGCGGTACGGGTGCGGGGTGAGGAACGGCGAGTCCGTCTCCACCAGGATGCGCTCCGGTTCCGCAATGGCCAGGGCCTCCCGCAATTCACCTGCATTCTTGAAGGTCATGGTTCCGGCGAAGGACATGTACCAGCCGTTCTCGTTGCAGATCCGGGCCAGCTCCGCGCCGCCGGAGAAGCAGTGGAAGACCACCCGCTCCGGGGCGCCCTCCTCGCGGAGCACCTGGACCACGTCGTCGTGCGCATCGCGGTCGTGGATCTGCAGCGTGAGGCCGAGCCGCTTGGCGATGTCGATGTGCCGGCGGAAGGAATGCCGCTGGTGTACCAGGCCCTCGCCGTGGGTGCGGAAGAAGTCCAGGCCGGTCTCGCCGATGGCCCGCACCCGGGGATGCCGGGCCAGTTCCTCGATCTCGGCGAGCGCGGATTCCAGCTCGCCGCGTCCGGCGTAGGCGGGGGCATCATTCGGGTGGATCGCCACGGCACCGAGCAGGCGCGGATCGGCGTCGACGGCCTGCACGGTGAAGCGCGATGACTCCAGGTCGCAGCCCACCTGGATGGCGCCCTGCACGCCCACTGCCTCTGCGGCGTCCAGGGCATCGCCGACGGCCACCTCGATCAGCCCGTGGCGGAAATCCAAATGCGTGTGGTTGTCCATGACCGGAACCGGCAATGGCTCCGGGGCGGGCGGGTACTCCTTGCGGGGATCGCTGTCTTCGGGCGCCCGGTAGGAGGCGGGGGCGAGGGAATTGCACATGCTTCAACCTTAATCGCCCTGCGCAGTGCCAACCGCCCTCGGGGCCTGGAGAACAAATCATCGCCTGCTCTGTCTGCCGCGGCAATACTCTGGGTAGTCTGGAACGAAAGGCGGGAATAGCGGCACGGCACAGTGGCCGGCCGGCTACCAGGCCACGGCTGAAGGGCAGTCCATGGACTCCAAGCGACATGTCACCGTTGGGGCTTCGGCTGTGCCGCAGGAGGCCTACGCTTCCCCCGCGCCGCAGGGCAGTTCCCTCAACGGACACAAACCGCAGCTCATGGACCTCGACAGTTTCCACGACGCCAGCGAGCGCATCCTGGGCGCCATCAACAAGGTCATCGACGGAAAAGCCGAAGCCGCCAAGCTCGCGCTGACCGTACTGCTGGCCCAGGGACACCTCCTGGTGGAGGACGTTCCGGGCGTCGGGAAGACCCTCCTGGCGAAGACGCTTGCCCGGACGGTCGACTGCACCGTGTCACGGATCCAGTTCACGCCGGACCTTCTGCCCTCGGACGTCACGGGCGTCTCGATCTACAACCAGGCGTCCCGGCAGTTCGAGTTCCGGCCGGGCGCCGTGTTTGCGAACATCGTGATCGGCGACGAGATCAACCGGGCCTCGGCCAAGACCCAGTCCGCGCTGCTGGAGTGCATGGAGGAACACCAGGTCACGGTGGACGGCCATTCCTACCAGCTGGGGCTGCCGTTCATGGTGGTGGCCACGCAGAACCCGATCGAGATGGAGGGCACCTACCCCCTTCCGGAAGCCCAGCGCGACCGCTTCATGGCCAGGATCTCCATGGGCTACCCGGACCGCGATTCCGAGATCGAGATGCTCGAAACCCACCAGGCCGTCTCCCCGCTGGCCAAGGTCATCCCCGTCCTCACGGCGGCCGAGGTGGCGGCCATGATCGCCACCGTCCAACAGGTCTACGTGTCCCAGGCAATCAAGGAATACACCGTGGCGATCGGCCGTGCCACGCGCGACAGCGCCCGCCTGCGCCTGGGTGCCAGCCCGCGCTCGCTGCTGCAGCTGCTGCGGGCCGCGAAGGCCACCGCCGCCCTGGACGGGCGCGACTTCGTGCTCCCGGATGACGTGGTGGCCGTCGCCGAGTCCGTGCTGGCCCACCGCATTATCCTGGACCGCAAAGCGGCAAGCTCCGGCGACACCCCGCAGAGCATCATCCGCGGCATCCTCGCTTCCCTTCCCGTGGCCCAGGACCCCGTGGCCACGGCACAGCGCACCCCGTTCGGATCCCCGCAGGGATCGCCGCGCAGGGACAAGCACGGCGGCTAGGAAGCGGTCCGGATGGCACTCCTGGAAAGGCTGCCCAAGCACCTGTTCACCGCCCGGGGCTGGGGATTGCTCGCCGCGGGGGCTGTCTCCTTGCTGTGCGCCTGGATCATGGGCCGCCGCGACCTGCTGACGCTGGCCATCCTCCTCTTCGTCCTGCCGCTGGTGTCCCTGGCCGGCGTCCGGCTCCTCAAGCCCCGGTTCCAGGTCTACCGGGAATTCAATCCCTCCTCGGTGGAGACGTCCTCAACCACCACCGTCCGGCTCGCCGTCGCCCGGACCACCCCCGCGAGCGGCCACGTGATCATGGAGGAACAGCTTCCGCCCCGCTTCGGCTCTCCCCCGGCCTTCCGCTTCCCCGCCCGGTCCGCCTCGGGCGGCACCAGCCGCTACGAGTACCACCTGCGCTCGGGCAAGCGCGGCCAGTTCAGGATCGGGCCGGTCACGGCCGAGTTCAGCGATCCGTTCGGGCTGTCCCTGCACCGGCATGCCATCGACGACGGCGACCTCCTCACCGTCACGCCAGCCGCCGTCGAGCTTCCCGTCACCGGCCTGGCCGGCGCCAGGGGCAACGACGGCGTTACCGCCACCCGGATCCGGGCGAATCCCAGCGACGACGATGTCATGACCCGCGACTACCGGCACGGCGACCCGATGCGCCGCGTCCACTGGCCCGCCACCGCCCGCCACGGGACGCTCATGGTGCGCCAGGAGGAATCGGTCACCACACCGGAAGCCACCATCATCCTGGACCAGCGCTTCTCCGCCTTCGCCACGGGTACCGGAACCGTATTCGGAAACACGGCCAGGGACGAGGACTCGGAGCTGTTGACCAGCCCGAACTTCGAATGGGTGGTGACAGCAGCCATCTCTGTCAGCGCGCATCTGGCAGAACGCAACTATTCGCTCAGGCTCCTGGATGCCCACGGCCACCCCGCGTTCCGCAGCTCGCCGTCGGCGCCGGATCCCGAGACCGAGGAATTCAGCGGCATCGGCGGGCTGCATTCGATCGCCGAAGGGCTCGCCGCCATCCAGCTGAGCGGGCCCCGGCATGTGCGGGCCGAGCACCACCATGCCGATCGCGCAGAGCATGTCGATCGAACTGAGTCAGGGCACCGGAGGGGCGGCGGCGCAGCGGCAGCGCACGGCCTGGCTGCTCCCGACGCCGGGGCCGAGGCTCCCGAGTCGGCCTTCGACGACCGTCTCATGGACAAGCTGGCCGCCCACCGGTTGCGCGGCCCCCTGCTGGCCCTGCTCGGCAACATGCCGCTCGCGGAAGCAAAGTCCCTCGCCGTGGCCGCGGGCTACGGGGCCAACGCCTTTGCGATCATGGTCACTGATGCTCCGGGCGGCAGCGAGGACGTAGTTGAAGCCCTCCGGCTGGGTGGCTGGCGGGCAGTTGCCGTCACCTCGCGCACCGAACTCACGGCGGCATGGTCCAGCTTCGACGAGGGCGGCATCCTGGCGGCCGCGGCCGCCGCCATGGACGTACGCCGCGGTGCGGCGGTGCCGCGATGACCACCACCTCGCGCCAGGGCTCCCCGGGGGCTGGCTCTTCCGATCCCCGTGCGTCCGGCAGCAGCCAAGCAGGAAATACGCCGTCCGGCAGCAGCCCGTCAGGGTTCAGCCCGCTCCGCCCGGCAGCCCGGAGGCCCGGCCCCGGCATCTATCCCTGGGCAATGTCGGGGGCCATCGCAGCGGCGGTCATCGGTGCCGCGATCTCCCTCAACGGGGTGCTGCGCGGCTGGGCTTGGCTCCTGCCCGTCATCACGGTGGTCTGCACGGTGGCCCTCACCCTGGCGGTGCTCCGTTCCCTGCGGGCCCAGTCCCTGCTGGCCATGCTGGGCGGGCTCGTTTCGCTGGTGGTCATCCTCACGTTCATCTTCCTCCGGCGCCACAGCCTGGCCGGGATCATCCCCACTCCGGACACACTGGCCGAGGCCGGCAGGCTGTTGAAACGGGCCGCGGAAACAGTCCTTTCCGAGAGTGCCCCGGTTGCCCCGAACGCCGGAATTGTCCTGGTCACGTGCGCCAGCCTGGGTGTGCTGGTGCTGCTCATCGATGCCCTGGCTGTTCCCTTGGACCTGCCGGCAAGCAGCGGCCTCGGTCTGCTGGCAGTGCTGGTGGTTCCCGCCACCATCAAGCCGCAAAGTGTGGGCGTGGCCGGATTCCTGGCCACCGCCGCCGGCTACCTCCTGATCCTGGCCTGCAGCCAATGGTTCGCCCCGGATGCCAGGCTGCAGTCCGCTACCGGCAGGGGCGCGGGCCAGTTCAAGCGCTCGGCCCTTACGGGAGCCCTCGCCCTGGTCCTGTCCCTGGCGGTGCCGCTCGCCATCCCCGGCTTCGAAAGCGGAACCTTCCCGCAGGGATCGCGCCTCAATTCCTGGGGCACCTCCAACGGCCTGAACCCCATGATCACCCTCGGCAACAGCCTGCGCAGCCCCAGCGGCTCGGGGCGCATCACGTACGCCAGCAGCGCCACCGGGCCGCTGTACCTGCGCTCGGTCACGATCGACCACTTCGACGGCGAAACCTGGGGACCGGACGATCGCGCCGGCAGCCGCCAGGCCGGCGTCGGGCAGATCCAGCCGGACTATCGCCTCGACAGCGAACCCGGCAACTCCCTGACCGTCATCGACGCCGGACTGTTCACCAGCCCGTACCTCCCGGCTCCCTACGCCCCCACCTCAGTCAACGGTCTCAACGGGCTCTGGACCTGGGACCCGGAAACCCTCAGCATCATGAGCACCAGCGCAACCACCCGCGGCCAGCAGTACACCGTGCTCTCGGCTGCGCCACGGCTGAGCGCCGCAGCCCTGGCGCAGGCCACCGGTGCGCCGCAGTCCATCTCGGAGGAATTCCTCAGGGTTCCGGGGGATGTTCCGGACCTCGTCCGCCAGACCGCCGGCAGCATCACCGCAGCGGGGAACAGCAGCTTTGCGAAGGCCCTGGCCATCCAGAAATACCTTCGTTCCGGCGCTTTCAGCTATTCGCTCCAGGCACCGGTGCAGAACGGCTACGACGGCAACGGCCTGTCCGTGCTGGCGGATTTCCTCACCCAGAAGAGCGGCTACTGCGTGCATTTTTCCTCCGCAATGGCGGTCATGGCGCGGCTCCAGGGGATCCCCAGCCGGATCGCGGTGGGCTACGCCCCGGGCCGGCCCACCGGCGAAACCGTGGCGCTGGGCGGCGAAGGCACCTTCGCCGAATTCGAAGTGGACGCCCGCGATGCCCACGCCTGGCCGGAGCTCTATTTCGAGGGACTGGGCTGGGTCCCGTTCGAGCCCACGCCGTCCCGCGGCTCCGTCCCGGACTACGCCCTCGACGCCCAGCTTCCCGGCGGTGCCAGCACGAACGACGACGAGCAGGGCGCCCTGCAGAGCGCGCCCAACCCGCAGCCAAGCAGCAGCACCGCGCCGGAGGCCCAGGGCGTTGGCCCCGGAACCGGTTCCGGCAGCCAGCTGCTGCTCCTTGGCCTCCTGACAGCCGGCGCCCTGCTCCTGGCCGCCCTCCTGGTCTCCCCGGGGCTGGTCCGTTTGGGCATCCGGAGACGCCGTCTGCGTCCGCGGCCCGCGCGGCCGGGAAGGTCCGCTGGGGGCACGGGCCCGGCCCGGTACGCCCTTCCAGAGCTTGCCTGGGATGAACTCCAGGATCTCGCCGCCGATTTCGGCGTTCCCGCCGCCCGGAGCGAAACCCCGCGCCACTTCTCCGCCCGTTTGCGCGGGTCCAGCGTCCTTGGCGAAGCGGGAGGCATCGACGACGCCGGGCACCGCGCCGTCGTCTCCCTCACCGGGGACTTCGAACGGCAGCGCTATGGCCGGCCCGGCGGCGCCGCTGGCGCCGCCGCCACCGAGGCGCAGGCCGCGGGCGGCCCAGGCGGCGATGCCGCCGGCGCCCCGGCTGCGGAGCGGATCGGCGCCGTGCGGGAATCCTTCCGGGGCAACTCCCCCTGGTGGGTCCGCGTCCGCGCGGACTGGCTGCCGCCGTCGCTCATGCACCGCTGGTCCCGCATCCTGGGCAGCCCCTTCCGGGGAACGGCACGGATCGCGAGACGATCCGGCCGGGCGCTGCGCAGCCTCTGGCGCCGGCTGCGTTCGCTGCTCCCGGGACGGCGCTGAAACCGGCTGGAAGGACCCCCCACAGCAGGCGAGGCCCGGCGCAGGAACCAGTGGTTCCCCCGACGGGCCTCGCTTGCTGCTCGCGCAGCTGCTGCGCGTGCCGGTAGTTAGTCGGCGTACGGGTCGGCGATGCCGACGTACTGGGTGTAGAGGTATTCCTCGATGCCCTCGGAGCCGCCTTCGCGGCCCAGGCCGGACTGCTTGACGCCGCCGAACGGGGCGGCAGCGTTGGAGATGACGCCGGCGTTCAGGCCGAGCATGCCGGTCTCCAGCTTCTCGCTGACGCGCAGGCCGCGGTTGAGGTCCTTGGTGAACACGTAGGCCACCAGGCCGTACTCGGTGTTGTTGGCCAGGCGGATGGCCTCGTCCTCGGTGCTGAAGGTGACGATCGGGGCCACCGGGCCGAAGATCTCTTCCTTCAGGATCCGGGCGTCCGCGGCGACGTTCTTGAGCACAGTGGGCTGGTAGAAGTAGCCCGGGCCGTCAACAGCGGCGCCGCCGGTGACGGCGGTTGCTCCGCCGGCCACGGCCTCTGCCACGAGGGCGTGCACGCCGTCGCGGGCCTTGCCGTCAATCAGCGGGCCCACCTTGGACTCGGGCTCGGTGCCGCGGGCAACGGCGAGCGAGGAGATCTTGGCCGCGAACTTCTCTGCGAAGGCATCGGCGATGGAGTCGTGCACGATGAAGCGGTTGGCTGCGGTGCAGGCCTCGCCCATGTTGCGCATCTTGGCGGCCAGGGCGCCTTCGACGGCCTTGTCCAGGTCGGCGTCCTCGAACACCACGAACGGGGCGTTGCCGCCGAGCTCCATGGAGGTGCGCAGGACTTTGTCGGCTGCCTCGCGGATGAGGGCCTGCCCAACCGGAGTGGAGCCGGTAAAGGAGATCTTGCGGAGGCGGTGGTCCTTGATCAGGGGTCCGGTGACCTGGCCGGCCTTGGACGTCTGGATCACGTTGAGGACGCCGGCCGGCAGGCCTGCCTCCTGCATGACCTGGGCGAACAGGAGGCTGGTCAGCGGGGTGAGGTTGGCGGGCTTGAGCACCATGGTGCAGCCTGCGGCGACGGCCGGGGCAACCTTGCGGGTGGCCATGGCCAGCGGGAAGTTCCACGGGGTGATGAGCAGGCACGGGCCAACGGGCTTCTTCTGCACCAGGAGGCGGTTCTTGCCGTCCGGAGCTGCGGAGTAGCGGCCGCTGATGCGGACGGCTTCCTCGGAGAACCAGCGCAGGAACTCGGCGCCGTAGGCAACCTCGCCGCGGGCTTCGGCCAGCGGCTTGCCCATTTCCAGGGTCATGAGCAGCGCGAAGTCCTCGGCGCGGGCAGTCACCAGCTCGAAGGCACGGCGCAGGATTTCGCCGCGTTCGCGCGGAGCGGTGCGGGCCCAGCCGGCCTGTGCCGCGGCAGCGGCGTCCAGAGCGGCTGCGCCGTCTTCGGCGCCCGCATCGGCGATGCTGAGCAGGACCTTGCCGGTGGAGGGGTCTTCTACATCAAAGGTGTTTCCGGATGCCGCCGGGAGCCACTGACCGTTGATCAACAGACCGGTGGGGACGGAATCCAGCAGGACGCTTTCGCGTTCGGCAGTGACAGTCATGGCGACTCCTTCGTCTACGGGTGGCCATTTGGATGGTTGCACCACTTGGTTCTTGGCCGGTATGTGGCCTGAATTACTGCCACGGTACTGCCAGGCGCCAAGCAGTGTCTACGCATCCGCGCACTGCCGGACAGGGTTCTTACTGTGCAGCTGCACAATGACTTCCGCGCCGCGTTCCGGGCGGCCAGCGGTGCCCTGCTACCGGGCGGCGAGGACCGCCGAGTAGAGTTCCCGCTTGCTGATCCGGGCATCGTCGGCCACGGCTGCGACGGCTTCCTTCAGCCGGATGCCTTGCGAAATGAGCTCGTTGACGGCAGCCACGTGGTCCTCGGGCTTGCCGGGGGCAGGCTCGGGGGCACCGCCCACCACCACGGCGATCTCGCCGCGGATTTCGTTGGTCTCGGCCCATTCGAGCAGCTCCCGCAGGGTGCCGCGGATGACTTCCTCGTAGGTCTTGGTCAGTTCCCGGCACACCGCGGCCCGGCGGTCCGCGCCGAAGCGTTCGTGGAGGGCACGCAGCATGACTTCGAGCCGGTGCGGCGCTTCGAAGAAGACCATGGTGCGGCGTTCATCCGCCAGCTCGGCAAGGCGTGAACTCCGCTCCCCCGATTTCCGGGGCAGGAAGCCTTCAAAACAGAACCGGTCGGTAGGCAGCCCGGACAAGGCGAGCGCGGTCAGCACGGCGGACGGGCCCGGCGCGGCGGTCACGGACAGGCCTGCCGCCACGGCACCTTCCACCAGGCGGAAGCCGGGGTCGGAGACGGCCGGCATACCGGCGTCGCTCACCATCAGGATCGTCTTGCCGGCCCGGACGTGGTCCAGCAATTCCCCGGTCTTGGCGGCCTCGTTGTGCTCGTGGTAGCTGATGACCCGCCCGGAAACGGTAACGCCCAGGGACTGGACCAGCCGGTGCAAGCGCCGGGTGTCCTCGGCGGCGACGATGTCCGCCGTCGCCAGCAGTTCAACGAGGCGCGTGGTGGCGTCCCCGACGTTGCCGATGGGGGTGCCTCCCAGCACGATCCGGCCGATGCCCGGAACGCCTCCGGTGCCTTCGGGCTCGACGGCGGGAAGGGGTGTCTCTTCGGGGGTGCTGAGTTGATCGTCCACCTGTTCAGCCTAATGCCGCGGGCCCCGCAACGCCGCAGCAGGCCTTGGGACGGGGGTGCAAAAGGTAGCATGGGCTGCGTGACCCAGTCCTCCGTTCCCCGCGCCCCATCCGGAACAGCAGGGGCGGGCACGGCCACGGCCCCACCAGCGGAGCGCCTCCACGTGCCCGGCCGCGGACTCCTCGGCCACAACTGGGTGGCCCGCCCGGAGGCGGCGTTCAGCGCGGCGGCACTGCGGACGCGGCTGATCGGCACCGTCCAGAGCTGGCGGGACTACCCGCCGTCGCTCCGGCTGTGGTACTGGCTCGTCCCCACCCTCACGGCGGCGCTGGGCGGGATCCTGCGGTTCTTCCGCCTCGACACCCCGCACAGCCTGGTCTTCGACGAGACGTACTACGTCAAGGACGCCTACTCCTATCTGGTGAGCGGCTACGAGCGCAACTGGCCCAGCAAGGCCAATGATTCCTTCAACGCAGGCAACCCCGCAGTGCTGCTGGACACCCCCGAATACGTGGTGCACCCGCCGGTCGGAAAGTGGATGATCGCCTTCGGCATGTGGCTCTTTGGCCCGGACAACCCTCTCGGCTGGCGCTTCGGGGCCGCGCTCACGGGAACCCTGTCCATCTTCCTGCTGTCCCTGATCGCGCTGAAGCTGCTGCGCTCACACCTTCTTGCGGCCGTGGCGGGGCTGCTCATGGCCGTCGACGGACACCACCTGGTCATGTCCCGCACCTCGCTGTTGGACGTCTTCCTGATGTTTTGGATCCTGGCCGCCTTCGGCGCGCTGCTGCTGGACCGCGACGACGGCAGGCGCCGGTTGGCGGTCCGGCTCGCCGCAGCGGCCGCCTCCGCCAAGGACGGCATGCCGTCCTCCCTTGCACTGTCCTCCGGGCCGTGGCTGGGGATGCGCTGGTGGCGCCTGGCCGCCGGAATCTGCCTGGGCCTGGCCGTGGGAACCAAATGGTCGGCGCTCGCCTTTGTGGCCGCGTTCGGCCTGCTGACGGTGTTCTGGGACATGGGCGCGCGGCGCATCGCCGGCATCCGGAGCTGGCCCAGCGCGGCCATCATCAAGGACGGCATCCCCGCCTTCCTCACCATGATCCCCGTGGCCGGCTTCACCTATGTGTGCACCTGGGCGGGCTGGCTGGCGTCCAGGGACGCGTACTACCGGCACTGGGCGGCGGGCAACCCCTCCAGGGAATGGGGCTGGGTGCCCGGCTGGATCCGTTCGCTCACGCACTACCACCTTGAGGCCTACAAGTTCCATCAGGGGCTGAGCTCTGACCACCCCTACGAGGCCAGCCCCTGGACCTGGCTCATCATGGGCCGCCCCACGTCCTTTTACTACCAGTCCCCCGCCCAGGGCACGGCGGGCTGCGAGGTGTCCAGCTGCTCCTCCGCCATCCTGTCCGTGGGCAATCCCGTGCTCTGGTGGGGCGCGACGATTGCCGTGGTGGTGCTCCTGTTCTGGTGGGCCGGGCGGCGCGACTGGCGTGCCGGGGCCATCCTGGCGGGCGTCGCAGCCGGCTATCTGCCGTGGTTCCTGTACCCGGACCGCACCATGTTCTTCTTCTATGCCGTCTCCTTCGAACCGTTCCTGGTCCTGGCCCTGACGTACGCCCTGGGGCTCGTCCTCGGCAGGAGCAGCGATCCGCCGTGGCGCCGCCGCTGGGGCCTGCATGTGGTCGCGGTGGTGGTGGTGCTCGCCGTGGTGGCGGCAGCGTACTTCTACCCGGTCTGGACCGGGGAAGTGATCACCTACCAGGACTGGCGCCTCAGGATGTGGATGCCGTCGTGGATCTAGGGCCGGCAGTTCCTGGAGGCAAGTCCAGGCACACAGGCACAGCAATGAATCCCATGAAAGGCAGGCCGTGAGGGAAGCAAGCACCGGGCTCCTGGTCGAGGCGGACGAACTCAGCAACGTGACGGACCTGCTCCTGGAAAGGCAGGCCCACAGCCCCAACGGCGCCCTGTACGCCGTCAACGGGCCCAACGGCTGGAGCAACATCACGGCCAGCCGTTTCCTCGCCGAGGTCACGGCCCTGGCCAAGGGACTGATCGCCGGGGGCCTCTCCGCCGGCGATCCCGTGGCGGTCATGTCGCGGAGCAGCTACGAGTGGACCCTGGCCGACTTCGCCATCTGGATGGCCGGAGGCGTCACCGTCCCCATCTATGAAACCTCCTCGGCGAGCCAGGTCGAATGGATCCTGGTGGACTCGGGTGCCCGGCGCGTCCTGGTGGAGGACACCGCCAAGGCCGGGCTGGTCCAGGGCGTGGTGTCCGGTTCGGTGCTCCTCGGCGACACCCCGGTGGCGGTCATCCGCATGGAGCACGACGGCGACGCCCCGAACCTTGCGAGCCTGGCCGCAGCAGGCGGCGGCATCTCGGACACCGAGCTGGAACGCCACCGCAGCGCTGCCACGCTGTCCGACGTCGCATCGATCGTGTACACCTCGGGCACCACCGGCAAGCCCAAGGGCTGCCAGATCACCCATGGCAACTTCGTCCTGGTGGCCCGCAACGTGGTCCCGTTCCTGCCCGAGCTCCTCATGCGGCCCGGCGCCCGGACCCTCATGTTCCTGCCCCTCGCCCATGTCCTGGCCCGGGCGGTCCAGGTGGTGTGCCTGGACGCCGGGATCACCCTGGGCCACAGCGCCGGCGCCGCGGGCCTCATGGCGGACCTGGGCACCTTCAAACCCACGTTCCTGCTCGCCGTGCCGCGCATCTTCGAAAAGGTCCACGCAGGGGCCGGCCACAAGGCAACCCTCGCGGGCAAGGGCCGGCTTTTTGCCGCTGCCTCGGCCGCCGCCGTCGAGCATTCCACCGCGGTGGAGCGGGCCGCCCGGGGCGCCGGTCCCGGACCGGGCTGGCTGCTCCGGAGCAAGCACACCTTCTTCGACAGGCTGCTGTATCCCAAGGTTCGTGGTGTGTTCGGCGGGAACGTCACGCACACGGTGTCCGGGGCCGGCCCGCTGAGCCGACGGGAAGCGCATTTCTTCAGCGGTGCCGGGATCCCTGTCCTGGAAGGCTACGGACTGACGGAGACATCCGCCCCCTGCACGGTCAACACCCCCGCGATGACACGCATCGGGACGGTCGGCATCCCGCTGCCGGGCACCACCATCCGCATCGCCGAGGACGGTGAGGTGCTGGTCAAGGGAATCGGCGTCTTCAAGGGCTACCACGCCAATGAGGCCGCCACCGCGGCCGCCTTCGTGGATGGCTTCTTCCGCACCGGGGATCTCGGATCCCTGGACGAGGACGGCTTCCTCACCATCGCGGGCCGCAAGAAGGACCTGCTGGTGACGGCGGGCGGCAAGAACGTGGCGCCCGCTCCGCTCGAGGAAAAGATCCGCGAACACCGGCTGGTGGGCCAGGCCGTGGTGGTGGGCGAGGGCCGCCCCTATGTTGCGGCGCTGGTGTACCTGGATTCCGAAGCACTGGCGGACTGGTGCGCCGAGCGCGGGACTGCCGTGCTGACGCCCGCCGAGGCCGCGGCGGACCCGGAGATCCGGGCCGCCGTGCAGGGTGCCGTGGACGAGGCCAACATGCTGGTCAGCAAGGCCGAGTCCATCCGATCCTTCGCGTTCGTGGACGCGGAGCTGAGCGTCGGTTCCGGCCATCTGACGCCGTCGCTCAAGCTCAGGCGCGCCGCCGTCATGTCCGGTTTTTCCGCGGAGATCGACAAGCTCTACGGCAACTAGGCCTACGGCGCCTTGCCGCTGTAGAGCTGGGCCTCTCCTGCCTCATCCCCGGCGTTGTCCGTGGACCCTGCATCGCCGGCGTCCGTCTCCGCGTCCCTGGCCGGGAGCCCGCGGCGACGGCGGGTCGGCCAGCTCAGCACGAGGGTCGCGGTGGCGGCCACGAACACCAGGGCCGCGATGACGATGCCCGCATCCATCCAGAACTGCCCCGGGAAGAGGCGGATCAGGGTGTCGTCAAGGGCAAACGTCCAGGTGCCGTTGGCAAAGAAGATCCGGTGGAATTCGGTGAAGAACTGCTGCCAGCCCATGACCCCCAGCACGCCGAGTCCGATGATGACCACGAGCGTGACGATGGAGCCGGCGAAGAGCCCGCGCCGGATGCCGCCCTTGCTGCGCTTGCGCAGGTAGATCATGGCGATGATGCTCAGCAGGATCAGCAGGGCGCCGGCGCCGAAGGACGAAAGCATCACGAGCTTCACATCGGCCATGTGGGCCACTTCGCTGGCCTTGAACAGCTTGCTGCCGTCCTGGCCCACGAGGTCGCCCAGGTAGCGCGGTCCCGACCAGTTGCTGAGATAGTCCATGGCGTACGAACCGTAGGTCATGCGGTCTTCGGTACTGAACCCGTAGCCGTCGCCGGGGAACCCCGGGCGGTTGTATTCCACCCAGAGGAACAGGGCACTGGTCACGGCACGCACGGCGAGCACCAGCAGGATCACGGGGTAGAACACGGCCAGCAGGACCTGGAAGACGCGCGGCATGGCGGGCTTGGCGTTGGCGGCCTGCTCGCGTTCGGCATTGCGCCGGGCCACTTCGGCCTCCGGCGGCCGGACGTGAAGGGCCGACGTCGGCAGCGGCTCGGAGAAGAGGGACGGCTTTCCGGCCGTGTCCCCAGCCGTGGAGGCATCCGCGAACAGTGGCTGTTCCGGGGTGGTCTCCGCGGCTTCGGCCGCCTTGCGGTCCGCGCGGCTGCCGGGCTGCGCTGCGGGGGCAGCTCCCGCCACGGGGGCCGCGGGCGTGGGTGCCGCCGCATCCTTCGCCGCTCCCCCGGCGGCCTTGGGCGTCATCCAGTCGAAGGCGGGTTCGTCGTTGTCGTCCTGGGTATCCATGTCCGGATCCTTCGGTATGGGGCGATTCTCGCTCACGTCGGCTTCTCTTCCCTAGGCAGCACACGCGCCGGCACACCGTTCGGGCCCGGCACTCTTCTGTCTTCGAGCCTACCGCCAGCCCTCCGGCGCAGACGAGGAGCCACCCCGGTCCGCGCACGATTGCAACCCTTCCGTAAGGTTCAGGCCGCGATCCGTGAGTAGCCGGCGTCGTTGCTGTCCAGGTCACCGGTGGCCCCGGCACGGACGGCCCGGCGCCCCAGCACCAAGGCGTACGTCCAGTACGCCGCCAGTACCAGGGCCCCGATGAGCAGCTTGGCCCAGACCGGCAGCGGGCTTGGCGTCACGAAGGCCTCCACCAGGCCGGAGACGAACAGCACGAACACCAGGCCCAGCGCCACGGTGATGAGCGAGCGGCCTTCGTCGGCCACGGCCTGCAGCCGGGTCCGCGGACCCGGGCGGACCATGGCCCAGAAGATATGCAGGCCGCCGGCGCAGGCGACGAAGACGGCCGTGAGTTCCATGAGGCCGTGGGGCAGGATGTAGCTGAAGAAGACGTCCAGCTTGCCCGTGGCGGCAAAGACGCCGGCCGCGACGCCCACGCCCTGCGCGTTGGCGAAGAGGATCATGGGGACCCAGAACCCGGTGATGCCCAGGGCCACGGCCTGCGCGGAAATCCAGGCGTTGTTGGTCCACACGGCGCCGGCGAAGGACGCTGCCGGGTTCTCCGAGTAGTAGTCGATGAAGTCCTCGTCCACGTACTGCTGGACCTTGGCGCTGCTGCCCATGGCCCTGAGCGCCTCGGGTGAGAGGCCGATCCAGAGCGCATAGGCGCCGCCCACCAGCACGAAGAACGCACCGCACCCGATGGTCAGCCAGCGCAGCCGGTAAAAGGCCGCGGGCAGCGCGATCACGAAGAAACGGGCCAGGTCCTCCATGAAGTTGGAGCGCGCACCGGTGAACCGCGTCCGGGCCTGGGCGAGGGCCGCCGACAACGACGCCGACAAAGCACTTTCCGGGGCCACCGAGCGGATGAGGGACAGGTGGGAGGACACGGTCTGGTAGAGGCGCAGCAGTTCGTCGGCCTCGGCCCCGCTGGGCCGGCGCCTGCGCCCCAGCTCGTCCAGGCGCGACCATTTGCCGCTGTTCACGGCCGAGAAGGCATCGATGTCCACGGCACCACCCTAGTGCCTTGTCCGCCCGGGCCGCAGGGCTAAACTCGTTTGCAGCGGGGCCGGCCGGTCCTGCTCTTCGTGCGAGGCAGTGGGGGCCGGCTTGAGTCCAATCATTACCGGGGAGGCGGTGGTCCTGGAGCTACGCCCGGCGTCGTTCGCCGTGCGCGCCATGGGACTCGCCCTCGACGTCATCGTCCACACGGTCCTGCTGATCGGGCTCAGCCTGCTCATCGGCATGGCGGCCGGCGAGCTCGATGAAGCGGCTCTCCGTGCATTGATCCTGGTGGCCGTGGTCTTTTCCTTCGTGATTGTCCCCGTGGCGGTGGAGACCCTGACGCGTGGCCGCTCGCTCGGCAAGCTTGCTGCCGGGCTCCGGATTGTGCGCGACGACGGCGGTTCCATCCGTTTCCGGCATGCGGTGATCCGGGGCCTGCTCGGTTTCGTGGAGGTCTACCTGACGTTTGGCGGCCTCGCGATCGCCGTGGCCTTGTTCAGCGACAAGTCCAAGCGGCTCGGTGACGTGGCGGCCGGGACGTACTCCCTCCGGCTGCGGGTTCCCGCTGAGCGCAGGATCCTGTCCTTCGCTCCGCCTTACCTGCAGTCGTGGGTGTCCCTGGCCGATATAGGCAGGGTGCCGGATGCCACGGCGCGCCGGGCCGCGCAGTTCGTGCAGCAGGCCCACCACATGGCGCCTGCGTCGCGGGACAGCCTGGCAGCGTCCCTGGCCTCCGAGCTGGCCGCGTACGTGGCGCCTCCGCCGCCGGCAGGAACCCGGCCGGAAGACTACCTTGGGGCAGTGCTGGGCGAGCGCCGGAACCGGGAACTCGTGCGGCTCCGGCGGGCCGAAGAGCGCAGCGCGGCCATGGCCGGGCGCCTCAACAAACTCCCGTTCCAGCAGTAGTTTCAGCAGTAGGACGGGCGGTCAGCGCTGGGCGTAACCCGCCCATGGGATGTTCCAGTCGCCGAAGCCTTCGAGGGGCTCGACGGCGGGGGCGCCGGTGTTGAGGATCTGTACGACGTCGCCGGTGGTCATGTTGTTGAAGAACCAGGCGGCATCCGCCGGCAGCAGGCCCACGCAGCCGTGCGAGACGTTGACGCGGCCGATGGCGCCCCATGCAGCTTCCAGTGCCTGGTGGACATAGACACCGGACCAGGTGAGCCGGTTCGCATACTCGGCCACCAGGGGCGGGTAGTAGCCCTTGTCACCGGGCTTGAGGCCGATGGTGCCGGCATTGAAGTTCGAGTACCGTTCCTGCTCCATGATCACTGCATAGCCGGTGGGCGACAGCCAGTCCGGTTCGCCCAGGGACACTGGGGCCGTGTGCACCAGCTGGCCGTCGGAGTACACGTTCATGAGCTTGGTGACATCGTCCACCACGGCCACGCGCTGCGGGCCGGTGGTGAAGGTGGAGGTGACGTTCCCGTTGCCGATCATCTTGTTGCCGAAGTCAACGCCCAGGAGCTTCATGTCCACGGTGACCTGGGTTCCGGAGGCCCAGAACGCTTCGGGCCGGATGCGGACTTTCTTGTCCGAATACCAGTGCCAGGCCACGGGCTGGCCGGAGGACACCGTGATGGCGACGAGCTTTTCCATGGCGGCCTTGTCGGCCACGGGTTCGCTGAAGTTGATCTCGATCGGCTGTCCGGAGCCCACCCTGGTTCCGTTGCGCGGGTAGATGGACGCATCGGCCTCGTTGGCGGCGGAGACCGTGCGGAAGGTCTGCGTCTTGGTGGTCCCGTGCCCGGCGGAATCAACCACCGTGAACGAGTAGCTGTACTGGGTCTTGAACTTCAGTACTTCCTTGGTGGTCCAGGTGCTGCCGTCCGGGCTGGTGGTGCCCACTACGGGCGTGCCGCCACCGGCCGGGGCAAGGACCACGTCCTTGAGCGTGCCGTTGATGGCCTTGATCTGGGGGGCCACCACGGGATTCCACTCCACTGCGCCATCCAGCGGCGTGATGCCCAGTTCAACGGGCTTGACGACTTCCGGCTGCTGGCTGGGGCTCTGCCCGGATCCGGGAAGGGCGGCGAAACCGGCCTTGTCCGCCACGGTGGCGACGCCGATGCCGCCGGCGGCGATGGCCGCGCAGATCCCGACAATTGCGAGGATCTTCCCCGTCTTCCTTTTCCTGACGTCGGTCATGATTCCAGTCTCCCTGTCCCCCGCAAAGCGGCCCGGCAGCCGATACCGGACACTCAATTCTAGCGGACGGGCCGGGCCCGCCCAGTGGCAGACCCGGCCCGTAGAGGCCGCAGAAAATCTTCCGGCAGCCCGCAGCCTGGTAGCGGTGGCGCTCCGGCCTAGTAGCGGTAGTGCTCCGGCTTGTACGGACCTGCGACGTCGAGGTCCAGGTAGTCCGCCTGGTCCTTGCTCAGTTCCGTGAGTTCGACGCCCAGGGCGCCGAGGTGCAGCCGGGCGACCTTCTCGTCGAGGATCTTCGGCAGGACGTAGACCTGCTTGCCGTATTCGCGTTCGCCGGCGGGCTGGTCCTTCTTGGTCCACAGCTCGATCTGCGCAATGGTCTGGTTGGCGAAGGAGTTGCTCATGACGAAGGAAGGGTGGCCCGTGGCGTTGCCCAAGTTGAGCAGCCGGCCTTCGGACAGCACGATGATGGAGCGCTCGGTGCCCGTGCCGGAGTCGAAGACCCATTCGTGGACCTGCGGCTTGATTTCGACCTTGGTGACGCCGGGAACCTTGGCGAGGCCGGCCATGTCGATCTCATTGTCGAAGTGGCCGATGTTGCCCACGATGGCCTTGTTCTTCATGCGGACCATGTCGGAGGCCATGATGACGTCCTTGTTGCCCGTGGTGGTGATGAAGATGTCGCCCTGTTCCAGCACCGTCTCCAGCTTGGCCACCTGGTAGCCGTCCATGGCGGCCTGCAGTGCGCAGATGGGGTCGATCTCGGTGACGATGACGCGCGAGCCCTGGCCGCGGAGCGCCTCGGCGGCGCCCTTGCCGACGTCGCCGTAGCCGCAGACGACGGCGACCTTGCCGCCCATGAGGACATCCGTGGCGCGGTTGAGGCCGTCCGGCAGCGAGTGGCGGATGCCGTACTTGTTGTCGAACTTGCTCTTGGTCACGGAGTCGTTGACGTTGATGGCCGGGAACAGCAGCTTGCCCTGTTCGGCCAGCTGGTAGAGGCGGTGCACGCCGGTGGTGGTTTCCTCGGTGACACCCTCCACGCGGGCCGCGATGCGGGTCCACTTCTGCGGATCGCCGGCGAGGGTCTTGCGCAGCACGTCGAGGACCAGGACAAATTCCTCGGGGTCGTTGGCGTCCGCGGCCGGCACGGCCCCGGCGGCCTCGAATTCGACGCCCTTGTGCAGCAGCATGGTGGCGTCGCCGCCGTCGTCGAGGATCATGTTGGGGCCCAGCTCCGGGTTCGAGTCGGCACCCGGCCAGGTGAGGATCTGCTCGGCGGTCCACCAGTATTCCTCGAGCGTTTCGCCCTTCCAGGCGAAGACGGGAACACCCTGGGGGTCACCGGGGGTGCCCTTGCCGACCACGACGGCGGCAGCGGCTTCATCCTGCGTGGAGAAGATGTTGCACGAGGCCCAGCGGACCTCGGCGCCCAGCGCCGTCAGGGTTTCGATCAGCACGGCGGTCTGCACCGTCATGTGCAGCGAACCGGCAATGCGGGCGCCCTTGAGCGGCTGAGTGGGGCCGAATTCAGCGCGCAGCGACATGAGGCCGGGCATTTCGTGCTCGGCGAGCCGGATCTGGTGGCGCCCGGCCTCGGCGAGGTTGATGTCAGCCACTTTGTAGTCGAAAGTCATGGAAGTCCCTTGCTTGTGCCGTGAGGTTACTGTCGGAAAGAGCGTTGCGTCAGGCTTTGGCTGCGCCGTCGTGCTGGTCGGAGGCGGCAGCATTGGCGGCCGCGCGCAGCTCCGGCGGCAGGAGCAGCGGGATGCCGTCCTCGATCGCGTAACGGACCTTCTCGCCGTCGGGCCCTGCAGTCGTGGAGACGAGCTCTTCGCCCTCCTGGACCAGCGGCGAACCCGTTACGGGGCAGCGCAGAATGGACAACAGTTCAGGACTGACCTTTGGCATGGATGAAGCTCCCTGGGTGGCGCCGCATCTGGCGCCGCTGGCTGACTGGTATGCAGCTTCCAGACTACAGCGGAGGGCGTCCCCGGACGGAGTCAGTGACACATTCGGTCAGCGGCTGGCGCGGCAGTTCAACATGGCGCCGGCCCCAAAAGGCACAGTTCAGAAGGCTTCGGTTCAGGAAGGTTCGCGGAGGACGCGCAGGTGCCCGCGCCGCGTGCCCTCGATCACGGCCGGGGCTTCGAGGTGGGGGCGGGCTGTGCGTGCTGTGTCCTCCGAAGGCACCGAGGCGGCTTCCCGGACGGCGTTGGCCAGGGCCAGGAGGTCGTCCGGACCGGGCTCGGCACGGGTCGCCGGCATGGCGAGGCGCAGGACTTCCCAGCCCCGCGGCACGGTGAGCGAGCCGGCATGCTGGGAGCACAGGTCATAGGAGTGCGGTTCCGCGTACGTGGCCAATGGGCCCAGCACTGCGGTGGATTCGGCGTACACGTACGTCAGAGTGGCCACCGCGGACTGGCGGCAGGCTGATCTTGAACACTTGCGAATGGCACCCACAACATCCCAGATTAGCGGCCTTCGCCCGGGATTGCGCACATTGGCCACCGTGGGGCTTTCCGTGCCACCGGAAGCGGCGTTGCCCGCGTCCTTGGATGGCTGCTGTGTCGCGTCCGCCGTGGGACAGGACTAAAGTCGATATATGCAGTCACAGCCACATATCCCGGGCTTCACCATCCGGCTGACTGACGCCGGCGGCGCTCAGGCCGAAGCAGGCACCCATGCCGCGGGACGCGGCTTCCGGCAGCGCAGGCGCAACCGCCACGGCCGCGGACTGCGCGGGGACATCATGCTCGCCACCCTCCCCGGCCACCGGACCCGTGCCGAACGCTTCGACGACTTCGTCATGGATTCCGCCGAGCGCCTGCAGGACATGTGGGGCAAACAATTGGACGGCGTGCTCTTCGCCGTCGATGAAATCCCGCCGAAGCTGGAACAGCTCGTGTCCCGGGGCGAAACGGCCCCCATGGGCTCCTACACCCCGGCGGGCGGCGGCGAGGGTCCCATGATCACCATTTACCGGCGGGTCGTGGAGCAGGCCACGCAGGGCCGTGAGGAACTCCAGGACCTGGTGCACGACGTCGTGGTGGAATACACCGCCGAAATGCTCGGCGTGGCGCCGGAAACACTGGACCCGGTGTACCGCCGTCGTTATCAGTAAGCGGCGATCAATGAGGAGCGCCCTGCAAGCGGCGCCCAATTAGCGGCGCTGCGGGCCTGGTGTACAAGGCCTAGTAGCCCACCGTCACGGGGACCTTTTCGTACCCCGCGGCAGCGTCCTGGATGGCGTTGACCGAGATATCGGCACGGTCTGCCTGCCCGAGAACCAGTGCGCCGTAGGCCGCGTCTCCGGCGGAGGAGACGATGTAGCCGGCCACGACCACGTCGTCCACTTTCTCGGGCACCTTCACCATTGCTGTGGTGCCGCCGGCGATATCGGAGGTGGTGGTCTTGCGTACTTTGCCGTCCACCGTCACCGGCGTAAGGCTGATCGTGGCGCGGCCTTCCGGTACACCGAAGCTGAGGAACCGTTCCCCCTCGCGCGGAACGGCGACGATGTGCTGGCTGCCCAAACGGGCTGCCGACGGCGACCAGGCGAAATCGACCGCGTCCTCGGCCTTGAGGCCGCGGGTCACCCGGGCCGAGGCCACGAAGGCCACGTCCGAGGTGGCGCGGACCGTGTAGCTTCCGGCCGGCACTCCGTCCAGCGGGATGGTCGTCACCGAACCGCCCTTCGCCGTCACCGCTCCCCCGTTGGGAAGGGGACGCTCCCCGTTGGTGCCCATGACGCGCAGCTGCACCACGGCGTCGGCGGCTCCCGGGACGGCGATCTGCAGGGCGGGCGTGGCATCTGCGAATCCGGACTTCGCGCTCAGCGCCTTGACGGCGGCCGGATCCTGGATGTCCACTCCGCTCATGACCTGGACGTTGGACGGCGCAGTGCCGGGGGCCAGGAATTCGATGCCGCCAGGAGTGAGGCCCCGCAGGACGCTCTGCTGGATGGTGGCTGCCACCGGTCCGCCGGAGCTGCGCAGGCGCACGGCAAGCTGGGCTTCACCCGGGGCCAGGCCGCCAAGGTTGATGGAGCGGGTGGTGCCGGGCGGGACCAGCAGGCCGCGCGCGCCGGCCGCCTGGATCTGCCCCTTGGCACCGAAGAGGTCCAGGTTGGCCGTGGCGGGGGTCCCGGAAGCGTTGCTGATGTTGAGCACGGCGCTGCGGCCCAGGGACGTGCTGGCTCCGAGGAGCCAGGAATCGTTGCCGGGCTGCGGGCAACTGGTGGCGGCTTCGCCGCGCAGGTCGCCGTCGGTGGCCGTGTAGTTCAGGTGGGCCGCCATGGAGGCCTGCTCGTTGCCGATGGCTTCGGCGCCGGTCACGGTAGCGGTGGTCACGGGCCGGTCCGACACGACGCCGGCAGCCAGGACGGGAGGCCCAACTACCGGCGACGGCGTGCTGGTGGGCTTCTTCGCGATTTCGGCCATGGGCGTGCCGCCCAGGGAGGTGATTCCGCTGCCGGGAATCGTGCCTGCCGTGTTGCTGAGCACCACGGCGTTCAGAAGGGTCTTGGCGGACTGTGACACGGGACTGAACTGCGCATCCGTGCCGTCGGCCGTGCCTGCGAGCAGCTTGGCCGGCTCCGGACACACGCCCAGTGCGTGGCCGGCAGGGACGTCGGCCTGCGGGATCTCCAGGGCGCGGCTGCCGGAGGATTCGGGCAGCAGGGATGCGGCAGACACCACGCCGCCGGCGGCGGCAAGGATCACGACGGCGGACAGGACGCCCGTGACAATGCCCTTGCCGGCGCCCTTGGCCTGGCGGCGCTGCTTGGGCTCCTGGGGGGCTGTTTCCTTGGGCTCCGTGGCTTGGGGCTCCGTGGCCGATCTTTCCTTGGCCGTTGTTTCCTCTGCCTGGTCCTCAGACACTGCTGTACTCCTTAGCGGCGGACTTCTCGTCCCGTGGGCGGCCGGTTCGACGTGGCCGGCGCGTCGCCCGTGTGCGCCGGGCAGGCATGGGCACGGCCATGAGCGCGGTCAGGCCAATCACAAAGGCCTGCATGGTGCCGAGCCACGGCACCCAGGGGCTGGTGTAGCGGACTTTCAGTACGCCTCCGTCCTGGGGCAGGATGAATGCCTGGGCCCAGCCTGATGTGGTGGCCTTGAGCGGCTTGCCGTCCAGCCAGGCACTCCAGCCTGCGTCGGAACGCTCGGCAAGGACAAGCTGCCGGCCCTCGTCACCGGCCGGGATGTCTGCGTTGACGGAGGTCTTGCCGGAGGGCAGCAGAAGGACCGTGGCTCCCTTGGCATCGGTGATGCGGACCCTGTGCGCGGTCTCGGCGGCAGTTGCCGCGGACTGGCTCAGCGGCGTGACGCGCCACAGCCAGCCGGCGTCGGTCTGTCCCACCGCCACCAGACCGGGAACGGCGTCGATGCGGCTTGCCGTCAGCTGCGCGGCAGAGTCTGAGGCCTTGAGCACCACGAACCCGGCGCCGAGTTGTTCAAGATCGGCCCGGGGGTCCACTCCCGTGCCTGCCACGATCGTGGCAACCGTGGTCCGGATCGAAGCGGTCACGGCGTCGTCGGCGGCGATTTCCTCGCGTCCGGGTGCCCCGATGATGGACCGGGCAGAGGCCACGGTGGACAGCGCGTCCAGTGTTGTGCCGGCACCGCGCATCAGCGAGGAGGTGTACGTGCCGTGTTCACCGGCCGCAATGATCAAGGTGCGGCTCTGCTCGGGCCCTTGGCCGCGGTCCACGGCTGTGGCGGGCAGGATGCCTGCTTCGGCGGGGCGCACCAAGCGTGCGGTTCCCAGGGCCTGCGGCGGTCTCTGCGTGCCCGCGGCAGCGGTGGCCGCAGAGGAGCCAGCGGCGGGCTGCAGCACATTCTGGGCAGTCCAGGCCGCCATGCCTGCCAAGGGACCGGCCAGGAGCACCAGCAGGCCAACGCCGGACAACACCCGCAGAGCAGCGTGGCCCTTGCCTGCGGTGCCCGCTGCCTGGCGTCCGAAGACCAGCAGCTGCTCGGCTCCGACAAGGGCCGCGCCCAGCAGGGCGATCCCGGCCGCTGACACGGCGGGTCCGGTGAAGGGACCCACCATCACATTGCCGTTGACGCCGGTGGCCACGTGGCCCAAGAGCCAGCCGCTGGCCAGGACCGCCAGCGCGGCCACCCAGAATATCCGTACGATCCTGGTGCGCTTGCCCGGGACGAAAAGGGCGGCAACGGCCAGCAGCAGCGCCGGCCCGCTGATCAGGAGGGCAAGGATCAGCGCCCAGGGCAGCGGGCTCGGACCGAACCAGCCCAGGCCGGCCAGCCCGCCGTCGAGGTCGAATTTCACGGGCTGCCCCAGCAGCTGCTGCCACAAGGGGGCGGCCTCAAAGCCGAGCGGCACTCCGGGGTCGGCGAGCAGCGAGCGTGGCCGGTCCAGGACGGAGATGCCGTAGGGAACAAACAGGGCCGCGCTGGGGAGCAGGGACCACCAGAGAGTGCGCCCGCGCCGGCCGAGAATCACGGCGCACAGGACGATGACCACGGCAAGGGGACCTGCGAGGGAGGGCGCCGAAGCCGTGACAATCGCCAGCGCGAGGCCGGCTGCAGCCGCGGCTGTCCACGACGGCGTGCCGTTGATCCCGGGCTTGATGGCCGCCGGGACGGAGGGCCGTCCGCGCTGGGCCTTCGGCGCAAAGCGGCCCTGGCCCACCGCGGCGCCCGAGGCCCGCAGCAGTGCCAGCAGCAGCAGCGGCATCACGACGTGTGCCACGAGGGCGCCGGCCCGGCCCTGGTTCAGGGCGATGTGCAGTGCAGGTGCCCCCGACCAGACCAAGGCGGCCAGGAAGCGGAAGCGCCGGCGTGAGGTCAGCGCACCGGCGGCGAACCAGGCGCCCAGGCCGGCCAGCGGCATCGCAAGGATCAGCAGCCACACCATGGCGGCGTTGGCATCGCCGGAGCCGAAAACGGACAGCAGCCACAGCACATAGCCGAACGGGTCACCGTGGCCGGGAAGTCCCGCGCTGAGCCCGATCCACCAGGAGGAGGCGTTCGCCCAGATGTCCGAGGATTTCGCCGAGAGGGGCAGCAGTCCGCCGCCGACTGCCCCGGTGGCCTGGAGCAGTCCGAGCAGTCCCGCGGCTGAGGCGGCAAAGGCCACAAGGACCGCGGCCACGGCGCCGTTGCCGACCCAGCCCCGCTCCTTCGTGGCCAGGGACGCAAAGTCGTCCATCGCGTCGCCGCTGGGTTCCGGGGCCAGCAGGTCCGAAACGGACGGGGAATCGTCGCCCAGCCCAATGGTCTCAAGGAGGGAGCGGCGATGCGCCCGGACCTCGCGGTAGGGCGTCTGCAGGCCCCGGATGACCGAGCGTTGCACGCGCCGTGTCCTGGCCGCGGCGCGGCGGGCGCGCAGGACTGCCAGGGGCCGTCCGAGGGCGGCAACGGTGGACGCAAGATGCGCAAAGCCCTGCCCGGGGTCTTTGACGATGATGCTCAGGACCAGCCGCAGGAGGCTGCCGATGAGTGCCCCTACGGCGTGGAACGGGACTTTCCACGCGGGTGCGTGCTTCAGTCGCAGATGCACCTGTGCCTTGCGGGCCGCGGCGAAGTTGCCTAGCGCGTAGGGCCGGCGCTCCGCATGGAACATGTGTGCGGAAGGAACCACCACCACGCGGTTGCCGGCGAGCCAGTTGCGCCAGCAGAAATCGACGTCGTCACCGCTGCCCGGCAGTGCGGGGTCAAAACCGCGCAGGAGTTCCCAGACGTCACGGCGAACGAGCATGCCTGCCGAGTTCACGGCGAACGTGTCCGAGCGGGCATCGTGCTGGCCCTGGTCGAATTCATCGGCGTCGATCAGGGTCAGCCGTTCGGCCCAGCGGCTCGTGGACAGGCCCACGTCCACCAGGCGATGCGCGGAGTCCCAGTCCAGCTGCTTGCAACCTGCCACTGTCACCGACGGCGCGCGCTCGACGGCGTGCAGCAGCTCGGCCAGTGCGTCCGGCGCAGGTGCGGCGTCGTCGTGCAGGAGCCAGATCCACGCCGCGGTCCCGTCATCATGGGCCGGGGCGAGCCCGGCCACAGCGTGTGCGACCGCCCCGCCGAAGCCGCTCTTCGGTTCGACATGGCTGGTGACATTGGCATCACCAAGGGCCCGGCGCAGCAACTCTTCGGAGTTGTCCCCCGATCCCGTGTCGACGCCAATGGCGGCATCTGCCGGACGCGTCTGGTCCGCCAAAGCCGCCAGTGTCCTGGGGAGATAGCTACCGCCGTCGTGCGAAACCACGACGGCGGTAACGTGAACTTCCTTGTGAATCAGACCGCTCGCTTCCTCAGCCGACGGCGTTCACGCTCGGACAGCCCGCCCCAGATACCGAAACGTTCGTCGTTCGCGAGAGCGTACTCAAGGCACTGCGAGCGGACGTTGCAGGCTCCGCAGACCTTCTTGGCGTCCCTCGTGGAGCCGCCCTTTTCGGGGAAGAATGCTTCCGGGTCGGTCTGGGCACAGAGCGCATCGCTCTGCCAGCCAAGTTCGCCTTCATCATCGAAGTCGTCCTGGCGGGGCAGCCCGATCCACACCGGCTGCGAGGGGTTATCGACCGGACGCCGCAACTCCATGGGAGGGTCATCCAGATCATCGTCCGGAGCTCCCGGATCGCCGAGCAATGCCTCATGTGCCGCGAGGAGGGCAGTTGCCTGCTCCTCAAGCGATTGCTGGACATTGTCGCTGTAGCGGTCCGCCGCTTCCGGATCCGCCGGGTCGACGTACCAATCCCCAGGCACACCCCGCGACCGGTATTTCACTGACGCATGTTCTGCGACGACTGCATCTTGCTGAATAGGCAACGCTTGCCCCATGGCGCCCCTCCTGATGTTGCAGCTGCTGTCCTGAACGTCGGCACTCGGTGGTGTGCCTGATGTTTGCGCAGCGGCGGTCTATACCTAATTACACGTGTGTAACTACGCAGCCGTCAAGCCGCGCTGGATAATAATCAACTTCCTGTAGAAACGCGCGATGCGCCACGCCCCGTGTTTTGCGCCCACGTTTGGCCGGGCAGGAGGGAAACGAAAGCCCTGCATCAGTTCGCATGCATATTCATTGAATTTCAGGGAAATTCCAGATGCACGGCAGCGCGCGTCCGTCCGCCAAGGGCCCGGAAACGTGGCGCAATTCACATTCCCAGGAGCCTGCCGCCCGGCCCCGTGACAAGATGTAGCCATGAGCATTCCGGCGATGAAACTGATGACCGCACTCCGGTCCGGCCATGCGACCTACCCGCGCCTGACCTGGTATGGCCCGGACTCCGAACGCGTGGAGTTGTCCGGCCGCGTTCTGGACAACTGGGTGGCCAAGACCAGCAACCTGCTGCAGGACGAGCTGGACGCCGAGCCCGGGATGAGTCTGCGCGTGGACCTGCCGGCGCACTGGAAATCGTTCGTGTGGGCCCTGGCCGGATGGCAGCTGGGCATGGAACTGGTGCTCGACGGCGGCGACGCCGAACTGCTCGTGACAGACACCCCGGAGGTGGGTTCCGGCGGCTTCAATGCCGTGGTGGCCGTTCCCCTCGCCGCGTTGGCGATGCGCTGGCCAGGGGAGCTGCCCGCCGGCGTCGTCGACTATGCCGCGGAGGTCCGTTCGCACGGCGATGTGTTCATGGCCCACAACGAACCGGAAGAGGCGATGCCGGCGCTTCGGGGCTCCGCCGCACACCACCACGGTGGCCTGCTGGACGGCTTCGCGCAGGCCCAGGAGCCCGGGGTCAGGCTGCTGGTGCGCGCCGGCGTCGGGCTCGAAACAGCCCTCGCCGCGGCCCTCGGGGCCTGGATGCAGGACGGCTCAGTGGTGCTGGTCCACCCGGATGTCGACGTTACGCAGCACCTGCTGGACAACGAGCGCGTCAGCGCTTCTTGACCGCGGCGGTGTCCTTGTCGATTGCGGCCCCTTCGCCCGCCCTGGGCTTGGGGTGCAGTTCGATGAGCTCGTGGTCGTGGGAGAACTCCGGCTCTTCGTCCAGTTCCTTGTTGAACACCAGGAACCGGTAGGCGAAGAAACGGACCACCGTGGCCACCAGGATGCCCAGGACACCAGCGGCAAACAGCATGTTCTTGTCCGTGATGTGCAGCCAGTAGTTGGCGATCGCCGTGAAGCCGGTGGAAATGCCGATTCCGATGCCGTTGATGATGACGAACATCACGAATTCACGCAGCACATTGTCTTGGCGGCGGTGCCGGAAGGTCCAGAAGCGGTTCGCGATCCACGAGAAAATCGTGGCGACCACGGCCCCCACAAAGCGTGCCTTGGAGGGACTGTCGGCCATGGGACCGTGCATGAGGTAGTACGTGAGGCCATTGTCAATGACAAAAGCCACGCCACCAACAGCGCCGAATTTGGCTACTTCACGCCAAAAAAGCGATGCGAGTCCGCGGATGCGATCTGCAAGTGTGGTGATCATGACCCTCCATGGCCGTTGAATATGCGGCCGATGGGCCACAGCCATTTTAGCGCCGATTCCTTGGAGGAACCGGAAGGGACCGCGATCCAGCCGGCAGTCCACGGGGCGCTCCGGCTGCCGAGGGGCACAGAATCCATGTTCCAGCCGCTGGTTCGGTAGGCTGAACCTTGTGACTTTTCCAGTAATAGGTGTGGTTGGCGGCGGCCAACTCGCACGCATGATGGCCCCGGCGGCCACCGCTCTCGGCTTCGAACTCCGCGTTTTGGCTGAAGGGGAGGACGTTTCGGCCGTCAACGCCGTGGCCACGGCCCCGGTGGGCGACTACAAGGACCTTGATGCTCTCCTCGAGTTCTCCAAGGGCCTGGACGTCCTGACCTTCGACCATGAACACGTCCCCACCGAGCACCTGCGCGCCCTGCAGGCGGCAGGCGTCAACGTGCAGCCCGGCCCTGACGCCCTCGTCAACGCCCAGGACAAACTCGTCATGCGCGCTGCCATCGACCGCCTTGGCCTGCCCAACCCCGCCTGGGCCGCGGTGCACGGCGTGGAGGAACTCGTCGCTTTCGGCGACCGGATCGGCTGGCCGGTGGTCCTCAAGACGCCGCGCGGCGGCTACGACGGAAAGGGAGTTCGCATCGTCGACTCCCCCGAGGACGCCCGCAGCGCCGCTGACTGGTTCGAGGCCATGAGCCCGCTCCTGGCCGAGGCCAAGGTGGAGTTCAGCCGCGAACTCTCCGCTTTGGTTGCCCGGACCCCCGGCGGCGAATCCCGTGCCTGGCCCGTGGTCCACACTGTCCAGGTGGACGGGGTGTGCGATGAAGTCATCGCCCCGGCGCAGGACATCCCCCTCGAAGTTGCCGCGGCAGCCGAGGAAGCCGCCCTGCGGATCGCCAACGAGCTCGGTGTCACGGGCGTCATGGCGGCCGAACTGTTCGAAACGCCCGGCGTCGGCGTCGGCTTCCTCATCAATGAACTTGCCATGCGCCCGCACAACACGGGCCACTGGACGCAGGACGGCTCCGTGACAAGCCAGTTCGAGCAGCACCTGCGGGCCGTGCTCAACCTACCTCTGGGGGCCACTGACGCCCTGGGCCCCGTGGTGGTCATGAAGAACTTCCTGGGCGGCGACAACCAGGACCTCTTCGCGGCGTACCCGATGGCTCTCTCCTTCGAACCGTCCGCCAAGGTCCACTGCTACGGCAAGTCGGTCCGTCCGGGCCGCAAGATCGGGCATGTGAACCTGGTGGGGGCCTCCGTTGCCGAGCTTGACTCCATCCGCAGCCGTGCCACCGCGGTGGCCGACATCATCCGCGACGGCAGGATGCCTGCTGCGAACACCTCCGAGGAGACAGCATGAGTGCAGAGAACGCCCCGATCGTCGGCCTGGTCATGGGCTCGGATTCCGACTGGCCCGTCATGGAAGCCGCTGCGGACGCACTGGCAGAATTCGGCATCCCCTTCGAGGCCGACGTCGTTTCCGCCCACCGCATGCCCACCGAAATGATCCGCTACGGCCAGACCGCCCACGAACGCGGCCTGCGGGTCATCATCGCCGGCGCCGGCGGCGCGGCGCACCTGCCGGGTATGCTCGCCTCCGTCACCCCGCTTCCGGTCATCGGCGTGCCTGTGCCGTTGAAGACCCTGGACGGCATGGACTCTCTGCTGTCCATCGTGCAGATGCCGGCCGGCGTTCCCGTGGCCACCGTGTCCATCGCCGGAGCCCGCAACGCCGGCCTCCTGGCGGTACGCATGCTGGCCTCCGGCACGGACGAGCTTGCCGTCCGGCTCCGCGCCGAACTGGTGGACTTCGCCCAGGAACTCAACGATGTCGCTACCAGGAAGGGCGCCAACCTTCGCGATAAGGTAGCCGAGGTCTTCTCGCAGGCCAATGTCTCAGCACGGAGTGGCCGTTAGGAACCGTTGATGTCGACCAGCACGAAGAGACCGCAGCCGCACGGGAGCGCACTGACTGATCCCGTCCGCTACCCGGCCAGTGCCAGCGCACCGGTCCGTACCAAGCGCGCCTTCGTGCTGGTCCTCCTGACCGTTTTCATACCGGGCAGCGCCCAGCTGGTTGCCGGGGACCGGCGGCTGGGCCGCGTGGCCCTCCGCATCACCCTCGCCGTCTGGGCCCTGGCCCTGCTTGCGGTCCTGGTGCTCCTGCTGAACCGGCCCCTCCTGCTGAACATCGTCACCCACCCGGTGGCCTCGCTCCTGGTGATCGTGGTGCTCGTGGCCTTGGCCATCGGCTGGGCCTTGCTGTTCATCAACACCTTCAAGATCATCCGGCCCGCCCTCCTGGCACCCGGGATGCGCCCGATTGTGGGCATCGCCGTGGTGGTGGCCATGGTCATCAGCAGCGGTTCGCTGGGCTATCTGGCCCACGTCCTCAATGTCAGCCGCAATGCGATCGGCAGCATCTTCAACTCCGGCCCGGCCATCGATCCCGTGGACGGCCGCTACAACTTCCTGATGATGGGCGGGGACGCCGGCGACGACCGCACCGGCCGCCGCCCGGACAGCCTCTCCGTGATCAGCGTTGACGCGAAGACCGGTCAGAGCGCCATCATCTCGATCCCCCGGAACCTGCAGAACGCCCGGTTCAGCGAAGAATCGCCCATGCGGGCGATCTACCCCGACGGTTACGACTGCGGCGACGAATGCCTCATCAACGCCATCAACACCGAGGTCACCAACAACTACCAGGACCTCTACCCCGGTGTGGCCGACCCCGGGGCCCAGGCCACCATGGAGGCCGTGTCCGGGACGCTGGGCATCACCGTCCAGGCCTATGTCCTGGTGGACATGGACGGCTTCGCCAAGCTCATCGACGCCATGGGCGGCATCCGCATCAAGGCCGGCGGCTGGGTGCCCATCAGCGGACCCACCGTTGACGAAATCAACGGAATCCACGGCATGCCCGAAGGCTGGATCGCGGCCGGCGAGCAGCACCTGGACGGCTTCCACGCGCTTTGGTACGGCCGGTCCCGCGAGTTCGTGGACGACTACGCCCGCATTGCCCGCCAGCAGTGCGTGCAGCAGGCCATGCTCAAGCAGCTGGATCCGGCCACCCTGCTGACCAAATTCGAGGACATCGCGAACGCCGGCACCAAGGTGGTGGAGTCCAATATCTCCTCGGCCCAGCTGGGCAGCTTCGTGGACCTGGCGATCAAGTCCAAGGGCCAGCCGGTCCAGCGCCTCACCATCGGCCCGCCGGACTTTGACGCCTCGTTCTCCACAGTCCCGGACTTCGACCAGATCCACGCCCGGGTCCAGCAGCTCCTGAAACAGGGCTCGCCGAAGGCTGACGACGCCCTGCTGCCGCAGCGCACTGCCGGCGGCGGCCTCCAGGCCGGCGGCCTGGCTCCCGAGACGCAGGCCAGCGGCGTGGCCACGGGGCAGCAGCCCTCGCCGGCGTCGTCGGACTTCACCCCCGTCACCACCACTCCGGACGGAACGCCCATCACGGTCGAACTGCTCAACGGGCTCAAGGCCCAGGGCGACGAACAGGGCATCCGCGACCTCGTGGCCACCAACGGACAGTGTGCCGCGCTCTAGCCGGGCCGCGCTCCAAGACCGCACCTCCAGCACAACGACAAGGACACCCTGCTGTGTACGAGATTGAGAACGTTTTGCGACCCTACGCCTGGGGATCGACGACGGCGATTGCCGAGCTTCTGGGACGCCCGGCTTCCGGCGGCCCGGAGGCCGAGCTGTGGATCGGGGCGCACCCCGACTCGCCGTCCACGGCCACCCGCCCCGACGGCTCCACCGTGGCCCTGGACGAACTGATCGCCTCCGATCCCGGGCATTTCCTGGGCGAGGCCAGCCTTGCCGAGTTTGGTCCGCGCCTGCCGTTCCTGACCAAGATCCTCGCGGCCGAGCAGCCGCTGTCCCTGCAGGTCCACCCGAGTCTCGAACAGGCACGGGAAGGTTTTGCCCGCGAGAACGCGGCCGGGATGGCAGCCGATTCGGCCGACCGTAACTACCGCGATGACAACCACAAACCGGAAATGATCTTTGCGCTCACCCCGTTCAAGGCCCTGTGCGGTTTCCGCGCGGCCGCCGAATCGCGGGCCATCTTCGAACACCTCGCCACAGTCCTGGACTCGGCGGCCCAGGACGTCCCCGCGGTCATCGATGGCGTCATTGCGGACCTCTCCGGCGCCGACGAGTCCGCTGCGCTGCGGGCGGCCTTCAGCCGCCTGATCGCCGGTGGCGGGGACGTCACTGCCGCCTCGGACCAGGTCATCTCCGTGCTCCGATCGGGTGCCCCGATGGAGCCGCACAGCGCGGCGCTGACCGCCGTGCTCGGCATCAACGACGCCTTCCCGGGCGACCCCGGTGTGCTGATCTCGCTGCTGCTGAACCTGGTTTTCCTGAACCCCGGCGAAGCGGTGTACCTGCCTGCAGGGAACATCCACGCCTACATCCATGGCCTGGGCGTCGAGGTCATGGCGTCCTCGGACAACGTGCTCCGCGGCGGCCTGACCCCCAAGCATGTGGACATCCCGGAGCTGAGCAAGACTATCCAGTTCGAGGCCCTCGGCGTGCCGCGCATCGAGGCAGCGCCTACGGCCTACGGCCAGGAGCTTTACCGGCCGCCGTTCCGCGAGTTCCAGCTGCAGCGCATCGAACTCAAGCCCGGTGCCGAGCCGGTGCCGCTGGCACAGACCGGTCCCGCCGTCGTCGTGGTGGTCTCCGGTGCCGTGGTCCTGGACTCTCCCAAGAGCGACCTGCCGCTGCAGCGCGGCGGCGCGGCGTTCATCCCCGACGCCGAGAACCCCGTCATGGTCCACCCGGCCTCCGGTGCCGGCACCAGCGTCGCCTTCGCCGTCACCACCGGGCTCGGGAACTGAGGCATGGAGTTCTTCCTGCAGACCGGCGCGTGGGCTGGCTTCCAGCGCTCCCTCGGGCGCGCCGTGCACCAGCAGAGCGGCCCGGGGTGGAGCTTCCTCGCCATCGAAGAGAAGAATCCGGCGGGCAAGGTCCTCTACGCGCCCTACGGTCCGGTTGCGGAGACTTTGGCAGCGTTCGACGACGCCGTGGCGGCTTTGCGGGCCCTCGCCGTGAAGCAGCGGGCTGTGTTTGTCCGGATGGAGCCGGTGGATGCCGGGTTCCCCACTGCCGACGCCGGGACCCTCCTGCGGGCGCGCGGCCTGCTGCCGGCGCCATCGAACCAGCAGCCCGAGCTCAGCTGGATCGTAGACCTCGAGGGTGACTTCAAGGACGTGTTGGCCGGCATGAAGCCGACCAACCGGAACCTGTACCGCAACATCCACAAGAAGGGTGTGACGTTCCGTTCCTCGCAGGATCCGGAAGAGATCTCCATCCTGCTGCACTTCCTGCACCTGACGGCCGCCCGCAACGGCTTCAAACCGCAGAGTGACGACTATCTGGGCAGTGTGGCACGTTCCCTGCTGCCCGCCGGTGCCGGGACACTGTTCATCGCCGAGCTCGAGGGTGAGCCCATCGCGGCGGCCCTTGCCTACGATTCGGCCGATACCCGTACCTACGCCCACGCCGCGCTGGACGATGCCCACCGCAAACTCAGCGCAGGCATCCCGCTGCTGGTCACGCTCATGGCCGACGCCAAGGAGAAGGGCCTCAAGTACGTGGACCTGTGGGGCGTGGCCCCCGAGGACCAGCCGGACCACAAATGGGCAGGCTTCACGGCCTTCAAGAAGTCCTTCGGCGGCCGCGAAGTGGCCTACCCGGGCACCTGGGACCTGCCGGTGAACAAACTCCGCTACGGCGCCTACCAGCTGGCCCGGAAGCTGCGCGAGAAGCTCCGCTAGGCTGACCTCTCCCCTCCCCCTGCGCGAACGAACACTTGAGGCCCCGATTTTCGCGAATTCTGGGCCTCAAGTGTTCGCTCGGCCAACCCGAAGTCAGCCATGCGAGGTACCCGCGGAGGAACCCGATCCAAATCCAAGGGGTCGGAGTGCTGCCCGTACCTTTTCAACAAGGAACGGTTTCTCGCCTTCGAGGTCTTCCTTGCTGACGCGTACCTCTTTCCATCCCAGCCGCTCGGTGGTGGCCTGCCGCCTGATGTCGTGCAGATACTGGTTCGGATCGGCATGATGCCCGCCGTCATATTGGAGCGCTATCCGGTGCTGCGGGTACGCCGCGTCGGGCCAAACAGCAGGCTGGCCCCAGCTGTTGCGGATGACGTGGTTGAGCATCGGTTCGCCAAGCCCGGTTCGCGAAAGGACCAACCTCATCCTGGTTTCCTGCGGGGAATCGGCGCCAACCCTGACTTCCGGAAGCGCCAGCCGGGCCGTCCGCATTCCACGCATCCCCGGATGCGCGGCGACCATGCGCCGAAGGTCATCGATCGCTGTCAGGGCTGTCTTCGGCCTCGGGAAGTCCGGCCCGTGCGCCACCACCAAGGAGTCGCCGAGTGCAACCAGGTCATCGACGCTCAGCAACGCGGCAAGGTCCAGCCACGTCCGCGCCGGAATGGTGACCCGCACGCCGTCGTGCACCACCACTTCACCCGGCCGGAATGTCATGCGGTGACCCACCACATTGCGGCGCCGGGGTTTGCTCCCGGCCCGGTCACGAGCAACGTGGATCCGCCAGTCCTCCTGGAGCCAAGCAGGAAGGCTGCCTTCCCAAATGCGCACGGCGGAATGGTGCGTAAGGACCGATGAGTCGTCCAGATCCGTGTAGGCCCGGAGATTCGCGGCTGCATCGGCGCTGCCGTTCAACGGCACCCTGATGCTGCGAGAGGGGATGAACACGTCGGCGGCCCGGATCCGCTTTCCGGGCACGCCAAGACCCTCGGCGGCGGCCGAGGTGAATGATCCGGTGAGCAATTCTTCCGGCAATGGCTTTCGTGGCATGCCCCAGTGTCCAACACCTGGCAGCTCAAGAAGCGGTTATCCACAGGCCCCCGTCAAACTCCCCGCGCGAACGAACACTTGAGGCCCCGAATCGCAAGGATCCGGGGCCTCAAGTGTTCGTTCGCGCTAAGGCGGGAAAGGGCTAGCTCTTGCGGGCGTAGCCTTCCCACTTGCTGGCCTGGTGCTCGCCGTCGACGAAGCGGATGGTGCCGGACTTGGAGCGCATGACGATCGACTGCGTCAGCACCTTGTCCTTGGAGTAGCGCACGCCCTTGAGCAGGTCACCGTCGGTGATGCCCGTGGCGGCGAAGTAGCAGTTGTCCGAGGTGACGAGGTCGTTCGTGGAAAGCACGCGGTCGAGGTCGTGGCCGGCATCGATCGCCTTCTGCTTCTCGTCGTCCGAGGTGGGCCACAGGCGGCCCTGGATGACGCCACCGAGGGACTTGATGGCACAGGCAGCGACGATGCCTTCCGGAGTGCCGCCGATGCCCATGAGGGCGTCGACGCCGGTGCCGGAGCGTGCGGCGGCAATGGCGCCGGCCACGTCGCCATCCATGATGAACTTGGTGCGGGCGCCGGCTTCGCGGATCTCTTCGACCAGCGGGCGGTGGCGGTCACGGTCAAGGATCATGACATTGAGCTGGTTGACTTTGACACCCTTGGCCTTGGCGATCAGGTGCAGGTTCTGTTTGACGGGCAGGCGCAGGTCCACCATGTCGGCGGCTTCGGGGCCCGTGACGAGCTTCTCCATGTAGAACACGGCGGAAGGATCGAACATGGAGCCGCGTTCGGCAACTGCCAGGACGGCGAGGGCGTTGTTGATGCCGAGGGCCGTCAGGCGGGTTCCATCGATGGGGTCGACGGCGACGTCGCACTCGGGGCCGGTGCCGTCACCGACCTGCTCGCCGTTGAACAGCATGGGGGCTTCGTCCTTTTCGCCCTCGCCGATGACAACGACGCCGTTGAAGTGGACGGTGTGGAGGAACGAACGCATGGCATCGACGGCGGCGCCGTCTGCCTTGTTCTTGTCGCCGAAACCTACCCAGTGGCCACCGGCAATTGCCGCGGCTTCGGTGACGCGGACCAACTCCAGTGCGAGGTTACGGTCGGGTTCGTCGAGGCCGACAGCCAGGGACGGCGAAATCGTGGAATACTGCTGGGTCATTGGTGCGGTAGACACTTAAACCTCTTCATTCGAGTGACGATTCATGGGACCAGGACCAGCTGCGGAAGGCAACTGCAGGGGTTCCCCTAGGAACGATCATAGTCGTCGCACCCTCCCCGAGTCATGGGATGACCTCCCGCTCCGGCCCGCCCTCCCGGCCCCGGATGTGTGTTCGCCACCGGGATAAGGGACTATGGAAGGGTGAGTGAAACGCAGGACAAGCCCGCAGCCGCCGCCCCGTCGGACACCGCCGAGGCCAACCGGGTCCACGCAGACCCGGCCCCCATCAAGCCCGTCATTGCCGCCAAGGCTGCAAAGCGGGCCAATGCCTCGGTGATCGGCATGGTCATCGCGCTGCTGGTCTGCGTCCTGGCCTTCCTGCCGATCGTGCTGATGAACCCGGCTCCGAAGAGCGATGGCTATCGGCCGAACGTGAATGTGTCTGCCATCGCGGCCAACGCCGCGGATGTGGCGGGATTCACACCCGTGGCCCCGGAGCTCGGCGACACATTCAGTCCCAATTACGCCAGATGGGATTCCGGGACCGCCAGCGGGGTGCCCATTTGGGAGATTGGCTACCTGACTCCCAAGGAGGCCTTCATCGGCGTCGCGCAGACCCGCAAGGCGAACCCGACGTGGCTCCTGCAGCAGACCAAGAACGCCCCCGTCACGGGCACGCGTAACGCCGGCGGGCAGGAATGGGAGCTGCGCGACTCGGGCAAGGACACCCGCAGCATGATTCTCGTGTACCGGGGAACCACCATCATCCTCAGCGGCACGGCAAGCCTGGACGAGTTCGCCACCGTGGCCGCCGCCGTCGTGAAATCCGTAGACAGCGCCCCGGCCGTACTTCCCGCTATGCCGACTTCAACGGCGAAGCCCGGCGAAACAGTGTCGCAGCCGGCCACCACCGCACCGTAAAGTAGCCCCGTGGCTACCTACCTGACCCCTGCCCTTGCCTGGCGCCGTCTGCGCGAAGGCAACGAGCGATTCGTTGCCGGTGAATCCCTGCACCCCAACCAGGACGCGTCCCGGCGTTCGTCGCTCCTGGAGCACCAGCACCCCTTCGCCGTCATTTTCGGCTGCTCCGACTCCCGCCTCGCCGCAGAGATCATCTTCGACCTCGGCCTGGGCGATGCCTTCGTGGTCCGCACGGCGGGCCAGGTGATTGACGACGCCGTCCTCGGCTCCCTCGAATACAGCATCAGCGAGCTCGGCGTTCCCCTGATCGTCATCCTGGGCCATGACAGCTGCGGTGCCGTGAGCGCCACCAAGGCCGCTGTGGAAACCGGTGACATGCCCGTGGGCTTCATCCGCGACCTCGTGGAACGCATCACGCCCTCGGTCCTGACGTCCCTGCGCAACGAGCAGCATGACGTCAACGAGATGGTGGTGGAGCACGTCAAGCAGACCGCCAAGCGCCTGGCCGACAGTTCCCGTGTGATTTCGGACGCCATCGACGACGGCCGGGTGGCCGTCGTCGGCCTTTCCTACAAGCTGGATGAAGGCCGGGCCGCGCTGGTTTCCGGCATCGGCAAGCTGTAGGGGGCACCGCCGGCGCCCGGAACCGCGAGGCTCCGGGCACAGCGGGAGGACCCGTAGCATGCGGGTCCGGGTTTTCGGAGTGGGGACGGATCGCCCTAAGCTAGCCCCATGACTTCCACTGCTGAATTCCGCATTGAACATGACACGATGGGCGAAGTTCGCGTCCCCGTGAACGCCCTGTACCGCGCCCAGACGCAGCGCGCCGTGGAGAACTTCCCGATTTCCGGCAAGACCCTCGAGCGCACCCACATCGAGGCCCTGGCCCGTGTCAAGAAGGCCGCTGCACTGGCGAACGCCGAACTGGGGGTGCTCGATGGTGAGCTCGCCGAGGCGATTGCCGCTGCTGCCGATGAGGTTGCCGCCGGCAAGTACGACGGCGACTTCCCCATCGACGTCTTCCAGACCGGCTCGGGCACCTCCTCCAACATGAACACCAACGAGGTCATCGCCGAGCTCGCAACGCGCGCCCTCGCCGCCGCCGGGAGCGACAAAGTTGTCCACCCGAACGACCACGTCAACGCCTCCCAGTCCTCCAACGACGTCTTCCCGACGTCCGTGCACGTTGCCGCCACCTCGGCCCTGATCAACGACCTGATCCCGGCGCTGGACTACCTGGCAGCTTCCCTGGACCGCAAGGCCGTGGAGTTCAAGGACGTCGTCAAGTCCGGCCGTACCCACCTCATGGACGCCACTCCGGTCATGCTGGGCCAGGAGTTCGGCGGCTACGCTGCCCAGGTCCGCTACGGCATCGAGCGCATCAACGCCTCCCTCCCCCGCGTCGCCGAGGTTCCCCTGGGCGGCACGGCCGTGGGCACCGGCATCAACACGCCGGCAGGCTTCCCGGAGCGCGTCATCGAGCTCCTGGCTGCCGACACGGGCCTGCCGCTGACCGAGGCCCGCGACCACTTCGAGGCGCAGGCCAACCGCGACGGCCTCATCGAGGGCTCCAGCCAGCTGCGCAACATCGCGATCTCCTTCATGAAGATCAACAACGACCTCCGTTGGATGGGCTCCGGCCCCAACACCGGCCTCGGCGAAATCGCCATCCCGGACCTGCAGCCGGGCTCCTCGATCATGCCGGGCAAGGTCAACCCCGTCATCTGCGAGGCGTCCATCATGGTCTGCGCCCAGGTCATCGGCAACGACACCGCCATCGCATGGTCCGGCACCAACGGCGCCTTCGAGCTCAACGTCGGCATCCCCGTCATGGCCGCCAACCTGCTCGAGTCCATCCGCCTGCTGGCCAACACCAGCCGCGTCATGGCCGACAAAATGATCGACGGCATCACCGCCAACGTGGAGCGCGCCCGCTTCCTGGCCGAGGCCTCCCCGTCCATCGTGACGCCGCTGAACAAGTTCATCGGGTACGAGAACGCCGCCAAGATCGCCAAGATCGCCGTCAAGGAGGGTCTGACCATCCGCCAGGCAACCGAGAAGCTCGGTTTTGTTGGTGAGGGCGAAGGCAAGGTCTCCGAGGCAGAGCTGGACAAGGCCCTTGACGTCACCACCATGACGTCCCCGGCACACAAGGCCTGACTTCTGGTCTAAGACTTAAAGCACGACGACGGCCGGTACCTTTCTTCGAGAAGGTGCCGGCCGTTGGCGTACGCGGGTGGATGTGAGAGACGGCACACGGCTATCTTTTTGCACTTTTAATGCAAGAGTGCAAAACTTTACTATGTGAGCAATAGTGCAAATATAGACGGCAGTCTCCGCGAGCGTAAGCGGGCTGCCACGCGGTCGGCGATTACCGCCGTCGCGCGTTCCCTGACGGCAGACCGCGGACTGAACGGCTACACGGTTGAGGAAGTCTGCGAAGAAGCCGGAATCTCCCGGCGAACCTTCTTCAACTACTTCCATTCCAAGGAAGACGCCGTCATTGGCTCGTTCTCCGATGACCTTCCCCAGGATGCCCTGGCGGACTTCACCCTGAACCCTGGCCGCATGCCGAACACCATCTCCAGCACGCTGCTCGCGGCGTTGCACCACCTGACGCTCACCATCATGGAGCGCTCGGCCGTCAGCCGGGCGGAAGTGCACCAGCTCATCGCGGCCATCAAGGCAGAACCACAATTGCTGGGACGGATGACGCTCGAAGGCGAAGCCCGGGAGCGCCAGTTTGCCGAGCTCATTGCGGCCCGCGAGGGCCTGCCTCCTGAGCACCCGGAAATCATCATGGCGGCGGCTGTCTTCGGTGCGGTCTCCAAGAGGACGGCCCAGCAGTTCTTCTCCGAAGACAACACCCGGCCCTACCGCGGGCTGCTCGAAACGAACCTCAGGGCGGCCCAAAAGCTCTTCTCCCAACCGCTGGACACCACGCCCGCCGACACCTCAAAGGACCACGCATGACTACCCTCCCGAAGCCGGCGGAACCGCTGCTGCTCACCCAGCGAAGAATCTGGATCATCTTCTCGGCCCTGATCGCGGGCATGCTGCTCTCCAGCCTGGACCAGACCATCGTCTCAACCGCCATGCCCACCATCGTGGGCAAGCTGGGCGGCGTGGAGCACCAGGCCTGGATCACCACCGCCTACCTGCTCGCGACCACCATCGTCATGCCCATCTACGGCAAGTTCGGCGACGTCCTGGGCCGCAGGAACCTGTTCCTCATTGCCATCGGCCTGTTCACGGCCGCGTCCGTGGGCTGTGCGTTCGCCACGGACTTCTGGGGCTTCGTGATCTTCCGTGCCCTCCAGGGCCTGGGCGGCGGCGGCCTGATGATCCTCTCGCAGGCCATCATCGCCGACATCGTCCCGGCCAAGGACCGCGGCAAGTACATGGGCCCGCTGGGCGCCATCTTCGGCCTCTCCGCCGTGGCCGGCCCTCTGCTGGGCGGCTTCTTCGTTGACCACCTGACGTGGGAATGGGCCTTCTACATCAACATCCCCATCGGCATCGCCGCGTTCGCCATCGCCTGGTTCACCCTGACCCTGCCGAACAAGAAGGCCGAGAAGCGCATCGACATCCTCGGTGTGCTGCTGCTCTCCGCCGCCACCGCCTGCCTGATCTTCTTCACCGACTTCGGCGGCAAGAAGGACGAAGGCTGGGATTCCCCGCTGACCTGGGCGTTCGGCGCCGGCATGGTCCTCTCCGCGTTCCTCTTCATCCAGGTGGAACGCCGGGCCGAGGACCCCATCATCCCGCTGAGCCTGTTCAGGAACCGGATCTTCGTCAATGCCACGGCCATCGGCTTCACCCTGGGCCTGGGCATGTTCGCGGCCATCGCCTTTGTCCCGACGTTCCTGCAGATGTCCTCCGGGACGTCCGCGGCCGTCTCCGGCCTGCTCATGCTGCCGATGATGGTGGGCCTGATGGGCACCTCCATCTACTCCGGCATCCACATCTCCAAGACCGGCAAGTACAAGATGTACCCGATCCTGGGCGCCGCCCTCACCATCGTGGCCATGCTCTGGCTGACCACACTGACGGCCTCCACGCCCATCTGGGTGATCTGCGTGCAGCTCTTCATCTTCGGCTCCGGCCTGGGCCTGATCATGCAGGTCATCGTCCTGGTGGTGCAGAACGCCGTCCCGGCCGAGCAGATCGGCACCGCCACCAGCACCAACAACTATTTCCGCGAAGTGGGCGCTTCCCTGGGCGTGGCCGTGTTCGGCTCGATCTTCACCACCCGCCTGGCAGAGTCCCTCACCAACGCCTTCACCGGTGCCGGAGCCTCGGCCGAACAGGCATCCCGGTCCACCAGCACCCTGGACCCGCAGACGCTGGCCCAGTTGCCGGCACAGATCAAGGACGCGATCATCAACGCCTACGCCGATTCACTGGCCCCGGTGTTCTGGTACCTGATCCCGTTCATCGCCGTCGCACTGCTGCTTGCCATCACCCTCAAGCAGATCCCGCTCTCGGACACCGCCGGCATGGTGGCCCGTGGCGAGGCCGTGGGCGGCGAGGAGGCGGAGCGCCTGGAAGCAGAGCGCACCGCCAAGGCAGAGGCTCCGGCCGACGCACCGACAGATGCGCAGGCAGTGCAGCCGGCTGACGAGGACCGCGCCGGGGCCCGGGTCCGTCAGCCTCAGTCCTCGAGTTGGTAGGCCACGGGACCTTCGGGTTCCGTAGCCAACCGGAGGACTTCGAGCTGGCCGGCGCTCATCTCCGGCAGCTCGTCCAGGGCGAACCACCCGACGGCCGTGGATTCGTCGTCGTTGACCTGGGCCTCCCCGGAGACGTACCGGCAGCGGAAAGCGATGTCCAGGAAGTCGCACACGTCGCCGTTGGGGAAGGTCACCGGGCCCACGACGCCGACGGCGATGATCCGCTCGGTCTCCGCCACCACCGCCGTTTCCTCGAAGATTTCCCGGACCAGCCCGGGCGCGGGATGTTCCCCCGGTTCGAGCATCCCCGAGATCAGGGTCCAGTGCCCGTTGTCGGAGCGCTGGCACAGCAGCACGCGGCCTTCGTCGTCGAAAACGGCACCACGCACCGCAGGCAGCCAGAGCGGATCGTTGCCGATTTTCTCGCGGAGTCTGAGCACGAAGTCGGGTGCACCCATGGCCTAGGATTCCTTCAGTTTGTTGGTTGCGGTGCCCACTGGGTGGTCCCGTGCCGATGCGTTTGCCCGCCACCGCCGCAGGCCATAACCGCTGCCAGGAGGGATGCCCCGCACGCCGCGGCACGGACCGCCGGACGGGTCCTGTTTCGAATTCCCACGGGCATCCCCTTCTGACCGGCTATGCCCCTTGCGCCCGGCTATGCACGAGCATGCACCCAACGGGCCCGCCGTTCAATCCCCGGTCTTCACTGCCAGAGCCCGCCGCCAGTGCGCCATGGTCCCACAGGCAGCCTGACAGGCAAGCAGCAGGCCGTCAGGCCGGCAGCAGGAGCATCGCGGCGGCTGCGCCGGCAAGCATGAACGGCCCGAAGGGAATCGCCGATTTCAAGGTCCCGCGGCGCGTGGCCAGTACCGCCATGCCCCACACACCGCCGAACAGGAACGCCGCGAACGTCCCGGCAAAGACGTGGGCCCAGCCCAGGTAGCCAAGATAGAGGCCCAGCACGCCCGCCAGCTTGACATCGCCGAAGCCCATGCCCGCCGGGTAGATCACGCGCAAGACGAAATAGAACAACCACAGCACGGCTCCCCCGGCCACGATCCCCAGCCCGGGGACCCCGAAAAGGTTCGCGCCGCCGTCGGGCACTTTCCCGGGAACCGCGGCGTCGGACAGCTCAGCCAGCACCGCGGCCCCCAGCAGCAGGACACCGGCCACTCCGTAGGACGGGAAAACGATCCGGTTGGGCAGCAGGTGGTGGCGGACATCGATGATGGTCAGGCGCACGGCCATCACGGCAAAATACAGGCACGCCGCGATCACCAGCCAGAAGCCCCAGGGGCTGGCGTCCCAGAGGGCGGCAAGTCGTCGGATCACACTCGGATGCTACCGGTTTTCCCGCCGGCCGCGCGGGGCCTGAGGCTAAACTGTGGATATGGGGCGCTTCAGTGCAGCTGGACAGGGTAGCCAGCAAGGCAATCAACAGGCCGACATGTCCTCCACGTTCAGGAATCTGTGCCGGTCCTCGCCCTGGAAGTGGACCAGCCTGAGGTTCGAATACCTCGACCGGCCGGGAACGGGCGCCGACATGGTCCGCGCCTGGCTGCGCCGGCCCGGGGCCCTCAGGCTGGAGACGCCGGACGGCATCCTCCTGTACAGCACCACAGGGATCAACGATTCCCGCGATGGCCTCTACATCAGCGCCACGCGGAAGTCCTGGCTGCTGCCTGCCCACCTGGTGACGCCGGTGTACGACGGCGCAGGCCTGGTCCGGCGCCGACCGGAAGCCGCCTACGGCGAGCCGTCGTTCGGCAACAGCCGGCTGGCCGCCGCCTTGGATCCCGTGGAGCTGGCCGGAAACGCTCCCGTGCCCATGGAATTCCCGGACTCCAATCCCGTGGACGTGGACGAGATCCGGGAAGTGGAGCACGAGGGCCGGATGGCCCTTGAGGCGATTGTCCGGCCGGGGCGCAACTATGCACCCGCGGATCCGGCCGATCCCCTGGCCCATCCGGGCCGCACCCTGGTCCGCATCGACACCGGCACCGGCGTGTGCGTCGCCAGCCAGTCCCTCGACGGCGACAGTTCGGGCACCGGCCACTGGATGAAGATCCTCGCCGTGGAAGAATACATGCTCGATGACCTTTTCCTGGCCGAGTCCATGAACCTCACGGACGTGCGCCGCCACATTTCCTGGGACATCGGCCCGGCCGCCTGACCGCTGCCCGGCGCCGAGTTCGGAGTGCAGGGCGTGTGGAACCCGCTAGGCTTCTGGGATGACTTCGCTCACCGCCGTCTGGCCCCCGTTTGGACTCACGCTGACCACGCCCCGCCTGGTACTCCGGACCATCCGCGACGAGGAGATCCCGGCAGCGGTGGCGGCGGCCCGCAGCGGAATCCACGACGCCGGCCGCTCGCCCTTCAGCAACCCCTGGACGGAGCTGCCCGACGAGGAACTGGGCCCCAACATGGCCCGCTGGTACTGGCGCTGCCGTGCGGGAATGGCGCCGGAATCGTGGACGCTCCTCCTGGGCATCTGGCACAACGATGAGTTCATCGGCTGCCAGGACGTCGAGGCCAAGAATTTCACGGCACTCAAGACCGTCAGCACCGGTTCCTGGCTCAAGCGGTCCGGGCAGGGCCGCGGCCTGGGCAAGGAGATGCGCGCCGCCGTCGTCAGCTACGCCTTCGACCACCTGAATGCGAACGTCGCCGAATCCGAAGCCGCCGCCTGGAACGAACAGTCCCTCGGCGTCTCCCGCTCCCTCGGCTACGAGCTCAACGGCATCTACCGCACCAGCTGGGGCCCCAAAACAGAAGACGTCCAACGCGTCCGCCTCACCCCCGAATCCTTCAAACGCCCCGACTGGACCCTGAAGGTAGAAGGCCACAAAGAGTTCGCCACATTCCTCGGCATCGCCTGAAGGTGGCTGGGTCCGCCAGGTAGTGGTCCTTCGCCGTCCCTTCTATAGTTGTCAAGCGACGGAGAAGGGCCGTGGTCCGACGAACTGGACCACGGCCCCTCGTGAACAGAGAGCCGGCTTAGATCTCGGCCCCCTCCAGCAGTTCCGTCACCAGGGCTGCGATCGGGGAGCGTTCGGAGCGGGTCAGGGTGATGTGGCCGAACAGCGGGTGACCTTTGAGGGTCTCGACGACGGCGGCGACGCCGTCGTGCCGGCCGACGCGCAGGTTGTCGCGCTGGGCGACGTCGTGGGTCAGGACGATCTTGGAGTTCTGCCCGATGCGGCTCATGACGGTCAGCAGGACGTTCTTCTCAAGGGACTGGGCTTCGTCAACGATCACGAAGGCGTCGTGGAGGGAGCGGCCGCGGATGTGCGTGAGCGGCATGACCTCGAGCATGCCCCGGTCCATGACTTCTTCGACGACTTCCTGGCTGACCAGCGCGCCGAGGGTGTCGAAGACGGCCTGCGCCCAGGGGTTCATCTTCTCGGCCTCGGAACCGGGCAGGTAGCCGAGCTCCTGGCCGCCCACTGCGTAGAGCGGCCGGAACACGATCACCTTGCGGTGTTCGCGGCGTTCCAGGACGGCTTCCAGGCCCGCACAAAGCGCGAGGGCTGACTTGCCCGTGCCGGCCCGGCCGCCGATGGACACAATGCCCACGGCCGGGTCCATCAGCAGGTCGATCGCGAGGCGCTGCTCTGCGGAGCGCCCGTGCAGTCCGAAGACGTCGCGGTCTCCCTTGACGAGACGGACCTGCTTGTCGGCGCCCACACGGCCGAGGGCGGAGCCCCGGTTGGACAGCAGCACCAGGCCGGTGTTCACGGGCAGTTCGGCGGCCGCCGGTATGAAGACCGGCTCGTGGCCGTAGAGGGTTGTGATTTCCTCCTCGTTGGCTTCCACTTCAGCCATGCCGGTCCAGCCCGAGTCCTTGACCAGTTCGTTGCGGTATTCGTCTGCGTGCAGGCCCATGGCCGAGGCCTTGACGCGCATCGGCAGGTCCTTGGACACCACCGTGACGTTGTGGCCCTCGTTGGCCAGGTTCTTGGCGACGGCCAGGATGCGGCTGTCATTGTCGCCGCCGCGGAATCCTGCGGGCAGGACCTCGGTGGAGATGTGGTTCATCTCGACGCGCAGGTGTCCGCCATCGCCGCCGAGCGGTATGGGGTGGTCGAGGCCGCCGTGTTCGATCCTCAGGTCGTCCAGGAGGCGGAGCGCCTTGCGGGCAAAGTACCCCAGTTCCGGATCATGGCGTTTGCCTTCCAGTTCGGTAATGACCACGATCGGCACAATCACCTCGTGCTCGGCGAAGTGCAGCAGCGCATGCGGGTCCGAAAGCAAGACGGACGTGTCAATTACGTAGCTGCGGCTCGCAGCGGACGGTGCTGTCCGCGCCCCTTTTGAGGCCCGCTTGGTGTGAGAGGTAGCTGAACTTCCCTCGTCTGAAACGACAACGGGCAGTTGCTCAGAAATAGCCACATCGACTCCAGCCCCGGGCGGTCGCCCGGCTCATTGGTGAGGCGGTTCGGCCTGAAGGCCGGGCGTGGCCTCCCCTGTATTCGGTGCGAAAATCCGCTCCATCTACTGGCCTCCCCGATTAGCGGGCAGTTTGCCTGCTAATGGGATTAACGTATTCCTGCGCGGTTACATTTCCGCGTAGGCGCGGCGGCCTGTCGTGTGTCGAGGCGGTGAATTCCGGGTTAACGGGATTTCACAGGGCGCCCGGCCCTACGCCCCGAAGCGCCGCTGGCGCCCGGCATAGTCACGGAGGGCCCTCAGGAAGTCGACTTTGCGGAAGGCCGGCCACAGCGCTTCGCAGAAGTAGAACTCGCTGTAGGCGCTCTGCCACATCAGGAAGCCCGAAAGCCGCTGCTCACCCGAGGTCCGGATGACCAGTTCGGGATCGGGCTGCCCGCGCGTGTACAGGAAGCGCGAGATGTCGTCCACGGACAGGGCATCGGCCACCTCGGCCATGCCCCGCCCCTCGGCGGCGGCTTCGTGCAGGAGTTCCCGGACGGCGTCGACGATTTCCCGCCGGCCGCCGTACCCGACGGCGACATTCACGTGGATCTTTTCCTGGATGGGTGTCCGGGCGGTGAGCTTGTTGAGGCGCTCGGCGAGGTAGTCGGGCAGGAGCTCCGGGGCACCCATGGCGCGGACGGAAATGTTCTCGTCCTCGTCCAGGCGGTCCATGGTGTTGGCGATGATCCCCATGAGCAGGTCCAGTTCCTCGCCGGAGCGGCTCATATTGTCCGTGGACAGCATGTACAAAGTGACAACTTTGACGCCCAGCTCCTGGCACCAGCCAAGGAATTCGTGGATCTTGTCGGCGCCGGCCTGGTGGCCCTGGCTGGTGGGCGCGTTGAACTGCCTCGCCCAGCGGCGGTTGCCGTCCACCATGACGCCGATATGCCGCGGAATCCGCTGCGGATCGAGCGAGCGGGCCAGCTTGCGTTCGTAGAAGCCGTAGAGGAAACCGGGAAGTTCCATCCGGATGCTCACCTGACTCCCTTTGAGTTGACGACGGCGGTGCGGGGCCGGCCGCGGACCGGCCAGCAGCCATTTGCGGCTGCTTTCAGCGGCGGCGGTGGCGCCGCAGCTGCATGTTCTAGGCTACCTGCCTAAGCCGGGCGCTCGGTGCAGAGGCCCCTGACGGCAGCCAAAGAAATGTCTACTCACGGGTAACTTACCGTTCCGTAGCTTACTCTTTAACAATGGCCGAGCTCCTCACCACCAAGCCCACCTGGCGCGGGTGGATCCATGCCGTGGCCGCCCCCTTGGCTGTCGCCGCAGGCATCATCCTGGTCGCCCTGGCACCCAGCACGGACCGGAAAGTCGCGTCCGTTGTCTACGCTGTCACGGGCGTGCTGCTCTTTGGCGTCAGCGCCGTCTACCACCGGGGCAACTGGTCCCCGCCGGTCAGGATGCTGCTCAAGCGCCTGGACCATACCAACATCATGCTGGTCATTGCGGGCAGCTATACGCCGCTGGCCTGGTCACTACTGGAGCGCTCGCAGGCCGTACTCCTGTTGTGGGTGATCTGGTCCGGGGCCATCCTGGGCGTACTCTTCCGGGTGCTCTGGACCGGGGCGCCGCGGTGGCTCTATGTGCCGATCTATGTGGCCCTGGGCTGTGGCGCCTTGTTCTATCTCCCCCAGTTCTTCGCGGCCAACGCCGCCGCCGCCGTCCTTATCTGCCTTGGCGGGGCCCTCTACATCGCCGGCGCCGTGTTCTACGGCATCAAGAAGCCCAACTTCAGCGTGCAGAACTTCGGCTTCCATGAGCTCTTCCATGCCTTCACGGTGCTCGCCTTCGCGGCCCACTTCATCGCAATCATGATGGCGGTGCTGAGCTAGGCGTCATGCCCAGGCTGCTGGTTTCCCGCGGTCATCGCGGCCAGGCGCTCCCGCAGCTCACGCACGGAACCCACCGGCCGGTCGCACACCATCGCTCGGCACAGATACACCTGCGGCGAGCCGTCGGCAGCGGCTGAACGGTTGGCCAGGAGCGGGACCTGCCGCCGGGCACTCTGGGAACCTTCGGCACTGCCGCCACCCCCGGCACCGTCCGCACCGCTGTCGTCGAGCTGCAGGGCGACCACCAGCCCCGGGCTCGAAGATTCCAGCAGCGCCTGGTGCAGTCCGCGCCGGGCGGACCCGTCAGGCCCGGCGATGGCGGCCTCCACCGGGCCGGCCAGGGCCGCCTGCGCCGTTGCCAGGAGCCAGCCCGCAGCCCGGGGAGCCCTCGTAGCCACGGGTGGCAGGAGCCCCAGGATGTTCCCCGCCATGAACCGGTGCTCGTGTGAGCCGGAATAGGCTGCATAGCTCAGGAGCACGCCAGCGAAGGCCGCGGCTCCGCTGGGCGTGACGTTGTCGAAGGGATCCAGCACGGATTGCCGGCCCTGGGCGTTGAAGAGCTGCGCGGACTCGCCCGCCGAATCCACCAGCCTCCCCTCGGCCACGAAGCGGGAGCAGGCGGCCCCGATGATGTCCTCCGCCAGGGCGTACCATCGGCTTTCTCCGGTGACCGAGTACAGGGCCAGGAGACCCTCGGCGCAGAAGCCGTAGTCCTCCAGCAGGCCGCCGATGCCGCGGGCGGCGCCGCCGTGCGAGACCCTTGTCAGCAGCCTTGCATCCGCGTTCCAGTGGACGCGTTCGAGGTACCCGGCCACGCCGGCGGCCGCCGCAACGAGTCCGGGACGGTCCAGCACGGCACCGGCTTCCGCCAGGGCGGCCACGGCGAGTCCGTTCCAGCCAGCAACCACCTTGTCGTCGCGGGCCGGCTGGGGACGCCGGGCGCGGGCGGCCAGCAGAACGGGTCGCGCACGCTCCCACAGCCGAAGCTCCGGGCCCTCCAAGCGGCGGCCCGGATGCAGCGGCGAGCCCAGCTCCGACACTGTTCCGGCGCCGCGGATGTTCATGAGCTTTGCAACTGCCCCGGCACCATCCAGTCCCAGGACCTCATCCAGGACCTCATCCAGGACCTCGCCCAGCGACTCCGGGGTCCACAGGTAGGCGGCGCCCTCATGGTGCACGCCGTCCACCACGGTGTCGGCGTCGAGCGAGGAGGCGAGTCCTTGCGGACCCGCGCCGGTTCCGAGCCCCAACCCCAGGCCAAGCGACGCGAGCATCCAGTCCGCGCAGCGGGACGCCACCTCCGCGGCCTCCCCTGCCGAGAAGACCCCGTTGCCGCCCAGGCGCATCCAGTGCGTGTAGACACGCAGCAGCTGGGCGTTGTCGTAGAGCATCTTCTCGAAGTGAGGGACGGACCACTCGGCCGTGACCGAATAGCGCGCAAACCCGCCGTCGAGCTGGTCGCACAGGGCTGAGCGGGCCATCGCGGCCAGCGTCCGGGCGGCCATGTCGCCCGCGGTTTCGGCAGTGTCCGAAGGCATGGCGGCGTGCCGGATCAGGAACTCGAGCACCGCCGACGGCGGGAACTTGGGCGCGCCGCCAAAGCCGCCGTCGGGATCCTCGGAACGGGCCAGCGCGCAGACGGCTTCGGACAGCATCTCCGCGTCCACGACGGCGGGTGGGCCGTCGAGCGCGACGGCGGCGGCAAGCTGCCCCTCGCCCATGTGGACGGCCAGGCCGCGGGCGTTCTGTTCGACGGCGTCGCGGCGTTCCAGCCAGGCCTCACGGACGGCGTCGAGCACCTGGCGGAAGGAGGGGCTCCCGGGCATGGGCCGGGGCGGGAAATAGGTCCCGGCATGGAAGGCCAGGCCCTCCGGGGTGAGGAACACGGACATGGGCCAGCCGCCCTGGCCGCTGATGGCCTGCGTGGCCGCCATGTAGACGGCGTCGACGTCGGGGCGTTCTTCCCGGTCCACCTTGATGGCCACGAAATGGGCGTTCAGGTAGTCTGCGGTGTCCTGGTCCTCGAAGGACTCCTGGGCCATGACGTGGCACCAGTGGCAGGCGGCATAGCCGATCGAGAGGAACACGGGAACATCCCTGGCTGCGGCGAAGGCGAAGGCCTCATCACCGAACGGCCGCCAGTGGACCGGGTTGTGCGCGTGCTGGCGCAGGTAGGCCGACGGTTCATCGCCCAGGGCGTTTGCGGCCCCGGGCATGTTGTGTGCTCCGGTGTCAGCGGGCCCCGGGGGCGGCATCGCCGTCGGCTTCTGTGGGGGCGTTTCCGGCCGCCTCGGCTTCGGCGGCCAGACGGGCCTCCTCCACCTGGCCGCGGTAACGGACGCGGCGGATCCGGCGGACCATGTCCACGATCAGCAGCGTGGTCAGCACCACGATGAAGGCCGTCAGAAGGAAGCCCCAGGTACCCGGCGTGACCTGGTCTTCGGACAGACCGGGGCGCAGCGACGGCGTCGGGGAAGGCGACGGGGTCGTGGCCAGGGTGAGGAGCAAATGGTGCACGGTTCAAACCTTCTGTGGGAGCTGATTCCTGCCGGTTTGCTTCCGCGGCAAGGGGCCGGGCCGCAATTGGGCGGCCCGGCGACTTCTACGAGCGATAGAAGCAGCCGGCAGTCCTATCTTATCCCCGCGAAGAGGTCGTTTTCAGGCAGCTCCGACGGGACGTTGGAATGGACCAGCGTGTAGTCCTCCCAAGGCCAGGCCTTGCGCTGCATCTCCGGGGACACCGCGAAGAAGAAGCCCAGCGGATCGATCTGCGTGCGGTGCGCGCGGAGGGCGTCGTCGCGGGCTTCGAAGAAGTCCCCGCAGTCAATCTGCGTGGTGGTCCGGTTCCCCGTGGCCGGCGGGGTGTGGCCCTCGGCGTCGGCCTCCAGCCACGCGGCCAGGCGCTCCGCATACGGCGACTGCAGCCCGGCTTCCTCCAGCGCGAAGTGCAGGGCCCGGAAGCGTTCCGGGCTGAAGGCACGGTCGTAGTACAGCTTGCCGGGCGCCCAGGCTTCGCCGGTGCCCGGGTAGCGTTCCGGATCGCCGGCAGCATGGAAGGCCTCCACTGCAACCTTGTGGGCCATGATGTGGTCCGGGTGCGGGTAGCCACCGTTTTCGTCGTAGCTGATGATCACGTGGGGCTTGAAGTCCCGCACCAGGCGCACCAGCGGCGCCGCGGCCCGCTCCAGTGGCTGCAGCGCGAAGCAGCCGGCCGGCAGCGGCGGCATGGGATCGCCGTCGGGCAGGCCCGAATCCACAAAGCCCAGCCACTGCTGGCGGATCCCCAGCACGGCGGCGGCATTGTCCATTTCCAGGCGGCGGGCGCCGGCCATGTCGCGCTTGGGATGCGGGGCATCCTCCATGGCGGGGTTCTGGATGTCCCCGCGCGAGCCGTCCGTGCAGGTGGCCACCATGACCTCGACGCCCGCGGCGGCATACATTGCCATGGTTGCGGCGCCCTTGCTGGACTCGTCATCCGGGTGTGCATGGACGGCAAGCAACCGCAGCTGCTGGGCGGGGCTGGTGGACGCAGTCACGGGACGGCTCCTCTTTCATCGGGCAGTTCATGGGCAGTTCATGGGGCGGCGCAAGGGCGGTGCAACGAAGGAGCCGGGATCCGAACTAAACTGGACGGGTGACTTCCGAGGACCCATCGGCCACCGCGCTGCCGGCAACTAACAGCCTAGCCAATCGCTACGGCGGCCAAAAGCGCGCCCTGGGCGGCAAGACCAAACGCAACATCGTCATCGCCGCCCTCGTGCTGGCCATGGCCTTCATGGCCTGGATCGCCACGTCCTCCGCGCAGACACCGGTGACCTTCAAGGACGTGGGCTACAGCACCGTGGACGAGACGCAGGTCGAGGTGGATTACCAGGTCACCAAGTACCCGGGAGCCACGGCCAAGTGCGCCATCAAGGCGATGGACTCCAAGTTCGCCGTGGTGGGCTGGAAGGTTGTGGAGATCGGCCCGAACGATCCCAAGGCAGGCGCCGACGGCGGCAGCACCACCGCCCAGCGCACGGTTCTGCGGACGGAGTCCGCGGCCGTGTCCGGCGTCGTCGACAGCTGCTGGATCGTGGACAGCGGCAAATGACATTCGTGTGAGCCACCTCTCAGCCAGCTTGGGTTTATCCACAGCATTGACTACACTGGATCAAATACCTTCACCCCGCTAAGTTGGTTACTGAGTTCCACGAGTGGCCACCTCGGCGGGGTCTTTTGCTTGTCAGATCCATAAGGAGAAATCCGTGTCTACCACCAACAGCGCGCCTGCAGCTTGGCTTACCCAGGAAGCTTTTGACCGCCTGAAGGCAGAGCTGGACCACCTTTCCGGTGCAGGCCGGGCGGAAATTGTCCAGAAGATCGAAGCCGCGCGCCAGGAGGGTGACCTCAAGGAAAACGGCGGCTACCACGCAGCCAAGGAAGAGCAGGGCAAGATCGAAGCCCGCATCCGCCAGCTCACCGCGCTCCTGCGCGATGCCCAGGTGGGCGAGGCCCCGGCTGACGACGGAATCGTTGAGCCCGGCATGCTGGTTGTCGCCCGCATCGCCGGTGACGAAGAGACCTTCCTGCTCGGCTCCCGCGAAATCGCCGGCAATTCCGATATGGACGTCTTCAGCGAGAAGTCCCCCCTCGGTGCCGCGATCATGGGCCACAAGGAGGGCGACAAGCTCAGCTACACCGCCCCCAACGGCAAGGTCATCCCGGTGGAGATCGTTTCCGCCAAGCCGTACGTCGGCTAAGCAGCCTTAAAGCACGACGCCGGCCCTCCCCTTCACGGGGCGGGCCGGCGTTTTTGTGCCGCTTTGCCCAACTGACTCGCAGTTGTGGTTGTTTTGAGCCCTCATAACAACCACAACTGCGAGTTACTTGGGTGAGGCGCCCTGCATTAGGCGGCGATCCCGCGCTTGGGCCGGAGCAGGACCGCAGCGGCGATGCCGCCTAGGGCACCGCCGAGGTGCGCCTGCCAGGAGACAAAGCCCATGACGGTGGGCAGCACACCGAACAGGATGCTGCCGTAGGCCATGAAGAGCACAACGGACAGCAGGATCTGCCACCAGCTCCGGTTGAAGAAGCCGCGCACCAGCAGGAAGGCGAAGAAGCCGAACACCAGGCCCGAGGCACCCACGGTCACGCCTCCCCCGCCGATCAGCCACACCACGGTGCCGGAGCCCAGCCAGCTGAAGGCCAGGGCGGTCAGGAAGATGCGCACGCCGGCGAGGAACACGAGGAAGCCGAAAATGATGAGCGGCAGCGTGTTGGAGAGCAGGTGCCCCAGGTTGGCGTGGAGCAGCGGAAACGTGAGGATGTCCAGCACGCCGTTGATGTTCCGCGGCCGCAGCCCGAAGGTGCCGTTGAGGCTGTGCTGCATGACGGTGTTCACGAGCTCGATCACGTACAGCAGGATGACGAAGCCGCCCATGAAGAGCAGCCCGCCCTTGGCCCGTTCCGCTAGTGATTCCCTGGCGGTTCCGCTCCCGCTTCCGGGTGTTCCGAGCACCATGGCCTTCCCCCTGTCAGTGCACCACGATGGGCTGGAAGCCCTCGGCACGCAGCGCGGCCAGGACCTGCTCGCTGTGTTCGTGGCCCTTGGTTTCCAGGTTTACGGTAATGGAGACGTCGCCCATGCTGATGGAACCGCCCACGCGGGTGTGGTCCAGGCCGGTGACGTTGGCATCGTTCTCGGCGATGATGCGGGCGATGGTCGCCAGGGAGCCAGGGCGGTCATCGAGCATCATGCGCACGGTCATGAAGCGCCCCGCGGCGGAGAGGCCGCGCTGGATCACCTTGAGCATGAGCATGGGGTCGATGTTGCCGCCGGAGAGGATGACGGCTGTGGTGCCCGGGTTTTCGATCTTGCCGTCCATGAGCGCGGCAACTCCCACGGCACCGGCCGGTTCCACCACCATCTTGGCCCGTTCCAGCAGGAAGATCAGCGCACGGGCGAGGGAATCCTCGCTGACGGTGACCACATCGTCCACGAGTTCGCGGATGATGCTGAAGGGCAGCTGGCCCGGGCGTCCGACTGCGATGCCGTCGGCCATCGTGGAGACCTTCTTCAGCGGCACCAGTGCGTCGGCGGCGAGGGAGGGCGGGTAGGCGGCCGCGTTTTCCGCCTGGACGCCGATGATCCGGATCTCCCGGCCCAGTTCCTTCGCCCGGGCCTTGACGGCGACGGCGACGCCGGCGAGCAGCCCGCCGCCGCCGACGCCCATCAGGATGGTGTCCACGTTGGGGATCTGCTCCAGGATTTCCAGGCCGATGGTGCCCTGGCCGGCAACGACGTCCACGTTGTCGAAGGGGTGCACGAAGACGGCGCCGGTCTCGTTGGCGTAGCGCTGCGCCTCGGCGAGGGCCTCGTCAACGTTGTGGCCGTGCAACACCACCTCAGCACCGTGGCTGCGCGTTGCGGCCAGCTTGGGCAGGGCAACGCCGAGGGGCATGTAGATACGGGCCTTGATGCCCAAGCTCTTGGCGGCAACGGCCACACCCTGGGCGTGGTTGCCTGCCGAGGCCGCCACGACGCCGCGCTTCTTCTCCTCCGGGGAGAGCCGGGCCATGCGCACATAGGCGCCGCGGACCTTGAAGGAACCGGCGCGCTGGAGGTTCTCGCACTTGAAGAAGACGTCACCGCCCACCATGGCGCCGAGGGCACGGGAGGTCTCGATGGGGGTCTTGGTAATAATGCCCTCGAGGAGCTCCTGCGCCTTGAGGACATCGTCCAGGGTGACGGGCAGGGTTTCGAGGGTATTCACTGGTTATTCTCCTTTGGTGGTGTCGGCTGCAGGGTCCTCAACGGACTTCCCTTCTGCGGCCGTACTCTTCTGTGCAGCATCCTTGCCGCGGCCGGATTTCCCGCCCGGCAAGTGGATTTCCTTGATGGTGGTGTCCGTGCCGGGGCCAGGCAATTCGGCCTCCGCGCGCAGCTCCGCCGCGGCTAATCCTTCATCATGTTCCCACGTCCGGGCGGCTATGTAGCGAACCGCCGAATTTGCTACGGCCAGGAGCGGGACGGCGAACAGCGCGCCGGGGATGCCTGCCAGGTAGGATCCGGCGGCTACGGAAAGGATGACGGCCACGGGATGGAGGGCCACGGCCTTGCCCATCACGAGGGGCTGCAGGATGTGGCTTTCCAACTGCTGGACCAGCAGCACGATGGCCAGCATGATGAGCGCGTTGACGGGACCGTTGGCGACGAGGGCAAGCAGCACGGCGATGGCGCCGGTGACGAGGGCACCCACCACAGGGATGAAGGAACCGATGAACACCAGCACGGCCAGGGGCAGCGCCAGAGGCACCTGGATGATGGCCGCGCCCACGCCGATGCCCACGGCGTCCACGAAGGCGACGAACATCTGGATGCGTACGTAGCTGACCATGGAGGTCCAGCCGCGGCGCCCGGCACCGTCGACGGCGGTGCGGGCCTTGCGGGGCAGCAGCCGCACCAGGAAGCCCCAGATGCGGCTGCCTTCGAGCAGGAAGAAGATCAGGATGAACAGCGCCAGGACCAATCCGGCGGCAAAGTGCCCGGCCGTGCTGCCAAAGGACAGGGCGCCGCTGAGGATGCTGCTGCTGTTGCTTTGCAGGGCCGCGACGCCCTCCGAAATGTATTTGTCGATCTGGTCGGCGGTCAGGTGCAAGGGCCCGTCGGCCAGCCAGGACTGGATCTGCTGGATGCCCGTCAGCGCCTGCTGCCAGAGTTCCCCGAAGCCGTTGTAGAGCTGGCGCCCCACCAGGGCGAGCGCGCCGGCGATCAAGCCGACGAACCCCACCACCGTCAGGGCGACGGCGCCGCCGGTGGGTACTTTCCTGCCCTTGAGCCAGGCGGTGACCGGGTGCAGAAGGCCGGCCAGCAGCGCGGCCACCATGACCGGAATGATGAGGAAGCTGACCCTCCCCAGCAGCCACACGAGGGCGCCGACCATCAGCAGGATGAGTCCCAGCCGCCACGACCAGGCGGCGGCGATCCGGATCCCGTAGGGGAGATCCTCGGAAATCTGTCGGTCAGTGGGGGCTTTGGCGTCCTGTGCTGGCGTCATGCCCCCATACTTCCGCAGCCGGTCCCGGATGGGAAACCGTCAGAGGGATGCGGTAATTGCCCAGTTCATGGTGAACGACTCCCCCGGGGCGATCCAGCGGAGCCCGTCGCCGCTGTTGAAGGCGTTGGCGGGCCCGGTCATGGGTTCGATCGCCACTGCCTTGGCGCGGCCAGGGAAGCCGTCCGTGACGAACACGTGGACGTAGGCGCAGCTCTCGTCCTGTTCCAGGCTGACGCTGCGGCCATCCGGCGCGGTCAGCACGTGGCGGGCCATGCCGCCGTCGAACGCCAGGTCCGTGTAGGCGACGTCGAGGTCCAGCCCGGCCACGCGGGCTCCTGTCGAAAGGTCGAAGTCCCCGTCCACGGGGGCGGTGCTGCGCGGGATGAGCCGTTCATCGGCCACCAGCCGGGTGCCGGCCTGGACGGTCAGCACCAGCTCTTCGCTGGGGACCTCGCCCAGGCGCAGGTAGGGGTGGGAGCCGAGCACAAAGGGCGCGGCGCTGCCGGAGTCGTTCACCAGTGTCTGGGACACCCGCAGGTCCAGCCCGGCGTCGAGTTCGTAGCGGACACGGTGCCGGACCAGGAAGGGGTAGCCGTGCTGCGGGAAGACCGTGGCCTCAAGGGTCACGGAGAATTCCGATTCGTCCACGAGTCCGTAGGGGGCGTTGCGCAGGAGGCCGTGGCTGGCGTTGTTGCGGGAGACCTCGCTGATGTCCAGCTGCTGCTTCTTGCCGCCCAGATACCAGATGCCGTCCTCCACGCGGTTGGCCCACGGTGCGAGCGTGATGCCGGTGGCGCCGGGCGGGATGTCGGCGTCGCCGTAGCTTTCCGTCAGTTCGACGCCGGCGCGGGAGTACAGGCGCAGCCCGGCCGCGAGTTCGGTGACGACCGCGAGCGCGTCGCCGCGGCGCAGTTCGAACTGGCGTCCGCTGGCGAAGCGGCGGTGGGCGGAATCATCGCCGGTTCCGGCGGGTGGTGTGGCAGAAGGCATGGCACCACCGTACTGCACTTCCGTGGTCCTGACCTTCCAACAATTGTTACTTTTTGTTTGAAACTATGCGCTTTTGGGAGTTTCGTGGAATGATGGGTCCATGACGCGCATCACCAGCACGAATCTCGCGGACGGCCGTGAACTGCTCTACTTCGACGACGCCGGCACGGCACCCCGCAGCGCGGACGCCCTGGAGGACCGCCGGGAGCTGCCCGGCCGCGGCGAACCGGGAGAACTAAGGTTCGACGCCCTCTCCGGCGACTGGGTTGCCGTCGCCGCCCACCGGCAGGGCCGGACCCACCTCCCGCCGGCGGACCAGTGCCCCATCTGCCCCACCACCGCGGCGAACCCTTCAGAGATCCCGGCGCCGGACTACGACGTCGTGGTGTTCGAAAACCGCTTCCCCTCCCTGGGCCCGGCCCTCGGCGCCGTTCCGGACTCCGCACCGCACGGCACCACGGTCCCCGCCTACGGCCGCTGCGAAGTGGTCTCTTTCACCCCCGAGCACACCGGCTCCTTCAGCGAACTGGGCGAGACGCGTGCACGGACCGTCATCGAGGCCTGGGCCCAGCGCACGGAGGCCCTCAGCGCCATGAACGGGATCAAGCAGGTCTTCCCCTTCGAGAACCGCGGCGCGGACATCGGCGTGACCCTGCACCACCCGCACGGCCAGATCTACGCCTACCCCTACGTCACCCCGCGTGCCGCCGCCCTCGGCAGCGCGGCCCGGAAGTACTACGACGACGCCAACGGCACGGATACGCTGACGGCCTCGCTGCTGCGAGCCGAACGGGAGGACGGCAGCCGCATGGTCCTGGAGGGCGAGCATTTCAGTGCCTACGTGCCCTTCTCGGCCCGCTGGCCGCTGGAAGTCCACCTGGTCCCACACCGCCCGGTGCCGGACCTTGCGGCCCTGACAGGCGGCGAGCGCGACGAGCTTGCCCATGTGTACCTGGACCTGCTCCGGCGCTTTGACGCCCTGTACCCGACGCCCACCCCCTACATTTCGGCCTGGCACCAGGCTCCCCTGGACAGCGTCCTGCGTCCCGCCGGGCACCTCCACCTGCAGCTCACGTCACCGCGCCGCGCGGCGGACAAGCTGAAGTTCCTTGCGGGCTCGGAGGCGGCCATGGGAGCGTTCATCAATGACACCACTCCGGAATCCGTGGCCGAGCGCCTGCGCGCGGTCGCGGCAGTTCCGGCCCCCGCACTGGAAGGCACCCGAGCATGACCACCACCACCGAGGCCGGCGTCCTCGCCGCCCGCTTTAAGGAAACCTTCGGGACAGCCCCCGACGGCGTCTGGCAGGCGCCGGGGCGCGTGAACCTGATCGGTGAGCACACCGACTACAACGAAGGCTTCGTGCTGCCTTTCGCGATCGACAGGACGGCCCGGGTGGCGCTGCGGCTCCGCGACGACTCCACGGTCCGACTGCTGTCCACCTTCGGCGGGCAGGACCTGGCCGAGGCCAGCCTTGCCGGACTCGCCCCGGGCTCGGGATCCGGGTGGACCCGGTATCCGCTCGGCGTGGCCTGGGCGCTGCAGGAACGCGGCATCGAGGTCCCCGGATTCGATCTGCTGCTCGACTCGGATGTCCCCTCCGGCGCGGGGCTCTCCTCCTCGCACGCGATCGAATGCGCCGTCATCTCGGCCCTCAATGAGCTCACGGACGCCCGGCTCGGCGCGGAAGAGCTGGTGCTGGCCACCCAGCGGGCCGAGAATGCCTTTGTGGGCGCCCCCACCGGCATCATGGACCAGTCCGCCTCGCTGCGCGGCGCCAAGGGCCGGGCCGTGTTCCTGGACTGCCGGGACCAGCACGTCGAACTGGTCCCCTTCGACGCCGAAACCGCCGGGCTGGTCCTGCTGGTGATCGACACCAAGGTCTCGCATTCCCACGCCGACGGCGGCTATGCGTCCCGGCGTGCCTCGTGCGAGCTGGGTGCCGGGCTGCTGGGCGTCAAGGCACTGCGCGACGTCGGAATGGCGGCACTGGACGACGCCGCGGCCTTGCTGGACCCCATCACCCTGCGGCGGGTGCGCCACGTGGTCAGCGAAAACGAGCGCGTACTGCAGACCGTCAAGACCCTCGGCACCGACGGTCCGGCCGGGATCGGCGCCCTGCTCGATGCGAGCCACGCGTCCATGCGGGACGACTTCGAAATCTCCTGCCCCGAACTGGACCTCGCCGTGGACACGAGCCGCGCCAACGGAGCCATCGGCGCCCGCATGACGGGAGGAGGCTTCGGCGGCTCCGCCATTGCCCTCACCCCGGTGGAGCATGAGCAGGCGGTGCGCGACGCCGTCGTGCGTTCCTTCGCGGAGGCCGGCTACGCGGCTCCGGACATCTTCACGGTCACCCCGGCAGCCGGCGCCCGCCGGATCGCCTAAGCGTCATGTGCCCCCGGCCCCCGGCGCATCGCCGGGGGCCGGGCGTAAGCTGGGGCCATGACTGAGGCTGTCATCGTTTCCACGGCGCGGAGCCCCATCGGGCGCGCATTCAAGGGATCCCTCAAGGAGGAACGTCCGGACGACCTCGCCACGGCCATGGTCACCGCGGCCCTGGCGAAACTGCCCGGCTTCGATCCCGCTGCCACGGACGGGCGCGGGCTCGACGACATCCTGCTGGGCTGTGCCGAACCCAGCGGCGAGGCCGGCTCCAACATGGCCCGGGTGGTGGCAGTGCTGGCCGGCCTGGACAACGTTCCGGCCGCCACCGTCAACCGCTTCTGCGCCTCGAGCCTGCAGACCCTCCGGATGGCGTTCCATGCCATCAAGGCGGGCGAGGCCCACGCCATCGTCTCGGCCGGGGTGGAGTGCGTATCGCGCTACCAGGACTGGGCCGGCGCAGGCGAAACGGATGCCGGCAACCACAACCCCCTCTTCAAGGCCGCGGGCCAGCGCACGGCGGCCAGGGCGGCGTCGAACACGCCCTGGACGGACCCGCGCCTGGGCGGCCGCCTGCCGGACGTGTACATCGCCATGGGCCAGACGGCCGAGAACGTGGCCACGAGCCACGGCATCAGCAGGGCCGAGCAGGACTCCTGGGGCGTCCTGAGCCAGAACCGGGCCGAGGCAGCGATTGCCTCAGGCTACTTCACCCGCGAAATCACCCCGTACGCGCGCCGGGACGGCACCGTGCTGGACCGCGACGACTCGCCCCGGCCGGGAGTGACCCTCGACGCCGTCGCGGCCCTGGAGCCCGTCTTCCGCCGCGAGGGCACCGTCACCGCCGGGAACGCCTGCCCGCTCAACGACGGCGCCGCGGCCGTGGTGGTGATGAGCGATGTGCGCGCCCGCGAACTCGGGCTCACGCCGCTGGCCCGGATCGTCTCCACCGGCGTCAGCGCCCTCTCCCCCGAGCTCATGGGCATGGGACCCGTGGAATCCACGCGCCGGGCGCTCGCCCAGGCCGGACTGATGATGGCGGACATCGACCTGGTGGAACTCAACGAGGCCTTCGCCGTCCAGGTGGTGGCCAGCGCCAGGGAACTGGGGATAGGCGAGGAGAAGCTCAACGTCCACGGCGGCGCCATCGCGCTGGGCCACCCCTTCGGCATGACAGGAGCGCGCCTGACCACCACGCTGATCAACGGGCTGCGCGAACGGGACGGCACGCTGGGCCTGGCAACGCTCTGCGTGGGCGGCGGGCAGGGCATGGCGGTGGTGCTGGAGCGGCTCTCCTGACGACCCATCCAAACGAAATGCCCCCGAAGACGAATCTTCGGGGGCATTTTCATGCTGTACCGCCGGCGCTAGTCGTCGCCGCGCAGGATCGCGAGCAAACGGATGATCTCCACGTAGAGCCACACGAGCGTCACGGTGAGGCCGAAGGCGGCGGTCCAGGAGTAGCGCTCCGGGGCGCCGGCACGGACGCCTTCCTCGATGCTGGTGAAGTCCATGATCAGGGAGAATGCGGCCAGGCCGATGGCCAGGATGCCGATGAGGACACCGAGCGGGATGCCGGCGATGGTGACGCTCGTCCGCAGGCCGAAGGGCTCGTCGACGGCGCCGGTCATCATCATCACCATGTTGATCAGGGCGAAGACGGCGTAGCCGATGGTGGCGATCATGAAGAAGCGCATCAGCTTGGGAGTGGCGCGCACCTTGCCGCTCTTGAAGAGCAGGAGCGTGACGCCGAAGACGGCCAGGGTGCCGATGACGGCCTGCAGGCCGACACCCGGGAACATGCCGTCCAGGACGCGTGTCAGGCCGCCCAGGAAGAGGCCCTCAAGTCCGGCGTACGCCAGGATCAGGGCCGGCGACGGCTGCTTCTTGAACGTGTTGACGAGGGCCAGCACGAAGCCGCCCAGGGCGCCTACCACCATGAGGATGGTGGACAGGGCCGGGGCAACGAAGAGCGTGACGGCAGCACCAAGGACCAGGACCACCAGGCAGGCGACAGTCTTCATGATGACGTCGTCAAAGGTCATCCGGCCGGTGTCGGCCGGACCTGCGGCAGGCTGGCTGTACATCTGCTGCAGCTGCTCAGGGCTCATGTTCGGCTGCGGAGCCGCCTGGCCGAACTGGCCATACGGGTTCTGGCCGTAGGGGTTCTGGCCATACGCGTTCTGGCCATACGCGTTCTGCCCGTACGGGTTTTGGCCGTAGGGGTTCTGCGCATACGGGTTATGCGGAACAGGCGGTGCCTGCGTTGCTCCACGGAAAGACTTTCCGTTGAAGATCGGGTTTCCGCCAGATGCCATTGCGGGTGTCCTCCTGAATAAGGGCGTAGTGATAGTTCACGGTACCAAGTCCTACGTCCCGCCGCCCGGGAAAGTTCCCTTGATGACCGAGCCGCAACGCAACCGTGACGTGCCCGCTTCCCCGGGCGCCGCCGTCGGGCATCAATGAACCGCTCCTCGACTCTTTAGGAGCACCGGGAAACAACAAAGGTTTACTTTAGTCCGACTACATGAACAGTTGCCTGCAGCTTCACGGTTGTTATCTGATCGCGACGTTTCCAGCCCTCCGGAGGGCATTTTTTGCCGCCTCAGAGCGGTAACATAGGCGTCACATGGGTGACGGAGATCACAGTCGAGGCAACGAAAGACGCGCCGCTCCCCCATAACCGTTCGCACCGGCCGCAAAGGCGCAGCCGGGACCACCCCCACTGTGGAGGTTTTCCATTTTGAGAAGCACACCGCGAGACCCGTCCATCAGACGGTCCAAAGGACTGCAGAGAATCGTGGGGGCGTTTTTCGCGGCCCTCATAGCAACCCTGCTGGTCGCCGCTCCCTCGGCACAGGCAACCACCCCATCGCCTTCGCCATCCCCGCAGAGTTTCCAGAACAACATCAGCGGCTTCCTCCGCGACGACGCCCGGGCCCCGATTCCGGGCGTCCGCATCACCGCCACAGGCAACAACTTCGAAGGCTCCGCAACCTCGGGAGCCAACGGATCGTGGAACATCGGCGTCCCGGTTCAGGGCACCTACACGGTTGAGCTGGATACGTCCACGCTGCCGGAAGGCATAAAGCTCGCCGACGGCCAGGAGAACCCCCGCGATGTCACGTTCAGCCAGACCACCAACCTCTCGGTGATCTTCGCCTTCGGCAAGGGCATTGTGGTCCAGGAACAGGACTTCGGCCAGAACCTGCTCAACCGCCTCGTCGCCGGACTGAGTTTTGGCCTGCTGCTTGCGCTTGCCTCCGTGGGCCTGTCCCTCATCTTCGGCACCACCGGACTGACAAACTTCGCCCACGGGGAGATGGTGACGCTGGGTGCCCTTGCCGTTTTTGCCTTCAATGCATGGGGGCTGCCGCTCTGGATAGCCATAGCCCTGTCATTGCTTGTGGGTGCAGGCTTCGGTTTCATCCAGGACACAGGACTGTGGAAGCCCTTGCGGCGTCGCGGCACCGGCCTGGTGCCCATGATGATTGTCTCGATCGGCCTTGCGCTGGCGGTCCGATTTGTGTTCCAGTTCTTCTTCGGCGGCGCCACCCAGCAGCTGCCCGGCGCCCAGGTCATCAATGTCGAGATCGGCCCGATCTCGGTCTCACCCAACACACTGTGGTCCCTCCTGGTTTCTGCTGTGGTGATCGCCATCGTCGGGATTGGGCTACTCAAGACCCGGCTTGGAAAAGCCACGCGTGCCGTCGCGGACAACCCCGCCCTCGCAGCGGCCTCGGGCATCGACGTCGACGGCGTCATCCGGATCGTGTGGGTGGTGGGAGGCCTGCTGGCCTCCTTGGGCGGTGTCCTGTGGGCTTACTACCGGCCTGGCGTCACGTGGGACATGGGCTCGCAGATCCTGCTTGCCATCTTCGCCGGTGTCACCCTTGGCGGTCTCGGAACCGTATTTGGCGCGCTCATCGGTTCGCTGGTTGTGGGCATCTTCATCGAGCTCACCAGCCTCGTACTACCACCGGACCTAAAGTACGTCGGCGCGCTCGTCGTCATGATCATCGTCCTCCTCTTCCGTCCCCAGGGCATCCTGGGCCGGCGCGAGCGCGTGGGTTAGGAGCAACAATGGACTTCGGCAACATCCTCCTTCTCGCACTGGGCGAGTTCTTGACACCTACGACGGCAGCCTATGCGCTGGCCGCGCTCGGCCTCGCCGTTCACTTCGGTTACTCCGGCCTGCTGAACTTCGGACAGGCCGGCTTCATGGCAGTCGGTGCCTATGGCTTTGCCATCTCGACGCTGACCTTCAAGGTCCCGTTCGTCGTGGGGTTCCTCATCGCCGTGACGTGCTCCGTGGTCTTTGCGCTCTTGCTGGGCATTCCGACGCTTCGCTTGAGGGCCGACTATCTGGCAATCGTCACGATTGCGGCGGCGGAAATCATCCGCTACATCGTCACGACAAACACCTTGTTCCGGGTCACCGGTTCCGCGGACGGCCTCTCTTCATTCCAGCGTGACTTCGACTCTTTCAATCCATTCCCAGCGGGAACCTACATGTTCGGCTGGAGCCACCGTGACCTGTATGTGCGGGTGGTGAGCTGGGCCGTAATCATCATCTGCGCCCTGGTTGTTTGGCTTTTGATGCGCAGCCCTTGGGGACGGGTTCTGAAGGGAATCCGGGAAGATGAGAATGCCGTACGGTCCCTCGGCAAGAACGTCTACTCGTACAAGATGCAGGCCTTGATCATCGGCGGCGTCCTCGGGGCCCTGGCGGGTCTGCTGTTCACGCTGCCGAGAGGATCAGTTCAGCCGGCAAACTATGCGACCGACCTCACCTTCTTCCTTTGGACAGTCCTTCTCCTGGGCGGCATGTCCACGGTGCTCGGACCGATCGTCGGCGCCATGATCTTCTGGGTGGTCCTGTCCTTGACCCAGAACCTGCTCGCCGGGTTGATTGAATCAGGCGCAGTCACCTTTATCTCCATCGTCCAAGCGGGCCAGCTGCGGTTCATCCTCGTCGGCGTGGCCCTGATGCTCCTGATGATTTTCAGGCCGCAGGGCGTCTTCGGCAACAAGAAGGAGCTGGCGTTCGCATGAGCACCATCAACGAAGACAACATCGACTACATGACGGATACCCGTCCGATTGCCGCCGGAGAGAACACCCCTGGGTGCAAGAAGCGGGACCCGATCGTGGTGGCCGAGAATGTCACGAGGAACTTTGGCGGCATCAGCGCCGTCGACGTCGAATACCTGGAAATCCCGCGGCACAAGATCACCGCATTGATTGGCCCCAACGGAGCCGGCAAGACCACCCTGTTCAATCTGCTGACTGGATTCGATGTTCCGAATACCGGAAAATGGCAGTTCGAGGGGAACAGCCTTGCCGGAGTTTCCTCCTACAAGGTGGCCCGCATGGGCATGGTCCGGACCTTCCAGCTGACCAAGGTCATGGGCAAGCTGACGGTCATGGAAAACATGCGGCTCGGTGCGTCTGATCAGCCCGGCGAGCGGCTGTCCAAGGCCCTGTTCAAGGGCATGTGGGGCGGCCGTGAGAAGGAGATCACCGCCCAGGCCAATGTCCTGCTGGAGAAGTTCAAGCTGGACACCAAGAAGGACGACTACGCGGCCTCGCTCTCCGGCGGGCAGCGCAAGCTTCTGGAGATGGCCCGGTCACTGATGGTCCGGCCCAAGCTCGTGATGCTGGATGAGCCCATGGCCGGTGTTAACCCGGCCCTGACGCAGTCGCTGCTGGACCACATCAAGAACCTCAAGGCCGAGGGCATGACCGTGCTGTTCGTGGAGCACGACATGAACATGGTCCGCCACATTGCCGACTGGGTGGTGGTCATGGCCGAAGGGAAGATCGTGGCCGAAGGCCCGCCGGGCGAGGTCATGAAGAACCCCGCCGTGATCGACGCCTACCTGGGCGCGCACCACGACGTGGACCTTGGCGACACCGAAGGCATCAGGGAACTCGAGGCCGTACTCGAAGCCGATGAGGAATCCGTAGTGGGCACTGAAGACGCAGGCATCCTCTCCACGGACGTCATTGCCGCCGAAGTTGCCGAAGCCCAGGAAGAGGAGCAGAAATGAGCGCAACCAGCGCAATGCCGGCGCCCAGCACGGCTCCCTCGGACGACGCCGTCGTCACCGTCACCAATCTTGTGGCCGGGTACCTGCCCGGCGTCAACATCCTGAACGGCTGCAGCATCGAGGCCCGCAAGGGCGAATTGATCGGCATCATCGGCCCCAACGGCGCCGGCAAGTCGACGCTGCTCAAGGCCATGTTCGGCCTGGTCAAGGTCCACTCCGGCTCCGTGGTGGTTCGCGGGCAGGACCTCACCGGGCTCAAGGCCAACAAGCTGGTGACGCAGGGCGTGGGCTTCGTGCCCCAGACCAACAATGTGTTCGCGACGCTGACCATCGAGGAAAACATGCAGATGGGCATGTTCCAGCGGCCGAAGGACTTCGCGGAGCGCTTCGACTTCGTCACCAGCCTCTTCCCGGAGCTCGGCAAGCGGCGCGCCCAGCGAGCCGGTTCCCTGTCCGGCGGTGAACGCCAGATGGTGGCCATGGGACGCGCGCTGATGATGGAACCGGCCGTGCTGCTCCTCGATGAGCCCTCGGCAGGCCTCTCCCCCGTTAAGCAGGACGAAACGTTCCTGCGGGTCCATGAGATCAACCGGGCCGGCGTCTCCGTCATCATGGTGGAACAAAACGCCCGCCGCTGCCTGCAGATCTGCGACCGGGGGTATGTCCTGGACCAGGGCAAGGACGCGTACACCGGAACCGGCCGGGAACTCATGAAGGACCCCAAGGTCATCCAGCTGTACCTGGGCACCCTGGCCGACGAAGTCGAGTAGGGGCACCACCGGGCGTTCCACAAGGGGCCCTGCGGAAGCACAAAGCTTCCGCAGGGCCCCTTGCTTGTGCCCGGGGGGCCAGAGCGCACAGGCAGCCCCCTGGAGTACGTGGACGGCCGCAGGGTGCACGGACAACGGGCGCATGGACACGGGGCGCGCACGGACAACGGGTGCACGGACAACGGGCGCATGGACACAGGGCGCATGGACACGGGGCGCATGCAGAAGCCCCCGCCGGTTTCCCGGCGAGGGCTTCTGCTGTTGCTGGCTAAGGCTCGTGCGGCTTAGAGCTTGCCGAACTCTTCCTTGACCGGCTTGTAGTTGTTGCTGTCCTCGTATTCGTAGATACCGATGTACGCCTCAGTGGGGTCACCGGCATCGGAGAAGGTCACCGGACCGGACTGGCCGTCGTAGTCGATGTCCTTGCCGTTGCGAAGCAGCGTCACGCAGGAGGCGAAGTCGGAGCACTTGTCACCCACTGCAGACACGTCCTTGAGTTTTGCTGCGATGTCCGTGCCCTTGGTGCTCTTGGCCGCTTCGGAAGCCAGCGCGATCAGGTTCACGGCGTCGTAGGACTCACCGGCGTAGCTGTAGTCCTTCAGCGCGGGATCGATTGCCAGCAGCTTCTGCTTGAAGGCGTCCTTGGCGAAGGTGCCCGGGATGGTGCCCTGGGCTCCCTTGAGGGTGCCTGGCTGGAAATTCTTGCTGTAGTCCGAGGTGTTTCCGTCTACAAGGAACATCTGGCTGCCCTTGATGCCCTTGGCCGTAAGGAGCGGAATGATGGACTTGGCCTCGTCAAAGGTGATCAAGGCAATGGCGTCCGGCTTGGCGGCAACCACCTTGTCCACCTGTGCCTGGAACTGCGAATCACCGGTGTTGTAGAGCTCCTCGGCAACAACCTTGCCACCGGCCGCGACGAAGGCCTCCTTGACGTTCTTCTGCAGGCCGGTGCCGTAGGCGTCGTTTAGGACGATCATGCCAACGGTCTGCGCACCACATGTGGCCATGTAGTTGCCCAGCACCTTGCCCTGAAGGACGTCGGATGGTGAGGTGCGCCAGTACAGGCCCTTATCGTCCCAGGTGGTGAAGTCCGGCGAGGTGTTTGCCGGCGAGAACTGGATGACGCCGGCGCCGGTGATCTGGTTGATGACCGTCTTGGAGACCGAGGAGGACGCAGCACCGATGATGGCCTGCGCGCCCCCGGCCAGGAGCGCCGTGACCGACTGCGTGGCAGTATCCGTCTTGGTGTCGCCGGAGTCGCGGTGCGTGACCTCCACAGGCTTGCCCAGGACGCCGCCGGCGGCATTGACTTCCTTCACAGCGAGGTTCACACCGGCGATTTCGGGTGGGCCGAGGAAGGCCAGGTTGCCGGTGGTGGGCAGGAGCGACCCAATCTTGAGCGCAGTATCCGTGGTGGTTGTCGCGGCAGGCACCGGTCCCGTTTGGGTGGCAGCCGCGGTGTTGCCCGCTCCCGCCCCTGCACCCGGCGCCGGGCAGGAAATGCCTCCGGCCGCGGCGGTGGTGGTGGTTCCAGTCGTACTCGGGGCGGGCGTCCCACCACAAGCCGTGGCCAGAAGGGCCACGCCGATTCCAAGCGCTGTCAGCTTGGCCGCACGGGGAGCCGCTTGGGAAAGATCAAACATTGATAGTCTCCTCGATCGAAAGGTGCGAACGTGCCTTTGATGCGATTACCAGGTGTTCCTGATTAAGACTCAAACTAATGCAATCGGAGCCGGAAGATAAGTGATTCAGGTCACATCCCTATAACGCTCGTTGCCTGTGAGGAATCGTGGCCGGATTCGGCGGTAGCCTCGGAGGTTCGCGGGAATCCGCTGGAGGGCGCCTGAACGGCAGTTGTGCCCCAGCCGGGACTCGAACCCGGACTGAGCGGATTTTAAGTCCGCTGCCTCTGCCGATTGGGCTACTGGGGCGCCCGCACCATGGTATCCCAGCCGGAGGAGTATTCCCGCTAGAGACCCTGGAACGGCTCGGCATAGCGGAACGTCCCGCGGGCGCCGTCAGGCCAGCCTGGGAGTGCCAGCAGCTGGAAGTGGTCACCCCAGGCAGGGTCCGGGGCTTCAATCCCAAGCGAGCTGGCCGGCACGTAGCCGAAGCGCGGATAATACTCCGTGCTGCCCAGCAGGGCGATGCCCTTCTCCCCCGCCGCCGCGGCCCGCGCGGCCGTCTCGCGCATGAGCGCCGATCCGATGCCGCGCCGCTGCAGCGTGGGCAGGACGCTGATCGGCCCCAGCCCCAGCAGCTCGAGGCTTCCAGCCGAGCCGCGGGTGCTGATGACATGGCCCACGATGTCGCCGCCGATCTCGGCCACGATGCTGAACTCCGGCAGGTAGCCTCCGCATTCGAACAGCTCACGCAGCAGGCCCACTTCCACGGGCGCCCCGGCCACGGGCAACCCCGTCACCGGCGAGATCGAAAAGGCCTGCGCCGTCAGTTCCAGGATGGCCTCGCGGTCCTCGGCCCGCTCCGTCCGCAGCAGGACCCCACGGCCCAGCAGCGCCAGCACCTCCATCGCACGGCCGGACTCCCCGGCGGGCACCAGGAGATGGTCGTGATGGAAGCCGGCCAGGACGTTGCAGCTGATCCCGGCGGCGGTCAGCGCCGTGCTTACGGCGGCGGTGAGTCCCACCGCCTCCAGCGCGGAATGGATCTGGAGGGTGATCCAGGCGGCCACGAAGTCGTACGCCAGACCGAGCCTGTCCGCCTCCTCGCGGCGCAGGACCACGGTCAGCCCTTCGGCTTCCCGGACTGCGGCCTCCACCGCGCCCTCCAGGGGCTTGCCGTGCGGCCAGAGCGCATAGACGTAGTCGCCGTCGCGGACCACCGGATGCAGGGATTCAAGCAGGGTCTTCAAATCGCTTTCGCCAGCCATGAGGACAGCCTAAACGACGACGGTTAAACGACGACGGCGGCCACTCCCCAGAAGGGGGCGGCCGCCGTCGGGCGTGGGCTACTTGGCGTCAGCCGATACCGGGGTCTTGAGCTCGGCGGGAGCCTCCACAGGCTTCTCGGCAGCCGGTGCGGGAGCAGCGGCCGGCTTGGGAGCCGGGGTTGCTGCGGCCACGAAGGCGCCGCGCGGGTTGTCCAGGTCGATCAGCTGCGTGGTGTCGCGGCCCATGAAGAACGCAAGGATCCAGCCGAGGATCACGCGGATCTTGCGCTCCACGGTGGGCATGGCCATGCCGTGGTAGCCACGGTGTGCCAGCCAGGCGAGGCCGCCCTTGAGGCCGATGCGGCCGACGATGTTGATGTTGGCAACACCCTTCCACTCGCCGAAGCCGGCAACAGCACCCAGGTTCTTGTGCTTGTAGTCGACCAGGGGCTTGTCCCAGCGGGAGGCCCACAGGTTCTTCGCGAGGCGCTTGGCCTGGCGCAGTGCGTGCTGCGCGTTCGGGACGCAGGTCCCGTCCGGCAGGCCACTGCCCGTGATGTCCGGGACGGCGGCGATGTCGCCGGCGGCCCAGGCGTTGTCGATGATGCCTTCGTCGCCGGCGATGCGCAGGTCCGGGAGGACGCGGACACGGCCGCGGGGCTCCAGCGGGAAGTCGGTGGAGCGGATCATCGGGTTGGCCTGCACGCCGGCGGCCCACACGAGGGTGTCCGCTTCGACTTCCTGGGCCAGGGTCTTCTCCGGCAGGTTGATGAGCTTGAGGTTGCCTTCGGCGCTGTCCAGCGAGGTGTTCAGCAGGACTTCGATGCCGCGGCTGCGGAGGTGCTCCACAACCCATTCGGCCTGCGGTGCCGTGACCTCGGGCATGATGCGGCCCATGGCTTCGACCAAGACGAAGCGGACTTCTTCCTGGCTGATGCGCGGGTTGTTCTTGACCGCGGCGCGGGCCAGGTCTTCCATTTCGGTGATGCATTCGATGCCGGCGAAACCGCCACCCACAACCACGAAGGTCAGGGCCTTGGCGCGGGCAGCGGCGTCCGTCATGGTGGAGGCGGCTTCGATGCGCTCAAGGACCTTGTTGCGCAGCGCAACGGCTTCCTCGATGGTCTTCAGGCCGATGCCCTTGTCCGCGAGGCCCTTGATCGGGAAGGTGCGGGTGATGGCGCCGGCAGCAATCACGACGTCGAAGTACGGAACGTCAAACGGTGCGCCACCATCGGCCGGGGCAACAACCGCGGTGCGGTTGGCGTGGTCGATGCTGGTGACGCGGCCCTGGAGGAGCTCGGTCTGCTTGAGGTGCTGGCGGTGGGAGACGACGGCGTGGCGTGCCTCGATGTTGCCGCCAGCCACTTCGGGAAGGAAGGGCTGGTACGTCATGTAGGGCAGGGGATCAACGAGGGTGACGATGCCACCGGCATTCGCGATCTTCTTCTGCAGCTTGAGTGCTACGTACAGGCCGACGTAACCGCCGCCGACAACGAGAACACGGGGACGGTCAATGAGCTCAGGGGTGGTTGCCATGGATACAGAATACAACACCTTGTGAAAAACTTCACTAACTATGTCGGGGTGGGCGGTTCCACCCTGTTGAGGGTCCCGGTCTCGGCCTCTTCCGGCGCCGCTGGAGGGTTCTTGTAGGTGCGTCGCAGCTGCACGGCGGCGCCGATCACGATGGCCAGGAACAGGCTTCCGAAGCCCAGTACAACGGCCGCCGGAAGGGCGTCGTCAACCCGTGCCGGCGCCTTGGCTACAGGCACCGTGGGGTTGGGCAGCGTGGGCTCGGCACTGCTGGGACTCTCGCTCGGTTCCGGGGTGGGCGCGGAGAAATCACCCCGGCGGTGGACTCGGATCCAATCCGCGATGGAGCCCAGCGGGTTGGCCCCTGTCTCGGGAACATCGGCCTTCAGTGCGCCCTCGGCGTCCAGCACCCCGAAGCCGTAGATCGGGTCCTTGCCGGGGGTACCTGCGTCCTTGGCCGTGGTGACGATCCGGTTGATGACCTGCTTGGCAGTCATCTCCGGCCACTTGGAGCGGATCAGCGCGGCCACGCCGGAGACTATGGGCGCGGAGCCGGAGGTTCCCGCCCATTCTGCGTAGCCCCCGTCCGGGAGGCCGCCCACGAGGTTCTCGGCCGGGGCCGCCACCCCGATGCTGATGCCCTGCGAGGACGAATCGACGCTGGCCTTGCCCGAGCGGTCCAGGCCCGCCACGGTCAGCACGCCGGGGATGGTGGCCGGCGCGCCCACCTGGATGCTGCCGCCGATCCGGTTCCCGGCGGCGGCCACAATCACCACGTCCTTCTGTTCGGCATACAGGAACGCTGCGTCCCAGCTCTGCGGCCAATCGGTGAAGGTGCTGCCGAGCGAAATGTTGATGACCTTGGCGCCGTTGTCCACGGCCCACCGCACGGCGTCGGGGATTTGTTCCTGGTCCGACTTGCCGCCGGGGTTCGGGGAGCCCAGCCACGCGGAGACGGTGAGGAGTTCGGCCTCGGGCGCCACGCCGATGATGCCGTCCGGTCCCCCTGCTGCCGCGCCCGGGGACGGGGACGGGGACGCGGTGGCCGTCTTGTGGCCGCGGCCCGCCAGCATGGTGGCCACGAGCGTTCCGTGTTCGGTCTTGGAGCCGATGCCCTTCTGGCCGTCGGGGGTGCCGGCCGCGGAAACGTCGGTGCCGCCGACCACCGCCCCCTTCAGGTCCGGGTGGTCGCCCTCCACGCCGCTGTCGATGATCGCCACCTTGACTCCGGCGCCCTTGGAAACCTGCCAGGCGTTGGAGATGCCGGATTCCTTGAGCCAGTATTCCTTGTCCCGCCAGGAATCTGCGAAGGCCGCAGGCGCGGTGAAGAGCCCCGCGGCCAGGCTGCCGCCTGCGAGCAGGGCAGCGAGGGCAGCGGAAACGGTCCGGCGGCTCCGTTGGTGTCGCGGGGTCATTCGGGGGTCCCATCAGCTGGAAGTCGGGGCGCTTGGCGGTCTCTGCGTGGCAGTCCCGGCCGGTTCGCCTATCTGATACTCAGGGCGATGCCGTCGAGGATGTCGTGTTCACTGGACACGGCGCCGGTGATGGCGCCGCCGCTGGCGGCTGCCACCCGCTCCAGGATGCGGCGCCAGACGAGGGCGCCCGCTCCGATCACGTCCACCCGGCCGGGGTGCATGTAGGGCAGCGCGGCCCGCTCGTCGCGGCTCATCTCCAGCAGGCTCGTGGCGGCATCGCTGATGGTGCCGAGGTCCAGCCGCGCACCATGGATGCGCCCGGGCTGGTATTCCTCGAGTCCCAGCGCATGGGCGGTGATGGTGGTGATGGATCCGGCAACGCCGACGACGGCGGTGGCCCGGCCAAGCGGGACCGTCAAGGATGCGAGCTCAATGGCGGCGTCGACGTCGGCTTCCGCCGCGGCGATCTGCTCCGGCGTCGGCGGGTCGTTACGCAGGTGCCGTTCGGTGAGCCTCACGCAGCCGATGTCCACGGACTTGGCGGCGATGACGCCGGTGGCGTCGCCCAGCACGAACTCGGTGCTGCCACCGCCCAGGTCGACCACCAGGATGGCGTCGCCTTCGCGGGCCGGCAACACACTGCTGGCGCCGGCGAAGGACAGGGCCGCTTCCTCATCCCCCGAGATGACCTCGGGTTCCACGCCAAGCAGCTCGCGGATGCCGTCCACGAAGACACTGCGGTTGCGGGCATCACGGGTGGCCGAGGTAGCGGCAAAGCGGATGCGCCCGGCGCCGTGTTCCTTGATCAGCCCTGCGTATTCCCGTGTAGCTTCGAACGTGCGCTCCAACGCTTCCGGAGCCAGTTCGCCCGTGGCGTCCACGCCCTGGCCAAGGCGAACCACGCGCATTTCACGGACCACGTCCGCCAACGGCGCCGTGGCCCCGTTGGCGGCAAGGTCGGCAATCAGCAGGCGGATGGAGTTGGTGCCACAGTCAATGGCGGCCACGCGGCTCATGCCTCGCCCCCGGCAAGGTTTGCGTCGGCAGCGCCGGCGGCGTTGGCAGCCGCGTCCGCAGGGCTGGCGGCGTCCGTCTTGGACTTCCGCACCGGGGCCGGGCGGCCCACAATGTCCGGCAGGCCCTGTGGCCCGTGGCGGCTGAGGTCCCGGGACGGGGCCTCCCCCGCGGTGTCCCAGGCGCCGTCGCAGTAGCAGCGGTCCTTGGTCCACCACTCGCTGATGGCCTCGATGGCCTCGTCGCCGAGCGGGTTCACGCCGGGACCGGCTGCCAGCGAGTGGCCCACCAGGACGTGCAGGCACTTGACGCGGGTGGGCATGCCACCGGCCGAGATGCCGTCGATTTCCGGTACGGCACCGGTACCGGAGCGTCCGGCGATGTCATTGCGGGCCTGGAGGTAGGCCTCGTGCGCACCCTGGTACGCGGCGGCCAGGGGCTCGTCCGCTGTGAGCCGATCGTTCATCTCGTTCATGAGCCCGGCGGCCTCCAGCCGGGACACGGCTGAGGTGATGACCGGGTGGGTCAGGTAGAACGTGGTGGGGAACGGTGTCCCGTTGCTGAGGCGCGGCGCGGTGGCGGCGACCAGCGGGTTGCCGCACACACAGCGCGCGGGGATTTCTACGACGTCGCGCACCGGCCGGCCGAGCTGGCGGCTGAGCACCTCGAGGTCGTGTGCTGATGGCTGGCGGGATTCCTGCGGCACGGCTGCCGTGTTCTGTTCCACTGCGCTGCCATCCTTCCTTCCCTGGTGGCCGTGTCCAGTGCGGACACGACGGCGGCGGGCACCGCGTCTAGTCTGTTGCCGATCTTCTGATGGACTCCCACAACGCGTCCACCCAAGGCAGATTTGCCGGGCTTCCGGAAGCTCCTGAGCCGGTGCGGCCACCCGGCGTCCCGGCCGGAACATCTCCGCCGAACACCCAGTAGCCCGTTTCACCCGGCATAACCATGTTAATGCGGTCGCGGGCCTGCTGTTTCACGTAGTTGGGATCCTGCCAGCGCGAGAGCTGCTTGTTGAGCTCGGCCTGTTCGCTCTTCTTGCTCTCGATCTCGGCCTCGAGCGCCGAGATCTCGGCACGTTTCTCCAAGAAGATCTTCACCGTAGGGGCCAGCATGATGGTGATCGCAATCATCACGACGGCGAGGGCCAGCATGCGTCCGGAGAACGCTTTGGCCGGGACGGGATCGTGCTGCGGGGTCTCATCGGAGCCGCCGACGCCGGTCTTGCCTGCCGCAGCGGACGCAGCCTTCGCATGGGGCGCCTTCGCGGCGGAGGACTTGGAGGCGGAAGACTTGGCGGCCGAACCTTTGCCGGCCGGATTCCTGGCAGTCCCCGCCTTCGGAGCTTTGGCCGCCTTGCCGCCGTCGGACGCTGCAGTCGCGTGCGAGGCTGCGGCGGGAGACGTTGCGGCGGGGCCCTGGCGGGTGCCGCCGAAGTCGGCGCGGATGACCTGGCCGCCGTCGGCCTTGTCCTGTGTTTGCCGGTCCTGGGGCTGCTTGTCCTGTGGCTGCCTGCCCAGGGCATCGGCCCGGGGAACCTTGGGTCGGCGGGTGGCCATGACACTCCTGTAATGCCCGGTGCTTGCCTGGCGGGTTGCTGCGCGTGCTGTGAACTGCGTGGTGGCCCGCGGATCGGAGGGCGGACCTTAAACAGAACCGGTGGCTATGGTCATTCCACCATAGCCACCGGTCAGTTGTTTCTACGGGTATTAGCCCTTGAAACGCGGGAACGCGCTGCGTCCAGCGTAGCGAGCGGCGTCGTCGAGTTCCTCTTCGATGCGCAGCAGCTGGTTGTACTTGGCGACGCGCTCGGAGCGGGCCGGGGCACCGGTCTTGATCTGGCCCGCGTTGGTGGCAACGGCGATGTCAGCAATGGTGGTGTCCTCGGTTTCGCCGGAGCGGTGCGAGGTGATGGTGGTGAAACCGGCACGCTGGGCCAGGGAAACGGCGTCCAGGGTTTCGGTCAGGGAACCGATCTGGTTCACCTTCACCAGCAGCGAGTTGGCGGTCTTGGTGTCGATGCCGCGCTGCAGGATTGCCGGGTTGGTGACGAACAGGTCATCGCCCACCAGCTGGACCTTGTCGCCGATGGTGTCGGTGAGGGTCTTCCAGCCTTCCCAGTCGTTCTCGTCCAGCGGGTCCTCGATGGAAACCAGCGGGTAGTCGGCAACGAGTTCGGCGTAGTAGGCGCTCATTTCGGTGGCGGAGAGTGCCTTGCCCTCGAACTGGTAGGCGCCGTCCTTGAAGAACTCGGAGGAGGCGACGTCCAGGGCCAGGGCGATGTCCTTGCCCGGGGTGTAGCCGGCGTTGGTGATGGCTTCCTGGATCAGGTCCAGTGCGGCGCGGTTGGACGGCAGGTTCGGCGCGAAGCCGCCCTCGTCGCCCAGGCCGGTGGAGAGGCCCTTGGCCTGCAGGACGGACTTGAGGTTGTGGTAGACCTCAACACCCCAGCGCAGGCCTTCGGAGAAGGTCTCGGCGCCAATCGGGGCGATCATGAATTCCTGGATGTCCACGTCGGAGTCTGCGTGCGAGCCACCGTTGAGGATGTTCATCAGCGGGACCGGCAGGACGTGGGCGTTCGGGCCGCCCAGGTACTTGTACAGCGGCAGGTCTGCCGAAGCGGCGGCGGCGTTGGCAACGGCCAGGGAAACGCCCAGGATGGCGTTGGCGCCGAGCTTCGCCTTGTTCGGGGTGCCGTCGAGGTCGATCATGGCCTGGTCGATGCTGCGCTGGTCCGTGGCGTCGAAGCCGATCAGGGCCGGGGAGATCTCGTCGATGATGGCGTCAACGGCCTTCTGGACACCCTTGCCAAGGTAACGGCCCTTGTCGCCGTCACGGAGCTCAACGGCTTCGTGCTCGCCGGTGGAGGCACCGGAGGGAACTGCAGCGCGGCCGATCTGGCCATCGGAGAGCAGGACCTCAACTTCTACAGTCGGGTTGCCGCGGGAGTCAAGGATCTCGCGGGCGTGGATGGCATCGATAATGGCCATGGATGTGCTCCTTATGGTGAAGCGATTTACTGGGAATCTAGAGGGAAAATCAAGACGTCCTCGTCGCTACTAGCGTAGTCGAGAGTGGCGCCCGTTACGGAACGGTGTCCGGCTTCTCATGTCATGAAGAGCCGTCAACGCTCCCCTGGTAGCGCCGCACGGCCCCGCGGAGGGCGCGTTCGGCGTCGAACCCCTGCTCCCTGGCAGCGGCAACGACGGCCAGCAGCAGCTCGCCGAGGGCGTCCTCAGTGGCCGGGATCCCTGGGATCCCGACGGCGGCCACCACGGCGTTGGGGCCGGCCGGCAGGCCCGCGCGGGCGGCCCGGTCCAGTGACTTCTGCGCACGGGCCAAGGCCGGAAGGTGCGCCGGGATTCCGGAGAAGGGATCGGCACGCTCCGGTTTCTCGGCCCGCTTGACGGCATCCCACTTCTGCTCGATTTCCTCCACCGTGGCGGGGAAGGTCTCCTGCAGCGAGCCGTCGGCCTTGAACACGTGCGGATTGCGGCGCACCATCTTGGCATACAGCCCGTGGGCGACGTCGTCGAAGGCGAAGCGGCCGTGTTCCTCGGCGAGCCGGGCGTGCAGCACCACCTGGAGCAGCACGTCGCCCAGCTCGCCGCGGAGTTCATCGGGAGAGCCCGGACCCACGCCGCCGGAACCCGCAGCACCAGCCTCGATGGTCTCCACCACTTCGTAGGCTTCTTCCACCAGGTACTCCACCAGCGATTCGTGGGTGAGCGCACCGGTCCACGGGCAATGTTCCCGCAGGGCCGCGATGGCAGCTACGAGCTCGACGACAGCCATCCCGTTGCTGTAGCTGTTGCTGTTGCTGTTGCTAGGCGAGGTTGGCATAGGCGTCGTTGATGTACTCGACCAGCGCTTCCTTCTCGTCCAGGGGCAGGAACGCTGCCTCGGCGGCGTTGAGCGTGAGCTCCAGGAGGTCATCGAGGTCGTAGTCGAAGGTTTCGACGAGGAGCTCGAATTCGTCCGTCAGCGTCACTCCGCTCATGAGGCGGTTGTCCGTGTTGATGGTGACGTTGAAGCCGAGCTGGAAGAGCATGTCCAGCGGGTGGCTTTCAATGTCCTCACCGAAGGCGGCGATGGCGCCGGTCTGCAGGTTCGAGGAGGGGCAGATTTCCAGGGCGATGCCGCGGTCGCGGACCCAGGAGGCCACGTTGCCGAGCGTCACCATGCCCACGGTTTCCTCGCCGTCGTCCTCCGAGTTGTTCTCGAACTCGACCAGGATGTCCTCGGCGATGCGCACGCCGTGGCCCAGGCGCAGGGCGCGGCCGTCCACGAGGGCGGACTGGATGCTCTCCAGGCCTGCGGCCTCGCCGGCGTGAACCGTGGCGGGGAAGTTGTTCTCGGCGAGGTACGTGAAGGCGTCCTTGAAGCGGGACGGCAGGAAGCCGTCCTCGGCGCCGGCGATGTCGAAGCCCACGGCCCCGGTGTTGCGGTGGCGGACGGCCAGTTCGGCGATTTCCTGGCCACGGTCGGCATGGCGCATCGCGGTGATGAGCTGGCCCACCTGGATCTGGCGGCCGCTGTCCTCCACAGCGTCGACGCCGGCTTCCAGGCCTTCCTGCACGGCCTCGACGGCCTCGTCCAGGGTCAGGCCCTTCTGAAGGTGCTGCTCGGGTGCCCAGCGGACTTCGCCGTACACGACTCCGTCGTCGGCAAGGTCCTCAACGAATTCCTTGGCCACGCGGGCCAGGCCTTCCTTGGTCTGCATCACGGCGATGGTGTGATCGAAGGTTTCGAGGTAGCGGACCAGGGAACCGGAGTCAGCGGACTCGCGGAACCACTCGCCCAGCGCCACGGGATCCGTGGAGGGCAGGGTGTGGCCGACGGCCTGGGCCAGCTCGATGATGGTGGCCGGGCGCAGTCCTCCGTCCAGGTGGTCGTGGAGGGAAACCTTCGGCAGGCTCTTCAGATCGAAGTCGAGGGCAGGGGCAGCGTCAACAATGGGCTCAGTCACGTACTAAGACTAGCGCGCAGGGGTCCCCGGGCGGGGGCCCACATCGGCGAGGGCCCCGAACTGAGCGAAGCGAAGTTTGGGAGCCGATGGGGACTTGCGAGCTAGGGGGGCGCGCTGGGGCGCTGGGGTCGGCACCCGTCCGGCGCTAGTTCCTGGCAGGCTCGGCGGCCGTGGTGGCGGCCGGGGCTGCGGTGGCTGTGGCTGATTCAGCGGCCGGGGCCTCCACGACGGCGGGCCGGGCGTCATGGCGGCCCAGGCGCTTGTGCCACCAGCGCAGAAGGTGGTCGATCACGATGCCCAGAATGACGGCGAAAACCACGGCAATGCCGGCACTCAGCAGGGGGTTGTGGTGCAGCCAGGGGAAGGAACTTGCCAGAATGCCGATCCCGATGGAATACGCCACCCAGGTGACGCACGCGAAGGCGTCTAGCAGGAAAAACCTCCGGCGCGGGAAAGCCGTAGTGCCCGCCACGTAGTTCACGGCCACACGGCCCCACGGGATATAGCGGGCAGTGAAGATGAGCACGGCGCCCCGCTTCTCCAGCTCATACCGTGCCCAAGCGAACACCTTCTGAACCTTGGGCTTGCGCATCCATCGCCAGCGCTCCAAGCCGATCTTGCGGCCGAGCAGGTAGGCCATATTGTCCCCGGCCATGGCTCCGACGAGGGCGGTCAGTCCCAGAATCCACAGATTGGGTTCGCCGCTGTGCCGGGAGAAGGCCGCGAGGGCAACAATGAGGGTCTCGCTGGGAACCACCATCGCGAAGCCGTCGACAAAAAAGAAGACGAGCAGTAGCGGGTAGATCCACCACTGTCCGGCTGCATGGAGCACGGCTTCATTAATAAACTCCACGCGGTATGGCTCCTAGACGAGTATGACTTGACACTGTGACGGAAGTCGCTCTTAGTGTCGCATGGCCGGGGCGTCGTTCGCTACGCCCCGGCCAAGGGGACACAGCCTTAACGCTACCGGGGGACGGCACGTTCCGGCGTCCTCCCGTGGGCGGATCTTCCGGCGTCGTGAGCGTCATACCAAGGGTGGAGGCGGCGCATCCTCTTCGGGGATGTTCTCCCCCTCCAAAGGGACCGAACCGCGGACCTTGCTGATGACGCGGTCGATGATGATGCCAAGGACCACGGCACAGGCGATGGCGATGATGGCTCCGAGCAGGTGGTTGTGTTCGAACCACTGCCCGAAAAACACGCCGATGACCACCGAATATCCGCCCCATAGGACGGCCGACATGGCGGTGAGCGCCACGAACTTGCCGTGGCTGAAGTGCGTGGCTCCGGCGGTCAGGTTTACGGCCACACGGCCGACGGGAATGAATCGGGCCACCATGATCAGGGAGGCTGCCCGGCGCCGCAATTCGCGGCCGGCCCAGCGGAACGCGCCCTGCATGCGCTGCGTGCGCATCCACCGCCAGCGCTGCACGCCCACCTTGCGTCCGATCAGGTAGGCAAGGTTGTCGCCGGAGAAGGCGCCAATGGCGGCGACAAGCACCAGGAGCCAGGCATTGGGCACGCCGGCGGTGGCGGAGACGGCAGCCAGGCCCACCACTACCGATTCGCTGGGGATCGGCGGGAAGAAGCCGTCGATCACGCAACAGGCAAGCACCAACAGAAGCACCCAGGGCTGTCCTGCGGCTGCCAGGATGAAGTCGTTGATGGCCTGCACGGTTTCCTCACGGTTGCGGCTCCCCCACTGGCAGCCGGATGCTTGCTCTCCCGGGCAGCCCGAAACGGACAACCCGGGAGAGACCCAGCCTAACTTGCGAGGGGCCCCGGCCGAGCGCAGCGAGGTTGGGGAGCAAGTTGGGCGGTAACGCTAGGCGATCCGGTCGATGATCAGCTGCTGCGCGGGGCGAGACCCCTCCGGTGCAATGACGACGGCTCCCTCGAGGGCTTCCTTGGCCCGCGCGAACCTCTCCGGCGTGTCCGTCAGGAGCGTCATGAGGGGCTCGCCCGCACGCACGGTGGCACCCGGCTTGGCGTGCATGCGCACCCCGGCCCCGGCCTGCACGATGTCCTCTTTCCGGGCCCGGCCTGCACCGAGGCGCCAGGCGGCAACGCCCACGGACAAGGCGTCGAGCCCCACGAGCACGCCGTCTGCGGGCGCGTAGATCGTCTCGGATTCCCTGGCCTCGGAGAGCTTGGCCCGCGGGTCGCCGCCCTGTGCCTCGATCATGCGGTTCCACACGTCCATGGCGCGGCCGTCCTTGAGCGCGGCGGCGGGATCGGCGCCGTGCACTCCGGCCCCCGCCAGCATTTCTTCCGCGAGCCGGAGGGTCAGTTCAACGACGTCGTCCGGGCCGCCGCCGGCCAGCACTTCCACGGACTCCTCCACCTCGATGGCGTTGCCGGCGGTGAGCCCCAGCGGCGTCTCCATGTTGGTCAGGAGCGCCACCGTGTGGACTCCCGCGTCCTTGCCCAGCGCCACCATGGTCTCGGCGAGCTCGCGGGCCTTGGCCAGGTCCTTCATGAAGGCGCCGGAGCCGACCTTGACGTCGAGCACCAGCGAGCCTGTGCCCTCGGCGATCTTCTTGCTCATGATCGAGGACGCAATGAGCGGAATGGCCTCCACCGTGCCCGTGACGTCACGGAGCGCGTAGAGCTTCTTGTCCGCCGGGGCAAGCCCTGCACCTGCGGCACAGATGACGGCACCCACATCCTGCAGCTGGGCCATCATCTCGTCGTTGCTTAGTGCCGCACGCCAGCCCGGAATGGCTTCCAGCTTGTCCAGCGTGCCGCCGGTGTGACCGAGTCCGCGGCCCGAAAGCTGCGGCACGGCCACGCCGAAGACGGCCACCAGCGGTGCCAGCGGCAGGGTGATCTTGTCCCCCACGCCACCGGTGGAGTGCTTGTCCGAGGTGGCCTTCATGCCGCCGTCGGGCCTTCTCAACGCGGAGAAGTCCATCCGCTCGCCCGAGGCGATCATCGCCGCCGTCCAGCGTGAGATCTCGGCGCGGTCCATACCGTTGAGCAGGATGGCCATGTTCAGGGCTGCCATCTGTTCCTCGGCGATCACGCCACGGGTGTAGGCATCCACCGTCCAGTCGATCTGCTCCGGGCTCAAGGTGCCCTTGTCCCGCTTGATGCTGATGATCTGGACAGCATCAAACGGTTCGCTTGCTTGTGTCACCGGGTCTCCTCCAGATGTTCCGGACCGAAGGCATCGGGCAGCACCTGGTCCATGGTCTTGATACCTTGCGTTGTCATGAGCTGCATGCCCGGCGCCCGGAACTCGTACAGCAGCTGCCGGCAGCGCCCGCAGGGCATGAGCACGTTGCCTTTGGAATCCACGCAATAGAAGGCGGCCAGGCGGCCGCCGCCGCTCATGTGGAGCTGCCCCACCAGTGCGCACTCGGCGCAGAGGGTGAGGCCGTAGCTGGCATTCTCGACGTTGCAGCCGCTGATGATCCGGCCGTCCTCGGTGAGGGCCGCCGCCCCCACCGGGAACCGCGAATACGGCGCGTAGGCCCGTTCCATGGCGGCAACGGCGGCCGACTCCAGCGCTTTCCAATCCACGTCGGTGTCAGCCAAGGCTCAGCCCTTCACGTACGGTATGCCGCTGGCCGCAGGTGGCCTCGACCTGCCCACCAGACCGGCGACGGCGAAGATCGTCACCAGGTACGGCAGCATGGCCATGAACTGGCTCGGCACGGGGGTGCCGATGATGCCCAGGATGGACTGCAGGTTGTAGGCGAAGCCGAAGAGCAGCGAGGCCAGGAAGGCGCCGATGGGGTTCCAGCGGCCGAAGATCAGGGCCGCCAGGGCGATGAAGCCTCGGCCGCCGGAGATCTCCTTGGTGAAGGAGTCGATCGTCACCAGCGTGAAGATGGCGCCGCCGATGCCGGCAACAGCACCGCCCAGCGTCACGTTCCAGAAGCGGGTGGCGTTGACGTTGATGCCCAGCGTGTCGGCGGCCTGGGGGTGCTCCCCCACGGCCCGGACGCGCAGGCCCCAGCGGGTCTTGAACAGGCCGAACCAGATGACGGCGACGGCCACGTACATGAGGTAGCCGGCAACGGACTGCTCAAACAGGATGGGCCCGATGATCGGGATGTCGGAGAGCAACGGGATGGGCAGGATGTCCAGCCGGGCCGGGGTGTTGAACAGCTCCTTGTTCGGGACCATGACCGTGCCGAACAGGAAGCCCGTAAGGCCGGAAACCAGCACGTTCAGGACCACGCCCACAATGATCTGGTTGACGAGGTACTTGATGCTGAACACTGCCAGGACCATGGACACCAAGGCACCGGCCGCGGCGGCGGCAAGAAGCCCCACATAGGCATTGTGCGTGACGGTTGCAACGAGTGCCGCCGTGAAGGCGCCGAAGAGGAGCTGGCCCTCAATGGCAATGTTGACCACGCCCACACGCTCGCACAGGACTCCGGACAGCGAACCGAACACCAGCGGAACAGCCAGCGTCACGGAACCCGCCACCAGCCCTGCCAAGGAAATGGACGGCTGGCGTGCGCCGGCAACGATCCAGACGAGCAGGGCGAAGACAAACACCACGGCGAACGCGATCGGCAGCCACTTCGGTGAGCGCTGTCCGCGGGTCCACAGGTAGACCGCATAGGCCGCCATGGCCAGCAGCAGCACGGCGAGCAGGATGCCGCCGGCCTGGCCCGGGATCATGAGTGCGGGCAGCGCGATGGCGTCATCCGGATCGCTGATCTTCATTTCGGCCGTCTGGTCCGGGCCCAGCAGGCCGAAGAAGACCAGGGCCACGAGCGCCAGGATGCCCAGCGATAGCGGCACCTTCATCGACGGGCGCAATCCGAGGCCGGGAACGGGTGCGCCGGCCGGAGCTTTGGGAGCGGTTGTTGCGGCACTCATTTGGCACCTCCGGTGGCGTTGGCGACGGCGGCCTTCGGGGCTGCCTTGGGCGTCTTCTTCTTCTTTTTGGTCTCAAGCCTGAAGATGGAGCGGATCAGCGGGGGTGCCGCGATGAACAGGACGATCAGGGACTGGACCACCAGGACAATGTCGATGGGAGTTCCGGTCTGGATCTGCATCTGCACGGCGCCGGCGCGGAAGGCCCCGAAGAGCAGGCCCGCGAAGAACGTGCCCCACGGCGTGGAACGGCCAAGCAGCGCCACGGTGATCGAGTCGAAGCCGATCTGGGCGGCGACGCCGCCCGTGAGGACCTTCTCGGTTCCGGCCACCTGTGCCACACCGCCGAAACCGGCGAGTGCGCCGGCCATGGCCATCACCAGGATGGTGGCCTGCGGGACCTTGACCCCTGCGGTCCGTGCCGCGATGGGGTTCGCGCCCACGGCCCGGAACTCGAAGCCGATGGTGGACCGGTTGAGCAGCCACCACACGCCGTACGTCAGAGCCAGGGCCACGATGAAGCCCAGGTGCAGCCGGGAACCCGGAATCAGCAGCGGGTAAGTGGCCGATTCATCGAGCCTCGGTGAAATGGGGCTGTTGTCCCCCGGCCGCCGGAACGCTGCCGTGTTCAGCAGGAAGTCCAGCAGGAACAGGGCCACATAGTTCAGCATGATGGTCACAATGACCTCATGAGCCCCTGTCCTCGCCTTCAGGATGCCCACGATCGCGCCCCAGAAGGCACCACCGATGACACCCATGACAATTACCAGAAGCAGGTGCAGGCCAAAGGGGAGATGCCAGGTGAAGCCGGCGTAGGCGGCCAGCGTGGCACTCATGATGATCTGGCCCTGGGCGCCGATGTTGAAGAGGCCGGCGCGGAAAGCCAGGGCCACGCCCAGGCCGGCGCAAATCAGAGGGGTGGCCACGGTCATGGTTTCGAGCAGCGGCTGGAAGCCCTGGCGCGGGTTGAACACCGAGCCCTGGAACAGGGCCACGTAGCTCTTGGTCATGGCTTCCCAGAGAGCCAGCAGGAAGTCCGACGGCCGCGCAAAGATGTAGCTCGAGGTGCGTGCGACCTCACTGTCCGTGCTGGCGATCAGGAGACCGCCCAGGAACAGTGCCACCACCACGGCCAGGACGGACACGAAGCCGTTGCCCATGACGATCCGGCGCATGAGGCTGCCTTGCAGGTGCCCGGTGTCGCCGCTTTGCGAGGAAACCGGAACCAGCGAAGGTTCCATGGTGCCGCCGGCCGTGTCGAGCGCGATGTCCGCCGCTTGAACTTCCGCCGCGGATTCCGCGGGAGTCTTGTCCTTGCTGGACTGATCGTTGCTGGACTGGTCGCTACTGGTCATCGGAGCCTCCTTCCGGGCCGACGCCGGCCATCATCAAGCCAAGGGTGTCGCGGGGAGTTCCTGACGGGACAATGCCCACCAGCTTCCCCTTGTAGAGCACGGCAATCCGGTCCGCCAACTCGATCACTTCGTCGAGTTCGGTGGAGACGATCATGACGGGCGTGCCGGCGTCGCGTTCGGCAACGATGCGCTTATGGAGGAACTCGATGGAGCCGACATCCACGCCGCGCGTCGGCTGGCTCGCGATGAACAGCCGCAGCGGCCGGGACAGTTCCCGGGCCATGACCACTTTCTGCTGGTTGCCGCCGGATAGCGTTCCGGCGGCGGAGCCGGCCGAAGGCGTCCGGATGTCGAATTCCTCGATCTTTGCCTTGGCGTTTTCGGCCACCTTGGCGGGCTTCATGCTGATGCCGCTGGCGAAGGGGGCCCGGTCGTAGAGGTCCAGCACCAGGTTCTCCGCAACAGAGAACGGGCCCACCAGCCCGTCCACGGTGCGGTCTTCGGGAACGAAGCCGACGCCGGATCGCAGCACATCCTTGACCGGCAGGCCCAGGAGCTGCTTGCCGTCGAGGGTAATGGAACCCGTGGCATGCGCCTGAATACCCAGGATCGCCTCGGTCAGTTCGGTCTGTCCGTTGCCCTGGACACCGGCGACGGCGAGGATCTCGCCCTGTGCGATGTCGAAGCTGATGCCGTCCACCACGTTGGTGCCGTTGGGCGCCCGGACCGTCAGGTTCTCCACCACGAACGTGGTTTCCTTGGGCTGGGCGGCGGCCTTGTCCAGGCTCAGGCTCACGGGCCGGCCGACCATCATGGAGGCGAGCTCCGCGGCCGAAGCCGTGGGGGGCGCATCGCCCACCACCTTGCCGCGGCGGACAACCGTGATGACATCCGAGACGGCCTTCACTTCGCGCAGCTTGTGCGAAATGAACACGATGGAGGTTCCGGAAGCCTTGAGCTGGCGCATGATGTCAAGCAGCTCGTCGGTTTCCTGCGGTGTCAGCACGGCCGTGGGTTCGTCCAGGATGAGCACCTTGGCTTCGCGGACGAGGGCCTTGATGATCTCCACGCGCTGCTGCACGCCGACAGGGAGGTCCTCAATCAGGGCGTCCGGATCGACGTCGAAGCCGTATTGCTTGGAGATGTCCCGGATCTTCTTGCGGGTTTCGTCGATGCTGAGCACGCCGCCCAGCGTGGTGGGCTCGGCGCCCAGGGCCACGTTTTCGGCGACCGTGAACACGGGGACGAGCATGAAGTGCTGGTGCACCATGCCGATGCCGGCGGCCATGGCATCACCGGGGCCGCGGAAGGCCACAACTTTGTCGTCGACCAGGATCTGGCCGGCCGTGGGCTCATAGAGTCCGTACAGCACATTCATGAGAGTGGATTTTCCGGCTCCGTTTTCGCCGAGAAGGCAGTGGATCTGGCCGGATTCGACCACAAGGTCGATGTCTTGGTTGGCGTAAAAGGTCCCGAATGCTTTCGAGATCCCTTTCAATTCGAGTTTCACAACTCCCACCGTTCTTTAGTCCGAGGGACGGCTGCATTGCTCAAAAGCCCATGAGCTTTGGGCACAGCTTAGTCAGGGCAAAAACGCGCCGCCAGTACCGCGGTCACGGTACTGGCGGCGCGTCCAGGAATTGTTTACTTCTTGGGGCTTGCCTGCGACTGGACGACCAGCTTGCCGGAGACAATGTCTGCCTTCAGCGCGTCCAGCTCGGACTTCGTTTCGGCGGAAACCGCGGAATCGAGGTCGTGGAACGGAGCAATCGCGACGCCGTCGTTGGCCAAGGTGCCGACGTAGGCGGCGTTGCTGAACTTGCCGTCCTTGTCGTCCTTGACGACCGCCTCAACGGCCTCGCCCATCTGCTTGATCACGGAGGTGAGCATGAGGTCCTTGTACTCGGGAGCAGTCAGGTAACCGTCGGAGTCAACCCAGATGAGCTTGACGTCCTTGCCGGCCGCCTTGGCTTCCTTGAGCGCGGCGCCCGAACCCTTGCCGACCGGACCGGCGACGGGCATGATGATGTCCGCACCCTGGTCCAGCAGGTTCTTGGTGACCTGCTTGCCGGTGTCCTGCTTCTCGAAGTCACCCGTGAACGAGCCGTCCTGGGTGGCCTTGTCCCAGCCAACCACCTGGACGGACTTGCCCTTGGCTTTGTTGTAGGCCTGGACCCCGTCGTAGAAACCGTCCATGAAGATGGTCACGGTGGGGATCTTGATGCCGCCGAAGGTACCTACCTTGCCGGTCTTCGACGTTGCCGCGGCCGCGTAGCCTGCCAGGTAGGCAGCCTGGGCGGTGTCGTAGACAACCGGCTTCACGTTGGCGATGGGGGCATCGTAGGCGAAGTCGATGATCGCGAAGTGCTTATCCGTGTTGGCCGCGGCGGCGGCCTTGGTGGCGTCGCCCAGGAGGAAGCCGACCGTGAAGGTCAGGTTGCAGCCTGCGCTCATCATGCCGTTCAGGTTGGTTTCGTAGTCGCTGTTGGCCTTGGATTCGGCGGACTTGACCGTGATGCCAAGGTCCTTCTCGGACTTCTTCAGCCCGTCGTAGGAGGACTGGTTGAAGGATTGGTCATCGAATCCGCCGGAGTCGGAGACTATACATCCCGTGAAGCTGCTTTTCGTGGCACTGCCCGAACCGGCATCGGGCGCCGCACCGCAGCCACTGAGCACGAGCATTGCCGCACCCGCGGTAGCAATTCCGGCAATTGAACCGCGCTTCAGGGTGGCACGCATTGGTTTCTTCAATTTTCCTCCAGGAAGAAAGAGATTGGCGCTACGACGGTTGGTCAATGAGTGTCCGTTTCGAATACCCAGGGCAGAAATTCTGTTTTCACTGATGCTTCGCAGCACTGCGCCGAAGCGCACTGATACTTCCACACTAGTGGCGTGGACCACAGGCCGGTAGCAGAAATCAGCCCTCCAGGGCAGATTGTTGACCTTTTGTTACCAAGCAGTAGGCGGGTGCGCAAGTCACAGGCGGACGAGCATCTTTCCGGTGTTGGCCCCGTCCAGCAGGTCCATGAAGGCCTGCGGCGCGTTTTCGAGTCCGTCCACGATGGTTTCGTCGTAACGGACGGTGCCGTCGCGGAGCCAGACGGCCATTTTGGCGGCGAATTCCGCGGCGTGCTGCCGTTGTCCGCCGACCAGGAACCCGCGCAGGGTCAGCTGCTTGCCGATGGCCACGGCGAGGTTGCGCGGTGCCGCGGCAGGCTCGGTGGAGTTGTACTGCGAGATGGCGCCGCACATGGCTACGCGGCCGCCTGCATTCAGGACGGAGAGCGCGGCTTCGAGGTGTTCGCCGCCCACGTTGTCGAAGTAGACGTCGATGCCGGCCTCCCCCGCCGCGGCCTGGAGCTGCTCCAGCACGGGAGCGTCGTTGTAATTGAAGGCGGCGTCGAAGCCGAGGTCCAGCAGGCGCGCCACCTTGTCGGGCGAACCGGCGCTGCCGATCACCCTCGATGCGCCCATGGCCTTGGCAATCTGGCCGACCATGGAGCCGACAGCACCTGCGGCCCCGGAAACGAACACCACGTCGCCGGCCTTGAACTCGGCCACCTTGAGCAGTCCCGCATAGGCGGTCAGCCCGGTCATGCCCAGGGCACCCAGGAACGCCGAGGTCGGGGCCAGCCCGGCCGGCACCGGCGTGGCCGCCGCAGCGTCCACCACCGCGTATTCGCGCCAGCCCAGCTGGTGCACGACGACGTCACCCACCTTGTGCGCGTCTGAACGGGACGCGATCACCTCACCTGCCGCGCCGCCGTCGAGCGCTGCATCCAGGCGGAAGGGCGCCGAATAGGACTTGGCGTCGTTCATGCGGCCGCGCATGTACGGGTCCACGGACATGAACTGGTTGCGGACGAGCACCTGGCCGTCCTGCAGCTCTGGAACCCCGGACTCGGCGATGCGGAAGTTCTCCTGGGCCGGGCGGCCGAGCGGACGCGAGGCGAGCTGGATTTCGCGGGAGACGGTGGGCAGCGCGGCGCTCATGCTGCGAACTCCACGAGCTTGATGTCCACGGCGATGTTCCCGCGGGTGGCATTGGAGTAGGGGCAGATCTGGTGCGCCTTGGCCATGAGGGCTTCGGCGGTGACGCGGTCCAGGGCAGGCAGCGCGATTTCAAGCTCGGCGGCCAGTCCGTAGCCTTCACGGCCCTCCAGGGCTCCGAAGTGGACCTTGGCGGCCACGGCGGAGTCGCTGAGATCGGCGCGTTCCTTGCGGCCCACCAGGCGGAGCGCGGAGTGGAAGCAGGCCGCGTAGCCGGCGGCGAAGAGCTGCTCGGGGTTGGTGCCCTGGCCGTTGCCGCCCAGTTCCACCGGGCTGGCGAGGGAGACGTCCAGCTTGCCGTCGTTGCTGCGGGCGTTGCCGTCGCGGCCTTCGCCGGATGCCAATGCTTCGGCTGTGTACAGAGTCTTCAAGGTTGTTTCCTTTTCTGTGTGGATTTCCTGAGCGCGAACGGGCAGATAATGCCCTCAATCCGTTGATTTCAGGGCATTATCTGCCAGTTCGCGCGGGGGTGGGTGGCGCGGAGAAGCGTCAGGGTGAGTCGTGGAGGGCGGCCGTGAGGCGGGCGAGGGTGCCGTGCAGCTGGGTGAGCTCTGCCGGGGTGAGTCCGGCGGCGTCGGCCAGGCGTTGCGGCACGGCCTGTGCTCCGGCGCTGAGCTCGCGGCCGGCGTCCGTCAGCAGGACGTCGACCCGGCGTTCATCCTCGGCTGAGCGGCGGCGTTCCACGAAACCCAGGGATTCGAGCCTCTTGAGCAGCGGCGACAGGGTGCCGGAGTCCAGGCCGAGCTCCTCGCCGATTTCCCGGACGCTGCGGGGGTCCTGCTCCCACAGGACCAGCATCACGAGGTACTGCGGATACGTCAGCCCGAGTGCGTCCAGCAACGGCCGGTAGACCGCCGTCGCGGCCTTGGACGCCGAGTAGAGCGCAAAACAGACCTGGTGCCGGAGGCGGGGAGCTTCACTCATGGAGTAAACGATAGCCCACAATTAAATTGTGCACAACTTAATTCCGGGAAGGGAAGCGCGAACGGGCAGTTGCGGCCCTGAAAAACGCTGTTCAGGGGGCCGCAACTGCCCGTTCGCGCTGGGATTCTCGCGCTGGAGGTTCCTAGACGCCGCGGATGGTGCGCAGCGCGGCGGCCGTGAGCACGCGGATGGCGCAGCCGAGGGCGCGCTCGTCCACGATGAAGTCGCCGCGGTGGAGATCGTACTCCTCGCCGCCGGGAACGTGCGTGCCCAGGCGCATCATGGCGCCCGGGAGGTCTGCCAGGAACCAGGCGAAGTCCTCGCCGCCCATGGACTGCGGCGTCAGGACCACGGCATGCTCCCCCAACTCGGCGCGGGCGGCCGCCTCGATGATGGCCGTCTCGTGCTCGGAGTTGACCACGGGCGGGACGCCGCGGGTGTGCTCCAAGTGGACGTCCACTCCGTAGGGCGCGGCAACCTGCTGCACGACGTCGTCGAGCAGTTCCCCTGCGCTGTGCCAGGCGTCGCGGTCCAGGCAGCGCATGGTCCCGGCCATGTAGCCGTTGGCGGGGATGGCGTTGGGCGCCGAGCCTGCCGAGATCTGGCCCCACACCACGGACACGCCGCTGCGGACGTCCACGCGGCGGGACAGCACGGCCGGGACGTTGATGGCGATCTGGGACAGTGCGAAGACCAGGTCCTCGGTCAGGTGCGGGCGGGAAGTGTGGCCGCCGCGGCCGGTCAGCTCGATCTTGATGGTGTCCGAGGCGGAGGTGATGGCGCCGATGCGCGTGCCGATCTGGCCGACGTTGATGCGCGGGTCGCAGTGCAGGGCGAGGATGCGCGGCACGCCTTCCAGGACGCCCTGTTCGATGCAGGACAGCGCGCCGCCGGGCATGGTTTCCTCGGCCGGCTGGAAGATGATGCGCACGGTGCCGCCCAGCGGGGTGCTTTCGTGCATCCGCTGCAGCACCAGGGCAATGCCCAGCATGGTGGCGGTGTGGATGTCGTGCCCGCAGGCGTGGGTGACGCCGTGGTTCTTCGAGGCGAACGGAAGGCCCGTCTCCTCGATGATGGGCAGGGCGTCGATGTCGCCGCGGAGGGCGGTCGCGATGGGGCCCTCGCCGATGTCCACCGTCAGCCCCGTGCCTTCCAAGCGCCGGGGCTTCAGCCCGGCAGCTTCCAGGCGCTCGACGAGCTTGTCCGTGGTGCGGAACTCCTTGAAGGAAAGTTCAGGGTGCGCATGCAGGTCACGGCGGAATTCGGTCAGTTCCGGCAGAAGGTCGTCCAGCCAGGGCCCCACAACGGGGGTCGGCTCGGTTTCAGTCGAGTAATTGCGCACGTCACAACCATAGCCATCCGCGCCCGGCCGCGCCTGAAAGTCGCCTCTTGGTTACGCCGTGTTCACTCTTTGCGGTCCCGGGGGACGAACGACGGTATAAGCGCGGGGCCTGAGGTCCTAGAGAACGTCCGTGTCGCCGCTGGCCTTGAGCGCGTCAACCGTGCCCTTGACCAGCTGGGCGTGCTCCTTGGTGGTGACCAGGAGGGCATCCGGGGTATCAACAATGACCACGTCCTTGATGCCGATCAGGGCAATGACGCGCTTCGTGTCCGACACCACCACGCCGCTCGCGTTCTCGGCGAACACACGGGCGCCTTCGCCGAGGACCGTTACTTCGTCCACGTCGCCGGCATTGTTGAGGCGGCCGATGGCGGCAAAGTCACCGACGTCGTCCCAACGGAAAGTGCCAGGCACGACGGCGACGTCCCCGGCCGCCGCTGCCGGCTCCGCCACGGCGTAGTCGATGGCGATCTTGGGCAGGGTGGGCCAAACACGCGCGGTTACTTCGGCGCGTCGCGGCGTGTCCCAAGCATCGGCGATCTCCTGGAGGCCGGCGAACAACACCGGCTGGTTGGCTTCGAGGTGCTTGAGCATGAGATCCACGGGAGCCACGAACATGCCTGCATTCCAGACGTAGTCCCCCGCCTCCACGTACTTCTTGGCCACCTCTTCACTCGGCTTCTCCACGAACTCGACCACGGTGTGCGCGTTCGGGGCGCCTTCTACGTTCAGGGCCACACCCGAGCGGATGTAGCCGAAGCCCGTGGAGGCGTGGGTCGGCTTGATGCCGATGGTCACGATCTTCCCCGTGGCTGCGGTATAGATCGCCTCGCGCACGGTTTCCTGGAAAAGCTCGTCCGGGCTGATGACCTGGTCCGCGGCGAAGGAGCCCATGATCGTGTCCGGATCGCGGCGGTGCAGGATGGCGGCTGCGAGTCCGATCGCGGCGCCGGAGTCCTTGGGCTCGCTCTCGAGGACCAGTTCGTCGTCGGAGACCTCGGGGAGCTGCCGGCAGACGGCGGCGCGGTGGGCAACGCCCGTGACCACCAGGATGCGGTTGCCGGCCAGCGGACCCAGGCGATCGTAGGTGGACCGCAGCAGGGTGCTTCCCGAGCCCGTCAGGTCATGGAGGAATTTGGGTGCGGCGGCACGCGAGAGCGGCCACAGCCGCGTCCCGACTCCGCCGGCAGGGATGACCGCGTGGAAGCGGCTCAGTGGCGAATTCGGGGTGCTCGCGTTGTCTGTACTCACCGCAGTACCTTATCTGACGCAGGTGGATATCGGCGGACAGGCACGGATATGTGGCCTTTGTCTCACGAACACCCCCGATTTGCCGCTATTCCGCGAAACTCACGCAATTGCGGGGACATCAAGGGGTGCCTAAATTGAATAAGCTGTGAGCGAAGCCTAGATTTAGGCCTGAGCTACGAGTGCTCTCGCAGCAGGCGTTCCCCCCGCGTGGTCCCATGCCAGCGCCGCTGTGTTGCAGGAAGGTTTATTCAGTGCCGACAAAACCAGCTGGCACCTTGTACCGCGGCCGTGAAGGCATGTGGTCCTGGGTTGGACACCGTATTACCGGTGTAGTGATCTTTTTCTTCTTGTTGGTCCATGTGCTGGACACCTCATTGGTGCGCGTGTCCCCTGAGGCCTACACCGCCGTTATCGGCGCATACAAGAACCCCCTGATGGCCCTTGGCGAAACCGGCCTGGTCGCCGCAATTGTGTTCCACGCCTTCAACGGCCTGCGCGTCATCGCCGTCGACTTCTGGAAGAAGGGTGCAAAGTACCAGCGCCAGATGCTGTGGATCGTACTGGCACTGTGGCTGGTCACCTTCGCCGCCTTCGCCATCCGCCACCTTTCCCTCGCTCTGGGAGGCCACTAAGCCATGACCACCATCCAGAACCCGCGCAGCGGAAACATCGGATCCGGCAAGATTGCGCCCAAGTACAACCGCACCGGCGGCAGCAAGGGCAACTTCGAGATGCTGGCCTGGCTGTTCATGCGCCTCTCCGGCGTCGTCCTGGTGGTCCTCATCTTCGGCCACCTCTTCGTGAACCTGCTGGTGGGCGAAGGCATCCACGCCATCGACTTCGGCTTCGTTGCCGGCAAGTGGGCCGACCCGTTCTGGCAGATCTGGGATCTTGCCATGCTGTGGCTGGCCATGCTGCACGGCACCAACGGTGTCCGCACCATCATCAACGACTACGCCGAAAAGGACTCCACGCGCTTCTGGCTCAAGGTAGTCCTCTACGCCGCCACCACGGTCATCATCATTCTTGGCACCCTGGTGATCTTCACGTTCAACCCGTGCCCCGTCGTCGACGGCGTTCAGCTGCCCGGCGGTTTCTGCCCGGCGCCGTAACGGCTCCCGCGCCGCCGCCGGCCCGGGCCGGCAGTGCGCAACTCAGCGGAGCAGCCTCCGCCGACCATCTGAATTAGAGAGAAAGAGCATCTAGTATGCAGGTCCACAAGTACGACGTAGTCATCGTCGGCGCCGGCGGCGCCGGCATGCGCGCGGCGATCGAATCCGGCCAGCGCGCACGAACAGCGGTACTGACCAAGCTCTACCCCACCCGCTCCCACACCGGTGCGGCACAGGGTGGCATGTGTGCAGCATTGGCCAACGTCGAAGAAGACAACTGGGAATGGCACACCTTTGACACCATCAAGGGCGGCGACTACCTGGTTGACCAGGATGCGGCCGAGGTCATGGCGAAGGAAGCCATCGACGCCGTGCTGGACCTGGAAAAGATGGGCCTGCCGTTCAACCGCACGCCCGAAGGCCGCATTGACCAGCGCCGCTTCGGTGGCCACACCCGCGACCACGGCAAGGCTCCGGTCCGCCGCGCATGCTACGCCGCCGACCGCACCGGCCACATGATCCTGCAGACGCTGTACCAAAACTGCGTCAAGCACAACGTCGAGTTCTACAACGAGTACTACGTCCTGGACCTGCTGATGGTCGAAGAAGACGCAGTGCGCGAAGACGGCACGCCGTACAAGCAGAAGCGCGTTGCCGGCGTGGTCTCCTACGATCTCGCCTCGGGCGAACTGCACGTCTTCCAGGCCAAGTCCGTGGTCTTCGCCTCCGGCGGCGCCGGCAAGGTCTTCAAGACCACCTCCAACGCCCACACCCTCACCGGTGACGGCATGGGCATCGCCTTCCGCCGCGGCATCCCCCTGGAAGACATGGAGTTCTTCCAGTTCCACCCGACCGGCCTCGCCGGCCTGGGCATCCTCCTCACCGAAGGTGCGCGCGGTGAAGGTGCCATCCTGCGCAACTCGGAGGGTGAGCGCTTCATGGAGCGCTACGCCCCCACCATCAAGGACCTCGCACCGCGTGACATCGTGGCCCGCGCCATGGCCAACGAAGTCCGTGAAGGCCGCGGCTGCGGCCCGAACAAGGACTACGTCCTCCTGGACCTGACCCACCTGGAACCGGCCCACATCGAGGCCAAGCTCCCGGACATCACCGAGTTCGCCCGCACCTACCTGGGTGTGGAGCCGTTCACGGATCCGGTCCCCGTCTTCCCGACGGCGCACTACGCCATGGGCGGCATCCCCACCAACATCACCACCGAGGTGCTGCAGGACAACGACACGATCGTGCCGGGCCTGTATGCCGCCGGTGAGGTTGCCTGCGTCTCGGTGCACGGCTCCAACCGCCTGGGCACCAACTCCCTGCTGGACATCAACGTGTTCGGCAAGCGCGCCGGCATCGCCGCCGCCGAGTACTCCAAGACGGCCGACTTCGTCGAGCTGCCGGAGGACCCGGAAGCAATGACCCGCGGCCTGCTCTCCGGTCTCCTCGAGGGCAACGGCACCGAGCGTGTTGCGCAGATCCGCAAGGAACTGCAGGACACCATGGACGCCAACATGCAGGTGTTCCGCACCAAGGAATCCCTCGAGAAGGTCCTCAGCGACATCGACTCCTTCGAAGAGCGCTACAAGAACGTCACGGTCCAGGACAAGGGCAAGCGCTTCAACCTGGACCTGCTGGAGGCCGTTGAACTCGGCTTCCTCCTGGACATGGCCAAGGTCATGACCGTTGGTGCACTGCACCGCGAAGAGTCCCGCGGCGGCCACTACCGCGAGGACTTCCCGGACCGCAATGACGAAAAGTTCATGAAGCACTCCATGGCTTACCTGGACTCCTCCGTCACCGTCGACTCGTCGGCCGAATCCGTTGCGGGCATCCGTCTCGAGACCAAGCCCGTTGTCTTCACCCGTTACGAGCCGATGGAGCGTAAGTACTAATGACTACCGAAATGGCAGAGCCCGCTTCCAAGATCGAGCTTCCGGCGAGCGTGGCCGGCGACGGTGAAATCCCCACGTTCCACATCACCCTGCGCGTCCGCCGCTACGACCCCGAGGTTTCGGAAGAAGCCCGCTGGGACGACTACAAGCTGACGATGTACGGCACGGACCGCGTGCTGGATGCCCTGCACAAGGTCAAGTGGGAAATCGACGGCAGCGTCTCCTTCCGCCGCTCCTGCGCCCACGGCGTCTGCGGTTCCGATGCCATGCGCATCAACGGCCGCAACCGCCTGGCCTGCAAGACGCTGCTGAAGGACCTGGACACCACCAAGCCCATCACCGTTGAACCGATCAAGGGCCTCCCCGTGGAGAAGGACCTGATCGTGGACATGGAGCCGTTCTTCCAGTCCTTCCGCGAGGTCATGCCGTTCCTCATCAACAAGGGCCACGAGCCCACCAAGGAACGCCTGCAGTCCGTCGAGGACCGCGAACGCTTTGACGACACCACCAAGTGCATCCTGTGCGCTGCCTGCACCTCGTCCTGCCCGGTCTTCTGGACCGACGGCCAGTACTTCGGCCCGGCAGCGATCGTCAACGCCCACCGCTTCATCTTCGACTCCCGTGATGACGCCGGCGACATGCGCCTGGAGATCCTCAACGACAAGGAAGGCGTGTGGCGCTGCCGCACCACCTTCAACTGCTCCGAAGCATGCCCGCGCGGCATCCAGGTGACGCAGGCAATCGCCGAGGTCAAGCAGGCCATCCTGGCCCGCAAGATCTAGTCCGCCGGTCACCCTAAGGACAGCACGACGGCGCCGCTCACCACTGATGGTGAACGGCGCCGTCGTCGTTAATACGGTCAGCGACAATCACAAGGAGATCAGCGTGTCCAAGTCGGAGAAGATCAGTTTCGAAGGCAGCAGCGGCGAGATGCTGGCTGGAACCGTGGATGTGCCCGAAGGCCCGGTGCGCGGCTGGGGCGTGTTCTCGCACGGCCTGACGCTCGGCAAGGACAGCCCGGCCGCGTCCCGCATCTGCAAGGGCCTGGCGGACCAGGGCGTGGGCATGCTGCGCTTCGACAACCTTGGCCTGGGCGGTTCGGGCGGCGAGTGGTCGGCCGGCTCCTTCAGTGTCAAGGTGGCGGACACCGTGCTGGCCGCGGAGTTCATGCGGGCCCAGGGCCGGGAGGTCTCGCTGCTGGTGGGGCACTCCTTTGGCGGGGCCGCGGTGCTGGCCGCCGCACGCAGCGTTCCCGGGTTGGACGCCGTGGTCACCGTGGGTGCCCCGTTCGAGCCCAAGCACGTGGAGCACATGTTCGACGCCGAGATCGGCACCATCCTGAACGAGGGCAGCGCCGTGGTGGACCTCGGCGGGCGGCGCATGGAAGTGCGCCGGCACTTCGTGGAGGACGTGGAGGCCGCGGATCTCCGCGACTGCATCCGGACGCTGCACAAGCCGCTCCTGGTGATGCATTCCCCCACCGACAACACCGTGGGGATCGACAACGCCAGTGAGATCTTCCGCACGGCCCGGCACCCGCGCAGCTTCATCTCGCTCGAAGGCAGCGAGCACCTTCTCACCGGGAAGGGTCAGGCAGCCCGCGTGGCCCGCATCATCGCCGCGTGGGCCGAGCAGTACCTCGACGCCGTTTAGCGTCCGCAGGCGCGTGGGGCGGGACGTGCCGGGAGCCAAGCGCCGACTTGGCCGGCGGCCCGGCCTCGCCGAGGTCGGCTTCCCGGATGGCTGCCCAGGCGGCGGCGAGCAGGTAGACCTGGCTGACCAGGTTGAACCAGATGAGCAGGCCGATGATGATGGCGAAGGGCGCGAGGACGGGGTTCTGGCCTGCCCGGGCCAGCAGTTCGGTGCTGAAGACCTGCAGGAGGGTAGTGCCCACCCCGGCCAGGGCCGTGGCCTCCAGGAACGTCCGCCTGCCCAGTTTCAGGCCGCCCGCCAGGCGGAACATGATGGCCGCCGTCGCCCAGTTCAGCAGCAGCGGCACCGCGACCTTCACGATTCCGGCCACCGGCCCGGCCACGGCCTCGTCCAGGCGCAGGAGCCCGATCAGCCAGCCCGCGGCGGTGCCGAAGACCAACGACACACCGGCGCTCAGGACCAGGACCACGCCGAGCAGCAGGAGCGTCGCAGCGTCCCCCAGCTTCAGCAGCACGGGGTTCCGTTCGAGGGCGGGCAGGCGCAGGACGCCGCGCAGGCCGTCCCGGACCCCGCTCATCCAGCCGAGCGAGGTGAACACGGTGACCGCTGCCGCGATGGCGGCGGTCAGGCCCAGCCCGGAAGGATTCAGAAGCTGCTCCGGCTCCACCAGGCCCTCGCCGCCGTCGAGCTTCAACAGTCCCGGCGCGGCCCGGGAGACACTCTCGATGATTGAATCCACCAAAACAGGGTTGCTGCTCAGGACCAGGCCCGCCAGGGCAAAGCCCGTGGCGAGGAGGCCCGTGATGGAGAAGAACATGGTGAAGCCGATGCCGGCGCTCAGGAGGGGTCCGTGCTGCAGCGCGTAGTGCTGCCAGGCGCGCAGCGGCAGCACCGTGGAGAGCCTGGCCTGCAGGAGGCTGAACAGGACCGGCGCCGATTTCAGGACGCCCTGGCCGGAGCGGCGGGCGTGGCCCCATTCCTGCCTGCGCCGGATCAGCCGGAGCTTGAGCTTGGCGCGCTCAGTTGGCAGCGGCGGCTTGTCCGCTGCTCGGGCTGGATTCCGCTTCGCGTGCTTCGTCACTGTCGCTGCCAAAGTCCAGCTCTTCCCGTAGCTGCCAGATGCCGTCGGTATCGTGCTCGTAAAGTCCCATGCTAACCACAGGGAAAGTGGCGCTGTAGTTCTGCAGGACCGTTTCGGCCTCATCGAGGCTTTCCGGGGCGACATCGTGGGCCACCGTGACGTGCGGGTGGTACGGGAAGGGCAGCAGCCGCTCAAGCGGGCCGGTCTGCAGCCGTTCATGTAGCCGGACGCACTCCTCGAAGCCGTCCTCCACATTGACGAACACCACCGGGGAAACCGGCCTGAACGAGCCGGTGCCGGAGATGGTGATGCTGAAGGGGGCCTGCTGCCGGGCGACCTCCCGGACGTGGTCACGCGTGGCGTCCCAGTCCTGGGTGGGCGTGGTGGTGATCAGCGTGATGTGGGCCGGAATGACCTCCGCCATGGGGTCCCCGAAGGAGGCACGCCATTGCTGGAGCTCTTCGGCGATCTCCGGCGGGAAGCCGAGGATGACGCCCACGCACAAGCTGTCCCCGGTACCGCAGCCGGTACCGGAGACAGGCTGCCGGCGCGCATCAACGTCCGGACCGCCTGCACCCCGGGGGGACGCGGTCTCAGCGTTGAGCTTGCCGGCGGCGCACATGGGCTTAGCGGTTTCCCTGGGCTCCGCCGTACGGCAGGAAGCCGACCTTGGCGTAGACGTCGGCCAGGGTGGCCGAGGCGATCTCGCGGGCCTTGGTGGCGCCGTGGGCCAGGAGGCGGTCCAGTTCGGCCGGGTCGGCCAGGAGTTCGTTGGCGCGGTCCCGGATCGGGGCCAGGTGCCCCGAGACGAGCTCGGCCAGGTCGACCTTCAGGTGGCCGTACATCTTGCCTTCATAGTCCGCCACGATCTTCTCGACCGTCTGGCCGCTGATGGCGGAGTAGATGCTCAGGAGGTTGGAGATGCCCGGCTTGGTCTCGCGGTCGAAGCGGATCTCCGTCTCGGTGTCCGTGACGGCGGACTTGATGCGCTTGGCGGTGACCTTCGGATCGTCCAGCAGGTTGATCAGGCCCGCGGGCGACTCGGCCGACTTGGACATCTTGGCCGTGGGGTGCTGCAGATCGTAGATCTTGGCCGATTCCTTCTGGATGAAGGCCTGGGGGACCTGGAAGGTCTCACCGTAGCGGCTGTTGAAGCGCTGGGCGAGGTCGCGGCTGAGCTCAATGTGCTGCCGCTGGTCTTCGCCCACGGGTACTCCGTGTGGCTGATACAGCAGGATGTCGGCTGCCTGCAGGATCGGGTACGTGAAGAGCCCGACGCTGGCGTGATCCGAACCGTGCTGCAGGGACTTGTCCTTGAACTGGATCATGCGCGAGGCCTCGCCGAAGCCGGTGATGCAGCCCAGGACCCACGCCAGCTGGGCGTGTTCGGGAACCTGGGACTGGACGAACAGCGTGCACTTGTCCACGTCCACGCCGCCGGCGATGTACTGGGCAGCGGTGATCCGGGTGCGGCGGGCCAGCTCCACCGGGTCCTGCGGCACGGTGATGGCGTGCAGGTCCGGGATGAAGAAGATGGCATCGTACTCGTCCTGCATGCGGACCCAGTTCACCAGGGCGCCGAGGTAGTTGCCCAGGTGCAGGGAGTCGGCCGAGGGCTGCATGCCGGACAGCACGCGGTGCTTGGCCCCGGCAGCAAGTTTGGTGGAGGTGGCCGTCGCGGCGGACACGGCGGTTTCAGTTGTGGTGGAGCTCGTCATGGGGAAACTTTCGGGGCTTAGAGCCGGTAGTCCACTACCAGCGGTGCGTGGTCGGAGAAGCGGGTGTCATATGACGCCGCCCGGTCCACCACAGCCGAGACAGCGGCTGCGGCAAGGCCCGGGGTGGCCATGTGGTAGTCGATGCGCCAGCCTGTGTCCGTGTCAAAGGCCTGGCCGCGCTGGGACCACCACGTGTAGGGGCCAGCGACATTTCCTGCCAGACCCCTGTGGACATCCCTCCATCCGATTTCTTCACCGAAGAAACGGTCGAAGTACGCACGCTCCTCGGGCAGGAAGCCGGCACGCTTGACGTTGCCCTTCCAGTTCTTGATATCGAGTTCGGTGTGGCCCACGTTGAGGTCGCCCACCACCAGCGCGTGGGCGCTGTGCTTGGCGAGCTCGGGCAGGCGGGTGCTCATGACGTCCAGGAAGCGGTACTTGTCCACCTGCTTGGGGGTGTCCACCTCGCCGGAGTGCACGTAGGCGCTCACAACGGTCAGGGTGGTGTCCTCGCCGGCGGCGGTCTTCAGCGCGTAGTCGGCCTCGATCCAGCGCCCGGTGGTGGCAAAGTAGTCGTCGCCGATGCCGACGCGGGTAGCGTCGGGTTCCTGGCGGGAGGCGATCGCGACGCCGGCGCGGCCCTTGGCCTCGGCTTCGGCGTGCAGGATGTGCCAGCCTTCGCCGATCAGCTGGTGGACCACCTCGTCAGGGGCACGGACTTCCTGCAGGCAGAGGATGTCCACGTCACGGGGCTCCAGCCATTCGGCCATGCCCTTCTTGTAGGCGGCACGAATGCCGTTGACGTTGACCGATGCGATGCGAAGGAAGTCCTTCTTCAATGCCGTGCTCACCCGCCCTACTCTAGTCGATGATGGTGCCGCTGACGGGCTCCTCGGAGCCGCCCGAGGACTTGATCATGTCGCGGGCGTTCGTGGACGTGATGGCGATGGTCTCGAGGGCACGGTTGATGGTGTCCTGGTCCGCGGAAACGCCCTTGGCGCGCTCGTCCTCGACCACGCGGACCTGCACCTGGACGATCTTGAAGGAGTGGTCCAGCTTGAGGTCACGGATCTCGTCCGCCTCGTTGCGCTCGGACACCACTCGGGTGCCGCCCTGGTCCGCACTGCCCGACGACGGCGCGCGGCCGGCTGCCGCGTTGAACGCGTTCTGGGCTTCCGTCAGCTTGGCTCCGGCGCGCTGGGCTGCCTTCTGGATGCTGAACACCACGAAGGCGGCGAGCAGGAGCCAGCCGAAGGAGACCACGGCCACGATCCAGCCCACCACATCGTTCTGGTTGGCGGCGAAGATGACGGCCACCAGGAACGCGGTGATCACCACCGCCATGCCCAGGCCGCCGATGCGGAAGCCCTTCAGGACACCCTTCGCAGGCTGGGAGGACGGTGCGGAAGACTGGGGGTCGCCAAGAGATTGCATGGATCAATTGTCGCAAACCCCGGAGTATGCCTGCGCCATTCCACGGATGGCGAACACGGCGGGGGCGGGGCCGGCTGCCGCGGCCCCTGGCTGCCGCGGCCGGGGCCTACTTCAGGAACAGCTGGCGCAGGCGTCCCGTGGTGAGCATGATGCCCAGGACGATCATCACCAGGTAGTAGCCCACGTGCACGGCGGTAGCGGGGCTGAAGGAGCCGATGCTGATCTGGCGCAGCAGCTCCACCCCGTGCCAGAGGGGCATGGCCTGGATGAGCCACTGGATGGCCTGCGGGTAGACGCTGAGCGGGTAGAACGTGGCGCTGAAGAGGAACATCGGCAGCATGAAGAAGTTGATCCAGTCCATCTGCTGGAAGGTCTTCATGAAGCTGGTGATGCCCATGCCGAAGCTCGCGAAGCCGAAGGCGATGAGCACCGAGGCCGGGACCATGAGCACGGCCCACGGCGTGGTGATGAGGCCCATGACGCCCATGACCGCGGTGAAGCCGGTGGCGTAGAGGAGTCCGCGGAGCAGGGCCAGGAAGATCTCGCCGATGGCCACGTCCATGGGCCCCAACGAGGTGTAGAGCATGCCCTGGTAGAGCTTGGCGAAGTTCATCTTGAAGAAGACGTTCCAGGTGGAGTCATACACCGCACCGTTCATGGCGGACACGGCCAGGAGCGCCGGGGCGATGTAGGCGGCATAGCTGATGTCCTGCCCGCCGGGGCCCTGGACGGTGCCCACGATCGAGCCAAGGCCCACGCCCATGGCGATCAGGTACAGCACCGGTTCGAAGAAGCCGGACACCAGGATGAGCCAGGTGCTGCTCTTGGCCGCCATGAGGCCGCGGGAGACAACGGCCAGGGCGTTGCGGGAGTACAGCGGCCCGAAGCTGCGCTGACGGGCCGCCTCCGGGGCGCTGCGGGGTCCCGTTTGTCCTTCGGCCACGGCGCTCATGAGCCCATCCTTTTGGCGAATTGGCGGCGCGTCAGCACCCATCCGGCGGAGGCCGTGGCCATCAGGAACACGAGGTGCGCCAGGGTCAGCAGCGGCGGCTCCTCGAGTCCGTAGCTCAGCACCCGGCCCAGTTCCGTGCCGTGCCACACCGGCGAGATCCAGCCGATCCAGCGCACGGCCAGCGGCAGCGAATCCAGGGGGAAGAACGTCCCGGAGAACAGGAACAGCGGCATGACGATGAAGCGCTGCACCAGGGCGAACTGGCCCGAGTCCTTGGTCAGGCTCGAGGCGTAGGCCATCAGGGGCAGGCCGAAGGAGAGCGCCGCCAGCGTGGCCACCAGCGCCGACAGCCACCCCCAGCCGCTGGGGGAAGCCCCGAAAAGCGCGACGACGGCGAAGTAGATCAGCGATTGGAGCAGGAACCGCAGCGTGCTGGCCATGATGTGGCCGGCGGCGATCTGCTGCGGAACCAGCGGGGAGGCGTGCGGGCCGAAGAACACGCGCCGCCATTTGAAGCCGTCCATGATCGGGTAGGAGAACTCGCCGGAGGCCGTCATGACCGCCGCCGAGACGAGCAGCGCCGGGGCGATGAAGGACAGGTAGCTGACGCCGCCGAACACGCCTCCCGCGTTGGCATCCACGAGGCTCGCCAGACCCACGCCCATGGCGAAGAGATAGGCCACCGGCTGCCCCACGCTGTACAGGAACACGGACCAGCCGTAGCCGCGCATCACCCGCAGCACCTGTTCGGCATAAAAGAACGAACCCCAGCGCCGGGCGCGGGCGGCAGAGACGGCCGGGGCGTGGGCGCTAATCAACTGTTCCCCGCTAATCAACGAGGCTCCGGCCGGTGAGCCGGAGGAACACGTCCTCCAGCGAGGAACGGCGCACCAGCGATGTCAGCGGGCGCAGCCCGCGGGCCGTGACCTGTTCCAGGGCGGCCTCGCCGTCGTCGGCGTAGATCAGCACGCGGTCCGGGAGCGCCTCGAGGCGCTCGCCGATGCCCTGGAGCTCGGCGCCGATGCCGGCGTTCCGTTCGGAGCCGAACCTGAGCTCGAGGACCTCGCGGGTGGAGTGCTCGCGGATGAGGCTGGCGGGCGAGCCTTCGGCCATGATGCGGCCCTTGTCCACCACGATCAGCCGGTCGCACAGCTGTTCCGCCTCGTCCATGTAGTGGGTGGTCAGGATGAGCGTGACGCCCTGCTCTTTGAGCCGGAAGAGCCGGTCCCAGAGCGTGTGGCGGGCCTGCGGGTCCAGGCCGGTGGTGGGCTCGTCGAGCAGCAGGATCCGGGGCTCGTTGATGAGGGCACGCGCAATGGTGAGGCGCCGCTTCATCCCGCCGGAGAGGGCGTCCACCTTGGACTTGGCCTTGTCCGTCAGCTGGGCGAATTCGAGCAGTTCGTCGGCCTTGGGGCGCAGGTAGCTCAGCGGCAGCCCGAAGTAGCGGCCGTAGACGATGAGGTTTTCACGGACACGCAGTTCCTCGTCCAGGTTGTCCTGCTGCGGCACCACCCCCAGGTGGGCACGGACTTCCGGGCCGTGGCTGTCCGGATCCAGGCCCATGATGCCGAGCTCGCCCGACGTCCGCCGGGACACGCCGCCGATCATCTTCATGGTGGTGGACTTGCCGGCACCGTTGGGGCCCAGCAGGCCGAAGGACTCCCCCGCCGGAACCTCGAAGGAGATGGAATCGACGGCGGTGAGCTCGCCGTATGTCTTGGTGAGGTTCCGGGCGCTGATGACGATGGGTGGGTTCATCTGGAAGCTGGCTGACGTGGAGGCGGAGCGGATGGCTTCATTGTGCACCCTTAGCAGGCTAGTGGAGCCAGGGGATACGTGAAAGGCCCCTTGCAGAGTTTTCTGCGAGGGGCCTCTCGAATCCGCCGTTTGCTAGGGCTTGGGCTGCGAGCGCAGTACCTCCAGGCGCTGGCGGAACTCCGTTTCGTCGATCTCGCCGCGTGCGTACCGCTCCCGCAGCACGCCCTCGGCGCCCTGGGTGGCGGCCCAGCGGTGGTTCCGGCGCCAGGTCCGGCGGCCGACGAAGACGAACAGGAGGACTATCAGGATCCAGAACAGCGGGAACAGCAGGAAGAACGGCCAGAATCCGCCGTCTCCCCAGGGTCCATGCGCGACGACGGCGGCCGGCAGCTGTGCCGCGGCTCCCCCGATGGTGGTGGTCAATGCAGTCAACATGGCGATGATCCAAACTCTCTGCCCCGCCGCTCCGGCCGGGCAAGCCGTGTTTCGGCTCTGGTTCGAGTCTGTCTGTTGGCCGTTTCATGCGCGTCCGCTGCGGGGATGCACTTGCGCGTGCGGGCGTACTCCGCCGGGAGACGGACGGCTCCGCATCAGCTGCTCCAGCCGGGCTGGACCAGCCCCGATTCATAGGCCAGGACCACCAGCTGGGCCCGGTCCCGGACCTGGAGTTTGGTCATGATGCGCGATACGTGCGTCTTGGCGGTCAGCGGCGTGATGAACAGCTGCTCCGCGATCTCCGCGTTGTTCAGGCCTTCGCCCACCAGTGCCAGGACCTCGCGTTCGCGGCCCGTGATCTGCCCCAGCGGCACGGTCCGGGCGGCCGCCCGGCTGTGCATGGCCAACTGGGCCATGATGCGGCGGGTCACGGACGGCGAAAGGAGGGCATCGCCGTCGTGCACTACCCGCACGGCACGGATCAGCTCCTCCGGTTCGGTGTCCTTGACGAGGAACCCCGCGGCGCCCGCCCGGACGGCTTCGGCGATGTACTCGTCCAGTTCGAAGGTTGTCAGGATGATGACGCGCGTCTGCGCGAGGCGCGGCTCGGCCAGGATCTGCCGTGCCGCGGCGAGGCCGTCTCCGTCCGGCATGCGGATGTCCATGAGGATGACGTCCGGGGCTTCGCGCATCGCCAGCCGCACGGCCTCGCGGCCTGTCCCGGCCTCGGCCACCACCTCCATGTCCGGCTCGGCGTCCAGCAGGGCCCGGAATCCGGCCCTGATGAGGGTTTGGTCGTCGGCGAGGAGAACACGGATCACTGGTGCCCGCTTTCGGTGGTGTTTGGCTGGGCTGCCGGCAGGAGCGCTTCGACCCTGAGGCCCGGGGCCAGTTCGCTCAAGGTAAGCGTCCCGCCCAATGCGGCCGCCCGCTCCCGCATCCCCGTGAGGCCGTTGCCGGGGAGCGCCCCGCGCATGCCCCCGCCGTCGTCGTCGATCCTCACCACCAGGCTGCCGTCCTTCAGCTCCAGGCTCACGACGGCGGACCCGGCACCAGAGTGCCTGCCGACGTTGGTCAGCGCCTCCTGGACGATGCGGTAGGCCGATTCCTGCTCCGCCGGAGCAATCCGGTCCGGCTCCGCACGGTTGTCATAGCGGAGCTCCAGGCCGCCCAGCCGGGCGTTCTGGACCAGCTCCGGGATCCTGGCCAGGCTGGGCCGTGCCGCCGGGCTGAGCGGGACGTCGTCGCGCAGCACGCCGAGCAGCTGGCGGACCTCGGCCAGGGACTCCTTGCTTGCGGTCTTGATGGCTTCCAGGGCCGGGCGGAGCCGCTCCGGATCGCTGGCGCCCAAGTGAAGCGCCACGGATGCCTGCACGTTGATCATGGACAGGGAGTGGGCCACCACGTCATGGATGTCCCGGGCGAGCGTGAGCCGGTACTCGTCGCGTTCTGCCTGTTTTGAGGCCTCGCGCCGGCGCCGGTACTCGGCCATGCGCTCGCCCCGGCGGCGGAAGCCCTCCCCCATCAGGACCAGGATCGCCGCCCAGGCCACACCGGCGGAGGCCCGGACGGGCCAGGCATCATCCCCCGCCAGGTACGAGGACACCACCACGGCGGCGGCACAGATCCCTGCCCCCAGCCAGGCCTGCCCGCGGAGGCCGGCTGCCGCCGTCAGGAGAATCGACAGGGCGAGCGAGAAGGCAATGGGCCCCCAGGCGTAGCCGAAGAGGAGGTAGCCGAAGGTGGCGGCCAGGGTGACGGGCAGCATGGCCGCCGGCACGCGTTTCCGCAACGCCAGGGCTGCCGGTCCTGCCAGAAGCAGGACAAAGGCGAGCGCATCCAAGGGGCGCTGTGCCGGCTGATGGCTTGCCGCGAACAAGGTGCCCAGCACCTGCACCAGGGCCACCGCGATAACGAGGAAGCTCGTGGGCGGACCGGCAAAACGGCGTGGTCCAGGGAAACGGCGCTGCATGATCTGAGCCTAGCCGGAGAGAGCCCGCGCGTCGTCGGGCTGACGGAGCAGGGTGCCTACTCCCGCAGGAGTAGGCACCTGGCCTGTTGCCGCAGGGTCTGTTGCCTCAAGGTCTGTTGCGGCGGCAGGTGGCGGCGTAGCGTGAACACCGCCGGGGGTGCCAACAATTCGGATGCCGGATGTGAGGACAAATCATGCAGAGAATGGACCGCACGAGAGTACGGAAAATCGCGGCGGCGGGAGCCATTGCGGCTCTCGTTTCCGTCGGCGCGGGCGCCGGTGCCGCCGGTGCCAATCCAGGCGGCGTTCCCGCCATACCGCTGAACACCGAACAGGAGGTCACCGGCTCCAATACGGGCGCCAACGGCTTTTTCTCTTACACCATCGACGGGGACCAGCTCTGCTACACCATGAGTGCCCGGAACCTGTCCCTGCCGGCCACGGCGGCCCACATCCACCTTGCGCCACGGAACGTTGCCGGGCCGGTGCTGGTTCCGCTCACGGTGGGATCGGGCAGCAGCTGGACGGTTTCGGCCTGCGCCGCCGCGGATGAAGCCGTACTGCAGGCCATTGCCGACAGCCCGCGCAGCTATTACGTCAATGTCCATACCCCGACCTTCCCGGGCGGAGAGATCCGGGGACAGCTGAAATAGCAGCAGGCGGCGAGAGGGGTCGTTAACGGGGCAGGGCGCCCGCTCCTGTGGGAGCAGGCGCCCTGCCTGATGTTTGTGCTGCCGGCGTGCTGCTTAGCGTCGTGGCCGCGCCTGGCTAGGCGATGCCGGCCTTGTCCTGCAGGGCCAGCTGGCGTTCGGCGGCTTCGACCACGTTGGTCATGAGCAGGGCCACCGTCATGGGACCAACGCCGCCGGGGTTCGGAGAAATCCAGCCGGCCACCTCCGCAGCGGCGGGGTCGATGTCGCCGTGGACCTTGCTCTTGCCCGTGGCAGCGTCGGTCTCACGGGTGACACCGACGTCGAGCAATGCGGCGCCCGGCTTCACGTCCGAGGCCTTGACGATGTGCTTCACGCCGGCCGCGCCCACGATCACATCGGCCTGGCGGAGCAGCTCCGACATGTTGGTGGTGCCGGTGTGGGTCAGGGTCACCGTGGCGTTGATCTCGCGGCGGGTCAGGAGCAGGCCGATGGACCGGCCGATCGTGACGCCGCGTCCCACCACCACTACGTGCTTGCCCTTGAGGTCATAGCCGTTGCGCAGCAGCAGCTCAATGACACCGCGGGGTGTGCAGGGCAGGGGCGTGTCGATGGGGCCGTTGACGTTGAGCACAAGACGGCCCAGGTTGGTCGGGTGCAGGCCGTCGGCGTCCTTGGCGGGGTCGATCCGCTCAAGGATGGCGTCCGTGTCAATGTGCTTGGGCAGCGGCAACTGCACAATGTACCCGTGGCATCCGGGATCCGCATTGAGTTCGTCAATGAGGGCCTCAACCTCGGCCTGGGTGGCGTCCGCGGGCAGCTCACGCTGGATTGAATTCATCCCGATCGCCACCGACTGCTTGTGCTTCATGGACACGTACAGCTGCGAGGCCGGGTCCGCACCGACCAGCACGGTCGCGATTCCGGGGATGACGCCACGGGACTTCAGGGCCGCCACTCGTTCGGTCAGTTCTGCCTTGATGGCTGCGGCGGTGGCCTTGCCGTCAAGGATCTGTGCGGTGGGCTGTGTCATTCCGTCTGCTCTTTCTTGTGGGTGAGCTGTTGGGGGGCTCATGCCAACGGGATCCGCCGCCTGGTGTGGGGCGCCGGATCCCGTCAGCTGATCCGGATCGGTGTCCGGGGGTGTTCGTGTCAGTGCTCCGAGAGGGAGCGGGTTACCACTGCTCGTGCTGCGGGTACAGCGGGAAGTCGGCGGCCAGCTTGTCGACGCGGGTCTGGAGGGACTCGACGTCGGTGGCGGAGCCGGACTTCAGCGCGGTGGCGATGATTTCCGCGACCTCGGTGAACTCTGCGGCGCCGAAGCCACGCGTGGCCAGGGCCGGGGTGCCGATCCGGAGGCCGGAGGTGACCATCGGCGGGCGCGGGTCGAACGGCACGGCGTTGCGGTTGACGGTGATGCCCACCGAGTGCAGGAGGTCTTCGGCCTGCTGGCCGTCCAGCTGCGAGTTGCGCAGGTCCACGAGGACCAGGTGGACGTCCGTGCCGCCGGTGAGGACCGAGACGCCGGCGTCGGCGACGTCGGACTGGTTCAGGCGGTCGGCGATGATCTTGGCGCCTTCGAGGACGCGCTCCTGGCGCTCCTTGAATTCCTCGCCGGCAGCGATCTTGAAGGCCACGGCCTTGGCGGCGATGACGTGCATGAGCGGGCCGCCCTGCTGGCCCGGGAAGACGCTTGAGTTGAGCTTCTTGGCCCACTCCTGCTTGGCCAGGATCACACCGGAGCGGGGGCCGGAGAGGGTCTTGTGCACGGTGGAGGTCACGACGTCGGAGTACGGGACCGGGCTCGGGTGCAGGCCTGCTGCGACCAGGCCGGCGAAGTGTGCCATGTCCGTCCAGAGCAGGGCGCCCACCTCGTCGGCGATGGAGCGGAAGGCTGCGAAGTCGAGGTGGCGCGGGTAGGCGGACCAGCCGGCGATGATGACCTGCGGCTTCTCGGCGATGGCCTGCTCGCGCAGCTTGTCCATGTCGATGCGGAAGTTGTCTTCTTCAACCTGGTAGGCGGCTACGTTGTAGAGCTTGCCGGAGAAGTTCAGCTTCATGCCGTGGGTCAGGTGTCCGCCGTGGGCCAGGGACAGGCCCAGGATCTTGTCACCGGGGGTGATCATGGCGGACAGTGCCGCGGCGTTGGCCTGGGCACCGGAGTGCGGCTGGACGTTGGCGTACTCGGCGCCGAAGAGGGCCTTGACGCGGTCGATGGCGAGCTGCTCGGCGACGTCGACGTATTCACAGCCGCCGTAGTAGCGGCGGCCCGGGTAGCCCTCGGCATACTTGTTGGTCAGCACGGAGCCCTGGGCTTCCATGACGGCGCGGGGGGCAAAGTTTTCGGAGGCGATCATTTCCAGGGTGCCGCGCTGGCGGCCAAGTTCCTGGTCAAGGACCGCGGCGATCTCGGGGTCAAGCTCGGCAAGCGACTGGTTGCTGATGGTCGCGGAGGTGGTAGTAGTCACGAAGAACTCCTGGCTAGGCAACGGGGTACTGCTACAGGTCAGGCTACCGGCAGGGCTGTTGCCGCGTCCCTCTCATTACGAGGGATGGCACCGGTAAAACGTGACCCTCGGCCCAGGCGTACGATCCGTGGTCTTCATGATTGCCGCTCCCTGGTGGTACACCACCCAACGCCAGTTGCGACGCCTTAAACAGTACAACAAGGGAGCCCGGGTAGGCTTGACTGTGTGACTGAATCCACCCTGCCTGCCGCTTTTGTCGTAACACTGTCCTGCCCGGACCGTCCCGGAATCGTCCATGCGGTGGCCGGAGCCCTGCTGGAGGCCGGATGCAACATCGCAGACTCGCAGCAGTACGGCAGCCCCAGCACCGGCAACTTCTTCATGCGCGTGGAGGCGACCACGTCGTCCACGCAGGCCGAGCTCGGCGTGGCACTGGCCCCCGTGGCCGAAGCCTTCGGCATGACCTGGCAGATCAACCCCGTGGGCCGGAAGGTCCGCACCATCATCCTGTGTTCCAAGGACGCGCACTGCCTCAACGACCTCCTGTTCCAGCAGCGGGCCGGCACCCTGCCGATCGAGGTCCCGGCCATCGTCTCCAACCACAGGGATCTTGAGGAACTGGCCGACTTCTACGGCATCCCGTTCCACCACATTCCCGTGACGCCTGAAACCAAGCCGCAGGCCGAAGCCCGGCTCCTGAAGCTGATCGCCGAGCACGACGTCGAGCTGACCGTCCTCGCCCGGTACATGCAGGTGCTCTCCAACGATCTGTGCACGGAGTTGAACGGCAAGGCCATCAACATCCATCACTCGTTCCTGCCATCCTTCAAGGGCGCCAAGCCGTACCACCAGGCGCACGCGCGCGGCGTGAAAATCATCGGCGCCACTGCCCACTATGTGACGGCCGACCTCGACGAAGGTCCGATCATCGAGCAGGAAGTCATCCGCGTGGACCACGCCCGCACGGCTGCCCAGTTTGTCCAGATGGGCCGCAACGTCGAAGGCCGTACCCTGGCCCAGGCCGTGCAGTGGCACGCCGAACACCGTGTGCTCCTCGACGGCACCCGGACCGTGGTGTTCAACTGACGGGATCCCCGCCCAAGTAACTCGCAGTAGTGGTTGTTCTGAGCCCCCAGAACAACCACTACTGCCAGCCAGTTGGGCGTTCTAGGCTGGACCCATGCAGGGCATCCCTGAACCAGCCGAGCACGAGGCAGACCTCGCCGCGTTCTACGACCGCCAGGCTCCGGTCCGGAACACGCGTTCCCTGACTCCGCACCGGGTCGAATGCCGCGAGTGGTTCATCCGCCTGCTCAAGGACGAGCACCGGCACGCGGTGTTCGAACTGGGTTGCGGTACCGGCGTCGAAGGTTTGGAGTTCGTCCGGGCAGGACTGCACTACACCGGCGTGGACCTGTCCGAGGAAAGCATCCACCTGGCCCGCGGCAACGGACTCGACGCCACAGTCGCCAGCGGGCGCAGCCTCCCGTTCCCGGACGGCGCCTTCCCTGCCGTGTGGACGATGAGCACCCTTTTGCACGTCCCCAACAGCAGAATCCACGACGTCGCCGGCGAACTCGTGCGGGTCAGCGCACCCGGCGCGCCGATCGCCGTCGGGCTCTGGTCAGGTGACGATGAAGAGGTCCTCAACCCGGAGGACCTGGAGGAACCCCGGCGGTTCTTCAGCCGCCGCAGCGACGAGACCGTGCAGGGGATCTTCGGCGAGCACGGCACCGTGGAACACTTCCGGACCTGGCCCGAAGGAACGGGCGACGAATCCGGCCCAGGCGCGGGGCAATGGGTGCAGCACTACCAGTTCCTGGTGCTGCGCACGCCCTGACCCAACTAAGGGACAGCACATGTCGCTATGAGTCGCTATGAGTGCTTGTAGCGACGTGTGCTGTCCCCTAGTTGGGAAATAAGCTGGGGTCATGGCTCCCTCTTACACTTTCGCCGGGGATACCCCGGCCATCCATGACTCCGCCTTCGTGGCACCCACCGCGTCGATCATCGGCAAGGCCAGCCTGGGCGAAAACTCCAGTGCCTTCTACGGCGTCTCCGTGCGCGCGGACACCGCTGCCATCAGCGTGGGCGCCGGTTCGAACCTGCAGGACAACGTGGTCCTGCACGCCGATCCCGGCTTCCCCTGCACGGTGGGCGAGCGTGTCAGCGTGGGGCACTCTGCGGTGGTGCACGGCTGCACGGTGGAGGACGACTGCCTCATCGGCATGAGCGCCACCATCCTTAACGGCGCCGTGATCGGGACCGGCTCGCTCATCGCTGCCGGTGCCGTGGTCCTCGAAGGGACCATCATCCCGCCGCGTTCCCTGGTAGCCGGCGTCCCGGCCAAGGTCCGCCGCGAGCTGAGCGACGAAGAGTTCGAGGGCGTCAAGCACAACGCGGCCCACTACCGGGAACTCGCCGCGGCGCACCGGGAGATGCACGCAGAATTGGCCTAGAACCCGCAATGCGGGGCCCGCTCTGCTTTCCTGGAGGTCCTCCAGGAAAGCAGAGCGGGCCCCGCAACTTTTGTGCCGGGTCAGTCCAGGCTGATGGGGCCCAGTTCGTCCAGCAGCTCGCCGGGACCCGGGTTGCCGGTGTGCGAGGCTCCACCGAGGTGGTTCACCACGCCCCAGACGGCGTTCAGGCCCGTGGTGACGGCACCTTCGGCCCAGCCTGCGGTGAACGAGACGTCGTCCCCGGCCAGGAAGATGCCGCGCTGGCTCTCCGGCAGCTTGTCCTGCTTGAAGTGCGTGAACAGGCGCTGCTGGTAGCGGTAGTGCCCCGGCAGGTTGGCCTTGAACGCGCCCATGAAGTTGGGGTCGGCCTCCCAGGACACCGTGATCGGCTGGCCCACGATGTGGCTGGCGATGTCCACACCGGGGTAGATCTGTTCCAGGGAGTGCAGCATGAGCTTGACGCGCTCCTCGGCGCTGAGCGAGAGCCACTTCAGGGCATCGTCGTTCCACGTGTAGGACAGCAGGATCACGGCGGGCTTGTCCGGGCCGTCGTCGAGCAGGTACGTCGCCCGGTTGAGCCGGTCCGTGAGTGTCATGGACAGCGTTTCGCGGCCCGTCTTGGGGTCGATGTCCTTCCAGAACGGCCGGTCCACCATCACGAACGTCTTGGACGACTGCATGTAGTGGCTGCGCTCGATGGCGGTCCACAGCTCCGAGGGGAACAGCGACTCCTCGGTGTGGATGCGCGTAGACAGCAGCCAGGACTGGCACGTGGTCACCACGGCGGGGTAGGCGGTTTCGCGGCCCCAGCGCTCGCGCACCAGGAGCTCGCCGTTGTCCGCACGGCTGATGTTGTCCACGGCGCCGCGCGGGGAACCGGAGTGCAGGGAGGCCAGGGAAGTGCCCTCGGGCCAGTGGGCCATGCCCGACGGCGCGTGGTGCCAGAGCGCTTCCGGCAGCCGCTGCGCTCCCCCGGTGATGAGACGGTGCTGGTCGTCGGCGTCCGTGTAGACCACCCGCAGGATTTCCAGGATGGAGTTGGGGAAGTCGGTGTCCCAGCCGCCGGTGCCGAAGCCGACCTGCCCGAAGGCCTCGCGGTGGGCGAAGCCGGCTTCCTTGAAGGACTCGCTGGCGGCGATGAAGCCGTAGAACGTCTGCTCGTCCAACTGCGGGAGCAGGGCGTTCCACAGTTCCTTGATCCGCTTGGTGTCGCGGGCCTTGATGGCCTCCTGCATTTCGCTGAAGGCGGCGCCGTCGTTGACGGCGGCCTTCCAGGCGGCGGCGACCTCGTGGAAGAACTCCGGGAGCTCGTCAGCCGTGGCCGCGTAGTGTTTCTTGCCGGCGAGCTCGATGACGGTGCTGGAGGTGGCCGGGGCCAGCGGGTTCGGGAAGTCCTGCGTGTCCAGGCCCAGGAGATCCACATAGTGGTAGAACGCCTTGCCGGAGACCGGGAAGCGCATGCCGCCCAGGTCTGCCACCACGCCGGGCGCGGAGGGGAAGCTGGCCGTCCGCAGGCGGCCGCCGATCTGGTCCGCCTCGAAGACCACGGGCTTGAGCCCGAGCTTCATGAGCTCGTAGGCGGTGACCAGCCCGGACAGCCCGGCGCCGATCACGGCCACCTCCGTGCCGTACAGCTCCGGGGGCACAGCGCCGAGGCCGTCCGGGTGTGCCAGGTAGTGGTCGTAGCTGAACGGGAAGTCCGGGTTCAGCATGGTGATGGGGGCATCCGCGGACGGGGCCGCGACAGCTTCGGCAGTCCCGGGGGCGAGTTCGGTGGTCAACTCGGTGGTCAACTCGGTGGCGATGGTCATGAGTTTGCTGCTTTCACAGGTTCCGGGCTCACGGCCCTGGTGGTCAGTTCACGGTAGTCCTGCTCACTGAGCGCGGCTACCTTGGAGTTCCGGCGTCCATAGCCGAAGTAGAAGGCGGCGCCCACCAGCATCCAGACGCCGAAGGTAATCCAGGTGTCGGCGCCGAGGTTGAGCATCAGATAGGCACACATCAGGGTGCCCAGCACCGGCGTGATCGGGTACAGCGGGACCCGGAAGCTCCGCTCAAGATCGGGGCGGTTGCGCCGGAGATAGATAACGGCGACGTTGACGAGCGCGAAAGCGAACAGCGTGCCGATGCTGGTGGCGTCTGCCAATGCACCCAGCGGGACCAAGCCAGCGGTGAGTGCGACGGCGGTACCCACAATGAGCGTCCCGGCAACCGGGGTGCCGGTGCGGCGGGAGACACGACCGAACACCTTGGGCACCATGCCGTCGCGGGACATCGAGAGCAGGATTCGCGTCTGGCCGTAGAGAACGGTGAGCACGATGCTGGCAATGGCGAGTACGGCGCCGGCAGAGAAGACCAGCGCCATCCAGGGCTGCCCGGTGATCTCGTGAAGTATCTGCACCAGGGCAGCTTCAGTACCGTCGAACCAACCCCAGGGGCGGGCCCCGATGGCGGCGACCGCAACCAGCACGTAGATGCTCGTGACGATCACCATGGAGAGCATGATGGCGCGGGGCAGATCACGCTTGGGGTTCCGGGCTTCCTCGCCGGCAGTGGAGGCGGCATCGAAGCCGATGTAGGAGAAGAAGACGCTTGACGCTGCGGCGGACACACCCGCAGCGCCCATCGGCAGGAGCGGCTCGAAGTTGCCCGTGTTGAAGGCGGTGAAGGCCACTGCGCAGAAGAAGACCAGGATGCCGACTTTAAGGATGACGATGGCGGTGTTGATCCACGCACTTTCACGTGCGCCCCGGACTAGCAGAATCATGGCAAGTACCACGATGACCATGGCGGGCACGTTCACCACGCCACCGTCTCCCGGCGGCTGGCTCATCGCATCCGGCAGGAACTGCCCAAAGGCGGCCAGTGTTTCGTTGACGTACTGCCCGGCGCCCACGGCAACCGCGGCGACGGACACGGCGTATTCCAGGACGAGGCACCAGCCACAGATCCAGGCCATTCCCTCGCCCATGGTGGCGTAGGAGTACGAATAGCTGGAACCCGCCACGGGCACCAGTCCGGCCATTTCGGCGTAGGACACTGCCGAGAGGAGCGCAGCCAGGCCGGCGATGACGAAGGAGATCCAGATCGCCGGACCGGCCAGTGGCACGGATTCGCCCAGGATGACCAGGATGCCGGTACCGAGCGTGGCCCCGACGCTGATCATGGTCAGCTGCAGGACGCCGAAGCTGCGCACCAGCGGCGTGCCGCCCTCGCTGCTTCCGGCTTCGCTGACCATCTGGCCAATCGGCTTGCGGCGCAAAAGCTGAGCGCCCAGGCCCGGCCTGGCAACGCCGGCCGCGGTTGAGTCTTTGGTGTTGACAGGCACAGTCACCGTTGACGTCCCTTCAGAGTAGTTTCGGTTTCCCTCCACAAGACTGGCATGTGAGCCAACTCTCATGCTGGTGCAAAATGACCTATAGTGGTCAACCATGAGACGTAATGCACCCATTCATGAGGCCGCTTCAACGGCCCTTTCCGGTCAGGTCAAGGTCGACTTGTCCGCGATTTCAGACAACATCAAAGCCCTGAAAAAGCGCACCGAAGCACCGTTCTTCATGGCCGTCGTCAAGGGCAACGCCTATGGCCACGGGCTGGTGGAAGTAGCCCGGACTGCAGTCAATTCCGGGGCCGACTGGCTGGGCACCGCTCAGCTCACAGAGGCCATCGCGCTGAGGAAGGCCGGCATCACAGCGCCGATTCTTTCTTGGCTGTATCTGGCATCCCAGACAAGTGCGACCATCCGCGAAGCCCTCGAATACGACGTCGATGTCTCCCTGGGAAGCATCGGCCAACTCGAGGTGCTCGCAGGCATCGCCCGGCAGCTGGGCCGGCCCGCCGTCGTGCATTTGGAACTCGACAGCGGGCTGAGCCGTGGCGGCGCGCGCAAGGAGGACTGGGCCGAGCTCGTAGCGCAAGCACGGCAGGCGGAACTCGACGGGACCCTGAGAGTCCGCGGCATTTGGACGCACTTGGCATGGGCCGATGTGCCCGCGCACCCTGGCAATGCTGCGGCAGTTGCGGAGTTCGAAGACGCTGTGGCCGGGGCCCGGGCCTCCGGGCTGGACCCCGAACTGCGCCACGTCTCCAGCTCGGCCAACATCCTTGACCGGCCTGAATTCCACTTCGACATGGTCCGCGCCGGCCTGGCCATCTACGGCCTCGCACCGGCCGACCATCTCAATCCGGCGGACTTCGGCCTCCGCCCGGCGCTGAGCGTCACGGCACCGCTGGTCATGGTGAAGAAGGTCCCCGCCGGGACGGGCGTCAGCTACGAGCACCAGGCCATCACGTACGAGCCCCGGTACCTGGGACTCATCCCGCTGGGCTATGCGGACGGCATTCCCAAGGGCATCAGCGGACGCAGCCTGGTGCAGATCGGCGGCCGGACCGTCCCGGTCATCGGGAAAGTGTGCATGGACCAGTTCATGGTGGACCTGGGGCCCGACGCCCCGGGCATCGCCGTGGGCGATACCGCCGTGCTGTTCGGCGATCCCGCCCACGGGGCCGCGAGCGCCGACGACTGGGGCGCCGCCATCGGCAGCCACGGGGACGAGATCATCAACCGGATCGCCCCCCGGCTCCCCCGCGTGTACGGGAGCAGCGCCTACGAATGCCCGGACTACCAGGAGCCGGCCGGCGCCGGGCACGGCAATGTCGCTTGAACCCGCCGCCGCACGCCTGAGCTTTGTCACGCTTGAGCAGTTCCTGGAGCAGCTGCCGCCGGAGTTGAAGATGCTTCACGACGGCGGCAGCGGCGCCGAGCTGCTGCGCTGGGTGGAGCCCAGCGAGCTGGATGACCCCACCCCCTACCTGCCGGAGGGCGAGTTCCTGCTCACGGCCGGGCTGCCCTTCCTGGGCGAGGGCGGTTCCAGCACAAATGTGGATGCCTACGTGCGGCGGCTGGTGGGGGCCAAGGTGGCGGCGCTTGGCTTCGGGATCCGGCCCTATTTCGACGCCGTACCCCGTGAACTGCTCGAGGCCTGCCGGCGCCACAATCTGACGCTGCTGGAGGTCCCGGAGTCGATCCCGTTCGCCGCGATCGGGCTGGAGTTCTCCCAGCTCCTGGAATCGGACAACGCCAGGGTGTTCCGCCAGCTTGCCGACACCAACCGCCAGCTCATGCGCGCGGTTCTCTCCCCCCGCCCGGAACACGAGCTGCTCGCGGTGCTGGTTCGGCAGGCCCCCGTGTGGGCCCTGCTGCTCGGTGCGGACGGCAGGGTCCGCGCGCGCGGGCACGCCGCCGGCGGCAGCACCGGCGTCGAGCTTTCGCTGCTGGCCCCCATGCTGGAGCGCTTGCTCTCCGGCAGCGGGCCCCGCGTGGAGATGGACGGTTTCGATCTCCCCGGCTCGGCCCGGGTGTTCGGCCACCCGCTGCGCAGCACCAAGGATGCCAACCTGGGCGCGCTGATCCTGGGCTCCGACGCTCCCCTGACGCCGGCGCAGAACAACGTGGTGCAGTCCGCCGTCGGGCTGCTCGAGCTGCTGGTGCGGCAGCGCACCAGCGGTTCACTGGCCCCGAGCCAGCTGGCCACGGCTATGCTATTGCATCCGGAAAGCCTCAGCAGCGGCGGCACCCGGCACGTCAATGGCCTCAAGGACCTCCTTGCGCAGAGCCTGTCCTCCACCCGTTCGGCCCCCATGCGCGTGGTCCAGGGCATCAAGGTGGATGCGCCGGACTGGCCCGCCGGCGACGGCCCGGTGCGGGAGCTGCTGCAGTGGCGGCGAATGTTCGACACAAAGCTCGTGGAGATCACGGACTACGGCTTCACGGCGGTCACCCGGCTCAAGGTGGACGACGCCCTGCTGGCGGACGTCGAAAAACTGGGCTGGCGCCTGGTGATCGGCGACCCCACGGAGCTGGCAGGGTTGGCGGCCGCCTACCAGCGGGCCACGTCGCTGCGGGCGCGCGTGCAGTCCAGCGGCAGGAGCGCCCGGGTGGATGAGGTCACGTGGTCCGTCGCCGGGCTGCTGGGCCGGGAGGCGGGCACCATGCTTGCTCAGCGCTTGCTGCAGCCTGTGCTGGCACTGGAGCCCGAGCGGCGCGATCCGCTCCTGGGGGTCTTGCGCGGCTGGCTCGGCGAAAACGGCAGCTGGGACGGTTCGGCAAAGCTGCTCGGCCTGCACCGCAACAGCGTGCGGCGCCAGATCGGCATCCTGGCCGAGCTGCTGGAGATGGACCTGAACCAGGCGCAAGTGCGCGCCGAGCTGTGGATTGCCCTGCAGTACACGGAGGAACTGCTGCGGGCCGGGGAGGCCTAGGGAGTATCCAAGCCCGACTCCCAGGCACCGTAGAGCTCCGGGCGGCGTTCCCGCAGGTACGGCACCTGCTCCCGGGCCGTGTGCACGCTCCCGGTGGAGACCTCGGCGAACAACAGCACCGCGGAGTCCCCTGCGGCGGCGAGCAGGGCGCCGTCCGGACCTGCCACGACGCTGCCGCCGCCGAACTCGTAGGTGTCCTCGTGCCCGCTGTGGTTGGCGTAGGCGATGTTGAGCTGGCTTTCGAGCGCCCTGGCCCGGATCAGCAGCTGCGGCACGGCATCGAATCCGGCGGACAGCGCCGTGGGCACCAGCAGCAGTTCGGCCCCGCGGGTGGCCGCGGCGCGGACCGCCTCGGGGAACTCGACGTCGTAGCAGATCAGCAGCGAAGTCCGGATGCCGTTGAAATCCACGACGCCGGGGGCTGCTTGGGCGGCCGAAAAGGCCTTGCGTTCCTCCGCGCCGAAGAGGTGTACCTTGGCGTAGTGCAGCAGCTCCGTTCCCCGGGAATCGATGAGCGTGGCGGTGATGTGCCACCCGCCGTCGGGGGAAACGGCCGGGAGGCTGTAAACCAGGCCGATGCCGTGGGCCCGGGCGATGCCGGCCAGGCGCTCCCGGATACCGGGGAGGGCAGCCGGATCGAATTCGGCATGGAGCCGCAGCGGGGCGTAGCCCACGGGGAAAAGTTCGGGCGTCAGGAGGAGCCCGGCGCCGGCCTGGGAGGAGCGCAGGGCTGCTGCGTCGATTGTCCGCAGATTGGCCTCGACGTCCAGGACTGCCGCGTTGGCCTGCAGGACGGATAGCAGCATCATTACCACCTTGATAGCGCCTGTTCCCCGGGATTCTCGCCGTCGGGGACTGTTCTTGTTTCCAGCGTAGCCAGCCCCAGGGCCACGCCCACGGGGCAAATGGACCCGCGGGCGGGCGCTCCGGGACACATCGCCCTTGCCGGTCCGGCCGGGTCGCGCTTTTCATGATGCCCCGGGGCCGCTCCGGTTTTGCGTTCATTTCTTGACTCCAAGGATGCTTTGCGGCACGCTGTCTTTCATGCCCGCAACGCAGCGCTCGACGAAGAGCCCACCCAGGAACCCAGGCTCGCAGTCAGCCCTGCGCCACCTCAACCAGCAGCGCATCATCGAATGCCTCCTGAGCGGGCCATCCACCCAGGCCGAGCTGTCGCGGCAGACGGGCCTGTCCACGGCCACGGTGTCGAACATCGTCAAGATCATGCAGGATGCCGGGCTCGTGTCCACGGAACCCACCACGAGCTCCGGCCGCCGGGCACTCAACGTGAGGCTCAACAGCAACGGTGCGGTGGCCGTCGGGATCGACTTCGGCCGCCGCCACCTGCGCGTGGTGCTGGCCTCGCTGGGCTACAACATCATCGCCGAGGAATCCGTCGAACTTCCCTTGGGCCACCACGCAGAGGAAGGCATCTCGGCCGCCGTCGGGCTGCTCGAAAAGCTGCTGCGCGAAAGCGGCGTGGAACGGCGCGCGGTGGTGGGTGCGGGGGCCGGCATTCCGGGCCCCATCGACCGCCGCACCGGCACCGTGGCACAGGGCGCGATCCTGCCGGAATGGGTGGGAATCGACATCCTCCACCGGCTCGAGGAAGCCCTTCAATTCCCCGTGTTTGTTGACAACGACGCCAATCTGGGCGCCCTATCCGAGGTCACGTGGGGGCCGCACAGCGGCGTCGCCAACCTGATGTTCCTGAAGATCGGTTCGGGCATCGGCGCCGGCCTCATCCTCAACGGCGCACCGTACTACGGGAACGTGGGAATCACCGGCGAAATCGGCCACGCCACCATCCACGAACACGGTCTCATCTGCCGCTGTGGCAACCGCGGCTGCCTCGAAACCATCGCCTCCACCACCACCATGATCGAGCTCCTGGGGCGGGGCCGGGAGGAGCTCCTGACGCCCGAGGCGATCGTGCGCAACTGCCTGGCCGGGGACAACGCGACCCAGCGGATCGTGGACGACGCCGGCCTCGCCGTGGGCCGCGCCCTGGGCAATGTCGCCAACCTGATCAACCCCGAGGTGATCGTGGTGGGCGGCCCGCTGGCCGGGCTCGGTGACCTGCTGCTGGACCCCATCAGGCGCGGCCTGGTGCGCCATGCGGTACCCGTGGTGGGCGAATCCACGCACCTCGCGATGTCCTCCCTGGGCGCCCGCGCCGAGGCCCTGGGCGCTGCCGCCCTGGTGTTCCAGCAGGCCGGAATCACGCGGAACTGACAGGCCGACACGCGGGCCGACACGCGGTTCTTGCGTTCAAGTCTTGACGACAAGACCTGTGATCCAGTTTACTTTCTGATCAGACAGCCCGTTCAAACGGGGACGACAACGAAGTCATGCATTGGAGGCGTGAGGGCTCATGACGAACCCCGATACGCAAGGCGGCCCGGTCATCCTGGAGATGCAATCCATCACCAAGGAATTCCCGGGCGTGAAGGCTCTGTCCAACGTGAACCTGCGGGTCAAGGCAGGTGAAATCCACGCAATCTGCGGTGAGAACGGCGCCGGCAAGTCCACCCTGATGAAGGTCCTCTCCGGCGTCTACCCCTACGGCAGCTACACCGGCGACATCGTCTACCAGGCAGAAGTCCAGCAGTTCAAGGACATCCGCGCCAGTGAAGCCGCCGGCATCGTGATCATCCACCAGGAACTGGCCCTGATCCCGGAGCTCTCCATCATGGAGAACATCTTCCTGGGCAACGAGCCGGCCCGCCGCGGAGTGATCAACTGGGGCGAGGCCCGCCAGCGGTCCATCGAGCTGCTGGCCCGCGTGGGCCTGCGCGAGGATCCGGACACCCCCGTCAAGGAAATCGGCGTCGGCAAGCAGCAGCTGGTGGAAATCGCCAAGGCCCTGAACAAGTCCGTGAAGCTCCTGATCCTGGACGAGCCCACCGCGGCCCTGAACGAATCGGACTCCCAGCACCTGCTGGACCTGATGCTGGGCCTCAAGGGCAGGGGCATCACCTCGATCATCATTTCCCACAAGCTCAACGAGATCGAGCAGATCGCGGACGAGATCACCATTATCCGTGACGGCAAGTCGATCGAGACCCTCAACGTCGTTGCCGATGGTGTGGACGAGGACCGGATCATCAAGGGCATGGTGGGCCGCTCGCTCGAATCGCGCTTCCCGGAGCACGTTCCGGACATCGGCGAGGTGCTGTTCGAGGTCCGCGGCTGGACCGTCGGCCACCCGCAGGTGGCGGACCGGCTCGTCTGCAAGGACTCGAGCTTCACCGTGCGCCGCGGCGAGATCGTGGGTTTCGCCGGGCTCATGGGCGCGGGCCGCACCGAACTCGCCCGCTCCCTCTTCGGCCGCTCCTACGGCAACTTCATCTCCGGGAAGGTCTTCAAGAACGGCGAGGAAATCCACATCAGGAACGTCCCGCAGGCCATCAAGGCCGGGCTGGCCTATGTGACGGAGGACCGCAAGAGCCTGGGCCTGAACCTGCTGGACGACATCAAGACCACCACTGTGGCGGCGAACCTCAAGGCCATCACCAAGGGCCTGGTGGTGGACAAGCGGCGGGAATTCACGGTGGCCGAGGGGTACCGCAAGAGCCTGCGGACCAAGGCGCCCACGGTGAACGAAGGCGTGGCCAAGCTCTCCGGCGGCAACCAGCAAAAAGTGGTCCTGGCCAAGTGGATGTTCACCGACCCGGACCTGCTCATCCTCGACGAACCAACGCGCGGCATCGACGTCGGCGCCAAGTACGAGATCTACGGCATCATCCAGCAGCTGGCCCAGCAGGGAAAGGGAGTCATTGTGATCTCCTCCGAACTGCCCGAGCTCCTGGGCCTCTCGGACCGGATCTACACCATTTTTGAAGGCGCCATCACGGGGGTCCTGGACAAGGAACAGGCCACCCAGGAAAACCTGATGCGCCTCATGACCTCAGCCACCCGCAGCGGCAACAACGCCGCCCCCACAGCACAGACCGCTTAAGCCCGAGGACGGAACCACTATGAATGCACTCAAAAGGATTTTCGGCGGTGACACCCGCCAGTTCGGCATGATCATTGCCCTCGTGGCACTCGTGCTGTTCTTCCAGCTTTTCACCGGCGGCAAGGTCCTGACGCCCACCAACATGATCAACCTGTTCAACGGCAACTCCTACATCCTGGTCCTGGCCATCGGCATGGTGCTGGTCATCATCGCCGGCCACATCGACCTGTCCGTGGGCTCCGTGGCAGCCGCCGTCGGCATCGTGGTGGCCATCGCCATGCGCGACTGGGGCATCCCCTGGTATCTCGGCATCCTGCTCGGCCTGGCCCTGGGCGCCGTCATCGGCGCCTGGCAGGGCTTCTGGGTGGCCTACGTGGGCATTCCCGCGTTCATCGTCACCCTGGCCGGCATGCTGCTGTTCCGCGGCGCCAACCAGTTCGTGGGCAAGTCCCTGACCGTGCCGGTGCCCGACGAATTCCGTGCCATGGGAGCGGGCTTCCTGCCGGAAATTGGCGACTTCGCCCGCTACAACGCCCCCACCGTCATCCTCGGTTTCCTGTTGATCGCCGCTCTGGTCTTCTCGGAACTCCGCAACCGCCGCGTCGCGGCCCGCACCGGCGCCACCCCGGACCCGCTCTGGGTTCCCGTGGTGCGGCTCGTGCTGCTCTCCGGCGCCATCCTGTACGTCACCTGGCTGTTCTCCACCGGCCGCTACGGAACCTCCTTCCCCGTCTCCGGCCTCATCCTGGTGGGCCTGGTGGCGCTCTACGTGTTCATCACCAGCAAGACCATCCTGGGCCGCCACGTCTACGCCGTGGGTGGCAACCGCCACGCGGCCGAACTGTCCGGCGTGCAGTCCAAGAAGGTCAACTTCATGGTCATGATGAACATGTCCATCATGGCCGCGCTGGCCGGCATGATGTTCGTGGCCCGTTCCACCAGCTCCGGTCCGGCCGACGGCATCGGCTGGGAACTTGATGCCATTGCCGCCGTCTTCATCGGCGGCGCCGCAGTGAGCGGCGGCGTCGGCACCGTGATCGGCTCCATCGTCGGTGGCCTGGTCATGGCGGTGCTGAACAACGGCCTCCAGCTGCTCAGCGTGGGCGCCGACCTGCAGTCGATCATCAAGGGTCTGGTGCTCCTGATCGCCGTGGCCATCGATGTGTACAACAAGAGCCAGGGCCGCCGCTCCATCATCGGGATGCTCATGAACGGCCTGCGCTCCAACCAGCCGCCCACCACGGAAAAAGAGATCGAAAAGATCTCCGACATCATCCACCCCGCAGAACCAGCCGAGTCAGCCAAATAGACCGCGACGGCGGCCGGTGCAGCCGGCTGCTATTGGACCAAGAAAGAGACACCCATATGCGTAAAATCGCAAAGACCCTGACCGTCCTCGCGGCTGTCGCCACGCTCTCCCTGACAGGATGCGGCCGGTCCGACGTCGACGCCGAAGCCGCCAAGGCGGGCACCGCACTGTCCGGTTTCGCGCAGGACTCCGTGATCGGCGTCGCGCTTCCCAAGAAGACCAGTGAGAACTGGACGCTGGCAGAGAAGCTGTTCAACGATGGCCTGTCCTCGGCAGGTTTCAAGGCCAACGTGCAGTTCGCCAACAATGGTGTTCCGGACCAGCAGAACCAGATCTCCACGATGATCACCTCCGGCGCCAAGGTGATCGTGGTGGGTGCCGTTGACGGTGCCCAGCTGGGCACGCAGCTGCAGCAGGCCAAGGACGCCGGCGCAGTCATCATTGCCTATGACCGGATGCTGACCAACACCAAGGCCGTGGACTACTACGTGGCCTACGACAACTTCAAGGTCGGTGAACTGCAGGGCCAGGCGCTGCTGGCCGGCATGCAGGCCAAGAAGGCGGGGCCATACAACGTGGAGCTCTTCGCTGGTTCCCCGGACGACGCCAACTCGAAGGTGTTCTTCGATGGTGCCATGAGCGTCCTGCAGCCGAAGATCGACGACGGCACCCTGAAGGTTGTCTCCGGACAGGCCGACTTCCAGAAGGCGGTCACGCAGGACTGGAAGGCGGAAAACGCCCAGAAGCGGATGGACTCCCTGCTCTCCGGCAGCTACTCCTCCACTGAGCTGGACGGCGTGCTGTCCCCCAACGACACCCTTGCCCGCGCCGTCATCACCTCCATCAAGAGCGCCGGCAAGCAGGTTCCGGTGGTCACCGGACAGGACTCCGAGGTGGAATCCGTGAAGTCCATCATGGCGGGCGAGCAGTACTCCACCATCAACAAGGACACCCGCAAGATCGTGGAACACACCATCACCATGATCAAGGACCTGCAGCTTGGCGTCGCCTTGGAAATCAACGACAACCGCAACTACAAGAACGAGTTCAAGCGCGTCCCGGCGTTCCTGCTGCCGCCGGCGATCGTGACCCAGGCCAACGTCAAGACGGCCTACACGGACGATCCGGTTCTCGGCCCGATCACCAAGTAGTCGCCCCCGGGCAGTCTCCCGACAGCCAGGCCCCGGGCCGCCAGCAACGGCGGACCGGGGCCTTCGCTGTGCCCGCGTGCTTTTGGCCGGACGGCTGCCCGGTCCTGCCACACGCTTCACAGCCCACGCATAGGAACACCACCGTCCCCGCACAGCAGCGCTCAGCACTGTGGGAGCAGAGGCCCTGCATCAGGCGGGCCAGGTCCCAAGGAGAAATGTGAGCGTCCTCGCCCGAAGCGTAGGCAATGCCTTCCGCAACAAGATCAGAACCGCGGCGGTGGTGGCCGTGCTGGCCGTCGCCATCGGCCTGGCATTGGCCATGCTCGTGGCCAACCAGGCCGTGGGTGCCAAGGTCCAGGAGCTCAACGCCTCGGTGGGCACCACGCTCACGGTCAACCCGGCGGGCGGCCAGGGCTTCGAAGGTGGCGGCGAGCCGCTCACCTCGGCCGAGGCTGCGACGGCGGCGGCCGTCCCCAACGTTTCCTCTGTGGTGGGCACCAAGGCCCTCCGCCTGCAGACCACGACGACGGACGCCACCACGGGCGCGGGCGGCACCACCGCTGCCGGTCCGGGCGGCGCGGGCGGTCCCGGCGGGCAGGCCACCGCCGTCAGCACCAACCTCACGGCGGCCATCGACGCCGGCACCCTCGGCAACCGCAACAACTCCAGCGGCGGCACGGGCTCAACAGGAGGCACCCAGCCCGCGCGCACCTTCACGCTTCCCATCACGGCCACCGGCATCGGCGCCGAGGTGGACAGCACCGGCAAGGCCCTGGACATCACCAGCGGCACCGGCCTGGGCGACTACGGCGCCGCCCAAGCCACGGCGCTCGTCGGCACCACGCTCGCCGAGAAGAATTCGCTCAGCGTCGGCTCCACGTTCACCATCCAGGACAAGAGCTACACCGTGGCGGGCATCTTCGACGCCGGCACCGCCTTCGGCAACAACGCCGTCTACCTGACCCTGCCCGAGGCCCAGGCCCTGGCCGAAGCCCCGGACGAGCTCTCCAGCATGATCGTCACGGTCAACAGCATGGAAAACGTGGACGCCGCCAAGACCGCCGTCCAGGCCGCCCTCGGCACGGACAAGGCCGACGTCACGCAGGGCCAGCGCAACCTGCAAACCGCCGTCAGCTCCCTCGACAGCGTCAAGAACATCTCCCTCGTCGCGTTCATCGCGGCTCTGGCCACGGCCGGGCTCATCATCCTGCTCATCATGGTGATGCTGGTCCGCGAGCGCCGCAGCGAAATCGGCGTGCTCAAGGCGATCGGGGCCCGCAACCGCACCATCGGGCTGCAGTTCGTGCTCGAGTCCCTGGTCCTGGTGGCCATGGGCAGCATGGTGGGCGCCGCCGTCGCGTCCTTCGCCAGCGGCAGCATCGCGTCCGCGCTGATCAGTTCCAGCGCCACCACCACGACGACGGCGGGCGCCGGCCAGCGCGTTGCCGGCGGTATCGCCGGCGGCGGCTTTCCGGGCGGCGGCGCCGCTGGCCCCGGCGGGAACCCCTTCGGCGGGGCCACCCAGCTGCTCACCTCCGTCACGGCGAGCGCCTCCCCCGGCGTCATCGCCGCCGGCATCGCCGCAGTGTTCGCGGTGGCCGTAGTGGGCGCGCTCATCCCCGCGCTGCTGACGGCCCGCATCCGTCCCATCGAAGTCCTCCGAGGAGAATAGCCATGATTGAAGTCAAGGACCTGGTCCGCCAGTTCAAGTCCGGGGACCGCACCATCAAGCCGGTCAACGGAGTCAGTTTCGAGCTCGGGAAGGGCACGCTGGCGTCCATCGTGGGCAAGAGCGGCAGCGGCAAGAGCACCCTGCTCTCGCTCCTGGGCGCCCTGGACAAGCCCACCAGCGGGGACGTGGTGGTGGACGGCGTCAGCCTCGCCGGGATGCCGGACGGCAAGCTCACCGAGTACCGGCGGCGCGATATCGGCTTCGTGTTCCAGCAGTTCAACCTCATCCCCAACCTCACGGCCGTGGACAACGTCATGCTGCCGATGGAGTTCGCCGGGGTCCGCCGCGCGGCCCGGCTGCAGCGCGCCCGGGCCCTGCTGGAGCAGGTCCAGCTGGACCCGGACAAGCACGGCCGCCGCGTGAACCGCCTGTCCGGCGGCGAGCAGCAGCGCGTGGCCATCGCCCGGGCCCTGGCCAACGAGCCCAAGCTCATCCTGGCCGACGAACCCACGGGGAACCTGGACGAGCAGACCGGCGAACACATCATCGAGCTGCTCAGTTCCCTGAGCCGCGACCACAACACCACCATCCTGGTGGTCACGCACGATCGCAGCCTCGCCCAGAAGACCGAGCGGCGTTTCCGCCTCCACCAGGGCCGGCTGAGCGAGGAAACGCCTGCCCTGCTCAAGACGGCCGTCAGAACCTGATGTCAGAACCTGATCGCGTCGATCACTTTCACGCGGACCGCCACCAGCGCCGGGATGGCGCCGGCGAGTGCACCCACAAGGACGGCGGCTCCCAGGCCGAAGAGCGCCGCCTCCACGGGGAAGGCAGGGTACTCGCTGAGGGCGGGGGCAATCCTGGATTCAATCCAGGGATGCTTCACCACGGCAACGGCCAGCATCACGCCGGCTAGCCCGGCCACGGCCGTCGCCACCACGGACTCCATCATGACGCCCACGAAGATGCGTCCGGAGGTGGCGCCGAAGCTGCGCCGGATACCGATTTCCCGGACCCGGTAGCGCACGGTGACCATGGAGATGTTCAGCATCCCCACGGCACCAAGCAGCAACACCAGTCCCGCGACGCCGCCCACGGCCAGCTGGGCGACGGCGAAGGGATCGCCGTTGGCGGCGTAGTCCATCCGGTAGGCGTTGGCGTACATGTCCGGGTATTCGGATTGCAGGTCCGCCTTCATTGCCGCGAGCAGGGCCTCCGCCTGGCCGTCCTGTACCCACACCTTGAAGTCGCCGTGCATGGGTTCGATTCCGGCAAGCTCGGCCCCGGACCCCAGCATGAACGCACTGGGCGGCATATCCGGATAGGAGTCCGGTACGACGCCGATGACCACCGCCGTGGTTTCCTGCTCGCCGGTGATCTTCACCGTGGGGTTGCGGGCAAGGTCCGGGCGTCCGGCGGCGTTGTAGAAGGCTTCCGAGACGACGACGGCAGGTGCCAGCCTCTGCTCATCATCCGCGGCGAACCATGAGCCCCGCCGCAGCTCCACGCGGTGGTGGACCCCGTAGCCGGGGTCCACCACGGTCACCTGCACCTGCTGCACCCCCCGGGGGAACTGGAAGCTGCCCTGTGCCTGCCCCACATGCGTGGAGTAGGTGATGCCATAGCGGCTGACAATTCCCTGGAAGCTCTTTTCCAGCTGCGCCGGGTCCGGCGGCGTGGGTCCGTTGACGCTGAGCCCCACGGTTGCCGTCCGGCCTCCGTTGCGTTCGGACATGGCCTTCATGCCTTCGCGGGCCAGGTTGCCCAGGCCCACCACGGACGTCAGCGCGGCCACGGACAGGGCCACGCCCAGAAGCGCGAGCAGGATGCGGACCTTGTTGATCCGCAGTTCCTGCCAGGCTTCGACGAGCGTGGAGACGAAGCCGGTCATGCGCCCACCCCCGCCGCCTGGTGGGTGCTCAGCCCGGCGTGGGTGCCGGTGTTCAGTTCGGAGAGGACACCGGCGTCGAGCCGGTAGCAGGCACGGGCCAAGGCTGCCACGTTGGCATCGTGGGTGATGGTCACCAGCGCCGCCGTTTCGGAGGCCACAGTGTCCAGGAGCGACATGACGGCCTGGCCCGTCTCCACGTCCAGGGCACCGGTCGGTTCGTCGGCCAGGATGAGCCGCGGCCTGCGGACCAGTGCCCGGGCGATCGCCACCCGCTGCTGCTCCCCGCCGGAGAGCATGTTCGGCATGGTCTGGGCACGCTCCGCCAGGCCCACCCGGTCCAACATGTCCATGGCGATGTCGCGGCGGCGCCAGAAATCCCGGCCTTTCGCGTACAGGAGCGGGGTGATGACGTTGTCCAGGGCGCTCCGGCCCTGGAGCAGGTTGAACTGCTGGAACACGAAGCCCACGGTGGAACCGCGCAACCGTGCCCTGGCGTTGCCGCGCAGCTGCCGCACGGGGACGCCCTGGAAGTCCAGTTCGCCGGAGGTGGGCACGTCCAGCAGTCCCAGCAGGTTCAACAGGGTGGACTTGCCGCAGCCGGAACGGCCGATGATGGCGGTATGGTCGCCGCTGCGGACCTCGAAGTCAACACCTCGCAAGATGTGCAGCTCCTGATCGTCCGGCAGGACCACGCTCCGGGTGACGCCCCTGAGGCTGACGAGGGTCTCCACGCTCAGCCGCCTGCCGGGCCGTACACGGCGCCGCCGGGCCCGGCCATGCCGGGTCCCTGCATCTGCGCAGGGGCCCCCGGCACGAATTCAAGGATCTGCTCGCCCTCGGCCAGCCCGGAAATAACCTCCACCTTGGTGCCGTCGTTGAGGCCGAGGGCCACGGTGCGCTGTTCGGGGGCCGCTCCCTGAGCACCGGCACCCTGGGCACCGGTGCCAGCCAGCCAGACGAGGCCTTCCTTGATGCTGCCCTTTACGGAGGTCAGCGGAACCGTCACCACGTCCTTCGCCTCGCCGGCAGTGACCGTCATGGTGGCGCCAAGGCCGGCAAAGACCTCCCGGCCTGCGGGAATGGCGCAGCTCAGCGTGCCGGTAGCCGGTCCACTGTCCTGCGTTGCACCCCCGGATCCGGGGCCTGCCAAGGCTCCCGGGACCAACATGCCCACGCCACCGGTGCCGCCCGGCGCGGAAGAGGTCCCGGCGTCGTCGGAGGCGTTGTTCTTGAGCGTCACGCCGGTGCACTGGAACGGTGCCGGGCCACCTACAAGGGAGATCTCCGCCGAGCCGGGCTTCCCCAGCAGCCGGTACTGCTGGGCGGCATTGACCGGTCCCGAGACGGTGAAGGTCCCGGGGTCCACCTTGCCCACGGTCTCGCCGACGCTCAGCTGCTGCTCTTCGAGCACGGTCAGCGAGTGCAGCGTTCCCCCGGCCGGTGCCAGCACGTCAAAGTAGTCGTAGACCGGCGCTGCAGGGGCCGGGATGCCGCCGTCCTTCGAAGGGGCCACCGGCTGGCTCTGCCGCTGTGCCGCGATCTGGAAGAGCCGGTCGCCCTTGGTGACGGCCACGCCTGGCTCGACGAAAGTCTGCACCACTTTGCCTGCCGCCGTGCTGCGTATGGCCACTCCGGCATCGCTCTGCACGGTGGCCTTGATCTGCACTGTGTTGGTGACTGTGGCGCGGGTGGCCGGAATCACCGGGATGTCCACCTGGGCCATGGGGCCGGGCTCGGAGGCCGTCGGCTTCAGGCCGTCCACAAACGCGATTTTCACCAGGGCAACTGCGATCACTGCGAAAACCAGCAACCATGCCACAGGCAAAATGATGCGACGAAAAATCCCCATCCCTGCTCCATTCGGTAACTCCCCACAGAACCTCTCTGCGAGGGATGATGTGACCAGCCTAGACGCGGGCCATAACAAGATTCACAATGCGTGTGACTTGACGCACTGCCCGGGCATTGATGGAAGGATGTCAGGCATGAGCCTGCATATTGCCAAACCGTGGCTGTTCAGCCAGATCAACCAAGACCCGCGCGCCGCCACCGGCAAGCGCCTGCGCTGGGGCGTCGTGGCCACGGGAGGCATCGCCAACTCCGTGTCCCAGGATCTCGCCCAGCTTGAGGACGCCGAGCTTTACGCGGTCAGTTCGCGGCGCCAGGAAGCGGCCGACGCCTTCGCAGCGTCGCGGGGCTTCAGCAAGGCCTACGGGGACCACGCCGGAGTGCCCGGCTACCAGCGGTTGGTGGACGACGAACTGGTGGACGTGGTCTACGTGGCCACCCCGCACGGGCAGCACTTCGAGATTGCCTCGGCAGCGCTCCGCGCCGGCAAGCACGTCCTCTGCGAAAAGGCCCTGACCATCAACGCCCGCGAGGCCGCCGAGCTGGTCCGGCTCGCCCGGGAGCAGAAGGTGTTCTTCATGGAGGCGGTCTGGAGCCGATTCCTGCCGAGCATGCAGCGCGCGTTTTCGATCGCGGCGAGCGGGGAAATCGGCGAGGTCCAGTGGGTCAGCGCCGATCTCGGTTTCCCGGCCCCGTACGACCCGGCGGCGCGCATCTGGGCGCTCAAGGACGGCGGCGGCGCGCTGCTGGACCTGACCGTCTACCCGCTGCTGTGGGCGTTGGGAACCCTGGGCTTCCCGCAGTCCGTCAGTGCGGTGGGTTCCCTGAACAACGACGGCGTGGACACCCAAAACGCACTGACCCTGGGCTACGCGAGCGGCGCGCAGGCCCAGCTGACGTCCTCGCTGGTGGCCCATGGGCCGCGCGTGGCCACGGTGGCAGCGAGCCTGGGCTACCTGCAGACGCACGGCTCGGTGAACAACCCGCGCGAACTGCTGGTCCGCACGGGGTGGGACGAACCGCGGACCGAACGCTTCGACGTCGTGGGCATCGGCTATACCTATGAACTGCGTGAGGTGACGCGCTGCGTGCAGCAGGGCCTCACGGAAAGCCCCGTCATGCCGCTGGAGGATTCGCTGAACACCATGCGGCTGTTCGACGGCGTCCGGGCCCAGCTGGGCATCCGGTACCCGAACGACGCCCGGTAGGCGCCCCCGGCACCCCGCTAGCGGCGGGTGCCGGAGCCCTGCCGGGCCAGTTTCCGGTCCACGGACAGGGCGCCGGGCCCGATGAAGGCGAGGGCCACGGAGATCGCGATGTAGACGATCAGCAGCTCGGCGTTCACGCCGGGCCTGTCCGTGAGCAGGGGCTTGCCCACCTCGGTGACGAACCAGATTCCCCCGTAGAGGACGGCGGCCAGGAAGCCTGCCACGCGCGTGAGCGCGCCCAGGACCAGGAGCAGGCCGAGGCCTGTCTCGCCGGCGATCACCAGCCAGGCCATGAGCTCGGGCTTCTGTACCCCCATGGCCGCCACGGAGGCGGCGAAGGCTGCGTGCCCGGCGGCGAGCTTCTGCAGCCCGTGCACCATGATCAGGGCGCCGAAGACCACCCGGAGGATGGTGGCGCCGCGGGCGGAGGACGTGGGTGACGGGTGAAGGAATTTCACCCGTCCCAATCTTCCATGCCGGGCGCCGCCTGCCAAGCACCGCGCCGACCGCGCCTTAGTGCCTCCCTGGCGGGCAGAATTGAAAGTGGTCTCGATCGGAGGCCGCTGGACACTGTGGATGGAGCAGGCATGCAGGTTGACGTCGTAGTTGTCGGCGGAGGAGCAATGGGATCGGCAGCCGCATGGCAGCTGGCGCGCAGCGGCAAGTCAGTGATCCTCCTGGAGCAATTCGAGGAAGGCCACCATATCGGCGCTTCCCACGGCGCCACCCGCAACTTCAACACCGCCTATGCCGAGGCCGATTACCTGGACCTCGTCACCGAGGCCAGGACCCTCTGGGATGAGCTCGCCGCGGAGACCGGCAAGCCACTCCTGGACTTGGTGGGGCTCGCGAATCACGGCAACGTCTCCCGACTGACACAGGTCCATGAGGCCCACGCGGAACGTGGCATCGAGAGCTACTTCATCTCCGCTGCCGATGCCGCCGGCCGCTGGCAAGGCATGAACTTCAGCACCGACGTTCTCTTCGTGCCGGAGGCCGGCCGGGTCCGCGCCGCGGAGGCGCTGGTGGCCTTGCGCACGTCCGCCGAGGCTCGTGGGGCCGCCTTCAAGTACTCGACGCCGGTGCGGGACATCCGGATTGTCGGGGACGAGCAGGTTTTGGTGGTCACGGACGACACCGAGTACACAGCCCGCCGCGTGGTGGTCACGGCAGGGGCGTGGACCAACAAAGTCATCGGCGGGCTGGCTAAACTGCCGCCGCTGGTGGTAACCCAGGAACAGCCCGCCCACTTCACCCCGTTGGACAACTCCGTGGTGTGGCCCAGTTTCAACCACAGCCCGGACCCCGACGATCCCGCCTACAAGTACTGGTACAGCCCGGTTTACGGCATGCTCACCCCGGGCGAAGGCGTCAAGGCCGGATGGCACGGCGTCGGCCCCGTCATGGATCCCGACGAACGCACGTTCGAGCCCGTCCCCCAGCAGCTCGAAGCCCTGGTGCGCTACGCACAAGAGTGGCTTCCCGGCGTCGACCCCTCCTCAGCGGTTCCCATCAGCTGCACCTACACCACCACGCCCAACGAGGATTTTGTGCTGGACCGTTTCGGTCCGCTGGTGG